>NZ_JCAFTP010000004.1:0-504837 GCF_059370395.1 Stenotrophomonas sp. YJH_SMC_101-4 | reverse complement strand
GTTTTCCACAGGAAAACGGATCTGACCTCAAGAGCAATTCCGACAGTTCGCAGGAAACTGTCGAAGGCGGGGTGGGTCCGGTTGCGGGGGCGTGAGCCGCATGGATGCGGCGACCGAGCTTACATGGACGTACTTGCAGCGTCCCCCGCAACCGGACCCACCCCGCCGTCCCCCAGCAGACCAGCTGTTGCTGTTGCTCTGGATCGTAGCGGGTGCAGGGCGCAGCCCTGCCGGGCAACCCTATACTTGCCGCCGTGACTGCCTTCCCTGCCCTTGTTCCGCTGGATGCGCCGCTGCTGGTGGGCTACAGCGGTGGTGTCGACTCCACCGTGCTGCTGCACTGGCTGTGGCGCTGCGCCCAGGCTTCCGGCACGGCGCTGCGTGCGGTGCACGTACACCACGGCCTGCAACCAGCAGCTGACGACTGGGTACGGCATTGCCAGCAGCAGTGCGCGGCACTGGGCGTCGAGCTGGCCGTGCGCCACGTACAGATCGACAAAACCACAGGCCTGGGCCTCGAAGGCGCAGCGCGCGAAGCACGACGTGCAGCGTTCACTGCTGAACTGCGCGAAGGCGAAACACTGGCGCTGGCACAGCACCAGGACGATCAGGCCGAGACCTTCCTGCTCCGCGCGCTGCGCGGCTCCGGTGTCGATGGCCTTGCCGCGATGGCCGATGACAGTCAGCTCGGTACGCACCGCCTGTGGCGTCCCTTGCTGCACGCACCGCGCACCGCACTGCTCGACTATGCCCGGCAACACGCGCTGCGTTGGATCGAGGATCCCAGCAACGCCGAAGACCACGCCGATCGCAACTTCCTGCGCCTGCAGGTACTGCCACTGTTGCGCCAGCGCTGGCCGCACGCCGCCGCCGCGTTGGCCGGCAGCGTCCTGCATTGCCGGCAGACCCGCGAACTGCTGGATGAAGAAGACGCCGAGCTGATCACACACCTGGAAGTCGCTCCACGCGTGCTGTCGCTGCAGTTGCTGCGTCAGGTGTCACCGGGACGCGCCGCGCGCGTGCTGCGCGCCTGGGTGATCGGCCATGGTGCCGCCCCACTGCCGACCACGGTGCTGCAGCAAGGCCTGGACGAACTGCTGCCGGCCGGCAATGATCGCCAGGCGCGGGTGCGCTGGCACGATCATGCCATCCAGCAATGGCGCGAGCATGCCTATCTGCTACCCGCGCAGCTGCCATCGCTGCCCCGCGCGTGGCAGGCCGAATGGGATGGGCATGCCCCCCTGCCGCTGCCCGATGGCGGCCAGCTGCGGCTGCAGGGCGGCGCCGCCTTCGAGCGCCCGCTGCAGGTCCGTGCACGCGTGGGCGGAGAGCGCATCCTGCTGCCAGGTCGCCAGCATTCGCACGCATTGAAGGACTGCCTGCAACGCGAACATCTCGCCCCCTGGCGACGCGCGCAGCTGCCGCTGATCTTTGATGGCCCGCAGTTGCTGGCCGCCGCCGACGTGGTCATCTCCGCGCCACTGCAGGCCTGGTTGCAGGCCCACCAGGCACAGCTGCAGTGGCGTCCCGGCGGCTGGTGAATTGACCCCCGCGCGCGGCCCGTCCACACTTGCCACATGGCCAAGAAGTCCCCCGAAAACGCCTCCCCGGTCGCCCAGTTCGAGCAGTCGCTCGAATCGCTGGAACAGCTGGTGGAGCAGATGGAAACCGGCGAGCTGAGCCTGGAAGCCTCGCTCAGTGCTTACGAACGTGGCGTCGGTCTGTATCGCCAGTGCCAGCAGGCGCTGGAGCAGGCCGAACTGCGCGTGCGCCTGCTCAGCGATCCGGCGCAGCCGGAAGCATCCGAGCCCTTCGATCCGCCCAACCATGACGGCTGAGGTTCTGTTCGCGCGCTGGCGCGACCGTATCGAAAGCCAGCTCGACGCTGCCCTGCCCTCGCCTGCCGAAGCACCGCAGCGCCTGCACCAGGCCATGCGCTATTCGGTGCTGGGCGGTGGCAAGCGCATGCGCCCGCTGCTGGTCTACGCCAGTGGCCACCTGTTCAGTGCACAGCTGGAAAGCCTGGATGCGGCGGCTATGTCCGTCGAACTCATCCACGCCTACTCGCTGGTGCATGACGACCTGCCGGCGATGGATGACGACGCGCTGCGCCGTGGCAAGCCGACCACCCACATCGCCTTCGACGAAGCTACCGCGATCCTCGCCGGCGACGCGCTGCAGACCCGTGCCTTCGGCCTGCTGGCCGATGCACCGCTGCCGGCCACGCTGCGCGTGGCCTGCCTGCAGACCCTGGCCCACGCCTCCGGCGCGTCCGGCATGTGCGGCGGCCAGGCCCTGGATATCGATGCCACCGGCCAGCAGCAGACGCTGGCGGCATTGACTCGCATGCATGCGCTGAAAACCGGCGCCCTGATCCGCGCGGCAGTGCGCATGGGCGCGCTGTGCGGCCAGGCCCACGAACCGCAGCTGGCCCAGCTGGACAGCTTCGCCGATGCACTCGGCCTGGCCTTCCAGGTACGCGACGACATCCTCGATGTCGAGGCCAGTTCCGAGCAGCTGGGCAAGACCGCCGGCAAGGACCAGGCGCAGGACAAGAGCACCTTCCCCGCCCTGCTTGGCATGGACGGCGCAAAGGCCCAGCTGCACGAACTCGCTGCACGCATGCAGTCGATCCTGGCCGGGTATGGCGAGGAAGCCGATGCGCTGCGTGCGCTGGCGACGCTGGCGGTCGAACGCGATCATTGATCGCTCGCCGGGCACCGCCCGTCGCTCCCCACACATGAAAACGCCCGGCAATGCCGGGCGTTTTCAGTTCCGCATGCAGCCGGTATTACTTGATCAGGCGCAGCGCGAACGGGTAGCGATAGGCTTCGCCGTTGTTGGCCTTGACCGCTGCGATGATGCTGAACACCAGGCTGATGATGCCGACGATCGGGGCCAGGAAGACGCCGATGATCACGATGGTCAGGATCATGCTGATGACCATGGCGATGGTCACGGTGATCTGGAAGTTCAGGGCTTCCTTGGCCTGGTCGGTCACGAAAGCCTTGCCAGCATCGTCCTTGTTGATCAGCCAGATGATCAGTGCGCCGATGAAGCCGGTGAAGATGCCCAGCAGGTGGGCAGCCAGGGCCATGGTGCGCTGGTCGGCCGGCACGTCGGTGGTGGCCGGCGGCGGCGGGACGTTATCGAATTCGCTCACGACAAAACTCCTTTTCATTGGGTGGTCTTGACCCACCAGCACCAAGCTGGTTGCGTCAGGCGGGCATAGCTTACGCCATCGACGCCATCAATCATTACCGGCAATGGTCATCCGCCCCAGCAGGATCGAACCGGTCCGGATGTGCGAGCGCGGGTCGACGTCGCTGCCGACCGCTTCGATGCTGCTGAACATCTCGCGCAGGTTGCCGGCGATGGTGATGCCATCCACCGGGTACTGGATCTCGCCATTCTCGACGCGGAAGCCGCCGGCACCGCGCGAGTAGTCGCCGGTCACCCCGTTCACGCCCTGCCCCATCAGCTCGGTCACCAGCAGGCCATCGCCCATCTGGCGGGCGATCTCATGCAGGGAGCCCGCGTTGGCGGCCAGTTGCAGGTTGTGCACGCCACCGGCATTGGCGGTGGTCTGCAGGCCCAGCTTGCGCGCCGAGTAGCTGCCCAGCACATAGCGCTGCAGCACGCCGTCACGGACCAGGGCCGAAGCACGGGTGGCCACGCCGTCACCGTCGAAGGCGGCCGAGCGCAGGCCACGGCGCAGGTGGGGCAGTTCCTCGATCTGCATCCAGTCCGGGAACAGCTGCTGGCCAACACTGTCCAGCAGGAAGCTGGCCTGGCGGTACAGGGCACCGCCGGACACCGCCGACAGCAGGTGACCGACCAGGCTGCGCGCGACTTCCGGGGCGAACAGCACCGGCATGCTGCCGGTGGCCATCGAGCGAGGCTGCAGGCGGGCGACGGTACGCTCGGCGGCACGACGACCGACCAGGCCCACCTCCTCCAGGTCCTCGCGGGCCAGCGCGCTGGTGTACCAGCCATCGCGCTGCATGCCATCGCCCTGGCCGGCGATCAGCGCACAGCCCACCGAATGATGGGTGCCACGCTCACGGCCGAAAAAGCCATGCGAATTGGCGTACACCGACAGGCTCTGCATGCTCGACACCGAGGCGCCGTCGGAGTTACGGATCTGCGCATCGGCCTCACGACCTGCGTTCTCGCAGGCCAGGGCCAGGTCCACCGCCTCGTCGGCCTGCAGTGCCCACGGGTGCCAGGCATCCAGATCCGGGAAATCGGTAGCCATCAGCGCGGCATCGGCCAGGCCTGCAGCCGGGTCATCTTCGGTATGCCGGGCGATCGCACAGGCCTGCTCGACCGTGGCGGTGAGGCTGGCCTCGTTCAGGTCGCCGGTGCTGGCGCTGCCCTTGCGTTGGCCGAAATAGACGGTGACGGCGATACCGCGGTCGCGGGTGGACTGCACGGTCTCAACCTCGCCAAGGCGGACATTGACCTCCAGGCCACGGTCCTCGCTGCAGCTGACCTCGGCCTGGCTGGCGCCCAGCGCCCGGGCACGGTCGAGCAGCTGCTGGGAAAGGTCGGCCAGCCGTTCCAGCCGGGCCGGGCTGTCGTCGCCGACAGCGACTTCAGGGGCGATCACGTTCAATGCTTTATCCTGTACGGGTTGGGCCCGGCATCACGCCGGGCGACTTTTTTTGAGATCAGGTAGGAACGATGCGCGGACGCGACGAAGAAACCGGTGAATTCCACGACAAGAGCCGCAGCCAGAACCGGCGCGATGCGCTCGACGTCCTGGCCCTGGGCGAGAAGCTGGTGTCGTTGACCCCGGCCCAGCTGGCGCGCCTGCCGATTCCGGAAGACCTGCTGCCGCATATCGCCGAGTGCAAGCGCATCACCGCCCACATCGCCCACAAGCGCCAGCTGGCGTTCCTGGCCAAGCACATGCGCCGCGAAGAAGACGCCACGCTGGATGCGATCCGCGATGCGCTGGACGCCAACAGCGAAACCGGCCGCCGCGAAGTGGCGATGATGCACCGCGCGGAAGACTGGCGCGAGCGCCTGCTGGCCGAGGGTGACAAGGCACTGGCGGCACTGCTGGACGACTACCCGCAGGCCGACCGCCAGCAGCTGCGCACGCTGGTGCGCAATGCCCAGGCCGAGAAGGCGAAGAACAAGCCGCCGCGCGCCTACCGCGAAATTTTCCAGGTGCTGCGCGCCCTGATGCTGCCGACCGCGTTGGGCCTGAAGGCCAGCGCCGAAGACGCCGACCCCATTGAAACCGACGAAGCCGACGAGGACTGAGTCCTCGCCGGCAGGGGCGGTGGCACTGGCCATCGCCCGGCTCAGGCCTGGGTACCGCCGACGGTGATGCCCTCGATCAGCAACGAGGGCTGGCCGACACCCACCGGCACGCTCTGCCCGTCCTTGCCGCAGATGCCCACGCCCTCGTCCAGGGCCAGGTCGTTGCCGACCATGCGCACCTTCTGCATGGTTTCCGGACCGTTGCCGATCAGGGTCGCGCCCTTCACCGGCGTGGTGATGCGGCCGTCCTCGATCAGGTAGGCCTCGGTGGCCGAGAACACGTACTTGCCACTGGTGATGTCGACCTGGCCGCCGCCGAAGTTGACCGCGTACAGGCCCTTCTTCACCGAACGGATCATCTCCTGCGGGTCATGCTGGCCGGCGCGCATGTAGGTGTTGGTCATGCGCGGCATGGTCATGTGCGCGAACGATTCGCGGCGACCATTGCCGGTCGGCGCCACGCCCATCAGGCGCGCGTTGAGGCTGTCCTGCATGTAGCCGACCAGGATGCCGTCCTCGATCAGCGTGGTGCACTGGCTGGGATGACCCTCGTCGTCGATGTTCAACGAACCACGGCGTCCATCCAGCGTGCCGTCATCGACGATGGTCACGCCCGGGGCGGCCACGCGTTCGCCGATGCGGCCGGCGTAGACGCTGGTGCCCTTGCGGTTGAAGTCGCCTTCCAGGCCGTGGCCGACCGCTTCATGCAGCAGCACGCCGGGCCAGCCCGGGCCCAGTACCACCGGCATCACGCCGGCCGGTGCCGGTACCGCCTCAAGATTCACCAGCGCCTGGCGCAGCGCCTCACGGGCAAAGGCTTCCGGGCGGCCGTCCGCGAACAGTTCCTCATATCCGTAACGGCCACCGCCACCGGCATAGCCGGACTCGCGACGGCCGTTGTGCTCGACGATCACCTGCACGTTCAGGCGCACCAGCGGGCGCACGTCAGCGCCCAGCACACCGTCGCTGCGGGCGATCAGCACCGTATCGACGCCGCCGGACAGGCTGACCATCACCTGCTTCACGCGCGGGTCGGCGGCACGCAGGTAGCCGTCCAGGCGCTTGAGCACCTCGACCTTGGCCTCGTTGCCGATGCCGTCGATCGGGTCCAGCGCCGGGTAAAGCGCGCGCGCGTTGCCACGCAGCAGCGAGCGACCGGTCTGGGCACCACCTTCGCGCGAGATCGCACGTGCCGATTGCGCCGCCACCCGCAGCGCATCGGCATGGATGTCGTCGGAGTAGGCGAAACCGGTCTTCTCGCCGGAAATCGCCCGCACGCCTACGCCCTGCTCGATGGAATGCGCGCCGTCCTTGACGATGCCGTCTTCCACGCTCCAGCTCTCGCGGCGGGCGTGCTGGAAGTAAAGGTCACCAAAGTCCACACCGGGGCCGAGCAACTGCCCGAAGGTGCGCTCCAGGCCAGCGGTATCCAGGCCACCAGGGCGCAGCAGGCGGTCTTGGGCAAGCGTCAGGGCGATATCAGTCATGGTTCTCGATCTGGGGATGCGGGGGCGCTCAGGCAAGCCCCGTGAACAGGAAAGCCGCGCTCAACGCGCGCGCGGCAGGCCGGTGACGGTCGGCGGAATGGCCGGTGCCGGTGCCGGCGCGGGTGGCGGAGCCTTGTCGCGGCTGCGCTCGATCACTTCCACCTTCGGTTCCTTCCATGGACCGGTCACCTTGTAGGTACGGGCGCCAATCTCGCCCAATGGTTTGGACAATACCGCATTGGTGGCCGCGCCCAGCGCCGCCCCCACCGGGCCACCGGCCACCGCCCCCACCACGGTCAGCAGATTGCCTGCGCGCGGGTTGACGTCGATGGTCTGGTCGAACTGCTGGTTGCGCAGGTCGGCCTGGCCGCGGATGGTGATGTTGGCTGCCGGGCCTTCGATCAGCACCTTGTCTGTGCGCGCCATGCCCTGGCCGAACTGCATGCTGCCGTCGATCTGGTTGAACGCGAAGCCCTTGGAGAAGAAGTCGCGGAAGTCGAACATCAGGCGCCGCGGCAGCTGGGTCACGCTGAGCAGGCCCAGCACGCGGCCGGCGCCGGGTTCCAGCTCCAGCAGCTGGCCGTTGCGTGCGTGCAGGTCCAGGCGGCCCTGCAGGTTGCCCAGCTGGAAGTCCGACGGCCCCCCACTCCACGTGGCCTGCAGCTGCGCCTGGCCGGAACCGCCACGCAGCTGGCCGCCGTAGTCGAGGTTCTGCATCAGTCCGCCCAGATCCTCGCTGCGCACCTGAGCGGTCAGCTCGGTGCGGGCACCACCGGTGCGGCCCAGCCAGCGACCGCTGATGTCGATCTCCTGGTCAGGCGCACGGAAGCGCAGCTCATCCACGTTCAGGCCATTGGCCAGCGGCCGCGTACGCAGCACCGCCTGGCCCAGCACCACCTTGCCGAACTTCAGGTCGGCGATGTCCAGCGCGAACGGCGGCAGCTTGGCCGGGTCCATGTCGTTGGCGCCGGCCTGTACCCGTGCCGGCGCGGCCGGTGCACCTGGAGCCGCCGGCAATGACTGCCAGTGCACGCGGTCGAGCTGGCCACTGATGGTGCCGCCGTCTGCATTGGGGACGGTCAGGCGCCCGGCCAGCGACGGGCCGTCCAGGCGCACATCCAGTGCCTGCGCTCCCGGGCGCAGCTGCAACCGGGTCTGCTCGAACACGCCACCGATCAGCATCAGCTTGCCGACCTGCACATCCACCGCACGCAGCGGCATGCCGTCATCGTCGTTGCCACCACGGGCCAGGCCGATCCACTCCAGCGCGTCCAGGGTCGGGCTGCGGCCATTCACGGACAGTCCGCTCGGCGGCGGCTCGCGATCGGCATGGTCGCTGCCCAGCGTCACCTGCACACCCGTCTGGTTGTTGTGGCTGCGCGCAGCCAGCGCCAGGCGCTGGCCGAACGCCACGTCGATGCGGCCGGCCCCCATCGGCAGCTGTGCAGCCACGGTGGTCGCCAACGGCTCGGCAGCCGGTTTGTCCAGCGGCGCCGGCAGGTCCAGCCGGGTCCCGACCAGATCGGAGCTCAACCGCAGCTCGCTGGGCGGCGCAGGCGCCCCCGGAGCGACCTTGGGCAGATTGACCGCGATGGTCCACGGCGAGGTGCCGGCGATGTAGGGCTTCAGCCACGCCATTTCCGGCGCGCGGTCGATCAGCACGCCAGCATCGAGGTTGGCCGACAACTGCGATTCAAAGGCCAGCTTGCTGTCGTGCACGTAGCCACCGGCACGCAGGCTCAGACGACCGTCCTGGCCGAGGTGGCGCACCGCCAGTTCCTCGGCGCCGAAACCGCCGTTGCTGTAGCGCGCCTGCCCGTGCATGTTGTCAAAGGTGAGCTGGAAGCGCTTGTCGACCAGCTTCACGCCGGCCAGATCGACCGTTCCCTGCAGGTGGCCGCCACCTTCATCGTGGTGCAGCGGCTGCAGCAGATCGAAGGTCACATGCGCCGGGCCCGCAGCGGTGAGGTTGTCCAGGGTGTCGCCATAATCCTTGTGCAGCGGGCTCTGCCGCAGCATGGCCAGCAGCCTGCCGGCCTCGCTCTGCGCATCGGCACGCACGTACAGCGGCTGCTGCCCGAAATCCTGGATGCCCGCCTCGAATTTCTGCACCGCCACGCCGGCCAGATCGCCGCGACCGTGCATGTCGAAGCCGGGGCCGATGAAGGCGATATCGGCGTCGACCTGGCGCATCAACGGCCAGTCGTGCTGGAAGCGGATGTCACCATTGGTGATATGGCCGGTCGCCTCGAAGCGGCCATCGTTGTTGTCGAACGGCCAGTCGTCCAGGTCGCCACTGACCAGGCCGATGCCGTTGCGCACCTGCCCACCGGCCAGCGCCATGTCCAGCCAGTCGGTGGCGCCCTTGCTCATCTTGGAGTGGATCCAGAAGCGCTTGGCCGCGGTCATCGGCACGTCGTCCAGCTTGGCCGCCAGCTGCAGCCACGGCCGCGTACCGTCGCCCTGGAACCAGACACCACCGCGCACGTCCGCCGCATAATCGGTGCCTTCCACGCGCATCGCTGCCGTGCCGATGCGCCAGCCACCGCCTTCATCGCGCCAGCCCACCACCTGGCCCGCCAGGTGCAGATCGTGGCGCACGCCGAAGCCGGTCGGCCAATCGAACTGCAGCTGGCGTTGCGGCTGCAGCTGCAGGCTGAAGCCATCCGCGTCGCCTTCGAAGCGCCCGCCCAGGCCGCGCAGGCCGGGCGAACTGCCCACGCTGGCGAAGCCCAGCGACTGCAGTTCGCCCTGCGCCCACAGCGGGCCATCGCGTTCGCCCGCCAGCTGCAGCTCGCGCACGTCCAGCTGCGGCCTGGACAGGAACAGCCAGCGACGCAGGCCCGGTTCAAGACGATCGCTCAGGGCCAGCGCACGCAGCGCGATGCCGGCCTGCACTTCGCCAGAACTGACCCGCAGCTGCTTGCCGAGCTGCAGCTGCAGGCCATCGAGCTGCTGCTCGCCTTCTTCGGTTTTCAGGCGCAGGCGCGGCACCTGCAACGCCCAGCCGTCGACCTGGCGCTGCCAGCGCAGGCGTGCCTGCAACCGCTGCAGCTGCAGCTGCGGAGCCGCCATCGCGGGCATCGGTGCGCCATCGATGCGGACATCACGCAGGTCCGAATCGGTGGTCACCGCCACCGGCGCGAAATCGCGCAGGGTCAGCCACAGGTTGAGTTCGCCCTTCCCTTCGCGCAGGCGCACACCGCCGGCCGCCAGCAATGGCGACCAGGCATGGAAATCGACCGGATCGGCGCCCAGCCAGGCCTGGCCGTTGCCGCGAACGCGGTCCACGTCCAGCACCGCCGTCAACGGCAGCGCTTCGGCCTGGGCCCAGGCGCGCACGCCTACACGCAGGCGGTCGCCATTGACCCGCAGGCGCACGTCGATGCGTGGCAGCGTGGTATCGATCCCCAGCCCCGGCGCATGCACGCCCAGGCGGCCCCCGATCACCTGCAGTTCGCCCAGACGGCGCAGCGCATCCAGCGGGTCCCCGCCATTGGCGGCCTGCGGCAGGCCACGCACCGACCAGCGGCCGTCCTCGCCCTGCTGCAGGTCCAGTGCCAGGCCACGCAGGCGCAGTTCGGTCAACGAGCGGCCGGGCAGCAGCCCGCTGTACATCGATACCAGCACCTCGGCCTCGCCGATCGCCAGGCCCTGGCCGGCGCCAATGCGCAGGCCCTTGAGCTGCAGCAGCGGACCACGCCGGGTCCAGGCCGTCTGCAGCTGGTCGAAACGCACCGGCTGGCCGGCGCGTTCACTCAACCAGGCGGCAATCCTGTCGGGATGGCGCTCGGCCAGCGGCAGCAGCTGGCTGAGGGTGCCCACCAGCAGTGCCAGCCCGACCAGGCCCACCGCGCAGGCGGCAATGAAATGACGGCGGATCCTTCGCAGTCGCAGGCGCGGCGGCGCGCTCATCGGCCACCGCCGGCCTGCGGCCGGCGAGGATCAGAGCAGAACAACATCGAATTGCTCCTGCAGGTACTGCTCGTCCGCCTGGAAGCGGATGCTCTTGCCGAGGAATTCCTCCAGCTCGGCCACCGCCGCGGATTCCTCGTCGGTGATGCGCGCGACCACCTTGGTCGAGGCGATCACCAGCAGGCGCGCGGCATCGAACTGGCGCACGGCACGGGTGATCTCGCGGAAGATCTCGTAGGTCACCGTTTCGGTGGTCTTGATGCTGCCGCGGCCGCTGCACTGCGGGCAGGTTTCCGACAGCTGGCGCTCCAGGCTTTCCACCGTGCGCTTGCGGGTCATCTCCACCAGGCCCAGCGGCGAGAAGTCGTACACCGTGGTCTTGGCATGGTCACGGGCCAGCGCCTTTTCCAGCGTACGCAATACCTGGCGGCGGTGCTCGGCATCATCCATGTCGATGAAGTCGATGATGATGATGCCGCCCAGGTTGCGCAGGCGCAGCTGCCGTGCCACCGCCTGTGCCGCTTCCAGGTTGGTGCGGAACACCGTCTCTTCCAGGTTGCGCTGGCCGAGGAACGAACCGGTGTTGACGTCGATGGTGGTCATCGCCTCGGTCTGGTCGATCACCAGGTAACCACCGGATTTCAGCGGCACCTGCTTGTCCAGCGCGCGGCCGATCTCGTCCTCCACCCCGAACATGTCGAAGATCGGGCGATCGCCGCTGTACAGCTCGATCTTCTCCGCCAGCACCGGCATGTACTTGGCAACAAAGGCCTGCAACTGCGCGAAGGTCTCCTTGGAGTCCACCTTCACCTTGTCCACATCCTTGCGGATCAGGTCGCGTACCGATCGCAGCGGCAGGCTCAGGTCTTCATAGATGTTGCTGCACGAGGCCGCTTCGCGGCCACGACGCTCGACCACGTTCCATACGCGCGACAGGTAGGCGATGTCCTCGGCGATGGCTTCGGCCGGCTGGCCCTCGGCATTGGTACGCACGATGTAGCCGTAGCCCCCGTGCTGCGCCGACAGTTCGGTGACCAGCGCCTTCAGGCGCGCACGCTCGGTTTCATCCTCGATGCGCGCCGACACGCCCACCACCTTGGACTGCGGCAGCAGCACCATGTAGCGCGAGGGAATGCTGATCTGGGTGGTCAGGCGGGCGCCCTTGGTGCCGATCGGATCCTTCACCACCTGCACCACGATGTCCTGGCCGTCGCGCAGCAGCTCGACGATCGGCACGCTGGACGGCGGCGGCAGCGTGGTGTTCTCGGTGTCGGCACTGGCTACCGGCGCCGGCCGCACCACGTCGTTGGCGTGCAGGAACGCGGCACGCTCCAGCCCGACTTCGACGAAGGCCGCCTGCATGCCGGGCATCACCCGCTGTACCTTGCCCTTGTAGATGTTGCCGACCACACCCCGGCGCCAGCCGCGCTCGATGTGCAGTTCCTGCAGCATGCCATTTTCGATCACCGCGACCCGGGTCTCGCGCGGGGTCACATTGACCAGGATTTCCTCAGACATCGGCAGCCTCCCTGGCGGCATCGGCAGTGGGGGCCGGCACGCCACAGCGCGCCAGCAAACGATCGGTGTGCAGCAACGGCAGCCCCATCACCCCGGAGTAACTCCCGGACAGGTGCTCGATCCAGCGCTCGGCCCCGCCCTGGATGGCGTAGGCCCCCGCCTTGTCCAGCGGTTCGCCGGTGGCCACGTAGGCGGCGATGTCGGCGGCGTCGATCGGGGCGAAGGTCACTTCGGAAATGACCAGCTCGCTGTCCAGCCCGTCCGCGCCGACCACCACCACCGCGGTCATCACCTGATGGGTACGCCCGGCAAGACGCGCCAGCATCGCCCGCGCATCGGCGGCGTCGGTGGGCTTTCCGAACACGTCGCCGTCCAGCACCACCTCGGTGTCCGAACCGAGCACCCGCGCCTGCGGGTCATCGGCCAGCACCCGGGCCAGGCCGGCGCGCGCCTTGTCGGCGGCGACCCGGCAGACATACTGTTCGGCGCTTTCAGCGGGCGCGCGCTGCTCGACGACCTCCAGGTCCAAGGCCTGGAAGGGGCGTCCGAGTCGGGCCAGCAGCTGGTTGCGTCGGGGGGAGCGGGAAGCAAGGTAGAGCATCGGCACAGCATAACCTGAGGCTGCCACCTGAATCGTCGGCAACCCGTTCTGGAACGCGCTCAACCCCGAACGGGCTCACAGCGCGTTCATCGCTACGACACCACCCTCAACGGCACAACAAGGAGTTCTCCATGCGCCTGACCGCCACCCCGCTGCTGCTCGCCCTGTCCCTCGCCCTTGGAACCTCGATGACCGCCCATGCTGCCCCGTCGTCGCCGTCGATCGCCGCTCCGGCCGAAGGCACCCTGCTGAACATCTCGGCCAACGCCGAGGCGACCCGCGTGCCGGACGTGGCCACCCTGTCGGCCGGTGTGGTCACCCAGGCTGCCGATGGCAACAGCGCCATGCGCCAGAACGCCCAGCAGATGGACAAGGTACTGGCTGCGATCAAGGCCGCCGGCATCGCCGAGCGCGACGTGCAGACCAGTGGCGTCAGCCTCAACCCGCAGTACCGCTATGCCGACAACGAAGCACCGAAGATCACCGGCTACCAGGCCAGCAACACGGTCAGCCTGAAGGTGCGCGACATCGCCAAGCTGGGCAAGGTGCTGGACGCACTGGCTGCGCAGGGCGCCAACCAGATCAATGGCCCCAGCTTCGAGATCGACCAGCCGGAACCGGTCTATGACGAAGCCCGCCTGGCTGCACTGAAGAAGGCCCAGGCCCGCGCCCAGACCTATGCGAAGTCGCTGGGCCTGCAGGTGCGCCGCATCGTCAGCATTTCCGAGAACGCCGGCGGCGGCTACCGCCCGATGCCGATGATGCGGGCCATGTCGGCCGGCGCGGCGATGGACAAGGCCACCCCGGTCGCACCAGGTGAATCGACGGTCTCGGTCAACCTGGACGTGGTGTTCGAACTCGGTCGCTGATCCCGTTCGTCATTGCCGGCAAAGGCGGATCCCGCAGGGGATCCGCCTTTTTTCATGCCCGCAGCCGGCACTGGCTGAAGGCCAGCCCAACGATCGCCCCCCTGCCTCTAGGCAGTAGCCGCCATGTCGCGCTACTGATGGACTGCCAGCCGCGTGCGGCAACCCCGCCACGGGCCCTGGTGCGTTGAGGACTTCGTCACTGGCATGGAGGTGGACCATGGTTCGTACGTATCCCGTTGCATCCCCGCACTTCGACCCCGCCCGCGTTGCCGCCTGGAGCGCGGCCATCGCCCTGCATCTGCTGGCCTTCCTGTTGCTGCTGATCCCGGCGACCTACCAGGCTGTGCAGGTCCCGCGTGACAAGACTGCGGTCAGGCTGATCGAGAAGATCCCGCCACCGCCCACGCCGCCGGTTCCGATCCCGCCGAAAGAAATCGTCCAGGTGATGCCGAAACCGCGGACGCAGCCGGTGGTACCGCCGCTGCCCGCCCCCACCGCGACCGTGGACGAAACCCAGGGCATCGCACTGCCGGCCGCCGAACCGGCCCCGCCCCAGCTCGCACCGAGCATCGATACCGCCACACCACTGGCTGGCGCCCAGCTGCAGTACCGCAGCGCCCCGCCACCGGCCTACCCGCTGGCGGCACTGCGCAACCGCGAGCAGGGTACGGTGCTGTTGCGGGTAGAGGTGGACACCCACGGGCAGCCGGCGGTGGTCAGCATCGAGCGCAGCAGTGGCTCGCGCAGCCTGGACCAGGCTGCACGCCAGCAGGTGCTCAGGCACTGGCGCTTCGAGCCGGCCCAGCGTGATGGCGTGGCCGTGCCGGCCATCGGCATGGTGCCGGTGCAGTTCTCGCTGCCGGACTGAAGTGATCGCCGGCCCGGCGACCTGCCGGGCCGGCCCTTCCGTCCGGGCGGGTACGGACGGAACCGGATCAACTGTTATTGATTAAGCAAAAATTCACGACTTCGTCACCTGCCGGAAACCTAGATTGGTCCGTCCCGGAATCTACCGGAGACAGCCCTCAACGCTACGGTTTTCCAGTTAGGAGAGAAGCTGTGAAACACCTGATCCAACGGCCCGCCAGCCGCCGCCGCACCACCCTGGCATCGTCCATCACCCATATCCTTACCGGCGGCACCCTGCTGCTGGTTGGCGCCGTGGCTTCCACCTCCGCTTTCGCGCAGGAGAAGGCCACCAACCTGGACCGCATCACGGTCACCGGCTCGAACATCCCGCGCACCAACACTGAAACACCGTCCCCGGTGCAGGTGGTGACCCGCCAGGAAATCGACCGCACCGGCAAGACCACGGTTGCCGAGTACCTGCAGACCATCACCGCCAATGGCGCCGGCTCGATTCCCAAATCGTTCGGCAACGGCTTCGCCGGCGGTGGCGCCGGCATTTCGCTGCGTGGCCTGGGCGCGGGTTCAACCCTTGTCCTGTTGAATGGTCGCCGCATGGCCACCTACGGCTTGGCCGATGACGGCCAGAAGGTCTTCACCGACCTGAGCACCATTCCGCTCGACGCCGTTGAACGCGTGGAAGTGCTGAAGGACGGCGCCTCGGCGATCTATGGCTCCGACGCCATCGCTGGCGTGGTCAACATCATCCTGCGCAGCGACTTCCAGGGCGCGATCCTTCGCGGCTCCTACGGCCTGTCCGGCGACAGCGATGGCGATACCAAGAAAGCGACCCTGACCGCCGGTACCGGCGACATGGCCACCGACGGATGGAACGCCTTCTTCAGCCTGGATGTCGGCAAGAGCGACGCAATCAAGATCAGCGACCGCAAGAACCGCAAGTGGATCGGTACCGGCGACACCCGCCAGTGGGGCTATGGCAACAATGCCCAGTTCCTGGGTGGCGCTTTCCTCAGCGGCAAGACCCGCGGCGGCGTTGGTCCGAACGGCTCGGTGTACGACGACCGCAATGTCACCGAAAAAAATCCTGCCACTCTCGTCGCGCTGCCGGGCTGCCAGGGCCTGACCACCATCGGTGGCCAGACCGACGCCTCGGTCGCCGCGCAGGGCTGCCTGTGGGATCCGGCACAGCTGTATCGCGACATCTCGCCGGAAGAGAAGTACGTCAATGTGTTCGGCCGCGCCAGCTTCGCGTTCGGTGAAGGTGGCGAAATCTACACCGAGATCGGCTACTCGAAGAAGGAAACCACCTTCAGCAACACCCCGTCCGCCGCGTCCGGCGGCTGGGGTTATCCCGGCGGCCCGGTCAACGGCAACAGCGGCCCGGGCGCCGTGGTGCTGGGGCCCAACCACCCGGACAATCCGATTCCTGGCCAGGCCTCGCGCCTGCGCTATTCGGCGTGGGATGTCGGTCCGCGCGTGACCGACAACACCAACGAATTCAACCGCTTCCTGGTCGGCGTCAAGGGCAACTGGGGTGACTGGAGCTACGACACCGCCTACCTGCACTCGGGCACCGACCTGGTCAACGAGCGCACCGGCTTCCTGCGTTACAGCGCCGTCCAGTGTGCACTGGGCAACCCGAACTGTGCCGGTGGCGTATGGCGCATCGGCGACAACGCCAACCTGAACTCCCAGGCGCTGTACGACTACATCTCGCCGAAGATCAGCGCACGTGCCAAGTCCAGCCTGGACATGTTCGACTTCACCGTGTCGCGCAGCCTGATGGACCTGAAGGGTGGCCCGCTGGGCCTGGCGATCGGTACCGAGTGGCGCAAGACCAGCAACAGCCTGACCCCGCAGACCTACACCGACACGGGTGACATCATCGGCCTGGGCTACTCGGCCTATGACGGCACGCAGAACGTGTACGCCGGTTACGTCGAACTGTCGGCACCGGTGCTGGAGCAGTTGGAACTGTCCGCTGCACTGCGCTACGACAAGTATGAGAGCGGTGAAGGCAAGGCCACGCCGAAGCTGGGTGTGAAGTGGACGCCGGCCGACTGGATCGCCCTGCGCGCCAGCTACGCCGAAGGCTTCCGCGCGCCGAACCCGGCCGAGAACGGCGATGGTGGCCTGGCCGCCTTCTCCACTGCCTCGGATCCGATCCGTTGCCCGGACGGTGAAAACCCGGCCCCGGGTGCTTCGCCGGACGACTGCGGCTCGCAGTCGGTTGCGATCATCACCCGCCCGAACAAGGACCTGAAGCCGGAAGAGTCGAAGAGCTACTCGGTGGGTATCGTGCTGCAGCCCACCCGCTCCACCTCGTTGACCGTCGATGCCTGGGAAATCAAACGCACCAACGAGATCGCCCAGGGCGATACCGATGATGCGATCCGGGCTGGCAATGTCCTGCGCGACAACAACCTGCTCAACGGCGTCGCCGGTACCGGCAGCATCCTGGCCGTCAACACCGCCTACATCAACGCCAGTTCCTCGCGCGTTCGCGGTATCGACACCGACATCCGCCAGACCTTCGACATCGGCCCGGGCCAGCTGGAGATGGATCTGCAGTGGAGCCACCTGCTGAAGTTCGAGCGCACCAGCGGTACCAGCACCGATGACTTCCTGGGCACGCACGGCAACTGCGACGTGACCAACTGCATCGGCACGCCGAAGGACCGCATCAACTTCGGTACCACCTGGAAGCAGGGCCCGTGGAGTGTCAGCGGCGTGGCCAACTACATCTCCAGCATGGAAAACACTGACAAGCGCGGCGGCAAGTACCAGTTCTTCTATGCCGATGGATCGCCGGTGAAGAAGATCTCTTCGTTCACCACCTTCGACCTTTCCGGCCGTTGGGCAATCACCGAAGCGTTCGAGCTGAATGCTTCGGTCGAGAACGTCTTCGACCGAATTGCTCCGCTGGATCCGCTGACCTATGGCGGCGTGAACTACAACCCGATGCACTTCAGTGGTGCCATCGGTCGTTACTTCACCGTCGGTGCCAAGTACACTTTCAAGTAATACAGGCAACACGCTTCAACGCAACTTCGAAGGCCCGGGCAGCTGCCCGGGCCTTCGCCGTTCTGCCCCTTGCAGGCATGTTCACGGGCACAAGGCTACCGTGTGCACGCGGCATCACCGCCGCAGGGGATCTCCATGGCCGCGACATCGCAGCGCTTGGGCCTGCCCGCGTTGACTGCACTGGTGGTCGGCTCGATGGTCGGCGCCGGTATCTTTTCATTGCCGCAGAACGTAGCGCGCAGCGCCGGTCCGGCCGCCGCGCTGATCGGCTGGGCGGTGAGCGGCGCGGGCATGCTGATGCTGGCCTTCGTGTTCCAGGCGCTGGCCAACCGCCGGCCTGATCTCGATACCGGCATCTACGCATACGCGCGCGAAGGCTTCGGCAATTACATCGGCTTCTCCGCTGCGTGGGGTTACTGGGTTGCCTCGGTGCTTGGCAACGCCAGCTTCTTCGTGCTGATCTTCAGTGGCCTCGGCCACTTCATGCCCGTGTTCGGCGAAGGCAATACCCCGGCCGCCGTGACCGCATCGTCATTGCTATTGTGGACGGTGCACCTGTTGGTGCTGCGTGGCCTGCGCACCGCAGCCATCGTCAACGGCCTGGTGACCGTGGCCAAGCTGCTGCCGATCGCGCTGTTCCTGATCCTGGCCACCGGCGCGTTCCGCATGGACGTGTTCCGCGCCGATTTCCTCGGCACGCCTGCACTCGGCGACCTTGGCCAGCAGCTGCGCGGCATGATGCTGGTGACCGTGTGGGTGTTCATCGGCATCGAAGGGGCCAGCATCTATTCGCGACGCGCGGCACGCCGCACCGACGTGGGTCGCGCCACGGTGATCGGCTTCCTTGGCGTGTGGCTGCTGCTGGTGCTGGTCAGCCTGTTGTCGATGGGCGTGCTGTCGCAGGCGGAACTGGCCGGACTGCCCAATCCGTCGATGGCCTATGTGCTGCGCGCCATTGTCGGCGAATGGGGCGCGACGGTGATCATCATCGGCTCGATCATCTCCGTTCTCGGTGCATTGTTGGCCTGGGTGCTGCTGTGCGCCGAAGTGCTCTATGCCGCCGCAGGTGACGGCACCATGCCCGCCTTCCTTGGCCGTGAGAACGCGCGCGGCGTGCCGGCCAATGCACTGTGGTTGAGCAACGGCCTGATCCAGTTGTTCCTGCTGCTGGTGCTGGTCAGTTCCGGCAGCTACACCGGGCTGGTGCTGCTGGCCGCGTCGATGAGCCTGGTGCCCTACTTCCTGTCCACGGCATTCGGCGTGCAGCTGGCCTGGCGCGGGCAGGCCTATGCCGGTGAGCCGGGTGTGCGCTGGCGTGATTTCGGAGTAGCACTGCTGGCCAGTGCGTATGCGCTGTGGCTGGTGTATGCCGGTGGCCTGGACAACCTGCTGCTGTCGGTATTGCTGTACGTGCCCGGTGTGGTGTTGTTCGCACTGACCCGGCGCCAACGCGGCGAACAGGTATTCACGCGATGGGAATGGGTGCTGTTCGGTGCGATCCTGATCGTGGCGATCGCCACGATGGTGGCGTTCTGGCGAGGAGCGCTGGCGCTGTAGAGCCGAGCCCACGCTCGGCTTCGCACAGGCAGCCGAGCACGGCTCGGCTCCACAACAGCAGTCGAGCAAGCTCGACTCCACAAAGACGCAAAAAAAAACCTGCATCTCGCGATGCAGGTTTCTCAAGGTGGCGCCCGAAGTTGGACTCGAACCAACGACCCCCTGATTAACAGTCAAGTGCTCTAACCGGCTGAGCTATTCGGGCAGACGACTAGTATAACCATTCTTCACGCGCGATGGTAGGGGTGATTGGCGATCATTGCGGCAGCCCGATACAGCTGCTCGGCCACCACCAGGCGTACCAGCATGTGTGGCAGCGTCAGCGGTCCGATCGACCACTTCTCGTCGGCCAGCGCGGAGACTTCCGGCGAATGCCCTTCCGGGCCACCGATCAGGAACGCCAGGTCCCTGCCCTGCCCGCGCCAGTGTTCCAGGCGCTGTGCCAGCTGTTCGGAACTGAGCTGGCGACCCGGCACATCCAGCGCCACTACATAGGCATTCTTCGGCAGCGCAGCGATCACCCGCTTGCCTTCATCTTCAGTGGCGCGGCGCGGATCACGGCCTTTGCCGCGCAGGCCGGGCTCGATTTCCACCAGCTCGAACGGCAGCCAGTGCGACAGCCGCTTCTGGTACTCGGCGAAGCCCTGCGCCACCCAGCTGGGGGCGCGTTCACCGGTGGCGATCAGGCGGGCTTTCATCAACGGTCCTCCAAAACGTCGACGGCGCCATCGGCGCCGTCGAAGGGATGCATCAACGCGTGGCTCAAGCCACTTCGTCGTCGCTGGACGGCGGCTGGTCGCCGACGGTCCACAGGCGCTCGAGGGCGTAGAACTCACGCACGCGCGGCAGCATCACATGGACGATCACGTCGCCCAGATCGACCAGCACCCACTCGGCTTCACGCTCGCCTTCCACGCCCAGCGGCATCACGTCGATGTTCTTGGCGAAGCGCACCACTTCATCGGCAATCGACTTGACGTGGCGGGTCGAGGTGCCCGAAACAACAATCATGTAGTCGGCAACGCTGGACCGGCCGCGCACGTCGATCTCGACCAGGTCCTTGGCCTTCAGGTCTTCGGTGGCTTGGCGGACGCTGGCCAGCAGTTCCGGCACGGACGGCGGCGGGCTGGGCAGATCGACCTTGATGGTCTGGGGCTGGGTCTGGTTGCTCAAAGTGGATCGACTCGATAAACGTGGGGGCGATTATACGGGGATGGCGCCGCTGCGCCATTCACGGCCTGGCCGGGCGGTACAGCCCGTGTGCAGCCACATAGTCCGCCACGCCGGGTGGCAGCAGGGCGCGCCAGGGGCCACCGCCGGCGATCTGCGAACGCACGGCGCTGGCCGATTCCTCGCGCAGCGGATGATGCAGGCGCAGGATGCGCCCGGCCGGGCTGGCGAACAGGGCCTGCTCGGTGTCGGCCCAGCGCCCTTCCAGCGCCCGGCCCAGCTCGCCATCCACCGCAGCCTGCAACGGGCTGCCCGGGCGCTCCGCCACCACGAAATGAGCCAGCCCGAACAGCGCCTCCCACTCGTGCCAGCGGGACAGGCCAAGCAGGCTGTCGGCGCCGACCAGCCAGGCCAGCGGCCGGCTCGGACCCAGCTCGCCACGCAGCTCGCGCAGGGTGTCCACGGTGTAGGACGGCCGACCGGGGAAACGCGCTGCACGGTCCAGCTCGCGACGGTCCAGCAGCAGACCCGGTTCGTCGCCGATGGCCAGCGACAGCATGGTGCAGCGCTGCTCGGCCGTGGCGCCTGGCACGGCCCGGTGCGGCGGATCGGCGGCCGGCAGCATGCGCACGGCAACCTGCAGTTCGTCACGGGCAGCCCGCGCGATCGCCAGGTGCCCGAGGTGCACCGGATCAAAGGTGCCCCCGTAGTAGATCCGCAGGCTCATTGCTCAGGCCCGCGCCAGCAGGCGCACGGCACGCGGTTCGGCCACGGCCACCAGCAGGCGCTCCAGCGCCAGCCAGGCATCACCGTCGGCGCGCCCCTTGGCGATGCGGTCGACCAGCCCGGCTTCGGCCACGAAGCGCTCCCAGCGCTTGCTTTCCGGATGCCGCTGCAGCGCGCGCTTGTACGGCGCCTGCCGCGATTCCCAGATGCCGCGCGATTTCATCTCGGCGGCCAGGTTACCGCCACGGGCCTGCACCCGGGCCAGGCCTGCACCAGCCAGCAGTTCGCGGATCACCATCGGCATCAGTGCAGCGACCGCCTCACCCTCGCCGCGCAGGCCGGCCAGCATGCGCAGCACCGCCGGCGGTTGCCCGGAGAACGTCGCCTCCACCAGCCGGAACACGTCATAGCGCGCGGCGTCGGCCACCAGCGATTCCATCCGTTCCACGTCCAGCGGCTGGCCGTCGGCCAACAGCGCCAGCTTGTCGATTTCCTGGGCGGCAGCCAGCAGATTGCCTTCCACCCGCTCGGCCAGGCGCTGCACGGCGGCCGGGTCCGCGCGCAGGCCCTTGCCACGCAGGCGGCGCTCGATCCAGTCCGGCAATTCGTGCGGCTTGATCGCCCACGCCACCGACAGCACGCCGATGCGGTTGACCGCCTCGGCCCACTTGCCCTGGTGGGCCTTGCTCCATTCGTTGGCGGTAATCATCAGCACCACGTCCGGCGCCGGATTGGCGCAGAACTGGCTGATCACCTCGGCCCCGTCCTTGCCCGGCTTGCCGCTGGGCAGGCGCACCTCGACCAGGCGGCGGGCGCTGAACAGGCTGGGCGCGTTGAAGCTGGCGTCGAGCTGGTTCCAGTCGAAATCACGGCCATCGGCGTCGAACACTTCCCGCTCGCCGATGCCGGCGGCGCGCGCGCGCGCGCGGATGGCGTCGGCCGCCTCAAGCACGCGCAGGGTTTCCGGGCCGGCAATCAGGTAGGCCGGCGCCAGCGCGGTATCAGCGCCCTGGCTGGCCAGCTGCTCCGGACGCAGTTCCATCGTCGCGGCTCAGTGCTTGGCTGCGGGGACCGGTTCGGCCGGCTCCGCACCTTCAACCGGCTTGTCCTTCGGCGCCGACAGGCTGCCGCCCTTCTCGATCTCGGCACGCACCACGCTGTCGATGCGGCGGATGATCGAGGCGGACATTTCCCGGCGCAGTTCATTGGCCAGGATTTCACGTTCGGTGGTGGTACCGGTGGCGTCGGTCGGTGGCGACACGTAGTCGCGCGACAGCTCGATCACCTGCTGCGGCACCAGCTCGCTGCCGTCTTCGCGACGGAAAATGAAGATCACCGCGTAGCGCAGGCTGTATTCCTGCGCACGGCCCTGCGAGTCGATGGCGATCGGCAGGTCGCCCCAGCGTTCGGACAGCACCTGCAGCTGGGTACTGGGTTCCTTGCTGTCCTCATCGGCCAGCCTGGCGCCGGAGGCCAGCAGGCTGCGGTTGAGCAGCTTGACCAGTTCGCTGTACGGCGCAGTGGAAACCACCTTCACCGGTGCCGTGTCGGTCGGCAGCATCAGCTTGTTGCGCAGATGGAAACCGCAGCCGGCAAGGCCGAGGACAAGAACGAGGGCAAGCAGGATTCGGGTCATGGAGACAGTCTGGCGGAGCCGGGCGATCACGGCAACACACAGCGTGCCCGAAGCCGCGTGAATGCAGGGCCATCAAACGCCTGGCCCTGCACCGGAATGGCACCGGCCACCACACGGGTGGCCGGTGCGGGGTACATCAGGCGGCGACGATGTTCACGATCTTGCCGGGCACGATGATGATCTTGCGCACCGTCAGGCCTTCCATGAACTTGGCCGCGTTGGGCTCGGCCAGGGCCAGTGCCTCGACCTGCTCGCGCGCGGCGTCGGCCGCCACGTCGATGGTGCCACGCAGCTTGCCGTTGACCTGCACGGCCAGGGTCAGCGCGTCGCGCACCAGCGCGCCGGCATCGGCCTGCGGGAACGGCTGGTCTTCCAGCAGGGTCTCGCCGTGGCCCAGCACCTGCCACAGGGCATGGCTGGCATGCGGGGTGATCGGGTTGAGCAACAGCACGACGGCCTGCAGCGCTTCCTGGCGCACCGCACGCCCCTGCGCACTGCCGTCCTCGAACCTGGCCAGCGCGTTCATCAGTTCCATCACCGCGGCAATGGCGGTGTTGAAGCTGTGGCGGCGGCCATAGTCGTCACCGACCTTGCCGATGGTCTCGTGGGTCTTGCGGCGCAGTGCCTTCTGGTTGGCATCCAGTGCTGCAACATCCAGTGCCGGAGCGGCACCGTCGGCAGCATGCTTCTGCACCTGGGCCCACAGGCGGCGCAGGAAGCGGGCCATGCCATCCACGCCGGCTTCGTTCCACTCCAGCGACTGTTCCGGCGGCGCGGCGAACATCGAGAACAGGCGCACGGTGTCGGCGCCGTACTTGTCGACCATCGCCTGCGGGTCCACGCCGTTGTTCTTCGACTTGGACATCTTCTCGGTGCCACCGACCACCACCGGCTGGCCGTCGGCGATCAGGGTGGCGCCGGTGATGCGGCCGCGCTCGTCACGCTGCACTTCCACGTCGGCCGGGTTGATCCAGTCCTTCGAGCCGTCCGGGTTCGGGCGGTAGTAGGTCTCGGCAATCACCATGCCCTGGCACAGCAGGTTGCGCGCCGGTTCGTTGCTGTCCACCATCCGCGCGTCGCGCAGCAGCTTGTGGTAGAAACGGAAATACATCAGGTGCAGGATCGCGTGCTCGATGCCACCGATGTACTGGTCCACCGGCAGCCAGTAGTTGCCGCGCTTGTCGACGGCGTCACGGGCACCCGGCGAGGTGTAACGGGCGTAGTACCAGCTCGACTCCATGAAGGTGTCGAAGGTATCGGTCTCGCGCTCGGCCGCACCGCCGCAGTCCGGGCAGGTGGTCTTGCGCCATTCCGGATCGGTCTTGATCGGCGAACCGGTACCCGAGAACGCCACGTCCTCCGGCAGCACCACCGGCAGCTGTTCTTCCGGCACCGGCACCGCACCGCACTTGGCGCAGTAGATCACCGGAATCGGGCAGCCCCAGTAGCGCTGGCGACTCACGCCCCAGTCGCGCAGGCGGTAGTTGACGCGGCGCTGGCCCTGGGCCTTGCGCTCGAATCGTTCGGCCAGGGCTTCGAAGGCGCCCTGGAAATCCAGGCCATCGAACTCGGCCGAGTTGACCAGCTCGAAGGCACGGCTCTTGTCGCTGTACCAGTCCTGCCAGCGGCTGCCATCCCAGGTGCGCTCTTCTTCGGTGCGCGCATCCTTCAGCGCGATCACCTGCTTGATCGGCAGGCCATACTTGTTGGCCACTTCGTTGTCGCGCTGGTCATGCCCCGGCACGGCCATCACCGCACCGGTGCCGTAGCCCATCAGCACGAAGTTGGCGACCCACACCGGTACCGGCTCGCCGGTGACCGGATGCAGCGCACGCAGGCCGGTGTCCATGCCGCGCTTTTCCTGGGTTTCCAGCTCGGCCTCGGACACACCGCCCTGCTTCAGGTCGGCCAGCATCGCGGCCAGTTCCGGGTTGTTCTTCGCCGCATGCAGCGCCAGCGGATGTTCGGCGGCGATCGACACGAAGGTCACGCCCATCACCGTGTCCGGGCGGGTGGTGAACACGCGCAGCGGATCCAGCATGCCGCCGTCTACATCACGCACGTCGAACTGGATTTCCAGGCCCTCGGAACGGCCGATCCAGTTGCGCTGCATGGTCTTGACCGATTCCGGCCAGCCGTCCAGCTCGTCCAGGCCGTCCAGCAGTTCCTGGGCGTAATCGGTGATGCGCAGGAACCACTGCGGGATCTCGCGCTTCTCGACCAGGGCGCCGGAGCGCCAGCCGCGGCCATCGATGACCTGCTCGTTGGCCAGCACGGTCTGGTCGACCGGATCCCAGTTCACCACCGCGTTGCGGCGGTAGGCCAGGCCCTTGCGCATCAGGCGGGTGAACATGCGCTGCTCGTGGACGTAATAGTCCGGGCGGCAGGTGGCGAACTCGCGCGACCAGTCGATGGCATAGCCCAGCGACTTCAGCTGGCTGCGCATGTGGTCGATGTTCTTGTAGGTCCACGCCGCCGGCGCGGTCTTGTTCTTGATCGCGGCGTTTTCCGCCGGCAAGCCGAACGCGTCCCAGCCCATCGGCTGCAGCACGTTATGACCCGTCATGCGCTTGTAGCGGCTGATCACGTCGCCAATCGTGTAATTGCGCACATGGCCCATGTGCAGCGCACCGGACGGGTACGGAAGCATCGACAGGCAGTAGTACTTCGGCTTGTCCGAAGTCTCGTCGACTTCGAAGGCACGGGTGGCGTCCCAGTACTGCTGGGCGGCGGATTCAACCTGCTGCGGGTCGTAGGCGTTGGTTTCAGCGCTGGTCATGGAACACGCGGTTGCGGCGGCAAAGCGGTACAGCGTACCGCAGTGCGGCAAACGTCTCCAATCCTGCCGGCTCAAGGCAGGCTCCGCCAGCGCCCGCGGCCAGTCTCAGCGTGGCCGCGACAACGGCAGGGCCAGGACCAGCCAAGCCGCCCAGCAGGCGAACGCAAGCCGTTGTGCCAGCGGCGCCGGCAGCACGCCCTGCAGGGCAAACGCCGCCAGCGCGGCCAGCACGCCACAGGCGAGCGCCACGGCGCCCAGCGCGCGCCCATGCGCCTGGCGCACCTGCGACGTGCCCAGCAACAAGGTCCCGGCGACAAAACCCAGCACCCAGATCATCCAGGCGCTGGCATGCAGCTGGCTGGCCGGCCCGTGCAGGTCGTCCACATCCAGCGGCAGCAACCCCATCGCGGCGAACGCCAACCCGGCCAGCAGCAGCATCTGGCTGCCCACCCGCGGCGCCCAGCCGGCGGTTGCCGGCAGCCTGCGGCGCAGGCACTCGGCCACAACCACCGCAAGCAGCCCCGGCAGCACGAAGCCCAGCAGATTGAAGGCCAGCGCATGCGGCACCCCCTGTGCCCCCAGCAGCGCTACCGGGTGGCGGGCCTGCGCGTAGCCGTCCAGGCCGGCACCGAAACCGAGCACCGCCAGCACGAACAGCAGCGCGGCGACCAGGCCGGACAGGCCGGACAGGCGCAGCAACGGGGACAGGGACGACATGCAGGCTCCGGAAAGAACGGCGACAGGAAGCCTGCATTGTCAGGCATTTACTACAACCCGGGTTGAGACCGGCATCGATCGTCACCATAGAATCGGTCTCCAGACGCCAAACGATGCTTCCCCCCATGACCGAGACGACCTACGTATTCGACGCCACCACTGCGACCTTCGAGGCCGAAGTCCTGCAGAAGTCGCTGCAGACGCCGGTGCTGGTCGACTTCTGGGCCACCTGGTGCGGGCCGTGCAAGACCCTGGGGCCGATGCTGGAAAAGCTGGCTGCCGAGTACAACGGCGCCTTCGAACTGGCCAAGGTCGACGTTGACAAGGAACAGCAGATCGCCGCCGCCTTCCAGATCCGCTCGGTGCCGACCGTGTTCCTGGTCAAGGGCGGCCAGCTGGTGGACGGCTTCCCGGGGGCCATCCCGGAAGGCCAACTGCGTGAGTTCCTGGCCCAGCACGGCATCGTGCCGGCCGACATCGGCGACGCCGTCGCCGAAGATGAAGCCCCGCTGGACCCGCAGGCGCAGGTAGACGTACTGCGCGCGCAGATCGCCGCCGAGCCGGACAAGGACGAGCTGAAACTCGACCTGGCGCTGGCCCTGCTGCAGATCGGCGGCGTCGATGAAGCCAGCCTGCTGATTGACGGCCTGCCCGCCAACCTGTCCACCGACGACCGGGCTGTGCGTGCACGCGCCCGGCTGGCCTTCGCCTCGGCCCTGAAGGACGCCCCGGCCGCTGAAGTGCTGGACGCCCGCATCGCCACCGATGGCAAGGACCTCAAGGCACGCCACCTGCGCGGCGTACAGCTGCTGCTCGGTGGCCACGACGAAGCCGCGCTGGCCCAGTTCCTGGAAATGCTGCGGATCGACCGCACGTTCGAGGACGGACTGCCGCGCAAGGCCCTGATCGACGCCTTCAATGTGATCTCCGACGAGGACCTGGTCGGCCAGTACCGCCGCCGGATGGCCTCCCTGCTGTTCTGAACGGAAACCCACTTCGTTCAGAATCCCTGCACTGAACGCGGGCAATAATGCGCGGGATGGCGGCCGTACGGCCGCCACGATCCGTTCGGGGGGATGAGGTCGGGGCCATGGGGTCTTGCAGCTGCGCCCCCGCATTGCCGGGATTGCAAACTGTGACCTTCGTCCGCTCGCTGTCGTTCGCCATGCGCTTCCAGGGCGCGCTGCTCTGCGCTCTTCTCTTCCTGCCGGCCATCGCCGCCGCCCAGGACTGGAACTACCGGGTCCGTCCCGGCGATACCCTGTGGGATCTGGGAGGCCTGTACCTCAAGCCCTCGGTGCGCTGGCAGCAGCTGCAACAGCACAACCGCATCGACAACCCCTACCAGCTGCCGCCGGGCCAGCTGCTGCGCTTCCCGATCAGCTGGCTGCGCATCGAACCGGCACCTGCCCGCGTGCTGTCGGTGCGCGGCAAGGTCGAATTGTCCGGCGCCGATGGCAGCGCCACGCGCGCGATACTCGCCGGGGAACAACTTCGCATTGGTGACACCGTGCAGACCGAAGGCGACTCCAGCGTCACGCTTGAATTCGCCGACGCCTCGCGCCTGCAGCTGCGCGAGTATTCCCGGCTGCGCCTGGACCAGCTCAGCCGCTACGGCCACACCGGCATGGTCGATACCCGCCTGCGCCTGCAGCAGGGCCGCGCGAGCAACCGGGTGACACCTGCCCGTGGCCCGGCCTCGCGCTACATCATCGATGCACCTACGGCGACCAGCAGCGTGCGCGGTACCGTATTCCGGGTCAGCGCCGGTGACACCGGCCACGTCGCTGCCACCGAGGTACTGCAGGGCAAGGTGCAGGTCGGCAACACCCACGGCAAACGCATGGTCCAGCCTGGACAGGCCAGCCGCAGCATCAGCGCCGATGCCGCACCGGACGCTGTCTCCGCCCTTCTTCCCGCGCCGCAGCTGCGCAGCGACGATGTGCGCCTGGCGCCCCTGCCGACCCTGCTCGCCTGGGACCCCGTCGACGGCGCCGCGCGCTACCGTGTGGAAGTGGTGCAGGCAGCGACGCCGGAAATCCTGCTGTTTGCCGCCACCACTGCCGACACCCGGCTGGCGATCGGTGACCTGCCCCCCGGCCAGTTGCGCATCCTGTTGCGCGCCGTGGATGCGCAGGGCGTGGAAGGCCTCGACGCCAGCGCCGATTTCGAACTCAGCGACCAGCCCCCGCCGCCGCTCACCGTGACCCCCCTGCATGGGCAGACCGTCAACAGCGACCGCCCGCGCTTCCGTTGGAGCCAAGCGCCGGGCGCGCGCAGCAGCGTGCTGCAGATCGCCGCCGAGCCGAGCTTCGTGCAGCCGCTGCAGGAACAGAGCACCCAAGGCACCGACCTGCGCCTGGCGCAGCCGCTGCCGCCCGGCGAGTACTTCTGGCGGGTGGCGTCGCGCGATGGCAACGGCCACCAGGGCCGTTACGGCCAGGCCCTGCCCCTGCAACTGAGCAATGAACCGGTCGACCCTGCCCTGCAGCCGCCTGAAGCCGCGCATGGCGAGCTGACCCTGCGCTGGCAGGCCGGCAGCGAAGGCCAGCAGTACCGGGTGCAGGTGGACCGTCGTGGCGACTTCAGGACGCCCCTGGTCGACCAGACCGTGAGCGAGCCGCAGGTCAGCTTCAAGCGGCCGTGGAGCGGCACCCTGCATGTGCGTGTGCAGTACATCGACGACGACGGTCATGCGGGCGAGTACTCACCGGCCCAGCAGATCAAGCTGCCCTGCCGCCTGTGCTACGGCGCCGGTGGTGGCGCCCTGCTGCTGTTGCTGTTGTTATGAGGCGCTCGCCGCTGCCGTGGTCGAAACGGATCCTGCTGGCACTGCTGGCCGGCGTACTGACGGTGATCGCCAGCCAGGGCCAGTGGCTGTGGCGGCAGGACGAAGCCGCCTATGACGCCATGGTCGGCAACTGGGACTACCGCCCCGACCCCAGCGTGCTGATCGTGGCCATCGACGAGGGCAGCCTGCAGCGCATCGGCCAATGGCCCTGGCCCCGCTCGATCCATGCCCGCCTGCTGGACCGGCTGACCGACGCCGGTGCCGAGCGCGTCGCACTGGACCTGATGCTGTCCGAACCTGATCGACGCGACAGCCGCCAGGACGATGAACTGGCCGCAGCGATCCGCCGCAATGGCCGGGTGGTGCTGCCGGTACTCGCGGCGCCGGCCGCCGGCGACCGCATGGCCGAGGAAATGCTGCCGATTCCGCAGATCGCGGCCAGTGCCGCGGCGATCGGCCATACCGACGTGGAAGTGGATGGCGATGGCGTCGCGCGCGGTGTGTATCTGCATGCGGGCATCGGCCAGGCTCACTGGCCGGCACTGGGCCTGGCGCTGGCCGCCCTGCCGCCGGGCGCGGTGCACGGCCTGCCCGACCCTGATCCGCAGATCGGTTCGCCCTACCAATGGCGGCGCAACGACTACGTGCGCGTGCGCTATGCCGGGCCGCCCGAGCGCCTGCCACAGGTGTCCTATGCCGACGTGCTGGATGGTCACGTGGACATGGCGATGCTGCATGGTCGCCGCATCGTGGTAGGCATGACCGCCAGCGGCATCGCACCGCGGCTGCTGACCCCGACCACCCGCGAGTTCTGGATGAGCGGCAGTGAGTACCAGGCCAACATCGCGTCGATGCTGCTGCAGCACAAGCAGATCGATCTGCTGCCCCGCCTCTGGCAGCACGCCATCAGCGGCGTGCTGGTGGCGCTGTGCGTGATCCTGCTCGGCCTGCGCCTGCCATGGCTTGCTGCGCTGTGCTCGCTGCCGCTTCCACCGCTGCTGAGCTGGTTGCTGTTGCGCGCCGGTGACCTGTGGTGGGCACCGGCCAGCGCAATGCTGGGCATCCTGCTGGTGCTGCTGGCCTGGGCGATCTGGCGAGTCTCGGCCTGGCACCGCCTGGCCAATCGCGATGCGCTGACCGGTCTCGGCAATCGCCTGCGTTTCGAGCAGTCGCTGCAACAGGAATGCGATGCCGCGCGACGCAGTGGCAAATCCCTGAGCCTCGCGCTGATCGACGTTGACCATTTCAAGCGCCACAACGACCGCCACGGGCATCAGGTCGGTGACCGCGTGCTGCGCGATGTCGCGCGCCTGATCGGTGCACATGCGCGACGTCCACGCGACATGGCCGCGCGCTACGGTGGCGATGAGTTCGCACTGGTGCTGCCGGATACCCCGGCCGAAGGCGCACGCCAGGTCATCGAGGACCTGATCGCCTGCGTGCGTGCACTGCCGGCGCCCGGTGACGGCGGCGAAGCAGGCGTCACCCTCACCATCGGCGTGTTCACCCGCGTACCCGACGGCACGCTGCAACCGCACCATTTCGTCGAAGGCGCCGACACCGCGTTGTACCAGGCCAAGGCCAACGGCCGCGACGGGTATGTGATCGACGGCGAGGCATGACCCTCGCCGCCCTGGGTGCAACATACGCATGCGAATGGTTAGACTGGGCGCCTCGCCCTGCGCTCCCGGATCCGCATGAACGCCCGCCTGTTCCGCTTCGGTATCAATCTCTGGCCGCCGTTCCTGTTCACCGGCATCCACGTCACCCGCATCACGCCGGACTACCGGCAGATCGATGTCGAACTGCGCCTGCGACCATGGAACCGCAACTACGTCGGTACCCACTTCGGTGGCAGCCTGTTCGCGATGACCGATCCGTTCTGGATGCTCAGCCTGCTGCACATCCTCGGCCGCGACTACTACGTGTGGGACCGCGCCGGCGCCATCGACTTCCTCAAGCCGGGCCGTGGCATCGTGCGGACGTCGTTCCGCATCGACGACGCGCTGCTGGACGAACTGCGCGCCGAAGCGGCCAGTGGCGAGAAGGTGCTGCGCTGGTTCAGCAACGACGTGATCGATGAGAGTGGCGAGGTGGTCGCCCAGGTGCGCAAGCAGGTCTACCTGCGGTTGAAGCCACACGCACGCTGATCATCGCTTGGGCGCTATCCTCTGGCCTCTGCCATGGAGGCCCCGATGCGCCCGTACACCCTTGCTGCACTGCTGAGCACCCTGCCGTGCGCGGCCCATGCGCTGGACCTGCCGCCGGTGCAGTACCCGACGCTGCCGGCACAGGCTGCCACTGCCGCCGGCTTCGTGCCCAACGGCTGGACGCTTGAATCCAGCATCGAAGGCGATCTCGACCAGGATGGCCGCGCTGATCTGGTCCTGGTACTGCGCCAGCAGGACCCGCGCAACGTCATCGAACACGACGGCTTCGGCCCGTCCCCGCATGACAGCAACCCGCGCATTCTCGCCGTGGCGTGGTCACGGCCAACCGGCTATGTGCTGGCGGTGCAGGACCATCAGCTGATTCCGCGCCCGGAGAACCCGGTGATGAGCGATCCGCTTGAAGAAGGGGGTGTCAGCATCCAGCGTGGCACGTTGAAGGTCGCGCTGTTTTCATTCGCCAGCGCCGGAAGCTGGTCGATGGGTACCACCGCCTTCACTTTCCGCTGGCAGGACGGCGCGTTCGCGCTGATCGGCTACGACCAGGATTCGGTGATGCGCAATTCCGGAAAGACCGAATCGCTGAGCGTGAACTTCTCCACGCGCAAGGTAAGGCGCGTCGAAGGCAGCATCGACAACGACAAGGACAGCGTGCGCTGGCAGCCACTGCGCGGCACCCGTCGCTGGACGCTGCAGACGGTCGGCGATGGCTGGGCATTCGATCCGCAGGCCGGCACCGACTGAGCCACGGCTCAGTCGCGGGCAGCGGCGGTTGCGCCGGCGCCGGCCACCAACGGTACGGACAACCACGGGCTCTCAGCGTTGCCACGCGGCGGCGAACGACGCGGCACCTGCAGATGGTGGCCATCGGCGGACAGCTGCGGCGACCGCACCGGCGAGCGGAACTGCGCCGGCAGCCGCTGCAGGGCGTGCACCGGATCATCCGTCTGCTGCCGCAGCCAACGCTGCGCCCCCAGCAGCCGCACCATCGCCGCAGCATCCTGTGGCCGTGACGAATAGGCAGGATAGATCGGCGCGGCGATATCGGTCAGCACGCAGCCCATGACGTTCGACAGGCAACCGAAGTCATGCTGCGGTGGCGCCGGCACTGGCAACGGGCGATCCACTTCCAGCGCCGCTGTGGCTGCCGCGCCACAGGCCCAGCCGAGATTGCCGGCCGCGCGGGCCAGGGTGCTGCTCCGATCCAGTACCAGGACGCCGCCAAATTCCTGGGCCGAAGACTCGATCGCCGCCCGGCTCATCGCGTACTCGCCCTGCATTGCCCGGCACAGGCTTTGCTCTTCGGCCCGCAGCGGCTGCAGCGCCTGTTCGCATTCCCTTGGCAACGGATGGTCGGCAGGCAGTTCAACCAGCATGTCGGCCAGCAACTGGGCATTGGCCTGCACCAGGCTGGCACCGATGATGCTCTCGACCAGATAACTGCTGCCGGGCACCAGCCGCCGGCCCAGCTGCAGGCCACGGCAAGCACCTCGCAGAGCACCGTCGATATCGCCCTGCACGTACGCCAGCGCGCGTGCGCTGGTGGCGTCCATCACCACGCCATAGGCCGGCAACGGGACCAGAATGCCCTCGCCCTTCGGCGGGAACGGCGACATGAAGTAGTCCGCTTCGGCCAGCTGATCCAGCCGCGCATGCAACTGCTGGTGGCCGGCGTGGGCCTCCACGAAGCGTTGCGGGTCCGCGCGGACCTGGACGAGACAGCCGCTGGCGGCCGGCCCGCAACTGGCACCGGGCCGCGAGTGCAGCTCGGCATGGTTGGCCACCAGGTGTGTCCGGCCGCCGCCTCCACCGTGTGGGTCGGCCTCCCAGCGCCGTACATCCTCGGCCAGCGCCTGCTCGCGCTGCTGGGCATCCAGGTCGTCGAATGGCAGCGTCCACAACAAGGCATAACCGTTGTGCCCGGTCGCCGGCAGGCGTGCTTCCAGTCGTTGCTGCGCCTGCAGCCGCGATTCGGGTACCGGCCACATGCGCGAGGCGCACCACACCACGATGGCCAGCACCAGCAGGCCTGCCAGGGTCCAGCCCAGTCCGCGCAGAATCTTCAACACAGCTTCCCTTCCATGTGCCGTTGCCGCAGTCGATTTCCCAGCGTAATCGACCTGCAGTGACCGCTACAATGCGCGCATGTCGCTCGAAGCCCCCGCCCTGGTCCCCCGCCCCTCCCTGCAGCGCCTGTTCCTGACCGGCCTGCTCACCCTGCTGCCGATCTGGCTGACCTGGGTCGTGGTCAAGTTCGTGTTCGTGCTGCTGTCGGGCATTTCCAGCCCGCTGGTGGTGCCGCTGTCCGAACAGATCGCAACCAGCTTCCCGCACTATCTGGGCTGGGTCCGCGCCGAGTGGATCCAGGACACCATCGCCCTGCTGGCCACCCTGCTGGTGATCCTGGCGGTGGGCGTGGCCAGTCGCCGCGTGCTTGGCCAGCGCCTGCTGCGCTGGGTCGGCGCGGTCATCAAGCGCATCCCCCTGGCCAGCATCATCTACGACAGTGCCAAGAAGCTGCTGGACATGCTGCAGACCGAGCCGGGCAGCACCCAGCGCGTGGTGCTGATCGACTTCCCGCATCGCGACATGAAATCGGTCGGGCTGGTCACCCGCGTGATCAAGGAACACGGCACCGACCGTGAGCTGGCCGCGGTGTACGTGCCGACCACGCCGAACCCGACCTCGGGCTACCTGGAAATCGTGCCGGTGGAACTGCTGACCCCGACCGACTGGACCGTCGACCAGGCCATGAGCTTCATCATTTCCGGCGGTGCCGTGGCGCCGTCCAGCGTGCCATTCACCCGCGCCGGCGAACGCACCGAATGACCCCGGCGCCGATCGAGCGCCCGCTGCAGGACCGCGCGGTCCTGCTGTTCATCGTGCTGGCCGCGTTCTTCTGCGGCAATGCGGTGCTGGCCGAGCTGATCGGGGTGAAGATCTTCGCGCTGGAAGACACCCTCGGCATCGCTCCACTGAACTGGAACCTGTTCGGCCAGACCGGCTCGCTCAGCTTCACCGCCGGCACCCTGCTGTGGCCGGTGGTGTTCATCATGACCGACACCATCAACGAGTTCTTCGGCAAGCGCGGCGTGCGCTTCATCTCGTGGCTGGCGGTGGTGCTGATCGGCTACGGCTTCCTGTTCGCCTTCGCCGCCATTTCACTGGCGCCGGCCAGCTGGTGGGTCACGTCGATGGATGGCCACGGCGTGCCCGATTACCAGGCCGCGTTCGCAGCCGTGTTCGGCCAGGGCATGTGGACCATCGCCGGTTCGCTGGTGGCCTTCCTGCTCGGCCAGCTGATCGACGTGGCCGTGTTCCATCGCATCCGCCAGGCGACCGGTGAGCGCCACGTGTGGCTGCGTGCGACCGGATCGACCGCGATCTCGCAGGTGGTGGACAGCTTCGTGGTGATCTGGATCGCCTTCGTGCTGGGCCCGCAACACTGGCCGACCTCGCTGTTCCTGGCGGTCAGCAGCGTCAACTACATCTACAAGATGGGTTTTGCGATCGCACTGATTCCGTTGCTGTACCTGATGCGGCGTGCCATCACCCGCTACCTGGGTGCCGAGCGGGCCGCATCGTTGCGGGCTGCAGCTGCGGCTGACTGAAGCCCCAGCAGCGGAACGCTGACTGGGCCTTCACGCTGGCCGTACGCGCGCGGATCGTGCAAGCTCCACGGTCTGTGTTCCACGGAAGCTTCTTGATGCCGTATTCCCCCCGCGTCCTGGCCGCCGCCATTGCCGCGTTGTTCCTGTTCAGCGCCGTACCGTCGGCCGAAGCAGCGAAAAAGAAGGCCAGCCGCCCTGCCGCCGCGCAGACCCGCCAGGCCGCCAAGCCCAAGGCCCGGCCCGCCCGCGCCACCGCGCCGGCCCGTGGCAGTTCGGCGCGCCGCGCCGCGCCGCGTCCGGCCGCAGCGGCCCGGGCCGTGCCCAAGCAGGTGCAGCTGGAGCGCCTGTACGACGAATACTGGGATGCCTCGATGCGGTTGAATCCGCTGCAGGCAACCTTCCAGGGCGAGGCCCGCTACAACGACCAGCTGCCCAACATCCTGTCCGCCGCGTGGCGCCAGCAATCGCACGACTTCACCACCGAGTGGCTGGGCAAGGTCGAGAAACTCGGCAGCGACGGCCTGCAGGGCCAGGACCTGCTCAGCTACGAGATCTTCGTGCGCGATGCGCGCGCCTCGCTGGCCGCCGAACGCTATCCGAGCTGGATGATGCCGATCAGCCAGTACTACAACGTCGGCAGCATCATGGCGATCCTCGGCGCGGGCGCCGGCGCACAGCCGTTCAACACCGTGCAGGACTACGACACCTGGTCGCGTCGCTCGCTGGGCATTCCCGAGCTGTTCGACCAGGCCATCGACAACATGCGCCAGGGCATGAAGGCCGGCGTGGTGCAGCCGCGCGACCTGATGGAGAAGGTGCTGCCGCAGCTGGATGCGGTCATCAAGCCGACTGCTGAAGAGAGCATCTTCTGGTCGCCGATCCGCACCATGCCCAACACCATCGCGGCCGAGGACAAGGCGCGCATCAGCGCCGAGTACAAGCGCATGATCGAGCTGCGCATCATGCCAGCCTATCGCGCCCTGCGCGGTTTCATCGCCACCGAATACCTGCCGGCCACGCGCACCAGCAGCGGCCTGGGCGCACTGCCCGATGGCCAGGCCTGGTACGCCAACCTGATCGTGCAGACCACGGCCAGCGACCAGACCGCCGCGCAGCTGCACGCACTGGGCGAACAGCGCGTGCAAGAACTGCAGGCGCAGATCGCCACCGTGATGAAGGATGCCAGGCTGCGTGGCACGCCGTCCAAGCTGTTGCGCAGCATGCGCAACGATCGCCAGTTCCAGTACGGTGACGCCAACGCATTGATCAACCGCTACCGCCAGGTGCAGCAGCAGGTCAACGCACGCCTGCCGCAGGTGCTCGATACCCTGCCCAAGTCCACGCTGGACGTGCGCGCAGTGGAACCGGAGCGTGCGCTGACCGCTGCAGCAGCGGCCTACCAGCCGTCTGCGGCCGGGCAACCGGGCGTGCTGTACGTAAACACCCGCGACCTGCCCAGCCGCAAGCGCTGGAACGTGCCGGTGCAGTACCTGCATGAAGCAATCCCCGGCCACCATGTGCAGCTGGGCCTGCAGCAGGAGCTGGCCAAGCTGCCGCGCTTCCGCCGCCTCGGTGGCGACCTCGCCTTCGTCGAAGGCTGGGGGCTGTATGCCGAAACGCTGGGTGAGAACCTCGGCATCTACACCGATCCCTACGACCGCATCGGCTACCTGTATTCGCGCCTGCTGCGTGCTGCCCGCGTGGTGGCCGACACCGGCGTGAACGCCCAGGGCTGGAGCAAGCAGCAGGCCGTGGCCTACCTGCAGAAGACCGTGGACATGAGCAGTGACGACGCCAACGCCGAAGTCGAGCGGATCATGGCCCAGCCCGGCCAGGCGCTGTCCAACGTGGCCGGCCTGACCACCATCGTCGCCCTGCGCGACAAGGCCAAGAGCCGCCAGGGCGCCGCCTTCGACCTGCGCCGCTTCCACGCCGAACTGCTGAAGGACGGATCGATGCCGCTGGACGTGCTGGACCGCAAGATGGAACGCTGGATGGCGCAGCCCGCCAGCGCCACACCTGCCCCTTCACCCTGACCCCCTCCCCGGAGCCGCCATGCGCCCTGCCGTCGCCCTGTTCGCCGTCGTGCTGGGCCTGCTGCCAGTGGCGGGCTGCGCCGCACCGGTGCTGACTCCACCGGATGCGGGCATCGACGGCCTGATGCAGGCCTACGACGGTCAGGTACCCGGCGCTGCGGTACTGGTACTGCACGACGGGCAACCGGTATTCCGCCGCGGCTACGGCCTGGCGGTAGTGGAAGACGGTACTGCGGTCACCGCGGCAAGCAACTTCCGGCTGGCCTCGGTCAGCAAGCAGTTCACCGCCGCGGCGGTGCTGCTGCTGGTGGAAGACGGCCGGCTCGGGCTGGAGCAGACTGCCCGGCAGTGGCTGCCCGAGCTGCCGCCGGCAGCGGCGGCCATCACGATCCGCCAGCTGCTCTCGCATACCAGCGGCCTGATCGACTACGAAGACCTGATGGATCCGGCTGACCCTCGGCAGGTGCATGACGCCGACGTGCTGACCCTGCTGTCGCACGAGGACCGGCTGAATTTCGCACCCGGCACGCAGTACCGCTACAGCAACAGCGGCTACGCGCTGTTGGCACTGATCGTCGGCCGCGCGTCCGGGAAAGATTACGCGACCTTCCTGCAGGAGCGCATCTTCCGCCCGCTGGGCATGGCGCATACCGTGGCCCACCAGGACGGCGTGGACACGGTCGCCGCACGCGCCTATGGCTACAGCCGGATCGACGGCCGCTGGCAGCGCACCGACCAGAGCACCACCAGCGCCGTACTGGGAGACGGCGGGATCTATTCCTCGCTGGACGACCTCGCCCGCTGGGATGCGTCGCTGTACGACGACCGCCTGCTGTCGAAGGCCTCGCGCCGGGCGATGTTCAGCCCGGCCACATCGACGCCCGAAGCCGACGTGCCGCACTACGGCTTCGGTTGGCGCTTGAATGGCCCGGTGCAATGGCACAGCGGCGAGAGCATCGGCTTCCGCAACGTGATCGTGCGCCACCCGGAAAAGCACCTGACCGTGATCGTGCTGACCAACCGCAACGATCCCGAACCCTATCCGCTGGCGCAGAAGATCGCCCAGCGCTGGCTGGACATCCTGCAATGACCGCTGCGTCCGACACCCTGCTGGGCATCCACCACGCCGCCCTGATCTGCAGCGACTACGCGCGTTCGAAGGACTTCTACGTGCGTATCCTCGGCCTGCGCGTGCTGGCCGAGAACCACCGTGCGGCGCGCGACTCCTGGAAGCTCGATCTGGCCCTGCCCGACGGCGGCCAGCTGGAACTGTTCTCCTTCCCCTCGCCACCGCCGCGCCCCAGCCGCCCCGAAGCCCAGGGCCTGCGCCACCTCGCGTTCCGGGTGGCTGCACTGGAACCCTTCATCCAGCGCCTGGCCGCGCATGGCGTCGCCTGCGAACCGATCCGCGCGGACGAGTACACCGGCCGCCGCTTCACCTTCTTCGCCGACCCCGACGGCCTGCCGCTGGAGCTGTACGAAGTCGGTTGACGTCCCTGGGGATCAGATCCCTTTTCCGACGGAAAAGGGATCTGACCCCATCGCCGCCACGGGAAACGTCATCCACGCATGGCATGGATCTGTGTCGACCAAGGTCGACACCCAACCGCACCAGCACCGGCAGATCGCCGGAAACTGTCGAAGGCGGGGCACTGTGGGTTTGCGGGGTGTGAGCCGCATGGATGCGGCGACCAAGCCCCCAGGGACGGGTTTACGGCGGCCCCGCAAACCCACAGTGCCCCGCCATCCCCGGGCAAGTCCGCTTTTGCTGTTGCTCCGGCCGTTGCGGTTGCCTCTGCAGGTGCAGGGCGCAGCCCTGCAAGCCCCCCCTTCCCCATACCCCGCCGAATGGGTATACAGTCGACCCGTACCGGCACCGTGCCGGAATGAACCCTGGGAGGGGACCATGCGCAAGACCTTCAAGACCCTGCTGCTGGCACTGCCGCTGTGCCTGGCCGCGCTCTCGGCGCAGGCCGCCGATGGCGCCGCCGGCCGCTGGAAGACCATCGACGACAAGACCGGCAAGGTGAAGTCGATCGTCGAGATCACCCAGGCCGCCAACGGCACGCTGACCGGCAAGGTGGTCGACATCCTGCACTCGGACAAGGGCCCGAACCCGGTCTGCGACGGCTGTGAAGGCGCCAACAGGAACAAGCCCGTGAAGGGCATGACCATCCTCTGGAACCTCAAGGCCGACGGCGCCAACAAGTGGTCCGGCGGCACCATCCTCGATCCGGCCAATGGCAAGACCTACAAGTCGAAGATGGAACTGCAGCCCGGCGGCACCAGGCTTGACGTGTCCGGCTGCATCGCCTTCATCTGCCGCGCGCAGACCTGGCAGCGCGAGTAAGCGCCCCGCCCCCCCGCTTCACCCCCGTGACCCGGCCCCGGCCGGGTCACCTCGTTGCGGGCATGCGATACTCTGCGGTTCCCCTCGGCTTCACCCCGCGACCATGACCCGTACCGCGCTCGTCACCACCGCCCTGCCCTACGCCAACGGCCCGCTGCACCTGGGCCACCTGGTCGGCTACATCCAGGCCGACATCTGGGTGCGTGCGCGGCGAATGAGCGGCGGCAAGGCCTGGTTCGTCTGCGCCGACGACACCCACGGCACGCCGATCATGCTGGCCGCGGAAAAGGCCGGGGTCACCCCGGAAACCTTCATCGCCAACATCCAGGCCAGCCACGAACGTGACTTCGCCGCCTTCGGCGTGGCCTTCGACCACTACGACTCGACCAATTCGGCGGCCAACAAGGCGCTGACCGAGCAGTTCTACCTGAAGCTGGAAGCGGCCGGTCACATCAGCCGCCGTTCGGTGGCGCAGTTCTACGACCCGGCCAAAGGCATGTTCCTGCCCGACCGCTACGTCAAGGGCATCTGCCCGAACTGCGGCAGCCCCGACCAGTACGGCGACAACTGCGAAGTCTGTGGCGCGACCTATGCGCCGACCGACCTGAAGGAACCGCGTTCGGTGATCTCCGGTGCCACGCCGGAAATGCGCGATTCGGAGCACTTCTTCTTCGAGGTGGGCCACTTCGACGCGTTCCTGCGCGAATGGCTGACCGGCGACGTCGCCCTACCGGGCGTGAAGGCCAAGCTCGGTGAGTGGCTCAATGCCGAAGGTGGCCTGCGCGCGTGGGACATCTCGCGCGATGCACCGTACTTCGGTTTCCAGATTCCCGGCCAGCCGGGCAAGTACTTCTACGTCTGGCTGGACGCGCCGATCGGCTACCTGTCCAGCTTCCAGACCCTGTGCGGCAAGCTCGGCGAAGACTTCGAAGCGCATCTGCGCGCCGGTACCGCCACCGAGCTGCACCACTTCATCGGCAAGGACATCGTCAACTTCCACGGCCTGTTCTGGCCGGCGGTGCTGCACGGTACCGGCCACCGCGCGCCGACCCGCCTGCACGTCAACGGCTACCTGACCGTGGACGGCGCCAAGATGAGCAAGTCGCGCGGCACCTTCGTGATGGCCCGCACCTTCCTCGACGCCGGCCTGGAACCGGAAGCGCTGCGCTACTACTACGCCGCCAAGTCCGGCGGAGGCGTCGACGATCTCGACCTGAACCTGGGTGACTTCATCGCCCGCGTCAACGCCGACCTGGTCGGCAAGTTCGTCAACCTGGCCAGCCGCTGCGCCGGCTTCATCAGCAAGCGCTTCGACGGCCAGCTGGCCGCGCAGCTGCCTGATGCCGCGCAGTACCAGCGCTTCGTCGACGGCCTGGCGCCGATCCGTGAAGCCTACGAGCGCAACGACCCGGCCGCAGCGATCCGCCTGACCATGACCCTGGCCGACGAAGCCAACCGCTACATCGACGACGTCAAGCCGTGGGTCATCGCCAAGCAGGAAGGCGCCGACGCGCAGCTGCAGGCCGTGTGCAGCCAGGGCCTGAACCTGTTCCGCGTGCTGGTCACCGCATTGAAGCCGGTGCTGCCGGCCACCGCCGCGCAGGCCGAGGCCTTCCTGGCCGCGCCGGTCAACGACTGGACCGAACTGGCGCAGCCGCTGCTGGGCCACCGCATCACCGACTACACCCCGCTGTTCACCCGTATCGACCCGAAGAAGATTGACGCCATGATCGACGCCTCCAAGGACACCCTGCAGCCGGCCGCTGCCGCCGCCCCCGCCGCCAAGACCGAAGCGGTCAAGCCGGCCGCCTCGGCCCCGGCCAAGGACGACGCAAAGAGCGCCAACGCCCCGGCCTACATCGGAATCGACGATTTCGCCAAGCTCGACCTGCGCATCGGCAAGGTGCTGGTCTGCGAGTTCGTGGAAGGTTCGGACAAGCTGCTGCGCTTCGAACTGGACGCCGGCGAGCTGGGCAAGCGCCAGATCTTCTCCGGCATCCGCGGCAGCTACGGCGAGCCGGAAACGCTGGTTGGCCGCAGCGTGGTGTTCATCGCCAACCTGGCCCCGCGCAAGATGCGCTTCGGCCTGAGCGAAGGCATGATCCTGTCGGCCGGTTTCGACGGCGGCGCACTGGCGCTGCTGGACGCCGACAGCGGCGCACAGCCGGGCATGCCGGTCCGCTGATGCCTGCAGCGGGCGTGGTTGCGGCCACGCCCGCCGGCAGCACCGGCCACAGGGCAACGCGATGGGAGGCAACGGAATGGAACTGGCGCTGTTCGACTTCGACCACACCGTGACCACCTGCGATACCTACGGCCGTTTCCTGCGCCGCGTGGCCACCGCCGAACAGCTGGCACAGGCGTGGTGGAAGATTGGTCCATGGCTGGCCGCGTACAAGCTGAAACTGATCTCGGCCGAGCGCATCCGCGCGCGCGTCACCCGTTTGACCTTCAGCGACCGCCACAGCGATGACATCGCCACGCTGGCCGCCGGCTTCTCGCGTGAGTTCCTGCCCGACGTGGTGCGCCCGGAAATGCTGGAGCAGATCCGCTGGCACAAGGAACAGCAGCACACCGTGGTGATCGTGTCCGGCTCGCTGGACCTGTACCTGCGGCCATGGTGCGAACAGCTGGGCCTGCAGTTGATCTGCAACCGGCTGGAAAGCCAGGACGGCCGCCTCACAGGCCGTTATGCCGGTGGCGACTGTGGCCCGCGCAAGGTCGAGCACATCCGTCGCCAGTTCGACCTGTCGCGCTACGTGCGCATCCATGCCTACGGTGACAGTTCCGAAGACAAGCCGATGCTGGCGCTGGCCCACGAGCGCTGGTTCCGTGGCAAACCCCTGAAATGACCCCAACGCGCAGCCTTCGCCACGCATGAGCCTGATCCCGCCCCTGACCGAACGCCTCGACCGCCTGCTGCCGCAGACCCAATGCGGGCAATGCGGCTACGACGGCTGCCGCCCGTACGCGCAGGCCATGGCTCGCGGCGAAGCAGGCGTGGACCACTGCCCGCCGGGCGGAGATACCGGTGCGCGCGCACTGGCGCAGGTGCTCGGAGTACCTGCCATTCCCTTCGATCGATCGCGCGGCGAGCACAAGGCGCCGCAGGTGGCGCTGATCGTGGAAGCCGACTGCATCGGCTGCACCAAGTGCATCCAGGCCTGCCCGGTGGACGCCATCGTCGGCGGCGCCAAGTACATGCACACGGTAATCGCCGATCTGTGCACCGGCTGCGAGCTGTGCATCCCGCCATGCCCGGTGGACTGCATCGAGCTGGTGCCGCTGTAACGGGGTCAGATCCCCTTTCCTGAGCGAAAAGGATCTGACCCCATTCAATCGTTACGGTACTGCTGCCGTCACCACGATCTCGACCTTCCAGTCAGCGTGGGCCAGCTTGGCCTCGACTGTGGCACGTGCCGGGGTCGCGCCTTCAACCACCCACTCGTCCCACGCCTTGTTCATGCCGTCGAAGTCGGCCATGTCGGCCAGGAACACTTCGGCGCGCAGCACGTGCTGGCGGTCACTGGCGACCAGCGCCAGCAGCTTGTCGATCTCCGCCAGCACCTGCCGGGTCTGGCCGGTGATGTCCTGGCTGGTGTCTTCCGGAATCTGGCCGGAGAGGTAGGCGACCTTGTTGTATACGGTCATTTCGGACATGCGCGGTCCGACGTCGTAACGCTCCATCATGGGCGTGGCTCCTGCGGTTGATCGGGCCTGCATTGTCCTCCAAACCGGTCGACGGTGGGTGCACGGGTACCCTCCGCGACACGTCACTACCGGGCTCCGACGGTCCCACTGGTCAAATGACGATGACAGGCGCACGATGCGCCACGCCCGCGTTGACACCGCCCTCGCCCCTCCTGCCGCACCCTTGCGCCGATGACCGCCCCCGTCGATTCCACCACTGCCCCTTCCACGCCAACCTGGAAGCGGGTTGCCACCATCCTCATCCCGCTGCTGATCCTCGCCCTGGCCCTGCACGGCCTGGCCAATGAGTTCGACGAGCACGGCTATCGTGCGATCCGCCAGGCGTTCCGGCAACTCAGCGGCACGCAGATCACACTCACCGTGGTACTCGGCCTGGCCAGTTACGCCTGCCTGATCGGCTTCGATGCCATCGGCCTGCGTCGCAGCGGCATCCGCGTGCACCCCGCGCGCGTCGGCATCACCGCGTTCCTTGCGCACACGCTGGGCCAGACCGTGGGCTTTGCCGCGTTGACCGGTGGCGCGGTGCGCCTGCGCGGCTACCGCAGCGCCGGCCTGGACCTGGCGCAGATTGGCCAGGTGGTGCTGATGAGCACGCTCGGTTTCGTATTCGGTGCATGGCTGTTGATCAGCGTGGCCCTGTGCATGGAACCGGCGGCGGCAGCGTTGGCATTGCCATTGAATCCCGATGCCGTGCGCATCGTCGGCATCGTCGCCCTGCTCGCCTATCTCGGCACCGTGCTGCTGGTCGGCCGCGACGGACGGCAGTTCAGTGTGCTCGGTCACGCCTTGTGGCTGCCCGATCGCCGCACCATGATCGGTGTCACCGTACTCAGCGTCATCGAGCTGGTGCTGGCCAGTGCCGCGTTCTACGTGCTGCTGCCGGACTCCACGCCAACCGGCCTGCCGGGCTTCGTCGGCCTCTACCTGGTGGCAGTGCTGGCCGGCCTGGTCTCCACCGTGCCCGCAGGCCTGGGTGTGTTCGAGTGGAGCCTGCTGAAGCTGTTGCCGCAGGTGGCACCGGCAGCGGTGCTGGCGGCAGCGCTGATCTACCGCGTCACCTACTACGTGCTGCCGCTGGTGCTGGCCACCCTGCTTGCCCTTGCGCCCGCCCTGCGTCAGCCGCTGCAGGCCAGCGCCGGGGCAACCCGTGCTGGCTGGAACGCGCTGCGCCCATGGCTGCCGCAGATCATCGCACTGGCGGTGTTCAGCATCGGCGCCGCGCTGGTCATCGACGGCACGCTGCCGACGCCACGCCGTCACCTGGTGAACGCCTCGCTGCCGATCCTGGAAACCTCGCACCTGATCGGCAGCCTCAGCGGCGTCGCCCTGCTGCTGATCGGCCAGGGCCTGGCCCGGCGCAGCCACGCCGCGTGGATGCTGGCAATGGCGGTGTGCGTGATCACCCCGTTGCCACTGTGGCTGCGGGGTGGCCAACTGTTGATCGCTGTCTCGGCGGTGCTGGTGGCGATGGCCTTGTGGGCTGCACGCCGCGAGTTCTACCGCCAAGGTGCGCTGCTGGACGAAGCCTGGTCGTGGCCGTGGCTGCGCAATCTCGGCCTGGTGCTGGTCGCGGTCACCTGGCTGCTGTTCTTCACCTACAGCCATGTCGAGTACCAGAACGAGCTGTGGTGGCAGTTCGCGGTGTCGGGCAACGCACCGCGCGCGCTGCGTGCATTGCTGGTGGTAGCCATCGCACTGGTGATGTTCGGCCTGGCGCGGCTGCTGCACAGCACCCGCAGCCCGCTGCCGGCCGCCGACGAAGCCACGCTGCAATCACTGGCGCCGGTATTGGCCGGCGCCACCGATACCCAGGCCTGCCTGGTACTGACCGCCGACAAGGCGGTGCTGCGCGATGATGCGAAACAGGGCTTCGTGATGATGCAGCGCTACGGCGGTTCGCTGATCGCGATGGGCGACCCGGTCGGCCCGCCTGACGTGGCGCGCGCGCTGATCTGGCGCTTCCGCGAGGAGGCCGACCGGCTGGGCCTGCGCCCGGTGTTCTACCAGGTCGGCGAGACCTACTGGCAGACCTACCTCGACCTGGGCCTGGGCCTGGTCAAGCTGGGCGAGGAAGCGATGGTGCCGCTGCATGATTTCGGGCTGGAAGGTCGCGAACGCGCCGATCTGCGCCAGGCCTGGAACCGGGGCAGGCGCAGCGGCCTGTCCTTCCGCGTGGCACCGGTGGAGGAAATTCCCAGCCTGCTGCCGCGCCTGCACGCAATTTCCAATGCATGGCTGGAAGACAAGGCCGGCGATGAGAAGGGCTTCTCGCTGGGCAGCTACGACCCCGATTACCTGGTGCGCTTCCCGGTAGCGCTGGTCGAGGCCGAAGGCCAGATCGTGGCGTTCGCCAACCTGTGGCAGGCACCGGCCGGCGCCGAGCTGTCGGTCGACCTGATGCGCCACGTCAACGAAGCACCGAAGGGCACGATGGACTTCCTCTTCATCGAACTGTTCCTGTGGGGCCGCGCGCAGGGTTATGCGCGTTTCTCGCTGGGCATGGCGCCGTTGTCCGGTCTGGCCCAGCATCGGCTGGCCGGTCGCTGGAACCGCCTGGCCGGCCTGCTGGCGCGGCATGGCGAACGCTTCTATGGCTTCAGTGGCCTGCGCCGCTTCAAGTCGAAGTTCGATCCGCAGTGGCGGCCACGCTATCTCGCGGCGCCCGGCGGCATGCATCTGCCGGCCGCGCTGCTGGATGCCACGCGCCTGATCTCGCTGGATCCGCGGCGGAACTGAAGCCGCGATGCGTCGGGCATGGCTTGACGCTACGCCCCACCCTTGAGGATCACTTCGGCCAAGCGATCGTAGTCCCCCCCGAAATGGTGATCGCCCGGCAGCTTCACCTTCCTCACGCCGTCATTGGCCGGCAGGTCCGGGCACAGTGCGTCCTCATCCTTGTCGCCGTACACGCACAACGTTTTTTCCGCCGGCAGCCTGGCCACTTCCGGCGCGATCGGCAGGCCGTCGCCGCCACCGCCCAGCCAGTTGCTGACATGGAATTCGAAGTCGGCCTTCCTGCCCACCGACAGCAGCACGATGCGCTCCAGCGCCTCGCGGGTACCGGCGTCGAGCTGGTTGATCGTGGCCGGCAGCACGTCGGCGCCCTGCGAGAAACCGATCAGCATCACCTTGTCTCGGTGCCACTGCTGGCGGTAGTGGTCGATGATCTTCTGCAGGTCGCCCGCAAAGCCCTTCGGTGTGCGCTCGCTCCAGAAGTAGCGCAGCGAATCGATGCCGACTACCGCCACGCCATGCTCGTTGAGTGACGACGCCACGTTCTTGTCCAGGCCAGCCCAGCCACCGTCGCCGGAGACGAACACCGCCAGCGTATCGCCGTTGCCGGTCGCCGGCATTTCCACCACCGGCAGGCCCTTCAGTGCAGCAGGCGGGGGGGCCAGGCTGACGCCGGCCTGCGCGCCGATCACCCGTGCCGCAGCCACCAGGCCCGGTGACGCATCACCGCGCGCAGTGCGCTTGAACTCGCGCGCCATGGCGACCTGCTGCACGAACTGGCTGGCCTCCCCCACCTTGCAGCCGTGGTCACCGGCCGCACTCAACCACGGGAAGTTCAGCTCGGTAGGCTGAAGTTTGTTGTGCTTCACACCATCGCCGCAGACCATGCGCTGGTGGTTGTGGTCCGGGCAGAAGCCGGTGGTGAGTACACCGGCGAACACCTGGGTATCGGCCTGCGCCGCGAGCGAATAGGCCATCTCGGCACCTTCGCCATCACCGCCGACCAGCGGCAGGTGGTAGCCGGGCAGATGCAGCGAGGCCTGCAGCCAGCGTGAGAAATTCTCGACGTCACCGGAACCGAACGAACAGGTCGGGTCCCCCTCGCGCTTGAGCACACCGCGCAGGTGCGCAATGTCCACTGCCGCGACCAGCGCGCCATCGGCACGCAGGGCCTCGATCGGCAGGCGGCTGGTGTCACCGCCGGCCGTGGGTTCGTGGAACCAGATCACCACCCGTTGCGGCGTGCCGGCCGGCATGTGCACCGGAATCTGCTCGAACCGCCCATGGCTGAACTGCTGCGGGGTCACGGCCGCCGTCGCCGGCAGCGCGGCCAGCGCCAGTACCACACCCATTGCCCTGCCCAGCCCTGCACGCTTCATATCGCATCCCCGATGGAATGCGCACACGATACGCCGCCGCCGCGTGCACGGCACGTACCGGCGCAGGCCGTTGGGGATTCAGTGGGCCGCGGCCTGGCGGCTGCGACGGTACAGGGCCATCGCCAGATACAGCAGCCAGCCAACGATCACCGCGATCACCACTTTCTGTCCCAGCCCACGCGGTGGTCCACCACGCCACAGCACATGCAGCCACAGCAGCACGAAGGCCAGCCATGCCCAGCCCCAGAGCAGGCCCGCGGCGGACTGCCAACCCGGTTCGCGGCGCAGGTACCAGCCCTGCAACAGCATGCCGACGCTGGCACACAGGAACGCCGTGTTGGCTGCCAGTCCATGGATGAACGGTGCCAGCAGCGGCGTCGCTTCAGGCAGCCAGCTGTCGCCGATCGCCACCGTCGCCAGGCCCAGCGCGGAAACCGTGAACAGCAAGGGGGCGGCCGCACTGCGCCGCGGGCCGATGCTGCCGCGATACAGCGCAATGCCAAGTGCGGCAATGGCCAGCGCCAGCAGGCAGTAGGCAGCACGCAACGCCAGCCCCCACGGCCCGTGCAGGTACAGGCTCAAGGTCGCCCGCACCCAGTCCAGATCACTGCGCGCGACCTGGGTCCACAGCGCGGTGGCCACGAACAGCAGCAGCGCCACCAGTGCCAGCACCGCCGCCGGGCGCGCACGGCTCATGGTGCGGCCTCGGGATGCCGCGTCTTCCACTCGGCCAGTGCCTTGCGGTAGCGCTGCAGCTCATCGGAATACAGGTCCAGCACGCACAGCGGGCAGCCACTGCCGCAGCACTCGTTGGGACCGGGCTCTTCCGGTGGCAGCGGGCGGGGATCGGGATCAGGAACGGACACGGTCGGAAACAACAATCATTGGAAACAGGACACCAGTGTACCGGGCCGGCTCAACCACCCAGTTGGCGACGCAGGTTGTCACGGGCGGCCGCGTCCAGGCGCTGGTGGAAGAACTCACTGAGGAAGATCCGCGGTGCGCGCAGCAGGCCCTGCAGGAATCGGCGACGGCCGGCACGGTACAGGAAGCCGGGCACCACGCCCTTGTATTCTTCGGCCACGCCACGGTCATAGGCGGCGAACACCGGCTCCGGTGCAGCCAGGATCGCCATGTCGCAGTCCAGGAACAGCGCCGCCTCGGCATCCACATCCTCCGGACCCAGCGCGCCATGGCGGGCGGTCAGCAGGATCAACTGCTCCACGCGAGCAGCGTCGACACCGGCAAGCGCCGGCGCCTGTGCGATCGCCTGCAGGGCCAGCTGCGCCGAACGCGCCTCGTTGTCCTTGCGCCCCGCCTGGTAGATCGCGTCGTGATAGAGCACGGCCAGATAGATCTCGGCCGGCTGCTTCCAGCCGGGGCCGTCGGCCACCTCCTGGCAGTGCTGCAGCACCGCGCGCACATGGCCGAAGTGGTGGTAGGCGCGTGGCGGCGTGGCATAGCTGTCCTGCAGCGCCTGCCACTGCGCCGGGGCAAGCGTCAGCGGTGAGAAGTCCATGCCCGGATCATCCCGCCTGTGCCGGCGCCGGGCAAGCTGGCGGTTTTTTCACCACACACTCACAACGCTTGCCAGGCGAGGCCCGGAGCCAGTTGTCCACAGCTTTGTCGCGCGCTGGTCCACATCGGTTGTGGATGAACGCGGCGCCGACCAACGGTCGCTGCAGCTGGGCATCCATGGGAATACACTCGCCCCAGGCGGGAGCGCCCGCCGCTGCCGGGAACCGTCATGTACCGTTCTGCCGCCCATTGCCTCACCCTTTCGCTGCTGGCCTTCTGTGCTCCTGCCTTCGGCGCAGGTCAGGCACCGCCCGCCGATGTGGTGACGACCCCGACCATCACCGTATCGGCCGCACGCGTGCCGACCCCGGAAGAAGTGTTCGCCATTCCCGCGGACCTGCGTGCGATGCTCCAGAAGCAGGTGATCCAGCGCAGCTACTCCCGCGACCAGCGCCTGCAGGCGCTCGTGGAGATGATCTTCGACCAGCACGGGCTGGACCTGCAGTACGACGCCAATGCGACCTACACCGTCAGCGATATCTGGCAGCACCGCCGCGCCAACTGCCTGGCCTTCACCCTGCTGTTCGTGACGCTTGCGCGGGAGGCGGGCATCCAGGCCCGCGTGCAGGAAGTGGGGCAGGTGGTGTCCTGGTACCAGGACCAGGACGCGGGCGTGGTCTACAGCGTCGGCCACGTCAATGCCGGCGTCGATGTCGGCGGGCGTTTCGGTACCGTCGATCTGGATCGCAATGTGCTCTATGACCGCCGCGGGCCGGTTCCCGTGAGCCGTGCGCGGGCATTGGCGCATTTCTACAACAACCGGGGTGCGGAGCGCCTCGCCGACGGTGACTTCGGCGGCGCCCGTGCATTCTTCGACGCATCCGTGGCTCAGGACAGCGGGTTCGCTCCAGTGTGGAACAACCTCGGCGTGCTCGACCACCGCGAAGGCAACAACGAGGCGGCGCGGCAGGCGCTGGACCGGTCGCTGCAGCTGGACGGCCGCCAGGATGCCGCACTGACCAATGCCTCCGCGCTGTTCCGCAGCCTGGGCTTGACCGCGCAGGCGCAGTCACTTGAGCGCCGGTTGAAATCGGTGCAGCGCGAAGACCCGTTCGCGCAGTACATGTTCGGCGCCAAGGCCGAACGGGCCGGCCAGCTGGACCAGGCGATCCGCTATTACCGGCAGGCCGTGCGCCTGTATGACACCGCGCATCAGTTCCACTTCGGGCTGGCGCGGGTCTATTTCCTGGCTGGCCAGCTCAAGCGCGCCGATCGCGAACTGCTGCGTGCACAGGAACTGGGGGGCGCGCCGGAGCAGGCGCGCTACCAGGCCAAGCTGGACAGCCTGGCCCGCTGGCGCGCGCAGCAGCAGGCCAGGCGCTGAAGGTGATCAGGCCTTCTTGAGGAAGCAGGTCTTCAGGACCAGGCCCTTGATCTTGTCCGAGTTGCCTTCGATGTGCTCGGCATCATCCTCGACCAAGCGGATGTTGCGGATCACGGTGCCCTGCTTGAGCGGGATCGAAGACCCCTTCACCTTCAGGTCCTTGATCACGGTGACGGTGTCGCCGGCCTGCAGGGTATTGCCGTTGCTGTCACGCACGACCAGGGTGGAACCGGCGCTTTCCTCGGCGGTCCATTCGAAACCGCAGTCGGCGCAGATCCACAGCGCACCATCGGCGTAGGTGTTTTCCAGGGTGCACTGCGGGCAGGCGGGGGCAGAAGACATCAGCAAATACCTCAAAGTGAATCAACAGCCGCCATTGTAACCGGCCGGCTTCCCCGGCCCTTTTCCGGGCGGGCTCCGGGCTGCCCACTGGACCCGGACCAGAACAGCACGCCCGCTGGAACTTGCAGTCGGCGGCGAACTGCAGCAGAGTGCGCGGCCCCTGATCGCCCCCGGAACTCCCCATGCGCCTCGGCATCGACTTCGGTACCAGCAACTCCGCCGCCGCCATCGTGCATGAGGGAAAACTGCTGCCGATCCGCTTCGGCGATGCCGAGCAGTTCCGCACCAGCGTGTATTTCCCCGGCGTGGTGCCCGATCCGGACGACTTCCAGCTCGATGACGGCCAGGAACACCAGCTGCAGCAGATGATCGACAGCGCCGCGCGCGCAGCCCGTGCCGCCGGCCAGGAACGCACGCCACAGGCACTGCGCCGCGAAGCCCTGCGCGCGCTGCGCCGGGAATGGATGGAAGCCCGCGCCGGCAAGGAACGCAGCGCCAGCGACCTGCTGCAGAACGCGGTCTACGGCGATGACGCGCTGGAAGCCTATTTCGAGGAACACGAAGGCAACCTGGTGCAGAGCCCGAAGTCGATGCTGGGCTACAACCTGCACCCGCGTGCGAAGCAGACCATCACCGGTATCGCCGCGCACATTCTCGAACACATCCGCCTGACCGCCAGCGCCCAGCTCGGCCAACCGTTGCGCTCGGCCCTGCTTGGCCGTCCGGTGCAGTTCCGCAGTTCGATCGGTGCGGCCGGCAACGACCAGGCGCTGGACATCCTGCGCGAGGCCGCCACCCAGGCCGGCTTCGACCAGATCGATTTCCTCGAGGAACCGGCCGCGGCGGCCATGCATTACCACGCCGAAAGCCGCGAGCGGCACCAGGCGGTGATCGTCGATATCGGCGGCGGCACCACCGACATCGCCCATGCCGAAGTCGGCGGCGACGACGCCCCGCGCATCCACCGCGCCTGGGGTATCGCCCGCGGCGGTACCGACATCGACCTGGCGCTGAGCCTGTCCAGCTACATGCCGCTGTTCGGCCGCGGCATCACCCGCGTGCCGGCCCACCACTACGTGGAAGCGGCCACCGTGCAGGACATGACCCGCCAGCGCGACTTCCGCCTGCACAAGTACGACCATGTCGACGCGCCCTGGGGCGACCGCCTGCAGGCGTTGCAGGACACCGGCAACACCGCGCGGCTGTACCGCGACGTCGAACGCGCCAAGATCGCCCTCAGTGCCGCCAGCGAGCACCGCAGCACGCTGGACTACATTGCCCGCGACCTGCATGCCGACAGCAGCGCCGATGGCCTGGCCGCCGCCGCCCATGGCTACCTGGAGCAGATCCGGGAACTGCTGGCCCAGGTCCGCAGCGACATCGGGGGCGACCCGGTTGCGGTGTTCCTCACCGGCGGCATGTCCCGCGCCGGTTACCTGCGCCAGGCCGTGGCCGAGGCCTTCCCGGGCGCCCGCATGGTCCACGGCGAGCCCTCGCTGGGCGTGGTCCAGGGCCTGGCCTTGGCGGCAGCCAGCCAGGATTAACAAAACGTTACGCGGTCTAAGTTACTCTTGGTCGGCTAGAACTCCGCTGCACCTTCCGCCGGCCACGCCGGTGTGTGTCCACGGTGCAGCCTGGCCCGCCCTGCGGGCCTAGCGGCCATGCCTTCCTGGCTCGTTCATGGTCCGCGCAGCACCTGAGCCGCCATCGAGACCCGCTTTGGGCACCCGCCAGGCCCCTGTGGCCTTACAACCTGACGCAGCACCTGCACCCATCGACTGCCGCCGTTGTGACGCGGTCTGTTGCCGGCTGCCCGTGCTGCTGCAGCCCGGCGACCACGTGCCTGGCCAGTTCCTGTCACGCGACACCCACGGCCGTGCCGTGATGGCGCGCAACGAGGAAGGCTGGTGCGCGGCGATCGATCCCTATCACCTGCGCTGCACGATCTATTCGCAGCGCCCGGCGATCTGCCGCCAGTTTTCGATGGGCGGCGATGACTGCCGCCGCGAGCGGCAGGACTACCTGCGCCAGGCCGACGCCTGGGCGCTTTCCTCCCCTTCCACCTGACAGGAGCAACCATGCCCCGCAAGGCAAAGACCCCCGCGAAGGCCAGCAACAGCATCCGCAGCGAACGCAAGGGCGCGGCCGCCAGCACCGTGGTCAGCAGCGATTCGATCGCTTCGGACCTGGCAGCGTTCCGCAAGGCCGGTGGCAAGATCGAAGTCCTCGGCACCACCTGGGCACTGAAGAAGGCCAGCTGACCCAACACTGACCGCGGCGGCGCTGCCGCCGCGGCCTGCCGGATCGCGCTCAGCGGTCAAGGCGTACCCGCACACTGCCCGAATGCGACTGGATGCGGATGTCACCGTCGCCGCCGCCCAGCCGCGTATCGAGGTGGCTGCCCGGCCCATAGCGCGGCCGCTCCACCTGCCCGGCATCGCTGTTGATCGACCCGCTGAAGCTGTTCACCGACAGCAGTGCCGACACCGTGCGCGGCAGGCTCAGCGTGACCGAGGCACTGACCGATTCGACATTGATGCGGCCACCGGGTGCCAATCCGGCTGCTGCCAGATCGATGCTGCCCGAGACGGTCTCCACCGCCAGCCGCTGCACGCGCCCGGCGTCCACCTCGACCCGGCCGGACACCGTCTGCGCACCGATATCACCGGATACCCCGCCGCCGGCCTCGATCCGGCCACTGACCGTATTCACGTCCAGCTTCGGCGTCTGCAGGCGTGCACTGACGCTGCCACTGACCGTGTTGAGCTTGCTGTCGCCACTGCGGCCAGCTGCGCTCAGGCTGCCGCTGACCGTGTCGGCCTGCAGCCGTCGCACATCGATGCCACTGATGTCCTGGCTGGCGCTGACCGTGCTCAGCAGCAGCTCCACCGAGCGCGGCACGTTCAGCACCAGCGTCGCGCCACCATTGTTGCTGCGGCGCGGATATTCGATCTCCCAGCGCACCCGGTTGGTGCTTTTCTCCTGGCGCAACTGCAGGCCGTCGCTGAGCGTGCCGGTGAGCTGCACGTCATTGCGGTCCCAGCCGCGCACGGTCACCTTGCCGGCCACGTTGCTCAGCTCGATGCGACCGCCCGCGGCCAGGGTGTGGCGCTCGTCGATGCGGGTGTCGGCCAGTGCTACGGCAGGGGCCAGCAGCAGCGCGACACAGCAGGAAATCAGGGTTCGGGTCATGGGGGTCTCCTCAGGTCGTCAAGCCGGACTCGGCGGCATAGGCCGCCTGCCGGGTCAGTTCCAGCCGCAGCGCATAGGTGCGCTTGAGCTGGCCAAGCAGGTGCGGCGCACGCGGGTCCTGCGCCAGGGCGGCACGGATCTGCGCCGCGCTTTCATCCAGTTCGTGCAGGGCCGGCTGCCATTCCGGCGCCCGTCCATCGGGCAGCGAAGCAACGGCCTGCTGGTACTGCTCGGTCATCGCTGCCGCCTGCAGCTGCAGTGCTGAAGGTACCGGCACCTCTGGCTGCGCATGGCGCCACGGCGCCACGGCGTAGACCGCCAGGCTGGCCGCCAACACCGCACCCACCGGCAACCACCAACGCCGACGCGAACGGTTCGGCAGGGCCACCACGTTGTCGCCCGGCGCAGGCGCCGCCTGCGGCTCACGCGGCGGCAGCTGGGCCGAAAGGCGTGCCCAGCCATCGGTGGGTACGTCGCGCTCGCTTGGCAGCGCGCGCAGCCGTGCCAGTAGATCGTGGTCGGAATCGTGGTCGTGTGTATTCATGTCATGTCTCCCAGCCGTGCGCGCAACAGGCCGCGCGCACGATGCAACTGTGCCTTGGAACTGCCGACGGCCATCTGCAGCTGTTCGGCGATTTCCTGGTGTTTCCAGCCTTCGATGTCGTGCAGTACCAGTACCGCACGTGCCCGTGGCGGCAGTGTCGACAGCGCCCGTTCGAGGTCGCGTTCGGTGCCGGCACAGCGGTCGTGTACCGCCAGTTCCTGCAACCCTCCGTCCACTTCGTCGAGGCTGTCATGGTCCTGCCCAGCAGCACGCCCGCGCAGTTCCATCAGCGCGGCGTTGACGCCCAGCCGGTGCAGCCAGGTCGACAGGCTGCTCTCGAAACGGAAGCCCGGCAGCGACTTCCATGCCTGCAGGAACGCTTCCTGCAGCGCGTCCTCGGCGCGTGCCTGCTGGCCGCCACACAGCCGCCACAGCACAGCGAATACCCGGGGCGCATGGCGCCGGTACAGCAGTTCATAGGCCGCGGTGTCGCCGGCGGCGGCCGCCCGCACCAGGGCGGGTTCGTCGACGGCGTCGTTGGCGGCAGGCAGCGCGGGCATGGTGATGTCGAGCATATCGCTTGGATGCGGCGACCCGGAAAAAGGTTTAGAGCCCATCCACGATCAATGCCATGCAACCTTTTTGATGGCTGCTGCATCCATGGAAGGTCCTTCGCAAAATTGCCGTCCAGGAGTCCTGCCATGTCCAGCCCATCCTGCGCCGCCCTGTTGGTGATTACCACCTGCGTCCTGCTGCAGGCGCTGGGCCTGTCACTGCAGCTGCGCCCCGACAACGGCCGCGCCTGCCTGCAGCAGCACCGCCAGGAGCTGGTGTGCCTGGCCTGGACCCCGGCGGTCGAATCCCCCGCACGCGCCGGGTAACATCGGGGGCCGTTTCCCCCTCCGTAGTCGCCCCATGATGTTGTCGCTGAAGGATCACCTGCCCGCCTGGACCCACCCGTGGCTGAACTACGCCGGCGTCGCCGTGCAGATCGTACTGGTGCTGCTGGTTGCGTGGCTCCTGCGCGTGCTCGCCCGTCGCCTGATCCGCCGCTTCGCCGAGCACTACACGCTGCCGCCCGAAATGGTGATGGGTGCACGCCGGATCACCAGTTTCGTGGTCTATTTCAGTGCCCTGCTTTACATCCTCAGCCTGCTCGGCGCGAAGCCGTCGGTGCTGTGGACCGCGTTTACCGGCTTCGCCGCCGTGGGCGCGGTGGCCTTCTTCGCGGCGTGGAGCGTGCTGTCCAACATCTTCTGCACGCTGTTGATCTTCACCACCCGCCCGTTCCGCCTGCACGACTACATCGAGGTGCTGGAGAACGGCGAGAAGCCGGGCCTGAAGGGCCGGGTGATCGACGTGAACCTGATCTACACCACGCTGCAGGAGACCGGCGACGGCCACGAAGGCACGGTGCTGCAGCTGCCGAACAACCTGTTCTTCCAGCGCACGGTCCGCCGCTGGCGCGACCCGGCACAGGCGCCTGGCGGCATCCAGGGCGACGGCTGAGGGTGGGGTTTTCGGCAGGGCTGCGCCCTGCACCTGCTCGGAGCAACGGCAACGGCAAAAGCATGCTATCCGTGGGATGGCGGGGTGGGTCCGGTTGAGGGGGACGCTGCAAGTACGTCCATGTAAGCTCGGTCGCCGCATCCATGCGGCTCACGCCCCCTCAACCGGACCCACCCCGCCTTCGACAGATTTCCGCGAGCTGTCCGTTCTTCTGTAGAGCCGAGCCATGCTCGGCTCAAATCATTCCGATATCGAAATTTTCGATTTCGATGGAAATTTATCCACGCACGGCGGGATGTACCCGATCGCGGAAATCTGTTGGAGGTGGGGCGGTGTCGGAGTGCGGGGTGTCAGCCGCATGGATGCGGCTGCCAAGCCTACAAGGACGTACTTGCGGCGTCCCCGCACTCCGACACCGCCCCACCACCCCACGGAATGCCAGCTTTTGCTGTTGCTGCTGCCTTGGCTTGAAGGCTTCGGCGGGTGCAGGGCGCAGCCCTGCCGAACAACCTTTACCTCAATTGGCTGTCCTTGCTGCCACGCCGGTTATAGCCGGCATGCGCCTGTTCTTCGTCGTCACGCGCCTGCTGGCACGCCACGCACAGCCGGACACCGGGCACGGCCTGGCGCCGCGCCAACGGGATCGGCGCGTCGCATTCCTCACAGTGCTCCAGACCCGGGCCCTCGCGCAGCTGGCGCCGCGCGCGGGCGATCGCATCGTCGACGGTGGCGTCGATCTGGTCCTGGACCGCGCCGTCTCCCGCCCAACCGGTAGCCATGGCCATCCTCCGCAGGTGTGTCGCCTGATATGGAGACGATACACCCCGGCAAAAAGGCACGCCTTAATGTAGAGCCGAGCCACGCTCGGCTGCTCTTCAGGAAGACGAACAGAGCGCGGATGGGTTCGATCAAGCCGATTGCGACTTAATCCCCTCCGTCCCCTTCTTGTTTACCAGACCAGGTCGTCCGGCACCTGGAACTGCGCGTAGTAGGCGTCGTCCTCGGCGTTGCCGGTGGAGATCTCGGCGGTCGAGCCCGGCTGGCCATGGTCGACAATGATCGCCTCCGGGGCGCGCTCACGCACCTTCTCGGCAGCAGCACGTGGCAGCAGGGCGTAGCCCTCGCCATTGGCGACAATGACCAGCACGCCGACCGACAGCGCCTTGCGCAGCTTGGGGTCGATCAGCAGGGTGCGGATCGCCGCACCATCGCTGAAACGGTACTCGTCGTCGCCCTTGTGGGGCACGGCATGGGCCGTGATGATCTGCTTCGCCTGCGCCTTCTGTTCAGCCTGACGGGCCTGGGCATTGCGCTCGGCGGCCAGTGCGCGGTCGCGCTCGACCTTCTCGGCGCGGGCCCGTTCAGCCTCGCGCTGGACGTCGGCCGAGGTCGATTCGGCCTTGCCCTGCCGGGCCTTGGCCTGCGCGCTCGCGGCAGCGCTGGCCTGCGACTTCTTGGCCAGGCCGGCCTTGAGCAATTGTTCCTGCAGCGCGTTGGGCTTTGCCATGGTCGATGCGTACCGCGTGTAATCTTGGATGCTCCATTCTACCGACGCCCCGCCGCCCCTGCATGGCAGTCCTGAAGTACCTCAACGGCTATCCCGAATCCCTGGTCGCCCAGGTCAGCGACCTGCTGGCACAGGGCAAACTCGGCCCCTGGCTGCAGCAGCGCTACCCCGACCCGCACGAAGTGCGCAGCGACCGCCAGCTGTACGACTACACCCAGGACCTGAAGGACCGCTACCTGCGCAAGTCGGTGCCGCTCAACAAGGTCTGCTACGACAACACGCTGGAAGTGATCAAGCACGCGCTGGGCACCCATACCGCCATCTCCCGCGTGCATGGCGGCCGCCTCAAGGCCAGCCGTGAGATCCGCATCGCCACCGTGTTCCGCCAGGCACCGGCCGCGTTCCTGCGCATGATCGTGGTGCATGAGCTGGCCCACCTGAAGGAAGCCGACCACAACAAGGCCTTCTACCAGCTGTGCCAGCACATGGAGCCGGATTACCTGCAGCTGGAGTTCGATACCCGCCTGTACCTGACCGAGCTGGCCAACCGCGGCCAGCGCTGACCGGCCGCAGCAGCTACACTGCGCGCCCCCTGCCTGACCTTTCCGCCATGGAACCGATCCGTCTCGACAAACGCCTGTCCGCTCTGCTCGGCATCCCACGCGGCGAGGCGCGACGCTACATCGAAGGCGGCTGGGTCACGGTCAATGGCGAGGTGGTGGAACAGCCGCAGCGTCCGGTCGATGACAGCGCGGTGATCGTCGTGGCCGAGCAGGCCAGCGATGAAAAGGCCGAGCGGGTCAGCATGCTGCTGCACAAACCGGCTGGCGTTGCCGCCGAAACCCTGTGCGCGCTGGTCAGCAGTGACAGCCGCAGCGAACTCGACGCCAGCGACATCCGTCCGCTGCAGCGCCACTTCCACGGACTGCAGCTGGCCGCCTCGCTTCCGGCCAGCGACAGCGGCCTGGTGGTGGTCAGCCAGGATCCGGCCACGCTGGCCCATCTGCAGCGCAATCTGGGCCGCACCGAACAGGAATACCTGATTGAAGTGGCCGAAGGCGGGCCCGAGCGCGGCCCGTGGCTGATGGCGCGGCTGCAGCACGAATCGGGCGGCGCCAAGGTCAGCTGGCAGAGCGAGCAGCGCCTGCGCTTCGCGGGCAAGGGCCTGACGGCCAAGGGCCTGCGCGTGGCGGTCACCGCTGCCGGCCTGCAGGTGACGGCCGTGCGCCGGCTGCGCATTGGCCGCGTGGCACTGGGACCGCTGCCCGCGCGGCAGTGGCGTTACCTGGGCAGCGACGAGCGGTTCTGACCGCGAAGTTCCAGTCATCCGCGCATGGCGTGACATTGCCTGAAGAAGGCATCCACGCATGGCGTGGATCTACTGCAATGAATCTGTTGGCTTTCATCCACGCATGGCGTGGCTCTACCATCGGGGCATGAGCCTGCCCAAGCCCCTGTGGCGACGCCTGCTGCGCGTCGCTGCAATCATCCTCGCCGCGCTGTTGCTGCTGGTCCTGTCCGGGCTGCTGCTGGCCGACCATCTCACGCCACGGGCGCAGGGCGCACCCTCGCATGTGCTGCCACTGCAGCCGGCGCAGACCCGCATCGACCAGGAAATCGTGCCGCTGCAGGACGCACACCCCGGACAGTCCGGCGTGGCGTTCCTCAGTGATGGCATGGATGCCTTCGCCGCACGCGCGATGATCACCACGCACGCAGGCCGCAGCCTGGACCTGCAGTACTACATCTGGCACGACGACCTGATCGGCCACTTGATGGCCAAGGCGCTGTACGACGCCGCCGAGCGCGGTGTGCGCGTGCGCATCCTGCTTGACGACATGAACGCCAAGGACAAGGACGCGCTGATGATGGCGCTCGATGCGCATCCGAACATCGAGATCCGCCTGTACAACCCGTTCCGCAACCGCAGCGGCATCGCGCGCACGCTGGAACTGGTGCAGCGCGCTTTCAGCGTGAACCACCGCATGCACAACAAGAGCTGGATCGCAGACGGCCGCATCGCGATCGTCGGTGGCCGCAACATCGGCGAGGAATACTTCAGCGCGCGCGACGATGTGAACTTCCAGGATCTGGATCTGGTGGTGGCCGGCCCCGCCGTGCAGCAGGCCAACCAGATCTTTGACGACTACTGGAACAGCAGCACGGCGATCCCGATTTCCGCACTGGCCTCGTACACCGATGCGCAGTTGCAGCAGCTGGTGCGGCAGTCGGACCTGGATACCATGCATGCCAAGGCACAGCCCTACCTGCAGCGCGTGGCCGAATCACGCGCACGGCAGCGGCCCAGCCCGGAACCGCTGCACTGGAGCGCCAACGTGCGCATCGCTTCCGATCCGCCGATGAAGCACCGCGATGACGATCGCCGCGGCTGGTTGGTCAGCCGTCTCAGCGACGAGTTGCGCAGCACGCGGCACAGTGCGCTGCTGATCTCTCCCTACTTCGTGCCCGGCAACGATGGGGTCGAGGCGCTGTCGGCGCTGGCCGCGCGCGGCGCGCAGGTCGGCGTGGTCACCAATTCACTCGCCGCCAACGACGTGGCGGCGGTACACGGCGGCTACATGGGCTACCGCGTGCCGCTGCTGAAGGCCGGCGTGCAGCTGTACGAACTGAAGGCACACGGCCAGCTGGATGCCAGCCTGTTCGGCAGCAGCGGGGCCAGCCTGCACACCAAGGCATTCGTGGTCGATGACCGTCGCGGTTTCGTCGGTTCGTTCAACCTCGACCCGCGTTCGGCCTACCTCAATACCGAAATGGGCGTGCTGTTCGACGACCCGGTGCTGGGTGCGCAATTGCGCGACGAGTACCTGCGCCTTGCCGGCCCGGAGCACAGCTGGTGGCTGGCGCTGGGTCGCGATGATGACCTGCGCTGGCTGGAGCGGCAGCCCCCGCCGCACTGGGTGGAGGCCGAACCCGGGGCCAGCCTGGGCAAGCGCTGGACCGCGCGGGTGATCAGCTGGCTGCCGGTGGAATCGCAGCTGTAGCACTCAGGGCGCAGGATCCGCTTCTTCCTGTCCAGCGTCATCGCGTGTTTCCACACTGCGCCCGTGCAGGCGCCGCCAGATCCAGCGCAGGGCATGCGGCGGCGCCGAAGGCAACTGTTCGAGCAGGGCCAGCATGCGGCTCTGGCTGGCATGTCCATGCCGGCACAGCAGGCTGGCCGCTGCGGCCGCACTGGCCAGGCGCAGGCTGTCAGCCAGCGGGCCATCCGCCTCGGGCGCCAGTGCCTGGTGCACCGGCTCGGGCAGCTCCCAGGCCGCAGCCACGCGTTGCGCCAACGGCAGCGACCACTGCTGGAGCAGCTGCAGCGCCAGCGCCGGCTCCACCGTCTCATCGCGTGCCTGCGCTTCCTGCAGCAGCTGGCGCATCACCAGTGCGGCCCCCAGCCCCTGTACCAGGCCCAGCCACTGGGCGGCGAAGGCATCGCCGAAGGTGACCGTGCGCGCGTGGTCAGCGGCTGCGCGCGAAGCCAGCAGCGCGTGCTCCCAGATGATCGTGCTGAACTGCGGAAACACCTCGCACTGCACCTGCATCACCGGCTGTACCAGCACCGCGCTGATGATCTGCCGCACGCCTTCGGTTCCGACCAGTGTCACCGCCCGCTGCAGGCTTTCCACTGGGCGCTCGTGCACCTTGTAGGCCGGGCTGTTGGCGATGCGCAGCAGGTTGCCGGTCAGCACCGGGTCCTGGCCGATGATCGCCGCCATCACCCGCGCCGATGCCGCATCGTCGTTGACCGTCTGGATCAGCTGCGGCAGCAGCTGCGGGCGGCGCGGCAACTGACGGGCCGCCCAGTCCCGGTCCTGCAGCGCGCGCGCCACAGCCTCGCCCAGTCCCGCGGCCTGCACCGGCGTGGATCCACCGGCCAGGCGCGGGTACAGGGCCAGCGCATGCAGGCCGCGCTGCAGATGTGCAGCGATCTCGGCCGAAGGCAGCGCCTCACCCTGCAGGCTGGCCGCAGCCGCCGCCACCGCCTGTCGCGACACCGCCGCCAACCGGGACGGCGCGGCCCCGGTCGAGCGCGCCAGCCAGCCGCGCAGCGATCGCCACCAGGCCGGCGTCATCGCCGCCCGCCCTGTCGTTGTGGTGCCCTTGCCGTCACTGACCGCCCTGCCTCTTCACGCGAATCCGGCCACCCGCCGTCGTCGCAGCATCGGCCGCACTTTCATCTTCTTTAACCGGAAGGCCGCCGATGTCGACGGCACCGACCGGGGGAATGGACTAGAATGGCGCCGCGCGACCCGTCCCCCTGCACCGACGACGTCGCTTTTTTTGTTTTGGGACCCTACCGTTCACTGGCCGTTCGCTGCAGTTCGCCGCTGATCGCGCCATCGGAGACGCCATGCTATTCGAAACCCTCGCCACCACCGGCCACGAACAGGTGGTGTTCTGCCACAACCACGACGCCGGCCTGAAGGCGATCATCGCCATCCACAACACCACCCTCGGCCCGGCCTTGGGCGGCGTGCGCATGCGCCCCTACGCCAGCACCGACGAGGCGCTGGCCGATGCGCTACGGCTGAGCCGAACGATGACCTACAAGAATGCACTGGCCGGCCTCAACGTAGGTGGCGGCAAGGCGGTGATCATCGGCGACCCCAAAGTGGACAAGACCGAGGTGCTGTTCCGTGCCTTCGGCCGTTATGTCGATTCCCTGGGCGGGCGCTACATCACTGCCGAGGACGTCGGCACCGACGTCAACGACATGGAGAACATCTACCTGGAAAGCCAGTTCGTGACAGGCGTGCACCAGGTCCATGGTGGCTCCGGCGATCCCGCTCCGTTCACCGCCTACGGTGCGCTGCAGGCACTGATGGCGTCGATGCGCTTCAAGTTCGGCCATGAGGAAGTGGGCAAGACCAGCATCGCTGTGCAGGGCCTGGGCCACATCGGCATGGAACTGGTGAAGCTGCTGCGCGACCGCGGCGCCAAGCTCTACGTCACCGACCTGGACAGCGCGCTGGTTGATCGCGCGGTCAGCGATTTCGGTGCCGAAGCAGTCAAGCCGGATGAGATCCATGAAGTGAACGCCGACGTGTTCGCACCGTGCGCGCTGGAAGGCGCGATCAACGCCGACACCCTGCCGCGGATCAAGGCGAAGATCATCTGCGGCACCGCCAACAACCAACTGTCGAGCCTGGAGATCGGCGACGAGCTGCATGCGCGCGGCATCCTGTATGCACCGGACTATGCGGTCAATGCCGGCGGCGTGATGAACGTGTCGCTGGAGATCGACGGTTACAACCGCGAACGCGCGATGCGCCTGATCCGCAGCATCTACCACAACCTCACCCGCATCTTCGAACTGTCGCAGCGCGAGAACATCGCGCCGCAGCGTGCCGCCGACCGCATCGCCGAGAGCCGCATCCTGTCGATCGGCAAGCTGAAGATGCCGCTGGGCCGCAGCACCCCGCGCCTGGGCAACCTGCGCGGCGGCTGAGCCAGCCGACGTCGCGCCGGGCATGACCCGGCGCGACCTGTCCTTCAGAAGCCGGTGCTGTAGCGCAAGGCTGCCTGCCGCGCACCTTCGCCACCGACGCGCTGGTCGAAGCCCAGGCTCAGGCGGCCATTGCGGCCCCACCACGATTCCAGCGCCACGCCGATCAGCGCACTGCCGCGCGGTACGTTCCAGCCCGCCAGCGGTGCCCAGGCATCGACGCCGACGAAACTGGCCTGCCAGTCCGCATCCGCGCCATCAATCCGTTGTTGCCATTCGGCATGCCCACGCAGCGTCCAACGCCCCCAGCCACGCTCGCCGCGGATACCGGCCAGCATCTGGCTGCGCTGCACGCGATTGGCATCGCCCCGCAGGCCGAAACCGAAGCCGCCGAGCTCATTGAAGGCGTCGGTATCCACGCGCGTGGTGCTGGCGCCGACGTAGGGCGTCAATGATGCGCCTGCACGCCCCAGCCGGTACCCGCCCTCCACGCTGGCACTGCTGAAACGGCCGCCATACCGCGCAGAGACACCATAGGCGCCCGCACCGAGCAGCAGCTGACGATCCAGCGCGCGGGTGAACTGGCCGCTTCCGACCTGGGCCAGCGCGTAGCCACGCCCCAGATTCCAGCCCGCGTACAGCTGCGCCTGCGCCTGGCGATCACGCCCACGATCGCCGCCGAAACTGCTGCCACCATTACTTCGGGTCTCGCCAAACGCCACGCCCATCAGGCCGTTGCTGCCCAGTGGCAGATCCTGGCCGGCCATCCAGCCCCGGCTGTCGGCGGCGTTGCCGGCGAAGCTGCCCTGCCCCGCCTCACCCAGCGCGCTCTGCCAGCTACCGCGCAGGCGCGGTGCGGCCTGTACACGATCGAAGCGCTCGGCGATCGCACGCCGCGACATGTCGATGCTGTCGAAGGTCGCCGCTTCGGCACGGGCGTGCGCTTGACCGGACAGGCTCTGCAGGCTGGCGGCCAGGCCCTGCGGGCCACCGCCGGTCCACTGCAGGGCGCCGGCCGCTGCACCAAAGGCCGATCCCTGCAGCCCTGCGTTTTTGTCGAGTGCTGCGAATGCACCTTCCAGGCGCTGTGCTGCCGCCTGGGCGGACGCCCCCAGGCCGCTGGCCGCTGCGGTGACGCTGACCTGGGTCAGGTTCAACCAGGCGTTGTTGCTGTCGTAGCCGTAACTGCTCTGCAGCAACGACAGCCCCTGCAGGCCACTGGAGGTAGCCGGCGTACTGAAGGTGCCACTGAGTCCGCCTGCCGCGTGGATCAGGTCCTGCCGGCTGCCGTTCTGTGGCACGTAGCCGGAAACGAAGCCATGCACGCGCACGCCACCGTCGATCGCGGCATTGCCGGTGACCTGCAGCGCATTGGCGCCCAGTGCGATCATCAGCTGTGCACCGGCCTGCTGGGTGTAGTTGCCCTCGATCGTGCCGGTGGTGTTGCCGGTGGTGAGGAACACGCTGCTGCCGTTGACCACATTGCCGATCACGCGGGGCGTGCCGCCATTGAACTGCAGGCCGGTCGAATCCGGATCGGACTGGCCGAGAATGGTCACATTGGAACGGACCACACCACCGTTCTGCAGCGACAGGATGCCGCGTTCGATGCGGGTGGCGCCGGTGTAACTGTTGTTGCCGGCCAGCACCAGGGTGCCCCCGCCCTGCTTGACCAGGCCGCCGCTGCCGACGATATCGTTGCGCCACGCCGAGCCGGTCGAAGCAAGATCCACGTTGGCGACCACATCCCCCCAGTCGAAACGGCCCGGACCGTTGATCGCACGGCCGATGTCGAGCAGGCCGTAGCCGAACACCGGATCCACGCCCGGCGCGCCGATGTCCTTGGCGGTGCCCAGCAGGGTCTGCCGCACCAGATCGTTGCTGAAGTACGGGAAGCGCTCCCAGACCAGCGCCGCCGCGCCGGAAATCAAGGGCGCCGCAAATGACGTGCCGTAGTTCCAGTAGTAGCTGCCACCATTGGCATCGGGATAGACCGCGCTGCCTGGCGCCGCCAGGCAGTAGCGGGCTGCCTGGCCACAGGCATTGGCATAGCTGGCCAGCGTACCGGGCGCATACGGATCCACGGCGGTGGCCACCAGCCAGCCGCGCTCCAGATCGGCGGCCGGCAGCGTGCCGGCCACGCCCTGCTGGCTGGGCAGCGCGGCCAGGCTGCTCGGTTCGCTGCGGCCATCATTGCCCGCGGCAAACACCACCAGCCCGCCGTGGTTGATCACGAAGGGACGATATTCGGCGGCCACCTGCGCGGTGGTCGGCAGGTCGGTCCAGTACAGGCCGCCCCACGAATTGTTCATCACCTTCACGTTGTAGCTGATCAGGTCCTGGTGGACCTGGGCCACACCCAGCGGTCCGCTGAATGCATTGCCGCGTCCGCTGCCGTCGTCGGCCGGCGGTTTGTCGGCAATGATCCGTGCCGACACGATCTGCGCCTTTGGCGCGATGCCGCCCGGCCAGGAGCCCGTTGCCGCGCCGGCGGCGAGGCTGGCCACGGCGGTGCCGTGGCCGACCACATCATCGACACCCAGATTGTTTCTGGCCGGATCGATGTAGTTGAGGTTGGCCAGCACCCGGCCATTCAATGCCACCGCATTGCGCTGCACGCCGGAGTCGACGATGCCGATGCGCACGTTCTGACCGGTCAGGCCGGCAGCCTGTGCGGCGCGCGCATTGGTGACTGACAGATGCGCGTCGAAAGCCGGCTCCTGTGGTTTGACCGGGGGCGGCGTCGTCGGTGGCGGGGTAGTCGGTGGCGGCGGTGGTGGCGGTGTCTCAATGCGCACGTTGCCGCCCCCGCCACCTCCACCACAAGCCGTCAGCGCCAGTGCCAGCGCGGTTGCCAGGGCAGATCTCACCGTCGTCGTGCGTTTCATCGATTCCTTCCCATGAACGTTGGCCCGCCCTTGTGCCGGCAGGCATGCGGCGCCGTCCAACGGCGGCCCTCCCCGACCCTCTATACTTGGGCCGACCCCCACGCAGTCTGCCGGGAAACCGGGGCGCTTCCAACGGCCCACGGTCTCCTTTCCGAACATTGCTTACGCATCAACGAGATTGCCATGTCCAACATCGTCATCGCCGCCGCCAAGCGCACCGCCATCGGCTCCTTCCTCGGCCAGTTCAACGGCGTGCCGACCCCGACCCTCGGCGCGGCCGCCATCGCCGCCGCCCTGGAACAGTCGGGCATCCCGGCCAGCGACGTTTCCGAAGTCCTCATGGGCTGCGTGCTGCCGGCCAATCTGGGCCAGGCGCCGGCCCGCCAGGCGGCGATCGCTGCCGGCATCCCGCTGTCAACCGGTGCCACCACGCTGAACAAGGTGTGCGGCTCGGGCATGAAGACCATCATGCTCGGCCATGACCTGATCAAGGCCGGTTCGGCCAGCATCGTGGTCGCCGGCGGCATGGAATCGATGTCCAACGCGCCGCACATGCTGCCCAACTCGCGCACCGGCAACCGCTTCGGCAACTTCCAGGCGGTCGATCACATGGCCCACGATGGCCTGGTCAACGCATACGACGGCAAGGCGATGGGTGAATTCGCCGAATGCGCCGTGGACAAGTACCAGTTCAGCCGCGAAGAGCAGGACGCCTACGCCATCGAATCGGTCAAGCGCGCGCAGGCGGCCCAGGCCAACGGTGCGTTCGCCGATGAAATCGTCGCGGTGAAGGTCGCCACCCGCAAGGGCGAGGTCGAGGTCACCACCGACGAGCAGCCCGGCCGCTCGGACATCGCCAAGATCCCGACCCTGCGTCCGGCTTTCAAGAAGGACGGCAGCGTCACCGCCGCCAGTTCCTCCAGCATCTCCGACGGCGCCGCCGCTGTGGTCCTGCTGACCGAGGAAGACGCAGCCGCGCGTGGCATCACCCCGCTGGCCCGCATCGTCGGCCACGCCACCCACTCGCAGGAACCGGAGTGGTTCACCACCGCCCCGATCGGCGCGCTGCACAAGCTGCTGGACAAGACCGGCTGGTCGCTGGACCAGGTCGATCTGTTTGAAATCAACGAAGCCTTTGCCGTGGTGGCGATGGCGCCGATGCGCGAACTGGGCATCCCGCATGACAAGCTCAACGTGAATGGCGGTGCCTGCGCACTGGGCCATCCGATCGGCGCCTCCGGTGCACGCCTGGTGGTGACCTTGGTCAACGCCCTGCGCACGCGCGGTGGCAAGCGCGGCATTGCCACCCTGTGCATCGGCGGTGGCGAAGCAACGGCTATCGCCATCGAATTGATTTAAATGGATTTAACGATGATTTCGCAAAAATGAATGCGGGATCGCTTGACACCCAATCTTGGCTTGTCATCATGTTGTCGGCGCGCAGCATGCGCGTTGCCTAATTCTAACGACGAGGATTCACACAATGAGCATCAACAAGCTGCTGGTCGCGATGTCCCTGGCTCTGGCCCTGGCCGCCTGCTCGAAGCAGGAAGCTGCCCAGGACGCCGCTGCTTCGGCCAACGAAGCCGCCACCGAAGCCCAGGCTGCTGCCGACCAGGCCGCCGCTGCTGGCGCCCAGACCGCCGACGCTGCCCAGCAGGCCGCTGACACCGCCGCCACCGCTGCTGACGCTTCGGTTGACGCTGCTGCCCAGGCTGGCGCTGCTGCCACCGACGCCGCTGCCGGCGCCGCTGCTGACGCTGCCAAGGCTGCTGAAGGCACCGCTGAGAAGGCCAAGGACGCTGCTGAAGAAGCCAAGAAGTAATAACTTCTTTCTTCACGCTGTTCTGGAAAAGCCGCTGGTTCGCCAGCGGCTTTTTCTTTTGTCGAAATGCGCGCGACTGAGCCGCTGCATCGCGACCCCGTCTTCACAACGGCATGAATAGGCTGGCGTCCCCATCCATTGCAGTACCGGAGACCGCCATGAAGATTCGTCCGATCACTACCAGCCTGCTGGCCGCCTCCCTGCTGCTGGCCCTGGCCGCCTGCAAGGGCCCGGAAGCCGAACAGGCCAAGCAGGACGCACAGCAGGCGGCCGACAGCGCAGGCGCTGCCGCCCGCGACGCCGTCGACAAGGCTGCTGCCGCCACCCGCGAAGCCGCCGACAAGACCGCTGCCGCTTCCGAGCAGGCCGCCGCCGATACCCAGCAGGCGCTGGACAAGGCTGCAGACGCCACCGCGAACGCGGCCGACAAGGCCAAGGACGCCGCAACCGACGCCGCCGCACACGCCAGCGACGCGACCGCCAACGCCGCGCAGAAGGTTGCCGACAAGGCACGTGATGTCGCCAATGACGCCAAGGCCAACGCCGCCAAGGAAGAAGCCAAGCACTGAGGTGTATCGCCAGCCGAGTATCGGCAGCCGAGCATCGGCTCGGCGCTACTAGAAAAGCCGCGGCACTGCCGCGGCTTTTCTGCTTTTCGCTCTCCGCTCTTTCTGTTGATTCCGTGGTGGACCGCACGGAAACCGTCCAAGGCCGCGCGCGTAGGTTGCGCAGGGGCGTAAGCGCCATGGATGGCGCGCCCGGGCCTACAAGGACGTATTCACGGCGCCCCCTGCGCGACCTAGCCGCGCGGCCCATCCATCAGTATCAGCGCCCACCACGAGGGGCACCGCCGTTGGCCATTCCCTACGGCAGCGCGCGCGCCAGCATCGCCGTCAGCTCCAGCCCCGCCGGCAGCGTCCCAAACGCCAGCCCATGCTCCCCTTCCAGCCGGCTGCGCACGAACGCCTCCGCCATCGGGCTGCGCGCCTGCAGCAGCAGCGCCGCCTGCAGCAGCAGCGCGGTACGCTCGCAGAACAGCCGCGCCTGCGCTTCCTCCGGTGGCGGCGCCGCTGCCCAACGCTGCAATGCCGCTGCATAGCGCGCATCACGATCAGCCACCGACGCCAGCTCACCGCGCAACGCCGCCATCGCCTCCGGCTCACGCGCCAGCGCGCGCAGCACATCCAGGCACTGGATGTTGCCGCTGCCCTCCCAGATCGAATTCAACGGTGCCTGCCGGTACAGGCGCGGCAGCATCGACTCCTCTACGTAGCCGGCACCGCCCAGGCATTCCTGCGCCTCATTGACGAAAGCCGGTGCGCGCTTGCACAGCCAGTACTTGCCCAGTGCCGTCCCCAACCGCGCCATCGCCGCTTCATTGGCATCCACACCGGCACGATCCACCGCGCGTGCGATGCGCATCGCCAACACCGTGGCCGCTTCCGACTCCAGCGCCAGATCAGCCAGCACGTTGGTCATCAACGGGTGCTCGACCAGCAGCTTGCCGAAGGTGCGTCGATGGCGTGCGTGGTGCAGCGCCTGCGCCAGCGCCATGCGCATCTCTGCCGCCGCACCCAGCATGCAGTCCAGGCGGGTCATCATCACCATGCCGATGATGGTGGCCACGCCGCGCCCCTCTTCGCCCACGCGCCATGCCTGTGCGCCGCAGAACTCGACCTCGCTGGAGGCGTTGGCCCAGTCGCCAAGCTTGTCCTTCAGCCGCATCAACCGGAACGCATTGCGGTCACCATCGGCCAGCCGGCGCGGCATCAGCAGGCAGGTCAGTCCTCCCGGCGCCTGCGCCAGCACCAGGAAGCCATCGCACATCGGCGCGGAAAAGAACCACTTGTGGCCGACCAGGCGATAACGCTCGCCATCGATCGGTTCGGCGCGCGTGCTGTTGGCGCGGACATCCGAGCCGCCCTGCTTCTCGGTCATGCCCATGCCCAGGGTGATGCCGGCCTTGTCCGCCACCGGCACGTCGCGCGGGTCATAGACCGGTGCAGCGGCCTTGCGCGCCCACTCGGCCAGATGCGGCTGCGAATGCAGCACCGCCACCGCCGCATGGGTCATGGTCAACGGGCAGCTGGTGCCCGCCTCGGCCTGGTGATGCAGGTAGCTCAACACCGCACGTGCCACGTGTGCGCCAGGCTGCGGCTCATGCCAGGACAATCCTGCGACGCCGTGCGATTTGGCCGCGTCCATCAACCGGTGATAGGCCGGATGGAACTCCACCGTGTCGATGCGATGGCCCTGTGCATCATGCGTGCGTAGCCGCGGACGATCACGGTTGGCATCGAAGCCGAGCCGGTACAGTTCATCACCGGCGAGTGCACCATAGACACCCAGCCGCGGCGCGAAGCTGGCGGCGCCTTCGCGCTGCACGGCTTCCATCAGCGCCACGTCGTCGGTCCACAATTGTCGCCCTGCGAACGGCGGCGGCTGGTTCAGCACCACATGGGTTTCATACGGCGCGTTGCTGCTGAAGCTGGGTCCACTCATCCGGTCCATCCTGGCGGCAAGAGGTCTGCGGCCCGATTGTGCCGCATCGCCTGCCAAGCCCGTGTTCAGGCCGGTTCTCACCCTCTGCACGAGACGCAGGCCACAGTGACCGCATGGCAGGCAACGACGATCTGGTGGTGCTGCGCCCGGAGGGGCTGTACTGCGCCGCCGGCGATTTTCATATCGACCCGTGGCGACCGGTAGCGCGCGCGGTCATCACCCATGGCCACGGCGACCATGCCCGTCCGGGCATGGGCGAGTACCACTGCAGCGAAGGCAGCCTGCCGATCCTGCGCTGGCGCCTGGGTGACGTGCCGGTGCAGGCGCACGTCGAGGGCGTGCCGTTCCGCCTGGGGAAGGTGCAGGTATCGCTGCACCCTGCCGGCCATGTCCTCGGCTCTTCGCAGGTACGCATCGACGACGGCCGGCAGGTCTGGGTGGCCTCGGGCGACTACAAGCGCCAGCCCGACCCGACCTGCGCGCCGTTCGAAGTGGTGCCCTGCGATACCTTCATCACCGAAGCCACGTTCGCCCTGCCCATCTACCGCTGGCCGGACACGCCGGCGGTGGCTGCGGAAATCGTGGCGTGGCGCCGCGAATGCGAACAACGTGGCGAAGCGGCGATCCTGCTGTGCTATGCATTGGGCAAGGCGCAACGGGTGCTGGCCGAACTGCGGCCACTGGACGATCGCCCGGCCTGGCTGCATGGCGCCATCGCCAATGGTGTGGCGGTCTACCGGCAGGCCGGCGTACCGATGCTGGAGACGCTCACCGTGGCCGAACAGGGCCGCCAGCCGGATGCCGCCGGCCAGCTGATCCTCGCGCCGCCGTCAGCTGCGGGCACGCCCTGGATGCGTCGCTTCGGCCGCCACCAGCTGGGCTTCGCATCCGGCTGGATGCAGCTGCGCGGCAATCGGCGGCGTCGCAATGTCGATCGCGGTTTTGTCATTTCCGATCACGCCGACTGGCCAGCACTGCTGCAGACCATCGAACAGACGGGCGCCCAGCGGGTGATCGCCACCCATGGCAATACCGATGCGTTGATTCCGTTCCTGCGCGAGCGCGGCGTGGCTGCCGAAGCCTTCCGTACCGATTTCGGGAGCGAAGAATGAAGGCATTCGCTGCGCTCTACCAGCGCCTGGATCGCAGCACCGCCACGCTGGACAAGCGTGCGGCGCTGGTCGACTACTTCCGCCAGGCGCGTGCGCATGACGCGGCATGGGCGCTGTACCTGCTCAGCGGCGGCAAGGTGGGCGGCGCACGCCGGAAGATCGCCGCCAGCAGCGAACTGCGCGCGTGGGTGAGCGAGGAATCGGGCCTGCCGCCCTGGTTGGTGGAGGACAGCTATGCGCAGGTGGGGGACCTGGCCGAAACGCTGACCCTGCTGCTGGATGATCCATCCCGGCCAGCTGTCGACCGCCCCTTGGCCGAATGGATCGAACAACATCTGCTGGCGGTGGCCAATCAAGCCGAAGCAGTGCGCCGTGCGGCGGTCGTCGCAGGCTGGCAGCAGCTGTGCAGCAGCGAACGCCTGGTGTTCAACAAGCTGCTGACCGGTGCCCTGCGCGTAGGTGTTTCGCAGCGGCTGGTACAGCAGGCGCTGGCCGAATGGTCCAGCCTGGACATCGCACGCATCGCCCAGCGCATGCTTGGTGAGTGGGTGCCCTCGCCCGGGCTGCTGGCTCAGCTGCTGTCGCCGGATGAGCTTCCGCTGGACCGTCAGCAGCCCTACCCGTTCTTCCTCGCATCGCCACTGGAAGGTGAACCTGCCGAACGGCTCGGCCCGATCGATGACTGGCTGCTGGAATGGAAATGGGATGGCATTCGCCTGCAGCTGCTTCGCCGGCGTGGCGAGGTCGCATTGTGGTCGCGTGGCGAAGAGCGGCTGGATGGCCGCTTCCCCGAAATCGAGCAGGCGGCGATGGCGCTTCCCGATGGCTGCGTACTGGACGGCGAGCTGCTGGCCTGGGACGAAAACGCCAACCTGCCGCGTGCCTTCACCGCGCTGCAGACCCGCATCCAGCGCCGCAAACCCGGTGCGGCCACCCTGCGCAACACGCCGGTGCGCGTGCTCGCCTATGACCTGCTGGAAGTCGATGGCGCGGACCTGCGTGAGCTGCCGTTGCAGGAACGGCGTACGCGGCTCACTGAGGTCATCGGTGCGCTGGACGATGTGCGGATCCAGCTGTCGCCCGACGTTGACGCCGACGATTGGCAACGGGCAGCAGCGATGCGCGACGTGGCACGCGAACGCGGCGTGGAAGGTCTGATGCTGAAACGGCGTGTCTCGCCCTACCAGACCGGGCGACGACGCGGCGACTGGTGGAAATGGAAGGTCGATCCACTCACGATCGACGCGGTGCTGTTGTACGCCCAGGCCGGCCATGGGCGGCGCAGCACGCTGTACACCGACTACACCTTCGGCGTCTGGGACGGAGACACGCTGGTGCCGGTGGCCAAGGCGTATTCGGGCCTGGACGACAAGGAGATCCTCGCGCTCGACCGCTGGATCCGCGCCAACACCCGCGAGCGCTTCGGTCCAGTGCGCAGCGTGCGCGCCGAACAGGTGTTCGAACTGGGTTTCGAAGCGGTCAACCGCAGCAGCCGGCACAAATCCGGTATCGCCGTGCGCTTTCCGCGCATCCTGCGCTGGCGCCACGACAAGCCTGCCAGCGAGGCCGATCAGCTGGCTACGCTGCAGGCGCTGGCGCGATGAACCGCAGCCAGGCGCTGCGCAGGCTGGAAGACTGGTTCGCGGCACGCGGCTGGCGCTCACTGCCATTCCAGCGCGCAATGTGGCGCCACTACCTGGCCGGCGAATCCGGGTTGCTGCATACGCCCACGGGCAGCGGCAAGACGCTGGCGATGTTCGGTGGGCCGTTGCTGCAGGCGCTGATCGATCCACCGCCACCGCCCCGCAGGGCCAGCGCGGTGCGCCCACTGCAGGTGCTGTGGGTGACGCCTTTGCGCGCGTTGGCCAGTGATACCGCCCGCGCCCTTCAGGCCGTCGTCGACGGCCTGGGACTGGGATGGCGTGTCGGCCTGCGCAGCGGTGACGCCAGCAACCGCGAGCGGCGCCAGGCCCGCGAAGGCCGCATCGACGTGCTGGTGACCACGCCCGAATCGCTGGCGCTGCTGCTGAGCTATCCCGATACCGTGGCACGCATGCGCCAGCTGCGCTGCGTGGTGGTGGACGAGTGGCATGAACTGCTGGGCAACAAGCGGGGAGTGCTGCTGCAACTGAACCTGGCGCTGCTGCGCGACATCGCCCCCGCGTTGCAGCTGTGGGGACTCTCGGCCACGCTGGGCAATCTGCAGGAGGCACGCGACGTGCTGCTGCCCGGGCAGCCCAACGCGCCCATCGTGCAGGGCGTGCGCCCGCGCGCAGTCGGCGTGCGCAGCCTGCTGCCCGACCCCGGCGAACGTTTCCCCTGGGCCGGGCATCTTGGCCTGGCGCAACTGCCGCGCGTGCTGGACGCGTTGATGCAGGCACGCAGCAGCCTGCTGTTCACCAATACGCGTGCGCAGGCGGAACTATGGCATCAGGCGCTGGCCGCGGTCTGGCCCGAAGACCAGGGCACGCTTGCGCTGCACCACGGCTCACTGGATCCGGCGCTGCGCCAGCAGGTGGAGGATGGCCTGCGCGCGGGCGTGCTGCGCTGCGTGGTGGCCACCTCCAGCCTCGACCTCGGCGTGGACTTCCCCGAGGTTGAGCAGGTATTGCAGCTGGGCAGCCCGAAGGGTGTAGCCCGCCTGCGCCAACGCGCCGGACGTGCGCGCCACCGCCCGGGCGCCAGCGGCTCCATCCTGTGCGTGCCCAGTCATGCGCTGGAACTGGCCGAGTACGCCGCCGTGCGCCGTGCATTGGCCGCCGGCGTGGTCGAAGCACGCAGGCCGCCGACGCTGTCGCTGGATGTGCTGGCCCAGCATGCGGTCAGCCGCGCGCTGGCCGGTGGCTTCGACAGCGATGCGCTACTGGCGCAGGTGCGGCGCACCCACGCCTTCGCATCGCTCGGCGACGGCCAATGGCAGGCGGTACTGACCTTCATCGTGCAGGGCGGCCAGGCGCTGGCCCAGTACCCTGATTTCCACAAGGTCGTGCGCGATGACGACGGCTGCTACCGCATGCACGATCGCCGCCAGGCACTGCGCCATCGGCTGTCGATCGGCACCATCAGCAGCGATGGCAGCGTGCGCGTGCAGTTCCTGCGCGGTGGTGGCCTGGGCGCCGTGGAGGAACAGTTCGCCAGCCGCCTGCGCCGTGGTGATCGCTTCCAGTTCGCCGGGCGCCTGCTGGAACTGGTGCAGCTGCGCGACATGACCGCCTTCGTGCGGCTGGCACGAGGGCGCGGTGATGGTGTGGTGCCACGCTGGCAGGGAGGCCAGTTGCCGCTGTCGATGCCGCTCGGCCGTGAGCTGGAGTGGGTACTGTCCGGCGCCGACGACAGTGCCGAATCACGCTGGTTGTCACCGTTGCTGGCACTGCAGCAGCAGTTGTCGGCGCTTCCCGGCCCGGAACATCTGCTGGTGGAAGAGGTGCGGCGCCGCGAAGGCCAGTTCCTGTTCGTCTACCCCTTTGCCGGCCGCCACGTGCACGAGGCGCTGGCCGCCCTGCTGGCACTGCGCTGTACCCGCTGGCAGCGCAACAGCATCGGCTATGCGGTGAACGATCATGGCCTGGTGCTGGCACCGGCGCAGGCGATCGATCTGGATGCGGCGCAATGGCGCGCATTGTTCACCCCCGATCAGCTGCTGGACGATCTGCGCGCGGCAGTGAACCTCGGCGAGCTGGCGCGGCGCCAGTTCCGTGGCATCGCACGCGTAGCCGGCCTGCTGGTGCCCAGCCTGCCCGGCGGCATGCCGCGGTCGCTGCGCCAGCTGCAGGCCTCGGCGGGCCTGCTCTACGACGTACTGCGCGAGCATGACCCCGGCCACCTGCTGTTGGCATTGGCCGAACGCGAAGTGCTGCACGACAGCCTGGACCTCCCAGGGCTGCAGCGGGTACTGGCAAGGATCGGCATGCAGGTCTTCTCGGTGCAGCACCCGGCATCACTCACACCGCTGGGCTTTCCACTGTGGGCCGAACGCCTGCGCGGGCAGTTCAGCAACGAAGACTGGCGCACCCGTGTGCAACGCGCGGCCCAGCAGCTGGAGCGCCGCCATGGCCGATGAACTGCCGCTGCTGCGCGCCGGCGAATCGCTGATTCTGCTTGGCGCGCGTGCACTGTACTGGCCTGCGCGGCAGGCGCTGTTGATCGCCGACCTGCACCTGGGCAAGGCCGATGTATTCCGTCGTGCCGGCATCGCATTGCCCAGCGGCGGCACCGGCGAAGACCTGCAACGCCTGCAGGGGCTGCTGGACAGGCATGCCTGCCGCGAGCTGTGGATCCTGGGCGACATCCTGCATGGGCCGGCGCATCGCGCTGCCTGGTACCAGCAATGGCTGGAATGGCGTGAACGCAATGCCGCACTGGACGTGCATGTTCTGCGCGGCAATCACGACCGCCAGCTGCCGCATGCGCAGTTGCAGGTCCAGATCCACGATGAAGTACGGCTGGGGCCGTTCCTGCTTCGGCATGAGCCGATGCCCGATGCAGAGCTGCATGTGATCGCCGGGCATCTGCATCCGCAGGTTGCCTTGCCGCCCCTGCGGCGGCGCTTCGCCGCGTTCTGGCTGCGCGACCGGACGACAATCCTGCCCGCCTTCTCCGCGTTTACCGCCGGAAACGTCCCTGCCCCCGTCCCTGGCGAGCAGATGATCGTCTGCGTGCAGGGCGGCCTGGTGGAACTGCCGGAAGCTTGAATCAGGCCGGACGAATGCCCAGCTGCGGCATCAACCGGAAATCAGGCGTGTCATCTTCACGTCGTCGCGGCAACGCCTGGATCGCCGCCAGCATCTCCTGCGCGCAGGTGCGGATGCGTGCGTGGTGCTCCGCTGATGCATGACTGATCAGGCTGCCGACATGGAACTCGAACACGTCCTCCAGTACGTCGGGCTGGTCCTCGTGCAGCATCTGCAGCAATCCGCGCAGCTTGCAGATTTCCGATTCCAGCTCCTCGACCGCGAACAACATGGCGTCCTCCTCTTCAACAACAGGCGGCACGTCCGGGCCGCAACAGGCCGCAACGGCAGCGCCGCCCCGGGCCACGCGCGATGTTGATCACGGAAAGGAAAACGGGCGACGCGCAATCGCGTGCAACCTACTTCTCGCATATCCGCGGTGAGGCAACCGTTAATTCACGTGACGACGCGCTTCACGCATTGGCCGTGATCGAGTTGATGCGAGGTGTCTCCGCTGCGGTGGCCAATGCGTCGACGAAAGCCGGATCCAGTGCGAGCGCACCGAACCAGCCGTGCTGGGTGCCACTGAGCACGCGCAGCATGTGGCCACGGCCACCGGGCAGGCGCCCCATCGGGCCCAGCAGCACATCACGCGCCTTGGCCCAGGCGTCGCGGTCGGACTGGAACAGCGGCGTCAGCCAACGACTCCAGCGCTGGTACACCGCAACGTGCGCCCTGCGTTGCGCCTGGTACGCCTGCAACGCTTCGGCACCACCGCCATGCGTGCGAACGGCATCGCGCAATGCCAACGCATCGAGCAGCGCCATGTTCACCCCCTGCCCCAGCTGCGGGCTCATCGCGTGCGCGGCATCACCGGCCAGCACCATGCGGCCCTGGTGCCAGCGCGTCATCACCGCATCATGGTAGACCGCGCGCGCCATCTGGCCGGCATCGCGCAGATGGGCGAAGCGCGCACTGGCCTGCGGCCACAGTGCATGCAGTTCATCCAGCCAGGGGGCCATGCCGTCGGCCTGCCAGCGCTCGAAGTCGGCGCGTGGCAGGCTCCAGAAGAAGCTCAGGCGCGGCGTGTCATCACCGGGGCGCGTACCGACCGGCAGCAGCCCGATCATCTTGCGCGCGGCCACGTAGCGCTGGCGCAGCTCCCGCACGTGCGGCCAGTCTTCGGCCGGCAGCAGGCACCACAGCGCCCCCCACGGATACACGCGGTCCAGCCCGGCACCGCCGGCGATCGTGCCGCGCAGCGTCGAGGCGGCGCCATCGGCGGCCACCACCAGATCGAACGGACCGTGCATGCGACCGTCGCTGTCGCGCAGGCGGCCCTGCTCGGCATCCACCGCCGCGATGCTGACGCCCGCATGCAACTGGCCTGCACCCGCGCGCGCTTCATCCAGCAGCGAGAACAAGGCCCCGCGCTGCATGCCCAGGCCGTGCAGGCGCGCATCCAGTCCGTCGTAACGCATGTCCATCACCGCGCGCTCGCACGGCGTGTCGCCATACAGGCGGTGCACCGGCGCGGCATGTGCGCGCACGGAATCAAGCAGGCCCATCTGCCACAGTACCTGCAGGCCGCTGGGCTGCAGCAGGAAGCCGGCGCCAACCGGTCCCGGCGTGGGCACGCGTTCGAAGATCTCCACCTCGTGGCCGTCACGGGTGAGCAGGATGGACACTGCCTGTCCAGCGGTGCCGTAGCCGATCACGGCGATGCGCAGTCGTTCCTTCATGGGCGCATTGTGCCCGAGGTGGGTGGATCGCGAACGGGCCGCAGGCATGCCGCGCAAAAAAAAACCCCGCCGGAGCGGGGTTTTCAACGCACTGTCGAGTGGATCACTCGGCCGGCGTGATGTTCGAAGCCTGGGCACCCTTCGGGCCCTGGGTCACGTCATAGGTGACACGCTGGCCTTCCTGCAGGCTGCGGAAGCCCTTGGAGTTGATGGCGGAGAAGTGCGCGAACACGTCGGCGCTGCCATCCTCCGGCGAGATGAAGCCAAATCCCTTGGCGTCGTTGAACCACTTGACGGTACCGTTCGGCATGGTGATGCGAGACCTTATGCAATGAATGGGTGGTGTACGCTGAACCCGCGCACAAGCTGAGTATGCAAAGCTTGCTCGGGGAAGACAATCACCCCCGTGCCAATTCGCCCACCAGTTCCGGAAGTCCGTTGCCGGCCGCCTGCACGTTGGCCAGCACTTCGGCCATCGTAATCTCCTCGCCATCACCACACCCGGCAGCCCAGTTGGCGATGATCGCCAGGCAGGCGTAATCCAGCCCCAGCTCGCGTGCCAGCGCGGCTTCCGGCATGCCGGTCATGCCCACCAGGTCGCAGCCGTCGCGGCGCATACGGGCGATTTCAGCGATGGTTTCCAGGCGCGGGCCCTGCGTTGCGCCGTAGCAGCCACCGTCATGGACCGTGACACCGGTCACTTTGGCCGCGGCCAGGATCTTGCTGCGCAGCATCGGCGTGTACGGGTGGCCGAAATCGACGTGGACCACGTCGGTGCCTTCTTCTTCACAGATCGTGCTGATGCGGCCCCAGGTGTAGTCGATGATCTGGTCCGGGCAAGCCAGCACGCGCGGACCAAAGTGTTCGGTGATGCCCCCCACCGTGTTCAACGCCAGCACGCGCTGCGCGCCCAGTTGCTGCAGCGCGGCCAGGTTGGCGCGGTAGTTGATCTTGTGCGGCGGCAGCGAATGGCCTTCGCCATGCCGCGCCAGGAACGCCACGCGATGGCCGAGCAGCGTACCGACGCGCACCGGGCCCGATGGGCGGCCGAAGCGGGTGTCGACCTCCTGGGTCTGCACATCGTCAAGCTTGGCCAGATTGTAGACACCGGTACCGCCGATCACGGCCAGGGCGATCTGTTGCATTCGAAGCACTCCATGAAAAGACGAACGCCGGCACCCGAGGATGCCGGCGGCAGAAGAAGACGCGCCGCGGGCGGCTGCGCCGTTATTCCTTCATCGCGTAGATGGCCGGCACGCAGCGCAGGGTTTCATTGACGTCCATGCCGAAGCCGAACACGTAGCGGTCCGGCAGTTCGATGCCGGCGTAGTCGGCGGTCACGTCCGGCAGCGCGCGGTCGTGCTTCTTCACCGTCATCGCGGCGATGCGCACGTCGGTCGCGCCCTGTTCCAGGCACCAGGTGCGCACGCCCTGCAGGGTGTAGCCCTCGTCCAGGATGTCGTCGACCAGCAGCACGCGGCGGCCGAACAGCGAAGTGGCCGGCTTGTGCTTCCAGACCAGGTCGCCGCCGGTGGTTTCACCGCGGTAACGGGTAGCGTGCAGGTAATCGAACTGCACGTCCTGGCCGCGCGCGCCCAGTTCCAGCGCCAGTTGGCCGGCGAACGGCAGCGCACCGTGCATGATGGACAGGAACAGCGGCACCTCGCCCTTGTAATCGCGCGCGATGGCGTCGGCGATACCAGCGATGGCCTTGTCGATGGTGGGGCGGTCGACCAGCAGGTCAGCCTGGGCCAGGGCCTGGGAAATGGTGAGGTTGGGCATCAGACGGTTCTTCCAAGGGTTTCAAGCAGACGGGATTGGGTGTCGCCATGGCGGGCATCGGCCAGCAGGCCATCCCAGCCAAGCGCGCCACGGCCGATCAGGCCCAGCAGCGCAGCAGTGTTGAGGGAGCGTCCCTGCACCGCGTGCAGGGCTTCATCGACCAGTTCCGGGTGGCAGACCAGCACCACGTCGCAGCCGGCATCCAGATGCGCGTGCACGCGCGCGGGCACACCACCGGCGCTGTGCGAGGCGGCCATGCCGATGTCATCGGAGAACACCACGCCGCGGAAGCCGAGCTCGCCGCGCAGGATGTCCTGGATCCAGCGCGGCGAGTAGCCGGCCGGTTCAGGCGCAATCTGCGGGTAGATCACGTGCGCCATCATCACCGCGTCGGCACCGGCGGCGATGCCGGCCTGGAATGGCACCAGGTCCTGCGCGCGCAGCGCGTCCAGCGCGCGCGGGTCGATCGCGGTATCCACGTGGGTGTCTTCCAGCACGGTACCGTGGCCGGGGAAATGCTTGAGCGTGGCGGCCATGCCGACCGAATGCATGCCGCGCACGTAGGCGGCGGTGAACGCGGCCACCACCTGCGGGTCTTCACTGAAGGCGCGGTTGCCGATGGCACGGTTGCCACGGCCAAGGTCGACCACCGGCGCGAAGCTCAGGTCCACACCGCTGGCCCGTACCTCGCTGGCCATCAGCCAGGCGTGCCGTTCGGCCAATGCCAAGGCCTGCTGCGGGTCGGTGGCATACAGCGCACCAATGTCCTGCAGTGGCGGCAGATCGCTGTAACCCTCGCGGAAACGCTGCACGCGGCCGCCTTCCTGGTCCACGCAGATCAGCTGCGGGCGTGGGGCAGCGGCGCGGATGGCCGCGCTCAGATCGGTCACCTGCTGGCGCGAGGCGAAGTTGCGCTTGAACAGCACCACCCCGGCCACGGCATCGTGCTGCAGCCAGTCACGTTCCTGGGCGGTCAGTTCGGTACCGGCAACGCCGATCAGCAGCATGGTCGATCTCCACAACGCGCGCCCGCATGGCGCAGTGCCGCATTGTCGCAGAACCGGCCGACAGGCGCAGTGGTCAGAAAAAGGGGACGGAGGGGATCAAGGCGCAATCGACCCAGGTGGGCTGGATACGTCTTAATCCCCTCCGTCCCCTTTTTGGGGGGCCGGTCAGACCTTGCAGCCGTCCGGGCCGCAGGTCTCGTCGCCGTCAGCCGACGCTGCCGGAGCGCCCTGTTCGGCCGCGATCTGGCGCAGGGCGTTGGCGAAGGCCTCCGGCGGCTGTGCCCCGGAAATGGCCCACTTCCCATCAATGACGAAGGTCGGCACCGAAGAAACGCCCAATGCATGGGCCTGCGCCAGCTTGGCTTCGACCTCGGCCAGGCCGCGGTCGGAGGCCAGCATCTGCGCGATTTCGCCGGCGTCGAGGCCGCCCGCCACGCCGGCCTTGATCAGCACCGAGGGGTCGGCCAGGTTCTGGCCGTGCTCGAAGTGAGCGCGGAACAGAGCCTCGCCGACCGCATCCTGCACGCCATGCTCGCCGGCCAGCCACAGCACCCGGTGCGCCGGCAGCGTGGTCACCCGCACCTGGCCCTGGCTGAAGTCCATCGGCAGGCCCTCGGCACGCGCGGTGGTCTGGGTCTGGCCGAGGATCTGCTCGGTACGCTCGACGCCCCCGAACTTGCGCACGTAGGCCTCGCGCAGCGGCACCGGGGTGGCGTCCGCATCCGGGTCCAGCTGGAACGGCTGCCAGTGGATATCGAGTTCAGGCGCGTTCGCGCCCAGCAACTGCACGCCCTGCTGGAAACGATGCTTGCCGATCCAGCACCAGGGGCAGACCACGTCGGAGTAGATATCGATTCTCATCCCCACGACATGGGGCCCGCCTCCCTCGTTAAAAGGGGACGGAGGGGACTAAGTCGGTTCCCGCACAGGTGGGGTAAAGATGTCTTAATCCCCTCCGTCCCCTTTTTGGGGTTCACCACTGTGAATAGGGGTGACTGGCCAGCGCGACGTTGTAGTAGCGCGCATCGTCGGTGACTTCGGCACCCACCCAATCCGGCAGGTCGATCGCCTGGTCGGCGCTGTCCAGCTCGACCTCGGCCACCACCAGGCCGGCGTTGTCGCCGAGGAACTCGTCCACCTCCCAGGTCAGGCCGGCGTGCTCGACCAGATGACGGTGCTTGTCGATCAGGCCGCCCACGCACAGCGCCAGCAGTGCGCGTGCATCGTCCACCGGGATCGGGTAATCGAACTCCTGGCGGGTATGGCCGATGGTGCGCGACTTCAGGTTCAACGCGGCGTGGTCGCCTTCGATGCGCACCCGCACCGAGGCGTTCTGGGTGCCGCGGTCAAGCGCCCCCATGTCGTTGATGTAGCCCTGCGCCATCGGGATCACCCGGTGCGCGGCGGCGCGCCAGCCATCGCTGCTGACGAGGAATTTGCGTTCGATTTCGATGCCCATCGCACAATTATGCGCGATGGGCATGACAGATCAGCGCTTCTCGAACACCGCGATGCTTTCCACGTGCGCGGTGTGCGGGAACATGTCCATGGCACCGGCGCTGACCAGGGTGAAGCCCTGTTCGTTGACCAGATAGCCGGCATCGCGGGCCAGCGAGCCCGGGTGGCAGCTGACGTAGACGATGCGCTTGAACTGCTTCAGCGGCAGCTGCTGCAGCACTTCGATCGCGCCCGAGCGCGGCGGGTCCAGCAGCAGCTTGTCGAAGCCCTGGCGCATCCACGGCGTGCTGCGCTGATCCTGGGTCAGGTCGGCGCTGAAGAACTGGGCGTTGGCCAGGCCATTGCGCTCGGCGTTCTCACGGGCACGCGCGACGAGGCCGGCATCGCCTTCCACGCCGACCACTTCGCGCACGCGGCGCGCCAGCGGCAGGGTGAAATTGCCCAGGCCGCAGAACAGGTCCAGCACGCGCTCGTCCTCACCCGGTTCCAGCAGGTCCAGGGCGTGGGCGATCATCTTCTCGTTGAGCTTGGCATTGACCTGGATGAAGTCCAGCGGGCGGAACGCCAGTTCCACGTCCCACGGCGCCAGCCGGAACGACAGCGGCACGCCCTGCCCGTCCAGCGGCTGCACGGTGTCCACGCCGCCGGACTGCAGGTAGATCACGAAGCCATGCTGCTGGCCGAAGGCGGCCCAGGCCGCACGATCGGCATCGCTGAGCGGCTGCAGGTGGCGCACGGTCAGGACCACGGCCTGGTCACCGGCGATGAACTCGATCTGCGGAATATCGCGCTTGCCGTCGAGCGATTCGATGAAAGTGGACAGCGCCTCGACCTTGGTGCCGATTTCCGGGATCACGGTCAGGCACTGGCTGAGGTCGGCGACGAAACGCGGGTCCTGTTCACGGAAGCCGACCAGGGTCTTGTCCTTCTTCTCGACCCGGCGCACCGAGAAGCGGCCCTTGCGCCGGTAGCCCCAGCTCTCGCCGACCAGCGGCGCCAGCACGGTTCCCGGCTTCACGTGGCCGATGCGCTCCAGGTTGTCCATCAGCACGCGCTGCTTGGCCACGATCTGCTGGTCTTCGTCCAGGTGCTGCAGCACGCAGCCGGCACAGGTGCCGAAGTGCGGGCACTTCGGGGTGACGCGCTGCGGCGAGGCCTTCAGCACTTCCACCGTGCGCGCTTCGTCGAAATGGCGGCTGCGGGCGGTCTGTTCGGCCATGACCACCTCACCCGGCAGTGCGCCGCTGACGAAGGTGACCTTGCCGCCCTCACCCTCACGGCGGGCGACGCCGCGACCATCATGGCTGAGGTCGAGGATCTCGGTCTGGAACGGGGTACGGTCGATGCGGGAGCGGGATCGGGCCACGTGGCAACAGGCTGCGGGCAAAAATGGGGGCGTATTGTCGCAGATCCTGACCGGCAGGGCCCGGACCCGCTTGCGCCCGCCGCCGCCGTGCTTGATGATTGCAACAGCTGACATGGAGGCAGCCCTGATGCAGATGACCCCGCGGGCCAGCCGGCCCCGCTTCCTGCTTGTCGAGGACGACATCATCAGCCGCGGTTTTTTCAAGGCGGCGTTGGAAACGTTACCGGCGGACGTGGACACCGCAGATTCACTGGCCAGTGCGCTGGCGAGCGCCGAACCCGGCGCGCATGACCTGTGGCTGATCGACGTCAACCTGCCGGACGGCAACGGCGCGCAGCTGCTGCGCGAACTGCGCCGTTCACACCCCGACACCCCGGCGTTGGCGCATACCGCCGACGGCGACACCTCCATCCATGCCCGCCTGCGTGAAGCTGGCTTCAGCGACACGCTGGTCAAGCCGCTGGGCCGCGACCAGTTGCTGAAAGCCGTGCGCCGCGCGCTGGTGAACAGCCCCGCGGGGATCTTTGTCGCCCCGGCCCCGGCAGCGGTCGAGCTGCAGGTGCAGGACTGGGACGAGACCGCGGCACTGGCCGCGCTCAATGGCCAGCGCAACCACCTGATCGCCCTGCGCGAGCTGTTCCTGGCCGAGTTGCCGGGGGTACGCGACGCGGTCGAGCAGGCCGTGGACCAGCACGACGAGCGTCAGCTGCGCAGCCAGCTGCACCGGTTGCAGGCCAGTTGTGGCTTCGTCGGCGCGGCACGGCTGGGACGCGCGGTGCGGCAGCTGCATCATGCGCCGGAGTCCGGGCAGGCCCAGGACGGGTTCCGCGCGGCGGTGGCAGCGCTCCTGCACTGAGGGGGGGGCGGCAGGGCTTGCAGCCCTGCACCTGCTTCAAGCCAGAGCAACAGCCGAAGCAACGGCAACAGCAGCCATCCCGTGGGATGGCGGGGCACTGTGGGTATGCGGGGACGGCGCAAGTACGTCCATGTAGCCTTGGTCGCGCCATCCATGGCGCTCACACCCCGCAAACCCACAGTGCCCCGCCTTCGACAGTTGACCGGTGGCCAGTAGATCCACGCCATGCGTGGATGAATCTCTGTCAGATATCGAAATTCAAACTGGGGTCAGATCCGTTTTCCTTCGGAAAACGGATCTGACCCCGTCGGCATGTCCAACAGCTCGCAAGAATCTGTCGAAGGCGGGGTGGGTCCGGTTGCGGGAGTGTCCGCGGCATGGATGCCGCGGCCAAGCCCCCAAGGACGGGTTTACGGCGTCTCCCGCAACCGGACCCACCCCGCCGACCCACGGATAACCAGCTTTTGCTTTTGACGTTGACGTTGATTCGGCAGGTGCAGGGCTGCAAGCCCTGCCGAACATCCCCTACCTGCGGGGCGCGAGCTGCTCGAGCATTTCCCAGGACTTCAGGCCGCGGGCGCCCAGGTGATGGGCCAGCACCCGCCGCATCGGCAGACGCAGGCTGGCCAGGTCGGCGGCATGGGGCTCTTCGTCGGCCGCCAACGCCAGCAGCGCCGAGCCAGTCGCCGCCGCCCGGCGTTCCCCACCGCGCTCGCTCAGCAGGCGCTGCGCGCCTTCCTGCGGATCCAGTTCGTAGCGCGCGGCCGGGTCGATCGGCTGGCCGTCGCTCGCGCTGTCCAGATCGAAACCCAGGCCCAGCGCGGACAGCAGCTCGCGTTCGAAGCGACGCAGGGTCCAGGCCAGGCCGGCGCCCACGGCCAGCCGCGCACGTGCCTCGCCGTAGGCCAGGTACAACTCAGGCAGCGGGTCCTGGCGCGGGGCCAGGCGCAGGGTCAGTTCACTCAGGTAGAAGCCGGCCAGCATCGCCTGGCCGACCAGGCGTGGCGCGGCATCCAGCGCCTCGGCACCCCGCAGCTGGGCCAGTTCGCCCCGCTGCTGGGCACTGAAGCGGATCCACTGCAGCGGCTGCAGAGCGGCCCGCAGCACCTGTCCCTTGGCGGTGGATACGCCACGCGCGAGCAGGCCGATCCGGCCATGCTGCGCACTCAACACTTCGACCAGCAGACTGGTCTCGCGGTAGGCCCGTGCGTGCAGCACGAAGCCAGTGTCGTCCTCGATCATCATCGAAGCGACCGCAACGGCTTACTCGTAACCGAAGGCCTTCAGTGCGGCCTCGTCGTCGGACCAGCCTTCACGCACGCGCACCCAGGTCTCCAGGAACACCTTGGCCCCGAACAGACGCTCCATCTGCAGGCGGGACTTGGCACCAATCTCCTTCAGCCGGGTGCCGCCCTTGCCGATCACGATCGCCTTCTGGCCCTCGCGCTCGACCCAGATCACCGCACCAATGCGTAGCAGGTTGCCATCTTCAGTGAAGCGCTCGATTTCCACGGTGGTCGCGTACGGCAGTTCCTCGCCGAGCTGGCGCATCAGCTGCTCACGCACCAGCTCGCCGGCCAGGAAACGCTGGCTGCGGTCGGTGATCTCGTCTTCGCCGAACATTGGCGGCGCTTCCGGCAACAGCGCCAGTACGTCGCGTACCAGTGCTTCCAGGCCGTTGCGCTTCTGCGCCGAGATCGGGTGCACGGACGAGAAATCGCGGCCGGCCGTGACTTCCTGCAGGAACGGCAGCAGCGCGCCCTTGTCCTTCAGACGGTCGATCTTGTTGACCACCAGCACCACCGGGATACCGGCGTCGCGCAGAACATTGAAGGCCAGGCTGTCTTCTTCGTCCCAGCGACCGGCTTCGATCACCAGCAGGCCGGCATCGACGCCTTCCAGCGAGCCGCGCGCGGCACGGTTCATCACCCGGTTCATCGCCCGCTTCTGCACCTTGTGCAGGCCGGGGGTGTCGACCAGCACCAACTGGCCTTCCGGATAGGTGGCGATGCCCAGCAGGCGATGGCGCGTGGTCTGCGGGCGGTTGGAAACGATGCTGACCTTGGCGCCGACCAGGGCATTGGTCAGGGTCGATTTGCCCACGTTCGGGCGGCCGATGACGGCCACGCTGCCGCAATGATGGGAAGTTTGTTCGCTCACTTGGAATCCAGTTGTTCTAGGACGGCTGCAGCCGCCTGTTGTTCGGCAAGCCGCCGCGAGGCGCCTTCGCCCTCGATGCTGGCGGCCGGGTCGGCTACGTTGCAGCGTACCCGGAAGTGCTTGGCGTGGTCGTCACCGGATTCTGACACCAGTTCATACTGCGGCAACGCCTTCTGTCGGGCCTGCAGCCATTCCTGCAGGCGGGTCTTGGGGTCCTTCTCGGGCCGGCCGGAGGCCGGCAGCGCCTCGATCGAAGCACTGAACCAGGGCAGTACCACCGCCCGGCAGGCCTCGAAGCCGGCATCCAGGTAGATCGCGGCCACCACGGCTTCCACCGCATCGGCCAGGATCGAGTCGCGGCGATGACCGCCGGACTTCATTTCGCCCGGGCCCAGGGTCAGCCGCTCGCCCAGTTCCAGGGTGCGCCCGATCACCGCCAGCGCGCCTTCACGCACCAGCTCGGCACGGGCACGGGTCATCGCCCCTTCGTCAGCCTTGGGCCAACGTCGGTACAAGGCCTCGGCCGCCATCATGTTGACGATGCTGTCGCCGAGGAACTCCAGGCGCTCGTTGTGCGGCGCACCGGCACTGCGATGCGTCAGCGCCTGCTTGAGCAGGGCCGGGTCGCTGAAGGCATGACCAATCAGGTCGCCACGTTGGATGAATTTACTGGGCACCGCTTCGTGTCAGGTCCTGGGAAGAATCGAATTTGCCAACCACATCGAGGTTGCCGATCAGCTGACGGCGCACTTCGTAGTTGACCTTGAGGGTCCAGCCATTGTCGCGACGGTCGAACTTCACGTTGGCCGGCTTCACATTGTCCGAGTAGTTGATGTACAGGCGCTTGAAGAACAGGTCCTGGATGCGCGCCGGCTCCATGCTGCCCACGCCCGGCTCGTTGGCCAGGCTTTTCATCGCCGAGCGCACCGCGTAGTACTCCTGGTACATCGGGAACAGCTTCATGCCGATGTAGAGGAAGAAGCCAACCACGATCAGGACCGTCAGGAACGAGGTCAGGGTCATGCCACGCTGCGTGTTCATCGTCTTCATTGCGTTCTCCCCAGATACGCGTTGGATGTGAAAATACCCGGTTGATGCCCGGTCAGTTGATGCTCGAGCCGATCCGCGACGGCTCGAAACCATCCTTGCAGAACCAGCCCTGGCAGTTCAGCCAGATCAGGAAGGCCTTGCCGCGCAGGTTCTCTTCCGGCAGCAGGCCCCAGAAACGGCCATCGTCACTGTTGTCACGGTTGTCGCCCATCACCAGGTACTTGCCGGCCGGCACGGTCCACTGGCCCTGGCCACGCGGGTAGTCGGTCTCCAGCACCGTGTGGGTGCGGCCCGGCAGGTGCTCGACCAGCAGGTTGGCGCCCTCGCCCTGACCCTTGTGGCCGGCGTAGATGCCCTTGTTGTCGTACTTCAGCGGTTCGCCATTGAGGATCATGCCGTCGCCTTCGAAGACCACGGTGTCACCCGGCACGCCGATCACGCGCTTGATGAAGTTCTCGCCCTTTGCCGGGTCGTTGTCGCTGTGGCCGGGGAAGTGGAACACCACCACATCGCCACGCGACGGCTCGCCAAATGGCACGATCTTGGTGTTGCTGATCGGCAGGCGCAGGCCGTAGGAGAACTTGTTGACCAGGATGAAATCACCGATCAACAGGTTCGGCATCATCGAGCTGGACGGGATCTTGTACGGCTCGGCGATGAAACTGCGCACGATCAGCACGATCGCCAGCACCGGGAAGAACGCACGCGAGTAGTCCACCAGCACCGGCTCGGAATCGAGCAGGCCGGCGCGCTGGGCACGCCGCTTGGCAAGGTACAGCTTGTCCGCGAGCAGGATCAGGCCCGAGGCCAGGGTCAGCACGACCAGGAGGATCTCAAACAGTTTCATTCAGGGTCCTTTGCAACGTCACCGGACGACCGGCCCCGCAGGGCCGGTGCGGGCTTACTTGTTGTCCATCTGCAGCACGGCCAGGAACGCTTCCTGCGGGATCTCCACGCGGCCGACCTGCTTCATGCGCTTCTTGCCTTCCTTCTGCTTTTCCAGAAGCTTCTTCTTGCGCGAAACGTCGCCACCATAGCACTTGGCCAGCACGTTCTTGCGCATGGCCTTGACCGTGGTACGGGCGATGATCTGCGAGCCGACGGCGGCCTGGATGGCCACGTCGAACATCTGGCGCGGGATCAGGTCCTTCATCTTCTCGCACAGCTCGCGGCCGCGGCGGTCGGCATGGCTGCGGTGCACGATCAGCGACAGCGCATCGACCTTGTCACCGTTGATCAGCACATCCACGCGCACGAACGGGCCGGCGTCGAAGCGCACGAAGTGGTAGTCCAGCGAGGCATAGCCACGGCTGACCGACTTCAGCTTGTCGAAGAAGTCCAGCACCACTTCGGCCATCGGCAGCTCGTAGCTGATCTGCACCTGGCTGCCCAGGTAGTTGATGCCGATCTGGCTGCCGCGCTTTTCTTCGCACAGCTTGATGATGTTGCCGATGTACTCCTCGGGGGTGAGCACGTTGGCACGGATGATCGGCTCGCGGATCTCCTCGACCTGGTTCACCGGCGGCAGCTTGGCCGGGTTGTCCATGTTGATGATCGAGCCATCGGTCTTCAGGACTTCATACACCACCGTCGGCGCGGTGCTGATCAGGTCCAGGTTGTATTCGCGCTCCAGGCGCTCCTGCACGATTTCCATGTGCAGCATGCCGAGGAAACCGCAGCGGAAGCCGAAGCCCATCGCCTCGGAGCTTTCCGGCTCGAAGCGCAGCGCGGCATCGTTCAGGCGCAGCTTGTCCAGCGCTTCGCGCAGGTCCGGATAGTCCTCGGCATCGACCGGGAACAGGCCGGCGAACACGCGCGGCTGCATTTCCTGGAAGCCCGGCAGCGGCTTCGGTGCCGGGTCGCCGGCCAGGGTCAGGGTGTCGCCGACCGGCGCACCGTGCACGTCCTTGATGCTGGCGGTGACCCAGCCCACTTCACCTGCACGCAGCGCCGGCAGCACCTTGCGCTTCGGGGTGAACACGCCGACGTTGTCGACCTGGTGGTTGCGGCCGGTGGACATCACCTGCAGCTTGTCACCGGCCTTGATCTCGCCCTGCATCACGCGCACAAGCGAGACCACGCCCAGGTAGTTGTCGAACCAGGAGTCGATGATCAGCGCCTGCAGCTTCTCGGTGTCGCGCGGCTTCGGCGGCGGAATGCGGTGCACGATCGCTTCCAGCACGTCCTGCACGTTCAGGCCGGTCTTGGCACTGACCGGCACGGCGTCGGAGGCGTCAATGCCGATCACGGCCTCGATCTCGGCCTTGGCGCGCTCGATGTCGGCGGTGGGCAGGTCGATCTTGTTGATCACCGGCACCACTTCCAGGCCCTGCTCCACGGCGGTGTAGCAGTTGGCCACCGACTGCGCTTCCACGCCCTGGGCCGCATCGACCACCAGCAGCGCGCCTTCGCAGGCGGCCAGCGAGCGGCTGACTTCATAGGAGAAGTCGACGTGGCCGGGGGTGTCGATGAAGTTCAGATGGTAGGTCTGCCCGTCCTTGGCCAGGTACGGCAGCGACACCGACTGCGCCTTGATCGTGATGCCACGCTCGCGCTCGATCGGGTTGGAGTCGAGCACCTGCGCTTCCATCTCGCGGGCCTGCAGGCCACCACAGAGCTGGATGATGCGGTCGGCCAGCGTGGACTTGCCGTGGTCGACATGGGCGATGATGGAGAAGTTGCGGATGTTCCGCATCGAATCAGAAGACATAGGTGGCGGCGGCGCGCGGCGTCGTCAGGGTAACGGTCGATTATCGCATGCCCGGCGCCCGCCCGCGAAAACGGCCTCATCGGACCGGGTCCGGAACGGCCGAAGCCCCGCCGGGGCGGGGCTTCGGAGGAGAAGCCGGGGCCGCCGAAGCGGCCCCGGCAGGCCTTACTGGCCGGCCTTGACCGCTACGAACGCGCTGTTGCCGCTGCCGGTGCGTACCAGCAGCATCACCACGTCGCCCTTCTTGTAGCTGGACAGCGCACGGTTCAGCGCGTCCACGCTGCCGACCTGGGTGCTGGCCACCTGCAGGATCACCATGCCCGGAGACAGGCCCGCATCACGCGCGCCCTGGCCCTTGACCCCGGTGATGCGCACGCCTTCGCCCGATTCCAGGCCCAGCTGCTTGCGCTGCGGCGCGGTCAGGTCACTGACGTCCAGCCCCAGCAGGGCATTGGCGCCGGCCTGCGGCGCCGCATCGCTGTCGCCGGTGGCCGGGCCACGCGAACTGGCCTGCCCGTCTTCGGTCAGGGCGGTCAGGGTGGCGCTGAGGTCACGCGGCTTGCCATCGCGGATCACGCCCAGGGTGACCCGGCTGCCCGGTGCCATCGCGCCGATCAGCGGCGGCAGGTCGGACCAGCTGTTGACCGGCGCGCCGTTCACTGAGCGGATCACATCGCCGATCTTCACCCCGGCCCGGGCTGCAGCCGAATCCGGCACGATCTGGTTGACCAGGGCGCCGCGGCTGTCCGGCAGGCCCATCGCCTGCGCCTTCAGGCCGTCGATTTCCTGCACCACCGCGCCGAGCTGGCCGCGGGTGACCTTGCCGGTCTTCTTGATCTGCTCGACCGCACTCATCGCCAGGTCGATCGGGATCGCGAAGCTGATGCCCATGTAGCCGCCCGACGCGGAGAATATCTGCGAATTGATGCCGACCACTTCGCCACGGGTGTTCAGCAGCGGGCCCCCGGAGTTGCCCTGGTTGATCGCCACGTCGGTCTGGATGAAGGGCACGTAGCGCTGGTCCGGACCGCCGGTGCTGCGGCCGAGGGCGCTGACCACGCCGGCAGTGACCGAGTGATCGAGGCCGAACGGCGAGCCGATCGCGACCACCCACTGACCCGGCTTGAGGGAGTTGGAGTCGCCAACGCGCACGGTCGGCAGGTTCTTGCCGTCGATCTTCAGCAGTGCGACATCGTACTGCTGGTCGCTGCCCACCACTTTCGCGGTGAACTCACGGCGGTCACCCAGCTTGACCTTCACCTCGCTGGCATCGGCCACCACGTGGTAGTTGGTCAGTACATAACCATCGGGCGAGATGATGAAGCCCGAGCCCATGCCGCGGCCCTTGATGCTCGGGCCACCGTCCGGGCCGCCCGGGCCCTGCCCCGGCATCGGGAAATCCGGGCCGAAGAAGCGGCGGAAGAACTCCGGCATGTCATCGCCGCCGCCCATCGGGCCCCGTGAGGCCTGGCGGTTGTTGCGGACGATGGTGGTGTCGACGTTGACCACGCCAGGCCCGACCTGTTCGACCAGATTGGTGAAGTCAGGCAGGCCCGTGACCAGCGGCTGGGCCGGCGCCCGCGGCGCGGCGGCCGGCGCGGCCTGGGTCTGGGCGGCCGGAGCCGGGGCCTGCGCGCAGGCCATCAACGGCAGGGTCAGGGCCAGCAGGCCAATGGCCTGCGTGCGGAGTCGGGGAGTCATCGGACGGCAACCTCCGGATCGGATGGAAAGAGGAATACGGGCCCCGCCGACGGCGGGGCATGAAAGCGCCCGGCTCAGTCGCGCGGGCGCGGCGGCACCGGCAGGTCGTCCTGCAGGCGCGGCTCGAACGGGTAGAACGCCGCGCCCCCGGCATGGGCCGGGAAGCTCGCATTGAGCGCGCCGCCGGCAGCGGGCGCCAGGCTGGAGCGCGGCCACGGTCGCGCCTGCAGGCCACCGACCTCACCGAACGGCATGTTGCGGCTGGCATTGGCCGGCACGGTCGGGGTCAACGGCGCCTGTGCGGCGGCCACAGCGCGTTGCGGCATGTCCTCACGCTGGGCGGCACGCGCGGCCTGCTGGCTGCGGGTAGCGCTGGCGCGACGGGTGTCCTGGCGCCGGCTGGCAGCGGCCATGGCCACTGCCGGTACACCGGCCACGGCCATTGCGGCGGTATCCACCGAGGCTTCGGTCACCGGAGCCGGCGTCGTCGGTGCCGGCGCGAGTTCGGCCTGGCTGGCGATCACCTGCGGTGCCAACGGCTCGCCCGGGGTGGCCTCCTTCAGCTTCTCACCGCCCATGAACAGGGCCACCGCCGCCACCGATGCGGCCAGTGCGGCGCCACCGCCCCAGGCCCGCCAACCACTGCGGCGTACCTGACGACGCGGCTCGGCCTGCGGCGCCGGTTCGGCGGCGATGGCGGCGGCCACGGCAGCACTGAAGCCGGCCGGCGCCAGCGCCGACGCCTGTCCGCGCATCACGTCGCCCAGCAGCTGCCAGCGTTCCTGGCAGCCGGCCAGCTCGGGGTCGTGCTCCATCCGGCGCAGCAGGAAGCGCGCTTCATCGGCGCCCAGCTCGCCATCGACCAGGGCCGACAGCTGCTCGCGATGGCGCTGGTCCAGGCGCTGCCCGGCGGGCGATTGGTGGTTCTGCGATTCATTGAACGGATTACTGGTCATACGCGGCTCTTCTCACGGGTGGCGCTGCCGATGTCCAACAGCGGCCGGAGTTCGGTGTCGATCGCCTCGCGCGCCCGGAAGATCCGTGAGCGCACGGTGCCGATCGGGCACCCCATTTTCTGCGCGATATCCTCGTAACTCAGGCCTTCCACCTCGCGCAGGGTGATCGCCAACCGGAGCTCTTCCGGCAGCGCGTTGACGGCCTTCATTACCGTCTGTTCCAGTTCCTGGCGCATCAACTCGCGTTCGGGCGTGTCGGTGTCGCGCAGGCGCGTCCCGCTGTCGAACTGTTCGGCATCCCCGATGTCGATGTCATCGGTCGGCGGTCGGCGATTGTGTGAAGCCAGGTAGTTTTTGGCGGTATTCACGGCGATTCGATGCAACCAGGTTGAGAACTGGGCATCGCCACGGAAACTTCCGATCGCGCGGTAGGCACGGATGAAAGTGTCCTGGGCGACGTCCTGACATTCGCTCCAGTCGGCGATGTAGCGACCGACAACGGCCACCACGCGATGCTGGTACTTGCGCACCAGGACATCGAACGCGGCGCTCTCGCCGTGCTGCACGCGCCGGACCAGTTCCAGATCCAGCTCCTGAGGTGTATCAACATCGGCCATGAGGGGCCGCACTCCTGTCAGCCCAACCGACGTCGGGCAATGAGACTGCCAATCCCGGGAAAAGTTCAGTCGCCGATCACCTGGCGCCGCACCAGCTTTTAACCACCGTTCCGTTAGCGTTCCGGTCCACGGCCATGGATCCGGGGTCGCCACTCCCCTGCTATTGGGATTTGACGCGGGGGAAACAACCTCTGGATCATAGCCGCTTCTCCATACACAACCGGATGGAACGTCCATGCTCTCAGGCTTCGATGGTCTCCGCTTCAGCCACTGGCACCCCGAGATCCGCGACGACGGCGTGGTGGTTCTCTCCCTGGATCGTCAGGACAGCAGCGTCAACGCCATGTCGCAGGACGTGCTGCTGGAACTGGGCGACCTGCTCGAGCGCATTGCGCTGGACCCGCCCAAGGGCGTGGTGATCCAGTCGCTGAAGAAGGCCGGCTTCATTGCCGGTGCGGACCTGAAGGAGTTCCAGGAGTTCGACCGCCGCGGCACCGTCAACGACGCCATCCGTCGCGGCCAGGCCACTTACCAGAAGCTGGCCGAGCTGCCCTGCCCGACCGTGGCGGCCATCCACGGCCACTGCCTGGGCGGCGGCACCGAACTGGCACTGGCCTGCCGCTACCGCGTGGCCTCCAATGACAGCAGCACCCGCATCGGCCTGCCGGAGACCCAGCTGGGCATCTTCCCGGGCTGGGGCGGCAGTGCACGCCTGCCGCAGCTGGTGGGCGCCCCGGCGGCGATGGACATGATGCTGACCGGCCGCACCCTGTCGGCCTCGGCCGCGCGTGGCATCGGCCTGGTCGACAAGGTGGTGGCACCGGCGGTGGTGCTCGACACCGCCGTGGCGCTGGCGCTGTCCGGCACCACCCGCCCGTTCAAGCAGCGCGCGACGGCCTGGGCCACCAATACCTGGCTGGCACGCACTTTGCTGGCACCGCAGATGGTCAAGCAGGTCGCACGCAAGGCCAAGAAGGACCAGTACCCGGCGCCGTACGCGCTGATCAGCACCTGGCAGCGCAGCGGCGGCAAGCCGATCCAGGCGCGCCTGGATGCCGAACGCCGCGCAGTGGTGAAGCTGGCCAGCACGCCGACCGCGCGCAACCTGATCCGCATCTTCTTCCTGACCGAGCGCCTGAAGGGCCTGGGCGGCGGTGACTCCGGCATCCGCCACGTGCACGTGGTCGGCGCCGGCGTGATGGGTGGCGACATCGCCGCATGGGCCGCTTACAAGGGCTTCGAGGTGACCCTGCAGGACCGCGAGCAGCGCTTCATCGATCCCGCCATGGAACGCGCGCAGGCGCTGTTCGCCAAGAAGGTGCGCGACGAGAGCAAGCGCCCTGCCGTGGCGGCACGCCTGCGCGCCGACCTGGATGGCAACGGCGTGGCCGAGGCCGACCTGGTGATCGAAGCGATCATCGAGAATCCGGAAGCCAAGCGTGCGTTGTACCAGACGCTGGAACCGAAGATGAAGGTGGACGCACTGCTGACCACCAACACCTCGTCGATTCCGCTGGTGGAACTGCGCGACCACATCCAGCGCCCAGCACAGTTCGCTGGCCTGCATTACTTCAACCCGGTCGCGCAGATGCCGTTGGTGGAGATCATCCATCACGACGGCATGGCGCCGGAGACCGAGCGCCGCCTGGCCGCGTTCTGCAAGGCGCTGGGCAAGTTCCCGGTGCCGGTGGCCGGCAGCCCGGGCTTCCTGGTCAACCGCGTGCTGTTCCCGTACATGCTGGAAGCCGCCACTGCCTACGCCGAAGGCATCCCGGGCCCGGTGATCGACAAGGCCGCGGTGAAGTTCGGCATGCCGATGGGGCCGATCGAACTGATCGACACCGTGGGCCTGGACGTGGCCGCAGGCGTCGGCCGCGAACTGGCGCCGTTCCTGGGCCTGCAGATTCCGGCCGCACTGCAGACGGTGGAACCGGACAAGCGTGGCAAGAAGGACGGCCAGGGCATCTACACCTGGGAAAACGGCAAGCCGAAGAAGCCGGACGTGGCCAGCGATTACCAGGCCCCGGCCGATCTGGAGGACCGCCTGATCCTGCCGCTGTTGAACGAGGCCGTGGCGTGCCTGCACGAGGGCGTGGTGGCCGATGCGGACCTGCTGGATGCGGGCGTGATCTTCGGTACCGGTTTCGCCCCGTTCCGTGGCGGTCCGATCCAGCACATCCGTGCGGTGGGTGCCGATGCGATTGTCGAGCGGTTGAAGGCATTGCAGCAGCGCCATGGCGACCGTTTCGCCCCGCGCCCCGGCTGGGACAACCCCGCCCTGCGCGAACCAGTGGTTTGAGTTTATCGGCCGGGCCTGCGGCCCGGCACCCGCAGAGGCAACCGCCGAAGCAAAAGCCAGAGCCAGAGCCAAAGCGGCTCTGGCTTTTCTGTTTGTTGGGCGGGGCGGTGTCGGGTTGCGGGGACGCCGTAAACCCGTCCTTGGGGGCTTGGCCGCGGCATCCATGCCGCGGACACCCCGCAACCCGACACCGCCCCACCCCTGACAGTTTCCCGGTGACGGTGGGTGAACTGCGATGGCTGGTAGATGTCGACGTTGGTCGGCACGGATCATTACGAACTGGTGGGTGTCGACCTTGGTCGACACCAGGAGCGAAGCGACCGGCGTTTGATTCTGACTTTGATTTTCTTTTTTCTTCTCCGTGGCTGGACGCACACGGAAACTGTCAGAGGCCGGGCGGGTGGGTGGCGCAGGGGCGTGAGCCGCATGGATGCGGCGATCGAGCTTACATGGACGTACTTGCAGCGCCCCCTGCGCCACCCACCCGCCCGGCCAAGCGCGGCTTCTGCTTTTGCCTTCAGCGACCAACCAGCCAGCCACGAGGGGCTGCGCCGTTGGCTGGAACAACCTGTTACCCATACGGGGCATGTGCCCGTCACAGCTGCATGCGATGCTGATCACCTGATCCCTGCCAGCGAGAACGCCCGCATGACCACCATCATCGCCCCGCGCGTGCACGACATCGGCGGCCTCGAAGTCCGTCGCGCCGTCCCCACCCTGCAGGCGCGCAGCATCGGCTCGTTCGTGTTCGTCGACCAGATGGGCCCGGCACTCATGCACCCCGGCACCGCCATCGACGTGCGCCCGCATCCACATATCGGCCTGGCCACCGTGACCTACCTGTGGTCGGGCGCGATCGGCCACCGCGACACGCTGGGGTCGGACCAGGTGATCCGTCCCGGTGACGTCAACTGGATGACCGCCGGCCGCGGCATCGCCCATTCCGAGCGCACGCCACAACCGGACCGCGACCATGACAACCCGATCCATGGCATGCAGACCTGGGTGGCGTTGCCGAAGTCGCATGAGGAAATCGAACCGGCCTTCTACCACCATGCCGCGGCCACCCTCCCCGAGCAGCGCCGCAATGGTGCCTGGCTGCGGGTGATCGCCGGGCGTGCCTATGGCGAGGAATCGCCGGTGAAGGTGTTCGCCGACACCCTCAACGTAGCAATCGACCTCGACCCGGATGCGGAGATCGATATCGACAATGGCCACCGCGAGCGCGCGTTGTACATCCTCGAAGGCGACGCGCAATTGGACGGCGTGGACATCCCCGCCCAGCACCTGGTGATCCCGGAAGCCGGCGCACGTGGCCGCCTGCGCGCGAAGACGCCGGTGAAGGCGATGCTGTTCGGCGGCGAGCCGCTGGATGGCCCGCGTCATCTGTGGTGGAACTTCGTATCCAGCTCGAAGGAGCGTATCGAGCAGGCCAAGCACGATTGGGAAGCGGGCCGATTCGGCACCATCCCCGGCGACGACAAGGAATTCATCCCGCTGCCGCAGTACTGAACATCGCGTGTTGCACACATCCGAAGGTGTATCCCTGCACCCGGCGTTGACACTACAGTCACCCGCTGATCACTGAAATGTGACATAAATCACACTTTCGACCGTCAAAGGAGTGCAACACATGAGCATGGGTAAACGCTTGTCCGCCGAGTTCCTCGGCACGTTCTGGCTGGTTCTGGGTGGCTGTGGCAGCGCGGTGCTGGCCGCCAAGTTCGGGGGTGACGGCAATCCGCTGGGTATCGGTTTCCTCGGCGTGGCGCTCGCCTTCGGCCTGACCGTGGTGACCGGCGCCTATGCGTTCGGCCACATCTCCGGCGCGCACTTCAACCCGGCAGTCAGCGTCGGGCTGTGGGCTGGCGGCCGCTTCCCGACCAAGGACCTGGTGCCCTACATCATCGCCCAGGTCGCCGGCGGCCTGCTGGCCGGCTTCATCCTGCTGCAGATCGCCTCCGGCGCCAGTGGCTTCGCCATCGACGGCAGTCAGGCCGGTGCGTTCGCCAGCAATGGCTATGGCGCGCTGTCGCCCGGCGGCTACAGCGTGGCGGCGGCTTTCCTGTGCGAAGTGGTGCTGACCGCGGTGTTCCTGATCGTGATCATGGGCGCCACCCACGGCAAGGCACCGGCCGGTTTCGCGCCGCTGGCGATCGGCCTGTCGCTGACCCTGATCCATCTGATCAGCATTCCGGTCACCAATACCTCGGTGAACCCGGCCCGCTCCACGGCGGTGGCCTTCTTCGCCGGCAGCGGCGCGGTCAGCCAGTTGTGGCTGTTCTGGGTCGCTCCGCTGCTGGGCGGCGCGATCGGTGGCATCATCTACAAGTGGATCGGCAACGACCGCTGAGGCCTGTGCGGACCATTGCGGCCGACCTTCGGCCGCAATGGTTACGCTTGTAACCGCAATTTGTGCGATCGCTCACGTTCCGTTAAGGTTGAGTTGACCGTCCGTGCACATGCCGGCCGGGGTGGCATCCGGGGATGGGATGCCAAGGCTGCCGGTCCATCCGGCGGAGCCAACGACACACCACCTTGGGGGATGCATGAAGTTCGCGCCTGTAGTGTTGTCGAGCCTGCTGTTCGCTGCGGCCCAGGCCGCTGCGCAGGCTCCCACCGAATGTCCTTCATTGCCGGCCAGCAGTGGCCTGCAGTGGCAACAGCAGGCACAGGCCGATTTCCTGGTCTGCCGCGCCAGCACCGGGGACGGCCGCGAGGTACTGAGCCTGATGCTCAGTGCGCGCGATCCCAACCTTCCATTGAACCGCTCGCTGCGCCAGGAAAAGGGCAGCTTCGGCGGTGAGTCGCTGTACTGGTACCAGCCCGATCTGGGAGGCCAGCAGCCGCCCGGCTATGCCGAGCGCCGCATCAGTGTGGTCAAGCTCGACAAAGGGCGTTACGCGCAGATTTCGCTGTATCCGGACAGCGCCCAGGAACTGGGCTCGCTGCAGCAGCTGGCGCAGGGCATGAGCCTGACCCCGTCGGCCGTGGCCGCGGGGCGCTGAAGGTGACGGGGATGACTGCCTGGCAGCATCCCCGCAATGCGACCCGATCCGACGGTAGTGCCGGCCGCTGGCCGGCAAACGCTTCGTTCCCGATCAGAAGAGGTTGCCGGCCAGCGGCCGGCACTCCCTCAGAACTTGCCTTCCTGGAAATCGACGAAGGCCTGCATCAGTTCCTGCCGTGTGTTCATCACGAACGGCCCGTGGCGCATCACCGGTTCGCGCAGCGGACGGCCGGCCACCAGGATCAGCCGCGCGCCTTCGCTGCCGGCCGAAAGGTGCAGCTGCTCACCGCCGCCCAGCACCGCCAGCTCCTGGCGTGCCACGTCACGCGCGGCGTCCTGCTCCCCCACGGTCACGCCACCTTCGAACACGTATGCAAAGGCGTTGTGCCCTTCCGGCAACGCATAGGTCCAGGCGCGATCCGGGGCCAGCGTGATGTCCAGGTACAGCGGATCGGTGGCCGGCTGCACGATCGGGCCCTGCGTGCCATCCACGCTGCCGGCAATCACCTTCACGTCCACGCCCGGCTCCGGGTGCACCACGGGAATGCGCTCGGGCGCGAATTCCTGGTACTTCGGATCCGTCATCTTCTCCTTCGCCGGCAGGTTCACCCACAGCTGGAACCCGCGCATCTGCCCGCTCTCCTGCTCGGGCATCTCCGAATGCACCAGGCCACGGCCAGCGGTCATCCACTGCACGCTGCCCGGGGTCAGCAGGCCTTCGTTGCCGTGGTTGTCGCGATGCCGCATGCGCCCGTCGAGCATGTAGGTGACGGTTTCGAAGCCGCGGTGCGGATGCTCCGGAAACCCGGCGATGTAGTCCTCGGCACGATCGGTACCGAACTCATCGAGCAGCAGGAACGGATCCAGGTCGGGCAGCGTGGGGCCACCGATGACGCGGGTCAGGCGCACGCCGGCACCGTCGGAGGTGGGCATGCCACGGATGGTCCGCAGCACGCGGACCGGTTCGGGAAAGCTCATGGCGACTCCTGTTGGATGGATGCCACTGAAGATGGGCGCCACACGGCCGCACGCCAATGGACGGCGCCGCAACCGATTGTTCCATCCCTGATGTTCGCTGCACGTCAGCACAACAAACGTACGACCAAAGTACTACCGCCGATTCGTCCTGTGCCAATTGACCCTGTCGAGGGCACGCGGGACTCTTTGTCTGTCTTTCCGGGAGAGAGCACCTCATGAAAGGGTTTTCCAAACTGGGCTGGGCGGTACTCGCCCTGCTCGGCGCATTCTGTCTGGGCACCGTGGCCCTGCGCCGCGGCGAACACATCAACGCACTGTGGATCGTGGTGGCAGCGGTTTCGCTGTACCTGGTCGCCTACCGCTTCTACAGCCTGTTCATCGCCAACAAGGTGATGCAGCTGGATCCGACCCGGGCCACCCCGGCGGTGATCAACAACGATGGCCTGGACTACGTGCCGACCAACAAGCACGTGCTGTTCGGCCATCACTTTGCCGCCATCGCCGGTGCCGGCCCGCTGGTCGGCCCGGTATTGGCTGCGCAGATGGGCTACCTGCCCGGCCTGTTGTGGCTGGTGGTGGGCGTGGTGCTGGCCGGCGCGGTGCAGGACTTCATGGTCCTGTTCCTGTCCAGCCGCCGCAACGGCCGTTCGCTGGGCGACCTGGTAAGAGAAGAGATGGGCCAGGTGCCCGGCACCATCGCGCTGTTCGGCGCGTTCCTGATCATGATCATCATCCTGGCGGTGCTGGCGATGGTGGTGGTCAAGGCGCTGGCCGAAAGCCCGTGGGGCATGTTCACGGTGATCGCGACGATGCCCATCGCGATCCTGATGGGCGTGTACATGCGCTACATCCGCCCCGGCAAGATCGGCGAGATCTCGGTGGTTGGCCTGATCCTGCTACTGGCTGCGATCTGGTACGGCGGCAAGGTCGCCGCCGATCCGGTCTGGGGCCCGGCGTTCACCTTCACCGGCACCCAGATCACCTGGATGCTGATCGGCTACGGCTTCGTCGCCTCGGTGCTGCCGGTGTGGCTGCTGCTGGCCCCGCGTGATTACCTGTCGACCTTCCTCAAGATCGGCACCATCATCGCGCTGGCCATCGGCATCCTGGTGGTGATGCCGGAACTGAAGATGCCGGCGCTGACCCAGTTCGCCGCCAGCGGTGATGGTCCGGTGTGGAAGGGCGGCATGTTCCCGTTCCTGTTCATCACCATCGCCTGCGGTGCGGTCTCTGGTTTCCATGCCCTGATTTCCTCGGGCACCACGCCGAAGCTGCTGGCCAATGAAGCGCACATGCGCTACATCGGCTACGGCGGCATGCTGATGGAATCGTTCGTAGCGGTGATGGCACTGGTGGCCGCATCGATCATCGACCCGGGCATCTACTTCGCGATGAACAGCCCGGCCGCGGTGATCGGTGCCGACGCGGCCTCGGCGGCGCACTACATCACCAACACCTGGGGCTTCACCATCACGCCCGAACAGCTGACTGCGACCGCGGCGGCGATCGGCGAACCGACCATCCTGCATCGTGCCGGTGGTGCGCCGACACTGGCGGTGGGCATCGCGCAGATCCTGCACGAAGCAATTCCCAGTGGCAGCGACGCGATGATGGCGTTCTGGTACCACTTCGCGATCCTGTTCGAGGCGTTGTTCATCCTGACCGCGGTGGACGCCGGTACCCGCGCCGGACGCTTCATGCTGCAGGACCTGCTGGGCAACTTCGTGCCGGCCCTGAAGAAGACCGAGTCGTGGACCGCCAACATCATCGGTACCGCAGGCTGCGTGGCGCTGTGGGGCTACCTGCTCTACACCGGCGTGGTCGATCCGTTCGGTGGCATCCAGACACTGTGGCCGCTGTTCGGCATCTCCAACCAGATGCTGGCCGGTATCGCGCTGATGCTGGGCACGGTGGTGCTGTTCAAGATGAAGCGTGACCGCTATGCGTGGGTTACCGCAGTACCGGCAGTGTGGCTGCTGATCTGCACCACCTACGCCGGCTTCATCAAGATCTTCGACAGCAACCCGGCACAGGGCTTCCTGGCACAGGCACACAAGTTCCAGGCCGCGCTCGCCAGCGACACCATCACCGCACCGGCCAAGTCAGTGGCGCAGATGAAGCAGATCGTGGTCAACGCCTACGTCAACACCGGCCTGACCGCGCTGTTCCTGCTGGTGGTGGGCGCGGTGCTGGTGTATTCGATCAAGACCATCCTGGCGGCCCGCCGCAATCCGCAGCGCAGCGACCGCGAGACCCCGTACGTGGCGCTGAAGCCGCATGAAATGGTGGATCTGTGATGAGCACGCAACTGGTTCCCGCCGGCCAGTACCAGGCCCACCGCCGCATCTGGCGGCGCCTGGTGCAGACCGCACGGCTGTGCTGTGGCATTCCTGATTACGACAACTACGTCCGGCACATGCTGGAAAAGCATCCGGACCAGGAGCCGATGGACTACAAGACGTTCTTCCGCGAACGCCAGGAAGCGCGTTACGGCGGACGCAACGGTGGCCGCTGCTGTTGAGGGTTGGGTGCCGGGCTTGCAGCCCGGCGCCCGCAGAGGCCGGAGCAACTGCAACTGCAACTGCTGGAGCGTCGGCTCTGGCTTTCTGTGGGTTTGGCGGGGCGCTGTGGGTTCGCAGGACACGCCGTAAACCCGTCCCTGGGGGCTCGATGGCGCCATCCATGGCGCCAACGGTCCTGCAAGCCCACCCCGCCCCGCCTTTGACAGATTTCCGGGGACGGTGCGAAACATCTGGGGTCGGATTCGTTTTCGTTGGAAAACGGAGCCGCCCCCTTCTTTGTTCATGGATACCGATGGAATTGATTCACGCATGGCGTGGATCCAGCAGATCGCGGAAAACTGTCGGAGGCGGGGTGGGTCCGGTTGAGGGGGCGTGAGCGCCATGGATGGCGCGACCGAGGCTACATGGACGTATTCACGCCGTCCCCCTCAACCGGACCCACCCCGTCATCACACGGAATGCCGCTCTGGCTTTTGATGTTGAGGTTGCCGACCAGCGGCCGGCACTACCGCGGGTGCCGGGCGCCGCCTGGCTGGCCTCCTCAGCCGGTGGCCATCCACTTCAGGATCAGACCGGTGACATACGCCAGGCCGGTACCAGTGGCATAGCCCACCGTGCCCAACAGCACGCCCACCGGGGCCAGCGTCGGATGGAACGCCGCTGCCACCACCGGCGCCGAGGCCGCAGCGCCGATGTTGCCCTGCGAGCCAATGGCGAAGAAGAACAGCGGCGCGCGCAGCAGCTTGGCCACGACCCACAGCACCAGCACGTGCGTGGCCATCCAGATCGCACCGAGCAGGAACAGCCATGGCCGGTCCAGCAGCGACAACAGGTTCATCTGCATGCCGATGCAGGCGATCAGGAAGTACAGGAACACCGTGCCCAGCCGCGATGCACCGGCCGCTTCCAACCTGCGTGCACGAGTGAAGCTCAGGCCCAGGCCCATCGCGGTGGACAGCAGGATCACCCACACGAACTGGCTGTCCAGACTGAACTGGCTGGCCCAGCTGACATGGGCCTTGAACCAGCCCGCCAGCGGCGCGGCGATCGCATGGGCCAGGCCGACGCCGCCCAGTGCCACGCCGACGATCACCATCAGGTCGGTCATGCTGGGAATGCGCGCGTTCTGCGCCTCGTAGGCACTGATGCGTGCCTTCATCTCGTCGATGGCGCGGGTGTCGGCACCATTGCGGGTGTCGATCTGCTGTGCGCGGTTGGCCAGGAACAGCAGGATCGCCATCCACAGGCTGGCGCAGGCCACGTCGACCACGGCGAACTGGCCGAAGGTGGTGGCATCGGTGCCGAACACTTCGCGCATGGCGACCATGTTGGCGCCGCCACCGATCCAGCTGCCGGCCAGCGCCGCCATGCCCGCCCAGGTATCACCGGCCACGGTTTCCGGATGGATCAGCTTCATCAGCTGGAACGAGACGATAGCGCCGAGCATGATGCCGGCGGTACCGGCGCAGAACACGAGCAGCAGTTTCGGCCCGAGCTTGATGACGCCCTTCAGGTCGATCGACAGGGTCAGCAGGACCAGCGCGGCCGGCAGCAGCACGTCACGCGCGACCGGGTTGTACAGCGAGGTGTTGTGGCCATCGATGACACCAGCGGTGTTGTAGATGGCGGGGATGAAATAGCACAGCAGCAGTGCCGGCACCCAGGCGAAGATCTTCTTCAGCAGCGGGGTCGGACCACTGGCGGCCCAGAAGATCAGGGCCAGGGTGGCGGCAATCAGGCCCAGTCCAACGATGTCGTTGCTGATCAGGGCAGTAGCGGGTTCGGTCGGCACGGGATCCTCTGTCGATCGAAAGAGCGGAGAAAAAAAAGCGCCGCATAAAGCGGCGCAGGTCGAGATTAACATTGTCTTCACGCCGGGTCATGCTGCAGTGCCGACCACGCCTCCATCCCCTCAGGGAGCCTACTCATGCAGCTTGGCGCCTTTTCGGTCAGTCTCTCGGTGAAGGATCTCGCGGCCTCCCGTGCCTTCTACGAAGCCCTGGGCTTCTCGGTCACCGGCGGCGATCCAGCACAGAACTGGCTGGTGCTGCGCAGCAACGGCACCGTGATCGGCCTGTTCCAGGGCATGTTCGAGGGCAACCTGCTGACCTTCAACCCCGGCTGGGACCAGCACAAGCAGGAACTGACCCACTTCCAGGATGTGCGCGAGCTGCAGGCGGAGCTGGACGCCAGGGGCATCGCGCTGGCAGTCCGCACCGATCCCGATGGCCAGGGGACCGGCTACCTGCAGCTTGCCGATCCCGACGGCAACGTGATCCTGATCGACCAGCATGTGGCGCGGCCGAACGGGCGTTGACGCGGACAGCCATTGCGTGGGTAGGCGTCGACCTTGGTCGACGGGCAGCATGCCCACCAGGGTTGGCATCTACCAGGACGGCCGGATCAGCCCGGTCGCGAGGCACTGAAATCGAGCGTGACACGCGTGCCACGCGGCTCGCAGGGCTGCAGCTGCAGGGTCCAGCCCAGGTGCTCGCAGAGCCGCGCGATCAGATCCAGCCCGATGCCGCCGCCACGATCGGCGCGCTCGCCACGGGCCATCCGCGCGTGGATGGCCGCGATCTCCTCCGGGCTCATGCCATGCCCGGGGTCCTGCAGGGTCAGCACCGCCGACGAACTCAGCCGCAATTCGATGTGGCCACGGCCACTGTTCTCGATGGCGTTGCGCACCAGGTTGCCGATCGCCGCCTGCACTACTGCCAGCGGCGCGACGATGTCCACCGGCGCGGCCTGGATGCCGATGCTCAGGTCCTTGTCGCCCAACAGATGGCGATGGTCGTCGACGATCTCCGGCAGCAGCTGGTCCAGCGCGATGCGCTCGGCACGCGCCGCCAGTCGTGCCGGATCACGCGCCAGCACCAGCAGCAGTTCGATCAGCTGCTCCACGCTCTGCGCGGTGCGCAGTACCCGCTGCATCTGCTGGCGCGCACGCTCGGGCAGGCCCGGTTGCTCCAGCGCCAGTTCGGCGGCACCGGTCATCACCGCGATCGGCGTGCGCAGTTCATGGCTGGCGGTGCTGATGAACACCCGCTCGCGTTCGACGAACTGTTCGTTGCGGTCCAGGTAATCGTTCAGTGCACCGGCAATCGTGTGCAGCTCGGAGCTGCCACGCGGGTCGACCTCTATGCGCTGCCCCTGCGCACCGGGCCGCAGATCGGCGATGCGCTGCGCCAGCAGGCTCAACGGTCGCACCATCCGCTCCATGCCGAAGGACGCCATCAGCACGGTGACGAAGATCATGATCACGCCCGCCAGCATCACCCAGCGCGTGGCGAACTGCTCCAGATCGTGGAAGTCGGAGATATCCAGCGCCAGCGCGACCCGCCCCATCGATTCGGTCTCGCGCACCATCACCGCCGTCTCGCGGCCCTTCACCATCACCCCGTCATGCAGCCCGGGATGCAGGGTACGCAGGCTGTCGGGCAGGTTGACCGCGTCGAAGCGGTAGAGGCTGAGCGTGTCCGAATCCTGCCAGCGGTAGTGCGGCTCGTGTTCGACATGTTCGACGATGCTGTCCAGTTCGGAATTGAGCAGCGCGCGCCAGGCAGCGTGCTCGGCATGCTCATGCACGTAATTGCCGACGCTGAACACCGCCAGCGAAAGCAGCGCCAGGTAGCCCAGCAACCACCACAGCACGCGCCGGTACAGCGGCCCGGGCTTACGCGCCTTCATCAGTATCCTTGCCAGCGTCGCTGCCGGTGGTCACGGCCAGCCGATAACCCACCCGCGGCAGGGTGTGGATCAGCTTCTCGGCAAACGGGCCGTCAACGCTGCGACGCAACTCGTAGACATGCGAGCGCAGCAGGTCACCATCCGGCGGCTCGTCGCCCCACAGGGCGAACTCCAGCTGCTGTCGTGTCACCGCACCCGGGCTGGCCCGCATCAGCACTTCCAGCAGTTTGCGGCACGCCGGGTACAGGTGCAGCACCTGGCCCTCACGCTGGGCCTCCAGCGTCGCCAGATCCAGCACCAGGTCGCCCACCTGCAGGCGCTTGCGCGGGTTGCGGCCCTGCGCGCGCAGCAGCAGCGCTTCCAGCCGCACCTCCAGTTCCGGCAGCGCGAACGGCTTGGTCAGGTAGTCGTCGGCGCCGGCACGGAAGCCGGCAATCTTGTCCGGCAGCTCGTCACGCGCGGTCAGCATGATCACCGGCACTTCCGATGCATGCTCGGTGCGCAGCCGGCGCAGCACCTCCGGCCCCTCCATGCGCGGCAGCATCCAGTCCAGGATCACCGCGTCGTAGGGATGGCTTCCGGCCAGGTGCAGGCCGGTGATGCCATCCGGGGCCACGTCGAGCACATGCCCGCGCGACTCGAAATAGTCGAACAGGTTGGCCACCAGCTGGCGGTTGTCCTCGATCACCAACAGACGCATGCACGAAACATCCACAGAAGTTCGTACCATGGTAGCGCCGCCCATGTCGGAATGCGGTCGTCCCGCCCCCTTCTGACGCTTTTCCCACCCCCGCCACCTCAGAATGGCCGTTTTGCTCCCGGAGCCTGCCGTGCCCGTAGCCCTGCCCCGCCGTTGGCGCCTGCCCCTGTTGTGGCTGCTGATCATTGCTGCATTGGCAGCGGGCATCGGCCTTCGGCAGCCGCAGCCGCCGGACGAGCCGCGCTTCGTGCTGGCCGCGCGGACCATGGTCGAGAGCGGGCAATGGCTGCTGCCGCATCGTGGCAGCGAGCTGTATGCCGAGAAACCACCGGTGTTCATGTGGCTGCAGGCGGCCGCTTACGAGGTGGTCGGCAGCTGGCAGTGGTCGTTCCTGCTGCCGTCATTGCTGGGCGCCCTGCTGAGCCTGTGGCTGGTGTCGGATCTGGCACGGCGGCTGTGGTCGCCGCGGCATTCCATCTATGCCCTCGCGGCGCTGTTCTGCACCCTGCAGTTCGGGCTGATGGCCAAGCGTGCGCAGATCGACATGGTGCTGGTGGGGATGACCACCGTCGCCGTGTGGGGCTTAATGCGGCACCTGCGCGAACGTCGTAACCTGCCCGCGCTGTGGCTGGCCGGTTTCGCCGCAGGCGTCGGCACGGTGACCAAGGGCGTGGGTTTCCTGCCGTTGCTGATGGTGCTGCCCTGGTTCGGCTGGTGGCTGTACCAGCGCCGTCGCGGGTACCGCGTGGAGGGTCCGCACCCGGCAACGCTGCTGTGGCTGATCCCGGCGTTCCTGCTGGGCGTGGGCGTGTGGCTGGCGCCGCTGGGCTGGGCCCTGCTGCACACGCCCAGCGCCGAACTGCAGGCCTACGCGCATGAGCTGCTGTTCAAGCAGACCGGTACCCGTTATGCCAATGCCTGGCACCACCGGCAGCCGGCCTGGTACTACCTGCAGGTGATCCTGACCCTATGGCTGCCGGGCAGCCTGCTGCTGCCGATGCTGTTCAAGCCCTGGTGGCGCCGTATCCGCCGTGGCGACCGTCGCCAATGGCTGCTGCTGGGCTGGGCGGTGCTGGTACTGGTGTTCTTCAGTGCCAGCCCGGGCAAGCGCGAGGTGTATCTGTTGCCGATGCTGCCGGCAATGGCACTGGCCGTGGCACCGCTGCTGCCCGGCCTGTTGCGCCGCCTGTGCGTGCGCCGCTACCTGTTCGGCTACAGCGTGGTGCTGATGCTGGCCACCGGCGTGCTCGGCGTGATGCTGATGACCGAGCACCCGTGGGCGTTGGCGCAACTGGAACGCCGCGCCATGCCGGATACGCTGCTGCCGGTGCTGGGCGATGGCCTGCTGACCTTCGCCATTGCCCTGGCCACGCTGATCGTGTGGCTGCGGGTACGTCGTGCCGCGACGCTGGTGCTGCTGACCCACGGCATGCTGTGGATGCTCTACGGCCTGGTGCTGATGCCTGCACTGGACCCCTTCGCCTCGGCATCGGCGCTGATGCGCCGGGTCGGCGCTCGGATCGGTCCCGACGCCGAACTGGCGCTGGTGGCCTGGCGCGAGCAGAACCTGCTGCAGGCCGACCGGCCGGTGCGCGAGTTCGGCTTCAAGCGGCCCTGGGCCGAGCAGTGGCACGACGCCGGGCCGTGGCTGGCCGAGGCGCCGGACAAGCGCTGGCTGCTGGTGCTGGATGATGCGATGAGCCCGTGCGTGGACCCGAGCAAGGTGATCGATATCGGTGTTGCCAACAGGAACCGTTGGCAACTGCTTCCCGGTACCGCATGGAACCCGCAATGCCACGCCGAGCGGGCCGGGTCGACCGCCGAAGAAGACTGAACGTCGGCACGTGCTGGGCAAGCATTAACCCGGCACGAACGAGCGTCCGACCCTTCTCCGACATCCAGGTGACGAGCATGACCGCGGATTCCCGACCCGCCCTTTCCCAGCATGCCCGTCCGTCCCCTTGATGCGGTAGCGCCGCTTGCGACATCGCCACTGGCGTCACGATTTGCCGTAACTCACCTCTGGCTGCCTGTCGCAATCGGTCTGCCCTTGTTTACGCTGCTGATGGGGTTCGGCGGCGACCAATGGGTGGCCGATCACCTGTTCCGCCTTGAGGGGGGCCACTGGGCGCTTCAGGACGCCTGGGTCACCCGCACGCTTGTGCACAAGGCTGGCAAGTGGCTGAGCACGGCTGCTGCCCTCGTGGCGATCCTGCTGTGCTTCCACCACTGGCGGAAGGGTCGCGATCGCACCCTGCGGTGGGCGCTGCTTTATGTCGTAATTGCCATGGCTCTGGGCACGGGTGTGATCTCCCTGCTGAAGTCGCTGGTGCCGATGGAATGCCCCTGGGACCTGCTGCGCTACGGCGGCCACCAGCCTTTCATCGGGCTTTTCACGGCGCGCCCCGCAGGCATGGCCGCGCAGGCCTGCTTCCCGGCGGGCCACGCCAGCGCGGGTTATGCATGGTTGTCCCTGTACTTTTTTGCCTTGCTGTGGCGCCCTTCATGGCGCTGGGCCGGGTTGTGGATCGGCCTTGCCACCGGCCTGGTGTTCGGCATCAGCCAGCAGCTGCGGGGTGCGCATTTCCTTTCGCATGACGTTGCTACTGCTTTGATCTGCTGGCTGCTTTCGCTGGGCCTGTATCTGATCGTCAAACGCGTCCTGGCACGTCGTCAGCTGGACCGTCCCCACCGCCAGGAGGCAAACGCATGAGTGCATCGGTCCAACGCCCCGCCCGCCTTCCCGCGTTGGCGAACCTTCGCCGTTGGCGGCCGCAGCTGTCCACCGAAGCACTCATCGCACTGACCAGCCTGTTCTTCGCGGTGGCCGGCAACGGCCTGTTCTGGCACAGCGCGATGGCCAGCCATCCGGGCAGCCTGCGCTACGCGCTGTCGCTGCTGCTGTTGCTGCTGGGTGCGCACGGCGTGCTGCTGGGCATCCTGGTCTGGCGCTGGAACGCCAGGGTGGTGATCAGCCTGTTGCTGCTGGTGACCGCATTCGCCGCGCACTACATGAGCCGTTACCACATCTACCTGGATGCGGACATGTTGCGCAACGTGCTGGCGACCGATCCCAAGGAAAGCCGCGAGCTGATGACCGTGTCGCTGGTGTGGCCGGTGCTGTTGCTGGCGGTGTTGCCGATGATCGTGCTGTGGCGCGTGCAGCTGCGCCGTCGCAGCTGGGGTCGCAGCCTGCTCTGGCGCGTCGGCTTCCTGGTGGTGGCGGCAGTGACCGCGGTAGGCGGCGCATTGATCTCGTTCCAGGATATCTCGGCACTGATGCGCAACCAGCGCGAAGTGCGTTACCTCGCCACCCCGGCCAACGTGCTGCTGGGCATGCCGCGCGCACTGCGTGGCGACAACCCGGTGCAGCGCGCGCCGAAGCTGCCGATCGGTACCGATGCCAAGGCCACCCCGCGTGCACCTGCCAGCAAGCCGCGCCTGCTGGTGATCGTCATGGGCGAAACCGTGCGCGCACAGAACTGGGGCCTCAACGGTGGCCGCAACACCACCCCGGAACTGGCCCAGGCCAGTGTGGTCAATTTCCCGGATATGCATTCGTGCGGCACCAGCACCGAGGTTTCGCTGCCGTGCCTGTTCTCGCCATGGGGCCGTCACGACTACGACGAGAAGAAGATCCGTGCACACCAGTCGCTGCTGCACGTATTGAACCGTGCCGGCATCGCACCGTTGTGGCGTGACAACCAGTCCGGATGCAAGGGCGTATGCGAAGGCCTGGAGTTCCAGTCGCTGTCCGATGCGACCACCCCGGGCCTGTGCGCCGACGGCCGCTGCATGGACGAGATCCTGCTGCAGGACCTGGCCACCCAGGTGCGTGCCAAGTCCGGCGACCGCGTGGTGGTGCTGCACCAGCTGGGCAACCATGGCCCGGCCTATTTCGAGCGCTATCCGGCCGCCTTCGCCCGCTTCAAGCCAACCTGCGATACCCGTGACATCGGCCGCTGCTCGCGCGAAGAGATCACCAACAGCTACGACAACGCCGTGCTGTACACCGATCACTTCCTGAGCAAGACCATCGGCACGCTGCAGGGCATGCAGGACTACGACACGGCGATGATCTACCTGTCCGACCACGGCGAGTCGCTGGGCGAGAAGGGCCTGTTCCTGCACGGCGTGCCTTACGCCATCGCCCCGGCCGAGCAGACCCGGGTGCCGATGACGATGTGGTTCTCGCCGGGCTTCGCCAGCAGCCGCGGGCTGGACCTGCAATGCGTGCGCAGGCGTTCGGCGGCCTATACCGACCACGACAACCTGTTCCCGTCGGTGCTGGGCCTGATGCAGGTGAAGACGGCGCTGTACGAGCGCGATCGCGACGTGTTCGCCAACTGCGAGAGTTGAGGGTTTGTCGGCAGGGCTGCGCCCTGCACCCGCCGAGGCCACTGCACAAGCAACGGCAACAGCAGAAGCAGGCGATTCGTGGCTTGGCGGGGCGGTGTCGGAATGCGGGGACGCCGCAAGTACGTCCATGTAGGCTTGGCAGCCGCATCCATGCGGCTGACACCCCGCACTCCGACACCGCTCCACCTCTGACAGATTGTCCCGATCTGGTAGATCCACGCCATGCGTGGATGAATTTCCATCGGAATCGAATAGTCGAATTGAATTCGAAAAGCATCCACGCATGGCGTGGATCAATGACAGGTCGCGGAAATCTGTCGAAGGCGGGGTGGGTCCGGTTGCGGGGGCGTGAGCGCCATGGATGGCGCGACCGAGCCTCCATGGACGGATTTACGGCGCCCCCCGCAACCGGACCCGCCCCGCCAAACCACGGATAGTCCGCTGTTGCTGTTGCTTCGGCTTTGCCGTTGCTCGAAGGCCTCTGCGGGTGCCGGGCGCCGCCCGGCCGACTTCCGCCACTTGCGGTGGCAGCGACGGCCCACTAGCCTTCGGCCGTCGTTCACCACCCAAGGACCGCCCGTGAAACACCGTCATCTCCTGCTGGCCTCGGCTGTCGCCGCCGCCACGCTGGCCCTGGCCGCCTGCAAGAAGGAACCCACCCCAGGCACCGATACCGCCAGCAGCAGCGCCCCGGCCGGCGAAACCGCCGACCAGTTCGTGGCCCGCATCAATGCCGAATTCAAGGCCGCCTACCCGGAGATGACCTCGGCGCAGTGGCTGTCCTCCACCTACATCAACAGTGACTCCGAACGCATCGCGGCCAAGGCCAACGAGCGCTCGCTGACCCAGCTCAACAGCTGGATCGAGCAGGCCGCCAAGTTCGATGGCAAGCCGATGAGCGAGGACAGCAAGCGCGCGATCCACCTGCTGAAACTGATGTCCTCGATGCCGGCGCCACGCGATCCGGCCAAGCTGGCCGAGCTGACCCAGATCGCCACCCGCATGGAAGGCAGCTACGGTGCCGGCAAGTACTGCACCGACGCCAACGATCCCAACTCCTGCCGCCAGCTGGGCGAGCTGGAACAGGTGCTGGCACGCAGCCGCGATTACGACAAGCAGCTCGACGCCTGGCAGGGGTGGCACAGCACCACCAAGAGCATGCGCGGCGACTACCAGAAGTTCGTCGGCCTGGTGAACGAAGGTGCCAAGGGCATGGGCTTCACCGATGCCGGCCAGATGTGGCGCAGCGGCTACGACATGCCGCCGGAGCAGATCGGCCCGGAAACCGATCGCCTGTGGGAACAGGTCAAGCCGATGTACGAGCAGCTGCACTGCTACGCACGCGGCAAGCTGGACAAGACCTACGGCAAGGACAAGGCCGAAGTGGGCAACGGCCTGATCGCCGCGCACCTGCTGGGCAACATGTGGCAGCAGGACTGGTCGAACCTGTGGGACCAGCTGGAACCGTATCCGGGCGCTGGCAGCCTGGACATCACCGCAGCGCTGGAAAAGCAGTACCAGACCAACCTGAGCGCGGCGCTGGCCAAGGCCGGCAAGGACGCCAACGTGGCCGCCCAGTACAAGGCGCAGCGTGAGGCCGAACTGCGTACCGCCAAGCAGATGACCGAGCGCGCGCAGGACTTCTACGTGTCGCTTGGCATGCCGTCGCTGCCGCAGTCCTATTGGGAAAAGACCCAGTTCATCAAGCCTGACGACCGCGACGTGGTCTGCCACGCCAGCGCCTGGGACATGAACATGGAAGGCGACGTGCGCACCAAGATGTGCATCAAGCCGAACGAAGAGAACTTCACCACCATCTACCACGAGCTGGGCCACATCTATTACGACCTGGCCTACAACCCGCTGCCGCCGCTGTTCCAGGGCGGTGCCAACGATGGCTTCCATGAAGCAATCGGCGACACCATCGTGCTGGCGATGACGCCCAAGTACCTCAGCTCGATCGGCTTGGTCGATGCGCCGACCGAAAGCCGCGAGGCGGTCATCAACAACCAGATGCGCATGGCGCTGTCGGGCGTGTCGTTCCTGCCGTTCGGGCTGATGATCGACCGTTGGCGCTGGGGCGTGTTCGATGGCTCGATCACCGCCGACAACTACAACAAGGCGTGGTGGGACCTGAAGGCCAAGTACCAGGGCGTGGCGCCGGCCAGCACCCGTGGCGAAGAGTTCTTCGATCCGGGCGCGAAGTACCACGTGCCGGGCAACACCCCGTACACCCGCTACTTCCTGGCGCGCATCCTGCAGTTCCAGTTCTACAAGGGCCTGTGCGACGCGTCCGGCTACAAGGGCCCGCTGCATGAGTGCACCTTCTACGGCAACAAGGAAGCCGGCCAGAAGTACTGGGCGATGCTGAGCAAGGGTGCCAGCCAGCCGTGGCAGGCCACGCTGAAGGAACTGACCGGTACCGACAAGCTCGATGCCGGCCCGATGATCGAGTACTTCACCCCGGTCAACGAGTGGCTGAAGCAGCAGAACGAAGGCCAGATGTGCGGCTGGCAGGCCAACGCGGCCCCGGCAGCAAAATGAGAAAAGGGGCGGGTCCGCGAGGATCCGCCCCTGATGTTTCCGGTAGCGCCGGGCCATGCCCGGCGGCTCTTCATCGCACCGCTGCGCTCGCCGGGCATGGCCCGGCGCTACCCACGGCGGATCAGCTGTTCTTCTTCGCCGCCATCGCCGCGGCCAGCTCGGCCTTGAATTCCTCGAAGGTCTGGCCTTTCTCCTGCGCTTCGGCCTGTGCGGCATCGCGCAGTGCATCGGAGTACATCAGGCGCACCGGCGTGCCATTGCGCTCGTGCAGCTCACCGGCCTGCATGATCAGCGCCAGCACCTGCGCAGCGCTCTCGCTGTGGCCCGCGATGCGGCCGTCCATGCCCAGCACCCATTCGCCGTCGCGGCGCACGACACCGGCCAGCAGGGTGCGCTGAGCATCGCGCAGTTCGGCATGCGGTTCCACCGGCGACGCCTGCGCTGCGGCCTTGTTGACGGCCTGCTTTTCCTGGCGACGGCGCTGGTCGCGGCGGGTCTTGGAACTGGTGGACATGGTGCGGTACCGCTGCGAAGGGGGGCGCAAGGATAGCGCACCCCGCCCGCAGCGCTGCTTCACGCGTGCTCGATCCAGTCCGGTCAGTCCAGCACCTTGCCATGCCGCCAGTAGCCCATGAAGGTGATCGCGCGGCGGTCCAGCCCGCAATCGCGCACCAGGTGGCGGCGGATCGCCATCACCGCCCCCGCCTCACCCGCCACCCAGGCATACAGCGGACCGGCCACGCGGGTATCAGCCTGCTCCCAGAGGATCTGCGTATCGACGTCGATCTCCTCCAGCGCATCGCCGGCAGCCACGCTCGAGGTCGCTGCCAACCGCGCCTGGACCGCCTGCAGCAACGGCTGTCCGTAGGCGGCCTGCCCGCGCGGCAGCCAGACCAGCTCGGCGCTGGAGGGCGCCTTCAGGTGCACCGCATCACCGGCCTGCGCCACCTCCAGCAGCGCCAGCGTGCGCGGTGGGTCGACCATGGCCGCCAGTTCCTCAAGAATTCCGGCCACCGCCGGCAGCGCGGTTTCATCCGCCACCAGCAGCACCTGGCCGACTCCCGCCGGCGGTTTCCATTCCCAGCCTTCGCTGCTGTCGGCACAGTCGGCATCGGGGGCCAGCAGCACTACGCGGTCGCCCGGTCGCGCGTGGATGGCCCAGCGCGAGGCCGGCCCGGTCTCGCCATGAAGCACGAAATCAACGTCGACCTCGCCCTGCTCGGCGCGCAGGTGGCGGATGGTGTAGGTGCGCATGGGCGGGCGCTGGTCGTCCGGCAGGGCCCGGTAGCGTGGGTACCAGTCGTCACCGCTGGGGACCTGCGGCACCTCCTGGCCGGGCAAGGGGAAGAACACCTTGATGCGCTGGTCCGGGCCTTCGGTCTTCATCCGCGCCACGTCGGCACCAGTGAACACCATGCGGTCCAGGGAAGGGGAAAGAACGCGGCGCTCCTTCAGCGCCACCTCGAACAGGCGATAGGTCTGCTGCGCAGCCATGGGGGAACCTCATGCAACGACATCGGATCGGCTGGCTGTCGTGCATCCACGCACCGGCTGGCTGGAGTCCCCAGCCTAGTCCGGTCGTTCCTCGCCGCAAGCGTTACGGGCATCGCGGCCTGCCCTACCCCTGCGCGCTGCTCAATGGCCCGTGCAGGCTGCCTGCGCCGCGCGTTCACGCTGGTGTTCCCAGTACCAGAAAACGAATCCGGCGCCGAAGAACGCGGCCTGGCCCAGCGCCAGGTGCAGCGGGCTGGCACTGAGCAGCGGCGACACCACGCCGGCCACCACGGTGCTGATCATCAGCTGCACGAAGGCCTGCAGCGACGAGGCCAGGCCGCGCTGGTGCGGGTACATGTCCAGCACCGCCAAGGCCAGGATCGGGAAGATCAGGGCCATGCCCATGCCGCCCAGGAAGATCGGCAGCACCGCCCACGGCAGCACGAACTGCGGCGACAGCGCCACGTAGCCGACATTCAGCAGCGCCGACAGCGCGCACAGGCTGAAACCGATGGCGACCTGGCGTGTGGGCGTGGTGTGCCCGGCCATGCGCCCGGACAGGAACGAGCCGGTGGTCATGCCGCCGATGGTGGGGATGAACAACCAGGCGAAACCGCCCTCGCCCAGGTGCAGGTGCTGCATCACGAACACCGGTGCCGAGGAGATGTACAGGAAGATGCCGCCGAAACCGATGCTGCCGGCCAGCGCCAGGCGCAGGAAGCGCGGGTTGAAGCCGATGCGCACGTAGTCACGCAGCAGCACGCGCGGCGACAGCGGCACCCGTGCCTCGACCGGATGGGTTTCCGGCAGGAAGCACGCGGTGGCCGCCAACAGCACCAGCCCGAACACCACCAGGAACCAGAAGATCAGCGGCCAGCCGGCGCCACTGAGCAGGATCCAGCCACCGATGATCGGTGCGATGGCCGGAGCGATGCCGAACAGCATCGACACCTGGCTCATCAGCCGCTGGGCATCGTGGCCGTGGTACAGGTCGCGGATCACCGCGCGGCCGACGATCATGCCGACACCCGCCGACAGGCCCTGCAGCGCGCGGAACGCCAGCAGCGTGGACAGGTCGGTGGACAGCGCGCAGCCGACCGAGGCGCCGACGAACACCACCAGGCCGCCCAGGATCACCCGCTTGCGGCCCCAGGCATCGGACAGCGGGCCGTGCGCCAGGCTCATCAGGCCGTAGAACAGCAGGTACACGCTGATGGTCTGCTGCACCGCCACCTCGTCCACCGCCAGGCGCTGGGCCAGCTGCGGGAACGCAGGGAAGATGGTGTCGATCGAGAACGGGCCGAACATGGCCAGGCCGGCAAGCAGCAGGGCCATGCGGCGGGTGGAAGGGGCAACAGCGGCGGTCATGGAGGAAGCGTCCGGCAGGGCCATGCGGGGCACGCACGGCGGGCGCCGGTCCCGCAACAACGGGGACGGCGCCAGATGAATTCGGGTATCCGCCCATCATAGGTGGGGATTGCGCCTGATGCCATGCAGCACTGCACAAAACGCACGGCCGGGCCATCGGCCATTCAGGCGCGGCGGCACCGACCGGCGGCCGCTGGCCGGGCCCGCAACGGGCTATAATCGGCGGGCAACACGGTGGGAGAAGCGGAACACCGCTGCCGAAGGCGCAACGCCCGTAATCGCTCAGGCCCGATACCACCCGTAACACAACTCTGGAGAGACCGGTTCGATCCGGCGCCGAAGGGGCACGAAGCTGCGGTTTTCCGCGCTTTTAAACTCTCAGGCAAAAGGACAGAGGGGCGCCCCGCAGACCGCCGACAGGCGGCTTGTGCCCGTGCGTGTGCCCTTTCCTGACGGATCCTTCGCCATGTCCCAGAACACCCCTTCCCTGCGTGAGCTCGAGCACCACAACGCGTTCGTCGAGCGCCACATCGGCCCCAACGACGCCGAGATCGCGCAGATGCTCGATGTCGTCGGCCACGCGTCGCTGGATGGCATGACCGATGCCATCGTACCGGCCAAGATCAAGTCGCCGGCACCGCTGGCGCTGCCGGAGTCGATGACCGAAGTACAGGCACTGGCGAAGATCCGTGCGATCGCCGACAAGAACACCGTGCTGCGCAGCTTCATCGGCCAGGGCTACTACGGCACCCACACGCCGAACGTGATCCTGCGCAACATCCTGGAAAACCCGGCCTGGTACACCGCCTACACTCCGTACCAGGCGGAAATCTCGCAGGGCCGCATGGAAGCGCTGATCAACTTCCAGACCCTGTGCGCCGACCTGACCGGCATGGAAATCGCCAACGCCTCGCTGCTGGACGAAGCCACCGCCGCTGCTGAAGCGATGACCCTGGCCAAGCGTTCGGCCAAGTCCAAGTCGGACACCTTCTTCGTGCACGACGCCGTGCATCCGCAGACGCTGGAACTGCTGCGTACCCGCGCCGAGCCCATGGGCATCGTGCTGCGCGTCGGCACCCCGGCCGAAGCGCTGGAAGCGGAAGCCTTCGGCCTGCTGCTGCAGTATCCGGATACCTTCGGCCAGGTGGGCGACTACAAGGCGCTGGTCGATGCCGTGCACGCACGCGGCGGCCTGGTGGCCGTGGCCACCGACCTGCTGGCCCTGACCCTGCTGGCCGCCCCGGGCGAATGGGGCGCGGACATCGTGGTCGGCAACAGCCAGCGTTTCGGCGTGCCGTTCGGCTTCGGTGGCCCGCACGCCGCCTTCATGGCCTGCCGTGACGCCTACAAGCGCTCGATGCCGGGCCGCCTGATCGGTGTTTCGGTCGATGCCCAGGGCAACCCGGCCTACCGCCTGACCCTGCAGACCCGCGAGCAGCACATCCGCCGCGAGAAGGCGACTTCCAACATCTGTACCGCGCAGGTGCTGCTGGCGGTGATGGCCTCGATGTACGCCGTTTACCACGGCCCGGAAGGCCTCACCCGCATTGCCCGCCGCACCCATCGCCTGGCCTCGATCCTGGCCGCAGCGCTGCGCAATGCCGGCGTGCAGGTTGGTGGCGATTTCTTCGACACCCTGCATGTCACCGGCGTGCACGCCGATGAGATCCATGCCAAGGCGCGCGCCGCCGGCTACAACCTGCGCGCGATCGACAGCGACTCGGTCGGCATCAGCCTGGACGAGACCACCACCCGCGCCGACATCGTCGCCGTGGCTGCGGTGTTCGGTGCTTCGCTGGACGTCGACGCGCTGGATGCCAGCACCGCCGACGCGCTGCCGGCCGGCCTGCTGCGCCAGTCCGCGTTCCTGACCCATCCGGTGTTCAACACCCACCACAGCGAGCACGAACTGCTGCGCTACCTGCGTTCGCTGGCCGACAAGGACCTGGCGATGGACCGCACGATGATCCCGCTGGGCTCGTGCACCATGAAGCTCAACGCCACCGCCGAGATGATCCCGGTGACCTGGCCGCAGTTCTCGCAGATCCACCCGCTGGTGCCGGCCGACCAGGCGCTGGGCTACAAGGAACTGATCGACACGCTGGAAGCGATGCTGGTCGAATGCACCGGCTACGACGCGGTCAGCCTGCAGCCGAACTCCGGCGCGCAGGGCGAGTACGCCGGCCTGCTGGCGATCCGCGCCTACCACCGTTCGCGCGGCGAAGATCACCGTGACATCTGCCTGATCCCGGATTCGGCACACGGCACCAACCCGGCTTCGGCACAGATGTGCGGCATGAAGGTGGTGGTGACCAAGACCGATGCCAACGGCAACGTCGATGTCGAGGACATCCGCCTCAACGCCGAGAAGTACAGCGACCGCCTGGCCGCGATCATGATGACCTACCCGTCCACACACGGCGTGTTCGAGGAAGAGGTGGTGGAGATCTGCGAGATCATCCACAAGCACGGCGGCCAGGTGTACACCGACGGCGCCAACATGAACGCCCTGGTCGGCGTGGCCAAGCCGGGCAAGTGGGGTTCGGACGTTTCGCACCTGAACCTGCACAAGACCTTCTGCATCCCGCACGGCGGTGGCGGCCCGGGCGTTGGCCCGTGCGCGGTCAAGGAGCACCTGGCGCCGTTCCTGCCGGGCAAGCTGGGTGACAACGGCCCGGTCGGCATGGTCAGCGCGGCCAGCTTCGGCAGCGCCTCGATCCTGCCGATCAGCTGGATGTACATCGCGATGATGGGCCGCGAAGGCCTGCGCAAGGCCACCCAGGTCGCACAGCTCAACGCCAACTACATCGCCAAGCGCCTGGCCCCGCACTTCAAGACCCTGTATACCGGCCGCAACGGCCTGGTGGCGCACGAGTGCATCCTGGACGTGCGCCCGCTGGAGAAGACCAGCGGCATCGGCGCCGAGGACGTGGCCAAGCGCCTGATCGACTTCGGTTTCCACGCACCGACCCTGAGCTTCCCGGTGGCCGGCACGCTGATGGTCGAACCGACCGAGAGCGAATCGCTGCACGAGCTGGATCGCTTCATCGACGCGATGATCCAGATCCGCGAGGAGATCACCGCGATCGAAGACGGCCGCCTGGACCGCGAAGACAACCCGCTGAAGAACGCGCCGCACACCGCCACTGCGGTGACCGCCAGCGAATGGACCCACGCCTACCCGCGTGAACTGGCTGCGTTCCCGCTGGCCAGCCTGAAGCAGAGCAAGTACTGGCCGCCGGTGGCGCGCGTGGACAACGTGTACGGCGACAAGAACGTGATGTGCGCCTGCATTCCGGTCGATGCCTACAAGGATGATGAAGTCGAGGCTTGATTCCTCGCTGCATCGGTAAAGAGAACGGCCCGCGCAAGCGGGCCGTTTTCATGAGGGTGTGTGGACCAAAGTCCACACCCACAAACATCCGATCACGGGTCCGGCATCTGCCCCAGGCTCAACTGCCACGACACGCCGAAGCGATCCTGCACCCAGCCGTAGCGGTTGCTGAAGTCATAGTCGCCCACCGGCATCAACCAGTGGCCGCCCTCGCCCAGCACACGCGCGGCGCGCTCGAACTGCTCGGCACCGGAACACTCGACGAACAGCGAGATCGACGGGCTGAAGGTGAAGTCGTGCACGTCCAGGCTGTCAAAGCACAGGTAGTGGGTGCCGCCCAGCAGGAAGATGGCCTGGCGGACCTGCCCGGGCACACCGGCACCGGCGCCGTCCGGATGGCGCTGCATTGCCAGCAGGCGGAAATCGGCGAAGGCTTCGGCGTACAGGGCCAGGGCGGCCTCGGCCTGGCCGGTGAACATCAGGAAAGGACGGCTGCGCAGCATGCGGTACTCCCGGTCGACGGGCCGCTGGCGGCCCACGCGATCAGGATGGCACGGCGGATGTATGCCTGCTGTAGAGCCGAGCCCATGCTCGGCTGGCCGCCGCGCGAACAGCAGCCGACCGTAGGGACGGCTCTACAGAATCACGCCTCGCGCATGCGCCGCGCGATGGCGCTGCCAGCGGCGATCGTGGCGGTCAGCGCCACCATCGACAGGAACTGCAGGCGGGTGTGCGCCTCGCTCAGCAGCAGGCCGAAGATCAGCGCCAGGATCGCCAGCGCGCAGCAGGTCAGCCACGGGAAACCGGCCATGCGGAACGGCAGGCGAGTGCCCAGGCGATCGGCGCGGCGGCGCAGCACCAGCTGCGAGACCAGCGACAGCGTCCACACCAGCAGGCAGGTGGAACCGACGATGTTCAGCAGTACCGGCAGCACCCGGTCCGGAAACAGCAACTCCATCACCGTGGCGGCGAAGCCGAACAGCACGCTGGCCAGCACGGCGATCACCGGCACCTGGCGCGGATCGGTCCAGCCCAGCACGGCCGGCGCTTCACGGCGCTGCGCCAGCGAGTACATCATGCGCGAGGCGCCGTAGAGGTTGGCATTGAGCGCCGACAGCAGCGCGATCACCGCGATCAGGGTGATGGCAGTGCCGGCACCCGGAATACGGGCGATATCCAGCACGGCGGCGAACGGCGACTTCAGCGCCTCGCTGGTCCACGGCACCACAGCGATGATCACGCTCAGCGAGCCGATGTAGAACACCAGGATGCGCCACGCCACGGTGCGGATGGCACGGGCGATGCTGCGCTCCGGATCTTCGGTCTCCGCCGCCGCAACGGCCACGATCTCGGTACCACCGAAGGCGAACACCACTACCAGCAGCGCGGCACCGATACCGGCCAGACCCTTGGGTGCGAAGCCGCCATGTTCGGTGAAGTTGCTCAAGCCCGGCGAGGTCACCTGCGGCAGCCAGCCCATCAGCAGCGCCACGCCGATGGCGATGAACGCCAGGATCGCCGCGACCTTGAGGATGGCGAACCAGAACTCAAACTCGCCGAAGTTCTTCACCCCGAGCAGGTTGATCGCGGTGAAGAACAGCATGAAGGCCAGCGCTGCCATCGGTACCGGCACCGCAGGCCAGACCGTGGCCAGCAACCCGGCCGCGCCCACCGCCTCGGCGGCGATCACGATCACCAGCTGCACCCACCACAACCAGCCGACCGTGGCACCGGCGGTGGCGCCCATGGCGTCGGCCGCATACACCGAAAACGCGCCGCTGGTCGGTTTGGCCGCCGCCATCTCGCCCAGTGCGTTCATCACGATGATCACCAGCGCGCCTGCGACCAGATACGACACCAGCACTGCCGGACCGGCCGCCTGCACGCCCACGCCCGAACCGAGGAACAGGCCGGCGCCGATGGCGCTGCCCAGGCCCATCATGATCAGCTGGCGAGGCTTGAGCGAATGCCCGAGGCGGGACGGCGAAGCGGTCGGAATCGAGTTGGGCATCGGCGGGGCTGGCGGCGGGCTACAGGGGCGACACCTTACCCTGTCCCATGCCTGCGGGGATAGGCACAGCGCAGCAGGCGGCTCAGGCCAGCGCTGGCTCGCCGACACTGCCGCCGATGCGGGCGCGGTAGGCGCGCGGCGAGAAACCGGTTTCAGCCTTGAACTTGCGGGTAAAGGCGCTCTGGTCGCTGAAACCGCAGGCCTGGCCGATGCAGGCGATGCTGTCGTCGCCGTGCAGCAGGTGCATGGCCATCTGGATGCGCAGCCGGGTCAGCACCTGCTGAGGGGTCATCTGGAACACCTTGCGGAAACTGCGCTCCAGCTTGGACAGCGAAAAGCCGGTGATGTCCAGCAGGGTCTGCATGCGCACGTTCTCGGCGTAGTGCGCATTGAGGTGGGCCAGGGCCAGCCGTAGCTGCTCGTACTGGGTACCGAGGCTGTCCTTCTGGCCGAGGTCGCGGGAAATGCCGATCAGGCCCTCGATGGCCCCATCGACCACCAGCGGGCGCTTGCAGGTCAGGCACCAGCCCGGTTCGCGGTTGGCGAACAGGTGCAGCTCCATCAGGTTCTCGATCACCTCGCCGGACAGCACGCGGGCGTCCTGGTCGACGTAGTCCGCACTGAGCCCGGTCGGGTAGATCTCGGCCGCGGTACGCCCGATCACGTCCTTGCGCGCGCGCAGGCCCAGCCGCCGCAGCATGGTCTGGTTGACGTGGGTGTAACGCCCCTGAAGGTCCTTGATGAAAAACAGCACATCCGGGATGGCGTCGAACAGGGCTTCGATGTCGGCGGGCTCGACTCGCATGGAGCAAGCATACCCGAGCCTGCTTTTGCCTGTACGTTCACCTCTGCCGGACCTCGGTTTAACGGGGCTGGTTCCAGTGTCGTGGTTCCTTCTGATGATCCGGAGCCAACGTCAATGGCCGCCAGCAAGCCGACCGGCAAGCGCGCAACCGCCCCTGCCGGAAACCATCGCCGGGGCGACGGCGATGAACTGCACCAGCAGGCCGGGGGCACCCATCCGGTGATGACCACCGATCAGGGCATCCCGGTGGCGGACAACCAGAACTCCCTGCGGCAGGGGCCCCGAGGGCCCACGCTGCTGGAGGACTTCATCCTGCGCGAGAAGATCACCCACTTCGATCACGAACGCATTCCCGAGCGCATCGTGCACGCACGTGGCAGCGCAGCACACGGCTACTTCGAGCTGACCCGGTCACTGGCCGCCCATACCCGCGCGCGCATCCTGACCGAGGTAGGCGTCAAGACGCCCGTGTTCACCCGTTTCTCGACGGTAGCCGGCGGCGCGGGCTCGGTGGATACCCCCCGCGATGTGCGCGGCTTCGCGGTCAAGTTCTATACCAAGGAGGGCAACTGGGATCTGGTTGGCAACAACATTCCGGTGTTCTTCATCCAGGACGCCATGAAATTCCCGGACCTGGTGCACGCAGTGAAGATGGAACCGGACCGTGCGTTTCCGCAGGCCGCCACGGCCCACGACACCTTCTGGGATTTCATCTCGCTCATGCCCGAGTCGATGCACATGATCATGTGGGCGATGAGCGACCGCGCCATACCGCGTTCGCTGCGGATGATCGAAGGCTTCGGTGTGCACAGCTTCCGCCTGCTGAACGAGGCGGGAGAGTCGACCTTCGTCAAGTTCCACTGGCGGCCGAAGCTTGGCATCCAGTCAACGGTCTGGGACGAAGCACTGAAGCTGCAGTCGGCCGACAACGACTTCCATCGCCGCGACCTGTTCGAGGCCATCCAGCGCGGCGACTTTCCCGAATGGGAACTGGGAGTGCAGCTGTTTACGGAAGAAGAGGCCGACGCATTCCCGTTCGATCATCTGGACCCGACCAAGATCATTCCCGAATCGCTGGTGCCGTTGCAGGTCATCGGGCGCATGGTGCTGGACCGCTGGCCGGACAACTTCTTCGCCGAGACCGAGCAGGTGGCGTTCTGCCCGGCCAACGTGCCACCGGGCATCGACTTCAGCAACGACCCGCTGCTGCAGGGGCGCCTGTTCTCCTATCTGGACACCCAGCTGCTGCGCCTGGGCGGCCCGAACTTCCACCAGATCCCGGTGAATGCGCCCAAGTGCCCGTTTGCCAATCATCAGCGCGACGGCCACATGCAGATGCAGGTGCCCAAGGGCCGGGTGGCCTACGATCCCAGTTCGCTGCAGGAGGACACCCCGCGCGAGACGCCTGCCGGATTCCGCAGCCATGCCAGCGCCGACGATGGTCGCAAGGGTCGCACCCGCGCGGAGAGTTTCGCCGACCACTACAGCCAGGCACGCATGTTCTTCCGTAGCCTTGAGAAGCCGGAACAGGCGCATCTGGCATCGGCACTCGTGTTCGAATTGTCCAAGGTGGAAACGCTGAAGGTGCGGGTGCGTACCGTCAGCCACCTGCGCAACATCGACGAATCACTGGCGCAGCGCGTAGCTGATGGGCTCGCGTTGCCTGCACTGCCCGACCCCGCGCCGACCGCCACGCCGGTGCAGGACATGCCTGCCGCTCCCGAGGTGCGCGTGATCGGGCGCAACAAGCCCACCCTGCAAGGGCGCAGCATCGGCATCCTGTTTGATGAGGGCTCCGACGCGCGCGTGATGGCCAGCCTGAGCAAAGCGGCCCGGAAGGCGGGTGCAGACGTGAAGCTGGTCGCGCCCAAAGTAGGCGGCGCCACGCTGAGCGATGGGGCGATGCAGGCGGCGGATGGGCAACTGGCGGGCACGCCATCGGCTGTGTTCGATGCGGTGGCCGTGGTGCTCAGCCCGGAAGCCGCGAAGGCCTTGTCGAAAGAGAGTGCAGCCGTCGAATTCGTCAGCCAGGCGTGGACGCACCTGAAGGCCATCGCCAGCGACGCAGGCGGCCAGACGCTGCTGAAGGCGGCGCGGGTCGGCAACGATGCCGGCATCGTCGAAGCGGAAGACGCCAAGGCCTTCCTGGCGGCGGCCGCCACCCGCCAATGGGCGCGTGAACCGAAGCTGCGCCTGCTGGCCTGACTACTACGACAGGAGATCCGTCATGCCCCGTGGTGACAAATCCGCATATACCGAAAAACAGAAGCGCCAGGCCGAGCACATCGAGGAAAGCGAACGTGATCGCGGCGCGAGTGAAGGCACCGCCGAGCGCATTGCCTGGGCCACCGTGAACAAGCAGGACGGCGGCGGCAAGCGTAGCGGCAGTGCCCGCAAGGGCGCGAAGAAGGCGACCAGCAAGAAGGCTGCCAAGAAGGCGCCTGCCAGGAAGTCGGCCACAAAGAAGGCCACGACCAAGGCGACGGCAGCGAAGAAGGCACCTGCGAAGAAAGCGGTGGCAAAGAAGGCACCGGCTCGTAAGACCGCCACCAAGAAGGCCGCAAAGAAGACAGCGGTCAAGAAGGCCGGTACAGCCGCCTCGCGCAGTGCTGCAGCGAAGAAGGCGGCCAAGACCCGTGCGGCGAAGAAGACCGTGCGCAAGGTGGCGGCCAGGAAAGCGGCACGTACCCGCGCCCGCAGCTGAGCGCATCGTTCAACGCGGCAACGTCCTCATCCACGCGGCCACTTCGGCTGCAGCTGCGTCGGCACGCGCCTGCAGCAGCAGATGTGGCCCCTCCAACGACACATGGCGGGCATCGGGCAACAGGGCCTGCAGCTCGGCCACGCTGGGCGGCCACAGCAGGCGGTCGTGGCACGCGTGCAGGCACAGCGTCGGCACTTGGATTGCTGGCAGCAATGCACGCACGTCGACCCGCAGGGTCGCTGCGGCGCGTTGCCGCAACGTGCTCGTCGGAGTCCTGGCCAACGCATCGCGCAGCATCGATGTGTGCCCGCGGGTGTACCACGGCCCCAGCAACAGGCGCGCCAGCAATGCCACGGGAGGCAGCGGCCAGGCCGGCGACAGCAGGGCTGCGCTGGCTGCCGGCAGTGGCACCGGCCGACGCGCAAACGTCGCTGCAAGCACCAGTCCGCGCAGCCCGGTGGGATGGCGCGTGGCCAGTTCAACAGCCAACGGGCCCGAGAAAGACTCGGCGAGCAGGATGAAGGGACGACTGGGCAGCTGCGACCACAGCCGTTGGGCAAGCGTGGCGTGATCCTGCGGTCCCTGCGCGGGCAGCGTGATCGCCTGCGTTGTCAGACCGTAAGCCTGGAGTGCCGACAGGAACGGGGGCGACAGCCTGCTGGAGCCATCCAGACCGGGCAGCATCAGCACGTGCTGCGGCACGGCCGATGCAGGGAAACAGATCGGCGTTTCCTCGCTCCCGATTCCCATGCCACCTCCTTTGCTGGCAAGCATGACCCACATCGGCAGGCAACGGAACCCCTGCTCCGGCTGTCCTGCTGCTTTGCAGGCCAATGTTGGGCAATACTACCCGCTCTGCCGCGGGACGCGGCTACCCGGGAGAGCCGTTGATGCGATGGACCTGCGCGCTGACCATGATGGCCATGATGCTGTCACTGAACAGCTCCGCCAGTGATGGTTGGATAAATGGGGATGGCAAGGCGTTGACGGAGACCGATGCCATGAAATCCAGCGGCGGCTTCGCGGCATCGCTGCTGGTCACTTCCGATGCCGACTGGCGGACCAAGTGGGAGACCCCGCCGGAGACCACTCCCGGCTTCAACGAGGCCAACGAAGTCCACCTGGGCGGTGAGTTGTTCCTGCTGACATTCCTCTCCAACCCGCAACTGGACGAGAACCGCGTACCCAAGGTGCACTGCGATCTGCGCATGCTGCGCCCGGACGGCAGTACCAGTATCGACGAACGCGATGTTCCCTGTTTCACCGCCGCCCTGACTGGCCCACCAAACCTGCTGTACATGACCAACCTGCACCTGAAGTTCGTCGCCGAGGCCGGTGATCCCAAAGGCACGTGGACTGCGCAGGTGATGGTCCGGGATCTGCTGCGGAAGGTGAGCCTGCCGCTGCAGGCCCGCTTCGACGTCCGTTGAACCGGGGCATGCGGATGAAGATGCGGCGACTCCTGAGCTGGACCGGTCTTGCGCTTTGCGTGGTCTACCTGCTGTTGACCGCATGGCTGGTTCACGGCGCGCAGTCGGAGGGGGACCCGAAGGGTACCTATATCCTGATGGCGCTCCCCATCACCCTGCAGTCTGCCGCACTCGATGCCATCGGCGCAGGCGGCCTGCTGCGTGGCAAACCCTGGTCGACCGCATATGCAGTGCTGGTTCCGCCAACACTGCTGTTGCTGTACGCAGCCGGCTGGCTGATCGAACGCTCAGCCCGCGGGCGTTAGCCTGCGGCATCGTTCCGGTGGGTGCATCGACGCCCTGCATGCGGGACATCGCAGGCAGGGCGCCATCCAGTATCCAGTTACAGGTCGCTTACGCTGCCCGCGCCGGCATGACCGGCATGCGCGGCCCCTGCTCCAGCTGGAATACCGCCACTGACGTGGTCAGTGCATGCGCCTGTTCTTCCAGCGCGCGGCTCGCGGCAGTGGCTTCTTCCACAAGCGCGGCGTTCTGCTGGGTCACCTGGTCCATCTGCACCACCACCTGGTTGACCTGCTCGATGCCGGCGGCCTGTTCCTTGCTGGCCGCTGCGATGTCGCTCATCAGCTGGGTGGTGCGCGAGCTGGCCTGGGCCACGCGCGCGATCGCGGCCTCCGATTCAACGGTCACCGCCAGGCCACTCTTTACCTTGGCAGCGGCGTCTTCGATCAGCTCCTTGATCTCCTTGGCGGCGACACCGGCACGCTGCGCGAGCGTGCGCACTTCACTGGCGACCACGGCAAAACCACGGCCCTGCTCGCCTGCGCGCGCAGCTTCCACTGCAGCATTCAACGCCAGGATGTTGGTCTGGAACGCGATGCCGTCAATCACCGTGGAGATCTCCGAGATGCGAGCCGACGACTGATCGATCTCGCCCATGACCGATGCCATCTGTGCCATCGCCTGCTCGGTCTCGCGCACCGCGGCACCGGCGGCATGCGCTTCGCTGTCGGCCTGACGTGCCAGCTCGGCATTCTGGCGTACGGTGGAAGTCAGTTCCTCCATCGATGCGGCCGCTTCTTCCAGATTGGCGGCCTGCTGCTCGGTGCGGCGCGACAGGTCGTTGTTGCCGGCAGCCAGTTCCTGCGCTGCGTTGTTGATGCTGTCGGCGGCCACCTGGATGCCCCGCACGATGCCGGTCAGCTGCGCGGTGGTGGTGTTGGCGTCGTCGCGCATGCGGGCGAACACGCCGTCGTACTCGCCATCCATGCGTGCGGTCAGGTCGCCGTGCGAGATCGCGCGCAGCACGTCGGAGACATCGGCGATGCTGGCCTGCGAACTGGCCATCATGCCGTTGAGGTGCTCGACCATCGCCTTGAACTGGAACTGGAACGCAGTGGCATCGCCACGCATGCTGAAGTCACCGGCACGCGCGGCGCGGGCCAGTTCATCGATCTGCGCGTTGATCGCCATCAGGCTCTGCTTCACCGCAGCCAGGGTGCGGGTCAGCGTGCCCTTCTCGCCCGGGTAGTCCGGCAGGTCGCGGCTGAGGTCACCGATGGCGTAACGTTGCATCACCTCAGCCATCAGCAGTTCCACCTGCACGTGCGACTCCACCAGGCTGTTGGTGGCCTGCACCATGCGCCCGAAATCACCGGGGAACGCACTGGCGTCCATGCGATAGCGGATCGCGCCGGCCTCATGCTGCTCGGCCATCTGCAGCTGCGCGCCGATCGCCGCCTGCACGCTCTGCCGCACGCTGGCCATCGCTTCGCCCAGCTGGGTTAGTTCATCACGCCCACCCAGGCGGAATTCCTGGTCCAGCTGGCCCTTGGACAGGCGCTCGGCCAGGTTCACCGCACGCGCCAGCGGCCCGGTCAGGCTGCGGCCGATCATCACCGAGGCACCGATGCCCACCAGCAGCGCGACGCCGCCCAGCACCAGCAGCTGCAGCAGGCTGCGCTCGCCCAGGCGGATCGCCTCGGCGGCCGCATCGCGGCTTTCCTTCTCTTCGAAGTCCACGCCATCGGACAGCGCCTTGTTCCAGCCATTGGCCGCTTCCTGCACCGGGCCCAGGGTCAGCGCCACCGCGCCGGGATAATCGCCCTGCTCCATCAGTTCGCTGGTCTGCTTGTTGAGCGGGCGCGCAATGGCACGCTTGGCCGCGATGGTTTCGGCAATGGCCTTGCCGTCGGCGTCGCTGGGCAGTGCCTGGTAGCTGGTCCAGCTGGCCTCATAGCGCTTGACCAGATCGGCGATGCGCTGCTCGTCGCTGCCGCGGTCTTCGCCCTGACGGATCAGCATCTCGCGGCGCACCACCATCATCTGGTTGTTGGCATCGAGCATCTGCGACAACAGGCGCACCTTGGCCACGCTGACGTCGACCACCTGCTGCATCGCGCGCTTCTGCACGACACTGGCGGTGGCGCCGGTGGCCACCACGGCGGCAACCAGCAACAACAGCAGGCCAAAGCCCAGCCCAAGACGCCAGGCAACCCTGACATTCCTCAAGTAGTTCATCGGTACATCCAAAACGGGGGGATGCGCCCCTATCGGCCGCGCCGCCGGCATTCTTGATCGGCAACGTGCACGGGCGTCGGCAGCCGTTCACCTTGGTGATGCCACGCACGGCGCTTCTGCGACAAGGGCCTGGGCCACGCCTGGGCTGCCCTGCTCATGCCAGCATCAGGTTGCTTTCACGGGGGCTGCGCAGCCTCTCCGGGCAGGGTGGAGCTGCCATCTGCCGGAGATCTCCATGCCCGTATGTCGCCCCGCCCTGCTCACCCTGTCATTGCTGATGTCCCCCGCCTTCGCGCAGGTGCCGCCGCCGGTCCAGCTGCCGGAGCCCATTGCCGAGAAGGCCGGACCCGATACCGCGGCGCGCTCGCCACTGCACGCCCAGGTGCTTCTGGATCGCGCCAATTTCTCCCCGGGCGAGATCGACGGTGAAGTCGGCAGCAATCAGCGCCGGGCCGTGGCAGGCTTCCAGGCGGCCCACGGCCTGACAGTGAGCGGAGAGCTGGACGACAGCACCTGGAAGGCCCTGCAGGCCGATACGACCACACCGCTTGCCAGTTACACGTTGACCGCCGAGGACGTGGCCGGCCCGTTCCAGCCGGTTCCGAAAGGGCCGGCCGCACAGGCCAAGCTGAAGGCGCTGGGCTACGGCAGCGTGGAGGAATTGCTCGGCGAGCGCTTCCATGCCTCGCCGGCATTGCTGAAGGCGCTCAACCCCGGCGTCGATCTGGCCAAGGCCGGCAATCGCATCCAGGTGCCCAACATCGCACCGGGGGCGTTGCCGAAGGCGGCGAAGATCGTGGTCGACAAGTCCGATTCCACCCTGCAACTGCTGGATGTGCAGGGCAAGGTGATCGCGCAGGTGCCGGTGTCTTCGGGCAGCCAGCACGATCCGCTGCCGATCGGCGAATGGAAGATTCTCGGCGTCTATCGCGACCCGCCGTTCCACTACAACCCCAAGCTGTTCTGGGATGCGCGCAAGGGCGAGAAGAAGGCCACGCTGCCGCCCGGCCCGAACAATCCCGTGGGCCGGGTCTGGATCGACCTGTCCAAGCCGCATTACGGTCTGCACGGCACGCCCGAACCCAGCCACGTGGGCAAGACCGAATCGCACGGCTGCGTACGCATGACCAACTGGGATGCGCTGCGCGTGGCCGATGCGGTGGATACCTCCGTCCCCGTGGTGATGCAGGAGTGAGCCGATGCGTTTTTCGCAGCTGATCGTGCTGGGCGTGCTGCTGGGTGTGGGACTGGGCTGGTGGCTGCGCCGCGATGCTGGCGAATTCGTGGCCGCGTCCACTCCTGCAGCGCAGCCCAGCGTGGCCACAACGCCGTCGATGCAAGCTGCCGCGCCGCGCGCGACGGCACCGACTGGCATCGACGCAGCCTCGGGCACCCTGCTGCTGCCGGTGCAGGGGGTACTGCCCTCTCAACTGCGCGACACCTTCACTGATGCACGCAGCGAGGGCCGCGTGCACGATGCGATCGACATCATGGCCGATGCCGGATCGCCGGTGCTGGCGGTGGCCGACGGCACGGTGGAGAAGCTGTTCGACAGCAAGCGCGGTGGGCTGACCATCTACCAGTTCGAGCCCAGCGGACGCTGGTGCTACTACTACGCGCACCTGCAGCGCTATGCCGATGGCCTGAGCGAAAAGCAGGTGATCAAACGCGGGGATGTGATTGGCTATGTGGGCAGCACTGGTAATGCCAGCGCGGAGGCCCCGCACCTGCATTTCGAAGTACACGTACTGGGGCCGGAGAAGCAGTGGTGGAAGGGGGAATCGATCAATCCGTATCCGCTGCTGAAATCGGCTGCTTCGACGCCCGGCGCTGCCAGCGCCGCAAGGTGAACGTGAACACCGCCAACGCACCCCCGGGAATCAACAGGAACAGTGCCGCCACCTTCCAGAAGAAGAACGGCCACAGCCAGACGTAATCCAGGTCGGTCAGCTTCAGCAGGTCCAGCGGGGGCTGCAGTTCGATCACGGCCGCCCTGCCCGCCAGCGCCGGGTCCACCTCCAGTACGGTTACCCGCAGCCATGAGCGTCCGCGTGGCAATGCATCACCGCGGCCATATCCAAAGTAGGACGCCATGAGCCCGCTGGACTCAACCGATGCCAGCCTGCGGTTGATACCCTGCCCGGCCACTCCCGAACGCTCTCCTGCGCGGAAGTCCCCATGATCGGTGGGAGTGTCGATGCGCAGCAGCACTTCAGGGTCAGCCTCAGTACCGTCTGCGGCATACCGCAGTCGCAGCCGCAGTTGGTCATCAATGAAGCGGTAGACCGTCACCTCGGCCGTCGCGCCGGGGCTGAGCAGCAGCGGCAGGGTCTGGGTACGCGAGGCCAGATGGTTGGCGATGGCGCCGAGCGCCAGAACCGCGCAGGCGATGCCCCACAGGCTCCACAACACCCACAGGGTGACCCGCACCACCGTCTCGCCTTTCACGCGGACATCCTGGTCATCACGTCGCCTCCCCGCTGGCCATGCCGCCACAGTAACGAAAAAGCCCCGCTTTCGCGGGGCCTTTCCTTGCAGCGACGCCGGGCGCAGCCCGGCGCTACCGGTCACGCACTCAGGCGAACGGATCCTGCAGGACCATGGTGTGGTCGCGGTCCGGCCCGGTGGAGACGATGCTGATCGGGCAACCCGCCAGCTCTTCCAGCGAACGCAGGTAGGCACGTGCGGCCGGCGGCAGGTCGTCCCAGTGGGTGATGCCGTGGGTGTTCTCGCTCCAGCCCGGGAACTCCAGGTACACCGGGGTGCACTCTTCCCAGCCCTGCGCGTCCAGCGGCGCGTACTCGGTGCGCTTGCCGTTGTATTCGTAGGCGATGCAGACCTTCAGCTTTTCCATGCCATCCAGCACGTCCAGCTTGGTGATGCAAAGGCCACTGATGCCGTTGATGGCCACGGCGCGCTTCAGCGCGACGATGTCCATCCAGCCGCAGCGACGCGGGCGACCGGTCGACGCACCGTACTCGGCGCCGCGGTCACGGATGCCCTGGCCGACTTCGTCGTCCAGTTCGGTCGGGAACGGGCCGCCGCCGACGCGGGTGGCGTAGGCCTTGGCGATGCCCAGCACGTAGTCGATCGAATCGGCGCCGACGCCGGAACCGGCCAGTGCGCCACCGACCGTGGTGTTGGAGCTGGTGACGTACGGGTAGGTGCCGTGGTCGATGTCCAGCAGTGCACCCTGCGCGCCTTCGAACAGCACGCGCTTACCCTGCTTGCGCAGGTCGTGCAGGATGCCGGCCACGTCGGACTTCATCGGCTGCACGTATTCGCCGAAGGCCAGCGCTTCGTCGAAGGTCTTCTGGAAATCGACCGCATCGGTGTTCAGATACTTGGTCAGCACGAAGTTGTGGTAATCCAGCGCAGTGCGCAGGAGTTCTTCCAGCTGCTTCGGGTAATGCAGGTCGGCGATGCGGATGCCGCGGCGCGCCACCTTGTCTTCGTAGGCCGGGCCGATGCCACGGCCGGTGGTGCCGATCGCCTTGCCGCCGGCGGCGCGCTCGCGCGCCTGGTCCAGGGCGATGTGGTACGGCATGATCAGCGGCGCGGCCGGGGAGATCTTCAGGCGCGAACGCACTTCCACGCCGGAGGCTTCCAGCTCGGCGATTTCCTTCTGCAGCGCGGCCGGCGAGATCACCACGCCGTTGCCGATCAGGCACAGCGCGTCGTCACGCAGGATGCCCGACGGGATCAGGTGCAGGACGGTCTTCTTGCCGTTGATGACCAGAGTGTGGCCGGCGTTGTGGCCGCCCTGGAAGCGCACGACGGCGCCGATTTCCTCAGTGAGCAGATCGACGATCTTGCCCTTGCCTTCATCGCCCCACTGGGCACCAAGCACTACGACAGACTGACCCATGACGGGCTCCTCATATGTTGCGGCCATCGGGGCCGCGGACGGGTAAACCGTGGCGGGGCTGGCCAGCACCTGGAGGGCGGCTCCAAACGGGGAGCAGCCGGCGATGGAAGGCCCAGACACGGAAAAAGCCGAACGGGGAGGCCCGTCCGGCTTTTGTGCATTATCCGGGTTTCCGGGGTCGGGTGCCACCTTTCCGACGGGCGGCTTTACCCACCGGTCAGGCGCCCCGCCCGGTCGTGCCGGCCGCTGGCCGGCAATGCCAACCAAGGTTGGCATCTACCAGAGCAGGGCCACGCATGTGAACGCAGGCGGCCGTGCCGGGCCTTCAGTGCCGCACCCACCACAGCAGGCTCAGGCCGGCCAGCAGCACCAGCCCGCCGAAGCTGCGCAGGGCCGGGCTGGGCAGGTCCAGCAGGCGCTCGGCCATGCGCTTCCAGGCGAACGGGGCGACGAACAGGAACAGGCCTTCCAGCACCGCGACCAGGCAGACGGCGGCGAACAGATCTTTCATGGGGGGACTCCGGAAAAAGCACGGGGCCCGGCGTCTGGCCGGGCCCCGTGGGGTAGTGCCCTGCGACCTCAGCGGTCGTTCTTCAGGTACTGCAGGAACGGGTCGTTCTTGTCCAGCACGATCACGCCGTTGCCGTCGGTCATGGAGCCACGGTAGGCCTCCAGGCTGCGGTAGAACGCGTAGAACGAGGGATCGGCCGAGCCGGCCTTGCCGTAGATACGGGCGGCATCGGCATCGCCTTCACCACGCAGGCGCTGGGCATCACGCTCGGCCTCGGCGATCAGCACGGTGCTGTCACGGTCGGCCTGGGCACGGATGGTCAGCGACTGCTCCTCGCCCTCGGCGCGCAGCTTGGCGGCTTCCTGCTTGCGCTGGGCGCGCATGCGCTCGTACACGTCATTGATCACCTGGCTGTCGGTCGGCAGGTCCACCTGCTTGATGCGCAGGTCGATCATCTGCATGCCGAGGCCGGCCACCGCCTCGTTGATCCCCTTCAGCTGCTCGGCGATCAGCTCGCTGCGGTCGCCGGACACCAGCTGCTGCAGGGTGCGCGAGTTGATCTGGTTGCGCAGCGAGTCGGTGATGATCGGTGCCAGGCGGGCATTGGCGATGCGCGGATCGCCGCCGGTGGCACGGAAGTAGTCGCCCACGTTGGAGATGTAGCCGATGGCGAAGAAGTCGACGCTGACGTCCTTCTGCTCGGCGGTGAAGTAGCGCGCCGGCGCGGTGTCGAGCACCTGGAAGCGGCGGTCGAAGACCTTCACCGTTTCCACCACCGGCACCTTGAAGTGCAGGCCCGGCTTGATGTCCGAACGCACCACCTTGCCCAGGTTCAGGACCATGGCGGTCTGGTCCTCACGGACCACGTACACCGAGCCGAGCAGGCCCAGCACCACCGCCACGATCACGGCGATCCAGATAGGACTCTTCATCGGCTGCCCTCCTCACGGCCGCTCGGTCGCCCGGTCGGGCGGCCCACCGGCCGGCCCGGATCACGGGAAGCTTCCGCCGCTGCACCCGGCAGCGACGGCATCACCACCTCCGGGTTCGTCACTCCCGGCGGAGCCGAGGTGGTGGGACGGGTATCGCCGTTCATCGGCACGTAGATCAGCTGGCGGCCATCACCACCGATCACCTTGCGGTTCTCGCTCAGCACCTGCTGCACGGTTTCCAGCCACAGGCGCTTGCGGGTTACTTCCGGGGCGTCCTTGTACTGGGCCTGCAACAGGCTGAAGCGCTGCGCGTCACCCTCGGCCTTGGACACTACGGCCTGCTTGTAGCCTTCGGCGGTGGTACGGGCGCGCGAGGCCTGGCCTCGGGCTTCCGGCACGACCTTGGCGGCGTAGGCCTGGGCTTCGTTGATCAGGCGTTCCTTGACCTGCTGGGCGCCGTTGACCTCGTCGAAGGCCGGCTTGACCTCTTCCGGCGGACGGGCGTCCTGCAGGGTCAGTCCGGTCACGGTCAGGCCGGTCTTGAATGCCTTCAGCAGCGCCTGCAGGCGCTCTTCGGCGGCCACGGCCAGCGGGCCACGGTTGTTCAGCACGGCGTTGAGGTCGGCGCGGCCGACTTCCTCGCGCACCGCGCTCTGCGCCGACTGCTCCAGCACCTGGTTGGCATCGACCGTGCCGAACAGGTACTGCTGCGGGTCGTCGATGCGGTACTGGACGTTCAGCGAGACGTTGACGATGTTCTCGTCGCGGGTCAGCACCGGCACCTGGATCGAGAAGGTCTTGATCTCGGTGGCATTGACCTTGGTGACCGATTCGATCGGCCACGGCAGCTTGAAGTTCGGGCCGGGCTGCAGGATGCGCGAGAACTGGCCGAAGCGCAGCACCACGCCACGCTGCTGTTCGCCGATCAGCTGGAAGCTGGAGAACAGCACCAGCAACACCACGGCTGCCACCACCCAACGCACGATGCCACCGTCGAACAGGTCCTTCAGCGGCCCGGGCAGTCCGCCCCAGCCACCACCATTGCCACCGCCGCGCGACCCGAAGGGCCCGCGTCGATTGTCCTCGGGGCCTTGTCCGCCCTTGTTGCCGCCGGGTGTATTCCAGGCCATGCACGCTCCATCAAGATTTGGGCTGCGGCGCGGGCCCTTCCCGCACCGCCAGCCGTGAAACCATCACCGATCATACAAGATGGGGCGGATCGGCAGGATCGAAAGGGGGGCAACGGGGTAAGGTGGCGTTTTCCTCGAAGTCAGGCAACGCCGATGGCCCCCACCACCCCGTTCACCGCCTTCCGCATCGAAAACGACGACGCCGGCTACCGCAGCGGCCTTGCCCAGCTCCGGATCGACGACCTCAACCCCGGACAGGTGCTGATCCGCGCCCACTGGTCCTCGGTCAACTACAAGGATGCCCTTGCCGGTACCGGCAAGGGGAAAATCCTGCGCCGCTTCCCGCTCGTGGGCGGCATCGACGTGGCCGGTACCGTGGTCGCCAGCTCCGACCCGGACTGGCGTGAAGGCGATGCGGTGCTGGCCACCGGCTGCGGCCTCAGCGAGACCCGTGATGGCGGCTACAGCCAGTACGTGCGGCTGGAATCGCGCGCGGTGATCGCCCAGCCGGCCGGGCTGACCCCGCGCGAGGCGATGGTGCTGGGCACCGCCGGCTTCACTGCGGCGCTGGCCCTGCTGCGCATGCAGGACAACCGGCAGACCCCGGAACTCGGCCCGCTGGCAGTCACCGGTGCCAGCGGCGGCGTCGGTGCGCTGGCGCTGTCGATCTTCAGCCGTGCCGGCTACAGCGTGCACGCGGTCAGCGGCAAGCAGGACCAGGCCGATTTCCTGCGCAGCATCGGCGCCACCGAGGTACTGCCACGCGACGCGCTGGCCGATACCGGCCCGCTGCAGTCGGCGCGCTTCGGCGGTGGCCTCGACAATGCCGGAGGCGACATGCTGGCCAGCCTGCTGGCGCAGACCGTGCCCTACGGCAGCGTGGTCAGTGCCGGTCTGGCCGCAAGCCCGACGCTGGACATGACCGTGATGCCGTTCATCCTGCGCGGTGTCTCGCTGCTGGGGGTGTCCTCGGCCAATGCGCCGCGCGGGCTGCGCGAAGAGGTGTGGTCGCGACTGGGCAGTGACTGGAAGCCGCAGCACCTGGACCGCATCTGCACTGCCGAAGTCGGCCTGGATGGCCTGCCCGCCGTGTTCCAGCGGATGCTGGCCGGCGGCTCGCTGGGGCGCACGGTGGTGCGGATCGACTGAACGTCGCAGGCAGGCGACGGACGGCAGACGCGCCCCTCCCGCCGGTAATGTGCCCGCACTACACTGCGGGCATTACATGGGGAACAACATGGCACGCATTCTGATCGTCGACGACTCACCGTCGCAGCTGTTGGGGATACAGCGCATCGTCGAGAAGCTCGGGCACCAGATCCTGACCGCCACCGATGGCGCCGCCGGGGTCGAAACCGCCAAGGCCGAGCTGCCCGACCTGGTCCTGATGGACGTGGTGATGCCCAACCTCAATGGCTTCCAGGCCACCCGTACCCTCGCCCGCGACGAGGCGACCCGGCACATTCCGGTGATCCTGGTGACCACCAAGGACCAGGACACCGACCGCATGTGGGGCATGCGCCAGGGCGCCAAGGCCTACATCACCAAGCCGTTCTCGGAAGATGAACTGTCCGAGGTGCTGGAACGGGTGTTCGCCGGGCAGGGCTGAAACATTCCGGTGGGTGCCAACCTTGGTTGGCACGCCTTGAACGGCCGAAAGGCGTGTGGACCGAGGTCCACACCCATCAGAATCGATCTCAGATCGTTTCGCCAAACGCCTTGGCCAGGTTCCGATAGGCCTTCTTCTGCGCCTCGTCGGTCGCAGCCGGGGCCACGATCTCGATTTCGACGATCTGGTCGCCGTCCGGGCTGCCGGGAAGGCCACGGCCACGCAGGCGCAGCTTGCGCCCGGCATCGGAATCGGCCGGAATCTTCAGCTCCACCGCACCGCCCAGGGTCGGCACGCTGATGCTGGTCCCCAACGCGGCCTGCCACGGTGTGACCGGCAGCGTATAGAGGATGTTGCGGCCATCGACCTCGAACTGCGGGTGCGCGGCGTATTCCACTTCCAGCAGCAGGTTGCCGCCATGGTTGCCCTGCCCTGCCAGGCGGATCACCTGGCCCGGGCGGATGCCCTTGGGCACGCGCACGTCCAGCTGCTTGCCGTTGACGGTGATGCGCAGGCTGTCACCGTTGTAGGCCGCCTCCAGCGGTACCGACAGCTTGGCGCGGGTATCGCGATTGGGCGCATGGCCCTGGCTGCTGAAGCCCGGCCCCGGACCAGCGCCGCCACCGCCACGCTGGCGCGCGAACAGGCTTTCGAAGAAGTCGCTGAAGCCGCCGTTGGGGCCGCCGCCGCCGAACACTTCCTCGAAATTGAACCCCCCGGCGCCGCCGTAGTTCGGCGGCACGTTGAACTCCTCGCCCGGGCGATAGCCCTGCGCGCGCAGCTGGTCATAGGCCGCCCGCTTTTCGGGGTCGCGCAGCGCCTCATAGGCCTCGTTGACCGCCTTGAACTTGTCTTCGGCCCCGGCCTCCTTGCTGACGTCCGGGTGGTACTTGCGTGCCAGCCGGCGGTAGGCGGTCTTGATCTCCGCCTCGCCCGCGCTCGGTTCCACCCCCAGGGTGGCGTAGTAATCCTTGAATTCCATCCAGCTACCTCGATTCGCTTCGGCCGCGCCGGTGGCGCCGCCCCGGGTTCATTCTACGCGCCGGCGATGCTACGCCGGGCCTCGTGCGGCGCCGGTGAGGCCGACTGATCCTGCGCAATGCGGCTGCCATCCCCATGCCCCACGCTGTGGCTGGAAGCCCCTGCCGCAAAGCCCGAAGATGGGGCCTGCACGCAGGTTTTCCAATGTCTTGACGCCCCTGTCCCATCCGGCCCACTAGCCTGCCCCAGCAAGGAGTTCCCCATGACCATCCATGTCGGCGACCGCATTCCGGAAGTGACCCTCAAGCGCATCCGCGAGGGCATCGAAACACTCGATACGCATTCGCTGTTCGATGCGCGCAAGGTGGTGCTGTTCGCCGTGCCCGGCGCGTTCACCCCGACCTGCTCGGCGCGCCACCTGCCCGGCTACGTCGAAAAATTCCAGGACTTCCGCCAGCGCGGCATCGACGTCTACTGCATGGCCGTCAACGACCCGTTCGTGATGAAGGCCTGGGCCGCCGACCAGAGCGTGCCCGACGGCCTGCTGATGCTGTCCGACGGCAACGCCGAACTGACTCGCGCGCTCGGCCTGGAGCTCGATGCCAGCGCCTCGGGCATGGGCATCCGCTCGCGCCGTTTCGCCCTGTACGTGGTCGATGGCGTGGTGCGTGCGGTCTGGGTCGAACAGCCGGGCCAGTTCGAAGTCTCTTCAGCCGAGTACGTGCTGGAGCACCTGCCCACCTGATCTTCCACCGCAAGAGGAAACGGCCAGCCATGTCCAGCAAGCCAGCCAAAGCCACAAAGCCTGCCGCAAAGGTTCCCGGCATCAGCGACCGCAAGACCCTGCGCGAACGCGCCCGGCGCAACATCGAAGATGGTGCGATCACCGACAGCTACAATGCCGACCGCGAGGCAGTGATCAAGCTGCTCAACGACGCGTTGGCCACCGAGTACGTGTGCGTGCTGCGCTACTACCGGCACTTTTTCATGGCCAAGGGCATGCTGGCCGACGCGGTCAAGGCCGAGTTCCTGGAGCACGCACAGCAGGAGCAGGCACACGCCGGCAAGCTGGCCGAGCGCATCGTCCAGCTCGGCGGCGAGCCCGATTTCAACCCGGATACGCTGACCGCGCGCTCGCACGCCGAGTACAAGGAAGGCAGCGACCTGCGCGACATGGTGCGCGAGAACCTGGTGGCCGAACGCATTGCCATCGACAGCTACCGCGAAATGATCAACTTCATCGGCGACCGCGACACCACCACCAAGCGCATCCTCGAAGAGATCCTGGCGCAGGAAGAGGAACACGCCGACGAGTTTGCCGACCTGCTGGACGGGTGGATCGGAGAATAGCGGTTACGCCACGGGCTCGCGGCCATCTACGGTGTTGTAGAGCCGAGCCCATGCTCGGCTTACCGCTGCATGCACGTCGAAGGAGCAGCCGAGCATGGGCTCGGCTCTACAACAGCGTGGCAGTCATACGGGAAGTGCCAACCAAGGTTGGCACCTACCGGAGGACGTTGAACCGTACCTGGGTCCACGCGCCATCTGCCGCCAGCGCGGTCAGGGTGTGTGCTCCCGGATCGGCGAACTCGCGCTGCATCAACTGCGCGCCGTGGGTCTGCGCAATCCAGCGTCCATCCAGCAACCAGTCCACCGCCTGCTCGCTGCCCAGCGCGCGCAGCTGCAGGCGTACGCCATGTTCGGCGTTGGGTGCACGCGCCAGTGCTGCGCCATCATTGAGGCCATCGATGTGCAACGCGACACTGGCCTCACGCCCATCGTCGCGGCAGTCAGGCGATAGCGCTGGCAATTGCGAGGCCTCGCGCGTGGCCTTGGACAACCACGGCGACAACAGCGCCGGCCAGCGAGCGATCTCACGCGCGACTTCCTCATGCGGCAAACGGCAATCAGCGGAGACACGCAGACCGGTCCGCGCATCGGCCAGGTAGCGCTGCCGCCCCGGCTGCCAGCGCCGCGCCTCGCGCTCGGGGAAGGTCGGTGGTGCTGCACCGTCCAGCAGGTAGGCCTGCATCCTGCGCTGGCAGAGCGCAGCTGGCAGTCCCTCGGCACGTTCGCCGGTCGGCCAGCAGATGTCTTCCTGGCTGACACTGGCCGACATTGGCGCAGCAGCGGAATCGCCACGCTGGCGCGGCAGGCTGTCCACCACTTCGAACATCAGCGGCAGTGCGGTAACCGCACCATACTGGCCCGGCAACGGCGTGCCGTCTGGTCGCCCCACCCACACGCCCACTGTGTAGTGACGGGTACTGCCGATGGCCCACGCATCGCGGTACCCGTAACTGGTGCCGGTCTTCCACGCCACACGCGGGCGGCCACCGACATCGAACGTCCCGACGCCATAGCCCGGCCGCGGATTCGATTCCAGCATCTCGCGGACGATCCAGCTTGCGCCGGGCGAAGCGAGGCGCCGCTCGATCATTGGCTCATCGTCGGTGTAACGCACGCGCCCGGCGATGCCATTGCGGTTGAGCGCGGCGAACGCGCCGACCAGGTCTTCCAACCGCGCGCCGGTGCCGCCCAGGATCAGTGACAGGTTGGGCGTGCTGCCCGGCGGGAAGCGCAACTGGATGCCGGCGTGCGAAAGCCGCGCAGCAAAGCGCGCCGCGCCCACCCGCTGCAGCAGGTCCACCGAGGGCACGTTGAGCGACAGGCGCAACGCACTGGAAGCGCCGATCGGACCGTTGAAGGCCATGTCGAAGTTGCCGGGACGGTAGCTGCCGAAACTCTGCGGCGCATCGACCAGCAGGCTCTCCGAATGGATCAGACCATCGTCCAGCGCCATCGCATACAGGAACGGCTTGAGCGTGGACCCCGGCGAGCGCCAGGCCTGCACCATGTCGACGTGACCCAGCCGCTGGCGGTCGCCGAAGGCCAGCGTGCCGACATAGGCACGCGCCTGAAGGGTCTGGTTGTCGACCACCAGCAGCGCGGCCGAGGTGCGTTCGGGCAGCGTCGAGAAATAGCTGGCCACGCGTTCCTCCAGCGTGCGCTGCAGCCCAATGTCGATACTGCTCTGGATGCGTGCCTGCCCCGGATGCGCCGAATGCAGTCGCTGCGCCAGCAACGCGGCGTGCAGCGGCGGTCGCAGCGAGCGTGCCACCACGTTCTCGATGCGCGCGTCGTCCACCTCTTCCGGTGTCCACGCGCCCAGTTCGGCCATGCGTGACAGCACCTTGTCGCGCGCTTTCTGCGCCGCTTCCGGATGACGGTCCGGGCGCAGCCGGCTCGGCGCCTGCGGCAGCACCGCCAGCAGCGCGGCCTCGGCATGCGACAGCTGCGCCGCCGGCTTGCCCAGGTAGGCCCAGCTGGCCGCTTCCACGCCTTCAATGGTGCCGCCGTACGGCGCGCGCTCCAGATACAGGGCCAGGATCTGCCGCTTGCTCAGGTGCACTTCCAGCTGCACCGCGCGCAGCATCTGCTTGAGCTTGCCCCACGGCGTGCGCGTATGCGGGTCGAGGATGCGCGCGACCTGCATGGTCAGGGTCGAGCCACCGGACACGATGCGGCCGCCGCGCAGCAGCTGGCCGCCTGCCCGCAGGATCGCCAGCGGATTGATGCCCGGATGGTTCCAGAACCAGCGGTCTTCGTAGGTCAGCAGCGCCTGCAGGTACAGCGGCGACACGCTGTCGATCGAGGCCGGATAGCGCCACACGCCCTCGGCATCGGCAAAGGCACGCAGCGGCGTGCCGTCGGCGGCCACCACCAGGGTGCTGGTATCGCGCTGCTTCGGTAGCGGCGGAGGGAAGGCGAAATCCAGCACCAGCAGCAGCGCCAGCGTGACGGCCGTGCCCCAGCGCAACCACGGCCACAGCGGCCGCAGCCGGCGGCGCAGGGCCGCCAGCCGGGTCTTCATTGCGTCTTTCATTGCGAATTGCCATCAGGACGGGCCGCGCCGTCGCGGCCCGTCCGCGCGGTCACGGCTGTACCACCGTGATCGTGGTCGGGTTGCTGCGGCCGACGCCACGCAGCTGCGGCCGGTACATGTCCTCCACCAGCGGCGGCGGCACCGAGTAGGTTCCCGGGGTCACCGCGCGCACCAGGTAGAACACGTTGGCCTTGCTGCCACGCGAGAGCTTCAGCGCAGCCACGTAACGGTCGTCGCGGAACTCCTCGTGCTTGGTATCGGCGGCTTCACCACGATCGCTGATGGTGATGCCATCGACCACCACGTCGGCCCACTGCTTGGCGTCGCCCAGGTTGAAGTTCTCGATCTCCAGGCCGGCCGGCAACAGGTCGGTCAGCAGTGCATCGGGCATGGTGGTGTCGGCAGTGACGGTGACGCGCACGATCAGCGCTTCGCCTTCCTTCAGCGGGCGCGGCGTCCACGGCTTGCCATCGGTACCGTAGTAGCTGCGCTCGACGCCCAGCACGCTGTTGTCCGGCGCCGGTGCGCTGCGCGGGATGCCGGCCACGTCGATGCTGGCGAACATCGGCGGCTGGCCCTGCGGGGTGAAGCGCACGCCGCTGGCCAGTTCGCTGGCGCTGAAGTTGCGGCCGAACAGCTTGCGCTCACTGATCGCCTCGGTGCTGCCACCGATCACCAGCTCACCGGCCACCAGCGCCTTCTGATTGGCAGCCAGCGCCTTGCCGAGGCGGGCAATCGCCACCTGTTCCTGCGTGCTCAGCCACATCCAGCCGGCATTTCGGCGCGCATCCAGGCCACGGCCGAGATCGACCGCACGCGCATCCCAGGCTGGCTTGGCCAGCTTGTTCTCGTGCGTCAGCGCGATCATCAGCGCGTCATCGCGGATCGCGCTGCCGTAGTCGCCGAAGTACGACGGACGTTCGCTGCTGGACTTGGCGAAGGCCGCAGCCAGTGCCGCCTGGCCGCGCTTGGCATCGCCCTGCAGCGACAGCGCCACACCCAGATGGACCAGCGACAGGCCACCGACCGCCTTGCTGCGCTCGTTGTCGTACAGCGTGCGCAGGGTACCCAGCGGCGCACGGTTGACCCGTGCCAGCACGTAGCCCGAATACGCCTGGTTGGCGAACTTCAGCTTCTCGCGGTCGTCCTGGCCGTAGAACTGGTTGCCGCCGGACAGCAGATCCTCGCTCAGGCGGTTGAGCGCCTTCTGCAGCACGTTGTCGGGCACCGCGAAGCCGGCGTCCTTGGCATCGAGCAGGAACTCGGTGATGTACGGGGTCAGCCACGGGTTCACGTAGCCGTCGTCACCCCACATCGAGAAGTTGCCATTGGCCACCTGCATCGACGCCAGGCGACCGAACGCGCCTTCCATGCGCTCGCGGCGCGACTTGGCATCCAGCCCGTCAGCACCGAGCATCGACGACGTCGCCTGGTCCAGGATCAGCGCAGCGTAGCCCTTGCTGGTGGTCTGCTCGGCGCAGCCGTACGGGTAGTTCAGCGCGCCCTGCAGTGCGCTGGCGAACGGGATCGGCGGCAGCGGGCTGACCAGCAGGCGGGCATTCACCGACTCGGACATCAGGCCCTCGGTCAGGCTGTTGTCGAGGCTGACCGCGGCCAGCGGATCCAGCGTGCGCACCTGCGAACGCAGCACCTGCGGCCACGCCGCGCGTACCGGCAGATCGTAGCGGCGGTCGGCCTTGAAGCCATTGCCATCCACGCGCACGCGCACCTTGGCCACGCTGTGGCCCTCGCGTGCGGACAACGGGAAGCTCAACGTGGTCTTGGCATCGGCATTCAACTGCACGCTGCGGCTGCCCTCGCCCAGGTTCAGCGGGCCCTCGCTTTCCACCTTCACGTTGAACTGGCCCGGCTTGCCGGTGAAGTTCTGCACGTCCAGGGTCACGGTGCTGCGGTCGCCCGGGGCCAGCACGCGCGGCATGCTGGCTTCGGCCAGGATCGGCGCGCGCACAATGGTTTCCACGTCACGCTTGCCGTACTGGTCATCGCTGTAGACCAGCGCCGACACGCGCAGGGTGCCGTTGAAGTCCGGCACCTTCAGGCGGATGCGGGCATTGCCCTTGGCATCCAGCTGCACCGGGCCGGAGAACAGGTCCACGGTCTGCACGCGCGCGGTCGGGCGCTTGGCCTGCGGCAACGCCTGCAGCGCCATGTCGCCACCGAACTTCAGCTTGCCGCTGCTGCCGTCGAAGCTCTCGATCACCCGGCTGTAGATGTCGTAGGCATCGATGCCGAGGCGACGCTGGGCGAAGAAGTGCGCACCGGCGTCGGGCACCGGGAAGCGGGTGATGTTGAGGATGCCCACGTCCACCGCCGAGACGGTGACATGCGCCGTCTTGCCGGCCAGCTGCGGCGCGCTGACCGTCACCGGCAGGTCCTGCTCCGGGCGCATCTGCTTGGGCGCGACCAGGCCGACGGCCACGGTGCGACCCTTGCGGTCCATCGGCACGTGCACCACACCCACGGCGCGGGCCGGGGTGATCTTGCTCGGCGCACTGCCGCCACGGAACACCAGCGCGGTGATGTAGACGTCGTGGCGTTCCCAGTCGGCGGTGACCGGAATCTTGAAGGTCGACCCCGGCTTGGCGTCGATGTCCTGCACGTACAGCATGCGGTCGGTCTCGACCATCAGGATGCCCTTGCCGGCGTGCGGCGGGGTCACCGTCACCTCGAGCGTGTCGCCTGCCTTGTAGCCGGTCTTGTCCAGGCCCAGCTTGATCTTGTCAGGGCGCGCGTCCAGGCCACGGTTGTCATCACCCCAGCTCCAGCCCGCACGGAAGGGATAACGGCTGGTCAGGCCGGTGGTCGGATCGAACACGTCCACCCGGTACTCGCCCCACTCTACCGGGAAATCAAAGGCGACCGCGCTGCTGCTGGCATCGACGGTGCGCGTTTCCTTGTTCTCGAAACGGCGGGTGAAGTCGTAGTCCCAGCGGTTGTCGTTGAAGGTCCAGTGGTAATCGCGCAGCTCGCGCACCAGGGTGATCTTCAGACCCTTGGCCGGCTGTGGCTTGCCCGCCGCGTCCACGCGCATCAGCTCGAAGCGCGCATTGCCGTTGGCATCGGCGCCGTCTTTGGGGTTGAACAGCGGGCGCACGCCCACCAGCGCATTGGCCGGCCACATCACCCGCTTCAGGGTACGGGTGACGGTGCGGCCGCCGGTCTCGTACAGGCTGCCGGACAGCACCACGGCAATCGGTGCCTTGGCCTTGGCCGCCTCCTCCGGCAACGCCACGTCCTCGCGCAGCTGGCCATTGGCCGGCAGCGTGGTGTCGATCACGTCCTTGGCTTCGCGCGGCAGCTGCAGGGTCGGGTCACCGAAGAAGTAGCCCGGCAGGCCCTCCACCGGCTGCTGCTCGGCCGCCACTGCCATGCGCGCGGTGAAGCGGTTGCCATCGGCCGGCGCACCATACAGGTAGGCACCATTGGCCTGCAGGCGCAGGTCCTCACCCGGCTTCAGCGTCTTCTGCGCGCTGTCCAGGTCCAGCTTCATGCGCTCGGGCAGGAACTCCTCGATGCGCAGGGTCATGCCCTGGATCGCTTCCTTGCTGGCCGGGTCTGTGCGGAACTCGACCTGCCAGCGCCCGGTCGGCGCCTCGGCGGGGATCACCTGCTCGAAGTTGATGTAGCCCTGGTCGCCCGGCTGCAGGCGCGTCTCGCGGAAGGTCTTGCCGTCGGGCTGCTTCAGGCGCAGGAACACCGGTTGCGCCTTGACCGGCTTGCCGTCGTTGTCACGCAGCAGTGCGGACAGGCGCACGGTCTCGCCCGGGCGGTACAGGTCGCGTCCGGACCAGGCATAGACATCGAACCAGGCGTTGTCACGGCCGGCCACGGCGAATTCGCTCAGGTCCAGCGCCGGTTGGTTGAACGGCAGGAAGCTGGTGTCCTTGCCGGTGCTGGCGACCAGCACGTGGGTGGCATCCAGGGTGTAGTTCAGCAGCGCATTGCCATTGCCGTCGGTGCTGCCTTTCAGCACCACCTCGCCCTTGGCATCGAGAACCCGCAGGTCGATGCCCTTCAGCGGTGCGCCGTCCTTGAGGCCGGCGGTGTGCACGAACAGCTTGTCCTTGTAGGCGCGGGTATGCAGGCCGATGTCGCTGACCGAGAAGAACGCGGTATCGAACTCGCCCTCGTAGTCGCCGGTCCGCTTGAGCAGGGCGAAGTACAGGCCCGGCTCCTGCAGTTCCTTGATGTCCTGGGTCGGCAGGTAGGTCAGCACCCGCTCGTTCTTCTTGCCGCCCAGGATGAAGCGGTTGACGTAGACCGGCTCGGCCAGCTTGTTGATCGGGCTGCGCTCGTAGTCGCTGCTCAGCTCCCAGCTGCCACGGCGGCCGCCGCGCTGGTACTGGCTGAAGAAGGTTGGCAGGTCCTTCTCGCGCACGCGCAGGAACTCGACATCGACCTCCGGCACGTTCACCGACACCACCGGCAGGCCACGGCTGTCCTTGGCCGGCAGCACGCTGCCCTGCGAAGCGAAGCCGACCACCGGCTTCAGCTCGCCGCTGAACACCTTCTGCTTCAGTTCCTTGCCCAGGCGGCTGCCATCGGCGGCCAGCAGGTCCGGCGAGACCACCAGGCTGAACTCCTTGCCGGCCTCGACGAACGGGTAACGCAGGGTCAGGCCGTCATCGGACAGCGTCCAGCTGCTGTCGTCGGTGCCGACCTTTTCCTCGAAGCGCACCAGTTTGTCGAAATCCTGGGTGCCGACGAGCGGGCGCGAGAACTCCAGCGCCAGCGACAAGCCGTCATTCTTCTGGTCCGGGTAGGCACGCAGCAGGGTGAACTCCTTCACCTGCTCGGCCTTGGTGGTGATGGCTTCACCGCTGGCCTTGGGCAGCTGCCCGCTGTCGTTGCGGCAGCCCGCCAGACCCAGCAACAGGCCTCCTGCCAGTACCGCCGCCGCCCATCCCCACCGCTTCCGCCGTGCCGGACCGCTCATGTCGTCACTCCTTGATCGAGGTGGCCATTATAGGCAGGCTGCGTCAAGGTGTTGACGCCCCGGCGGTCGGAAACCCGGTCCCGCCCGGGACCCGGTAGCCGTCAACCTTGGTTGGCGCCCCCCATGCCAACCAAGGTTGGCATCTACCAGAGCGGCCTCACCCCGGCAGGTACAGGTCCACGTAGTCGGTTACCGGCATCGCCGCCAGCGCCACCGGGTCCAGCGATGCGGCCAGGATGCGCTGCTGCTGCACGGTCGGGAAGCGATGGGCCAGGTGCCGGCGGAACTTGTCCATCAGCAGCGGAATGCCTTCCTCGCGGCGTCGGGCGTGGCCGAGCGGGTATTCCACCAGTACCTCCGGCAATTCGCTGCCGTCGGTAAAGCGCACGCTCAGGCCGTTGGCGATGCTGCGCTTGTCCGGATCCAGATAATCCGCGCTGAGCTGCGGGTCTTCATGGCAGGCCATCTTCGCGCGCAGCGCATCAATGCGCGGATCGGCGGCAACGTCGTCCTCGTAATCCTCGGCCACCAGCCGCCCGTGCAGCAACGCGATGGCGACCATGTACTGCACGCAGTGATCGCGGTCGGCCGGGTTATGCAACGGCCCCTGCTTGTCGATGATGCGGATGCAGGCTTCCTGGGTGCGGATGGCAATGTGCGCGATGTCCTCGGCCCGCCGTCCCATCGCGCGCAGCTGCTGGTGCAGCGTGACCGCCGCCTCCACTGCGGTCTGGCCGTGGAACTCGGCCGGGTAACTGATCTTGAACAGCACGTTCTCCATCACATAGCTGCCCAGCGGTCGCCCCAGCGCCAGTGCCTGACCGTGCATGGATACAGCCTCGAAGCCCCAGGTCGGCGCGCTCAGCACGCTGGGGTAGCCCATCTCGCCGCTGGCTGCCATCAGCGCCAGACGCACGCCACGACTGGTCGCATCGCCAGCGGCCCAGCTCTTGCGCGAGCCGGTATTGGGCGCGTGCCGGTAGGTTCGCAGCGCCTGGCCATCAACCCAGGCCAGCGACACTGCATTGAGCATGCGTTCGCGGTCCAGGCCGAGCAGCTGCGCGACCACGGCGGTGGTGGCCACCTTGACCAGCACCACATGGTCCAGCCCGACGCGGTTGAAGGAATTCTGCAGGGCCAGTACGCCCTGGATCTCGTGCGCCTTGATCATCGCCAGCAGCACGTCGTGCACGGTCGGCGGCGGACGACGCAGGGCCTGCGCGTTGCGCCCCAGCCAATCAAGGACGGCAAGGATGCCGCCCAGGTTGTCCGATGGATGGCCCCATTCGGCGGCCAGCCAGGTGTCGTTGAAATCGAGCCAGCGCACCATTGCGCCGATGTTGAAGGCGGCCTGCACCGGGTCCAGCACGTAGTGCGTGCCCGGTACGCGCGCGCCGTTGACCACGCTGATGCCCGGAACCAGTGGGCCGAGCAGTTTGCTGCAGGCCGGGAAGGATAGCGCTTCCAGGCCGCAGCCCAGCGTATCAAGCAGGCAGTGATGCGCGGTCTGGAACGCCAGCGGTGAGTCGATGCGGGCGTCACGCACGTAATCGACGATATCCACCAGCAGCGCATCCCACGCTGCACGCTCGTTGGATGGGGTGTGGTTGTCGGACATCGTCGATCTCCTCGTTGCGGTGCGCAGTTGCCCGCGCACCATGCCAACCAAGGTTGGCATCTACCAAAGCAATCGGTCTCTGCGGCCCGGTAGTCGCCAACCCTGGTTGGCGTTTACCAGTACATCATTCGGCCGGCACCCGCACCTTGCCTTCCATCAGCACACGGGCGCTGCGGCTCATGATGGCCTTGGTCACTGTCCACTGGCCGTCAACGAGACCAGCCTGTGCGCCCACGCGCAGCGTGCCGGAGGGATGACCGAAGGTTACTGCTTCACGTTCGCCGCCACCGGCCGCACGATTGACCAGCGTGCCCGGAATCGCCGCTGCGGTACCGATCGCCACGGCGGCGGTCCCCATCATCGCGTGGTGCAGCTTGCCCATCGACAGCGCACGCGCGTGCAGGTCGATCGCCGAAGCCGGAATGGCCTTGCCGCTGGACGACACGTAGTCCTGCGCCGGTGCCACGAAGGCGACCTTCGGTGTGTGCTGGCGGGTCGCCGCGTCTTCCAGGCTCCTGATCAGACCCATGCGCAAGGCGCCGTAGGCGCGGATCTTCTCGAAGCGCTCCAGCGCTCCCTTGTCCTCGTTGATCGCCGGCTGCAGCTCGGTACCGGTGTAGCCCAGGTCGGCGGCGTTGAGGAAGATCGTCGGGATGCCGGCGGTGATCATGGTCACCTCGAAGCTGCCCACGCCCGGCACCTCCAGGGTGTCTACCAGATTGCCAGTCGGGAACATCGCACCCGCGTCGCCATCATCGGACGGATCGATGAATTCGAGCTGGATCTCGGCCGCCGGGAAGGTCACGCCGTCCAGTTCGAAATCGCCGATCTCCTGCACTTCGCCGTCGCGCATCGGCACGTGGGCGATGATGGTCTTGCCGATGTTGGCCTGCCAGATGCGCACGGTGCACAGGCCATCGCGCGGCACGCGGGCGGGATCGATCAGGCCATTGGCAATCGCGAACGGGCCGACCGCGGTGCTGAGGTTGCCGCAGTTGCCGCTCCAATCAACGAAGGCGGTGTCGATCGAGACCTGGCCGTACAGATAGTCCACGTCGTGGTCCGGCACCGAGGCGGTGGAGATGATCACGCACTTGCTTGTGCTGGAGGTGGCGCCGCCCATGCCGTCGGTCTGCTTGCCATACGGATCGGGCGAGCCGATCACGCGCATCAGCAGCGCATCGCGCGCGGGACCCGGCACCTGCGCGGCTTCGGGCAGGTCCTGCAGGCGGAAGAACACGCCCTTGCTGGTGCCACCGCGCATGTAGGTGGCGGGAATGCGGAGTTGGGGGAGGAAGGTCATCGTCGGATCCACGCGTTTGGATTTCAGGAAATGTCTTGCATCAGGGCATCAAGGCCACGATCAACGCACCACACACGCATGACGTCGACGCGGTCCGGCAGATCGAGGTAATAGACGAGATAGCGTTCAAAGGCTGGGACGCGCATGAAGCGCAATGGCGCTGGCAGCTGTGCCGCGAGGTCGGCGTGCCGTGTGGAACCCGAGGCTGGAAACAGCGCGATGCGTTGAAGCGTGGCCTCCAGTTCTTCGAGAAAGCGCTGGCCCAGTGCCAGCCCTCCCTGCCGGGCAAACCACAGCGCGGCATCGGCCGCATCCGCCTCGGCCCTGGGCCTCCACTCAATCGCCTTCACGCTCCATCCTTTCGGTCAGTTCGCGACGCATGCGCTCGAATGTGTCGGCCGTCACCGGCACGGCAGGCCCAGATGCCAAGCCCTCGGCAATCAGCTGCTTGAGCAGATCTTCGGCCTTGCGCCGCTGGCGCTGGCGGATCAGGTCGCGCACGTAGTCGGAGGTGCTGGAATAGCCGCCTTCACGTACTTCCTCGTCCACGAACTGCTTGAGCGGGTCGGTCAGCGAAATGTTCATGGTGGCCATGAAACTCTCCTTTGGCAGTTTTTGCCAAGCCAGTGTGCGCCCCACCCGCGTGTCGGACAAGCCCGCCCCCGGTCTCCAGGAGCAGGCATTCAGCCCGGCATCACGCCACCTTGGCGCCCTCCAGGAAGTCCTGGGCGAAGCGCTGCAGCACGCCGCCGGCTTCGTAGATCGCCACTTCCTCGTCACTGTCCAGGCGGCAGGTGACCGGCACGATCAGGTCCTGGCCGTCGCGGCGGTGGATGACCAGGGTCAGGTCGGCGCGCGGGGTGCGCTCGCCCACCACGTCGAAGGTCTCGGTGCCATCGATGCCCAGGGTCAGGCGGGTGGTGCCCGGCTTGAACTCCAGCGGCAGCACGCCCATGCCGATCAGGTTGGTACGGTGGATGCGTTCGAAGCCCTCGGCCACGATCGCTTCCACGCCGGCCAGGCGCACGCCCTTGGCGGCCCAGTCGCGCGAGCTGCCCTGGCCGTAGTCGGCGCCGGCGATGATGATCAGCGGCTGCTTGCGGTCCATGTAGGTCTCGATCGCTTCCCACATGCGCATCACCTTGCCTTCCGGCTCCACGCGCGCCAGCGAGCCCTGCTTCACGCTACCGTCGTCGTTGCGCACCATCTCGTTGAACAGCTTCGGATTGGCGAACGTGGCGCGCTGCGCGGTCAGGTGGTCGCCGCGGTGGGTGGCGTAGGAATTGAAGTCTTCTTCCGGCAGGCCCATCTTCGCCAGGTATTCGCCGGCGGCGCTGGAGGCCATGATCGCGTTGGACGGCGACAGGTGGTCGGTGGTGATGTTGTCCGGCAGCACCGCCAGCGCACGCATGCCCGCCAGCGTGCGCTCACCGGCCAGTGCGCCCTCCCAGTACGGCGGGCGGCGGATGTAGGTGCTCTGCGGCCGCCAGTCGTACAGCGGGCTGACCGCCGCGCCATGCTCCACGCGCACGTTGAACATCGGGTTGTAGACCCTGCGGAACTGCTCGGGCTTCACCGAAGCCTTCACCACCGCGTCGATCTCGGCGTCGCTCGGCCAGATGTCCTTCAGGCGCACCTCGTTGCCGTCGGCATCCACGCCCAGCACGTCCTTCTCGATATCAAAGCGGACGGTGCCGGCGATGGCATAGGCGATCACCAGCGGGGGCGAGGCCAGGAAGGCCTGCTTGGCGTATGGATGGATGCGGCCATCGAAGTTGCGGTTGCCCGACAGCACGGCCGTGGCGTACAGGTCACGGTCGATGATTTCCTGCTGGATCTTCGGGTCCAGCGCGCCGCTCATGCCATTGCAGGTCGTGCAGGCGAAGGCGACGATGCCGAAACCGAGCTGCTCCAGGTCCGGCAGCAGGCCGGACTCTTCCAGGTACAGCTGCACCGCCTTCGAGCCCGGCGCCAGCGACGACTTCACCCACGGCTTGCGCTGCAGGCCACGCGCGTTGGCGTTGCGCGCCAGCAGCGCGGCTGCGATCACGTTGCGCGGGTTGGAGGTGTTGGTGCAGCTGGTGATGGCGGCGATGATCACCGCGCCATCGGGCATCAGGCCCTGCGCCTGCTCGGCCTTGCCGGCTTCCAGCTTGGCTTCATCAGCAATGCCACGCTCGGCCAGCTCGGCGGTGGCCACGCGCTTGTGCGGGTTGGACGGGCCCGCCATGTTGCGCACCACGCTGGACAGGTCGAAGCGCAGCACGCGCTCGTACTGCGCGGTCGCCAGATCGTCGGCCCACAGGCCGGTGGTGCGTGCGTAGTTCTCCACCAGCGCCACCTGCGAATCCTCGCGGCCAGTCAGGCGCAGGTAATCGGTGGTCTGTGCGTCGATGTAGAACATCGCGGCGGTGGCACCGTATTCGGGGCACATGTTGGAGATGGTGGCGCGGTCACCGATGGTCAGTGCCGCAGCACCCTCGCCGAAGAATTCAAGCCAGGCTCCGACCACGCGCTCCTTGCGCAGGAGCTCGGTCAGGGCCAGCACCACGTCGGTGGCGGTGATGCCCGGCTGCGGGCGGCCACTCAGTTCGACACCGACGGTGTCGGGCAGGCGCATCCACGAGGCGCGGCCAAGCATCACGTTCTCTGCTTCCAGGCCGCCAACACCAATCGCGATCACGCCCAGTGCGTCCACGTGCGGGGTGTGGCTGTCGGTGCCCACGCAGGTATCCGGGAAGGCCACGCCGTCCTGCACGTAGACCACCGGCGACATCTTCTCCAGGTTGATCTGGTGCATGATGCCGTTGCCTGGCGGAATCACGTCCACGTTCTCGAAGGCCAGCTTGGTCCAGTCGATGAAGTGGAAACGGTCTTCATTGCGACGATCTTCGATCGCGCGGTTCTTCTCGAACGCCTGCGGATCGAAACCGCCACACTCCACCGCCAGCGAGTGATCGACGATCAGCTGCACCGGCACCACCGGATTCACCTTGGCCGGGTCACCGCCCTTGTCGGCGATCGCATCGCGCAGGCCGGCCAGGTCGACCAGCGCGGTCTGGCCGAGGATGTCGTGGCAGACCACGCGCGCCGGGAACCACGGGAAGTCGAGGTCGCGACGGCGCTCGATCAGCTGCTTCAGCGAATCGCCGAGCGTGGCCGGATCGCAGCGGCGCACCAGGTTCTCGGCCAGCACGCGCGAGGTGTACGGCAGGGTGGCGTAGGCGCCGGGCTGGATTGCATCGACAGCGGCGCGCGCGTCGAAATAATCCAGCGCGCTGCCGGGGAGGTTCTTGCGGTAATCGGTATTCATGGGCTGGCGGAATGCTTGAGGCGGGCCGGGTGCCGGCGGTGCGGCGGCGAAAGCATCCGGCCGGCACGCAGCCGGCCGGATGGGTACAGCAGGTGGATCAGACGCGCTTGTCGATGGCGACGAAGTCGCGGTCTTCCGGACCGATGTAGTTGGCGCTCGGGCGGATGATCTTGCCGTCGATGCGCTGCTCGACGATGTGCGCGCTCCAGCCGGCGGTGCGGGCGATCACGAACAGCGGAGTGAACATCGCGGTCGGCACGCCCATCATGTGGTAGCTGACGGCGCTGAACCAGTCCAGGTTCGGAAACATCTTCTTGATGTCCCACATCACCGATTCCAGGCGCTCGGCGATGTCGTACATCTTCATGCTCGACTGCTCTTCGGACAGCTCGCGGGCCACGTCCTTGATCACCTTGTTGCGCGGATCGGAGACGGTGTAGACCGGGTGGCCGAAACCAATCACCACTTCCTTGCGCTCGACGCGGGCCTTGATGTCCTCCTCAGCCTCATCGGGGGTGTCGTAGCGCTTCTGCACTTCGAACGCCACTTCGTTGGCGCCGCCGTGCTTCGGGCCGCGCAGGGCACCAATGCCACCGCAGATCGCGCTGTACATGTCGCTGCCGGTACCGGCGATGACGCGACACGTGAAGGTCGAGGCGTTGAACTCGTGTTCCGCGTACAGGATCAGCGAGGTGTGCATCGCCTTCACCCACGATTCCTGCGGCTTCTCGCCGTGCAGCAGGTGCAGGAAGTGCCCACCGATCGAGTCGTCATCGGTTTCCACATCGATGGCGCGGCCGTTATGGCTCCAGTGGTACCAGTACAGCAGCATCGAACCGAGGCAGGCCATCAGCTTGTCGGCGATGTCGCGCGCACCCGGATGGTTGTGGTCGTCCTTCTCCGGCGCCACGCAGCCGAGCACGGACACGCCGGTGCGCATCACGTCCATCGGGTGTGCCGACGGCGGCAACTCTTCCAGCGCCGCCTTCACCGCCGCCGGGATGCCACGCAGCGACTTCAGCTTGGCCTTGTACGAAACCAGCTCGGCGCGGGTCGGCAGCTTGCCGTGCACAAGCAGGTAGGCAATTTCCTCGAACTCGCTGGTGTTGGCCAGGTCCAGGATGTCGTAGCCACGGTAGTGCAGGTCATTGCCGCTACGGCCCACGCTGCACAGCGCGGTGTTGCCGGCAGCGGTGCCGGACAGGGCGACGGACTTCTTCGGCTTGAAGGTCGGGGTTGCGGTCGTATCGTTCATGTTTTCCCTCCGAAAACTGATGGTGCAGGGTACTGCTTATTTCTTGGCGGCGAACAGTGCATCGAGCTGCTGCTCGAACGCGTGGTAGCCGATGCGGTCGTAGAGTTCTTCGCGGGTCTGCATGGTCTCCACCACGTTGCGCTGATGACCATCGCGGCGCACCGCCTGGTAGACGTTCTCGGCGGCCTTGTTGGCGGCGCGGAAAGCCGACAGCGGGAACAGCTGGATGGCAACACCGGCCGACGCCAGTTCATCGCGACTGAACAGCGGGGTGGCGCCGAACTCGGTGATGTTGGCCAGCACCGGCACCTTCACCGCGTCGACGAAGCGGCGGTAGGTCTCCAGGTCGTAGGCGGCCTCGGCAAAGATGCCATCGGCACCGGCCTCGACGCAGGCGATGGCGCGCTCGATGGCCTTGTCCACGCCGTCCACCTGGATGGCGTCGGTGCGCGCGATCAGGAAGAATTCCGGATCGGTCTTGGCATCGGCAGCCGCCTTCACGCGGTCGACCATTTCACCCTGCGAGACGATCTCCTTGCCCGGACGGTGACCGCAGCGCTTGGCGCCAACCTGGTCCTCGATGTGGCAGGCGGCCGCGCCGGCCTTGATCAGCGACTTCACGGTGCGCGCGATGTTGAACGCGCTCGGGCCGAAGCCGGTATCGATGTCGACCATCAGCGGCAGGTCGCAGACATCGGTGATGCGGCGCACGTCCACCAGCACGTCTTCCAGGGTATTGATGCCCAGGTCAGGCAGGCCCAGCGAGCCGGCGGCCACACCGCCACCGGACAGGTAGATGGCACGGAAACCGGCGCGCTTGGCCAGCAGAGCGTGGTTGGCGTTGATCGCGCCGATCACCTGCAACGGCGATTCGGCAGCCAGCGCCTCACGGAAGCGGGCACCGGCGGAGAAAGGGGCGGAAGCGGTCATGCGGCAATCCAGGTTGAGGTACGGAAAAGAAAGCGCAAGCACCATGCCAAGCTGCAAGCCGTTGATTTCACGGGCATGACCGCCATGCAGGGGTGAAACAAATGAAACATTGAAACAGATGTATCATGAAACACCCCGTCCCACGCACGCCGCCATGTACCTGCCCCGCTCGCCCCTGCGCCACGCCGACGCCGACCCCGGTCGCCCGGTGATCTGGACCGTCAGCGTTTCGCGGCTGACCGGCCTGCTCGGCGACGTCATTCCGGAGTTCGACCGCCGCGCGCGCATCGAGCAGATCAATCTCGGCTTCGAGGAAGCCGTCGAGGTGATCGGCCAGCGCCTGCGCCGTGAGCATTGCGACGTGGTGATCGCCGGTGGCTCCAATGCCGCCTGGCTGCGCAGCCGGCTGGAGCTGCCGCTGGTGCCGATCCAGGCCAACGGCTTCGATCTGATGGAGGCGCTGGCGCGTGCACGCCGCATCGCCAGCCGCATCGGCCTGGTCACCCATGCCAGCGACGTACCGGTGTTCAGCAACTTCCAGCAGAGTTTCGGCCTGGACATCGAACACCGCCGATTCGTCACCCGCGAAGACGCGCGCGATTGCATTGCAGACCTGCGCGCCAATGGCATCGAGGTGATCGTCGGCACCGGCATGGCCATCGACCACGCCGAACAGGCCGGCCTGCCCGGCGTTCTGTTGTACTCGGCCGACTCGGTGCGGCAGGCGTTCGAACATGCGCTGGAACTGACCCAGACGCTGGCCCGCTCCAGTGGCAACCGATCCACCCCACGCCGGCGCCCGGCAGTACGTGCCGACGCGCATGAACTGCTCGGAGACAGCGATGCGATGGCACAGGTACGCGCACAGATTGCGCTCTATGCACCGCACGACAGCACCGTGCTGGTCAGTGGCGAAACCGGCACCGGCAAGGAACTGGTCGCGCGCCAGCTGCACGCCGCCAGCGGCCGGCGGGGTCGCTTCGTCGCGCTGAACTGCGGCGCGATCAGCGAATCGCTGCTGGAAGCGGAGTTGTTCGGCTACAGCGATGGCGCTTTCACCGGTGCACGTCGTGGCGGCCGCGTCGGCCTGGTCGAGGCCGCCGATGGCGGCACCCTGTTCCTGGATGAGATCGGCGAACTGCCACTGCCACTGCAGACCCGCCTGCTGCGTGTACTTGAAGAACGTGAGGTACTGCGTGTCGGCGCAACCGAACCGACCCCGGTCGACCTGCGCGTGGTGGCCGCCACCCTGCAATCGCTGGAGCAGCGCGCGGCAGCGGGCAGCTTCCGCCGCGATCTTTATTACCGACTGGCCGCACTACGCATTGCCCTGCCCTCGCTGCGTGCCCGGCGCGGTGACATCCCGTTGCTGGCGCAGCACTTCTTCCGCCAGCTGCGTGGCATCGACGCGCCACTGGATGAGGATGCACTGGCGGTGCTGACCACGGCCGAGTGGCCCGGCAACGTGCGCGAACTACGCAATCTGGTGGATCGCCTGCGCATCCACTGGCAGCCGGCTGAAGGGCCTATTGATGCTTCGCGACTGCTGCAGCTTGCGCCCGAGCTGGCAAGCGAAGGCGCGACGGCACTGCCGCTGGAAAGTAACGGCAAACGCCCGCCGCGTGCGCAGCTGGAAGCATTGCTGCAGGAACATCGCAATGACCGCGAGGGCATGGCACAGGCGCTGGGCGTATCACGCACCACGCTATGGCGCTGGCTGCGCGCGGAGGGTCTGTAGAGCCGAGCCCATGCTCGGCGGCTTCTGCAGGGACAACAGCCGAGCATGGGCTCGGCTCTACCGCAGCCCCGGCACCGCCCCGACTTACGGATACAGCAGGCGCTTGCTCCAGCGCCCTTCGGCACCGGCTTCATAGCACCAGCGTTCGTGCAGGCGGAACTGCGCGCCGTACCAGAACTCGATGCGGTCGGGCACCACGCGCAGGCCGCTCCAACCCTCCGGGCGCGGCACGTCCTTGCCTTCGAAGCGGGCTTCGATCCCGGCAACGCGGGCATCGAACTCCTCACGCGTCGCCAGCGTCTTCGACTGCTGCGAGGCCCAGGCGCCGATCTGGCTCATGCGCGGACGGCTGGAGAAATAGGCATCGGCTTCGGCGTCGGCCACCTGCTCCACGCGCCCCTCGATGCGCACCTGGATGCCGGCCTCGCGCAGGCTGCGCCACAGGAACAACAGCGCCGCCTGCGGATTGGCCTGCAGTTCCTGGCCCTTGTGACTGTCCAGATGGGTGTAGAACACGAAGCCGCGCTCATCGAACGCCTTCAGCAGCACGGTGCGTGCCGAGGGACGGCCCTGCGTATCGGCGGTGGCCACGGTCATCGCATTCGGCTCGACCTCGCGGCTCTGCTTGGCCTCTTCGAACAGGCCGGCAAACGTGGACAGGGCTTCGGCGTACAGGTCGCTCATGATTGCGTTCTTCTCACACGGATTGGGCTATTGTGGCTGCATGGCCGCTGCTGCGTATATGCCCCAGGTGAAAGGATTCCCCGAAACATTGGCCGAACAGGTGCTGGACGATGCACTGGGCAGCGGCGCAGCAGTTCCAGTATTGGCGATCAGCGGCCTGCAGGGGAGCGGCAAATCGACGCTGGCCGCGCAGGTGGTGGCCCGCGCCCAGGCGCGCGGCCTGAACGCAGCCACGCTGTCGATCGATGATGTCTACCTGACCCGTGCACAGCGCCAACGGCTGGCCCGCCAGGTGCACCCACTGCTGATCACCCGCGGCCCGCCTGGCACCCATGACCTGCCGCTGGCCCACGCGGTACTGGATGCAGTGGCCGCACGCCAGCCCTTCGCGATGCCGCGCTTCGACAAGCTGGCCGATGAACGCCTGCCCGAAGCGCAATGGTCGCAGCTGCAACAACCGCTGGACCTGCTGGTGTTCGAAGGCTGGTTCCTGGGCACGCCTGCGCAGGATGACGACGCGCTGGACAGCCCGTTGAACGCGCTGGAACGCGAGGCCGACGCCGATGGCCGCTGGCGGCGCTGGTGCAACCAGGCGCTGGCCCGCGACTATCCTGCGCTGTGGCAGCGCTGCGACCGCCTGTGGTTCCTGCAGCCACCGGATTTCTTGGTGGTACCACGCTGGCGCTGGCAGCAGGAGCAGAACCTGCAGGCCGCGCAGCCGGGCCGGCACGGCATGAGCCGGCCACAGCTGGAGCGCTTCGTGCAGTATTACGAGCGGGTCAGCCGCCAGGCGCTGCGTGCCCTGCCCGCCCTGGCCGACCACGTGGTGGTGCTGGACGGCCAGCGACAGGTGCAGGACGTGCGCTGAGCGCGCCTATTCCACCAGGAAGGTCACCCGCAGGTTGACCCGCCATTCGGTGATCTCGCCACTGCCATTGGTGACCACCTTGGTCTCGTTCACCCAGGCGCCCTGGATGCCCTTGACCGTCTCGGAGACCTTTTTCAGCCCGCTGCGCACGGCGTCCTCCACGCTTTTCGGCGAGGAGGCGGTGATTTCGATGACCTTGGCGACCGTCATGGCCTGTACTCCGGCTGGCGCGGGAGACCCCGCAGGAACGCCTACCCTGACGTGAAGAACGTAAAGGCCAGGGCACGGAGGTGTTAGCATCAGAGAGCATGAATCCTGCTCCGAACCTGATCCTGATCGGCCCGATGGGCGCCGGCAAAACCTGCATCGGCCGCCGCCTGGCCGAGCGCTTCACGCTGGACTTCGTCGACGTCGACCAGGCCATCGTCGATGCCGCCGGCGCCAGCATCCCGACCATCTTCGAGCACTCCGGCGAAGCCGGCTTCCGCAGCCATGAACGCGAGGCGCTTGCGCGCGTGCTGGAAGGCCGCGGCCAGCTTGTCTCCACCGGTGGCGGCGCGGTGCTGGATCCTGGCAATCGTGCACTGATCGCCCAGCGCGGCTTCGTGGTCTACCTGCGGGTCAGCGTGGCCGCGCAGCTGGAACGCCTGGCCCGCGACAAGGGCCGGCCGCTGCTGCAGCGCCCGGACCGCGAGCAGGTGCTGCACGATCTGGCCGCACACCGCGACCCGCTGTACCGCGAACTGGCCGACCTCACCCTCGATACCGACCCGTATACCGCTGCCGACGCGACCGCCCACCTGGTGGTCAAGCTGGCCACGCAATGGCAGCGCCAGGACCTGACCGCATGACTTCCCCCGCCCTGCTGCAGGTCGCCGTTGGCGGCGACCGCCCTTACACCATCACCATCGGCGCCGGTGCCCAGGCCGACGGCGCTGCGCTGGCCTCGCATGTTCGCGGCCGCCACGTGCTGCTGCTCAGTGACAGCGAAGTGGCCCCACGCTATCTGGACGCCGTGAAGCAGACGCTGTTGGCCGCACGCCCCGACCTGATCGTCGGCGAGCACGTGCTGGCCGCAGGCGAAGCCTCCAAGACCCTGGCCGAGTTCGGCCGTGCGATCGAAGCACTGGCCGCGCTTGGCGCCACCCGCGACGCCTGCGTGTTCGCCCTCGGCGGCGGCGTGGTCGGTGATCTCGCCGGTTTTGCAGCCGCCTGCTGGATGCGCGGCGTGGACTGCGTGCAGCTGCCGACCACGCTGTTGGCGATGGTCGATTCGTCGGTGGGCGGCAAGACCGCGGTCGACATTCCGGCCGGCAAGAACCTGGTCGGCGCCTTCCATCCGCCGCGCGCGGTCATTGCCGATACCCGCGTGCTGGCTACGCTGCCGCCGCGCGAACTGCGTGCCGGCCTGGCCGAAGTGGTGAAGTACGGCGCGCTGGGCGATGCCATGTTCTTCGAATGGCTGCAGCAGCATGCCGATGCGCTGATCGCCGGTGAAGACAACGTGCTTTCCGAAGCCATCGCGCGCAGCTGCCGGCACAAGGCCGCCATCGTCGAGCGCGATCCGTTCGAGAAGGGCGAGCGTGCCCTGCTCAACCTGGGCCACACCTTCGGCCATGCCATCGAGACCGAACAGGGCTACTCGGCCCCGGGCCGCGATGCGCTGAACCACGGCGAGGCCGTGGCGGTGGGCATGGTGCTGGCGGCGAAGCTGTCCACCCACCTGGGCCTGGCCGAGGATGCCGACCGCGCGCGCCTGCAATCGCTTCTGGAGCGCCTTTGCCTGCCGGTGGCGATTCCGGCCGGGCTGGACCCACAGGCCCTGCTCGGCCGCATGCGGCTGGACAAGAAGAACGTGGCCGGCCGCCTGCGCCTGGTGCTGTGGCGCGGCATGGGCCGTGCCGAGGTGGTGCCGGACGTGGATGAGGAGGCGGTGCTGAAGGTGCTGGGCGCGGGCTGACCTTTCCGCGTTCGCCGGGCATGGCCCGGCGCTGACGGATTGTGCTGCGGCATGAAGCGCAGCCGAGCGTGGGCTCGGCTCTACAGGTCCGTGCCGCCCCGGGGCGATACAATCGGCGCCATGCACGTCTACCTGCAACATCCCGACGCCGGTGCGCAGGCACCGCGCTTCCTGCGCCTGAGCCTGCAGCCGGACCTGTTCGGCGGCTGGGAACTGCTGCGCGAAAGCGGCCGCGTCGGTGCCCGCTCGCAGCTGCGGCGCGAGCTGTTCCTGCAGGCCGACGAAGCCCGCCATGCTTTCGAGAAGGCCCGCGATGCCGAACTGCATCGCGGCTTCCAGATTCTTTCGCACGGCGACTGATGCCGCTGCCAACTTTCGTCCAAGGAATGCCCATCGTGACCAGCCCTCTCCGCAATGATCGCCTGCTGCGCGCCCTGCGCCGCGAACCGGTGGACTGCACCCCCGTCTGGCTGATGCGCCAGGCCGGCCGCTACCTGCCGGAGTACCGCGCGACCCGGGCCAAGGCCGGCAGCTTCCTGGCCATGGCCAAGAATCCGGAGATCGCCTGCGAGGTCACCCTGCAGCCGCTGCGCCGCTTCCCCTTGGACGCGGCCATCCTGTTCTCGGACATCCTCACCATTCCCGACGCGATGGGCCTGGAGCTGTACTTCGTCGAAGGCGAAGGCCCGAAGTTCCGCCACCCGGTGCGTGATGAAGCGGCCATCGCCAGGCTGGCCGTGCCGGACATGGAACAGGACCTGGGCTATGTGATGGACGCGGTGCGCCTGATCCGCCGCGAACTGGATGGCCAGGTGCCGTTGATCGGCTTCTCCGGCAGCCCGTGGACGCTGGCCTGCTACATGGTGGAAGGCGGCGGCAGCAAGGACTTTGCGCGCATCAAGGCGATGGCGCTGAACCACCCCCAGGCCCTGCACCGCCTGCTGGAGGTCACCACTGAAGCGGTGATCGCCTACCTCGGCGCGCAGCGTGCGGCTGGTGCGCAGGCGCTGCAGGTGTTCGACACCTGGGGTGGCGTGCTGTCGCCGTCGATGTACCGCGAGTTCTCGCTGCGTTACCTGCAGCGCATTGCCGAGGGCCTGGAGCGTGGCGAAGGCAGCGAGCGCACGCCGCTGATCCTGTTCGGCAAGGGCACCGGCCTGCATCTGGAAGCGCTGTCGCAGACCGGCGCCGATGCGCTGGGCCTGGACTGGACGCTGGACCTGGACGAGGCCATGCGCCGCACCGGTGGCCGCGTTGCCCTGCAGGGCAACCTCGACCCGACCACGCTGTACGCCTCGCCGGATGCGATCGCCGCCGCTGCCGCACGCGTGCTCGACACCTATGCCGCGGGCAACGGTGGTTCGCGCGAGGGCCATGTGTTCAATCTTGGCCACGGCATGTCGCCGGACATGGACCCGGCGCACGTGCAGGTGCTGGTCGACGCTGTGCACGCGCACAGCCAGCGCTGAACCTTGCGCATGCGGTTGCGGCGCGATGTTGATCGCGCCGTGACCCGCAGTGCGCGATCATGGTCTCCCCCACGCTGCACCGGCCGCGCCCCATGTCCACCTCGCCATCGACCTACAACCGCCAGCGCCCCCTGCTGTGGTTGGTTTCGTTGGCGATCTTCATGCAGATGCTGGACTCGACCATCGTCAACACGGCGTTGCCGGCGATGGCCGCCAGCCTGGGCGAAAGCCCGCTGCAGATGCAATCGGTGGTGTTCAGCTATGCGCTGGCGGTGGCTACCTTCATTCCCGCCTCCGGCTGGATCGCTGACCGCTACGGCACCCGCCGCACCTTCCTGGTGGCGATCATCCTGTTCACCCTCGGCTCGCTGGCCTGCGCGCTGGCCCAGCACCTGCACCAGCTGGTCGGTGCGCGCGTGCTGCAGGGCATCGGCGGTGCGATGCTGCTGCCGGTCGGTCGCCTGGCGGTGATGCGTTCGGTGCCGCGCGAGGATTTCCTGCGTGCGATGAGCTTCATCGCCATCCCCGCGCTGGTCGGCCCGTTGATCGGTCCCACGCTGGGTGGCTGGCTGGTCGAGATCGCCTCGTGGCACTGGGTGTTCCTGATCAACCTGCCGATCGGCGTGATCGGTTTCATCGCCGCGATGAAGATCATGCCCGACCACTACGCCAGCCATCGCACCCGCTTCGACCTGCGTGGCTACATCATGCTGGCCTTCGCGATGGTGGTGCTGTCACTGGCGCTGGACGGCATCTCTGGACTCGGCACGCCACATGCGCTGGTGATGCTGATGACCGTGGCCGGCCTGGCTGCGCTGGTGGGCTACTGGCTGCACGCCGCCAACTCCACCGCCCCCTTGTTCTCGCTGGCCCTGTTCCGCGTGCCCAGCTATCGCATCGGTATCCTCGGCAACCTGTTCTCGCGCATCGGCAGCAGCGCCATGCCGATGCTGATCCCGCTGCTGCTGCAGGTCGGCCTGGGCCTGGGCCCGATGAACGCCGGCCTGATGATGGTGCCAGTGGCAGCGGCCGGCATGGTGTCGAAGAAGCTGGCGGTAAAGCTGGTTGAGCGCTACGGCTACCGCCGCGTGCTGATGGTCAACACCGTGCTGGTCGGCCTGGCGATGGCCAGCTTCATCCTGATGACACCGGGCCAGCACCTGGCGTGGCGCCTGCTGCAGCTGGCGTTCTTCGGTGCGGTCAATTCACTGCAGTTCACCGTGATGAACACCGTGACGCTGCGCGACCTGGACCGCGAATTCGCCAGTTCCGGCAACAGCCTGCTGTCGATGGTGATGATGCTCGCCGCTGGTTTCGGTGCCGCCGCTGCGGGCAGCCTGCTGGCCGCGTTCGGCAACCACCTGGACAGCAACAGCGCGACCGCGGCGCTGCATGCGACGTTCCTGTGCGTGGGCGCGATCACGCTGACTTCGACGATGATCTTCTGGCAGCTGCCCGATACCAAGCCGGAGCCACGGCAGGTCGAGCACGTCGCGGAGTGAGGGTGGTTCGGCAGGGCCTGCGGCCCTGCACCTGCAGAGGCTTCAAGCCAAGGCAAAAGCAACAGCAAAAGCAGGCATTCCTTGGGATGGCGGGGCGGTGTGGGCTTGCAGGACACGCCGTAAACCCGTCCATGGGGGCTCGATGGCGCCATCCATGGCGCCAACGGTCCTGCAAGCCCACACCGCCCCACCTCTGACAGATTTTCGCGATCGGGTAGATCCACGCCGTGCGTGGATGAACGTCCATTAACATCGAATAGGTCGAATTGAAATCGAAACGCATCCACGCATGGCGTGGATCTACTGCAGATCGCAGAATTCTGTCGAAGGCGGGGTGGGTCCGGTTGCGGGGGCGTGAGCCGCATGGATGCGGCGACCGAGCTTACATGGGTGAGGGCGCTTTGCTTGCGAAGCACTGCTTCGCAAGCGCCCGAACGCACAGCCGCCAGCGGCTGGGCCGGGCCCCGGAGGGGGACTTGCAGCGTCCCCCGTAACCGGGCCCACCCCGCCATCCCACAGGAAGCCAGCTTTTGCTTCGGCTGTTACTGTTGCTGTTGCTCCGGCTTGCCGCAGGTGCAGGGCCGCAGGCCCTGCCGAACCCCCTACCGCCCCATGACCCTGGCGATCGCTTCCACCAGCAGCTCACCGGTCACCGGCTTGCGCAGGAAACCGCCGATGCCGGCCGCTTCCACCTGCTGCTGCAGGTCCGGATCGGTCCGCGCGGTCACGGCAAGCAGCGGCAGCATGTAGCCCTGGTTGCGCAGGTGCTGGGCCAGCTCGAAGCCACTCAGGCCCGGCAGGTCAAGATCCAGCAGGCCGACGTCGAAATCACCGGCGCTGATCTCGCGCAGTGCCGCCAGCGCATGCCCCGCATGCACGACCTCGTGCCCGCGCGCACTCAGCAACCCGCGCACCACGTCAGCCACGGTCGCATCGTCCTCCACCAGCAGTACCCGCAATGGCGGCATGTTCGCCGCGTCCTCGCGGTGCGTTTCACCATCTGCTTCGGCATTGGCATCGACCACCATCGGCAACGGCAACGTCACGCCGAAGCAGGTGCCGCGACCGAGTTGGCTCTCCACCTGGATGCGCCCTTGCATCGCATGCGCCAGTTCGCGGCAGATCGCCAGGCCCAGGCCACTGCCGCCGTACTGGGCGGCGGTACGTGCACCATCGGCCTGCTCGAAGCGGCGGAACAGGCGTTGCTGCTGCTCCTGGCTGATGCCGGGGCCGGTGTCGCGCACCTCGAAATGCAGCGATCGCAGCTCGGCGTCGCCGCGCGCGTGCAGGGTGATGGTGCCGCGGCTGGTGAACTTGACCGCATTCGAGAGCAGATTCAGCAGAATCTGACGGACCCGCATTGCATCGCCGGTGGCCTGCAGGCCGGGGGGCAGCTGGTTGTCGAGGGTGAAACGCAGGCCCTTCTGCGCCGCCAACGGCCCCATCAGCGCGGCCAGGTCCTGCAGCAGGCTGCTCAGTGCGAACGGCTTGTGCTGCAATTCCAGACGACCCGATTCGATCCGCGCAAGGTCCAGCGCATCGTTGACCAGGTGCAGCAGGTGCTCGCCGGCATGGCGGATCGATTGCGTATAGCCGCGCTGCTGCGGATCCAGAGGCGAGGACAGCAGCAGCTCGCTCATGCCCAGCACACCGGTCATCGGAGTGCGGATCTCATGGCCAAGGTTGGCCAGGAAGCGGGTCTTGGCGGCCGATGCCTGTTCGGCCAGCTCCTGCTTGTGCAGCGCCAGCTGATAGGCGTGGCGGCGCTGCAGGCGACGACGGTATAGCCAAGCGAACCAGCTGGTCAGCAGCAGCGCGAACGAGGCCAGCACCAGCAGGCCGGACAAGCTGCGCCACCACGGTGGCTGCACGCGGAATTCCAGGCTCTGCACCCGTGACCAGACATGGTCGGCCGACCGCGCCTGCACTTCCAGCCGATAGCTGCCCGGTGCCAGCCGCGAGAACAGGCGCTCACCGGCCGGTCCCACTTCCACCCAGTCCGGGTCGTAGCCGGCCAACCGGTAACGATAGGTATTGGACGCCGAATCGGCGAATGACAGCAGGCGCGCGACGATGCGCAGATCGCGGTCGCCATCGGCGATCTGCAACGGCGTGTCGTGGGTGAGGTCCAGCACCTGCTCGTTGCGGCGCACCTCCACCCGCTCGATCACCAGCGGCGCACGCCGCATCGAGGGCCGCACCTGCTCCGGGTCGAACACCACCACACCGGCCGGCGTACCCGCCACCAGATGGCCGTCTCCCGACATCACCAGCGTGTGCTCACGGAATTCCTGGCTCGGCAGGCCGTCGTGCACGCCATACAGGCGCACGCTCTGGCCATCGGCACCGATGCGCACCAGGCCACGCGCACTGGTTGCCCACGCTACCCCCTGGGCATCGACCACCAGTCCCGAGGCGGAGATCGCCGGGTAGCCCTGCTCGGCACCAATCACGGCCTGCCGCTCCAGCCGGCCCTGGCTCCAGCGGTAGCGCGACAGGCGGCCATCCTCGGACAGCCAGACCTGGCCATCGCTTCCCACGTGCAGAGCATGGATCGCGGTCGCCGGTGCACCCGGCACCGGCTGGAAACGCTCGCTTTCCGGCAGCCACTGCAGCAGGCCACGGCTGCTGGCCAGCCAGATATGGTCCTGAGGCCCGCATTCCACGTCGAGATTGAGCTGGCCCTGCTGCAATCCGCGCTGGCCATTGTCCAGCTGGCGCCGCAGGCGCCCATCCAGATCGCGCTGCTGAAGACCCGCCGACAGCATCAGCCAGAGACTGTCACCATCACAGGTCATCATCGATTCGATGACCCCTTCCATGGTCGCGTCGGCGCCGGCATCCCGGCCCCAGCGGCGCAGATCACGCCGCTTCGGGTCATAGCGCAGCAGTGCGTCGTTGGAACCGATCCAGACCTGGCCGCGGCGATCCTCGCGCACCGAGGTCAGCCAGTGCATGCCGTTGACCCAGGTGCGATGCTGTTCGATGCTGCCGGTCTTCGGATCGAAGCGGTCCAGCGCGCCGTGGCTGCCGACCGTCCAGATGCCGCCGTTGCTGGACGGGCTGGTACCCAGCACGAAAGCGTTGCGCAGCGAGCGGGGGTCGTCCTCCAGCCGCGACAGCACCGAGAACTGCCACCAACGCGGCAGCAGGTGCCAGAGGCCGGCGTTGGTGCTGGCCAGCCAGATACCACCCTCGCGATCCTCGTAGGCGCCGGTCCAGTTCGGGCGCACCGGACCACGTGCCACGGCGCTGTACAGAGGCACGGCCTGGTACTGGCCATCGACCGCCCGGCCAAGGCCGGTGCGGGTGTCCAGCCAGTGCCCACCCTGCTCGTCGCGCAGCATCATGCCCAGCACCTGCTCGCCTTCGGGCAGCTTCCAGGACGGCGCCTCGAAACGACCGTCGGGGCGACGCACGACGGCACCGGCCATCGTGCTGATCCAGAGGCTGCCATCGGGCTCGGCCGTCAGGCCATTGATCAGCTGGCTGGGAACGATGCCGGCACCGACCCGTTCAAAGTCCGTGCCGGTCCAGCGCGCGACGCCATGCTTGGTGCCGATCCACAGGCTGCCATCGGCCAGGGTTGCCAGGTACGGCACCGATGCGGCCGGCAGGCTGCGTGGGTTGTTCGCTTCGGGCAGGAAGCGCTGCAGCCGGTCCTGGTTGTCCAGGCGGTACAGACCACCTTCGTGGGTGCCGAACCAGACCGAACCATCCGGCGTGGTGGCCAGGCTCCAGACCGTGTTGGTGCCCATCAACGGCTGGCTGCTGCGGTCGTAGAAATGCAGCTGGCGGCGATCGGCCGACATCCGTACAAGACCGGCGTTCTCGGTGCCGATCCAGAGCTGGTTGCGGGCATCGACCAGCACCGTCCAGATGCGGTTGTCGCGCAGGCCGTCTTCCGAACGCCAGATCCGGTAGTTGCGCCCGTCATAGCGGGCCAGGCCGTCGTTGGTGGCGATCCAGAGGTAACCGTAACGATCCTCGGCCATGCGGTTCACGGTATTGGACGGCAAGCCGTCGAACACCGTCACCTGGCGCGGGCTCGGTGGCACCGGCTGCGCCGCAGCGGGCGACAGGCAGCACAGGAGGACCAGCAGAAGCATCGCCGCCCGCAGATACACCACCGATTGCCTCCTCACGCTGCTTCTGATGATTCCCGCACTACGGGCGTCGGCATGGTAAACCGAAAGTCGCGCCGTTCACGCCCGGCGCTGGCGCATTCAAAGGGCGGTCTGTCGTTTTGCGCGCGCCTGGGCAATGGCAGTCACCAGCATGTCACCGGTCACCGGCTTGCGCAGGAAGCCATCGAACCCAGCCGCCAGGACCTGGGTCTCAGCGTAGGCATCGGAACGTGCGGTGACCGCCACCAGGGGTAGTTCATAGCCCATGGTGCGCAGCTGGCGGGCGATGGCGGTGCCGTCCAGCGCCGGCAGATCAAGATCGAGCAGGCCCACGTCAAAGCCATCGGTGGCGATCTCCGAAAGCGCGCCCAGGCCATGCAGCACGTGCACCACGTCGTGCCCACGGCCACGCAGCAGGCCGGCGATGACCTCCGCCACGGTCGCGTCATCCTCCACCAGCAGGATGCGCAGTGGCGGCAGCATCGGCAGCACCGGCGATTCGCCCGGCGCATTGGCGGCCTGCCGGATCCAGGGCAGCGGCAGCCACACCCGGAAACGCGCGCCCTTGCCCAGCTGGCTGTCTACTTCGATGCGTCCGTTCATGGCCACAGCCAGCTCCTGGCAGATCGCCAGGCCCAGCCCGCTGCCGCCATAGCGCGACGCAGTGCGCGGGCCGTCCGCCTGTTCAAAGCGATGGAACAGGCGGTCCTGCTGCTCGGCGTTGATGCCCGGGCCGGTGTCATGCACTTCGAAGCAGAGGCCGCCGCCGTTCTCCTCCAGTCGCACGGCCAGGCCGACGTGCCCACGCTCGGTGAACTTGATTGCATTGCCCAGAAGATTCAGCAGGATCTGCCGCACGCGCATCTCGTCGCCGCTGACGCTGACCGGCCCCGGCGGATCGCTCCCACGCTGGAACTCCAGGTTGCGCTGCTTCGCCATCGGCTGCATCAACGCCTGCACCTGGTCGAGCAGGCCGGCCAGATCGAACGGGCGCAGGTCCAGCTCCAGCCGGCCGGCCTCGATGCGGGCCAGATCCAGCGCGTCGTTGACCAGCCGCAGCAGGTGGCTGCCAGCCTGCTGGATCGAGCCTGCATAGCTGCGCTGCACCGCATCCAGCGGGGTGGCCAGCAGCAGTTCGCTCATGCCGAGCACACCGGTCATCGGCGTGCGCACCTCATGGCCCAGCGTGGCCAGGAACCGGCTCTTGGCCTGTGAGGCCTGCTCTGCCAGCTGCTGCTTGTGCACGGTCAACTGCCATTGCTGGCGGCGGCGCAGGCGCGCACGGATCGACCACACCAGGATAAGCAGCAGCAGCGAGCCGATCAGCAGGTAGCCGAAGATCGCCATGCCGCTGCGCCACCAGGGTGGCAGCACCTTCACCTGCAACTGCTGCGAAGGCGTCCACGCGCCACTGGCCGTGGCTGCCTGGACTTCAATGACGTAGCTGCCGGTCGGCAGCCGCGACAACGTGCGCTGGCCGTCACCGCCCTGCTCCACCCAGTTCTGGTCGTAGCCCTGCACCCGGAAGCGGTAACGATTGCCCTGCGGATTGGCATAGGAAAGCAGTCGTGCATCGATCTGCAGATCACGATCATCCGGCCCCAGCAACAGCGTGCCGGTGGTCGGCAGTGGTTGCCAACCACGGGCATCATCGCGCCGCACGCGGACCTCGGCGATCACCAGCGACGACGGCGGCAACACGGCATCGGCAGCATTCACATCGAACACCACCAGGCCGGTCTGGGCCACCGCAAGCACGCGACCATCGGCATTCACCGCTGGCGGCCGGCTGGTGAACTCGGCATCGGGCAGGCCATCGCGTTCGTTGAACTGCTGCAGGCGGCGCGCCTTCGGGTCCCACCGCAGCAGGCCACGTGGCGTGGTCGCCCACAGGCGGCCATCTTCGGCCAACGCCAGTCCCCCCATGCTCACCGACGGCACGCCAGCACTGCCATCGATGCGCTGGATCAGGCGCAGGCTCATGCCATCCCACTGGTAGCGCTCGAGCGCGCCCTGGCGGGCCAGCCACAGCTGCTGTGGATCCACCCACACCAGATCGTAGATCAGCCCACGCGAAACGCCCGGCACCGCTTCGAAACGCCCGGCCTGTTCACGCCAGATCCCCATGTCGCCCATCACCCAGGCCTTGCCCTGGGCATCAAAGCGGATCTGCTCAACCGGTGAATCGGCCGTCTTGCGGAGATCCTCCAGCGGGAAACTACGCAGCACGCGGCCATCGGCGCTGCGCTGCTGCAGGCCCAGGTTCATCACCGACAGCCAGACCGTGCCATCGGGGGCCTGCCGCATCAGATCGATGCGCTGGCGCAGGTCGGCCCCTCCATCGATATGCCAATCGTGCAGCGCGCGGGTGGCCGGGTCGTACACGCTGATGCGGCCGGCACGCCCCAGCCACAGGCGCCCGTCCGGCCGCGGCAGCACCGACCACACCGCCCCGCGGCCGATCTCGCGATCGCTGGCCAACAACTTCAGCACTCCCTGCGCGTCCAGCTGGTACACGCCATGCGCTGAGCCGACGTAGTAATTCCGGCCATCACTGGCTGCACTCAACAGGTACTGGCTGTCCAGCGGCTTGCCGTCAAGCTGGTTCCAGATCGAAAACCGGCGCCAGTCCGGCGGCAGGTAGGCCAGGCCCTGGGTCAGCAGCGCCACCCACAATCCGCCCTCATGGTCCTGCATCAGATCAAGCACACCGCTCTGGGCAGTGAGGAAACCACTGCCACGGTCGCCGTCGAGCCGCCGCAGCATGCTGGCATCTCCGCGCAACAGGCCATCGGAGGTGCCCGCCCAGTAACCCCCCTGGCGATCGGCCAGCACCAGTGCCGAACGCAGGCGTGCACTGTCGGTCCAGCGCGGACGACTGACCCGGTCCTGCGCGTCGATACGGTAGAGGCCGTCGTTCTGGCTGCCGGCCCAGATCGAGCCATCGGGGTCGCGGCTCAGGCGCAACACACTCAGCGCCCCCAGTTCGCGCGGCGCGACAGCCTCGAATCCAGTGCCGTTCCAGCGCGCAATGCCCGCCTCGGTGCCGATCCACAGGCGCCCCTGCGCATCGACCAGGCTGCTGTAGATGGTATTGCTGGGCAACCCGCCAGGACGGGCCGGATCATGCTCGAAGAAGCGCAGGCTGCCGTCTTCACCGAAACGGCAGACGCCATGGCCACTGGTGCCGATCCACAGTGCATCCTCGGCGTAGGCCAACGTCCAGAACTGGCTCATGCAGGGGCCGTTGACCGCATCGAAGGTCTTGAAGTGCTCGCGGTCAGCATCCAGCCGGGCCACGCCCTTGCCATTGATGCCGACCCAGACGCGATCCAGGGGATCGACCAGCAGGGTCTCGATCTCGTTGCCGGGCAGCGATCCCGGCTGCTCCGGATCATGTTCCCAGACCCGCAGGCTGCCGCCGTCATAGCGCACCAGGCCACCATCAGTGGCAGCCCATATATGGCCCTGGCGGTCCTCGGCCAACGCCAGCACCATGCGCGAGGGCATGCCTTCGGCGGCACCGAAACGGCGCAGGCGCGGTGTTTCCGCCATGTCCAGGGCCGTGGCCGCCGTGGCGAACGCCATCAGCAGCAGCCCCATTCCCGCGATGCCTCGGCACCACCGGCGCCAACCGCTCGTCATCCTGAACCCCCTGTCCTGTCCCGATTGTCACACAGGGCCGGCTTCATGGCTGCAACAGCCTGTTTCCAGCGGTGGACCCACCACGAACTGTTGCAGCCATGCACGCAACGTTGGCAGGGGGCTGTGCGTATGATCGCAACGTCCCCCTTTCCGGAGCCCGCCATCGATGCGTCCCTGCCTGGCCCTGCTGCCGATGCTGCTCGCCACCGCCCCCGCCTGGGCGGATGCAGATACCTATCGCCTCGATCCGGTGCATACGCGTGTGCTGTTCACCATCGACCACGCGGGTTACTCGCAGGCGATGGGCACGGTCTCCGGCAGTGAGGGCCGCCTGCAGTTCGATCCCGACAACTGGCGCGAGGCCACACTGGATGTCGAGGTCCCCGTGTCGCGACTGGACCTGGGTGATGCCAAATGGAACCAGGCCACGCTGGCCCGCAGCCTTCTGGATGGCGAGCGTTTCCCGAAGGCACATTTCGTCTCCAGCCGGGTCGAACCGATCGATGCCAGGCGCGCCCACGTGATCGGCACCCTGACCCTGCGCGGGGTCAGCCAGGAGATCACGCTGGACGTGACGCTCAACGCCATCAAGCGCTATCCCCTGCCCCCGTTCCGACGCACCGCCGGTTTTTCCGCCAGCACCACGCTGAGCCGGCGCGCGTTCGGCATCACCGCCTGGCCGGGCGTCATCGGTGATGCAGTACAGCTGAGGATCGAGGCTGAAGCCACACTCGACCGCAGCGACGCCCCGGGAACTCCCGCTCCCGTTCCACACTCCGACCCCAAGACGGCCCCCTAGAGGACCCTTCATGACCGCCAAGAACACCCCCGCCGCCTGGGGGAGTGTCAGCCAGATCCTGCATTGGTTGATCGCATTGCTGATCCTCGCCCTCGGCGTGGTCGGCCTGACCATGGGCGAACTGCCCAAGACCCCCAAGTATTTCTGGGTCTATACCGCGCACAAGTCGATCGGCATCACCGTGCTGGCGCTCGTACTCTTCCGCCTCGGCTGGCGCCTGTATGCCGGTGCCCCCAAGCCGGTGCCGGGCGTGCCCAGCTGGCAGGAGCGCATCGCCAGTGCCACCCATGTGCTGCTGTATGTGCTGATGTTTGCCATCCCGCTATCGGGCTGGCTGTACGACTCGGCCAGCGGCCTGCGCCCGTTCCGCTGGTTCGGCCTGGTCGACGTGCCCAAGCTGAGCGGCCCGGACCCGCAGGTCGTTGCGGTGTCCCATGCCATCCACGAATACGGCTTCTGGCTGTTGATCGCGGTGGTGCTGGCCCATGCCGGCGCTGCCTTCTACCACCACCTGTTCCAGCGCGATGCGACCTTGTCCCGCATGTTGCCGCGTGGCTGGCTCACCTCCCCTCAGAAGGACTGACCGATGAACCTGAAACTGACCACTCCGGCCGCCGTGGCCGCCGCCCTGGCCGGCATGCTGGCCACCGCCCCGGTGCTCGCCGCCGACTACGCGCAGGCCCCCGGTGCCGGTTCGATCCTGGTGTTCGCGACCAAGTACGACGGCGAAGTGTTCACCGGCAGCTTCCCGGGCTTTGCCACCAAGCTCAGCTTCGACCCGGCCAACCCGGCCGCCGGTTCGCTGGACGTGGTGATCCCGCTGGCCGGCGCCAAGAGCGGCAACAGCGACCGCGACTCGACCCTGCAGACCGCCGACTTCTTCAACGTCGGCAAGTTCGCCACCGCGCGCTACACCGCCAAGGGCTTCCGAGCGGTGGGCAACGACCAGTTCGCCGCCGACGGCACCCTGGAACTGCGCGGGGTCAGCAAGCCAGTCACGCTGACCTTCACCTGGAAGCCGGGCACCCAGCCGGTGCTCACCGGCAAGGCCACCGTCAAGCGCCTGGACTTCGGCGTCGGCAGCGGTGACTGGGCCGACACCAAGACCATCCCGGACGAAACCGCGATCAGCACGATCGTGAAGTTCGACGCGAAATGAGCGATGGGCCGGGGCACGGCCCCGGCCGCATCCTGTAGAGCCGAGCCATGCTCGGCTGCCGTCCAGGTCGCGCTGCGCGCGTCAGCCGAGCATGGCTCGGCTCTACAATGAGCTTTCAGCCAGCCAAGCCTTAACCGTGGCCGCGTCGAACGGCCAGTCCAGCTCACGGTCACCGCGCTCGTCGCGCAGCACCGGCACCCGCGCGCCGTAGCGCGGCTCCAGCGCCGGCTGGTCATCCAGGAACACCGATTCGAACTCCGGCGCCCTGGCCTTGGCCAGCTCGGCCAGGGCCATGTCGCACAGGTGGCAGTCGTCACGCTGGAACAGAGTCAACACCGGATGGGACCCCTTGGCGGAAATGCTGCGCCGCAGCCATGGAAGTGCGGCATGAACCGCTAGAATAGCGGCCTCTTCCGGTACCCGCAGTACGGCAACCATGGCTGTCAGCACGTTCGACGTTTTCAAGATCGGCATTGGCCCGAGCTCCTCCCACACCGTCGGGCCAATGAAGGCCGCCGAACGCTTCATCCACCGCTGGCTGCTGGACCCGGGCCGCCTGCACGAGGTGGCGCGCATCCGCGCCGATGTCTACGGCTCGCTGGCCCTGACCGGGCGCGGCCACGGCACCGACAAGGCCATCCTGCTGGGCCTGGAAGGCCAGCGCCCGAACCTGATCGACCCGGACATCATTCCGGCCACGCTGGAACGCATCCGCAGCAGCAAGCGCATCCTGCTGATGGGCCAGCACGAGATCGCCTTCGACGAGAAGCGCGACCTGGGCATGAACAAGCGGCAGAAGCTGCCCTACCACACCAACGGCATGCGCTTCACCGCCTACAACGCCGACGATGAAGTGATCGCCACCCGCGACTATTACTCGGTGGGCGGCGGCTTCGTGGTCAACCAGGACGATGCCGCCGACGACCGCATCGTGCCCGACGAGACCCCGCTGCCCTACCCGTTCAAGAGCGGCGACGAACTGCTGGCGCAGACCGCGCGCAGCGGCCTGAGCATTGCCCAGCTGATGTTCGAGAACGAGAAGTGCTGGCGCAGCGAAGAGGAGATCCGCGAGAAGCTGCGCGAGATCTGGAGCGCGATGCAGTCGTGCGTGGCACGCGGCATCCGCGAGGAAGGCGTGCTGCCCGGCGGGCTGAAGGTAGGCCGTCGCGCACCGGCGCTGTACCGCGAGCTGTCCTCCAAGCCCGAGGCCGCCATGCGCGACCCGCTGACCACGCTGGACTGGGTGAACCTGTACGCGCTGGCGGTGAACGAAGAGAACGCTGCCGGTGGCCGCGTGGTGACCGCGCCGACCAACGGCGCCGCCGGCGTCCTGCCCGCCGTGCTGCATTACTTCGACCGCTTCTGCCCCGGCGCGAACGAACAGCGCGTGTTCGACTTCCTGCTCACCTCGGCGGCAATCGGCATTCTGTACAAGGAAAACGCCTCGATTTCCGGCGCCGAAGTGGGCTGCCAGGGCGAAGTGGGCGTTGCGTGTTCGATGGCTGCCGGCGGCCTGGTCGCTGCGCTGGGCGGCAACCCCAGCCAGATCGAGAACGCTGCGGAAATCGGCATGGAACACAACCTGGGCCTGACCTGCGACCCGATTGGCGGGCTGGTGCAGATTCCGTGCATTGAACGCAACGCCATGGGGGCGGTGAAGGCGATCAATGCCTCGCGCATGGCCATGCGTGGCGACGGCAAGCACAAGGTATCGCTGGACAAGGTGATCAAGACCATGCGCGATACCGGCCGCGACATGCAGGACAAGTACAAGGAAACCAGCCGCGGTGGTTTGGCGGTGAACGTGATCGAATGCTGATCACGTGCGTGGGGTAGAGTCGACTGTCAGTCGACTGCTCTACCGGCAGGCCGCGAGATCCCGCGCTACGCGCGATAGTCGACTGACAGTCGACTCTACAGGCAGGCTGCGTGAACCCGCGCTACGCGCGATAGTCGAGCAAGCTCGACTCTACCGGCGGCAGCGGCGGTAACGTTTTGCGGTTAGGCTCGGGGTTCCCTGCCACGGAGAACCCCATGCGCCTGGTCGCTGCCGCACTGCTTTCCTGCCTGCCCCTGTCCGCACTGGCCGCGCCGCCCCCGACCTACGGTGCGCGGCTGGAGGGCTTCGACTACGGCTATCCGGTGAAGACCTTCAGCCTGGAATCGCAGCAGCAACCGCTGGAGATGGCCTACCTGGACATCGCGCCGAAGAAGTCTCCCATCGGCGTGGTCGCGCTGCTGCATGGCAAGAATTTCTGCGCCGCCACCTGGAAGGAAACCATCAAGCCGCTGGTGGCCGCCGGCTACCGGGTCATTGCCCCCGACCAGGTCGGCTTCTGCAAATCCAGCAAGCCCGAGCGCTACCAGTATTCGTTCGGGCAGCTGGCAGCCAACACCCACGCCCTGCTGCAGCACCTGCAACTGGGCGAACTGCCGGTCCACCTGGTCGGCCATTCGATGGGCGGCATGCTGGGCGTGCGCTACGCGCTTACCTATCCGCAGGATCTGCGCAGCCTGTCGCTGGTCAACCCGATCGGGCTGGAAGACTGGAAGGCGCTGGGCGTGCCGTGGCGCAGCGTGGATGCGTGGTACGCCGGTGAAATGAACATCAGCTATGACAGCATCCGCCGCTACCAGCTGGACGTCTACTACGACGGCAAATGGAAGCCGGCCTATGAAACCTGGGCACGCATGCAGTCGGGCATGTACGCCGGCCCGGGCAAGCAGGCGGTAGCCTGGAGCCAGGCGCTGACCTCGGACATGGTGTTCAACCAGCCGGTGGTCTACGAACTGAAGAACCTGCAGGTGCCCACCACACTGTTCATCGGGCAGAAGGACCGTACCGCCATCGGCCGCGACCAGGCACCGGCGGAACTGAAGGCGACGCTGGGCAATTACCCTGCACTGGGCAAGGCGGCGGCCGCCGCCATTCCCGGGGCAACGCTGGTGGAATTCGCTGCGCTGGGGCATTCGCCGCAGGTGCAGGATCCGAAGCAGTTCAATGCCGCGTTGCTGAAGGCGTTGAAGACGCGTTGACGGCGGTCCGCCGGGCATGGCCCGGCGCTACCGGTGCGCCATCCAGGTAGCGCCGGGCCATGCCCGGCGATGCCTCAACCCACGATGCGCAGCACATCATCCAGCAGGGCCGCCGCCGTCACTTCGGCACCGGCCCCGGGCCCCTGGATCAGCAGCGGCTGCTGGCGGTAACGATCACTGTGGATGGCCACGCGGTTGTCGGTGCCAGCGCCCTGTGCCAGCGGATGATCGGCGGCCAGCTCGCGCAGGCCCACCTGTGCGCCCTGCGCATCCACGCGACCGACGAAGCGCAGCACGCGGCCCTGCGCGTGCGCCTGCTGCCAACGCGCCTGCAGCGGCGCATCCAACTGTTCCAGTGCAGCCAGCGCCTGTTCCAGCGGCAACGCGGCCAGCGCTTCAGGCACCAGCGATTCCACCTGCACCTGTGCGGCGTCCAGCGCCAGACCGCTGCTTCGCGCCAGGATCAGCAGCTTTCGCCGCACATCTTCACCGGACAGATCCACCCGCGGGTCCGGCTCGGTGTAGCCCGCCGCCAGCGCTTCGCGTACCGCGGCCGAGAACGGCGCTTGGCCGTCGTAGCGATGGAACAGCCAGGCAAGTGACCCGGACAGCACGCCCTCGATGGCATGGATGTGGTCACCGCCGGCCACCAGCGCGCGCAGGCTGCTGAGCAGCGGCAGGCCGGCACCGACCGTAGCGCTGTCGCCGTAGCGCGCACCACTGTCGGCGCAGCTGTGGGCGATGGCCTGCGCACGCGCCAGCTGTGCACCACGGCCCAGCTTGTTGGCGGTGACCACGTGCACGCCCCGCGCCAGCCACTGCACGTGGCGTGCGGCCACCTCTTCGCTGGCCGTTGCATCCACCACCACGTCACCGCGTTCCAGGCCTTCGGTACCGGCCCAGCGCGGCGCGCCCTGGCCGTCGCGCGGGGCACGCCGCGCCAGTTCCAGCGGCACCGCCAGATCGCGATCGATGGCCAGTGCGGTGCGCGAATTGGCCAGCCACTGCACGCCCGGCAGTGTCAGCCCACGTGCCTGCAGGGCCTGGTAGCGCTGCACGAAGGCCGTGCCCACCGTGCCGGTACCCAGCAGTGCCAACCGGCCTGTGGCAACGGCGGGAAGTTCAGCGGCCACTGCGCTCATGCATCCACCACCTGTTTGCGGCGTGCGGCATGGTCGATCGCCGCTTCGGCGCGCTGCAGCGCCGCGTCCAGGTCGGCCAGCAGGTCCCGTTCGGCCTCGATGCCGACCGACAGACGCAGCAAGCCCTCGCTGATCCCAGCCGCGGCACGGGCTTCGGCGGTCATCGCCGCATGGGTCATGGTGGCCGGGTGCGCGACCAGGCTTTCAACACCGCCCAGCGATTCGGCCAGGGTGAAACAGCGCAGGCCATCAACGAAGGCGCGCACCGCCGCATGCGGATCGTCGCCTTCGCAGTCGGCCAGTTCGAAGGACAGCATCGCGCCGAAGCCACTTTGCTGGCGCGCGGCGATGGCGTGGCCGGGATGATCGGCCAGGCCCGGGTAGTAGACCCGCGCCACCGCCGGGTGTGCGTCCAGCAGCGCGACGATGGACGCGGTGTTTTCCTGGTGCACGCGCAGGCGCGCATCCAGCGTGCGCAGGCCGCGCAGGGTCAGGAAGGCATCGAACGGCGAACCGGTCAGGCCCAGCGCATTGCCCCACCACACCAGCTGTTCATGCACGGCCGGATCGCGCGCGATCACCGCGCCACCCACCACATCGCTGTGGCCATTGATGTACTTGGTGGTGGAATGCAGCACCAGGTCGGCGCCGAAGGCCAGCGGCTGCTGCAGTGCCGGCGACAGGAAGGTGTTGTCCACCACCACCAGTGCGCCGGCCTTGTGTGCGGCTTCGATCACGAAGCGCAGGTCGGTGATGCGCAGCAGCGGGTTGGACGGCGTTTCCACCAGCACCAGCTTCGGCTGGGTGGCCAGGGCCTGGGCCAGCGCGCGCGGATCGGTCAGATCAGCGGTGACCAGTTCGAAGTGGCCCTTCTTGGCCAGCGCGTTGAACAGGCGCCAGCTGCCGCCGTAGGCATCGTGCGGCACCACCAGCGTATCGCCGGGCTGCAGCAGCGCGTTCAACACCAGATTGATGGCGCCCATGCCCGTGGCGGTGACCACGCCACCTACGCCGCCTTCCAGTTCGGCTAGGGCTTCGCCCAGCAGATCGCGGGTGGGGTTGCCACTGCGGGTGTAGTCGTACTGGCGCTTGTTGCCGAAGCCTTCGAAGCTGAAATTCGAGGACAGCACGATCGGTGGGGTGACCGCACCGTGGGCGGTGTCGCGGTCGATCCCGGCGCGGACCGCGGCGGTGGTGCGGCTACAGGACGGCTCGGTGGCGTGCAGGCTCATGCGGTCTCTCCAGAAGTGCGGAAGGCGGTAGCGAGGATCGCGTCGATGCGATCGGTTTCTTTCAGGAAGGCATCGTGGCCGTAGGGCGAGCGCAGCACGCGCAGGCTGCCGCGCGGGCCCAGGCCCTCGACCAGGCCGACCAGGTCGGCCAGCGGCACCAGGCGGTCGCCTTCCACGGCCACCACCACGGTCGGCGGCAGGATCGCGGCGGGGTCGACGCGGTGCAGGTCGATCGATTCGGACAGGCGCAGGTAGGCGGTCACCGGTGTGCGCGCGACGTACTGCGCGCCGGCGGCGTCGAGATAGTCTTCGGCGGCCACGCGCACGCGGCCGTTGATCACTTCCGGCGCGGCATCGAAGCGCTCGCCGAATTCTTCCGGGGTGCGGTAGCTGAGCATGGCGAACTGCCGGGCCAGCGCCAGGCCATGATCTTCGCCGCACTGCAGCTGGCCCAGCGCGACGGCGCGGCGCTGCAACGCGCGCCAGGCGGCGGCATACGGGTGCGGGCGATGCGCACCGCTGGCCAGCACCAGCTGGCGCACGCGGGCACGATGACGGATCGCGAACTGCTGGCCGACCAGCGCGCCATACGAATAGCCGACGAAGGCTTTCAGCGCGCGGATGCCGAGATGATCCAGCACCAGCGCCAATGCGTCGGCCTGATCGGCGGTATCGATCGGCACGTCCAGCGCACCGTCGGCGCCGATGAAATCGAACGCCAATACGCGCAGCTGCTGCGGATCCAGCGTGCGCCCCCTGCCGACCAGCTCTTCGGCCCAGCCCTTCTCGCTGAACTGTGCGTTGGAGGCCACATGGCGATGCGCGGAGATGCCGCCGGCCAGTACCACCACCGGCGCGTTGGCCGGGCCGACCCACTCGTAGCGCAGGCGCACCGGGCTGGGGCCGGCATGACGCATCGACAGCACCGCGGCGAACTCACCGCGCTCGGCATGCACACGGTCTTCGACCGGCACGCTGACGGGGACAAAGGGTTCGGGGCGAACGGCGGTACTGGTGGCGAAGCTCATGGCGGGATCCGGTTGGGGAATCGGCCATCGAGCCTTCGCGGGGCCCGCGTTCGAGATGCACGTGTGGTGCATGGTTCGAACCATCTTTCGGTGGACGCCACGGTCCCCGCAGGATTTGGCACCTACGCGGACGCTTGCGCGCCTGCGGGCTGCCCCGGCTTCAAAGGGCCTGTCCCTCTGCCGGTCTCGATGGTGAGGCCACGATGCCAGCCCTTCCGCGCACTGTCAATCCCTTCATGCGGATAAAGCGATGAATATTTTCGTCCCGGGTATGCGAGGGGCGTCGCGGTTGTCCCGTTCAGGATCCGGTACAGTCCCGGCGGTCCCTGCCGCTGGAACCCCCCGATGCCACGCCTGCCCCTGACCTGGCTGCTGCTGCCCCTGCTGGCGAGTGCGACGGCCAGCGCCGGCGACTGGCGCCAGGGCTGGGGACTGGTGCCTCCTCCCGCTTCTGCCGCCCGCGCAGGCGATGCCGAGGCTGCCGCACCGATGGCCCAGCTGCGCCTGCAACCGGTCGGTACGCAATGGCAGGCGCGGATCGACAACGGGCTGGCAGGGCCGCTGCAGATCCAGCTGCGCGCCGCCCCCGGACACCCGGTCGAAGGCCTCCCGGTCGAGTCGCTCATCCAGGGCGACAGCAGCCTGGTGGTCGGCCACCTGCCCGCCCCGATCGATGGCCGCATGCTGGATCTGCGACTGCAGTCGGTGCCGGGCAACCCGGCCGCACAGGCCGAAGATGTCGCCTATCGCCTGCCGTTCGATGCGGCCCGCCTGCGTGTGGACCAAGCGCCGCAGGGGCGATTCAGCCATGACGACGAGGAGAACCTCGACGCGGTCGACTTCGCACTGCCGGAGGGCACCCTGGTGCTGGCCGCGCGCGAGGGCACGGTGATGCAGATCCAGGATGGCTTCCGTGGCAATGGCCAGGACCGCGTGCGCGATGGTGCCCGTGCCAATTTCATCCGCGTGCTGCACAGCGACGGCAGCATGGCCCTGTACGGCCACCTCCAGGACGGCGGCATGCGCGTGCGCCGCGGCCAGGCGGTGGGAGCCGGGCAACCGATCGGCCTGTCCGGCAACAGCGGCTACAGCACTGCGCCGCACCTGCACTTCGTGGTGCAGGTCAACCGCGGCATGGGCCTGCGCTCGGTGCCGGTGCGCATCTTCGCCGAGCAGGGACAGCTGCAGTTCGCCCGCCAGGGCGAAGCAGACGGCGGTACCGGGCGCTGACCGGCCCCGGCCGGTATAATCGGGCGCTTATCTCTTTGAATAGCGCCCCGGGCGGGCGCCACTGCCATGTCCGAAGTCGCCAACGAAGCGTCGCGTCGCCGCACCTTCGCCATCATTTCCCACCCTGACGCCGGCAAGACCACGCTGACCGAAAAGCTGCTGCTGTTCGGAGGCGCGATCCAGATGGCCGGTTCGGTCAAGGGCCGCAAGGCCGCCCGCCACGCCACCTCCGACTGGATGGCACTGGAAAAGGAGCGCGGCATCTCGGTCACCTCCTCGGTGATGCAGTTCCCGTATGAAGGCAAGATCGTCAACCTGCTCGACACCCCCGGCCACGCCGACTTCGGCGAGGACACCTACCGCGTGCTGACCGCGGTGGACTCGGCGCTGATGGTGATCGACGTGGCCAAGGGCGTGGAAGAACGCACCATCAAGCTGATGGAAGTGTGCCGCCTGCGCGATACGCCGATCATGACCTTCATCAACAAGCTCGACCGCGAGGGCAAGGACCCGATCGAGCTGCTGGATGAAGTGGAAACCGTGCTGGGCATCCAGTGCGCCCCGGTCACCTGGCCGATCGGCATGGGCCAGCGCCTGAAGGGCGTGGTGCATCTGCTCACCGGCGAAGTGCACCTGTACGAACCGGGCCGCAACTTCACCCGCCAGGACTCGACCATCTTCCCGTCCATCGATGCCCCCGGCCTGGCCGAGAAGATCGGTGCACAGATGCTGGCCGACCTGCGCGACGAACTGGAACTGGTGCAGGGCGCCAGCCACCCGTTCGACCTGGACGCTTATCGCGCCGGCAAGCAGACCCCGGTGTTCTTCGGCTCGGGCGTGAACAACTTCGGCGTGCAGCCGCTGCTGGACTTCTTCGTCGAGCATGCGCCGTCGCCGCAGGCACGCTCCACCACCGGCCGCGAGATTGCCCCGGAAGAGAACAAGCTGACCGGCTTCGTGTTCAAGATCCAGGCCAACATGGACCCGCAGCACCGTGACCGCGTGGCGTTCATGCGCGTCTGCTCGGGCCGTTTCAGCGCCGGCATGAAGACCTTCCACGTGCGCACCGGCAAGGAAATGAAGCTGGCCAACGCCCTGACCTTCATGGCCAGCGATCGTGAAATCGCCGCCGAAGCGTGGCCGGGCGATGTGATCGGCATCCACAACCACGGCACCATTTCCATCGGCGATACCTTCACCGAAGGCGAAGCGGTCACCTTCACCGGTATTCCGAACTTCGCCCCGGAGCTGTTCCGTCGCGCACGCCTGCGTGATCCGCTCAAGCTCAAGCAGCTGCAGAAGGGCCTGGCCCAGCTGTCCGAGGAAGGTGCGACCCAGTTCTTCCGCCCGCTGACCAGCAACGACCTGATCCTGGGTGCGGTCGGTGTGCTGCAGTTCGACGTGGCCGCGTACCGCCTGAAGGACGAGTACGGCGTGGAAGCCACATTCGAGCCGGTCAGCGTGACCACTGCGCGTTGGGTCCACTGCAGCAACGAAAAGAAGCTGGAAGAGTTCCGCGAGAAGAACGCACTGAACCTGGCACTGGATGCGGCCGGCCACCTGGTCTACCTGGCACCGACCCGGGTCAACCTTCAGCTGGCGCAGGAACGCTCGCCGGACGTGCGCTTCTCGGCCACCCGCGAAGCGGCGCATACGGTTTCGGTGGGCTGATGCCACGCGGTCGGATCCCTTTCCGCAGGAAAGGGCTCTGACTCCTGCAGTGCCGGGCGTTCATCCACGCATGGCGTGGATCTACCATGGACCCGGCGCAGGCCGGCAATTCATCGACCATACGGTGACGGGCGTGCAGACGCCGCCCATCGCGGCGATGATAGGGGGGTGCGGGTCTCCCTCCCCGCGAACGATGCCTACGCCATGTCCACGACTTCCGTTGCTTCGATCCGCGAAGAAATCGCCAGCGCCCTGACCCACGGCCTCGGTGCCGTGCTCGCCCTGGGCGCCGGTGCGGTACTGATCACGCTGGCCGCCATCTACGGCGATGGCTGGCAGCTGGCCGGCGCGATCGTATTCGGCATTGCGCTTCTGCTGCTGTACACCGCCTCCACGCTGTACCACGCCATCCAGCACCCGGTCGCCAAGGGCCGCCTGAAGGTGTTCGACCACTGCGCAATCTACGTATTGATCGCCGGCACCTATACCCCGTTCACCCTGATCGGCCTGCGTGGCCCGTGGGGCTGGGGCCTGTTCGCCGCGATCTGGACCCTGGCCCTGGCCGGGGTGGTGTTCAAGCTGTTCTACACCGGCCGCTTCAAGGCGCTTTCCACCGGCATCTACATCGCCATGGGCTGGCTGGTGATCGTGGCGATCAAGCCGATGCTGGCCTCGATCGACGGCTGGACGCTGGGCTGGCTGCTGGCCGGCGGCCTGTCGTACACGCTGGGCACCTATTTCTATCACCGCGAATCGATCCCCTATTCGCACGCGATCTGGCACCTGTTCGTGATCGGCGGCAGCGTCTGCCACTTCGTCGCGGTGACCATGCAGGTGCTGTAACGGCGCGGGTTGTGCACACCACGCACATGGACGCTTCGCGCCCCGTCCACGATGGAGGGGCAACCATGGCAGCGTGAATGCTGCCGCCTCCCCTGCCGCAACGCGCGCTTGCCGCTGGCGCCTCCGCAGACCTGGCCCGCGCGGCCGGCGCTGGCTCACGGTCCTGGTCTTCCTGCTGGCAGTGATCCTGGTGGTGATCGCGCTGTGGGACTGGAACTGGTTCAAGGGTCCGGTCGAGCGCGCGGTGCAGGCACGCACCGGTCGTGCACTGCACATCGGCCACCTGGATGTCGACCTCGGCCGAACCAGCACCATCCGTGCCGATGCGATCACCTTCGCCAATGCCGCCTGGGCGAAGCAGCCGAACATGGCCACGGCCGACCGCGTCGAGATCGACGTGCGAGTATGGCCCCTGCTGCGCGGCAGCGTGCAGCTGCCGGAAGTGCGCCTGACCCGACCGGACGTGCTGCTGGAAACCGCCCCGCGCAAGGGCGAGCCGGGCAACTGGGATTTCCTGGGTGACAGCAGAGGCGGGACAAGCCCGCAACTCAAGCGCCTGCGCATCGACGACGGCCGGCTGCAGTTCCTCGACGCACTGGGCCGCACCGACATCCGCGTGGGCGTGCGCAGCGGCCAACCGAAACAGGCCGATGCCTCGCCGCCGCTACTGGTGCGGGGCAAGGGCCGCTGGCAGGGCAACCCGTTCACCCTGCAGGGCGGTACCGAATCACCGCTGGAACTGACCGACAGCGACCACCCGTTCCGCATCCACCTCGACGGCCGCGCCGGTGCCACCCACGCAGTGGCCCGCGGCACGCTCACCAACCCCTTCCAGCTGCGCGTGTTCGACTTGCAGTTCGCGCTCAGCGGCCAGGATCTGGCCGACCTCTACCCGCTGCTCGGCATCGCCATCCCGCCCTCACCGCCCTATGCGTTGGACGGACGCCTGAAGCGCGACCACAACGTCTGGCGTTACGACGGCTTCACCGGCAAGGTCGGCGACAGCGACCTGGGTGGCAACCTGCAGTTCGAGGTGGGACGCGACCGTCCACGACTGACCGCGACGCTGGAATCCAGGCGCCTGGACTTCGATGACCTGGCCGGCTTCGTCGGCGCGCCACCGAAGACCGGCGGCGGCGAAACCGCCAACGCAGAACAGAAGGCCGAGGCCGCACGCGTTGCTGCCCGTGCACGCGTGCTGCCCGACACGCCCTACAACCTCGGCAAGCTGCGCGCGATGGATGCCGACGTGCGCTGGAAGGCCCACCGCATCAACGCCCCTTCGTTGCCGCTGGACGACATGGATGCGCACCTGCAGCTGGATGACGGCGTGCTACGGCTGGACCCGCTGAACTTCGGCGTGGCCGGCGGCGATATCCGCAGCACGATCCGCATGGATGCACGTCAGCCGCAGATCCGCACCGCGCTGAAGGCCAGCGTGCGCGGCGTGCAGCTGGGCCAGCTGCTCCCGGACGCGAAGCTGGCCGAGCAGGCCAAGGGCGGCATAGGCGGCGAAGTGGACCTGAGCGGCCGTGGCAACTCGGTCGCCGCGATGCTGGGCAGCAGCGATGGCAAGGTCGGCCTGGCGATGGGCCGCGGCCATGTCGGTAACCTGGTAATGGAACTGGCGGGGCTGGACATTACCGAATCGCTGAAATTCCTGGTGACCGGCGACAAGCAGATCCCCCTGCGCTGCGCCTTCGCCGACTTCGGCGTGCGCGACGGCCTGATGACCAGCCAGGCACTGGCGGTGGATACCACCGACACGATCCTCATCGGCGAAGGCACGGTCAGCCTGCGCGACGAGAGCCTGGACCTGCTGTTGAAGCCACGCCCGAAGGACAAGAGCATCCTGGTGCTGCGCTCTCCGCTGCGCATCAGTGGCACGTTCAAGGACCCGTCGTTCCGCCCGGACTTCAAGGCGCTGGGTATTCGTGGCGCCGTGGCCCTGGCGCTGGGCAGCATCGCGCCGCCGGCGGCGTTGCTGGCGACGATCGAACTGGGGCCGGGGAAGGATGCCGACTGCGGGGGGCAGTATGCGAAGTAGGTTTACAGCGTTGTTCGCGGCGCCTCTTTTCCCGCGCGTAGAGCCGGAGCAAGGCGACAGGCAGGACACGCCGTAAATACGTCCCTGTAGGCTCGGTCGGCGCATCCATGCGCCTCACGGTCCTGCCTGCCGCCTTGCTCCGGCTCCGGACAGTTTCCTGCGCGCGCGGAACGAGAGCGGAAATTCAAAGTCAAAAGAAAAAAGCAGAGTCAAAAGCCGTTGCCAACCAAGGCTGGCAGCTACCCAAGGCGAGGCACCGCGCATGTAAACACCGCGCTCGCAGAAATGTGTCCAGAGGCGGAGGGTGCGGCTGGGCAGGACCGTTGGCGCCATGGATGGCGCCATCGAGCCTACAGGGACGTACTTGCGGCGTGTCCTGCCCAGCCGCACCCTCCGCCTCCCAACGTATCAGGAAGGCGCTGCTTTGGCTTTGGCTTTGGCTTTGGCTTTGGTTGCGGCTCTGGCTTCGAAAAGCGGGCCGGCGGGCCGCAGGCCCGCCAGCGACACCCTCACCCGGCGACGATGTACTGCTGCAGCTGATCCAGCTCGCGCCGCTGCGCATCGATCACCGATTTCACCAGGTCGCCGATGGAAATCACCCCCAGCACCTGCGCCCCCTCCACCACCGGCAGGTGGCGGATGCGGTAATCGGTCACCAGTTGCAGGCAGTGCTCTACCTGTTCGCCCGGCGAGACCGTCACCACCTTCGCCGTCATGATCTCGGCCACCGCCGTATCCCGCGACGAACGATCACGCAGCACGATCTTGCGCGCGTAATCGCGCTCCGAAAGGATCCCGACCAGCCGCGGCCCGTCCATCACCAGCACCGCGCCAATGCCCTTTTCCGCCATCAACCGGATCGCATCGATCACCGCCGCATCCGGCGCGACCGCATGTACTTCAGGAGACTTGCCGTCCAACAGTTGCCGTACCGTGGTCATCTGCCTGCCCTCCGAGGGTGGGTTGCAGGGCCGAGTCTGCCACGGTGGATGCTAGCCACGCGTCAACCAGGTACAACGGGCGCTGCTTGGATTCCTCGTACAGCCGTCCCAGGTACTCACCAATCAGGCCCAGGGCGATCAACTGCACCCCGCCCAGGAACAGGATCACCGCCATCATCGTCGGCCAACCCGCCACCCGGTCACCGTACAGGGCCGCCTTGGCGATCACCCATACACCGAATACGAAAGCAACCGCCGCCGTGGCCAGGCCCATGTAGGTCGCCGCCCGCAGGGGAACGGTCGAGAACCCGGTGATACCTTCCAGCGCGAAGTTCCACAGCCGCCAAAGGCTGAACTTGCTGGAGCCGGCCACGCGCGCGTGACGGTGGTAGGGCACGGCAATCCGCTTGAATCCGACCCAGCTGAAAAGACCCTTCATGAAGCGGTGGCGTTCACGCATCTCGCGCAGCGCGCTCAGCGCGCGCGGCGACAGCAGGCGGAAGTCACCGGTATCGGCAGGGATCGGCGTGCGTGACAGGCGACCGATCACCCGGTAGAACGCCGCCGCCGTGGCGCGCTTGATCCAGGCCTCGCCATCGCGGGCCATGCGCGTGCCATAGATGTTGTCATGGCCTTCGCGCCAGCGCGCAACGAACTGCGGCACCAGTTCCGGCGGGTCCTGGCCATCGGCATCCAGGATCATCGCCGCGCCTTCGCGCACCAGATCCAGGCCGGCAGTCAGCGCAGCCTCCTTGCCGAAATTGCGCGACAGCTTCAACGCCGATACGCGCGCGTCGCCCTGCGACAATCCTGCGATCACCTGCCAGGTCCCGTCGTGGCTGCCGTCGTCCACATACAGGATGTGACCATCGATGTCGGGCATTCCGTCCAGCACGGCACACAGGCGGGGATGCAGGCACGGCAGCGCCTGCTCCTCGTTGTAGGCGGCGATGACGAAAGTAAGGCGTTCGCGATTCATGCCCGGATTGTACGTTGCCTGCAGGCGCATGGCCTGCCGCCTCGTTGGCATGTGCCCTCAATCTTCCAAGAGGTATGCCGCGCCGCCCAGCTGTCGTGCCTGGCGCTGGATCCATGCCGCGCGCCGCTGCACGTACGGCCCTGGCTTGGCCGCGTTGTAGCGTCGCGGTGCCGGCAACACCGCCGCCAGCCGCGCACTCTCGGCCGGACTCAACCGGGCCGCGTCCTTGCCCCAGAACGTCTGTGCCGCTGCCTGCGCGCCATATACGCCATCGCCGAACTCGGCGATGTTGGCGTACATCTCCAGGATGCGTTCCTTCGGCCACAGTGCTTCGATCAGCACCGTGTACCAGACTTCCAGGCCCTTGCGCACCCAGCTGCGGCCCTGCCAGAGGAACAGGTTCTTGGCGACCTGCTGGCTGATCGTGCTGGCCCCCCGCAGGCGCCCGCCCTTGGCGTTGTGGTCGCGGGCCTTCTCGATGGCCTGCAGGTCAAAGCCGTTGTGGTCGGGAAAGCGCTGGTCCTCTGCGGCCACCAGCGAGATCGGCAGGCTCGCTGCCATCTGGTCCAGGTCGCGCCACTGGTAGTGCAGGCGATAGGACCAGTCGGCCTCGCCCAAGGCCTCGCCATAGCGCCACAGCATGACCGTGGATACCGGCGGGTCGATGAACCGCAGCACCAGCACCTGCAGGCAGCTGAAAGCGGCCAGCAGCAGCGGCAGCCAGAGCAGCCGTTTCCAGCGCCAGCGCCTGCGGCGCGGGACTTCCGCGATGGCCTCCACCTTGTGCTGCTCTCCCCCTGCCCCCATTACTGGTGCATCCTTCTTCTATCTGGTTGTCGGCGCATTATCCGGCAACCGCCCTCGTTTACGCGCGATGTGAGCCGATGACCGCCAACCCCGATTCCCTGATCCGCTTCCTGCTTCCCGACGCTGGCGTCCGTGGCGTCCACGTGCGCCTGCAGGCCACCTGGCAGGAGATCCTGTCCCACGCCGAGTACCCGGATACCGCCGCCGAACTGCTCGGCGAGGCCTGCGTGGCCTCGGCGCTGTTCACCGGCCACACCAAGATCGATGGCCGCCTCTCGATCCAGCTGCGCAGCAGCACCGCCCTGCGCACCCTGTTCGCCGAGTGCACCGCCGCCGGTACCCTGCGCGGCATCGCCCAGCTCAGCGAGGGCGCCGATGCGCCGCGCGACCTGTCCCGCCTGGGTGATGACGCCCTCCTCGCGATCACCATCGAGAACCCGGGCCTGGACCCGCGCGAGCCGCAGCGCTACCAGAGCCTGGTCGCGCTGACCGCGCCGGAGCTGGACGAGGCCTTCGAGGACTACTTCCGCCAGTCCGAACAGCTGCCGACCCGCCTTCTGCTGGCGGCCGACCGCAAAGGCGCCGCCGGCCTGCTGCTGCAGAAGCTGCCGGGCGACGAGGGTGACGAGGACGGCTGGGCGCGTGCCAGCGCCCTGTTCGAGACCCTGGGCAAGGCCGAGCTGCTGGCGACCCCGGCCGAGCAGCTGCTGCACCGCCTGTTCCACGAAGAGAAGCCGGAACTGATGGGCGACAAGCCGCTGTCCTTCGCCTGCTCCTGTTCCCGCGAGCGGGTCGCATCGATGCTGCAGTCGCTGGGCGAGGACGAGGCCCGTGCCGCAGCCGCGGACACCGGCACCGTCGAGGTCCGTTGCGAATTCTGCGGGCGGGAGTATCACTTTCCTTTGACGGAGTTCGGCATACTGTTCCACGGTGCCGAGGGGACTGTACCGGCGCCCGAACGGCTTCAGTAAACGGCTTGTCTTGCATCTGGGGGGATCAAGGCTTGTTAAGAATTCATAAACACCCTAGGATCAAGTTCCCGTCTCTGCGGGAACTTCCGTTGTCCGTCCCTGTCTGAACTGGTCCGATGCGTACCTTCCTGCGTCTACCGCTGGCCCTGCTGATCGCCCTTGGCGCGATCACGGGCGTGCACGCGCAGAGCAAGGACACCCGGACCGTGCTGCCGGTGTGGAACAAGGGCAGCGGCAAGGTCGAGGCCCTGCTGTACCTGGAGCCCACGGGTGAACAGGCCGCCGGCGCCCGCTGGCACTTCGGCCGCAACTCGCTGGATGCGGCCTTCGGCCTGTCCTCCGGCGATTCACTGGGCCTGCTCTGCAACAGCAGCAGCGGGACCAGCATGAGCGGCCTGGCCAGTCACTGCATGCTGGCCAGCCTGGGTGATGACGACGACCTCAACAGCCGCCGCTTCACCGGCACCGCCGCGCTGAACCGCGGCAACAGCCGCCTCGGCATCACCGCGGGCACCGGCCGTGAAACGCTGCCGGCGTGGCTGTCCGGCCCGAACAAGACACCCTCGCTGCGCGCCGAGCAGAACGACCTGACCGTATTCGCGCAGAAGAACATCGGCCGCGAGGGTTTTGTCTCGATTGCCGGTACCTACGCCAAGGCCCGCCTGGTACCGCTGGCCGACGCCGCGCCGTCCATCGTCGACCGCTGGGACAGCAAGAGCCTGAGCATCGGCGCCGGCTACGGCAACTTCACCGGCAGCATCATCGGCCGCGTCATCGACGTACCGGGCAAGCCCGGCAAGTGGGAAGGCCTGGGCATCGGCCTGACCTGGCGTACCCCGTGGTCCGGCCAGCTTACCGTGGGCGCCGAGAACGTGATCAGCCGCGGCAAGAATCCGTTCTCCCCACGCAATGAAAGCAACGACGACGGCACCGTGCCGTACGTGCGTTACGAACAGGACCTGTAACTCCAGCTGCGGCGCAGCATACGGCCCCGCATGGTCGCCAGGCCCAACGACTGCGAGTCGTTGGGTCAACGCGCTGAACGCCCGTCACACCAGGCATTGCGGCTGCGGCACGAGGCCAGTCCGAGGCCTGCCTTCATCTATTTCACACAAGTCATTAACAGCCCTTTAATTATTGGAAAAGGGCAGTTAGTATCGGCTCAGCTTCACGTGTTTTGGTGGCGCCTTTCGCCTCCCGCGTGAAGCACTCAGCAGCACCACCAAGAATCCTTGGAGAGAGAGCCAATGAACAGCAAGACCAGCAAGCTGCGCGATGCAGTTGTCCTCGCGCTGATCGCAAGTGCCGGTACGGCGGCTACCGCCAGTGCCCAGGAAGGGAAGTCAGGGCAGGCGGGTACGACCCAGCTCGACCGTATTGAAGTAACCGGTTCGCGCATCAAGCGCACGGATGTTGAAGGCCCCAGCCCGGTCAGCGTGATTTCCCGCCAGGACATCGAAACCTCCGGCGAAATCTCGGTCGCGGACTTCCTCCGCAACAACATCTACAACTCGTTCGGTTCCACCCGTGAGTCGTCGGGCTCGGCAACCGGTTCCGCAGCCACCATCAGCCTGCGCGGCCTCGGCTCTGAGTACACGCTGGTCCTGCTGGACGGCCGTCGCATGACGTCCTCGCCGACCCTCGGTGGCGGTGCGCAGAACATCAACCTGATTCCGACGGCCGCCGTCGAGCGCATTGAAATCCTGCGCGAAGGCGCAGGTGCAGTGTACGGTTCGGATGCCATCGGCGGCGTGGTCAACGTGATCCTGCGTAAGGATTATGAAGGCCTGGGCTTCAGCGTCGGCTATGAAAATCCTGAAATCGGCCCGGCCGGTCGCACCGGCAGCCTGTCCGGTGGCATCAGCTCCGACCGTGGCAACCTGACGTTCGTGATCGACCATCAGGAACGCGAGTTGATGTACAACCGTGACATCAAGAAATACGTCACTGATGCAGGGCTGACCTGGGGCCTCAGCCCGTACAACTCGAGCGCGACCTTCTCCGGCGCCCGCACCGGCAGCGCCAGCGTCGCCAACTGCGACACCTTCGAGAACAGCGTCCGCATCAGCCCGACCCGCTGCGGCTTCGACCACGGCGCGACCTCGGCCAACGAAGCCTCGATGTCGCGTGACTCGCTGCTGCTGAACGGCAACTACCAGCTGACCGACAACACCTCCTTCTTCTTCCGTGCAATTGCGTCGGATACCAAGAGCGTCGGCGTTTATGCGTCGGCCCCGGTCGACAACGCCGGCGGCGGCCGTCCGCTGACCATCGCAGCCAACAATCCATTCAATCCGTTTGGCGAGGACGGCGTGCTGTCCTACCGGTTCACCCCGCTGGGTACGCGTGATGCCGTCCGTCGCGATACCTATCGCGATTTCAACTTCGGCCTGCGCGGTACGCTGGACCTGTTCGGCGGCGCCGACTGGGAAGTCGGTGTTGGCCATGGACGTGTCCGCCAGAGCTCGGTGAACTACAACTACGGCATCGGCAGCATCCTGCAGGACATGGTTGATTCGGGCGAGTACAACCCGTTCGATCCCACCCATCCGAGCGTGGCCGCTGCGGCTCCGAAGATCGCACACACCGTGTACGTGGAATCGGAACAGCGCACGGTCTCGGCCGACGGCAACATCTCCTTCGACCTGTTCCAGATGCCCGCCGGCGCCGTCAGCTTCGTGACCGGCTTCGAGTACCGCGATGACCGCCTGTCCATGGCCTACGACGCACAGAGCGCCGCAGGCAACGTGTTCGGCTCGGCAGGTGCAGGTACGGGTGGTGAGCGCTCCTACTACGCAGGCTACTTCGAAACCCTGATCCCGCTGTTCAGCAGCCTGACCGCCACTGTGGCCGGCCGCTATGACAGCTACAACGATCTGGGCAGCAAGTTCTCGCCGCGCGTATCGCTGGAGTTCCGTCCGATCGACTCGCTGCTGGTTCGTGGCTCCTGGGGCAAGGGCTTCCGTGCTCCGACCCTGGATGACATGTACGGCTCCAACTCCACGACCAACCTGAACAGCCCGGTGCTGAGTGCGATCGGCCACAACGGCGGCGACGAACTCGCATGCAAGGCCTTGTCCGCCGTCCGCGCTTCGACCGGCAATACCGGTTACCAGCCGTACCCGGTTGATCCCTGCAGCACCAGCAGCCAGTACCAGTGGCTGGTTTCCTCGAACCGCAATCTGAAGCCGGAGGAATCGAAGAACTGGAACGTCGGCTTCGTGTTCAGCCCGACCGAAGCACTGTCGATGGCAGTCGACTACTACGATGTGCAGATCGACAACGTGATCACTTCGGTGCCGCGTCCGCTGGCATGGCGCTACGGTGACGCAGGCCAGCCCGGCTATGGCGTTGATCGTGGTCCGGACATCACTGCACCGAATGGCGCAGTACTGCCGGGTATCCCGTTCCAGATCAAGCTGCCGATCGACAACGGTGCTTCGAAGAAGGTCCGTGGTATCGACGCCGAGTTGAACTTCCGCCAGAGCCTGGGCACCTACGGGGACCTGATGGCAAGGCTGAATTGGGCCCACCAGATCGAATTCACCGAAACCTCGATCATCAACGACAAGGTTGAACTGCTGGGCACCGGCGGCTATCCGAAGGATCGCGCGCAGTTCACCCTGGGCTGGAGCTACGGCGACGTCAGCATTGCGGCGATCACCAACTACATCGGCAAGAGCGGTTCGGAAGACACGCGCCTGCCGAGCTGGATCACCAATGATCTGCAGTTGACCTGGAATGCGCCGTGGAAGGGCAAGGTGACTCTGGGCGTCCGCAATGTCGGCAACAAGCTGCCGCCGTTCAACGATTCACTGAACTCCTTCCCGTACTACGACAACAGCCTGTACAACATCTGGGGCCGTACCCCGTACATGCGTTACGAACAGAACTTCTGATCCACGCCTGTCAGCAGTAGTGCAGCGACCCGCTTGTGCGGGTCGCTGCTTTTGGGCAGTCTTGCAGCTGCGTCAACTTCCCATGATGTGCATAACCTGTGCACCGGGCCCCGCCACAATGCATGACGGAAGCGCCGCAATGAGCGCAGATCCCCACTCCTTCCCGCAGGCAGCGCACTGGACCCAGCTCTGGCGCACCGGCGTGCTTCATTCGTGCAGTCACGGCATCGAAGGAAACTACGATGGCGAACTGCGTCTCTTCTGGGAGCGCAACGCCGCGGTTCTGCCACAAGGCGCGCGTGTGCTTGACGTTGGCACCGGCAACGGCGCCATCGCCCTCTTGATCCATCGGTTCCGCCCCGATCTTCAAGTGGTGGGCACCGACCTGGCCGATGTCGACCCCCGCTCGAATGTCGCCAATGGCAGAGAGCTTTTCTCCGGAATCACCTTCCTGCCTCGTACGCCGATGCACGCCATTCCGCTGGCAGACGGTAGTGTGGACCTTCTGGCATCGCAGTATGCATTCGAGTATGCAGCTCAGGGCCCAGCACTTCAGGAGTTTTCCCGGCTGATCGGGCCTGGAGGGCGAATCGCGTGGATCCTGCACAGCACGAACAGCGAAATCTCGCGCATCTCATCGCGCCAAGCCCAAGCCATCGCCGATGTACTGCGGAGCGACGGCATCTTTGATCGGGCTGAACAAGTGATCAAGGAACTGTACGCGGCCAAGGCCAGTGGCCCCTCCTTTCTTTCGGGGAGCAGAACTGCGGAGCAATCCCGCCTGGCTTTCAACGAGGCGGCAGGCGCGCTTGTCGACCGTGCCCTGGCGGAGCGGGATCTGCCGGTCCTGGGCCGGAGCGTCGGCATTCTGCAGGACGCGCTGGGCCCCGCAGCGCAGGATCCATCGACCGCCCTGCGGCGACTTCAGAGTGGTCGTGCCCTGCTTGCAGAGGAAGCCGCTCGCCTGCAGGAGCTCATGCGGGCGACCCGAAGCGAGGACGAGATGAAGCGCCTGGCGTACGCATTGGGTGCCCAAGGCATGAATTCAGGATTTGAACCTCTGATGTATCGCGGGGTAAACATGGGCTGGGCGTTGGAGGCAGTACGTGAATGAGGCCGCTGAGGCTCGCCGTTATCACCATGCAGCTCGGCTGGATGACGCCCTCCCGCACTACAGGCGAGCACTGCTGCTGGATCCGTCTGACGATGTTCTTCGCTACGACGCAGCCCTTTGCATGATGCAACTCGGCCACGCACAAGAAGCCGCAGTACTGTTCCAGCAGATCCATCCCGCGTCCACCGCCTGGCAACCGGCACGCGCCCCTCTTGCGATCTGCCTGCGTGACAGCCATCGTGCGGGAGAGGCGCTTGAACCCGCACGCCAGGCAATCACGACGGCAGAACCGCAAGCATGGCAATGGATGCTGCTTGGTGACCTCCAGCAACGCACGGGCCAACAAATGGCTGCTGTCGACAGCCTGCAACGCGCGCTCGCGCTGGATCCCACCCTTCTTGAGGCCCACCACCTGCTGGGTCTCGCCCTGCAGGAAACGGGCAGGTACGAGGAGGCGATCAAGAGCTATGAAGTTGTAGCCGCCCAACTTCCCATGGAGCTCATCAACATCGCTCAGTGCCTTCAGCACCTCGGCCGGTGGGAATCCGCACGTGACGTACTGGCGCAACTTCACACGCTGCAGCCCGCACGTATGGACGTAATGTGCTGGCTCGCGCATGTCCATGCACAGCTGTGCGAGTTCGATGCCACGGACCGGATCGTGGCGCGGCTCATTGCACAGTTGCGCGTGACCACGCCCGCAGCCAACGACGTACCGCAACCATTCACCTTCGCGACGCTGCCATTGGGCAACGACCTGCACAGGCAGCTGCTGGATCATGCGGCCGCATCGATCCAGGCCGGCCGGCAACCGTTGCCACGGGCGGCTGCCCGTCGGCACGGCCGCCCAAGAATCGGCTACCTTTCCAGTGACCTGCACCACCACACCGTGGGCACCCTGTTGCACGGATTCTTCGCAGCGCATGATCGGAGCCGGTTCGAAGTGCATGTGTACGATTCCGGCCGGCAGCCGGCGTCCATCAACGGCGCAGAACACATCGAGCACGTTGGCGCGCTGAGCGACGCTGAGCTGGCAAAGCGACTGCACGAAGCGGATCTGGATATTCTCATCGATCTCAACGGCCCAACGTATGGAGGTCGGCCTGGAGCTCTGGCATATCGACCAGCGCGCATGCAACTGGGATGGCTGGGCTACCTCTCCGGACAACAATCGCCATGGCTTGATGGCATCATCCTCGACCACAGCCTGGCACCGGCAGACACCTCATGGCCGTTTTCCGACCGGGTACTTCGCCTGGCTGGCAGCGTGTTTCCAGCAGCAGAGCCCCACTCTCCGCCTGGACGAGACCGTGCGCGCTGGAAGCTACCCCATGCATCACCGGTAGCAGCCAGCTTCAATAGCAGCCATAAACTGAGCAGATCGCTGCTGGAGTGCTGGACGCAGATCCTGCGCGAGGCGCCTGATGCACTCTTGCTGGTCTGCCTGGCACCACAGGCACACCGCGGATTCCTGCAATCGTGGGACCTGCTCGGGGGAGACCGCGACCGGCTTCGCCTGCTGTCGCCGATGCCGGCCGAGCAATACCTGGAATGCATGGCGTCATGCGATCTGTTCCTTGATGCATTCAATTACCAGGCCGGTGCGACTGCGATTGATGCAGCATCGGCAGGGTTGCCACTACTGACCTGCCCCGGAGAGCTGCCGCTTTCGCGACTGGGGAGCAGTGTGAACAGGCAACTGGGAATGCCCGAACTGATCTGCAACGGACACCATGATTATGTGCAGCGCGCAGTGACACTGCTCCGTAACCCGGCTGCGCTTTCAGAACTCCGCCAGCGGGTCACCGTCCGCAACAAGGACAGTGCGTTGCATTCGGCAGCACGTGCGGCTACCGATCTTCAAGCGCTTTATCAAGACCTGCTGGGGGAGTGAACACCCATGGAAACACTGGACCATATCCCTGATGTGGAACTGGAGCGCGAGATCGCCATGTTGTTTCTAGCCGGCGAGAAGGACCGGGCGCTGCTTCGCCTGCAGGATGAGCAGCTTGCGCAAACCCATCCCAGGCTGGCATTCCAATTGGCGCTGCTTCTGATCGAAATTGGCGACTGGAAACACGCGAAGCAGCAGCTTGATCGGGTACTCAGCCTTGAGCCGCGCTTTCTGCCAGCCTTGCGACGTCGCGCAGCGCTGCTGGCCCATGATGACGACCTGACCGCCGCAGAGGAAGACTTCCAGCGCATCGTGAAGATCGCGCCAGATGAAACGTCGGCTGTCGCCAACATCGGTGTTGTCCTGTTGCGGCGTGGCAATCACGCGGCCGCATTGCCTTGGCTGCAACGAGCTGCAACGCAGTCGCCTGCTGACGCTCGCATCCAGCACAGCCTGGCCAACGCTCTCAGCGGAGCGGGTCAACATGCTCTGGCACTGGATCTGTTCCACCGGCTTGCACAGGGCTCTCCCGGAAACACCGATCTGGCCGCAGACTGGGCCATGGCCCTGCTGCGCGGCGGTGATGCGGCGTCGGCTCATGCACGTTTCCTGACCCTTCTTTCAGAACATCCCCACGACCAGCGCTGCTGGGCCGGGCGCTATCTGTCCGCATGCGCTCTGAAACTGCAGGATGCCCTCGGGTTGATGGACTACCCGCTCCTGCTGCGGCAGATCAGGACTGATCTGGACATCACAGCGTTGATCGATGCGGTGCTGCAGTTGCCGTCATTACGCTGGGAGCCTGCGGGCAAAACCACTCTTGGCGGCCTTCAAAGTGCGATGCTCGACCTGGCGCCAGCAAGCCCATTCCACGAATTCGGCCAGCAGGTGAGCAACGCACTCCACGATTATCTGCTGCAACTGCGCGGAAGCCTGCTCGGCGCCCCTCTCGACGCCTGGCGACTGAGCCTGCCTTCACGATGGACGCTGCAGGCCTGGGCAACGGTGCTGCATGGCGATGGAGGACATCAGGATCCACACCTGCATCCCGCCGGCCGCATCAGTGGGGTGCTTTACCTCGATGCCGGCAACTCTGCCAGGGGAGACGGGGATCTCGTGTTTGGGCATGCCCCGAGGGACATCGACACAGCGGGCGAACCGCACGCGCATCGTCATGTGGCCCGCAGCGGCGACATGCTTCTCTTCCCCTCCTGGTTCCTCCATCACACAACGCCGTACCACGGAACGCGACCGCGCATCAGTCTGGCATTCGACCTGCTGCCAGCGTCGCTGTGAACAAGTCCCTTTCATCCGCTGAGGCATTTCACATGGAACGTCGAATAGTTACGGAACGCCTCATTCTGCAGCCCCACTGCCGGGATGACCTCGATGACTGCACCAGCATGTGGTCAGACCCGGCGGTCCTGCGCATGATCCGCGACCACCCTTTCAGCCGGCACGAGACCTGGCTTCGCATACTGCGATATGCAGGCCATTGGGCAATGCTTGGATACGGCTACTGGACCATCCGCCATCGCAACGATGGAAGATTCTACGGAGAGCTCGGCTTCGCCCTTACCCTGCGTGACCTGCCTGGAGAGGCCGCTGGCCTGCCTGAATTCGGCTGCACGTTGTCGCGTCGTGGCTGGGGACGCGGCATCGCCCAGGAGGCCACTGCCGGCGTGCTGGAATGGATGGATCGCGTTGCTCGGATCGAAGCCACTTCAGCGATTACCGATCTCCGCAACCGATCGGCGCTGGCGTTGGCCAACGCCGTCGGCTATAGCATCGTCGAGGAAATGGATTTTGAAGGCAATCCATTCGCAGTGCTCACACGCACCTCCAGCCTCACGACGCTCACTTCATGATGTAGTTCCGGCAACAGACGCCGGATGACGGGCAACGTCAGGCGTCGTGGCGACGATTGGCGCCATCGTGCCGCGAATAGAAATAGACCAGCGCATTGCGCTCGCCGGCCGTCACCCGTGCCACCTCGTGCCGCAACTTGCAGGTCGTAAGCAGCACCGTGCCGTAGGTCGCCGCATAGGCATGGCGCGCACCGGCATCGTCGTGGACGACAAAATCACCGCCTGCGAAATCGTGCCCCAACTGGATGATCATCGAGTAGTCATAGTCCGGATTGCTGGCAGCATCCAGATGCAGGCCGATGAAGGAACCCGCCGTCATGCGGTTCATCTGTGCCCGACGGATATGGAAGGCATCCTGTGACTGGAACAGTTCTGCAATCGCGTTCCGGCACTCCTCCCGGTTGAGGATCCCCAGGATCTGGTCTGCGTGCGGGCGATTGACCACCTGCGGAACCTCGCCTTGCCGATCAACCATGATGCGACGCACGTAGATGTCGTGCGTGTCGCCTGCGTCGCCCTGCGTGACGGCCTCTTCAGGCAGCAACGACTGGAGCCTTTCAAGCTCTTTCAATGTCGAGGCGTCAAACACAACGCCCATCGGGATCAACGTACTGCCGGTCGTTTTCAACTCATCCGCGTAGCGGGAAAGTTGCGAGGCTTCCAATACCATACTCATGCAGCGTCCTCCTTTCGTTTGGGAAAGCAATCAATCAAGCCAGGGCAGAAAATTTCTCCAGGAATGCGCCGCGCTCATCGGGGTTCAGTACCGGTGCCCAGCCGATGCTGGCGCCACTGCTGGCATTGACAACCCGATTGCCAACCGCTGATCGCACGACGCAACCGCTGGCCGCGCCCTCATGCAAGTACACGCCCACCACTGTACGGTGAGGCGCCAAGCCAAGGTCGCGATCGTCCAGATGGACCAGTTCCGGAACATCGAGCATCGGCTGTTGGACCCAGTCGCCAGCTCCAGATGTGCTCAACCGGCGCGCCAACAGGGCCGCGGCGGCGCTACCGGAGGGAACGACATCCTGCCCGCCGTAGCCGTACTTTTTCTTGAACACGATGTTGCTGTCGGATTCGTTCAAAGCGGCTACATCGTCGACAGTGACGAAATGCGTGGGCACCACCCAGCGCTGTACTGCCCCCCATTCCATCGGCGTCAGTACCTGCCGGTAGCCCTCATCCCACAGCAATGCCAGCCATGCCTTGCTCATCAGCAGTTCGGCTTCAAGGCCATTGGAGAACCTCGCACCGCTGTCGAGGATGTCCAGGTACACATCGTGATCAGAAAGCACGTCGTCATAGGTAAAGCGACGATGGACCAGTGTCCTGCTCATATCCATGCCCGAGCGCCGCGCATGGCGCCAACTACGTTCATCATGCACCGAAATGTCCAGTCCAGGCAGAGAACGCCGCAACCACTGCTGGCTGAGATCGCCACTGGGATAACCCATTGCCGAGTGCGTGCTCCAGTCGAGCAGATGGAGGCTAAGGTAGCCCTCACGCACGATGCTTCGCGCGTACATGCTGGCAAGATTGTTTACCGGTACCGCCTGACTACCCTCTGCGTCCCAGCCAAGCACGTCGGCGAACGCTCGATAGTGTTCGAACAATTCGAAGCCACCCACCGCTGCGGAGAAATTGAGCTCGCATATCCGCATGCCATCGGCGCAAGGCAACAGATCGGCACGCATCACGCGATGTTGGCCGCTGCGAAGCTGCTCCCAGTCCACCAAGGGTGCCCATGCAGGGTCGACCCCCATTAGCTGAAGAAGGTCACTACGCGTATGCCGGCGCAATGCTTCGTCGACCACGCGCTGCAGGCCGGATGCAACCAGCTGCAAGCCGTCAACCAGTTGCTCGTAGTCGTTGCGATCAAACAACAACGGATGCGCGGAAAAGCGCATCCGAGGTGCGTTCAAGGCGATCCGGAAGGCCTCGAGGCGTCGCTGTATCTCTGCGTATGCCATGGTGCCGGGCAACGATTGGAAGGCCGGCAATGCCTGCTGATTGATTCCGTGGAACATCCCTGTCCTCGCCCGAGATCCGTGAAGGCATCCTGAACATTCAATCATCCAGCACTTGCTGTCAAGCGACGGGCAGCCGGCTATCGGCCGCAGGCTTTCAACTTCAACCGTTCGGAATCAGCGTCTCGATGAGATGCTCGACATAGGCTTCGAAATCCTCGCGCGCCTGCTTGGGCTGCTGCAGCTGCAGGGACAGCTGCAGGAAGCCGACATAGGCGGCGTAGGCCAGGCGTGCGCGATGGCGTGCATCGGTCGAGCTGAGCCCTGCCTGGCGGAACGAGGCGATCAGATAGTCGAGGCGGCGCTGCGACACGCGGTCGATCACCGGCCGCACCATCGGATGGTCCAATGCCTTCAGCAGCTCGCTGTAGATGATGTGCGGCTGCACTTCATGCGCCACCATCTGGAACAGCTGGCGCAGGCGCACGCGCGGGTCCGGTACGTCTTCCAGGCTGCCGAACACCTGTTCCTGTTCGAACAGTTCCCAGCGTTCCAGCGCGGCCTGCAACAAGGCGTCACGCGAGGGGAAATGCCAATAGAAACTGCCCTTGGTCACGCCGAGTCGCCGCGCCAGCGGTTCCACCGCAACGGCGCCTACGCCTTGTTCAGCAATCAGGTCGAGGGCCGCCTGGGCCCAGTCTTCGGCACTCAGGCGGCTGTTGCGGCCGGCGCGCGGTTCGCCGGCGGAAGCGTCAGGTTGATTCATGGACTGATTTAACCATACGCCGGGGTTCGTTGCAGTACGCCGTTGCGGGCGAAACCGTCAAAGGCCTCTCCTGCAGGCCTGTCGCACTGCACCATACGATGCAGTATTGACTTCCCTCACAGGCGATCCATACTAGCAAGTATGGTTACGTCCCCTACTCCCGCTGCGTTCCATGACCTGCGCCTGGAGGCGGCCCATGGCGCCCGCCTCGCCGCCACTGCCAGCGACCACGGTCGTCGTGGCCGGGTGCTGTTCGCGCACGGCTTCGGCCAGACCCGTCATGCCTGGAATGCCACCGCGCGTGCCCTGTCTGCAGCCGGCCTGCAGACCCTGGCTTATGACGCACGCGGCCACGGCGATTCGGACTGGAATGCCGCCGACCTGCCCTACCACGGCGAACAGTTCGCCGATGACCTGATCGTGCTGGCCGGCGAGCAGCCCCGCCCGCCGGTGCTGGTCGCAGCCTCGATGGGCGGCCTGTTCGGCCTGCTGGCCGAATCGCGCTGGCCGGGCCTGTTCTCGGCGATGGTGCTGGTCGACATCACCCCGCGTTGGGATACCGCCGGTGTTGAACGCATCCTGGCCTTCATGACCGCCCATCCCGACGGCTTCGCCTCGCTCACCCAGGCCGCCGACGTGATCTCGGCCTACATGCCGCACCGCCCGCGCAAATCCGAGCAGTCGCTGCGCGCCCTGCTGCGCGAGGACGGCCCCGGCCGCTGGCGCTGGCACTGGGATCCGCGACTGGTGGCCGAACTGGCCCGCGACAGCGAGCAGCACCAGGATGCACTGGCCGAGGCCGCGCGGCAGGTGAAGTGCCCGCTGCTGCTGGTCAGCGGCGGCCGCAGCGACCTGGTCACGCCGCAGACCGTGGCCGAATTCCTGGCGTTGGCGCCGCACGCGCGCCATGTACAGCTGCCGCAGGCCACGCACATGGTCGCCGGCGATGACAACGACGCCTTTACCGCTACTGTGTTGGACTATCTGGACGTGTTGCCCGCAGCAGACGCTGCGGCTTCGTCCGCCACAAACGAGCACGTCACCGGAGCACGCTCATGAGCATCGTTCTTCCCTTCCTCGCCCTGCTGCTGGCAGGCGCGTTCGTCGCCTACCACCGCATGCGGCTGGTTACCTGGACGCTGATCAGCGTGGCCCTGCTGGCCGCCTGCTGGTTCATTCCCTACGTCAACCAGACCGCCACGATCGTCGCGGCCGCCGTGCTTGCCGTCATCGCCGTGCCGCTGCTGCTGCCGTTCATCCGCAAGCCGCTGCTGACCGGCCCGATGATGAAGGTGTTCCGCAAGGTGCTGCCGCCGCTGTCGCAGACCGAGCGCATCGCGCTGGAAACCGGCTCGGTCGGCTTCGAGGGCGAACTGTTCACCGGTGATCCGGACTGGAACATCCTGCTCAACTATCCCAAGCCGCAGCTGACCGCCGAAGAACAGGCCTTCCTCGATGGCCCGGTGGAAGAGCTGTGCACCATGGTCAACGACTGGGAAATCACCCACGTCCATGCCGATCTGCCGCCGGAGCTGTGGGCCTTCATCAAGAAGAACAAGTTCTTCGGCATGATCATCCCGAAGGAATACGGCGGCCTGGGCTTCTCCGCACTGGCCCACCACAAGGTGATCCAGAAGCTGGCCTCGGTGTCTTCGGTGGTCAGCTCCACCGTCGGCGTGCCGAACTCGCTGGGCCCGGGTGAACTGCTGGTGCATTACGGCACCCAGGAACAGAAGGACCAGTACCTGCCGCGCCTGGCCGATGGTCGCGAGGTGCCCTGCTTCGGCCTGACCGGTCCGTTCGCCGGTTCCGACGCCACCTCCATTCCGGACTACGGCATCGTCTGCAAGGGCGAGTGGAACGGCGAGCAGGTGCTCGGCGTCAAGCTGACCTTCGACAAGCGCTACATCACCCTGGCGCCGGTCGCATCGCTGATCGGCCTGGCCTTCCGCATGTACGACCCGGATGGCCTGATCGGCGATACCCGCGACATCGGCATCACCCTGGGCCTGCTGCCGCGCGACACCGCCGGTGTTGAAATCGGCCGTCGCCACTTCCCGCTGAACTCGACCTTCCAGAACGGTCCGATCCGCGGCAAGGACGTGTTCATTCCGCTGACCCAGCTGATCGGTGGCGCAGCCATGGCCGGCAAGGGTTGGAACATGCTCAACGAGTGCCTGGCCGTGGGCCGCTCGATCACGCTGCCGTCCACCGCCAGCGGCGGCGCCAAGGCCGGTGCTGCGGTGACCGGTGCCTATGCACGCATCCGCAAGCAGTTCGGCCTGTCGGTCGGCCGCTTCGAGGGCGTGGAAGAAGCGCTGGCCCGCATCGGCGGCAAGGCCTACAAGATCAGCGCGCTGTCGCAGGCCACTGCGGCTGCGGTCGACCGTGGCGACGTGCCGTCGGTGCCGTCGGCGATCGCCAAGTACCACTGCACCAACATGAGCCGCGAAGTGATCTCGGACATGATGGACGTGATCGGCGGCAAGGGCATCATCCTGGGGCCGCGCAACTTCGCCGGCCGCAGCTGGCAGGCCGCACCGATCGCGATCACCGTGGAAGGCGCCAACATCATGACCCGCAGCCTGCTGATCTTCGGCCAGGGTGCGATCCTCTGCCATCCGTGGGTGCTGAAGGAAATGAAGGCCGCGCAGGATCCGGATACCCGCGCCGGCCTGCAGGACTTCGACCGCAGCCTGTTCGGCCACATCCGCTTCGGCCTCTCCAATGCCGTGCGTTCGTTCTGGTTCGGCCTGACCGGCGCGCGCTTCGGTGCCGCCCCGGGCGACGCCTATACCCGCCGCTACTTCCGCAAGCTGGACCGTTACTCGGCCAACCTGGCGCTGATGGCCGACATCTCGATGATGACCCTCGGCGGCAAGCTGAAGTTCAAGGAATCGCTGTCAGGCCGCCTGGGCGATGTGCTGAGCCACGTCTACATGACCAGCGCCATGCTCAAGCGCTACCACGACGAAGGCGCACCGCAGGCCGACCAGCCGCTGCTGGCCTGGGCCTTCCATGACAGCGTGCACAAGATCGAGGAATCGCTGTCGGCCGCGCTGCGCAACTTCCCGATCCGTCCGATCGGCTGGCTGATGTGGGCGCTGATCTTCCCGCTGGGCCGTCGTGCCGAGGCCCCGGGCGACCGCCTGAGCCGTCGCGTCGCCGCCCTGCTGATGGCCCCGAACGAAGCCCGTGACCGCCTCGCCAGCGGCGTGTTCCTGACCCCGTGCGAGAACAACCCGGGCGGCCGCATCAACAGCTACCTGAGCAAGGCGATCATGGCCGAGCCGGTGGAGCGCAAGTTCCTCAAGGCGCTGAAGAGCAAGGGCATCGAAGCGCTGGACTTCAAGAGCCAGCTGGACGAGGCCGTGGCCGAAGGCGTGATCACCCAGGACGAGCGCAGCCTGCTGGAAGAACTGCGTACGCTGACCCTGGACACCATCACCGTGGACGACTTCGACACCCACGAACTGCGCGCGGCCAGCTACTACGACCGCCAGCAGAAGGATCCGCATTCGCAGGCGGCCTGATCGCCCGCGACACGCGTTGCCTCGACGGCGGGCCTCGGCCCGCCGTCGTTCTATCCGCCGACCGGAAACCGCTCATGTCCACGCCCCTGCTTTCGCTCTACCACCGCCTGCAGCGCTGGCCCGCCGGCACCTGGCTGTTCTCGCGCGCGGTCTGCTTCAAGGCGCCATACTTCGCCAGCATCGCACCGCGCATCACCCGCCTGGAACACGGCCGCTGCGAAGGCACGCTGGCCGATCGCCGCAAGGTGCGCAACCACATCGGCACGGTGCATGCGATCGCGATGTGCAACCTGGCGGAGCTGACCGCCGGGCTGATGGTCGACGCCAGCCTGCCGGCAGACATGCGCTGGATCCCCAAGGGCATGGACGTGAAATACAAGGCCAAGGCCTTGGGCACGTTGAAGGCCTTGGCGACGCCAGTGTTGTCCATCGTCAGTGCTGCGGACGGCTACGACCTGCCGGTGAAGGTCAGCGTGACCGATGCGGCAGGGACCGAGGTGTTCCATGCGACCATCGCGATGTGGGTATCGCCACGCCCTCCGCGCACAGGCTGATCAACCATGACGACCCCTGAACTGCTGGTGCGCCTGGCAGGCATTCACAGCTTGGGGTTTGCCACCTTCCATCTGGCGTTCTGGCGGCTGTTCGGCTGGAAACGCGAGCTCGCCCGGCTCGGCACGGCCAATCGCGCGATCATGCAGATCCTGAATCTGCGCGTGATCTATGTGTTCCTGGGAATGGGGCTGATCGCGCTGATCTTTGCCCCGGACCTGGTCGACACTCGTCTGGGGGTGGTCCTGCTGGGCTTCATGGCGGTGTTCTGGGTAGGCCGCACGCTTGAACAATTCGTCTTCCTGCGTATCAACGACTGGCGCGTACACCTGCTGACCGGCCTGTTCGTGCTGGGTGCGGCGCTGCATGCCGTGCCAATGTGGCTGGGCTTCATGCGCGCCATCAGCCGCTGAGCGATGGCGCTTGCCAGCACGCGCCCACTTCAGAGCACTCGCAACACCAGTGCCAGGATCGCCGGTACGGCCTGGATCATGAATATGCGCGGGCTTACGCTCCATGCGCCATAGGCCCCCGCCACCACCACGCAGCCCAACGAGAACGTCACCAGCACCGGTTGCGCCATCACCAGCCCCACCAGGATGCCTGCCGCCAGGAAGCCGTTGTACAGGCCCTGGTTGGCCGCCAGCACGCGCGTGGTCTCCGCCTTCTCCGGCGTGTTGCGGAACGTCTTCAAGCCCAGCGGACGGGTCCACAGGAACATCTCCAGCACCAGGAAGTACAGGTGCAGTACCGCGACCAGCACGGTCAGCAGCAGCGCGATCAGCGACATGGTTTCTCTCCTCGAAATGACTGGCCGGGATCAGCGGTCGCGTGGCAGCTTTTTTTCTTCGCGCAGTACACCAAACGCGGCGGCGGTCATGCACGCGGCAACCACCACGCCACCGATGAACACCACATGTGAACCAAACAGCGACAAGCCCTTGTGCACCCACGCAAAGCTCAGGTCCGCGCCGCGGTACACCACCGTATCGATGGCCGCGCCGGCCTTGTAACGCCACTGCCGGTCCACGCGGGTATAGATGGTTTCACGTGCCGGCTTGGCCAATGCGAACTCGCTGGCGCGGGTCATCACCTGCACCACGGCCACCATCAACGGCATGGGTGAAGCGGCAAGCACCGAGAAGCCGATCAGGATCGCAAAGCCAGGGATCAACAGGGCCGGCGCGATGCCGTGGCGCGACAGCAGCCAGCGGGTCAGGCCCAGCTGCATCAGCAGCGCCAGTGCGTTCACCGCCAGGTCGATGCGCGAGAAGAAGGCCGTGGCAGCGCCTGCATCGTTGAACGCCGCACGCACGATGCTGGCCTGCTGGTTGTACAGCAGGGTGCCCACGCCCACACCGAACACCACCATGATCGCCAGCCAGCGCAGCAACGGCTCACGCACGATCAGTTTCAGGCCGTCCAGCACGCTGCCGCCCATCGGCTGTTCACCGTCGACCAGTTGCTGTTCGCGCTCGCGCAGAACCGCCCAGTGCCGCAGCCGCCAGATGCTCAACAGGCAGATGACGAGAAAACCAGCCGAGACAAGCATCAGGTTGGCGATACCCACGCGCTGCACCAGCGCACTGGTGATGATCGGACCGAGGAAGGCACCGATGGTGCCAGCCGCGCCGATGTAACCGTAGAAAGCACGTGCCTGCGCGTTGGAAAACACATCGGCCATGAAGCTCCAGAACACCGCCACCGCGAACAGGTTGAAGACGGTGATCCAGAAAAAGAACGCCATGCCGCGGCCCGGCACACCGCTATCGAACAGTACGTAGAAGCCCAGCAGAGTGACGATGAAGAACCCATACACCGCCGGCAGGAACACCCGCCGCGGGAAGCGGCTGACCAGCCAGCCGTACACCGGCTGCAGTACCAGCATGATCACGAACACACAGGAGAACAGGAACTGCAGGACGAAGTCCTTCAGCGCGATGCCATGGCTGGCGAACCAGGCGATCAGCATCGGCGGAAACACGGTCTCCAGGTCGGCCGAGGCAGCCATCGCCTCACGCACCGGGCGCAGCACGTAGTAGCCACTGAGCAGGCAGAAGAAGTACAGGAACGACCACCACAGCGCCGGTGACTCACGCAGTGCCGCCGTCAGCCCGCGCAGCGGCCCCTTGCCCTTCACCGCGCTCACGCGGCGTCCCTCGCCAGAAGACGGCGGTTGGACAGCGGCATGGCAGGCTCCGGGGGCGGTGAAGCGCGTACGTTAGCCAATGCACTGCAACATCGCCAGCAGCAGCCACGCAGAAACCTGCAACGCAGTGTCACGGCCCCACCCGTACGACACGTTCCGATACATGCTTTCGGGGCGTCAAAATTCCAACTTTTTCAACGAGATGCGCATTCATCTTCGCTTTGTTTGTGCACAAGGGAAAAGCGGCGCTAGAATCGCCATCAGCAGTCGCGCACGGGTCTCCACGATGAAAAAGAACAGCCTGCGTCGTCCGATCCGTTCGGCGGCCACCGGTTTGCTGGGCATGTTGATGCCCGTTGCCTTGTCCACCACCGCGCAGACCCCGCCGCCATTGCCGCCGATGCCGGCCAACATCGAATCCGCCGCCACCGCCGTCGCCCACACCCAGCCCGCCGCCTACCGCACCGGCCTGGTGCCGCAGGTGCAGCTGCCGGCGGCCGGCTTCAACGTGGCCAACATCGAGTCGATGGCGCAGCAGCTCACCTATGGCGAGCGCGTGCCCGGCATGGCGGTGGCGATCGTGCAGGGTGGCCGTGTGCTCAGCGCGCGTGGCTATGGCGTCACCGACGTCAACAACCCGCTGCCGGTCGACGCCCACACCGTGTTCCGCCTGGCCTCGCTGTCCAAGGCCTTCGCCGGCACCATGGCCGGCCTGCTGGTCAACGACGGCACGCTGCGCTGGGACAGCAAGGTCACCGACTATGTGCCGGGCTTCCGCCTGAACTCGCCGGAAGCGACCGATCGCCTGACCGTGGCCGACGTGCTCAGTCATCGCGTCGGCCTGCCCTACAACGCCTACGACCGCGACATCGAAGGCAACGCCGAGTACTACTCGCTGACCCAGAAGCTGGCCAACACCAGCCTGAAGTGCCTGCCGGGCGACTGCTACGCCTACCAGAACGTGGCCTTCAGCCTGATCGGCGACGTCGTCTACGCGGCCTCCGGCAGCTTCTACGAGCAGTCGGTCGAGCGCCGCATCTTCAAGCCGCTGGGCATGAACGATGCCAGCCTTGGCCTGGCCGGCATCCAGGCCAGCTCGCGCTGGGCGCGTCCGCACGTGCGCAGCCGCAATGGCTGGGTGTCGCTGACTCCGAAGCCGACCTACTACCGCGTCGCCCCGGCGGCCGGCGTCAATGCCAGCGCCAGCGACATGGCGCAGTGGCTGCTCGCCCACACCGGCCACCGCCCGGACGTGCTGCCGGCACCGCTGCTGGCCACCCTGCATTCGAGCCTGATCAGCACCCCCGGCGAGATGCGTTCGGGCTGGCGCCGCGAGCGCCTGCACTCGGCCGGCTACGCCCTGGGCTGGCGCACCTTCGACTACGCCGGCCACGACGTGGTGTTCCATGCCGGTGCCGTGCAGGGCTATCGCGGCCTGGTCGCGCTGGTGCCGGAACGCGATCTGGGCATCGCCATCATGTGGAATGGCGAAAGCAGCCTGCCCAGCGGCCTGCTGCCGACCGTGCTCGATTCCGCGCTCGGCCTGCCTGCGCAGCGCTGGCTGGATGTGGACACCGACTTCGGCAGCGACAACCTGATGGCCGAGGGCGCAAGCCCGGCGCAGCAGGACAAGCGCAAGGGCAAGGGTGCCTCGAGCAACCGCGCGGTGGCGTCCCCGCGCTGATCAGGCGGGCTCGACCGTAAACATGAAGGGCGGCCTGAGGGCTGCCCTTTTTGTTGTTGTGTAGCGCCGAGCCGTGTTCGGCTGAGCGGAATTCTGGCGCGAGGCAGCCGAGCATGGGCTCGGCTCTACAGCTCCGCAGCGCTAATGCGCGAAGTAGTGCATGCCGCCATCCACCGGAATCACCGCGCCGGTGATGTAGCCGGCCAGCGGCGAAGCCAGGAAGGCCACCAGCGGCGCCACTTCGTCCGGCTCGCCGAAGCGCCCGATCGGAATGTTGCGTGCAATGAACGCGCGCCGGCTTTCCTCGGTGGGATGCAGGCGATCAAGAACCTGCGGGCTGTTGATGCGCCCCGGTGCAATCGCATTGACCGTAATGCCCTGCCCGGCCACCTCCGACGACAACCCCTTGCTCCACAGATGCAGCGCCGCCTTCGCCGCGGTGGCGGCATTCACCGAACGTGGCTCCATCGAACCGCTGAAATTGATCACCCGCCCCCATGCCTGCGCCTGCATGCCGGGCAACAGCGCCTGGGTCAGCCGTCGTGCGGCGGAGAAGTTCAGGGCGATCGCTTCCTCCCAGACCTCGTCATCGGCATCCACCGTGGTCGGCCGGGAGCCCCCTGCGGCATTGACCAGGATGTCCACGTGCTGCAATGCCTCCCGGGATGCTTCCGCGATGGACCGGACGTCGCCGGCGACGGTGACATCGCCGACCACGATGACCGGTGCCGCGCCGCCTTCGGTTTCGATCCGCGCTGCCAGCGCCTGCAGGGGGTCGCGCTGCCGCGACGTGATGGCGACGCGCACGCCCTGGGCTGCCAGCTGCCTGGCGACGGCGGCACCGATGCCGCTGGCCGCGCCCGTCACCAATGCGGTACGGCCTGCAAGATTCAAGTCCATGGTGTTCTCCTGTCCACGTGGCCGGCCAATCCAGCCCTTGCACGACATGCTGTTTGATCACCCCTGATTGATAAACTCCGCGCAGGTTTCAGCATTCAACACCCGGAGTGTCAGATGAACCTGCTGGAAAGCATGCAGGTCTACGTGCTGATCGTGGACAAGGGCAGCCTCAGCGCAGCGGCGGCGGCGATGGATATCTCCGCGACGATGGCCGGCAAGCATCTGCGCGCATTGGAGGCACGGTTGGGCATGCAGTTGTTGAGCCGTACCACCCGGCGCCAGCATATGACGCCCTTCGGCGAGGACTACTACACCCGCTGCCGGGAGATCCTGCGGCTGGTGGAAGAAACCGACGCGCAGGCGCAGCACCAGCAGCTGGCACCGGCGGGTACGCTGCGCATCAGTGCGCCGGTGATCTTCGGCACGCATGCGCTGGTACCGGCACTGGCCGAGTACATGGCGCGCCATCCGGAGGTCCGGGTCGAAGCCACGCTGACCGACCGTGTGGTCGACCTCGCCGAGGAGGGTTTCGAAGCGGCGCTGCGCATCGGCACGCTGGCCGACAGCAGCATGCTGGTGGCGCGTGCGCTGGCACCGTATCGCTTGATGATGTGCGCATCGCCCGGATACCTCGCCCGGCACGGTACGCCCTCCGACCTGCAGGCGCTTGCCCGGCACCAATGCCTGTCCTTCGAACCCAGCGCACTGGCGCAGTGGCTGCAGGTCGATGCTGGCGGGCTTGAGCGTGTGCCCGACGGCCGGCTGCAGATCAACAACGGCGAAGCACTGCGCACGGCGGCGCTGCATGGGCTGGGCATCGTGCTGCAGTCGGCACTGCTGCTGGCTGCCGACGTCGACGCCGGACGCCTGGTGCAGCTGTTCCCGGAGCATGGCCAGACCGGTCGGCCGATGCACGTGGTCTACGCCCACGATCGCTACCACTCGACCCGCCTGCGCAGCTTCCTGGACTTCCTGGTGGAGCGCTTTCCACCGGCGCCGCACCGCTAGCGTCGACCGTCAGAAAAGCCGTCGGGCATGGCCCGACGCTACAAACCGCTCCATAAAAAAACCCCCTCCCCGCTGGGCAGCCAGGGAAGGGGGTTTCAGGATGCGGCTATCGGGAAGTACTTAGATCAGCGGCGCCGGGGTTGCCGGCAGAGCGACCGGAGCGGCCTTCTTCTTGCGGGCGGCCGGCTTGCGCTTGGCAACCTTCTTCGCTGCCTTCTTCGGGGCAGCCTTCTTGGTGGCCTTCTTCGCGGTCTTCTTTACTGCCTTCTTGGCGGTCTTCTTGACGGCCTTCTTGGCAGTCGCCTTCTTCGCGACCTTCTTGGCCGGCTTGCGGGCCGTTGCCTTCTTGGCAGTCTTCTTGGTGGCCTTCTTGGCTACCTTCTTGACGGCCTTCTTGGCGGTCTTCTTGACGGCCTTCTTGGCAGTGGACTTCTTGGCTACCTTCTTCGCCGCCTTCTTCACTGCCTTCTTCGCAGTGGCCTTCTTGGCGACCTTCTTCGCAGCCTTCTTCACTGCCTTCTTGGCGGTCGCCTTCTTCGCGACCTTCTTCACTGCCTTCTTGGCAGCAGCCTTCTTCGCGACCTTCTTCACCGCTTTCTTGGCGGCGGGCTTCTTCTTCGCAGCTTTCTTGGTTGCCATGGGATGGCTCCTCGTCAGTGATAGGGAGTTGAAACGCCCAGTTGGATCAAACCCGCGGATGCTGCGTGCGGGGACCGCCGGCGCGTCAGGCGCGCCGTTACGGATGCGGCAATGCCCGCCTCGATCGGCGGAGCGGACATCGGAACGGGAGTTGCCTTGCATTTCTCCGGGGGAAGCGGGGCCATGTCCACCGTCATCAGGGTCGCGGTGGTCTTGAAGGGGCTGCTTCGCATCGGACGATTGATTCTGCGCACTCGGTTGGGCAGGCAAGGTCTGCTGAGGCGAAACCTAATCACGGTTTTTTTTACTGTCAACAACCCCCGCGAAAAATTTTCACATCCGCGCCAGCCCGGACGCCGCCCGCGCCACCGCCGTGCGCGCCCTGCAACGACCATTGAAGCGGCGCGCACGCGCGTCGCATGCGACGACGTCGATGCGCTCTCTGAACAAAAAACACTTGAAATAAGCACTCTGCGCAGATAGGCACATGTTCTGGACAACAGCGCACGTGCATCGCCGATGGTCACCGGCACCGTCGCCAACGCCAGCACAACGGGGCCGCAACGGGGGGCGAAAAGTTTTCACATCTGATCGCTTCGGCGCAGGGCGGAAACGCGGATTTGCGCAAAACTGCGCACGCCGATCGGCACCGTTCGTCTGTCGGCTGATGCCACGCCGAGGGTGCAGAGCGAACCCGCCGTCATGAGTCCGACGCACTCGCCAAAACAAAAACGGCCACCCGAAGGTGGCCGTTCCAGAACCCGGAAGTGACGACTCAGTGGTCGTCGTTTTCCAGGGCTTCGGCATACGCGTCCGGATCCAGCAGTTCGTTGAGCTCTTCGGCGTTGGTCAGTTCGACCACGAACATCCAGCCTTCGCCGTAGGCATCTTCATTGATGGTTTCCGGCTTGTCGGACAGCGCCGAGTTGACCTCGACGACCTTGCCGCTGATCGGGCTGTAGACGTCCGAGGCGGCCTTCACCGACTCGACAACGGCGATCTGCTCGCCAGCCTTTGCGTCGGCACCGACTTCCGGCAGTTCGACGTAGACCAGGTCACCCAGCAGGCCCTGGGCGTGGTCGGAAATACCGACGGTGACACGGCCATTGCCTTCGACACGGGCCCACTCATGGGACTTGAGGAACTTGAGGTCGCCGGGGATCTCGCTCATGGGACTGCTCCAGAGATATGCAGGGGTGGAAAAAACGGGGCTAGTGTAACCAACCGGCCGCCACTGCTGTCAGTGACGATCGGCAGTTTCGGATCAGGCGTCGGCGAGCACGCCGGGCTGGGCCTGGCCTTCGCGCACGAACGGGAACTTGACCACGCGTACCGGTACCTGCCGGCCGCGGATGTCGACGGTGACCTCGCCGAGTTCACCGGCCGGTACGCGGGCGAAGGCGATGCCCTTGGCCAGGGTCGGCGAGAAGGTGCCGGACAGGATCTCGCCCTGGCCGCCCGCGGTGGTCACCGCCTGGCCGTGGCGCAGCACGCCCTTCTCGTCCATCACCAGGCCGATCATCTGGCGTGCGGTGCCGGCGGCCTTCTGCGCTTCCAGCACGTCGCGGCCGATGAAGTCGCGGCCTTCGTCCAGCGACACGGTCCAGGCCAGCGCCGCTTCGTACGGGCTGATCTCTTCGTCCATGTCCTGGCCGTACAGGTTCATGCCGGCTTCCAGGCGCAGCGTGTCGCGTGCGCCGAGGCCAGCCGGCTTCACGCCCGCCGCCAGCAGGCGGTTCCAGAACGCGACCACGGCGTCCTGCGGCAGCAGGATCTCGAAACCGTCTTCGCCGGTGTAACCGGTACGGGCGACGAACAGTTCGACGCCGTCATCGGACTGCACCTGCAGGGCGGCGAAACGGCCCAGCTTGGTCAGCGCCTGACGGTCCGCATCACGCGCCAGGCCGATCACGATGTCGCGCGCCTGCGGTCCCTGCACGGCCAGGATGGCCAGGTCCGGGCGCTGCTCGACGGTGACGCCGAACGGCGCAGCCTGCTCGCGCAGCCAGGCCAGGTCCTTCTCGCGGGTGGAGGCATTGACCACCATGCGGAAGAAATCGTCGCCCAGGTAGTAGACGATCAGGTCGTCGATGACGCCGCCGCGCGGGTTCAGCATGCACGAGTACAGCGCCTTGCCGGTCACCTTCAGCTTGTCGACCGAGTTGGCCAGCAGGCGGCGCAGGAACGGCTTGACCTGCTCACCGCGCAGGTCGACCACCGTCATGTGGCTGACGTCGAACACACCGGACTCGCGACGCACCTGGTGGTGCTCGTCCAGCTGCGAGCCGTAGTGGATGGGCATGTCCCAACCCCCGAAATCGACCATCTTGGCGCCAAGGGCGCGGTGGGTATCGTTGAGCAGCGTCTTCTGGGTCATGACCGGGTCCGGCAGCAGAGGAAACAAGAATCCCCATTATCCCAGATCGGTCGCCCGCAGGCGTGCCGCAGCGCAGCGCCGGAGCTGTAGAGCCGAGCCCATGCCCGGCTGCTCTTCGTGTGGGAGCCGAGCGTGGGCTCGGCTCTACAGGGGGCGGCCTGCGTCCTCGACCACCAGCACCGTGCCCTGCACGCTGCGCACCCGCACCCACGTGCCCGCAGGCAGCTCCGGACCGCTCACCTGCCAGGACGCATCGTCAATGCTGACCCGTCCCTGGCCACCGACGATGCCCTGCTGCAGTACCACCTCCCGGCCGACCGAGCTGCTCGGCGCGGCGGTTGAGCAACGGCGCATCGCTGGGCCGTGCCCGCGGCCGCCCCCAGCGCCGGTAGCACTGGATCGAGACCACACTCAGCAGGACGAAAGCGATCACCTGCCACAACAGCGGAATGTCACTGAACACCGCAACCAGTACGAACACCGCCGCCGCGCCAATGCCGATCCACAGCATGAACGCACCCGGCGCCAGCGCTTCGGCCGCGAACAGCAGCAACGCCAACGCGCCCCAGCCCACGACTTCCCAGCGCATGTCAGCCTCCGATCGGCGGCGGCCGCTTGCCCGCGGCCTTGGTGTTCTGGTCGCCCAGTGCCTGCTTGGCCAGCTCGGCCACGCCGGCGATCGAACCGATCACACCGCTGGCCTCCATCGGCATCAGCACCAGCTTCTGGTTCGGCGAGCTGGCCAGCTCCTTGAACGCTTCCACGTATTTCTGGGCAACGAAGTAGTTGATCGCCTGCACGTCGCCTTCGGCAATCGCCGCCGACACCATCTGGGTTGCCTTCGCTTCGGCCTCGGCCAGGCGCTCACGCGCCTCGGCGTCGCGGAACGCAGCCTCGCGCCGGCCTTCGGCCTCGAGCACGGTGGCCTGCTTCTCGCCATCGGCACGCAGGATCTCCGACTGCCGCGAGCCTTCGGCTTCCAGAATCTGCGCGCGCTTTTCGCGCTCGGCCTTCATCTGCCGCGCCATCGCGTCCAGCAGATCCCGCGGCGGCTGGATGTCGCGGATCTCGATGCGGTTGACCTTCACGCCCCAGGGATTGGTGGCATGGTCGACCACGCTCAGCAGCTGGGCATTGATCACCTCGCGCTGGCTGAGCGATTCGTCCAGGTCCATCGAACCGATCACGGTACGGATGTTGGTCTGCACCAGGGCGATCATCGCCACTTCCAGGTTGGCCACCTCATAGGCGGCCTTGGCAGCATCCAGTACCTGGAAGAACACCACGCCGTCCACGCGCACGGCGGCGTTGTCCTTGGTGATCACTTCCTGGCTGGGCACATCCAGCACCTGCTCCATCATGTTCACCTTGCGCCCCACCCCGTACACGATCGGGATCAGGAAATGCAGGCCGGGGGTCATGGTGTGCGTGTAGCGCCCGAAGCGCTCGACGGTCCACTCGTAGCCCTGGGGCACCATCCGTACGGCCTTGAACAGGATCACCACGGCCACGAAGGCCAGTACCACGGTAAAGAACATGGTCGGGAACATCTTGCTTTCCTTATCGATGACGTCCAGGCCCCAGCATAGCGCGTGAAGGCCGCATTCACAGCGGAGCTACCAGGGCACGCGCCCGCGCAGGATGTCGGCGAACATCACCCAGTCGCCCATGAACGAGTACAGCGGGTGCTGGAAGGTGGCCGGGCGGTTCTTCTCGAAAAAGAAATGGCCGACCCAGGCGAAGCTGTAACCGCAGAACAGGGCGGCCAGCACAAGGATGGGTTGGCCGCGCAGGATCGCCGCCGCAACCAGCAGCAGCACCCCGCAGCTGCCGACGAAGTGCAGCCGGCGCGACACCGGATGGCGGTGCTCGCTGAGGTAGAACGGATAGAACTCGCGGAAGCTGGCGAAGCGGGACATGCGCATGCTCCGGGGCCATGGTCAGGCCCATCATGCGCCTTTCGGGGGGCGCTGCGCTGCCTTGCAGCACCGAACCATGCTCGGCTTGCGCGTGCCAGCGCGGTCGGAAAGAAGAGCAGCCGAGCGTGGGCTCGGCTCTACAGAACCGCCTTGCCCGGACCTACACCGATGAGGTGCGCGGCCCGAACATGATCACCGCCATGCCGGCCAGGCACAGCGCGGCGCCGAACAGGTCCCAGCGGCTGGGACGGATGCCATCGACCAGCCACAGCCAGAACAGCGCGGTGCCGATGTAGACGCCACCGTAGGCGGCATAGACCCGACCACTGGCGGTCGGATGCAGGGTCAACAGCCAGGCGAACAGGGCCAGGCTGGCGGCCGCCGGCAGCAGCAGCCAGATGCTGCCGCCCTTGCGCAGCCACAGCCACGGCAGGTAGCAGCCGACGATCTCGGCCAGCGCGGTCAGCAGAAACAGGCCGAGTGTCTTCACGCCTTCTCCGCCGCCTTGGCGTGCTGCCAGAGGGCTTCCTGCGCCTCCAGGTCCATCGCAGCCAGCGCCCCACCCTGCGCATCGGCCTGCGCTTCCATCGCACGGAAGCGACGTTCGAACTTGTGGTTGGCCCCGCGCAGCGCCGCACCCAGATCGATATCGGCGTGGCGCGCCAGGTTCGCGCAGACGAACAGCAGGTCGCCCAGTTCTTCCTGCAGGCGCGCCTTGTTGCCGGCGATATCGCCGCGCTCGAACTCCTCGCGCAGCTCCTGCAGTTCCTCGGCCGCCTTGTCCAGCACCGGCAACGGGCCCGGCCAGTCGAAGCCGACCTTGGCCGCGCGCGACTGCAGCTTCACTGCCCGCTGCCATTCCGGCAGGCCGCGCGAGATGCCGGCCAGCGCGGAGGTGTCCTGTTCGCCCTTGGCGGCGCGCTCGGCCCGCTTGATCGCCTCCCAGTTGCGCATCACCCCATCGGCATCATCGACGCTGACCTCGGCGAACACGTGCGGGTGGCGGCGCTGCATCTTGTCGCTGATCGCGCGGGCCACGTCTGCGAAGGCGAAGCTGCCCTGCTCTTCGGCCATGCGCGCATGGAACACCACCTGCAGCAACAGGTCGCCCAGCTCGTCGCACAGGTCGTCGAGGTCGCCGCGGTCGATCGCATCGGCCACCTCGTAGGCTTCCTCGATGGTGTACGGCGCGATGGTCGCGAAGTTCTGCTCCAGGTCCCACGGGCAGCCGCCCTGCGGGTCGCGCAGGCGCGCCATGATCGCGAGCAGGCGCTCCAGTTCGTTGCTGGCTGCACTGCCGGCGGTGGGGGTGTCATCCGCGCTCATGCGGCCTCCAGGGTCAATCGGACAACCAGTCGCGCCACGGCAGGCTGGTATCACCAAGGGCAATGAAATCGCCGTTCAACAGGGTTTCGCGGCGGTTGTAACGGAACGGCTTGCCGGTCGCGGCCGACAGTACCGCACCACCGGCGGCGTGCAGCACGCACTGGCCGGCAGCGGTATCCCATTCGGAGGTCGGGCCCAGCCGCGGATAGACATCCAGGCCACCTTCGGCGATCCGGCAGAATTTCAGCGACGAGCCCTGCGCGATGGTCTCGATGCGGCCCATCCTCGCCAGCAGCGCCTCGGTCTCCGCTGAGCGGTGCGAACGGCTGGCGGCAACGCGCAACGGTGCGATGGCCGGTGTACGGGTGCGCAGCACGGTGTCGTGCAGGCCCTGCCGGCGATAGGCCAACTCGCCGCGCATGGCATGCCAGACGATGCCGGTGACCGGGGCCAGCACCACGCCGAAAGCCGGTGCGCCCTGGTAGATCAACGCGATGTTGACGCTGAACTCGCCGTTGCGCTTGACGAACTCGCGGGTGCCGTCGAGCGGGTCGACCAGCCAGTAGGCCCCCCAGTGGCGGCGCTGCTCCCAGCCCACCTGCGCCGATTCCTCGGACAGGATCGGCAGGTCCGGGGTCAGCTGCTGCAGGCCCTGTTCAATGACCTGGTTGGCCGCCAGGTCGGCACTGGTGACCGGGCTGTTGTCGTCCTTGATCTGCACCTCGAAGCCATCGGCATAGACCTGCATGATGGCCTGTCCGGCTTCCTGGGCGATGGCGATGGCGGTCTCGCGCAGGTCCGTGGTCAGTTTGATCATCGCAATCCCTGCAGCCACTGGCGGGCGATGAACAGCGCCGCCAGCGAGCGTCCCTCGGAGAAGTCCTCACGCAGCATCAGCTGGTCCAGCTCGGCCAGCTTCCACGGGACAACTTCCAGTTCTTCCGGCTCGTCGCCGGCCAGCTTTTCCGGGTACAGGTCGCGCGCCACCACCAGCCACGACTGGTGGCTCATATAGGTCGGGGCAAGGGTCATTGCGCGCAGCACGTCGACCCGGCACGCACCGTAACCGGCCTCTTCCTTCAGTTCGCGGTCCGCAGCCTGCTCGGGAGTCTCGCCGGCATCGATCCGGCCCTTGACCAGGCCCAGTTCGTAGCGGTGCATGCCTGCGGCGTATTCACGTACCAGCAGCACGGTCTCGTCGTCGAGCATCGGCACCACCACCACCGCACCATGGCCACGGCTGACCAGGCGCTCGAAGCGGCGGCGTTCGCCGTTGGAGAACTCCAGGTCCAGGTGCTGGCGCTGGAAGGGACCGTTCTCCTCATCGGTGATCCGATGGATGATCGGCAAGCGACGGCCGGCACGGTCATCGTTCATACGGAATCTCCGCGGCGGCCGGCGCCTGCGCCGGGGCCGATAGAATGTGCAGGCAGCAACATGTTCATGAGCCCGAAATGCTAGCAGACCCAACCCCCTCCCCGCTGGCCCACCATTGGCGGCAGCGCGACCTGCAGGTGCTGTGGCACCCCTGCACGCAGATGCGCGAGCATCCGGACACCCTGCCGCTGGTGCCGATCGCCCGTGGCGAAGGTGCCTGGCTGATCGACCACGATGGCAATCGCTATCTGGATGCGGTCAGCAGCTGGTGGACCAACCTGTTCGGCCATGCCGAACCGCGCATCGGTGGCGCCATCGCCGCCCAGGCGACGCAGCTGGAACAGGTGATGCTGGCCGGCTTCGGCCATGAGCCGGCCATTACCCTGGCCGAACGCCTGCTGGCGCTGGCGCCACGCCAGCCCGGCCGCGAGCCGTTGGCCAAGGTGTTCTACGCCGACAACGGCTCGGCCGGCGTGGAAGTGGCCCTGAAGATGGCCTTCCAGTATTTCCAGAACCGTGGGGAATCGCGGCGCACGCGTTTCATCGCACTGGAGAACGGCTACCACGGCGAGACCCTGGGCGCGCTGGCGCTGGGTGACATCCCGCTGTATCGCCGTGTCTACGCGCCGCTGCTGGCCGAAGGGCTGTTCGCGCCCTCGCCCGACGCTTACCTGGCCGAGCCCGGCCAGAGTGCAGCAGATCGCGCACGCCAGGCCGCCGATGGCCTGGCCACCCTGTTCGACCAGCATCCGGGCGAGATCTGCGCGGTGATCCTGGAACCGCGCCTGCAGTGTGCCGGCGGCATGCGCATGCACGATCCGGTGTACCTGCAGCGCGTGCGCGAACTGTGTGATGCGCATGGCGCGTTCATGATCGCCGACGAGATCGCCACCGGCTTCGGCCGCACCGGCACCCTGTTCGCATGCGAACAGGCCGGGGTGATGCCGGACCTGATGTGCCTGTCCAAGGGCCTGACCGGCGGCTTCCTGCCGCTGGCCGCGGTGCTGGCCACGCAGGCGCTGTACGACGCCTTCCTTGACGACTCGCGCGAGCGCGCGTTCCTGCACTCGCACAGCTACACCGGCAACCCGCTGGCCTGCGCGGCCGCGCTGGCGACGCTGGACATCTTCCGCGACGACGATGTGATCGCCCGCAACCGCAGCATCGCTTCCGTGATGGGTACGCTGGCGGCACCGTTCAACGACCATCCGCACGTGGCCGACGTGCGCCAGGCCGGCATGGTGGTGGCCTTCGAGCTGTCGCGCGACGGTAACAAGCGCACGCCGTTCGACCCGGCCATGCGGCTGGGCCTGCACGCCTACAAGGCCGCCTTGAAGCGCGGCGTGGTGCTGCGCCCGCTGGGCGACGTGCTGTACTGGATGCCACCCTACTGCGTGGACGACGAACAACTGGAGCTGCTGGCACATACCACACTGGCAGCGATTGACGAGGCGATTGCATGCGCGTGACCCGCTGCCCCATCGACCTGGCGCTGCACAGCGGCCAGACCGTGACCCTGCCGGAAGAGACGGCCAACCACCTGGTGCGGGTGATGCGCCTGCGCGAAGGCGATACCTGCGTCCTGTTCAACGGCGATGGCCACGACTACAGCGCGACGCTGACGGTGGCCGGCAAACGCGAGGTGCAGGTACGCATCGACGCCGTGCAGGCCATCAAGAATGAATCGCCACTGGCGATCACCCTGCTGCAGGGCATCGCGCGCGGCGAGAAGATGGACCTGATCCTGCAGAAGGCCACCGAACTGGGCGTGGCGGCGATCATTCCGGTCAACGCCGAGCGCACTGAGGTGAAGCTTGATGCAGCTCGAGCGGAGAAGCGCGTGGCGCACTGGAACAACGTGGTGACCTCGGCCTGCGGCCAATCCGGGCGCGCGCGCATTCCGCAGGTGGGCTCGCCACTGTCGCTGGCGCAGGCCGCGGCGGCACTGCCAGTGGATACGCTGCGGTTGACGCTGGACCCGCAGGGCGCACATCGCCTGTCGACGCTGGCGGCCGCTCCGGCAGGCGGCATCGTGATCGCGATCGGCCCGGAAGGCGGCTGGTCGCCGCGCGACCGGGATCAGCTGGCGGCTGCAGGCTTCCAGGGCCTGCAGCTGGGCCCGCGCATCCTGCGCACGGAAACCGCCGGCCTGGCCGCGATCGCGGCACTGCAAGCGCGGTTGGGCGATCTGGGATAAGGAGCAGGTCCGGTGACCGCGGCGCTCGCCGGGCATGGCCCGGCGCTACCCCGGGAATCCGGGTCACCTGTGGTAGCGCCGGGCCATGCCCGGCGGATTCCCCATCAGGCCGCCAGTGAATCCAGCGCGGCTTCCAGTGCATCCAGGTTTGGCAGCAGCGCGCTCTGCTCACCCAGCAGCACGCGCATGTGCACGATCTGCGGCAGGGTTTCCTCGGACGCATCGGCCAGCAGGCCATCGCGCGGCACCGAGATCAGCTGCGGGAAATTCTGCGTCAGCAGCGCATAGTAGGGACGCTGCGCGTTGCCGCTCAGGGCCTTCAGCACCACCACTTTGTTGTGACCGGCCACCGCCTCTTCGCCCAGCCCCGAAAGGCGTGCGAACGACACCAGCGGCACCTGCCAGCCGTGCCAGCCGATTTCGCCGACCAGCCAGCGCGGGGCGTCGGAGACCGGCTGCACCGGCACGCGCGACATCATTTCGGCCACGGTGGCATTGGGCAGCAGCACGCGCTCGTTGCCGGCCTGGATCAGGACGCCGCGGATTTCGTCATTGCTGGCATAGCTCATGGTGCCTCTCCGTTATCGTCTTCCGAGCCCCAGCGCGAGGCGATGGCCTGCGCCAGTTCCTGTGGCTCACCCGCCACCATGCCAGCGGCGACCACCGCCGTGGCTGCGGCAGGGTCATAGCAGCCCTCGCCGACCTGCCCGGCCACCCAGGCGCCGGCGGCGGCCAGATCCAGCGCCGGACCAACATGCGCAAGATCGGCACCGCTGAGCAGGACCAGCGCAGTGTGGTCAGCCGGCAGCGCGGCAATCGAAATACCCTGCGCGTCGCTGACGAAATGCAGGCCGTCACTGGCTGCCTGCACGCCAATGTCATCGGCCAGCACGTGCACTTCACCGGGTGTTGCACGCTGGCCGGCTTCGGCCAGCTGCACCGGCAACGGCGACACGCGTGCCATCTGCTTGACCAGGTTGCCGTAGCGTCCGCCATCCAGGCGCATGTGCACCAGGACCGGCACGCTCAGCGAAGACGGCAGCGCGCCGAGCAGGCGACGCAACGCGTCCGGGCCACCGATGCCGGCCAGCACCAGCAGCGATCCGGCGCGTGCGCCCACGGGCGCTGCGGCATCCAGGTCGACCAGGCTCAGATGACCGGTATCGAAGGAAGGCAGCGATGCCTCCACTGCAGCGTGGTGCGGAGCGGCGGCCGGGGCATCGGCCCCGTCTTCGACCAGCGACCAGGCGGTGTGGTCGAAGGAGACCGGCGGCAGGGGCGCTGCTGCGCGCGCGGACTCTGCCAGCGACGGCAGTGCGGGCGGCTCCAGCGGCTCGGGCACGACCGGCTGCAACGCCGCCAGCGCCTGTTCGAGCGCGATCGGTTCGTGCAGCTGCGCGGGCGGCGAGTACAGGCTGTCAGCAGGGACCTCGTCGGCCCAGCTCAATGCCTGGTCCAGGTGCGGCTGCAACGCTTCTTCCTGCGGCGCCGGCGGTGGTGCCGGGTGGCCCGGCTCCAGCTGCAGGCCGGGTTCTTCTTCGGCCCCCGGCGGCAACACCTGCTGGTGGCCATGCAGCTTGGCGGCCAGATGACGGCCCCAGCGCTGAGCCTCCCAACCATCACGACGTGCGGCCAGCTCGGCCTCGTCGAAGACCAGGGTCAGGCCCGGTGCGGACAGCACCGCTTCCAGGCGCTCCAATGCGTCCTCGATGGCGGCCTCCAGCGCGATCACCACGAACTGCGGGCGCGCCTCCTGCAGGACCCGCACCTCCAGCGTATTGGGATCATCTTCCAGCACCAGCTGTACATCGGCGTGCGACAACGCCTCGCGCAGGCGCTCACGCGCCGCGCCGGGGCGGGCCAGCAGGGCAACGGCCGGAGCCGTTTGGGTTTCACTCACGGACACGGGCGATCCCCAGCAGGTCGTACACGTTACGCATCAGGTCCAGTTCCTGGTACGGCTTGCCAAGATAGCGCTGGACACCAATCTCGAAGGCGCGCTGGCGGTGCTTGTCGCCGCTGCGCGAGGTGATCATCACGATCGGCACATCCTTGTAGCGCGGGTCGGCGCGCATCGCGGTGGCCAGCTCGTAGCCATCCATGCGCGGCATCTCGATATCCAGCAGCATCAGGTCCGGCACGCGCTCTTCCAGGCGTTCCAGCGCCTCCACGCCGTCGCGGGCAACGCTGACCTCGAAATTGTGGCGTTCGAGGATGCGGCCGGTGACCTTGCGCATGGTCAGGGAGTCGTCCACCACCATCACCAGCGGCACCTGGCGCTCCTGGCGCGGCGCATTGGCCAGTACCGGCAGTGTCGGATTGGCGAGGAAGCGGCGCACCAGCGGCGCCACGTCCAGGATCACCACCACACGCCCATCGCCGGTGATGGTCGCGCCGTAGATGCCCGGCACCGATGCGATCTGCAGGCCGACCGGCTTGACCACGATTTCGCGGTTGCCCAGCACCTGGTCGATTGCCACGGCGGCACGCAGGTCGCCGGCGCGGACCAGCAGCAGCGGCACCTGGTCCTGGCCGTCGGCACGCGCCGGAGCCTGCCCGACCAGGCTGCCGAGGTCGTACAGCGGATAGTCCTCGCCGCTGTAGCGATAGCTGCTGTCGGCCGCTTCGAAACGCTCACGCGACAGGCGGCCGATGCCACTGACCGAGGCGACCGGCACCGCAAAGGTGGTTTCGCCGATCTGCACGAACACCGCCTGGGTGACGGCCAGCGTCTGCGGCAGGCGCAGGGTGAAGCGCACGCCCTGGCCCCGCACCGACTGGATGTCGACCGAACCGCCGAGCTGGCGCACTTCGTTGCGCACCACGTCCATGCCCACGCCGCGGCCGGCCAGCTGGCTGACCTGATCGGCGGTGGTGAAGCCGGACGCGAAGATCAGGTTGTCCAGCTCCTGCTCGTTCGGCTGCGCATCGGCGGCCAGCAGGCCGCGGTCGATGGCGCGGCGGCGGATCGCTTCGCGGTCCAGGCCGGCGCCGTCATCGGCCACTTCCAGCACGATTTCCGAACCTTCGCGGTGCAGGCGGATGGCGATCTCGCCCTCCTCCGGCTTGCCGGCGGCGCGGCGCTGCTCCGGCGCCTCCAGGCCATGGGCCACGGAGTTGCGCAGCATGTGTTCCAGCGGCGCGACCATGCGGTCGAGGACGTTGCGGTCCAGTTCGCCGTGGGTACCTTCCAGGGTCAGGTGGACCTGCTTGCCGGTATCCATGCCGGACTGGCGGACCACGCGGCGCAGGCGCGGCACCAGGCCGTCGAACGGCACCATGCGCGCGCGCATCAGGCCATCCTGCAGCTCGGAGCTGACGCGCGATTGCTGCTGCAGCAGCGAATCGTACTGGCGCGACAGATCGTCAAGCACGCCCTGCAGGCCACCCAGGTCGGCCGCCGACTCGTTCAGCGCACGGCTGAGCTGCTGCAGGGTGGAGAAGCGGTCCAGTTCCAGCGGATCGAATTTCTGGTCGGCCTGGTCCTGTTCGCGCTGGTAGCGGGCGACGATCTGCGCCTCGGTTTCCAGGTCGAGTCGGCGCAGCTGGTCGCGCAGTCGCGCATTGGTGCGCTCCAGTTCGCCCATGGCACCACGGAAGGCACCGAGCTGCTGTTCAAGCCGCGAGCGGTAGATCGCCACTTCACCGGCATGGTTGACCAGGCGGTCGAGCAGGTCGGCGCGCACGCGCACCTGCTCCTGCTGCGGACGCGCCAGCGGATCTTCATCGACCACGCCTTCTGCCGGCAGCGGTGCCGACAACGGCGCATCGAGCAGTGCCGGAGCCGGGCTGGCGACCGGTGCCGAGTCGGTTTCTGCGACGCTCGCCACGTTGGCCGCCGCAGCCGCAGCGATATCGGTGGTGGTACGCACTTCGAACGCGTCGACCAGGTCCTGCGCCGGTTCCACCACGCGATGATCACCGGTGCGGGTGAGCAGCTGGTGCAGGCGATCGAAGCCACGCTCCAGCAGCTGCACATCACGGCGCTCGATCTCGGTGCGACCGGCGGCGACGGCTTCCAGCAGCGATTCGATGCTGTGGCCGAGATCGCCGATGGCGTTGATGCCGGCCATGCGCGCGCCCCCCTTGAGGGTGTGCAGGTCACGCTGCAGGCCGGCCAGCACCTCGCGGTCCTGCGGTGCATCGCGCAGTTCGCTGATCAGGCCATCACAGTGGTCGAGCAGGTCCTTGCCTTCCTCGACAAAGATATCGACCAGCTCGCGGTCGTACACGCTGAAGTCAAGTGCGTCGGCGCCGTCTTCGGCATCGGCCGCATCAGGCGCCTGCTCGAGGTGCGGCGCACGGGGCGTGACGTCGGCCTCTGCAATCTCGGCATCGGCATCGGCATCGGCATCGGCATCGGCTTCGACCATGCCCTGGCCCGGCGCCTCTTCCATCTCGAAGAAGCGCACCACAGCAGCGCTGCCCTGCGGGGGCTCCGCGGTGATCTCCTCAATCACCGTCGCCGGGGACGGCTGATCGGCGCTCTCTCCTTCACCGACCGCCGCCTCCCCGCCGACGTCCGCATCCTCGGCAAAGGCATCTGCCTCGCCCGGCGCGAGTTCGCTGGCCTGGAGGCCGATCACGGGCCATTGCCCGTCGTCGTCCAGGGTCTGCTCTTCCTCGATCACGTGCAGGCCGGCCTCGAGCGCGGCTGCCAGCGTGACCGGTTCTGCAAAACCCGGCACAGCCATTTCATCCTGCAGGCTCGACAGCTCGCTGTCGAGTGGCAGTGCAGCAGCGTCGTCAATGACGCGGTCATCGCCACGGCCCGAATCAAAGGACAGCGACGTATTCAGGTCGATCGCGTCAACATCCGCAGACACCGGCAGCTCTTCCGCGTCACGGTCATCCACCGGCAGCGCACTGGCGTCGAGGTACGGCGACAGATCGTCGGCCACGGTCAGATCAGCGTCTTCGACCGTCGCGATCGTGGGCACGGCATCTACGTCGGCCACTTCGACAACAGGCGCACTCTCGACCGGCTGGATCGATTCAATCGTGCCGATGTCCGCCACGGCAGGTTCAGCTTCGCCTGGCACCGACGCCCAGCCGGCGTCGAAGTAACGCGAAAGATCGTCGCTGGCGGTCAGCTCGCCCACGTCCAGGCCGCTGTCGGCCGCGACATCCAGCGGCTGCGGCTCGGCTGCAGCTGGAACCGGTTCCAGCGCATCTTCGGCAAGCAGTTGCGGCTCGGCAATGAGATCGGGCTCCGCATCGAAAGCGGACGGCATGCTGGTTTCGTCCAGCGCGTCCAGCCCAGCCAGCGGCGCTTCGGCTTCGGATGCCGGCTCGACATCAGCCGCCAGCTCGACGCCCTCCTCATCCTCGTCTTCCAGCGCGAACAGCGGCCAGCGTGCTTCCGGCAGCTCGCCGGCCAATACCTGCAGCCGCTGCACCAACGCGCCCTGCGGAACAATGCGCGGCTGTTCGGCCTGCAGCGCCTCCATGGTCGCGGTGATCGCCTGCGCAGTCGCATCCAGTGCGGCAACGCCTTCGTCGCCAGGCACCACGTCAGCGGCCAGCGCGCGCTTGATGTAGGACTCGGCACCGCCGGTGACCGCCGTGATTTCCGGCACTTCGGTCATCGCGAAGGCGCCGTTCATGGTGTGCACTGCGCGCAGCAACGCGTCGCTGACCGGCTGCGGTGCCTGCTGCGCCGAGCGCAGCCAATCCTGCAGGGTGGCCTGGTGGACTTCCACTTCGGCTTCGAGGATCTCGCGCAGCACGCTGTCGATGTTGGCTGGCGTGCCCACGGCCTCGGGCACCGGCTCGGCTTCGTCCTGCACCGACGCGATGGCTTCGGCCGCCAGGATGCGGCTGATCTCGTCCTCGTCCTCGCCTTCGGCCTCGGCCACCGGTGCCACAGGCGCGGCCGCTACCGGCAGCGGCACGTAATAGGTTTCCTCACCGGCGCCGACACGATCGGCGATGGCCTGCATCGCCTGCAGGTCCACGCTGATGCGCTGGCCATGGCGCAGCGCGGCGTTCAGCTGCGGCAGCGCGGCATGTGCGCTATCGACCATCGCCAGCACGGCCGGAGTGGCCGGGCGGCTGCCATCAAGCACGCGGTTGAGCATGCCTTCGATCTTCCAGGCGAACTCGCCCAGGGTGCGCGCCCCCACCAGGCGGCCACTGCCCTTGAGGGTGTGGAAGATGCGCCGGATCGGCCGCAGCCGGTCCATGTTGTCCAGCTGCACACGCCATGCCGGCAGCAGCGTGCCAAGGTTGGCCAGCTCGTCGTCGAACTCTTCCAGGAACACCTCTCGGATGTCCTCGTCGATGTTCTCGGCATCGTCGTCGAAGCCCGCCTCGAAGCCGGCCTCGGTCCCAGCCACGACCGGGATGTCCGCAGCGGGCGGAGCCGCCATGGCCTGCGGATTGAAGTCGGCCGCCGCGGCGCTCAGCTCGGCAAAGAACTGCGCGTCGGCTTCGCTGAAATCGATGGGTGCGATGGTGTCGATATCAATCACCGACACCGACACCGACACCGCCGGTGCCGGTGCATCGGAGGCCGGCGCCAGCACCTCGGCCATCGGCGCGGGCACGTCCTCCGGCACATCCGCCGGAACGGCGTCCACTCCGGCAACCACAGGGCTTTCGTCTACCCGCAGGGGCGTGGCGGCATCGACGATCTCCAGCGACGGATGCAATCCGGCGTCGTCGTCCAGCGACAGCGTCTCCATCGCGTGCAGCGACAGCACGTCGTCGGCATTGTCCAGCGCATCGGCGTCGAAGCGGAATACCACGTCCTCACCGGCGGCAACCGCATCGTGCTCGGCAGCGACCGGGTCGAACACCGGCGCGGCAAAGTCAGCGGTGTCGAAGGGCACCGACGCTTCGACGTCGTCCTCGACAGCCATCACGGCCACATCGGCCACTGCCGGCGGCGTTGCCTCCGACAGTGTCCACTGCGGCGCCGATCCCACTCCGGTTTCGGCCCGTTCGAAACTGACCGGGTCGAAGCTGGCGAAGGTCGGACTGCGCTCGTCTTCGGCACTCGCGGCCGGATCGGAGTCGGAATGGAACGGTGCGAGATCCCATTGCGGCACGTCGGGTGCAGGCGCGCTGGAGGCGGCGAAGACCAAGGGCGCATCTGCGTCGTCCTGCAACGACAGCGGTGCGGATGCAGCGCTCCCCAGCGCACCGAACATCAGGCTGTTGTCCACCACCTCCGGTGCAGGCGTGGCAGGTGGCGGATCAAAGGTGAAGTCCGGCAGCGGCACCGGCACAGTGCCAGCGGCGGGCGCGGCCGGCTGCACCGGAATCTCGATGCGCTCCGGCTGCAACGGCTCGGCCTGCAGCGCGACCGGCTCGCGTTCGATCAGCAGCGATGCGAATGGAATCGGCGCGGCGGCAACAGGTTCCACCGCGTTGCGGTCCGGCAACGGCCAGTAGCGCAGCGCTTCAAGGCTGCTGCGGGTGATGTCGAGAATGTCCTCGCGGCCCGGGCGGCGGTCGCGCAGTGCTTCGAGGTAGTACTCCAGGCTGGCCATGGCATCGGCCAGGGTGTCCAGCTGACGGCCACTGGGCACGCGCTGGCGACCGATCAGCTCGGCTTCGATGTACTGCTGCACACCGCGCAGGTAATCCGCAGCCGTGCCCAGATCCAGCATGCGCAGCGCGCCGGAGACATCGCCCAGCAGGCGCGGCACGTCCTGCAGCTCGGCATGGTTCCAGCTGGTTTCAATGAACGCGACGAAGTGCTCACGCGCGGCGGCGAAGTTGGCGATGGCCTCATGCGCCAGCACTTCTACCGTGCGCCGGTTCTCCACCGCGCTCGGATCGTCCGCGCCACTGCCGCCGGCGCCCAGATGAGCAACCTGGTCATCCAGCGAGGCATCCACGTACAGCAGTGCCCCGGCGATATCCAGCAACAGGTTCTCGTCGATCTGCTGGCGCCCTTCGACCACGCCACGCAGTGCATCACGCTGCTGCACGACCACGCCACGGGCAACGCCCAGGCCCATCATGCCCAGCGTATCGGCCACCGCACCGAGCTCGTTGGCCTGGGTCTGCAGCTGCTCCGGCGCACCGCCGGTACGCAGGTGCAGGTCCAGCGCATCCTTGATGCGCAGCAGTTCTTCCTTCACTGCACTGCCCACGGTATCGAGCAGCTCGCGGTTGCGCCCGCTCAGACTGCCGCGGGCATGGTCCAGCTCGGCCTCGGTGGCGGTGACGCTGTCCGGTGCGAATGCCAGCAGTACGCTGTCATGCACGCCTTCTTCGCCACGTGCGGCACGGATCTCGTTGAGCAGCGGCATCAGCACGATCGGGATATCGCGATGCCCGTTCTGCAGGCGCTCCAGGTAGTCAGGCAGCAGCACGCTGCCACGCATCAGGGTCGCGCAGGCTTCATCCCGATCGGCCACACCCCCAGCGCCGATGGCATTGGCCAGCTGTTCAAGCTCCTCGGCCACCATCGCCGGGGCATACAGTTCGACCATGCGCAGGGTGCCCTGCACCTGGTGCAGGTAGCCGGCGCAGATGCGCATGCGGCTGGCATCGGCCGGGTCTTCCGCGTAGTACTCGACCTCGTTGCGCACCTGGCGCAGGGTCTCGTCCAGCTCAGGCTTGACCCAACCCAGCGCTGCGTGGCTCATCGCATCGCGCAGACTGCTCATGGACGCGCTCCGTTCGCCGCCGCGCGGAAGCCGCGCGAGTTCTGGCGTGGGAAATGGAAATGCTTCATCGACTGGTTCCTTGCTCGCCGCCCTGCCTGCGTCACGCCGGCAGCTTGAAGTCGGCGACCGAACGACGCAGGTCGGCCGCCAGCTGCGCGAGGTGGCCGATCGATTCGGCGGTCTGCCCGGCACCCTGCGAGGTCTGGCCGGTGATCTGCCGGATCACGCCCATGGTGCGGGTGATGTCCGAGGCCGCGGCGGACTGCTGCTGGGCGGCGATGGAGATGTTCTTGATGAGGGTGTTCAGTGCATTGGACACGCGTTCGATTTCGGTCAGCGCGGTGCCGGCGTCCTCGGCCAGGCGTGCACCGGACACCACTTCGGCGGTGGTCTGTTCCATCGAGGTGACCGCTTCGTTGGTATCGGCCTGAATGGCCTGCACCAGGTTCTCGATGCGTCGGGTCGCGCCGGAGGTACGTTCTGCCAGGCGCTGCACTTCGTCGGCCACGACCGCGAAGCCGCGGCCCGCTTCACCGGCCGACGCTGCCTGCACCGCAGCGTTCAACGCCAGGATGTTGGTCTGCTCGGAAATGTCGTTGATCAGTTCCACGATCGAGCCGATTTCCTGCGACGACTCGCCCAGGCGCTTGATGCGCTTGGAGGTTTCCTGGATCTGGTCACGGATCTGGTCCATGCCCTGGATGGTCTCGCGCACCACGCCGGCACCCTCGGCGGCGATCACCACCGAGCGCTGCGCCACGTCGGCCGACTCGGCCGAGTTGCGCGACACCTGTTCGATGCTCGCCGCGATTTCGCCGATGCGGTCCGAAGCCGAAGTGATCTGGTTGGCCTGGTGGCCCGCCGCCTCTGCCAGCTGCATGGCGGTCGCCTGGGTTTCCTGGGTGGACAGCGCGACCTTGGCCGAGGTGTCGTTGATGGTGGTCACCAGGTGGCGCAGCTCGTCGACGGCGTAGTTGATCGCGTCGGCGATGGCGCCGGTCATGTCCTCGGTCACCGAGGCCTTCACTGTCAGGTCGCCCTCACCCAGCGAGGAAATTTCGTCCAGCAGCCGCATGATCGCCTGCTGGTTGCGGCTGTTGAACTCCACCTGGGTCTGGTAGCGCAGTTCCTGCTCGCGCGAGCGGCTGCGCACGTTGGTGGAGACGAAACCGATGATCGCAATCAGCGACAGCGCACCGGAGACCACGCCGATCCAGAAATTCGGGAACAGGCGGGTATCGGACACCGAACCGAACGAGGAGAACGCCTCGAACAGCTTGCGGCTGTCGTCCAGCATGTGCGCCGAACCCTGGCCCAGTGCGGTGGCCGCCGACTGCGCCGCGAACAGCTGGCGCGAGCTGGCCAGGATCGCGTCGGCGTCCTGCTTCATCGCTTCCCACTTCTGCTGCGACTGCTCCAGCGCGGCCACGGCGGCGGCACCGCGCACGGCGGTGATGCCCAGTTCCTCGTTGCCGTTGCGCAGGCCGTCGAGCACCTGCGAGAACACGGTGATGTCACGGGCCAGTGCGTCGCCCGAGGTGGCAGCGGCGCTGCCACCGGCACGCATTTCCGTCACGCGGCGGGCCATGGAGCCGGCCACCACCACTTGCTGCAGGGCGCTGTACACCTGCGACGACGGGGCGCCGGAAGCGGACATCGCACGCACCAGCTCGTTCAGCTGGGCCTGCAGCCCCGGCACGGCGCCGGTGAAGTTGTTGGCGTTGCCGGCCAGGGCCAGCACCGCCGGTTCACTGGCGACCAGCTGCCCGGCCTGCTTGCCCAGCGGCGCCCAGGTTTCGCCCAGGGTGGCGATCGCACCGGACACGCCCGGTTCCTTGCCGTAGCGCCCCTGCAGGGTCGACACGTTCTGTTCGATCGCGTTGCGGGTGGCCTTGAAGGCGGTGAACGCCTGCGCGTTGCCGCCCACCGCGTCACGGCCCTGGTTGGCCAGCTGCTGTGACAGCACCTGCAGGTCGGCCGCCTTGGAACCGGCATCGGCCAGGCGACTGCCCTGCCAGGTGGCGACGCCGGTGTTGACGCCGAACAGGATCATCGATGCCAGCAGCAGGAACAGCCAGAGGTTGCTGCCGCCCAGCCGCAGCTTGCCGGTCTTGGTGGCGTCCGAAGCAGTACTCATCGTTCAACCTCGATCTTCAATGCAGGGGGCGTTGCCCGGCCTCAGGCCGCGGCTTGCCGGAATTCAGGGGTACGCGACAGCAGCGAGAGCGAGAACACGCCCCAGTCGTGGCCGTCGGCGTGGAAGGCGCGATCGACGAAGTGGCCGTAACGCCCTTCGGCCAGCGTGCCGGCCGCGATCTGCTGGTCCAGTTCGAAGCTGCGCTGGCCGAACAGTTCATCGATGGTCAGCGCGACGTCGCCGCCGGCCTGGCGCATGATCAGCACGCGCTGGCCTTCCTGCTGCACGGTACGCGTGCCTTCCAGGAAGTACTTCAGGTCGACCACCGGGAACAGGTTGCCGCGCAGGTTGCCCACGCCCAGCAGCCACGGCTGTGCGCACGGCACCGGGGTGACCGGCGGCATCGGCACGATTTCCACCACTTCGCGGAAATCGGACACCAGCCGACGCTGGCCGACGCGGTAACCCACGCCACGCCAGAGGTCCTGCGCGAACTGGCGCTCGGGCAGCTGCACCGCGTGGGCCAGGCTTCGCCGTTCGTAGGCTTCGAGGATGTCGAAGGGCGAGCGCATCAGGCCACCAGCTCGTTGATCCGCGCGATCAGTTCATCCTCGCGCGGCGGCTTGACGATGTAGTCGGCCGCGCCCTGGCGCAGGCCCCAGGCCTTGTCGGTTTCCATCGCCTTGGTGCTGACGATGATCACCGGGATGTGCTTGATCGCCGCATCACGGGCCATCGCACGGGTGGCCTGGAAGCCGCTCATGCCGGGCAGGACCACGTCCATCAGCACCAGCTGCGGCACCTGGTCGCGTACCAGTTGCAGTCCATCCTCGGCGTTGTCCGCTTCCAGCACCTCATGGCCGGCACGGCGCAGCCACTGGGTGAACACCGCGCGGTCGGTCGGTGAATCCTCGATCAGAACGATACGAGCCATTGTGCCTTTCCCCCCTGGTCAGGCGTTGACGTATGTGCGGATGGCACCCAGCAGTTCTTCACGCGTGAAAGGCTTCGTCAGGTACTGCTCCGAGCCGACGATGCGTCCCCGCGCCTTGTCGAACAGGCCATCCTTGGACGAGAGCATGATGACCGGGGTCGCCTTGAACAGCTGGTTGCCCTTGATCAGCGCACAGGTCTGGTACCCGTCCAGGCGCGGCATCATGATGTCGACGAAGATGATCTGCGGTTGCTGGTCTGCGATCTTGGCAAGCGCTTCGAAGCCGTCGGTGGCGGTGACCACCTCGCAGCCTTCGCGCTTGAGCAGCGTTTCCGCAGTCCTGCGGATGGTCTTCGAATCATCGATGACCATCACCCGGAGTCCTGCGAGTTCCCCGCCCGCAGTCGTGTTTTCAGTCATTGCCTATCCCCAAGCGCACGGCCCGATCTCTGGCGGGGGCCGCTACGAAAGCGTATCTATATCGCACTTTCCGCGCCCGCTTCAAGGCCGCCCCATGGCGCGGGGCATGGCACCCTCCTGAACGTGACGGGTTTCGCAATGCGTGCGCGAGCCCCGGGCGGACGCTGCGTTGCAGTACGGCGGGGAGGCGCGCGGGCGGCGTTGCCGCTACCATCAACGCCTTGCCTGACAGGTGCGCCCATGCCGTTGAACGTCATCGTGGTGATGGATCCCATCGCCCACATCAAGATCGCCAAGGACACCACCTTCGCCATGCTGCTGGAAGCCCAGCGCCGCGGCCATGCCCTGCACTACGTGCGTCCGGGTGGCCTGGCTCTGGAGGGCGGCGTGGCGGTGGCCCAGACCGCGCCATTGCAGGTGCGCGACGACCCGGCCGGCTGGTATGAGCTGGGCGCATTCAGCCGCACCGAATTCGGCCCCGGCCAGATCGTGCTGATGCGCAAGGACCCGCCGGTCGACGCCGAATACATCTATGACACCCAGGTGCTGGACGTGGCCGCGGCGGCCGGCGCCTGCGTGGTCAACAACCCGCAGGGCCTGCGCGACTACAACGAGAAGATGGCCGCCCTGCTGTTCCCGCAATGCTGCCCGCCGACCCTGGTCAGCCGCGACGCCAAGGCGCTGAAGGCCTTTGCCCTGGAACACGGCCAAGCCGTCCTGAAGCCGCTGGATGGCATGGGAGGACGCTCGATCTTTCGCAGCGGCCAGGGCGATCCGAACCTGAACGTGATTCTGGAAACGCTGACCGACGGCGGCCACAGGATGGCGCTGGCGCAGAAGTTCATTCCCGACATCAGCGCCGGCGACAAGCGCATCCTGCTGGTCGATGGCGAACCGGTCGACTACTGCCTGGCGCGCATCCCGCAGGGCGACGAATTCCGCGGCAACCTCGCCGCCGGCGGCCGCGGTGAAGGCCGCCCGCTGAGCGAGCGCGACCGCTGGATCGCCGCCCAGGTCGGCCCGGAGATGAAGCGTCGTGGCATGCGCTTCGTCGGACTGGACGTGATCGGCGACTACCTGACCGAGGTCAACGTGACCAGCCCGACCTGCGTGCGCGAACTGGACGCCCAGTACGGCCTGAACATCGCTGGCACCCTGTTCGACGCACTCGAGGCCGGCCTGCGCTGATGCCTGCCGCACCTGCCGTACTGCCCCCGCCGCCGCGCGAAGCACAACGGCTGGGGGCGACCATCGCGCTGTCGGTGCTGGTCCACGCCCTGCTGATCCTGGGCGTGGGCTTCGCCGTGAAGGGCGATGCGCCGCTGGTGCCGACGCTGGAAGTGATCTTCAGCCAGACCCGCACCGCGCTGACGCCGAAGCAGGCTGATTTCCTGGCCGCGGCCAACCAGGAAGGCGGTGGCGAGCACGACCGCGCACAGCGTCCACGCGACAACCAGGCCGGCATCGTCCCACAGGCCCAGTCCGGGCTGAGCCCGGTGCCGCAGCAGCAGCAATCGGCCGCGCCGGTTCCGCCGCCGCAGGCACGGGTGGTCAGCAGCCGCAATGGCGAAGAGGTGGTGGCGCAGGCACAGTCCCGCCCCACGCCGGATCAGCCCGAACCGGACGCACCGCTGAGCGCGCGCGAGCAGCGCGATGTGGAGATGGCGCGGTTGGCTGCCGAAGTGCATCTGCGCTCGGCGCAGTACGCCAAGCGCCCGAACCGCAAGTTCGTGTCGGCCAGCACGCGCGAATATGCCTATGCCAATTACCTGCGTGCCTGGGTCGACCGCGCCGAGCGCGTAGGCAATCTGAATTACCCGGACGAGGCCCGGCAGCGCCGCCTCGGTGGCCAGGTGGTGATCAGCGTGGGGGTGCGCCGCGATGGCAGCGTGGAGAGCAGCCGGATCCTGCGTTCGAGCGGGACGCCGCTGCTGGATGAGGCGGCACTGCGGGTGGTGAAGCTGGCCCAGCCGTTCCCGCCGTTGCCGAAGACCGAAGACGAGATCGACATCCTGCAGGTCACCCGCACGTGGGTGTTCCTGCCGGGCGGCACCCTGCACGACGACCGGTAGGGTTTTGTTACCCGGGCCTGCGGCCCGGGACCCGCTGAAAGGCTAGAGCAACGGCAACAACAACAGCGGCGGTTGGTGTACTGAAGCGTGGCGAGGCGGTGTCGGGCGGCGGGGACGCCGCAAGTACGTCCGTGTAGGCTTAGCCGCGGCATCCATGCCGCGGATACCCCGCCGCCCGACACCGCCCCGCCTCTGACAGATCGCGGCGCACCATTGCTTTGGTAGGTGTCGAACTTGGTCGACACACATCCACGCCATGCGTGGATGCGAGCGAAGCGATCGGCTTTTGATTTTGATTTTCTTTTTTGATTTTCCGTGGCGGACGCGCACGGAAACTGTCCGTGGCTGGGCAGGGTGGGTTCGCGGGGGTGTCCGCGGCATGGATGCCGCGGCCAAGCCCCCAGGGACGGGTTCACGGCGTCCCCCGCGAACCCACCCCGCCCGGCCAAGCGCGGCTTTTGATTTACACGACCAACCAACTCCGCCACGAGGGGCTCAGCCGTTGGCCTTCGCCTTCGCCTCACGCGCGGCCTGCTGCTCGACCAGGGTCAGCGCCACGTTGTCACGCAGGTACGCGGGCTCGACCTTCTCCGGCGCAATCGCCTCGCCACGCGCGAACGCCGGCACCGCCAGTGCCAGCACATCCGATGCCCGCGGCAGTGCTGTCGCATCGAATCCCCGAAGGCCACTGCCCAACTGCGCCACCAGCGCGCCGTCGGCCGCGCCGAAGCCGGTGCCGACGCCATAGGCCGACAGCCCGTCCGGCAGCGCCACTGCTGCCGGTGCACATACACGCTCGCCATCGCGCGCGAGCGGCAGGCCGTCAACACGCTCGAAGCGCGCAACGTACAACTCCCCCATCCGTGCGTCGATCGCCGACAGGATCTGCGTTTCTTCTGCCGGTGCCCGCAGCGCCAGCACCTGCAGCGTCGATACCGGCAGCAGCGGACGGTCCAGCGCCAGTGCGATGCCCTGCGCGATGGCGATCGCCAGGCGCACGCCCGTGAACGCACCAGGGCCGCGGCTGAGCGCGATGCCGTCCAACTGGCGGCGGCTGATGCCGGCTTCGGCCAGCAGCGCCTCGGCCCACGGCAGGCTCAGTTCGGCATGCCGGCGCGGGGCGATCTCGAAGCGTTCCAGTACCTGCCCATCGACATGCAGGGCAACGGAACAGGCTTCGGTGGCGGTTTCAAAGGCGAGCAGTTTCATCGGATCGGGTCAGAACAGGGGGAACGTGGCACCGGGCGCCGGCTCGGGGCCGGTCGCAACAGCGGCCCGGGCAGCCGCATCGTCGGCCACGGGCGCCCATTGTGGCGTAAAGAAGGCCTGGACATCGGCCAGGCTGCGGGTACGGCGGAACGGTGGCAGTGAATCGAGAAACACCCGGCCGTAACCCCGGTTGAGCAGGCGCGGGTCGCACAGCACCAGCACGCCGCGGTCGCTCTCGCTGCGGATCAGGCGGCCGACGCCCTGCTTCAACGCGATCACCGCCTGCGGCAGCTGTTCATCGCGGAACGGGTTGCCGCCCTGGCTGCGGATCGCCTCCAGGCGTGCCTCGTAGACCGGGTCATCCGGTGCTGCGAACGGCAGCTTGTCGATCATCACCACGCTCAACGCTTCGCCGACCACGTCCACGCCCTCGCGGAAACTGGCCGAGCCCAGCAGCACGCCATTGCCCGATTCGCGGAAGCGTTGCAGCAGCGTCGCGCGCGGCGCCTCGCCCTGCACGAACAACGGCCATGGCCCATCACGCAGTGCCTCGGCGGCCTCGCGCAATGCACGGTGCGAGGCGAACAACAGGAACGCCCTGCCCTGCGAGGCCTGCAGCACCGGCCGCAGGGTCTGGATCAGCGCGGTTCCGAAACCACGCGCGGCCGGATCAGGCAGGCCCTCGGGCAGATAGCACAACGCCTGCTCGGGCCAATTGAAGGGGCTTGGCTGGACCAGCGTATGTGGATCGTCCAGGCCCAGGCGCGTGGCGATGTGATCGAATCCGCCGCCGACGGTCAGCGTCGCCGAGGTGAAGATCCATGCGGCGCGACTGCGTTCGCGATGCTCGCGCAACGGGCCGGACACATCCATCGGCGTGCGCTGGCAGCGGAAACCACGCGGCGTGAGCTCGTACCAGAGCACATCGGCGGCGCTGGCGGTCTCCTCCGGATCGGTATCGAAATCGAGGGTGGGTTCGTCATCCCCCAGCCAGCGGCTGAGCCGCGAAACCGCTTCGCGCGCACGCGCATGGCAGGCATCGAGGCCGGCAGCCGCTTCGCGCAGCGGCTGCAGCGCCTGCTCCAGCGTCACCAGGCCAGCCATCACCGCATCGAAGCCATCACGCACCTGCGGCATCGCCAGTGCACGCCATTGCGTGCCACGCGCTGGCAGCCCTTCCATTGCCGAGCGCAGCGCCAACAGCGCCTGCTGCAACTGGTCGACCGGTTCCTGCAGCGCCGACTGCGCGCCCCCGACGCCGCGCGCTTCGGCCAGGCAGTCGCGGCCCAGTTCCTGCCACGGACGCATGCCAAAACCTTCGCCGAAGAACTGCGCGGCCAGTTCGGGCAACTGATGCGCCTCGTCGATGACGAAGGCCTGCGCCCCAGGTAACAACTCGCCAAAGCCGTCCTGCTTCAGTGCCAGGTCGGCCAACAGCAGATGGTGGTTGACCACCACCACATCGGCGGCCTGCGCGCGTTGCCGCGCGCGCACCACGAAGCAGTCATCCCAGAACGGGCAGTCGGTCCCCAGGCAGTTGTCGACAGTGGAGGTGACCATCGGCAGCAGCGGCGAATCATCGGCCAGGCCTTCCAGTTCGGCGATGTCACCGAACTCCGAACGACCGGACCAGGCCAGGATCCGCTGGAACTGCGCAGCCTGTTCGGGGCTGGAAAAACGCGGCTCGCCGCGCGCCTGCTGCAGGCGATAGCGGCACAGGTAGTTCGCGCGTCCCTTCAGCAGCGCACTGCGCAGGCCAACACCGAGCGCCTGGCGCACCCGTGGCAGATCGCGGTGGTAGAGCTGGTCCTGCAGCGCGCGGGTACCGGTGGAGATGATGGTGCGCAACCCGGACAGCAGCACCGGCACCAGGTAGGCGAACGTCTTGCCGGTGCCGGTACCGGCCTCGGCCAGCAGCAGGTCACGCTGCTGCAGCGCATCGGCGATGGCTTCGGTCAGGTGCAGCTGTGCCGGACGCGGGACGAATGCGTCCAGATGCGAGGCGAGCGCGCCGCCGTCGCTGAGGGCTTCGCGGCTGGCATGGACAAGGTCGGACATCAGAGGGAAAGGATACCCGGCCGGGCGCTGCCCGGCACCCGTTTCAAGCCAGAGCACCAGCAAAAGCAACGGCAACAGCTTGGTTCATGACTCTGGGTTTCTACATGCTGGGCGGGTCGGGAGGGGCAGGCAGGACACGCCGTAAACCCATCCCTGGGGGCTCGATGGCGCCTTGCTCGTGCGCGCTGTCCTGCGCACACGGCAAGACCGGGGTTGGGCATCCTTCCCAACCCGCCCGAGGCATGCCTCGGGCCCATGGCGCCAACGGTCCTGCCTGCCCCTCCCGACCCGCCTTCGACAGTTTCCCGGTGACGGATGGACGCACGTCGTAAGGTCGAGCTTGCTCGACTGGCAACTCAGAAGCTGTGGGAGGAACGAGGGAAGAAGATGGATTACCGCGAGCGCGCGCAGTGCGCGACCCGCTTTTGATTTTCTTTTTCTCTTCCGTGGCTGGCAGCACACGGAAACTGTCAGAGGCCGGGCGGGGTGGGTTCGCGGGGGTGTCCGCGGCATGGATGCCGCGGCCAAGCCCCCAAGGACGGGTTCACGGCGTCCCCCGCGAACCCACCCCGCCCGGCCAAGCGCAGCTTTTGCTTTCGGCGGCCAAGCAGCCAGCCACGAGGGGCTGCGCCGTTGGCTGGAAATTCAGTACCGCTTGATCCCCGGCACGGTGCAGCCTTCCAGCTGTGCATGCGCCGACACCGCATTTTCCTTCTCGCCCCGCGCCAGGCGCGACTGCTCGATCGTCGCCCAGTGCCGCCGGCACAACGGCCCCGTCTTCGAGCCCAGATCCACCGCCTTGCGCGCGAACGTCTCCGCCTGCGCCCACTGCCCCTGCAGCAGCGCCAGTTCGGCACGTTCCTGCAGCACCGCCGGGTCGCCGGCGACGATTTCCAGCGCGTGATCCAGGCTGCTGGCGGCACCGGCCAGGTCGTTCGCCTGGCGTTGCGCCTGCGCGGTCACCCGCAGGTCTTCCACCTGCGAATCACGCAGCGGCTGCACCGACAGCTCCTTGTCGTCCGGACCTGCGGCCGCATCCACCGCAGCCAGGCGCTGTGCCGGCGTAGTGGTATCGACCGGCTTGACCACCGGCGGCGCGCTGGTCACGCAGGCGGCCAGGGCCAGGCTGAGGCCGGTCAGGGCCAGGGGCTGCAGCAGGGATCGCATGTTCATCGGCATCATCGGCTCGGGGGAGGAGTGGCGGCGGCGGGCGCCGCGGCAGGTTCAGCAGGCGCTTCCGGCTTGCGGTCCAGGCCGAACCAGCTGCGCCAGCCACCGCCCTCGCCTTCGGCACCCTGCCCGTCCGGCGACACCGCCGGCGCGCACGGTGCATAGGCCGGTGCATAGCCCACCACGAACGGGAAACGACGCGCGCCCGGACAGCCTTCATCCGTGCTGTTGAGTCCGGTGGGCGCCACCGACTGCCAGTCCAGGCCCTTGTTGCTGACCCGCAGCGGAGCACTCGGCAGACGCTGGAAGATACCCGACCAGACCCGCATCGCGCCGGTGGCACCGTACAGGCCGGCCTGCTCGTTCTGGTCGTTGCCGATCCAGATCACCGCCAGATGATCGCCGGTGTAACCGGCGTACCAGCTGTCGCGGCCATCGTTGGTGGTACCGGTCTTGCCGGCCGGCTGCAGGCGGCCGAGGCCATCGGCGTTGAGCCGCTGCCCGGTGCCGCTGGCAACCACCTGCTGCAGGCCGACACTGATCAGGTTGGCGGCAATCGAGTCGCCTTCCTGGGCCGGTGCCGGGGTCTTGTCGTAACGCTTGAGCAGCTTGCCCTGCGGATCAAGCACGCCACGCACCGCATGCAGCGGCTGGATCTCGCCACCGGACGCGAGGAACTGGTACAGCTGTGCCATCGCGTACGGGCTCTGGTCGGTCGAGCCGAGGATCACCGCCGGGTTGGCCTCGGCCTTGATGCCGGCCAGTACGTGGATCAGCTGGGTCACGCGCTCGGGGCCGACCTGCATGCCAACGCGCACCGTGGCCTGGTTGTAGGAATGCGCCAGCGCGTCGATCAGGCGCACCGTACCGTGGCTGCGGTTGTCCGCGTTGCCGGGATTCCAGTTGCGGCCGCGGCCGAGCTGCACGGTCACCGGTGAATCATCGACCCAGCTGGCCAGCGAGTAGCGGTCCGGCTGCGCAAGCGCCAGCAGGTAGACGAACGGCTTGAGCAGCGAGCCGACCGGACGCTGTGCTTCGATCGCCCGATTGAAGCCGACCTCGGACACCTCACGGCTGCCGATCACCGCCAGCACATCACCGTTGTGCACGTCGGTCAGCACCATGCCGGCCTGCAGTTCGGGGCGGCGCTTGCTTTCCAGCGACTTGATGGTGCGGGTCACCGCGCCTTCGGCATAGGCCTGCGCGGACGGCGACATGCCGGTCATCACGCTCAGGCCCGCGCCCTGCAGCGCCGATTCCGGATAGTCATGGCCCAGCTGGCGGCGGACCAGATCGACATAGGCCGGGAAGCGGTTGGCGGCAACCAGGCCCGGCGTCTTGGGCACGCCCAGCGGGGCCTTCAACGCACGTTGGTACTCGGCGTCATCGATCAGCGTGGCCTCGTGCAGTTTGCCCAGCACGAAGTTGCGGCGATCCAACGCGCGTTCCGGATTGCGCCGCGGGTCGTAGAAGGACGGGCCTTTGACCAGGCCGATCAGCAACGCGATCTGCTCGGTCTCCAGCGACTGCAGGTCGCGGCCGAACCAGAACTCGGCGCCGGACGACATGCCATGGATCGCCTGGCTGCCACGCTGGCCCAGGTACACCTGGTTGAGATAGGCCTCGAAGATGGTGCGCTTGTCGTAGCGCGCTTCCATGATCAGCGCGTACAGCACTTCGTTGAACTTACGGGTAACCGTCTGTTCCTTGCCGATGCCGAGCAGGCCACTGCGGGCCAGCTGCTGGGTCAGCGTCGAAGCGCCCTGGCGGCTCTGGCCACCGGAGCGGATGGTCACCCACACCGCGCGCGCGATGCCCGACAGGTCGATGCCGTGATGGCGGTTGAAGTCCTTATCCTCCACCGCCTGCAGGCCGGTCACCAGCAGGTCCGGCGCCTCGTCCATGCGGATCAGGCGGCGTTCTTCCTGCTTCTGGCCGTACAGGGTGGCGATGCGGGCCGGGTCCAACCGTGCGGCCTTCAACGCCTTGCGGTTGTCGGCGTCGCGCAGCGAGGCGACCGCACCATCGGCCAGCGACAGCTCGAGCCGGCGCGGGGCAACCCGGCCATCGACGTCGTTGTAGCCGCGGCTGGAGATGACGAAGCGCCCGCCGTTCACCGCATAGGTGGCCGGCTCCTTGCCCTGGCCGTCATCGCGGTAGGCGGAGGCGGCCAGCTCGGTCTTCAGCGTGGACGCATCCATCGCCTTGCCGGGGGTGAGCACCAGCGGGCGCGCATAGACACGCGTCGGGATCTGCCAGCGCAGTTCACCGAAACGTTGGGTCACCTGCTGGTTCAGGTACAGCGTATAGGGAATGAGGAAACCCAATCCCAACGCGACCGCAGCCATGCTCCAGGTGATCAGGCGACGCCGCCACAGCGGGCCGTTGTCCTGCTGGTCGTCGTCGTCGAAATCGTCGATGTCGTCGGAATCGTAGCGTCGGGGCACGGGAATGCGAGAATGTAGGGTCTGGCGAGTCTACCCCAGCCGCTGCGGCTGGCGGATTCTCCCGGGTTCCCCTGCTTAAGCTGGAGTTGCAACCGGATGGCGATGTCCCTGGCCGAGATCCGATACCTGATCAACCGCCTCACGGGCCTGGCCCGCCGGAGCCTGGCCAGCCTGCGTACCCGTGGGTGGCGGGCGACCTGGCAGCGCATCCGCGTGCATACCCAGCGCGCCGTTCCCGCACCGCGCACGCCGCTGTTCCTGCCGCCGGCACAGGATTTCGCCCCCTTCACGGTGCCGTTCAGCGAGACGCCGGAAGTGAGCATCGTCATCCCGGTCTACAACCACGCCGGCCACACCCTGGCCTGCCTGCGCGCCCTGGCGGCACATCCGCCGCTGGCCGCGTGCGAGATCCTGGTAGTGGATGACGGCAGCAGCGACGCCACCGTGCAGTGGATGCCGCAGGTAGCCGGACTGCGCTACGAAGTGCGCGAGCACAACGGCGGCTTCATCGAGGCCTGCAACGATGGCGTGTCGCGCGCACGCGGCCGCTACGTGGTGCTGCTCAACAACGATACGGTGCCGCAGCCGGGCTGGCTCGACGCTCTGCTGGACACGTTCGCCAGCACGCCCGGCGCCGGCCTGGTCGGCAGCCAGCTGCTGTACCCGGATGGCCGCCTGCAGGAATCAGGGGGGGTGATCTTCGCCAACGGCAGCGGCTGGAGCTACGGCCGTTTCGAGGCGGCGGACGACCCGCGTTATGCCAGCCTGCGCGACGTCGACTACTGCTCCGGTGCGGCGCTGATGCTGCCGCGCGCCCTCTGGCAGCAGCTGGATGGCTTCGATACCCGCTACAAGCCGGCCTACTACGAGGACACCGACCTGGCCTTCCGCGTGCGTGCACAGGGCCTGCGCGTGCTGGTTCAGCCGGCCAGCCGGGTGATCCACGACGAGGGCACCAGCAACGGCACCGACACCGGCAGCGGGGTGAAGGCCTACCAGGTGCGCAACCAGGCCATCTTCGCCGCCCGCTGGGCCACCGAGCTGGCCCGCCATCCGGCGGTGGGCGAAGTGCCGTCGCCGGCGCTGCTGCTGCGTGGCCGACGCCAGGTGCTGATCCTGGACGAGGAAGTACCGCAGCCGGATCGCGATTCCGCGTCACTGCGCCAGGTGAACCTGATCCGCCTGCTGCTGCAGGGCGGCGCTCATGTGGTGTTTGTTCCCACCCGCCGCGAACATGGCGGTGCCGCCACCGAAGCACTGCAGCGGATGGGCGTGGAAGTCTGGTATGCACCGTTCCTCGATGGCGTCGCCAGCTGGCTGCGAGCGCACGGTGCACGCTTCCATGTGGCGCTGCTGGTCCGCCACCACGTCGCCCACGAGTGCCTGCCGCTGCTGGAGCGCTATGCGCCACAGGCACGCACCGTGTTCGACACCGTGGACCTGCACTACCTGCGCGAACGCCGTGGTGCCGAAGTCGCCGGTGATGCCGGGCTGCTGCGCGCCGCCGAGCGCACCCGCGCCAGCGAGCTGGCCGTGATGGAGCAGTGCGACGTCACCGTGCTGGTCAGTGCCGCCGAGCGTGAGCAGCTGCAGGCCGACGCCCCTTCCGTGCAGGTGGAGCTGATCTCCAACCTGCACGACGTCGCCGGCGCCGGCAAGCCATTCGAACAGCGCCATGATCTGGTGTTTGTCGGCGGCTTCCGCCATCCGCCGAACCTGGATGCCATGGAGTGGTTCATCGGCGAAGTCTTCGCCGGCATCCGCGCCCGTCTGCCCGATGTACGCCTGCACTGCATCGGTGCCGCCACACCCGATTCGCTGCTGGCATTGGCCGCACGCCAGCCCGGCGTGCAGATGCACGGTTTCGTCGAGGACATCACGCCCTACATGGACGGCGCACGCATTTCCATCGCGCCGCTGCGCTTCGGTGCCGGCGTGAAAGGCAAGATCAACCTGAGCATGGCCCATGGCCAGCCGGTGGTAGGTACCACCTGCGCCGTGGAAGGGATGCACCTGCGCCCGGGCCAGGACGTGCTGGTGGCCGATGATGCGGCGGGCTTCGCCGATGCGGTGGTCCGCCTGTACCAGGATCCGCAGCTGTGGCAGCAGCTGTCCGATGCCGGCCTGGCCAACATCGCAGAGCACTTCTCGCTGGACGCTGCCCGGGCAACCGTGCAGCGGGTGTTCTTCACCTAATCCGGGCGCCCGCCTGCGCGGCGCAGGCGGTCTTCGAACGCTGGCAGCTCGGCCAGGTCCGGCTGCAGCAAACGGGCCTGTCCGGCGGCATGCGCCGCGAAAGCCAGGTCGCCGTTGCCGAGCCGTTCGCTGCCGATCGCCAGCCATCGCTGGGCCAGGCGCAGGCGTGCCGAGGGAAGTCCGGCCGCGGTCGGCGACAGGGTCTGCCAGGCCTGCAGGCAGGCACCTGCGGCCTGCACGCGGTTCTGCCGCAGGTTGTCGTCGAAGCAGCGGCGGCTGGCGGGCAGCAGCCGCGCTGCGGCAGCCTTCACCCGTGCATCGCGTGGCGCCAGTGACTGCGCTTCGCGCAACGCGTCGAACGCACTGTGGCCGGGGGGGCTGATCCATTGCCCGGCACGTTCAGCGCGCTCGATCCTGCGCAGGTGGTCGCGCAGTTGGCGTTCGCGTTGCGTGTTGCTGACCGCCGGCTGCTGCAGCGCCTTCTGCGCCTGTTGTGCGCGCTGCAGGCGTTGCGCGAGCTGCTGTTGCGCGGCAGGCGAAGCACCCAGTTCCGCCGCCAGCGCGGAATCGGCCTGCGCCGCCTCGAACTGGAAGTCGTCGGCCCGCTTCTGGCTGCGCGCCAGCACCGCCTGCAAGGTCTGTTCGCGGCCGCGCTGGGCACTGGAATCATCAACCGCCACTGCCAGCACGGCGAGGAATCCCTTCGCTGCCGATTCCAGCTGCCGCCGCTGCAAGGCGCGCTGGGCCTGGCGCAGGCGCTGGTCGACAGCCTGTGCCAATGCTTCCTGGCTTGCGGGCAGATCTGCGTGGCCGGCATCGAACTGGCGCGCACGCTGCAGTATCGTCGCTGCCTCGGCCAGCTCGCCGCGCCCGGCCAGGATGCGGGCCTGCTGCAGCAGATCGCTCAGTGCGTCCTCGCGACCTTCCAGCGCCGGCAGATTGTCCGGCTGCAATGCCAGGATGCGCTGGAACAGGGGCAGCGCGCTGCTGTCACCTTCGTCCAGCCGGCCCGCTGCAAAGGCGTTGCGCGCCTGCGCCAGCAGTGCACCGATGCCGGTGCCTGCACTGCGACGGGCCTGCAGCTGGCGAGCCACGGCGTCCGCATCGGCCTGCGGCACCTGCAGTTCCCGGGCCAGTGCCAGCGCCTTCGCGCTGCCCTCGAGGTCGTTGGCCTGCAGTTTTTCGCTGGCCTGCTGCAGGGCCGCGACGCCGGTACGGGCCAGGCCTTCGCGGGCCTGCGGACGATCACCATCCAGCGCCAGCACGGCCTGGTAGCGCTCGCGCGCACCAGTGCCGTCGGCCGCGCTCAACCGGCCGGTGGCAAGCGCGCGGTCACCTTCGGCCAGCAACTGTTCGATCTTCGGCTCATCCCAGAACCAGTCGGCCAATGGCTTGCGCAGCAGCACCAGCAGCACGAACACCGCCAGCGCCGCGACCAGCGCCCAGCGCCACACCCGGCGCGCGTGGCGTGCCTGCAGCCACCACCAACGGCCTTCGCGGCGGACGCGGTCCAGCGCAGGGTGTTCAGCGCCATGCTGGCGATGCGGGGGCTCGCGTTCCATGCGTGCAGGGTAGCCGGGGCAGCGTGAAGCTCAGCCGAGGCGACGCGCCTCGCTCACGCCGGGCAGCGCATCCAGCTTGCCGAGCAGGGTCGACAGCTGGCCGTAGTCGCTCACCTTCAGACGCAGGCGCAGGTGGGCACGGCCACTGTTGCGTACATTGTCACTGTGAATGTCGAGCACGTAGGCGTCTTCCTGGGCGATCAGGTTGGTGATGTCCTTCAGCAACCAGCGGCGGTCGACCGCAGTGACCACCACGTCCACTTCGTAGCCGCCGCCGGCCTGGCCCCACTCCACCGGCAGGATGCGCTGCGGGCTGGTGGCTGCCAGCCGGGCCAGCGCGGCACAGTCTGCACGATGCACGGTGACACCACGGCTACGGGTCAGGTAGCCGACGATCGGCTCGCCAGCCACCGGCTGGCAGCAGCGTGCCAGCTGCACCAGCAGGTTGCCCACGCCCTGCACGGTGAACTTGGACTTGCCCAGGTTCTCGCGGCGCGCGGTCGGCCGCGGCAGGGTCGGCGCGGGCGCCGGCTGGCTCGCTGCACGTTCGGCTTCCAGCAGGGTACGGCTGACCTGGTTCGGGCCGGTATCTCCCAGCGCCACCTGGATGTAGAGGTCGTCAACGCTGTCGGCATGGAACTTCTTCGCCGCCACCGCCAGGTCCGAGTGCTGCAGGCCCAGACGCTTCAGCTCGCGCTCAAGCAGTTCGCGCCCGGCCTGCACGTTGCGCGCGCGGTCCAGCTTGTGGAACCAGCTGCGTACCTTTTCGCGCGAGCGGTTGCTGGCCAGGAAGCCGTTGGCCGGCATCAGCCAGTCGCGGCGGGGGTCGGCCTCCTTGCCGGTCAGGATCTCGACGCGGTCGCCGCTGCGCAGGCGATAGGTCAGCGGCACGATGCGACCGTTGACCTTGGCGCCCCTGCAGCGGTGGCCCACCATGGTGTGCACCTGGTAGGCGAAATCGAGCGGCGTGGCGCCCTGCGGCAGATCCAGCACCTCATCCTTCGGGCTCAGTGCATAGACCCGGTCTTCGGTCAGCTCGGCGTCGAGCGCCCCGGCCAGCTCATTGCCCTGCCCGTCCTGCGCCTGCTCCAGCAGCTGGCGCATCCAGGTGATCTTGCGGTCGAAGGACTTCTCCGCGCCCTTGCCACCTTCCTTGTACTTCCAGTGCGCGGCCACGCCCAGCTCGGCCTGCGAATGCATTTCGTGGGTACGGATCTGCACTTCGATGGTGCGGCCTTCCGGGCCGACCACGGCGGTGTGCAGCGAGCGGTAGTCGTTCGCCTTGGGCCGGGCGATGTAATCGTCGAACTCGCTCGGCACCGGTGCCCACAGTGCATGCACCACGCCCAGCGCGGCGTAGCAGGCGGCGACGTCGTCGACCATCACGCGCACCGCACGGATGTCATACAGCTGGTCGAACGCCAGACGCTTCTTCTGCATCTTCCGCCAGATGCTGTAGATGTGCTTTGGACGGCCGCTGACCTCGGCCTTGATGCCCTGCGCGACCAGCTCGCGCGACAGCACCTTCTTGACGTTCTCGACGTAACGCTCGCGGGCGATGCGGGTTTCGTCCACCTCCCGCGCAATGCGACGGTAGGTCTCCGGTTCCAGGTGGCGGAACGCCAGGTCCTCCAACTCCCACTTCAGCTGCCAGATGCCCAGGCGGTTGGCCAATGGCGCGTGGATGTCGCGTGTCAGCTGTGCCAGCGCGCGGCGTTGCTCGTCATCCAGCTTGTCGGCCGCGCGCATCCGCGCCAGCTGCCGGGCCAGCAGGATGGGCACCACGCGCAGGTCGCGGATGATCGCCAGCAGCAGGCGGCGCAGGCCCTCGCTGTTGCGCCCTGCCTCACGGCCGGCATGCAGCGCCCACACCGGGTCGGCGGCGTCCTGGCCATCCAGCAGGCCGATCACCGCGGCCTTGTGGTTGCCCAGCGGCAGCTGTTCCAGGCTCGCCCGCAGGCCCGGCAGGTCGAACAGCAGGGCCGCGACCACCGCGCCTTCGTCGGCGGAGAGCATCGCCAGTGCGTCGAGGGTGTCACCCAGCACCGACCAGCTGGCACGCATCTGGTGGTCGCATTCCGGCGCTTCCCAGTGCCCGCGCAGGGCCTGGCGCAGCGGAGCAGGCAGCACGGCTGCCGAGGGACGGTTCAACAAGGCATCCAGGCCGGGGACGGAAGCGCGGTTCACAGCATCGAGCAGGCAAGACAGAGGCCTCTACACTAGCGCCGGCGCCGTTCAGGGACAATCACCGCGGCCACCATCACCCGGCATGAAGACATGCCGCTACACTCGCGGGCAAACCCAGGAGAGTCCCGTCATGTCCCCGATCGTCCCGCGTTTCCGCCTACGGCTGCTGGCTTGTGCCGCACTGTTGCTGTCCCTGTCGGCGCCTGCGCTGGCCCAGCGCGTGGTAGAGGGTGACCTGCAGCAGCAGATGTCACCGGCCGAATTCAAGGCTGCTGGCCTGGAAAAGCTCAGTGCGCAGGAACTGGCCACGCTGAACCGCTGGCTGCAGGGCAAGGTCGAGGCGGCCACGACCCAGGCAGTTGCAGCGGTACGGGAATCGGCGCGCGAGGAAGGCCGCCAGGAAGTGATCGTGAAGAATCGCGGCTTCTTCGATTTCGGCAGCAGTGAGCCGATCGTCGGCGTGCTGCAGGGTGAGTTCCGCGGGTTCGGCAAGGGCCGCGTCTACGTGCTGGACAACGGCCAGGAATGGGAGCAGACCGACACATCCACGACCCCAGGGGTACGCAAGCAGTCGCCAAACGTCAGTATCAAGCCCGGAATGCTCGGTGTCTGGTACATGAAGATCGAAGGCGTGAACGTACAACCGAAGGTGCGCCGTACCAAGTAACGGCTTACCCGTCCCGTGGAGCCTGGCCGATGCTCCGCTGCTTTCCGATGGACCGCCATCGTCCATCGCCAGCAGTCGAGCGCCGGCTCGGCTCTACAGGACCGGATTCACGCCTGGCGCAATGCGGTCACCCGCTGCGCCAGCTTCTTCGCCGAGATGCCGGTGCGTGCCCCCAGCTCCTGCGCGAACAGTGACACCCGCAGCTCTTCCAGATCCCAGCGCAGCGCCTGCCATTGCGGGCGCTCGCGCAGTCCCTGCTGCTCCCCCACTTCCAGCGCTTCCAGGAACGGGTGCAGTTCCAGCATGCGCGCCTGGTCACGTGGCGGATCACGCTTGGCACGCTCGGTACGCAGGATCATCGCTTTCAGATAGCGCGGATACTGCGCCAATGCGTCGGCCGGTGTATCGCGCAGGAAGCCTGGATGGATCAGCCCGGCCAGCTGCGCCTCCATGTCGTCCAGGTTGCCGCGCGCCCAGCCCATCAGCGGCGCTTCCAGCATCGGCTTCAGTTCGGCCACCAGCGCCAGGATGGTCTCGGCCAGCTTCAGCCGCGACATGGCCTCACCGAACAGCGCCTTGGCCGCATGCTCGCGGCGCTGCTCGAAGGCCGCCGCATCGCGTATGTCTTCCAGGCCTTCAGCCAGTACGGCGTTCATCGCCGCATCGACCAGATCGCCACGAAGGCGTTCCTGCGATTCGATCGCCGCATATAGCAGGCCCGTCTTGGCACCCACCGGCAACTGCTTGCGTGCCTGCTTCATCTTCTCGGCCAGCGCGATCTCCAGCAGGCGGCGCACACCCAGCGGATGAGCCGCCTGCGCCTGCTGCCGATCAGCGAAGATGCGCAGCGCCACGCTGTCGCCCTCGTCCAGCAGCGCCGGATAGGCCGGCACGCCGGCTTCGCCGGGCACCTGCAGCGGAATCGGCGTGGCCGGGAAGGTACGCAGGCCATCAGCCGCCATTTCACGTCCGGCGCGTGCAGCGAAGGCGTCGCCTGCGCGCCCACCGAACTTCGCGCGCAATGCGTCCAGGTCGCGCGAGGTGGCCAGCACCCTGCCCTGCTCGTCGCGCAGGCGCAGGTTCATGTGCAGGTGCGGTTCGATCGAGCCGGGCTCGAAATCGAGCGCGGTCACCGTGGCGCCTGTCGCGCGTGAGAGGAAACGCGCCAGTTCGCCGGTGATGGCATCGGCACTGGGTTGCGGGAACGCCTCGTAGAACGCGCGACCAAAGTCCGGCGCCGGCACGTAGTTGCGGCGCATCGCCTTGGGCAGGCTGCGAATCAGCGCCGCAGCCTTGTCGGCAACGAAGCCGGGCGCCAGCCAGCCCAGCTGCACCGGATCCAATGCGTTGAGCAGGTGCAGCGGTACGTCAAGGGTTACGCCGTCATCCTCGGCACCCGGCTCGAAGCGGTAATGCAGCGGCAATCGTGCCTGGCCCAGCGCGAGGTACTTCGGGTAGCGCTCCTGCTCACTGCCTTCGCCCGGCAACAGGTCGGCCAGCGACCAGTGCAGGGTCTTGCGCTGTTCCGGCGCAAGACCCTTCCACCAGGCATCCAGGCCGGAGGCCGAATGGATCTGCGGCGGCACCCGGTCCAGGTACCAGCGTGCCTGCCAGTCTTCGTCGGCGACGATGCCGGCGCGGCGCAGCTTGGCTTCTTCCTCGCGCGCGACCTCCAGCACCTTCTGGTTGTCGGCGACGAAACTGGCGCGGGTATTGATCTCGCCGGTCACCAGTGCCTGGCGCACGAAGATGTCATGCGCCTCGCCCGGCGCGATGCGGCCGTAATGGACCGGTTTCTTCGGTGCCAGCACCAGGCCGAACAGGCTGATCTGCTCGGACGCCAGCACCTGGCCCTGCGCGCGCGACCAGTGCGGGTCGAAGTGCTTGCGCAGCAGCAGGTGCGGCAGTTCGGCGATCACCCAGTCCGGCTCGATCGCGGCCAGGGTCATGCCCCATACCTTCTGCGTATCCAGCAGGTTGGCCACCAGCAGCCACGGCGGTGGCCGCTTGGCCAGCGCCGAACCGGGGAACGGCAGGAAGCGGCGCTGGCGCGGCGCCTGGAAATCGCCCTTCTCGGTGCGGTGGCCGATCTGCGTCGGCAGGCCCGCCACCAACGCACGGTGCAGGGTCTGGTAGGCAGCGGCACGCACACGTTCGCTGAAACCGCCGCCAACCGGCGCCTGTTCCTTCTGCGCGCGCACGGCCACCGGCGCCGGTGCGGCCTCCGCCTTGCCTTCGCGGGCCAGGCGTGCAGCCCGGTGCAGCTGGCCCCGGGTCGCCTTCACCGCCGCCGCGTCATCGCGCGCCGGGGCCGGTGCAGTGCTGCCCGCCAGCAGCGGCGCCATCGATGCCTCGCTGGGCTCTTCCTTCCAGCCCAGTTCCTCGCACAGCAGGCGCAGCTGCCGGTGCAGCTCGCGCCATTCGCGCATGCGCAGGAAACCGAGGAAATGACGGCCACACCAGTCGCGCAGCTTGGACTGGGTCAGGTCTTCATGTGCCTGCCGGTAGGCATCCCACAGGCGCAGCACGCCGACGAACTCGGATCGGCCGTCGGCAAACTGCGCATGCGCGCTGTCGGCCGCACCGCGCGCCTCGGGCGGTCGTTCGCGCGGATCCTGGATGCCCAGGAACGAGGCGATCACCAGCATCGGCCGCAGGCAGCCGGCGGCCTGCGCGGCCACCAGCATGCGCGCCAGCTTCACGTCCACCGGCAGGCGCGCCATCTGCTTGCCGATGGTGGTCAGGCGCCGTTCGGCATCGATCGCCCCCAGTTCGGTCAGCTGCTGCCAGCCATCGGCAACCGCGCGCTCGTCCGGTGCTTCCAGGAACGGGAACTCCTCGATGCGGCCCAGGCCCAACTGCAGCATGCGCAGGATCACCCCGGCCAGGCTGGAGCGGCGGATTTCCGGATCGGTGAACTCCGGCCGCGCCTGGAAATCGGCCTCAGCATACAGGCGGTAACAGATGCCCTCGGCGATACGGCCGCAGCGCCCCTTGCGCTGGTTGGCGCTGGCCTGCGAGATCGGCTCGATGTGCAGGCGGTCCAGCTTGTTGCGCGGGCTGTAGCGCTTGACGCGGGCAAGGCCCGGATCAACCACGTAACGGATGCGCGGCACCGTCAGCGAGGTTTCCGCCACATTGGTGGCCAGCACGATGCGCCGGTTCGGCCCGGGATTGAACACCCGGTCCTGGTCCTGGTTGGACAGCCGCGCATACAGTGGCAGTACCTCGGTGTTGCGGTACTTTCGCCGTTCCAGCGACTGGTGCGCATCGCGGATCTCGCGCTCGCCCGGCAGGAAGATCAGCACGTCGCCGCGTGCATCCAGGCGGGTAATCTCGTCGACAGCCGACACGATGGCATCGTTGACGGTACGTTCGCCCTGGTCTTCACCCTCGCCTTCCAGCGCGCGGTAGCGCACCTCCACCGGGTAGGTGCGGCCCTCAACGCTGATCACCGGCGCATTGTCGAAATGCTGGGCGAAGCGTCCGGTGTCGATGGTGGCCGAAGTGACGATCAGCTTCAGGTCGGGGCGCTTGCGCAGCAGCTGCTTCAGGTAGCCCAGCAGGAAGTCGATGTTGAGGCTGCGCTCGTGCGCCTCGTCGACGATGATCGTGTCGTAGTTCGACAACCAGCGGTCGCTGGCAATCTCCGCCAGCAGGATGCCGTCGGTCATGAACTTGATGCGGCTGTCTTCGCTGACCTTGTCGTTGAAGCGCACCTGGTAGCCCACCAGCTGGCCCAGTTCACTCTGCAGTTCCTGTGCGACACGGCTGGCTACCGCACGTGCGGCAATCCGTCGCGGCTGGGTGCAGCCGATCATGCCGGCCTGGCCACGGCCCGCGGCCAGGCACAGCTTGGGCAGCTGGGTGGTCTTGCCCGAGCCGGTTTCGCCGGCGATCACCACGACCTGATGGTCGCGGATCAGCTTGATGATCGCGTCGGCTTCACGCGCAATCGGCAGCTGCGGGTCCAGAGTAATGGACGGCTGCTGCTGCGCCCGTGTCATCCGGCGCTGCACCGACGCCTGCAAGGCCTGCTCGAAGGTGGCGGCCAGTGCCGCATCCTGTGGCTTGGCCTGGCAACGCGAGAGCATCCCCAGCAAACGGCCCCGGTCGCGGCTCATGGCGCCGTCGATGGCGGCGCGCTGTTGGCGCAGGCGGGGCGATGGATTTTTATCGATAGAGTTCATCAATCGGTTCGTTCAAAACTTTGAAAGCGACCAGTCATCACGACCGGTTTATTGTGAAGGCCAACGATTCCACAAGGAGGAACCCCATGGCGAAGACCAAGAGCACGACCAAGGCCAAGACCGGCAAGCAGAAGCTTGCAGCGGCGGCACCGTCGGCGCCGAACATCGATATCGGGATCACCCAGGGCGACCGCAAGAAGATCGCCGACGGTCTGTCGCGCTTCCAGGCTGATGCGTTCACGCTCTACCTGAAGACACACAACTTCCACTGGAATGTGACCGGGTCGATGTTCAACTCGCTGCACACCATGTTCGAGACGCAGTACACCGAGCAGTGGGCGGCACTGGACGACGTGGCCGAGCGCATCCGCGCGCTGGGCTTCAATGCCCCGGGCTCCTACCGGGAATTTGCTGCGCTGACCTCGATCGCCGAGGAACCGGGCCTGACCGACAGTGCGGACTGGCGTGAAATGGTACGCCAGTTGGTGGTCGCCAACGAAGCGGTCTGCCGTACGGCGCGTGAAGTGCTGGAGGTGGCGGCCAAGGGTGACGACGCCCCGACCGAGGATCTGATGACCCAGCGCCTGCAGACCCACGAGAAGTACGCCTGGATGCTGCGCTCCCTGCTCCAGTAAGGGTTGGGAGTGGTTCGGCAGGGCTGCGCCCTGCACCCGCAGAGGCCGAAGCAACAGCAACTACCAGAGCAAGAGCTGGTTTCCTGTGGGTTGGCGGGGTGGGTCCGGTTGCGGGAGACGCCGTAAACCCGTCCTTGGGGGCTTGGCAGCCGCATCCATGCGGCTGACACTCCCACAACCGGACCCACCCCGCCTTCGACAGTTTTCCGCGATCTGCCAGCAAAGCCATTGGGGTCAGATCCGTTTTCCGCAGGAAAACGGATCTGACCCCATCTTGTTTGTCGATATCTGACTGTTTTCATCACGCATGGCGTGGATGGACCCTCCGTGACCGGGAAACCGTCGAAGGCGGGGCGGTGTGGGCTTGCAGGACCGTTGGCGCCATGGATGGCGCCATCGAGCCCCCAAGGACGGGTTTACGGCGTGTCCTGCAAGCCCACACCGACCCGCCCAACCAGCAGACACGCCAGAGCCGGCTGTTGCCTTTGACGTTGCCGTGGCTTGTAGCAGGTGCAGGGCGCAGCCCTGCCGCCGCCTCCGGGAGGTAAACTAACCGGATGGCTTCCCGTCCCGCGCACGACCTGCTCCAACGCGTCTTTGGTTACGACGATTTCCGTGGTCCCCAGCAGGACATCGTGGAGCATGTGGCTGCCGGTCACGATGCCCTGGTGCTGATGCCCACCGGCGGTGGCAAGTCGCTCTGCTACCAGGTGCCGGCCCTGCTGCGTGACGGATGTGGCATCGTCATCTCGCCGCTGATCGCGCTGATGCAGGACCAGGTCGAAGCCCTGCGCCAGCTCGGCGTGCGTGCCGAGTACCTGAACTCGACCCTTGACGCCGAGACCGCCAGCCGCGTCGAGCGCGAACTGCTCGCGGGCGAGCTGGACATGCTCTATGTCGCCCCCGAGCGGCTGCTGACCGGCCGCTTCCTGTCGTTGCTGTCACGCAGCCACATCGCCCTGTTCGCCATCGACGAAGCACACTGCGTGTCGCAGTGGGGCCATGACTTCCGCCCCGAATACCGCCAGTTGACCGTGCTGCACGAGCGCTGGCCGCAGATCCCCCGGATCGCGCTGACCGCCACCGCCGACCCGCCGACCCAGCGCGAGATCGCCGAGCGCCTGGACCTTCAGGAAGCACGCCACTTCGTCAGCTCCTTCGACCGCCCCAACATCCGCTACACCGTGGTGCAGAAGGACAATGCCCGCAAGCAGCTGACCGATTTCCTGCGCGGCCACCGTGGCGAGGCCGGCATCGTCTACTGCATGTCGCGGCGCAAGGTCGAGGAGACTGCCGAATTCCTCTGCGGCCAAGGCTTCAACGCCCTGCCCTACCATGCCGGCCTGCCGCCGGAAGTGCGCGCTAACAACCAGCGCCGTTTCCTGCGCGAGGATGGCATCGTGATGTGCGCCACCATCGCCTTTGGCATGGGCATCGACAAGCCGGACGTGCGCTTCGTGGCGCATACCGACCTGCCCAAGTCGATGGAAGGCTACTACCAGGAAACCGGTCGCGCCGGCCGTGATGGCGAAGCCGCTGAAGCATGGCTGTGCTACGGCCTGGGCGACGTGGTCCTGCTCAAGCAGATGATCGAGCAGTCCGAGGCCGGCGAAGAACGCAAGCAGCTGGAGCGGGGCAAGCTCGATCACCTGCTGGGCTACTGCGAATCCATGCAGTGCCGCCGCCAGGTGCTGCTGGCCGGTTTCGGCGAGACCTATCCGCAGCCCTGCGGCAACTGCGACAACTGCCTGACCCCGCCCGCTTCGTGGGATGCCACCATTCCCGCGCAGAAGGCATTGAGCTGCGTCTACCGCAGCGGCCAGCGCTTCGGCGTCGGTCACCTGATCGACGTCCTGCGTGGCAGCGAGAACGAGAAGGTGAAGCAGCAGGGCCACGACAAGCTGAGCACCTATGCGATCGGCCGCGACCTGGATGCACGCACCTGGCGCAGCGTGTTCCGCCAGCTGGTCGCCGCCAGCCTGCTGGAAGTGGATAGCGAGGGCCATGGCGGCCTGCGCCTGACCGATGCCAGCCGCGACGTGCTGACCGGCCGCCGCCAGATCAGCATGCGCCGCGACCCGGCCAGCAGCACCAGCGGACGCGAGCGCAGCACACAGCGCACCGGCCTGTCGGTGCTGCCGCAGGATCTGGCCCTGTTCAACGCCCTGCGCGGCCTGCGTGCCGAACTGGCGCGCGAACAGAACGTGCCGGCCTTCGTGATCTTCCACGACAGCACCCTGCGCAACATCGCCGAACAGCGCCCGACCAGCCTGGACGAACTGGCCCGGGTCGGCGGCATCGGTGGTACCAAGCTGAGCCGCTACGGCCCACGCCTGGTCGAAATCGTTCGCGAAGAGGGCTGACGGTAACGCGTTGCCGCGCTGCGCGGCCGCCGGGCATGGCCCCAACGGCGCGCGGGCGCCCCTGTAGAGCCGAGCCCACGCTCGGCTGCCTCTGCGCGAACAGCAGCCGAGCGTGGGCTCGGCTCTACGCTGGTGCAGGTCCAACCTTGAACCGGCCATTCAGCCGGAAGTGCATCCGCGCCCACTTGCAGCTAGATTAACGCCATGTCCCTGGCCTCGACCCTGCTCCGTGTCGTGCTCATGCTCAGCCTGTTGCTCAACGGGCTGAACGCGGCCATGGCCAGTGGCCACGAGGAAATGGGCCGGATGGCCCACGCGGTAGCCGCCCTTGATGGCGGCGATGCCGACTGCCACCACCACGCCGCCATGCAGGCCGACCAGGCCCCGCAGGCCAAGGCCCCCGCGCACGACGCCCACTGCCAGATCAAGGACTGTGTGCGCAGTTGCGCCCAGCACCCGCTGCTGGTGGTGCAGCCGTTGCCGTATCTGGCGGGCCCGGCACTGTCGCTGGCGCCGCAGCCGATGCCGGCCACTGGCCGGCCGGCGCCGCCGCTGCCGCCGATCTCCCGCCCTCCCATCGGCTGATTCCACACACACCGTGCGCCCTGCGCACCGTAGCCGGCCACCTGCCGGCGTCTTTACGTGTCTGGAGTCACCACCATGAATACCCGCATTCCCCCCGGTCCGGGCGCTGTGCCCATGCCGTCGCGCCGCCTGTTCGTGCAGGGTCTGGCCGCCGGTGGCGTGGTTGCCGGCATCGCCGCTGTCGGCGTGCCGCAACGCGCGCTCGCCGCCGCCACGGCCGCCCCACGCCTGGCCGGCGCCCCTGCCGTGCTCAGCGACACCCGCATCGAATTGGCCATCGGCGAATCGCTGGCCAATTTCACCGGCCGCACCCGCCCGGCGATCACCGTCAACGGCTCGCTGCCGGCCCCGATCCTGCGCTGGCGCGAAGGCCAGACCGTGGATCTGTTCGTGCGCAACACGCTGGACCGCCATCCGACCTCGATCCACTGGCACGGCATTCTGCTGCCAGCCAACATGGACGGCGTGCCCGGGCTGAGCTTCAACGGCATCGGCCCCGGTGAGACCTACCATTACCACTTCGACCTCAAGCAGTCCGGCACCTACTGGTACCACAGCCACTCGATGTTCCAGGAGCAGGCCGGCCTGTACGGTGCGCTGATCATCGATCCGGCCGAACCGGCGCCGTACCACCACGACCGCGAGCACGTGATCATGCTGTCCGACTGGACCGACATGGACCCGGGCGCGCTGTTCCGGCGCATGAAGAAGCTTGCCGAGCACGACAACTACTACAAGCGCACGCTGCCCGACTTCCTGCGTGACGTGAAGCGCGACGGCTGGTCGGCCGCGCTGTCCGACCGCGGCATGTGGGGCCGGATGCGGATGACGCCGACCGACATCTCCGACATCAACGCGCACACCTACACCTACCTGATGAACGGCACCGCGCCGGCCGGCAACTGGACCGGGCTGTTCCGCAGCGGCGAAAAGGTACTGCTGCGCTTCATCAACGGCGCCTCGATGACCTACTTCGACGTGCGCATCCCCGGTCTGAAGATGACCGTGGTCGCCGCTGACGGCCAGTACATCCACCCGGTCAGCATCGACGAATTCCGCATCGCTCCCGCCGAAACCTACGACGTGCTGGTCGAACCCACCGGCCAGGACGCCTTCACCATCTTCTGCCAGGACATGGGCCGCACCGGCTACGCCGCCGGCACGCTGGCGGTTCGCCATGGCCTGCAGGCACCGATTCCCGCACGCGACCCACGCCCGTTGCTGACGATGAGCGACATGGGGCACGACATGGGCAGTGGTGGGCACGGTGGCCACGACATGGCCGCGATGAAGGGCATGGAAGGCGGCTGCGGCGCCAGCATGGGCCACGGCGCCCACGGCGGCGATACCGCCAGCAAGGCATCGAAGCATCCGGCCAGCGAACGCAACAACCCGCTGGTGGACATGCAGAGTTCGGCCACCGAACCGAAGCTGGACGACCCCGGCATCGGCCTGCGCGACAACGGCCGCCAGGTGCTGACCTACGGCGCGATGCGCAGCCTGTTCAAGGATCCTGATGGCCGCGAGCCGAGCCGCGAGATCGAGCTGCACCTGACCGGCCACATGGAGAAATTCTCCTGGTCGTTCGACGGCATCCCGTTCGCCAGCGCCGAGCCGCTGCGGCTGAACTACGGCGAGCGCATGCGCATCGTGCTGGTCAACGACACCATGATGCAGCACCCGATCCACCTGCACGGCGTGTGGAGCGATCTGGAAAACGCACAGGGCGAATTCCAGCTGCGCAAGCACACCATCGACATGCCGCCGGGTACACGCCGCAGCTACCGCGTGCGCGCCGACGCGCTCGGCCGCTGGGCCTATCACTGCCATCTGCTGTACCACATGGAAGCGGGCATGATGCGCGAAGTGAGGATCGAAGAATGAGCCGCTCACTGCTTTCCCCCAGCCTGCTGGCCTTGGGCCTGGCCGCCGCATTGCCGGTGTTCGCGCAGTCGCACGCAGGCCATGACATGGGCGCGATGGACGCGCCGGCGAAGACCGCGAAGACGCCGGCCGAACCGGTCGATCATTCGAAGATGGATCATTTGAAGATGGACATGAGTGCGGCGGATCACGCCGGCATGGACCACTCCACGATGGACCACTCGAAGATGGACCATTCGCAGATGGACCATTCGGCGATGGGTCACGGCACGCCCGCACCGACCGAACCCCTCGAACCGATTCCGGTGCCTACCGATGCCGACCGTGCCGCTGCATTCCCGCCCATCGCCCACGGTGCGATGGAGCATGCGCCGGAGATCAACAGTCTGCTGCTGATCGACCGCCTCGAGCATTGGGATGGCAAGAGCAGCAACGGCCAGGCCTGGGAGGCCACGGGCTGGATCGGCGGCAACATCAACCGCCTGTGGCTGCGCACCGATGGCGAACGCAGCCGTGGCCGCACCGAATCATCGTCGCTTGAAGCACTGTATGGCCGCAGCGTGTCGCCGTGGTGGGACGTGCTGGTCGGTGTGCGCCAGGACTTCCGGCCGGCCGACTCCCGCACGTGGGCAGCCATCGGCATCCAGGGCCTGGCGCCCTACAAGTTCGAGAGCTCGGCCACGCTGTACATGGGCTCCGGCGGCCAGGTGCTGGCCAAGGCCGAAGTCGAGTACGACGTGCTGCTGACCAACCGTTTGATCCTGCAGCCGCTGCTGGAAGCCACAGTGGCAGCCAAGGATGAACCGGAGTACGGCATCGGCCGTGGCCTGAACAAGGTCGAAGCCGGGCTGCGACTGCGCTATGAGTTCAGCCGCCGCTTCGCGCCGTACATCGGCATCAGCCACGAACGCAGTTTCGGCGACACCTCTGACTATGCCGGTGACCACGCGCGCGACACGCGTTGGGTCGCTGGCGTGCGCATGTGGTTCTGAGCAGCGTTACGTGAGCAGTGGCCAGCCCCGGCAGCCGCCGGGGCCGGCTACACTGCGCCACGTTCCAATGCAGGCACCGCCATGTCGTTGCAGATCCGCCGCGCCACCCTCGCCGACGTCGACACGCTTTCGGCGATCGCCATCGCCACCTATACCGAGACCTGGGGCGACTCATATCCGCCGCAGGACCTGCACGATTTCCTGCAGGATCACTACAGCAGCGAACCGCAGCGCATCGAACTGTCCGACCCACGCAGTGCCATCTGGCTGCTGATGGACGGTGACGCCGTGGTCGGCTATCTGGCCGCCGGTGCCAACACCCTGCCGCACACGGATGCATGCGAGGGCGACATCGAACTGAAGCGGTTCTACATTCTGGCTGCACACCAGAACGGCGGCCATGGTGCACGCATGATGGACGCGTTCATGGCCTGGCTGGACCAGCCGCAGCGCCGCACCCTGTGGGTGGGCGTATGGGAAGAAAACTTCGGCGCGCAGCGCTTCTACGCGCGCTATGGGTGCAGCAAAGTGGGCGAGTACGACTTCATCGTCGGCGATACCCACGACCGCGAGTTCATCCTGCGCCGGCCGTGATCATGCGGCCCCTGTAGCGTCGAGCATGGCTAGACGCTACAAAGAGCGAAGCGGCTAGAAGTCGAACAGCTCCGACAGGAAGCTGTCCTTCTTCTTTTTCTTGTAGCCGCGACCGTACTGCTGGCCCCGGTTGTCCTCGTAGCGCTGGCCCAGATGACGGGTGTCGCGATGCATCACCGGCGGCGGCGCGGCGGCCGGCTGCGACTGCGCCGGGGCGGGCGGCGGTACCGCACTACCCGCACCCGCGCGCTCGATGATCTTGTCCAGCTCGCCACGATCCAGCCAGACACCGCGGCAGCCAGGGCAATAGTCGATCTCGATGCCATGGCGTTCGGCCATCTGCAGGGTCTGGGTCTTGCACACGGGGCACAGCATTGGCATTGCTCCTGTCGGTCTGGTAACGACTGTACCTGCCCTGTGATGACTGTGCGGCAACACATGACCGATGGCACAGGGACTTCCGGCGCGTGCCAGCGTGCCCGGCCCCTTCCACACTGCATGCTGGTTCCGCAGGGAGTGCGTGCATGACCGCCCTGTCCCGCCTGCCCAGCGCCGCGCGCCTGCTGCTGGTGCTGCTCGGCGTCGGCGTTGGCCTGAATCTGCGCGACATCGCAGCCGCCGCAGGCACGCCGATTCCCGCCTTGCCCATTGCTTACGGCGGCAGCCTGCTCGACAACGCGCTGGCCGTGCTCGTGGCACTCCTGCTGGCCGCGCTGCTGCGGCCACGCGGGATGGGCCTGATGACCAGCCTGGGGCTGCGCGGCAACGGCTGGGGCGGCCCGTTCTGAGTACTGCTGGCCAGCCTGCCCTGCTGGCTGGGCCTGGCGCTGCTCGGTTCACCGAACACCGCGCTGACCACGTTGGACGCCACGATGCTGGCAGTGCTGTTCCCACTGGCCGAGGAAGTGCTGTTCCGCGGCCTCGGCTTCGTGCTGCTGGTGAAGATCGTGCGCGCCCCCTGGCCATGGCTCGCACTGCCGCAGGCGCTGTTGTTCGGCTGGGTGCACTGGCTGGGTTTCGGCGGGTTCGACGGCGGCGGCCTCGCGCTGTTCGTCGGCGCGGTGATCGCCCTGGGCGGCTTCATCTTCGCCTGGCTCGACCACCTCGACGGTGACACCTTGTGGTGCGGCCTGGTCCTGCACGTGTCGATGAACCTGGCCTGGAACGTGTTCAGCCTTGATGACGCCGTTGCACTGGGCTGGCAGGCCACCGGCCTGCGCATCGGCACCGCCCTGCTCGCGGTCGCGATCCTGGCCTGGCACGTGCATCGCCGGCGCCAGACGCGGTTGTAACGCCCACTTAGCTTGCCGTGCACGCCGGGATCACTACCGGCTTGCGCATACTTGCGCGCCTTTTGCTCCCCCTGTTGTCCGGAGTTGCCGCGTCATGTTGCTGTCCAAGCGCTTTGTGGAACCGCGCGTCCTGCTCATCGAGGACGCCGAGGAAACCCAGGAACTGAGCCGTCTCGCCCTGGAAAGCCAGGCCTGCCAGGTCACCGCTGTCAGCAGCGCCGAGGCCGCGCTGGGCCTGCTCAACGCCGGTGAACCGTTCGACCTGCTGTTCACCGACGTCTGCCTGGGCGGCATCAGCGGCATCGAAACCGCCAACCGCGTGCGCGAGCACCTGCCGCAGCTGCCGATCCTGGTCACCTCCGGCATGGATCAGCATCGCGTGCTGCCGCAGCTGCGCGCCGGCATCCACTTCCTGCCCAAGCCATACAGCATGAGCGAGCTGCTCGATGCCATCCGCCTGTGCTTCCGGCACGCAGCGGATGCCGCGCTGATGCCGCCGCCGCAGGCCAGCGCGGCCTGAGGGGATCATCCACGCATGGCGTGGATCTACTGATTCCGTTTCTCGTCGGCGTGGATCCACGTCAACAACCCCGGTAGATCCACGCCATGCGTGGATTGAACCTGCGATCAACCGCTGCTGTACGGCCCGCTACCCGGGAACACCTTCAGCAGTGCGCGGGTGATCATGTCCGGGTAGACCGTGAAGTGATCCTCGTCATCGATCACCATGTTCTCCACCTTCAACGATCGCCCGCTGCTGCGCAGCTGCTCGGCGAATTCTGCGTTGTGGCGCAGCATGTCGTTGCGGGTGAAATAACGCGGTTCGGGCTTGACCGTTTCAAAGCTGCCCACCGACAGCACCACCGTGGTCGGCTGCGCCGGCGCCTTGGCCTCGGCCTGCATGCGCGGCACCCGATGGTCGTCGAACCACAGTGATGGGCTGGAGAGGATGTAGGTGCGGAACATGTCCGGGCGCGTGGTCAGCACATAGGCGCCGAACAGGCCACCATAGGAATGACCCGCATAGGCGCGCCGCGCCGGATCAGTGCGGTAGCGCGCATCGATCATCGGCAGCACCCGCTCGGCGAGGAAATCGCGATAGTGCGCCGCGCCACCGTAGCTCACGTCATCGCTGTAATCACGCGGATCGGTACGCGCCGGATCGCTGGGCGTATAGTCGCGCGAGCGGCTCTGCTTGGAGGTCAGCCCTTCCTGCGGCGGCAGCCCGACCAGGATGAAATCCTCCAGGTTGACACCCTTCTGGCCCACCAGGTTGCCCACGCTGCGCACCAGCGGGAAGCTGTACAGCGCGTCGGTCACGTACAGCACCGGATAGTGCTTTTCCGGATGTGCGGCGTAGTCGGCCGGCAACGCCACCCAGACCGGATAATCGCGGCCGATCGGATCGTGCACGCGCAGCGCTTCGGTATCCGGCAGCACCACGCCCGACACTGCGGCGGCCGGGCTCTCCTTCGCTTCACTCTGCGCTGCCGGCGGCGCCACCGACATCGCACAGCCACTCACGGCCAGGCAGGCCGCCACACTCCATCCACGCACACGCTGCATCCACACGCTCCCATTGCGGGCGGCGCACCGGATGGCGCCGCTGCCGCATCCTTGCATGGTGCGCAACCCGCTGCCAGTGCGGTCAGGGCGAGGCCGGCGGCGCCGGGAACAGTGTGCGCAGCGCCTGCAATGCGGCCGGATGATAGATCGTAGCGTGGGTTTCTTCCGGCAACGGCAGGTACTTCACCAGCGGCGACGGCGAAGCCTGCTGCAACAACTCGGCCAGTCGTGCAGTGGATGCGGCCAGCTCCGGCTGCCCACTGCTGGCCAGGAATACGCGCGGCTGCGCACGCGTCACCGCCGGCAGCTGCTTGGCCGCCCCGGCCAGCATTGCACCACGGTTCCACCACAGGCTGGGGTCCAGCGCGATGTAGCTGTTGAACAGTGTCGGTTCCTGCAGCAGCGTTTCGACCACGAACAGGCCAGCCAGCGACTCGCCGATCAACGCGCGTTCGTCGGTAGTCGGGTAGCGCTGGCGCACCTGCGGCATCAGTTCATCGCGCAGGAACGTGCGGTAGGCCGCCGAGCCACCAATGCGTGGCGCGATCTTCTGGTCCTGCGGGTCCTTGCTGGGGCCGGTCATGTCGCGGCGGCGCTCGGTGTTCTCGATGCCGACCAGCAGGAACGGGCGCATGCTGCCGTTGCCGGTCAGCACCTGCACCAGCCCGGCCACATGCAGGAAGTCCTCGCCGATGCCGCCGTCGGGCATGTAGAGCACCGGCAGCCGCGTTTTCGGGTCCAGGCCCCATGGCTGCGGGCGGTAGACGTTGATGCGGCGGGTTTCGCCCAGCGCCTTCGACTCGATGGTGAAGGTCTCGCCGATGACCAGAGGAGTTGCGGCAGCGGGCGACGCGGTTTCGGCGGCCATCAGCGGCCCGGCGGAGACGGCGGACAACAACAGCGACAGCACGATCAAGCGCATGGAGCGGCCCATCCTGGGAAAGTGCCGAGCATAACGCCAAGACCAAGGCGTCGGCCGATTCGGCAAGCCTGCCTGTATGCTACGGCGCTGCGCGATGCTTGAACTGTATCGGGAAATGACTGCAATCGCGTTTGCTAGCATTCATCGTTTCCTACAAGGAGTTGGGACATGGGGGGATTCAGCATTTGGCACTGGATCATTCTTCTGGCGGTCGTCCTGATCCCGGTCGGCATCGCAGCCGTCATCGCAGCGATTGTTCTCAGGCGAAAGTAGATCCACGCCATGCGTGGATGCGCATTATGGGGATGCCTCAAGGGCATCCGCGATGGCGACGGCGCCGACGGTCTGCCCTGGCCGGAAACCGATCTGCCGCCCGGGCGGGAACAGGCGATGGCACACGCGGAGCGTGCCGCCATTGGCATGCTGACCGTGGCGGAAATGCTGCACGCCGCGGAACGCTGCCGGTCGATGGCCACGCCCGACCGCCATCTGGATGAGGGGCTAATCGATGGGTTGTTCTTCGCCTGCCGCGGGCTGGCGGAACTGGTGTGCCGGGATATCCGGCCGGCGTAGCCGCCGTTGCACCCAGATCCGGTCCATACTTGGGACGGACTGGTTGCCAGTCCCTTCAAAACCTACAAGGAGGTTTGCATGTTGAGTGCCCTGCTCATCGCCGCGCTGGCCGCCAGCTCGGCCGCGCCCGTACCGTATGCCGATTGCCTGCTCGGCAACATCCAGCCCGGGCTGTCTGATCGTGCCGTGCAACTGGTGCAGGAGGCCTGTGCTGCAAAGCATCCGGAGAGCTTCGCCGCAGCAATGGAACTGGAACGCAGAACCAGTCTGCAGCGGCTCACCTATTTCGAGGCGGCAAGAGCGGAGGCGGCACGTTCTGCGAATGCAGCAGCAACGGCCGCACAGGAGGCTGCTGACGCGGCGGCGGCTAAAGCGAAGACTGCGCGGACGAAGTAGTTGCCGTGGAGAAGCGCAACAAAAAAGGCACCGCATTGCGGTGCCCTTCTGAATGACCTGGGTCATTGGATGCAATTGGTGGGCCGTGAAGGATTCGAACCTTCGACCAAAAGATTAAAAGTCCGCCCATCCTTGCTTACAAATCAATTACTTGCCCCCAGATATTTTATGGAGGACTGCCTATCTTCGTCGCGAATTTCGTCTTGGTCCCGAGCCATTTTACGGAGGCCAACGACGCAAAACGCATCTGGGCGTATCCGGCCCTCAAGCTTGTCGGCGCTGGCTTCTGCTCGTCGCGACTGCGTATGCAGGCTCACGTCAACGGCTTTGCAATCGACTGAACCTGATCAACAAGTCAGGCCGATGCGCCAGCGCTACGACTCTGCAACGCATTTCGACCACTCCAACCACAGAACGTGTGAGCCGAGCGTACGCGCAGGACATATGTGGACTATCCGATAGCAGCGGAAAATTCGACCTTAGTGTCGATGCATCGATTGCAGCCGATTCAACATGACGGAATGGCATTCACTGACCTTGGGAATCATCCGCGCAACCTCCCTCTTCACGTCCTGTGATAGCTCCGGATCATTGAGAACTTCGTTGAACGTCTGAACAAGACGCTCTTCAGACTTCTCCAACTCTTTCAAGTATTGGTACTGGGTCTCGCCAAACGCCGCGAGCATCTTCCCATAATACTGATGCATTGCACCCACCAATGTGCCTCGCTCTGCAGGACGACCACCACTTCTGGAGACAATTCTACTGATCTCTTCGACCAGCTCGCCTTTCACGCCTGCAATGCCCATAAAGAGATCGGAAAGCTCCGAGCTCTCTATTCGATCCGAGGCCTCCTCATAGAACGCCTTCCCGTCTCGTGATATCTCTATCAAGTCATTGAGGCGGGTCTCAATTCTAGACTGCATGGTTTGAAGGCCCATGGCACTTCTCCCTGATTAGTTCAATGTCAAACTTCGAAGCCATGCCCTTCACGCTACCGACTTGAAGGCGGAGGAGAAAAAGCTATTTAGATGCAGCCTTCCTCGCATATCGAAGGACAGTCCCTTCATCCTGGATAGCAATCTTTACTGAGGAAAGCCATCTACTTGCAGCCCCCGTGTTCTCAATCAGAACGGCGAGGTCGTCGCATAGGCAATTGGCACATAGGTAGCCGCCGGGGCTTGGTCTCCGGCACCTCTTGCATGGCAGCAACGTCGTCTCAGACGGGCACCTAAGCTGATAGGCCACCCGCACCATCAAAGTCTCTGCATCCGTGCTCCTATCTCTCAACCTGTCCACGGATCGCCGCTCCTTCTACAGAAAAGGGGCAGCGCAAGCCTGCGCCACCCTCTCTCAACTACTCGCAGTCGATCTTACTTATTCGACTTATGAGCCCCGCCTTCATTGGCGTTACGCTCTTTGGACTCCTTGTCTTGGCGTTCCTGCTCCTGTTGCTGTTGCTTCTGCTTCCCTGCATCCGGCTCCGCCACAGCCGGCTTGTTGGTATTGGATGCATCACGTTTGAAGTCATTCATAACATTACTCCATCGCGGTGGACTCACCGCATCAGAAGCATGCACTCCCCCCCGTTAGCTGCAGGTCGCTTTGCAAGAGAAGACTGAACCGGGCACATGAATGAGCCCATTCGACCAACAGGCGTACAGTGACCTCGGTGCATTCGAGGAAAGTGCCATGAGCAGGGATAAAAATTATGTTGATGTGGAACGAGAAGTTGTCCACTGGCGCGCTAAGTTCGGGACAGGAGAATTCCCAGGGGCCAGTTTCGGACTAGATATCCAGCCAATCATCAAAATTGCATGTGATATCTACACAAGAGATCCCCACGGAAGCCGTGACGCTTGGGCCGATGACTTGATTAGAAGGCTAGAAATGCGTTCTGGCCGTGCAGACAATGAGGCCGCTGCAAGACGCCTTGCGTCTCGATGCTGGGACCACCTCCTCTCCTGATGACGCCCCCCTATTCTGTTGACGACCGACCTCTCAAGGAGTCGCGCTGCACGGCCACCTAATGAGCCACACACCAAACCACCTGCAGGCAAACGGAACGAAGATGGACGGCGCATTTATACGCCATCCACTCCAATTTCACACCAATCGTTCTCACTTACCCTTACAAGACTTCAGCATTCCAAACATACTCCACTATATTCGCGCACGACTCTCACTGAATATCTTGAGCTGGATTCGCTGCTCGCAGGAACGCAGCCTCCATGGAACGATCACTTCTGCGTCGAGCATGTACCCGTATCGCTTGAAGCCTTTCACTCCGATACTTGACCCGTATCCATATCGCTCGCAGCCCTTCAAGTTGGTGCTGGATGCGTATCTGTAGCCGTCGACGTCGTTCATACATAAATCACTCCATCGCGATGAATTCACCGCAAGACGATGGTGCGCGCTGTCTCGTTACTACACTGCGATACGACACGAAAATAATGAACGAGAGGCGCAGCAAGCCGCCAGCAATAGCTGGCCTGCCGCCTCAGCCGCGCCGTCAACACGCCACGCAACAATCGCGAGGACCTGCTCCAGCATGTTGCGTGACGTCTACAGCAAGGTGGCTTGGCTGTCGTCCCAGCTCTTGATGATCAGCTCTCCGAACTTCTTTCCTCTTCCCTGCCCGCCGCCGCTGGTGTAGTCCAGCTGCAGCGGCACCAGGTCGAAGCCGGCGAACACTTCGCGGATCTCAGGATGGTCGTTGATCGAGACCACAAAGCGCCCGACCGAGGTGCGCATCAGCTCGGCCATGGCCTCGTACTCCGCGAAGGAGCATTTGAGCGAGATGTCTTGGTGATCGAGCTGGACGCATGGCCGGAAGGATACGACCGGGCGTTCGCAGATCCTGCGAACGCGCCGGCTACCTCTCTGAACCGTTCGGGCAGAGTCGAGTCTGACTCGACTCTGTGCCGGCGGCGCGCTGCTCACGCGCCCCGCGTCGAGCTGCCTGCAGCCCCGGATCCGGCAAGGACCAGGGCCATCCCGCGCAGGCAGGGCATCAAGCAGCGGTGCCGAAAGTGAATAAGGCTGCAGCCCGACCAAGCGCGGGCTGCAGCAATCTGGGCAGTTAGATCATTAGAACCGCTGGGACGGCAATAGCCGTAATTGCACAGATAACATATCGACGCACCTGCCCAAGCGGCCAACCAAGAACAACTCCGAGGCACGCCAAGCCAATAGCAGACCACCAATAGACGTGGCTGACACCACTATTGATATTCTGCATCGTCATCACGCACAAAATCACAGACACGACGAGCAGCACCTTTGAAACACTGACCCTACTAACTAATCTGAGCTGCACGTTATGGACTCCTGACGCTCTTGACCATCTGTCGTTGACTTCAGGATAGAAGTACACACCACGCCACCAGGCGCACTACCGACAGAACCAACGAATGTTGCGCCTAATGCTACCGCTTGGTTGACGAACCGCCCCTGATCCATCGAGTTATTGAAATGATACTGCCTAAAACTGTCAACCCCGCCAGTCAACTCTGACTTTGTGGCAGGAATTAGATTGTTACTGGAATCACGCGTGGAGTTAGGCAATCGCTGCCACTTTTTCTCGATGGGATCGAAAACAACCACCGCATAACTTCCATCTACAGCATGAAGGGTTATTGAAACCTTCACCTTATTGAGATCAAACACTGGAATGTTCACCAGCATCTGAGCGCGCATCAGTAGTGTATTGAAACTATTCTCAGGGGTGGTCCTCACCCAATCCAGCATGGTTGCTTCTCTTGCCGGATTGTTTACAACATCATACATACTGTCTGGCAGCCCCGCCCCCATTGGCATGAAGTAAGTTTTGCCATCAATCTGAACTGCGATCGAGAAATAGTCGGCAATGGGAACTGGCACCGCGTACTCGACTGCAGACCCGTAACTTGTCGAACCGTCTGGAATTTGACCTGGAACATCTTGGCCAGGCTGATCGAGGGTCACTGCGTAGCGACGAATCTTACCCTCGTGACGATTTATGACATATATTTCACTATACGAATTCCCGCTATAGGCCGCCGTCATCATTGCCCATTCCTGCATCTCTGCGGGAGTACAACCATCGCAAGAAATGGTTTCAGCGCCCGCACCACTTGCATAGCCTGCGGCGAGCAGCACAGAAGAAAATAGTATCTTCTTGATCATTACTTCGTCCTTGATCCATTCGCTAGACGAGCCTTAGCGATCAAGATTTAACATTCATGAATAGTTAAGTCAATCTATGACGCCAGTGCACTCGACGATGCTATCGGCCAACGAGCCGCCAGCGCTGGAGGCCTGCAGCTTCAGCCGTGCCGTCAACACGCCACGCAACAATCGCGAGGACCTGCTCCGGCAAGTTGCGTGACGTCTACAGCAGGGTGGCCTGGCTGTCGTCCCAGCTCTTGATGATCAGCTCTCCGAACTTCTTCCCTCTCCCCTGCCCGCCACCGATGGTGTAGTCGAGCTGCAGCGGCACCAGGTCGAAGCCGGCGAACACTTCGCGGATCTCAGGGTGGTCGTTGATCGAGACCACGAAGCGCCCGACCGAGCCGCGCATCAGCTCGGCCATGGCCTCGTACTCAGCGAAGGGGAACTCGACGCCGTAACCCTCCGTTTCCCAATACGGCGGATCGAGGTAGAACAGCGTCCCCGGCCGATCGTAGCGCCGCACGCACTCCTGCCATGGCAGGCACTCGATCACCGTATTCGCCAGGCGGAGATGCACAGCGCTCAGCTCCTCCTCGATGCGCAGAAGGTTCAATCGTGGACCGCCAGCGGTAACCACGCCGAACGACTGCCCCTGCACCTCGCCACCAAACCCGATCAGCCGGGCGACGACACACGCTGGAGTCGGTGCTTTCCGCTGTTTACCGTCAAGAGCGTGACGGGTCCACACCTCGAACCGGCGAAGTTCGCCGGTAGATCGCACTACCAGGTGCAGCTCAGGTATCGCGAAGGGCCGCCCGCCACTCACTACGACGCGGGCTACCACGATGTTTGCCCGATCAAGGGGCGTCCCTGGCAGATGCGCGGAGACGGCGATTACCTGCAGTTGGTGCGCCGTGCACCGCCTACAGCAAAGCCACGCCGTGCTGCTGCAGTGCCGGCGCCCCCCCCCTCCCCCTCACCCGCCGCTGTTGCCGCTGCCGGCCCAACTGGATCTATTCGCATGACCGCCCTATCGCTTCCGACGGGCTTCCAGCTCCTGCAGCACAGCGGCCAAACCGCCGTTGCTGGCCAGCGACCGCTCGTGTGGCGTCTGTCCGGCCTCTCCACCATGCAGCCAGGCCGACGAGTCTTTGCGCAGGACCACGTTCGCCGCCTCCAGCACCACCAGGTGCCGCGCATTGCGCTGATGCTCGGCCAGCTTCGGGCCGAACACAGACAGAAGGCTGGTGGCTGGATCCTGCAGAAGCTGCTCGGCATCCCCGGGGATGTGCTGGCCGTGGTGAACCTGTCTGGCCAGCGCATCCAACAGGTCGGCCAGCGACCGGTCAGCGCCCGGAGCCATGGCGGCTCGGATCTGCTGCCGCTGCCAATGCGTCGTCGGCCTCTTGGCCAATACCAAGTCCTGAACGTCAGCGCTCTGTCGAAGAGCGCCCGCCTCAGCCTTGGCGCGGAGCCACAACTCCGCATGCGTCGAATTCGCATATTGACTCATGCACCCCAGTGTAGCGCCAGCCATTCCCCGCATTTCCATCGGAGCTGACACATGACCCAGGAACATATCAGCCACCCGGAAGGGTTGCCGAACTGCGCCGCCGGCCACCGCGCGCGCCACATCCACGACAAGCGCTGTGCGTCCGCCGGCGGCGGCCACCTGGTCGAATGCGCCTGCAGGGCGACCAGCAAGAGCCAGGATCCCGAGAAGGCGTTGGCCGAGTGGCGGCGTATAAACCGCCCTGCCCGCAGCGCTCGCAAGGCTGAGCCGGTGCTGCCGGACAACGTGCTGCAGCTGCCGCTTCTGGCAACGCCGCGGGAGGTGCGCCGTGTCGGCGGCTGAGAAGATCATGCGCCCCGGCGCCCACGGCGACGTGGCCGACCTGACCGGGGCGCATACAAAGCGCAGGCAGATCCAGAACCTGGCTCGCAACGGCATCCCGCATACGATCAACGCTGCGGGCTGGCCGGTCGTGATGTGGGCGGCCGTTGATGGGTCAGCGAAGAAACCGCCAGAGGTCGAGGGCGGTTGGACGAGCAACGCACTGAGGTCAGCAGCGTAATGGGAAGACGCTCAAAGGATCCTGGTTCGATACCCCACTTGCGTAAGCGAAAGCGGGGGAAGACCGTCTATTACTTCTTCGACCACGGCGGCAAGCCGAGGCGCGAAACTCCGCTGGGTAAAAGCTACCCGGAGGCGGTTCGGAAGTGGGCGGAGTTGATGGCGACCGAGGCCCAGGTGCCGGAGATCGTGACCTTCAAGGATGCAGCCACGCGTTACGCGCAGCTGGTCATCCCGAAGAAGCGCGCATCGACGGCGAAGGTCAACCTGGCCGAGCTGGCCAAGCTGGAGGAATTCTTCTGCAATCCTCCTGCCCCGCTGGCCAAGATCAGGCCGCTGCACGTTCGCCAGTACATGGACTGGCGAACGAAGCACGGAACGGTGGCCACGGTCAGCGCAAACCGCGAAAAGGCCCTGCTGAGCCACATGTGGAACAAGTGTAGGGAATGGGGCTTCACCGACGCGGAGAACCCTTGCAAGGGCGTGCGAGGTTACGGTGAAGCGGGCCGCGATGTGTACGTGGAAGACGACGTATACCGGGCAGTGTGGGATGCAGCAGATCAACCGCTGCGTGATGCATTGGATCTGGCCTATCTGACTGGCCAGCGGCCGTCCGATGCGCTCAGCATGGACCGGCGTGACGTGCGCGATGGGTTCCTGCACATCAGCCAGAGCAAGACCAAGCACAAGCTGCGCATTGCCATCGAAGGTGAGCTGGCGGCGCTTCTGGCGCGCTTTGCCGCCAGGACGTTCAAGCGCCGCGGCAAGCACACGGGAGCCGTCATCGTGCACACCGCGCTGCTACTGGATGAGCATGGTCAGCCCTTGAGCAAGGGGCAGCTACGGAGCAGGTTCGATGCAGCGCGCGCCCGCGCTGGCGTCGAAAAGTCGGCCTTCCAGTTCCGCGATCTGCGAGCCAAGGCCGGCACCGACAAGGCCGATGCATCCGCAGATATTCGCCAGGCGCAGCGCCAGCTCGGTCACTCGTCGGTGGTAATGACCGAGACCTACACACGAAAGCGCAAGGGCGACCGCGTAACCCCGACGAAGTAGTTTTGCGGAAAAGATGGGCGATTGCGGAAAAACAAAAAGGGCTCCGGATCGCTCCGAAACCCTTATGTAGCAATGGTGGGCCGTGAAGGATTCGAACCTTCGACCAAAAGATTAAAAGTCTTCTGCTCTACCGACTGAGCTAACGGCCCATTGCACTGCCCCAGCCTTTCGGCGGGGTGGGCATTCTACCCTACTTTGCCGGGCCGGGTGAAACCCTGGTGCGTCGAGGTTGCCGGCCAGCGGCCGGCACTACCCGATCTGGGCCGCCGGCTTAAACCTTCCGGGCCGTCGTCGCATCCCATCTGTGATCCTTCCCCGGAGCCACGGATGCACCTGCCCCTCTGCCTCATTGCCGCCCTGCTGCTGCCCTGCGCGGCACTGGCCGCCCCGCCCCAGGTCGTCACCGACGACATCGGCCGCTTCTGGGCCACCTATGACGCGGTACGCGCCGAGCCCGACGTTGAACGCCAGGTCGCACTCGTGCAGGAGCGCTACATCGATCCAGGCAGCCCCGGCCTGCATGCGCTGATGCAGGTCCGCAACTACACCGCCCGCGAATACGCCGAGGCCATGCGTGCGTGGCCGCGCTTCTGGACGTCGGTTCGGCCGTTGACCGCCAACGCGCAGCAGGCCAGCGCCACACTGGAACGGGATCTTTCCAAATTCCGGGCGCTCTACCCGGCTTTGCGCCCGGCCACCATCACCTACGCAGTCGGTGTACTGCGCACCGGTGGCACCACGCTGGGCGACAAGGTGCTGATCGGTGCCGAGATGGCGCTGGGCGATGAGCGCGTGGACGTGAGCGAACTGCCCGAAAAGATGCGCGAGCGGCTACGGATCTTCTACGACAGCCGTCCGGGGGCGAACAACGCGCAGAACAACCTGCACGAGTACGTGCATACCCAGCAGCGCGAGACCACCGGCAGCCTGGCCCAGTACGCGGTGCGCGAGGGTGTTGCCGAGTACGTGGCCGAACGACTGAGTGGGCGTCGGCCGGCGCTTCCGCTGTACAGCTACGGACCCGCGCATGAGGCGGACATCCGCACGCGTTTCATTGCAGAGATGGACGGGGGTAACCTCGACAACTGGCTCTACAACAGCGCCCGCAATCCATTCGGGGTGAGTGATGTGGGGTACTACGCTGGGTATCGCATCGCGCAGGAGTACATGCGCCAGCAGGCCGACGAGAAGGCCGGTATCGCGCGGATGATCGAGTTGGACTATGCCGATCCGAAGGCGGTGCGGGCGTTTATCGAGGCATCGGGGTGGTTGCAGCAGCGGTAGCGCCGGGCCATGCCTTGCGGGCCAGGGAGTGCGAACCAAGGTTCGCACCCACCGAGGGAGCGGTTGGCATCCACCAGGTCCATCTGGTTCGCACCCACAGGGAAGCCGGCCAGCGGCCGGCTCTACCGAGCGATCAGGCGTACAGCGTCGGGTCCGGCACGCCGGCCTCGGCGAAGCCCTGCGCGCGCAGGCGGCAGGCGTCGCAGTGGCCGCAGGCGGCGCCGTTGGCGTCGGCGTTGTAGCAGGACACGGTCAGGCCGAAGTCCACGCCCAGGCGCACGCCTTCGCTGACGATCTGGCCCTTGCTGAGGAACTGCAGCGGCGCGTGCACCTTGATGCCCGCACCTTCCACGCCCGACTTGGTGGCCAGGTTGGCCAGTGTCTGGAATGCAGCCACGAACTCGGGGCGGCAGTCCGGGTAGCCGGAGTAGTCCACGGCGTTGACGCCGCAGAAGATGTCATTGGCACCGAGCACTTCGGCCCAGCCCAGCGCCAGCGACAGCATGATGGTGTTGCGCGCCGGCACGTAGGTGACCGGGATGCCGGCGCCACCGGCCTCGGGTACGTCGATGTCGTCGGTCAGTGCCGAGCCGCCGATGCTGCGCAGGTCCACGTCCACGGTCTTGTGCGCGACCACGCCCTGGGCCTTGGCCACGCGGGCGGCGGCATCCAGTTCGGAGGTATGGCGCTGGCCATAGCGCACGCTCAGGGCATGCACAGCGAAGCCCTGTTCCTGGGCGATGGCGATGACGGCGGCTGAATCCATGCCGCCGGAGAGAAGCACGACTGCCTTCTTCATGGGAAAAACATCCGGTTGGGAGGGGAAAGCCAGCACGCTGTCCCGCGCCGGAGCTACATCAGGGAACGCTGCGCGGGCTCATCGGCCCGGCTCGTCGTTCCACAGGATTTTATGCAACTGCATCTGGAAGCGCACCGGCAGCCGGTCTTCAACGATCCAGTCGGCCAGCTGCCGCGCGGTGATCTCGCCCTTGCTGGGCGAGAAGAACACCGTGCAGCGCTTGACCAGATCGCGCTCGGCCAGCAGGGACTTGGCCCAGTCGTAATCCTCGCGGCTGCAGATGACGAACTTGATCTGGTCGCGGGCGGTCAGCAGCGGCAGGTTGTCCCACCGGTTGCGCGCCACTTCGGCCGAGCCCGGGGTCTTGATGTCGACCACGCGCGATACGCGCGGGTCCACCGCGCTGACGTCCAGCGCGCCGGAGGTCTCCAGCGAAACGTCCATGCCGGCATCGCAGAGCTTCTGCAGCAGCACCAGGCAACGCTTCTGCGCCAGCGGCTCGCCGCCGGTCACGCAGACGTGGCGCACGCCCTGGGCCAGCACCTCGGCCACGATGTCGTCGATGTCCCACCAGGTGCCGCCATGGAAGGCATAGGCGGTGTCGCAGTACTGGCAGCGCAGCGGGCAGCCGGTCAGGCGCACGAACACGGTCGGCCAGCCGGCGGTATCGGCTTCGCCCTGCAGCGAGGTGAAGATCTCGGTGATCTTCAGGCGTGGCAGGGGCGACTGCACGATCTCACTGGGCGTGGCGGCGGCGCTGGACGGGGTAACGGCGGTCATGGCGGGGAGTTCTTGGTGGGACACGTGGCGGGTGGGCTACCGTGGCCGGTAACGAAAGCAGCCGAGCATGGCTCGGCTCTACAACAGCAACCGGACGGGTTTGCCGGTCCGGAAACGAAAGTAGCCGAGCATGGGCTCGGCTCTACAGGGCACCCATTGTACGCCCGGTCAGCGGATCAGCGGATCTGCTTGCCGAGGCGGATGGACTGCAGACGGTCCTGCGCGGTGCGCGCGGCGTCCGAGCCAGGGTACTGCGCCACGACGGTCTCCAGCGTCTGCTGGGCCTGGTCGACCTTGCCCTCGCCGTATTGCGAGAGGCCGACCTTGAGCAGGCCGCCAGCGGCCTTGTCGTGGGTCGGATAGCGCGAGAGCAGTTCGCGGAACTGGGTCTCGGCCATCGGGAAATTGCGGGTGGCGTAGTAGCTCTCGCCCAGCCAGTACAGCGCGTTCGGCGCGTAGACGCCGTTCGGATACAACTGCAGGAAGCTCAGGAACAGCTGCGCCGAGTCATCGTACTTGCCGGCCTTCAGCGAATCGAAGGCGACATTGTAGGAGGTGCGCTCGTCGCCGGTGGCGGCAAGGCTGCCGGCATCACCATGGACGGAAGGCGGCCGCTCGGAAGTGGCCGCCGCTGCGGGTTTTGCCCGAGCCGGTGCGGCCTTCGGCGCGCTCGCCGGAACGGGCGGCAGGGCCGGGGCGGCATTGCCCCCTTCCAACCGGTTCAGGCGGCTGTCCAGATCCAGGTACTGATCCTGGGCGGACTGCTTGAGCTGGGCGTTGTCGTGCTGCAACTGCTCGATCGAGGCCTGCAGGCTGGTGACCTGCTGCCGCAGCTGGTTGATCTGGTTCAACAGGTCCTGGTTGGCACTGTTGTTGTACATCTGCTGCTCGAGCGCGCCGACACGGTCAGCCAGGCTCTGTCGCTGTGCATGCGCCGGTGCGGCAGCCACGAGGGCTGCCGCAACGACCAGCATCAGTTTGATGCCAATGCGCATGGATTACTGCGCGGTGTAGACGATTTCGACGCGACGGTTCTGCGACCAGCAGGACTCGTTCGACTCGGTGCAGACCGGACGCTCTTCACCGTAGGACACGACGGTCAGCTGCGAAGCCGAGCCACCGTTGGCCTGCAGGGCCGAGTTGACGCCGTTGCCACGACGCTCACCCAGGGCCTGGTTGTACGCGCGCGAACCGCGCTCGTCGGTGTGGCCCTGCAGGGTGATGCGCGAGGACGGACGGTCACGCAGGTACTTGGCGTGGCAAGCCATGATGGCCTGGAATTCCGGCTTCACGTCTTCCTTGTCCAGGTCGAAGTAGACAACGCGCTGGCGCAGGCAAGCGTCGGTGTCCAGGTCGCCCGGGCCGTACAGGCCCGAGGTCGACGGACCGGTCGGGGTGGTGGTCGAGGTGCCGGTGTCAACCGGGGCTGCCGGCTCTTCCTTCACCTTCTTCGAGCAACCGGCCAGGACGGCCACAGACAGCAGGGAAACAAGCAGAACGCGGGTGGACTTGTTCATGGCGATACCTTTGTGGCTCCTAGGCCGATGAGGGGTTCAAGACAACGAAAATATTAACACTCTTTTAGCGCTGGGTACGGTATGGGGACCATGCCGGTTCGCGCACATCACCATCGGCCAGGACTAGGCGCTGGCGGACCCGCGCATCGGCCGAGACGGCATACAAAACACCACGGCCACCTTCGCGGGCGGCATACAACACCATGCTCGCGTTGGGCGCAAAGCTGGGCGATTCATCCAGCGAGCCCGGGGACAGCGTGCTCCAGCGGGGCGAACCCAGCGAGCTGTCCATCATCGCGATCTTGTAGCTGTTGCCCGAGCCCTGGGCGACGGCGATCTTCTTGCCATCGTAGGACACCGAGGGCTTGGCGTTGTAGTTGCCCTGGAAGGTCACGCGCTCGGCGCTGCCGCCGCCCGCACCGACCTTGTAGACCTGCGGACGGCCGCCGCGGTCGGAGGTGAAGTACACCGCGCTGCCGTCCGGCGCCCAGGTCGGCTCGGTATCGATGGCGAAGTGGTTGGTCAGCTGGGTCAGCTGCTTGCTGCCCAGGTCCATCACGTAGATTTCCGGGTTGCCCGAACGCGACAGGGTCAGGGCCAGCTTGCGGCCGTCCGGCGAGAAGGCCGGGGCGCTGTTGATGCCACGGAAGCTGGTGACCAGCTCGCGTGCGCCGGTGCCGATGTTCTGGATGTAGATGGCCGAATTGCCACGCTCGAAGCTGACGTAGGCCAGCTTGCTGCCATCCGGGCTCCACGACGGCGACAGCAGCGGCTCGGCCGAACGCACGATGGTCTGCGGGTTGTAGCCATCGGAGTCGGCCACCATCAGCGCATAGCGCATGGCGTCGCCCTTGCCGCTGGCGGTCACGTAGGCGATGCGGGTCCAGAAGGCGCCGCGCACACCGGTGATCTTCTCGTAGATGGCGTCGGCCATCTGGTGGGCGACATCACGCATGGCATTGCCACGGGCGGTCATCGCCAGGCCCAGCAGGCGCTCGCCCTTGGGCACGTCGAACAGTTCGTACTCGACGCGGTAGGCACCGGCACCGGCGTCGAGCACGCGGCCGACCACGATGTAGTTCTGCTTCAGCGCGCGCCAGGTGGCGAACTGGATGTCGCCGCCACGCACGGGCTTCTCGACGATCTGCGCTTCGGGCAGCGTGCGGAACTGGCCCGAGCGCTCCAGGTCGGCACGGACCACGCCAGCGACGTCGGTCTGCGGTGCAGCCGCCGAACCCTGGTAGGGCATCGGCACGATGGTGATCGGCAGCGCGGAGGCATTGCCGCCGATGATGTCGATATCCAGCCCCTTCTGCTGCGCGACGGCAGCAAAGGGCAGCAACAGGGCCGCAAACACGGCAAGCCAGCGAGGCATCTTTTTCATGGAGCGCTCAATAGGGGGAAACCGGAACGAGGGATAACAAAGCGGAAGTGAACCGCTTCGCAATCATGAACCAAGGGTACGTGAATTCCGGGTCAGTTCCAGCCCGTCCTCTCACGCACCGTTAACGTCGTGGCTAACATCGCACTCGCCTGCCCCGGTCACGCCGCCCTGTAGGACGGTGTTCGACAGCAGCCCACAGCCTGCCCGGCCGAAACCGGACCTGCCAGAGGCGAGCGCGACATCCGTGGGCGCAGGTGGCCCGGGAGCCACCCTGCCCTGCCCGCCTCAGCGATCCTGGGCGGTAAAGGTGAAGTTGAGCGTGCGCGCGAATACCGACTCGAAGCCGCGGTATGGCAGCGGCTGCGCGTTGAGCACGGCGGCCTCGATCGAACGCTTGCCGGCCTCGTCGTACGGGCAGTTCGGGCTGACCTTGGCCTGCATCACCGTGCCGCCCGGAATCTGGGTGATGGTGATCTGGCAGCGCTGGCCCAGCGGCACCGTATCCGGGCGCACCCACTGCGACAGCACCTTGGCCTGGATCGCGGCGGCGTACTTGGCCGAAAGATCGTCGCTGTTGCCACCACCACCGGCGGCCGGCTGGGACGCACCGCTGGCACCGGCAGCGGCACTGCCGGCTGCATTGCGCGCGGCGGCCACCTGGCGCAGCTTCTGCTCGGCCAGCTTGGCTTCCTTCTCGGCCTGCTCGCGGCGGGCACGGATCTCGGCGATCTTCTTCTGCTTCTCGGCCTCGGCCTTGTCAGCGGCCACGCGCTCCTGCTCGGCCAGCTTCTTCTTCTCGTCCGCTTCCTGCTGCTTGGCTAGGCGCAGCTTCTGCTCCGCTTCTTCCTGGCGCTTGCGTTCGGTCAGGTCGATCTGCTCCTGGCGACGCTTGGCTTCCTGCTCCTGCTTGGCCTTCTCCTGCGAGATGGCCAGTGCGCTCACCGCTTCCTGGTCCTTGGTGTCCGGCTGCGCGACGCGCTCCTGCGCCTGTTGCTGCTGCGGCGTGGGAGCGTCCTGCGGGCGCGGCTCGGGGATCGGCTGCGGCGGCGGAATGGTGTCTTCCGGCACCGGGATCGGCTCGGCCACCGGCGGCGGCAGGTCTTCCAGCTTTTCCGACTGGCGCAGGGCCTGGCGCGCGGCGGAGGCCTCCGACGCAGACAGCGCCAGGCTGGCCTCGACCGACGGATCACCGGCGGCGGCGTCGGTGTTGCGCTCGGGCGACCAGAACCATGCCACGATGAAGACCAGCGCGACCAGCAGGTGCACCAGCAACGCCAGCGCCAGGGGCAGGCCCCAGCCGGGTTCGCGCTGCTGTGGAGGTGGCAGGGCGTCAGCGTGCATCGGTGGCCAGGCCTACCTTGTCTACCTTGGCGCGCTTGATCACATCCATCGCAGCAATGACCTTTTCATAGGCCACGGCGCGGTCGGCGGCGACGATCACGCGCACGCCCTTGTCCTGGGCGGCGATGCCGGCCAGGCGCCCTTCCAGTTCCTCGGCCGACACGGCGGTCGGTTCCTTGGCGTCGGGCAGCTTCAGGCTGAGCTGGCCGTCCTGGCGCACCGAGACGATCACCGGGTCCTGCTTGCTCTCCAGCGCCTTGGCGTTGGATTGCGGCAGGTCGACGTCGAAGCTCAGCGTGAGCAGCGGCGCGGTGACCATGAAAATGATCAGCAGCACCAGCATGACGTCGATGTAGGGAACGACGTTGATTTCCGATTTCAGCTTGCGGCGCTTGCGGCGACCGATGGCAGCGGACATGGCTTGGACTCCCGGGTCAGGCGCTTACTCGTCGCCAGCGCTCTGGCGCTGCAGGATGGAGCTGAACTCTTCGGCGAAGGTCTCGAACCGCACCGACATGCGCTCTACGCGGGTGGTGAAGCGGTTGTAGGCCCACACTGCCGGAATCGCCACGAACAGGCCGATGGCGGTGGCGAACAGGGCTTCGGAGATGCCTGGCGCGACGGCGGCGATGCCGGCCTGCGCACCGCTGCTGATCATGTCGTGCATGGTCACCATGATGCCGAACACGGTACCGACCAGGCCCACGTACGGGGCGGTCGAGCCGATGTTGGCCAGCAGTTCCAGGTTGCGCTCGAGCTGGTCCACTTCGCGGGTGTAGGTGGTGCGCATGGCACGCTGCGCGCCTTCCAGCTGCGCACGGCCATCCAGGCGGCGCTTGTCGCGCAGGCGGGTGTATTCGCGGAAACCGGCTTCGAAGATGGCTTCCAGGCCGCCGACATTGCGGCTGCGGTCGGTGGCCGAGCTGTACAGCTTGCCCAGGTCCGCACCGGACCAGAAGCGGTTCTCGAACTCGTCGGCTTCGCGGGTGGCCTGCTTGAACACGCGGGCCTTGCGGAAAATGATCACCCAGCTGACGAACGAGCCGACCAGCAGCAGCAGCACGATGATCTTCACCGGCAGGCTGGCCTTGGCCATCAGTTCGAGGTAGTTGATGCCGCCGCCGGTGGTGGCCTGGGCAAGGGTCTGTGTCGCGGCGTTGCTGACGTCGGCCGGCAGTGCCTCGGTGACCGTGGCCTGCAGGGCCAGGAGCGTTGCGATCATCCGTTGTTCCTCAGTGTTCGGATTCGGGGTGGAGGTGGGGTTGCAGCACGGCAAGGACGGCCTCGTCCATGCCACGCGGGCGGAAACTGGCCGCTTCCAGTGCGGCGATGCGGACCTGCGCCGACAGCAGCAGTTCGCCGTCGCGCAGGATCTGCTGGTCGAAGACCATGCTGGCCTTCTTCAGCTGGACCAGGCGGGCACTCACCTGCAGGGTGTCATCCAGCCGTGCCGGCCTGATGAAATCCATCTGCATCGAGCGCACCGCGAAGACCATCCCATGCTCGGCGCGCATGCGCTCCTGGCCGTAGCCCAGCGCACGCATCCATTCGGTCCGGGCCCGTTCCATGAAGGCCACGTAGCGGGCGTGGTAAACCACGCCACCTGCGTCGGTATCTTCCCAGTAAATGCGTGTCGGCCAACTGAATCGGGGCTCAACCGACATCGGGAACCTCCGCGAACAGGTCCTGCGGCGGGTTCTTCGGCTTCAGGCCCATGTGCCGGTAGGCCTTGTGGGTGGCCATGCGGCCGCGCGCGGTACGCACCAGGAAGCCCTGCTGGATGAGGTACGGTTCAACCACGTCTTCCAGCGTGCCGCGCTCTTCGGACAGCGCTGCCGCCAGCGATTCGATGCCGACCGGGCCGCCATCGAAGTAGTCGACCATGGTCTTCAGCAGGCGCCGGTCAAGCTCGTCGAAGCCCTCCGGGTCGACCTTGAGCATCTTCATCGCAGCCTGGGCCACGGCCTCGTCGATGTGGCCGCCGGCCTTCACCTGCGCGTAGTCGCGCACGCGGCGCAGCAGGCGGTTGGCGATACGCGGGGTACCACGCGCGCGGCGCGCGATCTCCCCTGCCCCGTCGGCGGTGCAGTCGATGGCCAGGATGGCCGCCGAACGGCGCACGATGCGGGTCAGCTCCTCGACGCTGTAGAACTCCAGGCGCTGGACGATGCCGAAGCGGTCGCGCAGCGGCGCGGTCAGCAGGCCGGCACGGGTGGTGGCACCGATCAGGGTGAACGGCGGCAGGTCGATCTTGATCGAGCGGGCGGCGGGGCCTTCGCCGATCATGATGTCGATCTGGAAATCTTCCATCGCCGGGTACAGCACTTCCTCGACCACCGGCGACAGGCGATGGATCTCGTCGATGAAGAGCACATCGTGCGGCTGCAGGTTGGTCAGCAGCGCGGCGAGGTCGCCGGCCTTCTCGATCACCGGGCCGGAGGTCACGCGCAGGGCCACGCCCAGTTCGTTGGCGATGACGTGGCTGAGGGTGGTCTTGCCCAGGCCCGGCGGCCCGAAGATCAGTACGTGGTCGAGCGCGTCGCCACGCCCCTTGGCCGCCTGGATGTAGATCTCCATCTGCTCGCGCACCGGCACCTGGCCGAGGTAGTCGGCAAGGCGCCTGGGGCGGATGCTGGCGTCGGCGGCGTCATCCTCGCGGGTGGCGCCGGCGCCGATGATGCGGTCGTCGGTCATGTGCTGATTATGCGGCAAAAGTACGGGTTTCGGCCGGGCTGCGCCCGGCACCCGCAGAGGCAACTGCCGGAGCAACTGCCGGAGCAACAGCCGGAGCAACAGCCAAAGCTGGCTTCCTGGGGGATGCCGGGGTGGGTCCGGTTGCGGGGGACGCTGCAAGTACGTCCATGTAAGCTCGGTCGCCGCATCCATGCGGCTCACGCCCCCGCAACCGGACCCACCCCCGCCTTCGACAGATCGCCGCAGTCTGTCTGGATGGCGTGGCCTGCTCTGCCTGCTCCTGGCGGGTGTCGACCTTGGTCGACACGGTATGGCCTGCTCTTGGTGGGTGTCGACCTTGGTCGACACGGTAGGTTGGATGGATCGACGGTGGAGATTAAATCTCCACCTGTGCGCCGAGTTCCACCAGGCGATTGCCCGGAATGCGGAAGAAGCCGGTCGCGGGAGCGGCGTTGCGATGCATCAGCGCGAACAGCTTGTCGCGCCAGATCGGCATGCCGCGGTTGGCGGTGGCCACGATGGTCTCGCGGCTGGCGAAGAAGGTGGTGTCCATCGGGTCGAAATAGATGCCACCGTGGTCGCACGAGCGCATCAGCGCCAGCGGCACGTCCGGGGTCTCCATGAAACCGAAGCGCACGTAGACGCGATAGAACTCGTCGCCTACCGATTCGATCTTCAGCCGCTGCCCTTCCATCGCATATGGAATCGGCAGGGTTTCCACGTGCAGGAACACGTTGCGCTCGTGCAGCACCTTGTTGTGCTTGAGGTTGTGCATCAGCGCATGCGGGGCCACGGTCGGGTCGGCGGTGAGGAATACCGCAGTGCCCGGCACACGTACCGGCGGTGCCAGCATCAGGCCCGGCAGGAAGGTATCCAGGCGGATGCCGTCCTTGCGGATCTCATCGCGCAGCAGCTCGCGGCCACGGCGCCAGGTGCGCATCATGGTGAACAGGAAGATGCCCAGCACCACCGGGAACCAAGCGCCCTGCAGCAGCTTGGCACCGTTGGCGATGACGAAGCCGAGGTCGATGATGAAGAACACCACGCACAGCGGCAGGATCCACTTGCGTGCCTTCGGCCACAGCGAGCGTGCCACCAGGGCCAGCAGCAGGGTGTCGATCAGCATCGTCGCAGACACCGAGATGCCGTAGGCCACCGCCAGGTTGGACGAGCTGCGGAAGGCCAGCACCAGGCCGATCACCATCACCGCTATGCCCCAGTTGATGCCCGGGATGTAGATCTGGCCAATGGTGTCGTGCGAGGTATGCTTGATGCGCATGCGCGGGATGTAGCCCAGCTGCATGGCCTGGCGCGAGACCGAGAACGCACCGGTGATGACCGACTGCGAGGCGATCACTGCGGCCATGGTGGCCAGGATGATCATCGGATACAGCGCCCACGGCGGCACCGCCTCGAAGAAGGGGTTCTTCAGCGCCTCTGGATGGTTGAGCACCAGTGCGCCCTGCCCCAGGTAGTTCAGCACCAGGCACGGCAGAACGAAGAAATACCAGGCGTGGCGGATCGGCTTGGCGCCGAAATGGCCCATGTCGGCGTACAGCGCTTCGCCGCCGGTCACTGCCAGCACCACCGCGCCGAGGATGAAGATGCCGTGCCAGCTGTGCTCCATGAAGAAGCGGATCGCCCACCAGGGGTTGAAGGCCTTCAGCACTTCCGGCGCGTCGACGATGTTGTAGATACCGATCGCGGCCAGCGAAATGAACCAGACCGACGTGATGGGGCCGAAGGCCTTGCCGATCTTCTCGGTGCCAAAGCGCTGCGCAGCAAACACCATCAGCAGTACCACCACGGTGATCGGCACGATGAAGGCATGCAGGCCCGGCGCGGCCACCTCCAGGCCTTCGACGGCGCCCAGCACCGAAATCGCCGGCGTGATCACGCCGTCGCCGAAGAACAGCGAGGCACCGAAAATGCCGAGGATGCCCACCACATAAGCCGAGCGCGAACCGTTGCGCAGCGTGCGCTGGGTCAGCGCCATCAGCGCCATGATGCCGCCCTCGCCGTCGTTGTCGGCGCGCATGATGATGGTCACGTACTTCAGCGTGACCACGATGTTCAGCGCCCAGAACGCCAGCGACAGCACGCCCAGCACGGTATCGTGGTCGCTGTTGAGCCCGTAGTGCGGCGAGAACGCCTCCTTCAGGGTGTACAGCGGGCTGGTGCCGATATCACCGAAGACCACGCCGATCGCACCGATGATCAGCGCCATGCCTCCGGCTGGAGGGGCGTGACCATGGCCGCCTGGGGCGGCGGCGTGCGGGGTTTGACTGCTGGACATGGGACTCCTGGCGAAGCTCAGGCGGTGGGTTGGGGGAAAGAAAGGCAGGTCAGCGCAGCGCCGACTGCAGCGCCTTGCGGATCACGGTGGCCACTTCGTCGCCCTCATTGAAGGCGTCGCGGGCCATGCGCGCGGCTTCGGCCGGCTTGTAGCCCAGCTGCTGCAACGCCACGGTCGCATCGGACAGCGGGTCGGCCGGAGCCGGGCCACTGCCGGTGGGCAGCGCGCCGCCGGCACCGAACTGGGCGGCGCGGTCACGCAGCTCCAGCACCATGCGCTCGGCGGTCTTCTTGCCGATGCCCGGAATGCGGGTCAGCGCGGTGATGTCACCGGCCTGGACCATGCGCGCGAACTCCTCGACGGTGACGCCGGACAGCACGGCCAGCGCGATCTTCGCGCCGATGCCACTGACCTTCTGCACGTCGCGGAACAGGCGCCGCTCGCCCTCGCGCAGGAAGCCGTACAGCGAGACGCTGTCTTCCTTCTGCGCGTAATGGGTGTACAGGGTGACCTCGCGGCCGAGCTCGGGCAGGTCATAGAAGGTGCTCATCGGCGCCTCCAGCTCGTAGCCCACTCCGTTCACGTCCACCACCAGCCACGGCGGCGCCTTGTAGGCGACGATGCCGCGCAGTCGACCGATCATTGCGTGCAGCTCCTCATTTGCGGCCCCACGCCTGGCGGGCACTGAGCCCCAGGCGGTTGGCCGTTGCCCTTACGTGGGCATGGGTGATAGCCACCGCCAACGCGTCGGCCGCGTCGGCCTGCAGCTTGGTTTTCAGGTTGAGCATGAGCCCGACCATGTGTTGAACCTGTTGCTTTTCGGCGCCACCACGACCGACCACCGCCAGCTTGATCTCGCTGGCGGCATATTCATGCACCGGCAGGTCGCGCAGCACCACGGCGGAAATCGCCGCGCCACGGGCCTGGCCCAGCTTCAGTGCAGAATCGGGGTTGCGGGCCATGAACACGCGTTCGATGGCCACTTCCTGCGGCTGGTACTCGCGGCACAGGTCGGCCAGGCCCAGCACCAGCAGCTTCATGCGCTGCGGGAAATCGTCGGCGCCCAGCAGCACCAGCGGCTGGTGATGCACGTGGCTGACCTTTCCGGTGGCGTCGACATCAATGATGCCGACCCCGGTCCGCTGCGAACCGGGGTCGATGCCGAGGATGCGGGTCATGCGGCACTCCTGGCGGGGCGGAACGGGAGGCGCTGGCAGGCGTATGGGCTCATGACTGTCCGCGGTGACCGTTCAACGGCCCGCGCCCAGGCCGTCGAAGACGGCTCAGGCGTAGGCGTCGGCGCCGAGTTCGGCGTTGGAGTACACGTCCTGCACGTCGTCCAGGTCTTCCAGCATGTCCAGCAGCTTCTTGACCTGCAGGGCGACGTCGCCTTCGACCTTGATGTCGTTGTCGGCGCGGAAGGTGATCTCGGCGTGGTCGGCGACATGGCCCGCAGCGGTCATTGCATCCTTGACCGCGTTGAACGCGTCAGGGCTGGTGACCACATCGATCGAGCCATCGTCCGGATAGACCACGATGTCATCGGCGCCGGCCTCGATGGCCGCCTCGGTGATGGCTTCCTCGTCGACGCCCGGGGCGAAGCTGAGCACGCCCAGGCGCTTGAACATGAAAGCCACCGAGCCTTCGGTGCCCATGTTGCCGCCGCACTTGCTGAACGCATGGCGGACATCGGCCACGGTGCGCACGCGGTTGTCGGTCAGGCAGTCGACGATCACGGCCACGCCGCCCGGGGCATAGCCCTCGTAGCGGATTTCCTCGTAATCGACGCCTTCCAGTTCACCGGTGGCCTTCTTGATGGCGCGCTCGATCACGTCCTTGGACATGTTCACGGCCAGGCCCTTGTCCATCGCCACGCGCAGGCGCGGGTTGTTGTTGGGGTCGCCTCCACCGCCGCGCGCGGCAACGCCGATCTCACGGATGATCTTGGTGAAAATCTTGCCGCGCTTCGCGTCGGACGCGTTCTTGCGGGCTTCGATGGAGGGGCCTCTACCCATGGGTGCTACCGTCTGGCTGCTTCAGGATCAAGGCGCGGATTCTACCTGATCGGGCGCTGCAACCGTGTCTAGGCCCGTATTGTTGTAGAGCCGAGCCCATGCTCGGCTCAATGGGCCCGACGGAATGCAGCCGAGCATGGGCTCGGCTCTACAGGGCGGCCCTTCCTCCCCTGCCCCTATGCTGCCGCCGCGTCGCGGCTGTGGTCGAACTGGCCGTGGCGCAGGAAATGCGCGGTCTGCCGCGCGGCATCGGGCGACACCACCAGGCCACTGTGGCTGGTGCGGACCACGCAATGGTCGGCCAGACCCGGCAGGCGCGTCTCAGCCAGGGCCACGGTGCCGTCCGAGGCATCGTCGATGGCCCCCAGCAGGCTGCCCAGCCCATGCGGCACCGAACCGGCGATCAGGCCAACCTCGGCCCTGCCCTGCCAGTCCGGCAGGCCATCCAGCAGCAGGTCGCTGCTGCGCCCCAACGCGAGGCCCCAGCCGTGCTCGGACAACGAACGCGCAGTGCCACTGCCGCGCAGCGGCGAGCCCAGGCAGACCACGCGCTGCACATCCAGCTGCGGCTGGCGGCGCAAGGCCTCCAGCGCCAGCAATCCCCCCAGGCTGTGTCCGACCAGCGACAACGGGCCGGCATCGGTCAGCCGCTCCAGCAGCTGCGGCACGGCCACGTCGGGACCACCGAATACCGAGGAATAGCCGAACGCGTGCACCTGGAAACCACGTGCGCGCAGGCGCCAGGCCAGCGGCCCGACCCAGGCACGGGCATTCCAGATGCCATGCAGCAGCAATACGGGGGGAGTCATGCAAACAGCCTGGCGGTCAGCGGGGCGGGAACGTACGGTGATTGAACACGCGCGCGCAGCAAGCGGCGGTGAACGTCAGGCTGCGCGCGGTGTGCGGCGCAGGATGAATTCAAGATCGTGGGTGTCGCCGACCGGGAACAGATATTCGCCCGCCTTCTCGAATCCATAGCGGGCGTAGAAGCGCTGTGCGCCGAAGTTCTCCGACCACACGCCCAGCCACAGCGTGCGCGGGCCTTCGTGCTCCAGCCAGGCCAGCGCGGTTTCCAGCAGGCGGCTGCCCCAGCCACAGTTCTGCTGGGCCTTGATCAGGTACAGGCGCTTGAGTTCGCCGTCACCGGGTTTCACCTCGGGATGCGGCAGGCCACAGGGGCCGGTGGCGGCATGGCCGACCGCCTCCCCGTCCAGCTCCAGCAGCCACACCGCGTAGTCGGGGTGGGCCAGGATCACGCGCTGGCGCTCGACCGTGTAGGCCTCCTCAAGGAAGGCCTGCAGGTCCTGCGGCGGATACAGATGGCCGAAGGTTTCGGTGAACGTGCGGGCAGCCAGCGCCGACAGGGTCGGCGCGTCGTCCACAGTGGCGCGGCGGATCGAATACATGCAGGAAGTTGACGTCAGGGCGAAGGGCGGGTCAAGCCTTTTCAGGCGACTCCGCTTCTTCTTCCTCGTCCTCTTCCTCGTATTCCTCTTCGTCCTCGTCCTCTTCTTCCTCGCCTTCCTCGTCCTCGTCGTACTCTTCCTCTTCGTCGTCCTCGTAATCCTCGACGCCGAAGTCTTCACCGTCCCAACGGCCTTCGCCGTCGGCGACGAAGGTCAGGGCCATCGCCGCCGGGTTGGTACCCACACGAACCAGCCACCCCCCGAACACGCGTGCACGCTCGGTGACCAGATTGGCCTCGGCGCCTTCATTGCCCAGCTTTTCCCACTCCAGCGAAAACGCGAACTCGGTCATTGCCTGGATCTCCTGATCAGTTGGTCTTGGGGCGAACCTGGATGTGCACTTCGGCCAGCTGCGCGTCGACGATCGGCGACGGCGCGTCGGTCATCAGATCCTGTGCACCGGTGGTCTTCGGGAACGGGATGACGTCGCGGATCGACTCGGTGCCGGCCATCAGCGCGGCGATGCGGTCGATGCCGAAGGCGATGCCACCGTGCGGCGGCGCGCCGTAGTTCAGCGCGTCGAGCAGGAAGCCGAACTTGGCGCGGGCTTCTTCGGCACCGATGCCGAGCAGCTCGAACACCGCGCTCTGCATGTCCGGACGGTGGATACGGATCGAACCACCGCCGATCTCATTGCCGTTGAGCACCATGTCGTAGCCACGCGAGACGGCGGTACGGGCGTTGGCGCGCAGGTCGGCGATGTCGTCCACGGCCGGTGCGGTGAAGGGGTGATGCAGGGCGACGTAGCGCTGTTCTTCCTCGTCCCACTCGAACATCGGGAAGTCGGTGACCCACAGCGGTGCCCAGCCGTCGGCGACCAGGCCGAAGTCCTTGCCGGCCTTCAGGCGCAGCGCGCCCATGAAGTCGGAGACCTTGTTGTAGCCACCGGCACCGAAGAACACGATGTCGCCGTTGCCGGCGCCGACGTGCGCGACCAGCGCAGCGAAGCTTTCCTCGCTGAAGAACTTCTGGATCGGCGAGCTGACTTCGCCGTTGTCGGCGATCTTGATGTAGGCCAGACCCTTGGCACCGTACTTGGCGGCATGCGCGGCGTACTCGTCGATCTGCTTGCGGCTGAGCGCCGCACCGCCCGGGATGCGCAGCGCGGCAACGCGGCCTTCGGCATCGTTGGCCGGGCCGGTGAACACGGCAAATTCGCTGTCCTTGACCAGCTCGGCCACGTCCACCAGTTCCAGCGCGATGCGCAGGTCCGGCTTGTCCGAACCGTAGCGACGCATCGCCTCGGCCCAGGTCATGCGCGGGAAGCTGGCGTCCAGCTGCACGTCCACCACTTCCTTGAAGATGGCGCGGATCATGTCTTCGACGAAGTCCTGCACGTCGCGCTCGCGGACGAAGGCGAATTCCATGTCCAGCTGGGTGAATTCCAGCTGGCGGTCGGCACGCAGGGCTTCGTCGCGGAAGCAGCGCGCGATCTGGTAGTAACGGTCGAAGCCGGCCACCATCAGGATCTGCTTGAACAGCTGCGGGCTCTGCGGCAGGGCGTAGAACTCGCCCGGGTGCATGCGCGCCGGCACCAGGAAGTCGCGGGCGCCTTCCGGGGTGGCCTTGGTCAGGATCGGGGTCTCGATGTCCTGGAAGCCCTTCTCGTCCAGGTGGCGGCGCAGGGCCTGCACCAGCTTGATGCGGGTGCGCTGCATGCGCTGCATCTCCGGGCGGCGCAGGTCCAGGTAGCGGTACTTCAGGCGGGTTTCTTCGCCCGGGTTCTCGTGGGCGTGGAACGGCAGCGGCGCGGCCTTGTTCAGCACGGTGATGGCAGTGGCGATCACTTCCACCTTGCCGGTGCGCATCTTGTCGTTCACCGCGTGGCGGGCACGCACCACGCCTTCCACCTGCAGCACGTCCTCATAGCCGAGCGACGCGGCCACGGCAAACACGTCGGCGTTGTCGACTTCCACGGTCACCTGCACGATGCCTTCATGATCTCGAAGATCGATGAAGCAGACGCCGCCCTGGTTACGGGCCACGTCGGTCCAGCCGGCGAGGGTGACAGTCTGGCCAATCAGGGTCTCATCGACCAGGCCGCAGAAGTGGGTACGCATGGGGGGAAGCTCCGCTGGAGAACGCCGGCACCGGATGGGGGCCGGAAAGCCTCGTATTCTGCGGCCGAGGCCCCGGCCGGGGCAAATCCGGCCAGTCACACCGGCTTGATCGCCCCCCTCCCTATAGTCGGGCACCTGCCACCGTATGGGATGCCGCCATGAAACCGCTGTCCCTGGCCAGCCTGGCCGTAACCCTCAGCCTGGGTGCCCTGGGTACCCTTGCCCTGCCCGCCCCTTCCGCGCATGCGCAGAGCGGCGTGGTCCGCTGCGAAAGCCAGAACAACCGCGAACGGGTCTGCAACACCGGCTGGCGCAATGCGCAGCTGGTGCGCCAGCTGTCCGGCTCGGACTGTGATGAAGGACGAACCTGGGGCGGCCGTAACGGCAGCATCTGGGTCACCAACGGCTGCCGAGCGGAGTTCGTCGAGGCCCGCGGTGGCTGGGGCGGCGGCAATGGCGGTGGCTGGGGCGGCAACAACGGCCGGCCCGGCGAGACCATCCGCTGCGAGAGCCAGAACAACCGTGAGCGCAGCTGCCCGGTCGGCTGGCGCAATGCCCGCCTGGTCCGCCAGCTGTCTGGCAGCCCCTGCAACGAAGGGCGTACCTGGGGCGTGCGCAATGGCGCGGTCTGGGTCAGTGGCGGTTGCCGTGCCGAATTCGCCGAAGCCCGTGGCTGGGGCGGTGGCGGCGGTGGCTGGGGCGGCGGAAACAGCAATTACACGGTGACCTGCAGCAGCAACAACAACCGCTCGCAGACCTGCGACTGGGATGAGCGCCAGGGCCGCCCGGTGCTGCAGCAGCAGCTGTCCGGCAGTGCCTGCCAGGAAGGCCGCAGCTGGGGCTACTCGCGTGGCCAGGTGTGGGTGAGCAACGGCTGCCGGGCACGTTTCGGCACGCGGTGAGGGGTAGCGCCGGGCCATGCCCGGCGAGCGCAGTGGCGCGGTCAACTGCAGAAAACCCGCCGGGCACGGCCCGGCGCTACCGGGCTGGCTGCGCGGCCTCATCACCCCAAGGCGGCGGCGGCAGGTCGACCGGCTTGCTCAGATCGAACTGCACGCGGAAGCGGCGGCCGTCCGGGCGCGTCAGCTCGTAGACGAACGTCTGGTCGGGATCGATTTCCATCGCCCAGGTGTTGTGCGTGGAGGCCAGCATGTCGGCGCGGCGGAACATCGCCACCGAATCGGCATCGGCCGGGAACTGCTGGCGCTCGGCAGTGCCCGGCGGCGTGCTATCGCCACCGTACAGGGTGATCGCGTCGGGGCTGCCGTCTTCGTGGCGATGGTCGTGCTTCAGGCGCAGCCCGTTCGGCGTGCGGGTCAGCACCCACGTGCGCGAGTGGTCATCCCCCACGTGGAACGGGATGCGCAGCTCATGCGCCGGGTCGGCACAGCCGCGCACATGCATCACCAGGCGCTGCCCGGCGAACGGGTCCTTCCCTGTCGGCGCCGGCGTGTCCTCCACCACCTTGCCGGCGTAAGCCTGGCCGCAATGCGCGGCGATGGCGGCCATGAAGGCATCGGCCGGTGCGGTCGCCAGATCATGGGCGACCGTGTCGGAGCGCTGCGTACAGGCAGCAAGGCTGAGCAGGAGGACGGAAGCGGTGACGGCGGCAGGCAGTTTCATACCCCAACCCTAACGGCCATGGCCGAAGTGCGCAAACCGCACGCGCAGCATCCGCTCAGCGATCGAGGGCAGATGCCGCCGGCAGTGTTTCTGTGGCTGCCACCGGCGCGGCTTCGCCTTCACCCGCAGGTTCCTGCTCGACCGGATCGACATCGAACGGGGTACGGAACACCAGCGACGGCAGCAGCGTGGTCAACGCCGCATACAGCAACAGCGCGCCGAACAGCACCGCCGGGATCTGGAAGCGCTCGCGCATGATCGCCGCCAGCACCAGGGTGAAGATGAGGGTCGGAGCCAACGCCAGCGAGACCCGCAGGCTGCTGCGGAAGCTCTCGCCGAACATGACCCGGCGCTGCAGCCAGACCACGCCGATGCGCAGCGGCAGCACCACCAGGGTGATCACGATGCCCAGCCCCAGGGCCTCGAAGCTGAGCGCTTCGGCGGGCACCTTGGTGCCGGCGTTGAAGAAGTAGAACGGCACGAAGAACGAGGCGAACAGGCGCAGCGCATGCAGGTTCTCGTGCGAGGCCAGCAACGGCATGCGCTGGTGCAGCAGGCGCGCGACCAGCCCGGCGATGAACGCGCCGACCAGGTAGTACACGCCCAGCAGGTAGGTGATGTAGGCCGCGACCATGCCCACCATCACCAGCAGCGAGAATTCCGAGCCCGGCGCGTGCGGCGCCACCCAACGGCCCAGGCCGATGAACAGCAGCGGCAGGCCGACCATCATCGCCAGCAGGGCCAGGCTGGACAGCGCCATATGCCCCGGATCGCCCGCCTGCAGCACGATGAACAACGCCGCCAGCGCCAGCAGTTCGCCGGCGATGGCCTTGCTGGTCACCCAGAACCGCTCGTCCTCGCTCAGGCCCAGCCGCGACAGCGAATCCATGATGAAACCGGTGGAGGGCGTCAGCAGCGCCAGGGCCAGCAGGCCGGCAGCCTGCCAGGGCAATCCCGCGTAGCGCCAGGCCAGCCAGCCTACGCCGAACAGCGTGCCGGTACGGATCACCAGATGCGCCAGCAGCGGCCACATGCCACGGCGCAGCGCCTGCAGGTCCACTTCCAGGCCGGCGAACAGGAACAGCGAGGAAATCCCCAGCGTGGCCAGCAGGCCGATCACCGCATCGTGGGCCTGGTCGCCCAGCCAGAGCATGCCGATGATGCCGAACAGCAGGCAGGTCAGTGGTGCGGGCAGGCTGAAGCGCTGCAGCGCGCGCGGGATCACCAGCAGCGCGAAGATCAGCAGCAGGTAGATCAACTCATGGCTCATCGGGGTCTTCCGTGGGGTTCGAACGCGCGCAGGATGCGCGCGCCGAACCGATCCGGCAAGCCACGTTTGAATGACCCCGGTTACCTCACCCAATCAGTCGATCGGCGATCCGGCCCACCTGGGCCAGCACCAGGGCGCGCTGCTCATTGCTGATCGCGCCGGCCTGCAGATAGGCGGTCAGCACCCACGGTGCGCCGCCCGCGCGCGGCCACAACACGGCGATGTCGTTGCGCGCGTCCTCGCCATTGCTGCCGGTCTTGTCGCCAACGCGCCAGCGCTTGCCGAGGCCCGCGCGCAGGCAGGCGTCGCCGGTCTCGTTGTCGATCAGCCAGTCGGCCAGCTGCTGCCGCGATGCCGGCTGCAGCACTGTCCCCAGCACCACACGCTGCAGCGAACCAGCCATCGCCGCCGGTGTGGTGGTGTCGCGCGGGTCGCCTTCGGCGAAGCTGTTCATTTCCGGCTCCAGCCGGTCGCTGCGGCTGACCGCATCACCGCTGGCGCGCAGGAACGCGGTCACCGCCGGCGGGCCACCGACCACGCCGAACAACAGGTTGGCGGCGGTGTTGTCGCTGGTGATGATCGTGGCCCGGCACAGGTCGCGCACGGTCATATCCTTGCCGGCATGACGGCGGGTGACCGGTGCGTGCGAGAGCAGGTCGGCCTCGCGCACCGGTACGCGCCGGTCGAGCAGCGCGGGTGCGCGCTCGGCCTGGCTGAGCACGGTCGCGGCCAGCATGCTCTTGAAGGTGCTGCACATCGGGAAGCGCTCGTCCTGGCGATGGCCGACGCGGCGACTGCTTGCGGTATCGAGCAGGGTCACGCCCAAGCGTCCTGCGCAGGCCTTTTCCAGCGCGGCGAAATCACCGGCGGCGTTGATGGCGGCATCTGTGGGTGCGTTGGCGGCGGCCTTGCCCGCTGCACGTGCCAGCAACGGCAGGGCAAGCGAAGAAGCAACAGCGGCACCACTGAACTGCAGGAATCGGCGACGGGCGAGCATGCGGGGGTTCTCCTGGGGACCGTTCGATTATTGGAACCCACGGCCAGGACGACCAGCGCGAAAATTCAGCACAAGCCATTAGATTTATTGATGTCTATTGCATCAATCCCTGCGATTAGCGGCCTTCCCTGCCCAGGCGTTAGGATCAGCCATCATCCAGGCTCACGACTCGACGATGCTGCATCCCACCCTGCCACTGAACGCGCTGCGCGCCTTCGAGGCCGCCGCCCGCCACCAGAACTTCACCCGTGCCGCGCTGGAGCTGTGTGTCAGCCAGGCCGCGCTGAGCCACCAGATCCGTGGGCTGGAGGACCGGCTCGGCATCCGCCTGTTCCACCGACTGCCTCGCGGCGTGGCGCTCACCGACGAAGGCGCGGCGCTGTATCCGGTGCTCAACGAATCGTTCGAGCGCATCTCCGCCAGCATTGCGCGCTATACCGGCGGGCCGGCCCGTGAAGTGCTGACGCTGGGCGTGGTCGGCACCTTCGCCACCGGCTGGCTGCTGCCACGGCTGGCCGCATTCGAGGCCGCGCACCCGGACATCGAGCTGCGCCTGCAGACCCACAACAACCGCATCGACCTGGCCGGCGAAGGCCTGGACCTGGCCATCCGGTTTGGTGATGGCGATTGGCAGGGCCAGGCCTGCTCGGCGATCCTCGACGCGCCGTTCGCGCCGCTGTGCGCGCCGGCACTGGCGCGGCGGCTGAAACAGCCGCGCGACCTGGGCACGCTGCCGCTGCTGCGCTCCTACCGCAGCGACGAATGGCCGCGCTGGTTGCAGGCGGCAGGAGTGAGTGGCGTGGAAGCCCGCGGGCCGGTGTTTGATTCGTCATTGACAGTGGCGATGGCCGCGGTCGGCGGCGCCGGCGTGGCGCTGCTGCCGCTGCGCATGTTCGAGCAGGAGCTGGCCGAAGGTCGCCTGCTGCAGCCGTTCAGCACCACGCTGGAGCTGGGGCGCTACTGGCTGACACGATTGCGCTCGCGCGCCGAGCGTGAACCGGCGAAGCGATTCCGCGAATGGCTGCAGGCGCAGGGATGAAACGCAGGCGACGTGGGTAGCGCCGGGCCATGCCCGGCGGCTTTTGCGATCCGTTGCGCTCGCCGGGCATGGCCCGGCGCTACCCATGGCATCAGGACTCCAGCAGTTCCATCCAGGCCGCTTCGGCCTTTTCAAGCTGCGCGGCGGCGGTTTCGCGGTCACGGCCGATCACCGCCATGCGGGTGGCATCGGCGTAGTTGGCCGGGTCGGCCAACTGGCGGTCCAGCTCGGCCAGCGCGCCTTCCAGCTCGGCTACCTTGGCCTCGGCGGCGGCCAGCTTGTGCGGGTTCACCGGCTTTTTCTGCACTACCTGCGCCACCGGCGCGGTCTTGACCACCACCGGCTCTTCCACCTGCTCCATGCGGGCCTTGGTGCCCTGTGCCTGCGGGCGGGTACGCAGCCACGCGGCGTAGGCATCCAGATCGCCGTCGAACGGCTCGACCACGCCATCAGCCACGCGCCAATAGGTATCGCAGACCAGGCCGATCAGGTGGCGGTCATGCGAGACCATCACGATCGCGCCCTCGAAGGTGGCCAGTGCTTCGGCCAGCGCTTCGCGCATTTCCAGGTCAAGGTGGTTGGTCGGTTCGTCCAGCAGCAGCACGTTCGGCTGCTGCCAGGCGATCAGTGCCAGCGCCAGGCGTGCGCGCTCGCCACCGGAGAAACCATCGACCGGCTCGAACGCGCGGTCGCCCGGGAAATTCCACTTGCCAAGGAAATCGCGGAACGACTGGTTCGGCGCATCCGGGGCGATTTCGCGGAAGTGCTCCATCGGCGACTGGCCTTCGTGCAGCGACTCCACCGTGTGCTGGGCGAAGTAGCCGATCTTCAGGTCCGGGTGCGCCATGCGCTCGCCCACGATCGGTGCCAGTTCGCCCACCAGGGTTTTCACCAGGGTGGTTTTACCCGCACCGTTCGGGCCGAGCAGGCCGATGCGCTGGCCCGCTTCCAGGCCGAAGCCGACGTTGTGCAGGATCACCGCATCCTTGCCGTAACCGGCCTCGACGTGGTTCAGGCGAATCAATGAGAACGGCAGCTTGGCCGGCGGCGCGAATTCGATGCGGAACTCGCGCTCGGCACGCACCGCTTCGGTACCGGCCAGCTTGGCCAGGCGCTTCATGCGGCTCTGCGCCTGCGCGGCCTTGCTGGCCTGCGCCTTGAAGCGGTCGATGAAGCTCTGCAGGTGGGCGCGCTCGGCCTGTTCCTTCTCGTGCGCGATCTGCTGCTGGCGCAGCTGTTCGGCGCGCTGGCGCTCGAAGTCGGTGTAGCCGCCCGGGTAGAGCTTGGCGCCGCCACCGTGCAGGTGCAGGGTGTGCGTGGCCACGTTGTCGAGGAACTCGCGGTCATGCGAGATCAGCAGCAGGGTGCCCGGGTACTTCAGCAGCCACTGCTCCAGCCAATACACCGCGTCCAGATCCAGGTGGTTGGTCGGTTCGTCCAGCAGCAGCAGGTCACTGGGCATCATCAGCGCGCGGGCCAGGTTCAGGCGAACGCGCCAGCCGCCGGAGAACGAGGACACCGCGCGATGGTGGGTCTCGGCCGGGAAGCCGAGGCCATGCAGCAGCTTGCCGGCGCGCGCTTCGGCGTCGTAGGCATTGAGCTCGGCCATCTTCGTGTGGGCTTCGGCCACCGCTTCCCAGTCTTCACGGGCGGTGGCCTCGGCCTCGGCGGCCAGCACCGCGGCCACTTCGATGTCGCCGCCCAGCACGAAGCTCAGCGCCGGGTCGGGCAGCGACGGGGTTTCCTGGGCAACGCTGGCGATGCGCACCTTGCCGGGCAGATCGACATCGCCCTTGTCCGCCTCCAGCTCGCCCTTCACCGCCGCGAACAGGCTGGACTTGCCAGCACCGTTGCGGCCGACCACACCCACCCGGTAACCGGCGTGCAGGGTCAGGTCGACATTGGACAACAGCAGCCGCTCGCCGCGGCGCAAGGCGAAATTACGAAGGGAGATCATCGGGGGAGGCGTCCATATAACCGAATGGAATGTGCTGGTGAGCACTGTTCCTGCGACGCAATTCTAGCGTTAACGAATACTTGACGCGCCCCGGGATGCGCAGCGGCCGACGTTTCTCTCTCCCACGTCCTCGCCGCGCGCCTCCCGGGCCCCTCCCCGCAAGCTCCGATCCAGGCTAAATGGTTGCTTCTGCAACGTTTTTCCCGATGACCGGCATTTGACAGCCACTGAATATCCCGTTAATTCCTGCTTTGCGCACCGCAACAACCGCCGTCCACCTCACCCCCGTGATGTCGATTCCGGTGCCGCCCCCGCCAACCGGAGCCCCATCCCGATGACCCGCAAGACCAGCCTGATCGCCGCCGCCGTCGCTGTCGCACTCGGTGGCTCTCCGTTCGTTGCCGCTGCCCAGCAGGCCGGCACCGCCGCCAACACCCTGGACACGGTGATCGTCACCGGCACCCGCGTGGCCGACCGCACGGTGGCCGAATCGCAATCGCCGATCGACATCATTACCCCCGAAGCACTGCAGTCCACCGGCACCAGTGAACTGGCCACCGCGCTGTCGCGCGCGCTGCCCTCGCTGAACTTCCCGCGCCCGGCCCTGACCGATGGCACCAGTGGCGTGCGCCCGGCGCAGCTGCGCGGCCTGTCGCCGGACCAGGTGCTGGTGCTGGTCAACGGCAAGCGCCGCCATACCTCGGCGATGATCAACGTCAACGGCAGCATCGGCCGTGGCTCGTCCGCCGTGGACATCAACGCGATCCCGATCGCCGCCATCGAGCGCGTGGAAGTGCTGCGTGACGGTGCGTCGGCACAGTACGGCTCGGACGCCATTGCAGGCGTCATCAACATCGTGCTCAAGGGCAGCGGCAGTGGCGGCAGCCTGGCGGTGGACTACGGCCAGTACTCGGCCGGTGACGGCAACAAGTACCAGCTCTCCGGCGATACCGGCGTCGAGTTCGGCAACGGCCGTGGCCGCGTGCACGTGGCCGGCCAGATCAGCCAGCAGGACGAAAGCAACCGCGCCGGCCCATACCGCGGCACCACGCCGAACACCGGTAACTTCCCGAGCATCGGCCAGAAGACCTTCATCGTCGGCGACCCGCGCGTGGATGCGACCGCGGCATCGGCCAACGCGAGCTTCGACTTCAGCGACCACGTGACCGGCTACGCCAGCGCGCTGCTGAGCAACCGCGACATCACCTCGTTCGCGTTCTACCGTTCGCGCAACCACAACGGGCAGAGCGCGCTGCTGGCGCAGACCTACCCGGACGGCTTCGTGCCGGAGATCAACCAGTACTCCAAGGACCGCTCGCTGGTGGCCGGGGTCAAGGGCAACACCGACAACGGCTGGACCTGGGACCTGAGCCTGAACCACGGCGAGAACACTCTGGACTTCCACACCCGCAACAGCATCAACTACAGCCTCGGCGCGACCAGCCCGCGCTCGTTCTACGACGGCACGCTGAAGTACCAGCAGGACATCTTCAATGCCGATCTGACCAAGTCGCTGGACTGGGGCCTGGCCTACCCTGTCACGCTGTCCTTCGGCGGTGAGTACCGCAAGGAGAAGTGGGACCAGAACCCGGGCGAACTGAACTCGTACACCGGCAGCGGCGCGCAGGGCTTCGCGGGCTTCACCCCGACCAATGAAGTGCATGCCGACCGCCACAACTACGCGGTCTATGCAGGCCTGGAAGCGGACCTGACCGAGAAGTTCTCGGCGGGCATCACCGGCCGCTACGAGGACTACTCGGACTTCGGCGACCGCTTCTCCGGCAAGCTGTCGGCGCGCTACGCGTTCACCGACAAGGTCGCGCTGCGCGCTACCGCGTCCAGTGGCTTCCGCGCACCGTCGCTGGCGCAGCAGGGTTACCAGGCCGTCACCAGCCAGTTCCTCAATGGCGTGTTCGTTGAACGCGGCACCTTCCCGACCACCAGCCCGGCCGCGCAGGCGCTGGGCGCCTCGCCGTTGAAGGCCGAAACCTCCACCTCCTACAGCCTGGGCCTGGTGCTGCAGCCGGTCGACCGCCTGTACATCACCGTCGATGCGTACCAGATCGACATTGATGACCGCATCGCGCTGTCGTCCAGCATCACCACCAACGCGGCCACCAGCGCGCTGCTGGGCACCCTGGGCCTGCCGCAGGTGACCGCGTTCTCCTACTTCACCAACGGCCTGGATACGCGCACCCGTGGCGTCGACTTCGTGTCCAGCTATACGGTGCCGTTCAACGCCAGCAGCCTGGAATTGACCGCGGCTTACAGCTACAACGACACCGAAGTGCGCCGCATCGGCGGCACCCCGGCGGTGTTTGGCACGCTGGGCCTGACCCAGTCGCTGATCGGCCGTGATGAGATCGGCCGCATCGAGGACAGCTACCCGCGCGACAAGGCGATCCTGAGCGGCACCTGGCGTTCGGATCACTGGGAACTGGGCCTGGCCGCAACCCGCTACGGCAAGTTCACCGTGCGCAACTCGGCCACCGCGCTGCGCGACCAGACCTACGGCGATGCCTGGGTGGTGGATGCCTCGGCCAGCTACAAGCCGAGCAGCAACTGGACCCTGACCGTGGGCGCCGACAACCTGCTGGACAAGTACCCGGACCGCACCGAAGACCTGCAGAACTCCACCTTCGGCATGCTGCCGTACAGCAACTACTCGCCGTTCGGCTTCAACGGCGCGTATGTGTATGGGCGGGTCAAGTACACCTGGTAAGCGGTAGTGCCGGCCGCTGGCCGGCATTCCGTGGCGCGGGTGGGGTAGATCCCTTTTCCTGCAGGAAAAGGGATCTGACCCCATTTGCATTTAAGGTTTGCCGCATCTGGCGCATTAGGTGAAAATCGGGGCATTCCCCCGATTTCCTGCGAGTGCCGATGCACCATGACACCGACCTGATCAACATCGTTGCCGTTGGCCTGGGGCTCGCCTTCATCTTCGGCGCGCTGGCCAACAAGCTCCGCTTGTCCCCTCTGGTCGGTTACCTGGTTGCTGGCATCTGTGTAGGCCCGTTCACCCCCGGCTTCGTCGCCGACCAGGCGCTGGCCAACCAGCTGGCCGAGCTGGGCGTGATGCTGCTGATGTTCGGCGTCGGCCTGCACTTCTCGCTGAAGGACCTGATGGCGGTCAAGGCCATCGCCATCCCCGGTGCCATCGGCCAGATCGCGGTGGCCACCCTGCTCGGCTGGGGCGTGGCCTCGCTGATGGGCTGGCCCGCCATCCATGGCGTCATCTTCGGTTTCTCACTGGCCACCGCCAGTACCGTGGTGCTGCTGCGGGCGATGGAGGAACGCCGCCTGCTGGAGACCATGCGCGGCAAGATCGCGGTCGGCTGGCTGATCGTGGAAGACCTGGCCTGTGTGCTGGCACTGGTGATGATGCCGGTGATGGCCGGTGTGTTCGGTCCCGACGCGGCCAAGGAATCACATTCGCTGGGCAGCGTGCTGGCCGACATCGGCTGGACCTTCGTGCAGCTGGGCCTGTTCGTGGCGGTGATGCTGGTGGTCGGCCGCCGGGTCATCCCGTGGATCCTCGAGCGCATCGCAGGTACCGGCTCGCGCGAGCTGTTCACCCTGTCGGTGCTGGCGATCGCGCTGGGCGTGGCATTCGGCTCGGCCATGTTGTTCGGCGTCTCCTTCGCGCTGGGCGCGTTCTTCGCCGGTATGCTGCTCAACGAATCGGAGCTCAGCCACAAGGCCGCGACCGATTCGCTGCCGCTGCGAGATGCGTTCGCGGTGCTGTTCTTCGTCTCGGTCGGCATGCTGTTCGACCCCAACATCCTCGTCCAGCACCCGTGGCAGGTGCTGGCCACGGTGCTGATCATCATGTTCGGCAAATCGGCCGCGGCGTTCTTCATCGTGCGTGCGTTCGGCCATCCGACCAGCACCGCGCTGACCATCTCGGCCAGCCTGGCGCAGATCGGCGAGTTCGCCTTCATCATCGCCGGCCTCGGCGTCGCCCTGCAGATCCTGCCGAAGGAAGGCCAGTCGCTGGTGCTGGCCGGTGCGCTGGTGTCGATCATGCTCAACCCGCTGGTATTCGGGCTGCTGGACCGTTGGCAGGCCAAGCAGGAGCAGTCACCCCAGGCCGCCGAGCCCGAAGAGGCCACCGGTCCCTCACGTGACCTGCATGACCACGCCATCGTGATTGGTTATGGCCGCGTGGGCAGCGAACTGGCCCAGGTGCTGCGCGACCGTGGCGTGCCGGTGCTGGTGATCGATGACAACAAGGAGCACGTCGAGCAGGCGCACGCCAAGGGCCTGGCGGCGATCCGCGGCAGCGCCGCCGCCGACCGGGTGCTGGCCGAGGCCCATCCGGAGCGCGCGAAGATTGCGGTGCTGGCGATTCCGCAGCCGCTGGAAGCCGGTGAGGCGCTGGCCAAGCTGCGGGCGATCAACCCGGACCTGACCCTGCTGGCGCGCGCACACAGCGATGCGGAAGTGAAGCATCTGCTGGAGCACGGTGCCGATGGCACGGTGATGGCCGAACGTGAGCTGGCGTATTCGCTGGCGGAGATGATCATGTCCACGCCGCCGTACCGGAATCTGGGGCAGCACAGCATTCCGGTGGTGTGAGGGGTGTGGGTGCGGCAGGGCTTGCAGCCCTGCACCTGCCGAGGCAACGGCAAAAGCAAAGGCTGACTATCCGTGGGATGGCGGGGTGGGTCCCCGCTGCTGTTGGTGGGTGTCGACCTTGGTCGACACGGCGGCGCAAAAAAATCCCCGGTCGACCCGCATCGACCGGGGATCTGGATCGCCACGTTGCCATGCCTTGGAGAGGCAGTTCCACCGTAGCGCATCGCGGTGCCGGTGGTGATCGCCTGTGGCGATGACGACCAAGCGCGTGGCTATCAGGCGCCGGCCAGGGCCTGTTCCAGGTCGGCGCGCAGGTCGCCGATGTGCTCGATGCCGATCGACAGCCGCACGGTGTCCTCGCTGACGCCAGCCTTGGCCAGTTCGGCGGCATCCAGCTGGCGATGGGTGGTGGAGGCCGGATGGGTGGCCAGCGACTTCGCATCACCCAGGTTGACCAGGCGGGTGAACAGCTTCAGCGCATCAAGGAAGCGCGCGCCGGCTTCACGGCCGCCGGGCAGGCCGAAGGTCAGTACGCCCGAGCCGTGGCCACCGAGGTAGCGCTGCGCGGCGGCATGCTCGGGGTCGTCGGCCAACCCGGCGTAACGCACCCAGGCGACCTTGGCGTGCGCCTTCAGGTACTGCGCGACGGCCAATGCATTGGCGTTGATGCGCTCCATGCGCAGGGCCAGGGTCTCGATGCCCTGCAGGATCAGGAACGCGTTGAACGGCGACAACGCGGCGCCGGTATTGCGCAGCGGCACCACCCGCGCGCGGCCGATGTAGGCCGCTGGCCCCAGTGCTTCGGTATAGACCACGCCGTGGTAGCTCGGATCGGGCTGGTTGAGGCGTGCGAAGCGTTTGGGCTGCGCGGCCCAGTCGAAGCGGCCGGAATCGATGATCGCGCCGCCGAGGCTGGTGCCGTGGCCGCCCAGGTACTTGGTCAGCGAATGCACCACGATGTCGGCGCCGTGCTCGAACGGGCGCAGCAGGAACGGGGTGGCTACGGTGTTGTCGACGATCAGCGGCACGCCAGCCGCGTGAGCGACTTCGGCGATGGCGGCGATGTCGGTGACATTACCGCGCGGATTGCCGATCGATTCGACGAACACCGCCTTGGTGCGTTCGTCGATCAGGTCGGCAAACGCCGCTGGATCGGCCGGGTCGGCGAAGCGCGCCTGGATGCCGTACTGCGGCAGCGTGTGGGCCAGCAGGTTGAGGCTGCCGCCATACAGCGCGCTGGAGGCGACGATGTTGTCACCGGCCTCGGCGATGGTCTGGATCGCGTAGGTGATCGCGGCCTGCCCCGAGGCCAGTGCCAGCGCGCCGATGCCACCTTCCAGCGCGGCCAGGCGCTGCTCCAGCACGTCGGTAGTGGGGTTCATGATGCGGGTGTAGATGTTGCCGGGCACCTTCAGGTCGAACAGGTCGGCGCCGTGCTGGGTGTCATCGAAGGCATACGCCACCGTCTGGTAGATCGGCACCGCCACCGCGCGGGTAGTCGGGTCGGAACGGTAGCCGCCGTGCACGGCCAGGGTTTCCAGTTGCCACTGCGGGTCGCTCATTGCACCAGGCTCCATCCGGGGAAACCGCCACCATAGGCCAGCCGGGGCGTGGCACTGAGAGCCGCTGGCGATGACGTCCGTACCGCCGGTTATCAGGTTGGCCGCGATTCAGGCAGCCGTCATGGGCCGTTGCTAGGCTTCGCCGCCGGGCGCTCCTGCCCGGGCACGGAGGCCCCACGCGCATGCAGCCATCCCCTTGGACACCCACCGCCAACGGTACCCCGACCCAGGTCTTGTTGGTGGAAGACGATCGCCGCCTGGCCGAACTGGTCAGCGACTACCTGCACGAGCATGGCTTTGCCGTGCAGCACGTCGCCCGTGGCGACCTGGCCGGCGCGGCCTGCCGCCAGCATGCGCCGGAACTGGTGGTGCTGGACCTGATGCTGCCCGGCCTCGGCGGCATCGACGTGTGCCGGCAGATCCGCAGCTTCTCCGACGTGCCGATCCTGATGCTGACCGCGTGCGAGGACGACATCGAGCAGGTACTGGGCCTGGAATCCGGCGCCGACGACTATGTGCACAAGCCGATCGAACCGCGCCTGCTGCTGGCGCGCCTGCGCGCGCTGCTGCGCCGCCGCCACGGCAGCAGCAACACTGGCACGCCCTGCCGGCTGATGCATGGTGAACTGCTGATCGACCGCATGCAGCGCGAGGTGCATCTGCATGGCCAGCCGGTAGACATGGGCACCACCGAATTCGAGATCCTGTGGCTGCTGGCCAGCCAGCCGGGGCAGATCCTGTCGCGCGACCAGATCCTGCAGGCGGTGCGCGGCATCGGCTTCGACGGCCTGGACCGCAGTGTCGATGTCAGCATCGGCAAGCTGCGCCGCAAGCTGGGCGATGACGCGCGCGAACCGCGGCGGATCAAGACCGTGTGGGGCCGCGGCTACCAGTTCAACCCGTCGGCCTGGACCGCATGAAGCGGCTGTTCCTGTGGCTGTGGTTCGTCACTGGTGCCTGCTTCCTGGTGTCGGTGTTTTTCCTCAACCACATCCTGGACGGCATCTACACGCCTGTGCAGGATCGCGTGTTCGTCGAGCAGGTGCGCGGGCAGGTGTACGCCCTGCGCAGTGGCCTGGCCGGCCTGGACGCCGGCCAGCAGCGTGAGCGCCTGCAGCAGTGGCAGCCACACTACGGCATCGCGCTGACCCTGCTCGACAGTCCGCCCGCGCTCGCCCCCCAGGAACAGGCAGCCGTGAAGGCCGATGGCTTCATCGTGCGCGATCAATACCAGCAGGTCCTGCTGCCCATCGAAGGCATCGGAGGCCGCTGGCTGCACCTGCGCCTGCCTGGCGCGGTGCAGATGACGACGTACATGACAATCGCGGCATACCTCAGCATCCTGCTGCTGGTCGGCGCCAGCCTGTACGCCTGGGTGCGCCTGCTCTGGCGCGATCTTGAAGCGCTGCGCCTGCACGCCGACCGCATCGGTGCCGGTGATCTGCAAGCGCGCGCACAGGTCTCGCCGCGCTCGCAGATCCGGGTCATCGTCGAACATTCCAACCGCATGGCGGCGCGCGTAGCCGAACTGGTGCAGCGCCAACTCGACCTGACCCATGCGATCTCGCACGAACTGCGCACGCCGATCGCGCGCCTGGCCTTCGGTCTGGACCTGATGCAGGACAGTGATGATCGCGAACGCCGCGAACGGCTGGCACAGGGCCTGCACGGCGACCTGGCCGAACTCAACCGGCTGGTCAGCGAACTGCTGGCCTATGAGCGCCTTGAGCATCCCAGCGAAGGCGAGCCGATGCAGCGCATCGAAGCCGACGACTGGCTGCAGGCCTGTCTGGCCGATGCACGCCGTGATGCCGAACGCGGCGGCGTGGTCCTGCGCGTGCAGCCCAGTGCGTTGCCACGGGTGGATGCCGAGCCGCGCCTGCTGCAGCTGGCACTGAGCAATCTGGTGGGCAATGCGCTGCGCCACACGCATTCGCAGGTGGAAGTCTCGCTGGTCGGCGTCGGCGGCCGGGCCTGCCTGCGTGTGGATGACGACGGCCCCGGCATCGCCGAAGCCGATCGCGAGAAGGTGATGCGTCCATTCACCCGCCTGGACGACAGCCGCAGCCGCGACACCGGCGGCTTCGGCCTGGGCCTGGCCATTGTCAGCCGCATCGCAGCCCGCCACGGTGGCGAGCTGCGCATCAGCCGCGCCACGCTGGGCGGCGCGCGCCTGGAAATGCACTGGCCGCTGGCTGCCAGCTGAACGCCCACGGGCACGATTACAATTGATTACAACTCCCGCACAACTGCGGACGGATCGGTCGCCGGCGTATCGCCACGCTAACGACCCTGCAGCACTCGCCGGATGCGCGCGCTGCCTTCCTCCCATTGTCGAGAGTTTCCATGTCCCAGCTTCGCCGTTCCCCTGCCCTGCTCTGCCTGGCCCTGTTGCCGCTGTTCGCCGCACCGATCGCCCACGCCAAGGATGACCACTGGACCTTCGAGGTCGCTGCCGGCGGTGGCGTGGCACCTCGCTACAGTGGCAGCGAGGAGTATCGTGCAACGCCTTCGCTGTCCTTCGATGTCACCTCGCCAGGGGGCTGGTTTCTGGGCACCAGCGGCATCGGCTGGGGCACGTCCATCGGCGAGCACACGCGCGTGCGTGCCTACGTCGGCGCCAGCGGCATCCGCAAGGAAAAGGACTCCCTGCTTGGCGGTTCGGACTTCCTGCGCGGCATGGGCGATATCGATACCCGTCCCCTGGTCGGCGTCTCGGCTGGTTATACGCTGGGCGAAGCCGTGCTGAGCGGTTCCTGGCAGTTCACCCGCAAGGATGAGGACAAGGCCGAGAACGGCCTAGCCACCCAGCAGGTGCACTTGAACCTGACCCTGCCGCTGTTCGACCTGGCCGGTGGGGTGGTCAGCGGCAGTGTTTCCACCGACTACGGCAACCGCGGTTACATGCAGACCTGGTACGGCGTCAGTCCGGAACAGGCGGCGCGCACCGGCTTTGCCCAGCACAAGCCGAAGGCCGGCCTGGTCAGCGCCGGTCTCGGCCTGAAGTGGAGCCACCGCGTGGGCCGCAACGGCAACTGGTACATCTCGGCCGAAGGCACGCGCCTGCTTGGCGATGCCGCCGACAGCCCGATCGTGCAGAAGGCGAACCAGTTCGGCTTGATGAGCGGTTATACGCACCGCTTCTGAGTGAGCGCCGGGCATGGCCCGGCGTACTTCGCAGGAAACGGGGCGCTGCGATCAGGCAGCGCCCCGCATGATTCACGCCCTGGCGAACACCAGGTGACCGCCGTCGTTGCCGACTTCGATGGTGTCGCCGTTGACGAAGGCACCGGAGAGGATCTTCTGCGCCAGCGGATTTTCCAGCTGTGCCTGGATTGCACGCTTCAACGGACGCGCGCCATACACCGGATCGAAGCCAACGTTGCCGAGCAGGTCGAACGCTGCGTCGGACACCATCAGCTTCAAGCCACGCTCGGCCAGGCGCTTCTCCAGCCCACGCATCTGGATACGCGCGATCTGCTTGATCTGCTGCTTGTCCAGCGGGTGGAACACCACGATGTCGTCCAGGCGGTTGATGAATTCCGGGCGGAAGTGTGCCTGCACCACGCCCATCACCGCCGCCTTCATCTGCGTGTAGGCCTCCGGGCTGTCGTCGGTGCTCATGTCCTGGATCTGGTGCGAGCCCAGGTTCGAAGTCATCACGATGACGGTGTTGCGGAAGTCCACGGTGCGGCCCTGGCCATCGGTCAGGCGGCCATCGTCCAGCACCTGCAGCAGGATGTTGAACACATCCGGATGTGCCTTCTCCACTTCGTCGAGCAGGATCAGCGAATACGGGCGGCGACGCACGGCTTCGGTCAGATAGCCGCCTTCCTCGTAGCCGACGTAGCCCGGAGGTGCACCGATCAGGCGTGCGACGCTGTGCTTCTCCATGAACTCGCTCATGTCGATGCGGATCATCGCGTCGGCGCTGTCGAACAGGAACTCGGCCAGCGACTTGCACAGCTCGGTCTTGCCGACACCGGTTGGGCCAAGGAACAGGAACGAGCCGGCCGGACGATTCGGATCAGACAGGCCCGCACGCGAACGGCGCACGGCATCGGAGACGACCTTGATTGCTTCCTCCTGGCCGACCACGCGGTTGTGCAGCACCTCTTCCATGCGCAGCAGCTTGTCGCGCTCGCCTTCGAGCATCTTGTTGACCGGAATGCCGGTCCAGCGCGACACGACCTCGGCGATCTCCTCGTCGGTGACGCGGTCCTGTACCAGCTTGAAGTCCTTGTGCTCGGCTTCCTGCGCGGCGGCCAGCTGCTTTTCCAGCTGGGGCAACAGGCCGTACTGGATTTCGCTCATCTTGGCGAAATCCTGGCGGCGCTGCGCAGCTTCCAGCTCCAGCTTGGCCTGCTCGACCTGTTCCTTGATCTTGGTGGCGCCCTGCAGCGCGGCCTTCTCCGACTTCCAGATTTCATTGAGATCGGAGAACTCGCGCTCCAGCCCGTCGATGTCGTTTTCCAGGTCGGCCAGGCGCTGCCGCGAGGCCTCGTCCTTTTCCTTTTTCAGCATCTCGCGCTGGATCTTCAGCTGGATCACCCGGCGCTCCAGGCGGTCCAGTTCCTCCGGCTTGGAGTCGATCTCCATGCGCAGGCGTGAGGCGGCTTCGTCCATCAGGTCGATGGCCTTGTCCGGCAGCTGGCGGTCGGTGATGTAGCGGTTGGACAGCGTGGCGGCAGCCACGATGGCCGGGTCGGTGATTTCCACGCCGTGGTGCACGGCGTACTTTTCCTTCAGCCCGCGCAGGATCGCGATGGTGTCCTCCACCGTGGGTTCGCCGACGAACACCTTCTGGAAGCGGCGCTCCAGCGCAGCGTCCTTCTCGATGTACTTGCGGTATTCGTCCAGCGTGGTCGCACCGATGCAGTGCAGCTCGCCGCGTGCCAGCGCCGGCTTCAGCATGTTGCCGGCATCCATCGCGCCATCAGCCTTGCCGGCGCCGACCATGGTGTGCAGCTCGTCGATGAACAGGATGATCTGGCCTTCGTTCTTGGCCAGGTCGTTGAGCACGCCCTTCAGGCGCTCCTCGAATTCACCGCGGAACTTGGCGCCGGCGATCAGCGCGCCCATGTCCAGCGACAGCACACGCTTGCCGCGCAGGCCTTCGGGCACTTCGTCATTGATGATGCGCTGGGCCAGCCCTTCCACGATCGCGGTCTTGCCCACGCCGGGTTCGCCGATCAGCACAGGATTGTTCTTGGTCCGGCGCTGCAGCACCTGGATGGTGCGACGGATCTCCTCGTCACGGCCGATCACCGGATCGAGCTTGCCGCTCTCGGCACGCGCGGTCAGGTCGATGGTGTACTTCTCCAGCGCCTGCCGCTGTTCCTCGGCATTTTCCGACTGCACGTTCTCGCCGCCGCGAAGCTTGTCGATGGCAGCCTGCAGGCGGGTCTTGTCGGCACCGGCGGCGCGCAGCGCCATGCCCAGCGTGCCGTTGTCTTCCAGCGCGGCCAGCACGAACCACTCGCTGGCAATGAAGGCATCGCCATTCTGCTGAGCCAGCTTGTCAGTGTGATTGAGCAGGCGGCCGAGGTCATTACCCATCGAAACGTTGCCGGCCTGGCCGGACACCTTGGGCAGCGCATCCAGCGCCTCGGTCAGGCGCTCGCGCAGCACCGGCACGTTCACCCCGGCCTGGGCCAGCAACGGGCGCGTGCTGCCGCCCTGCTGGTCCAGCAGCGCGCTGAACAGGTGAACCGGTTCAATGATGCTGTTGTCACGGCCCACGGCCAGCGACTGTGCGTCTGCCAGCGCCTGCTGGAAACGCGAGGTGAGCTTGTCCATCCGCATTGCGAATCCTCATCGGTCATCAGGGCCGGCCCGCGCCGGCGATGCTGGAAAGATGCGGTTGCCCCACCCCGTTTCAAGGGTGACTGCGACTGCACCCCGAGGCCAGTCAGCCTGCGGCCAGCATGCCGGAGTGGGTGTGGTCGGCGCGTTGATCCGGATCAGTTCCGCGCGGTGGACGGGTTCAGCGGGTGATCGCGGTGCGGATCGCCCGCAGCTGCTGCTTGACCGCCCGTGCCTGCGCTGGATCCATGCGCAGCAGCGCCTTCTGGCCGATCGATCGCGACTGCAGGGTGGGATCGACGAAGCGGTAACGGCCGCGCTCATCGCGCTGCACCAGCGGCGCCTGGGCCAGTTCCGGGGTCTCCAGCAGGTGATCGATCACCGCGACCAGGCGGTCGTTGAAATATCCGTCGGGTCGGCCCAGGTCCACATAGGCCTGCTGGATCAGCGGATAGAAGCGCTTGTAGGCGGCAGCCGTCGCCGCCGGGTCCAGCGCGGTGAATGCCTGCACATAGGGCGCATAGCGTGCCCCGTTGCTGGCAGCGATCCGCTCGCCGCCCTCAGCGGGCTCGACCTGCAGACTGCCCGGCAGCGGCCGTGCGGCCAGCGCAGTGGGCGGCACGCTGGGCTTGTCCAGGTTGTCGACCAGGGTGACCAGGCGCTGGATCAGGTGATCGCGCAGCAACAGGGTCAGCGGGCCCTCGCCCTGGAACAGCTGGCTCAGTGCGCCCCAGGCAGCGGCATCGCTGTCAGCCAGCTTCGGCAGCGCCGGATCGGCTGCGACCTCGGTATCCAGCGGATGCTTGATCGGCGGTGGCGCTGGCGCGGGTTCTGCGGCCGCCTGTGGTTGTGGCGGTGCACTGGTACTGGAGGGGGTTGATTGCACCGGCACCGAGACACCGTCTGCCAGGCTCTTCAGCTGATCGCGGAACAACCAACCGCCCGCGCCACCGATCACCACCACACCCAACACCCAGGGCCATACCGCCTTTCCACTCTGCATGATGCAGCACCTCGTTTCACACGCATGGAGAGGGTGTGACCCCACCGATTCCAGCGGGTTCCCCACCTGTTCCGCTGCCGTTCGGGTTCGGGCCTGCAGCAGAGCCGCGCTCACGCCTGCTTTGCACGCCACGCGCGACGCTGCGGGTCTTGTCCTGTGGAGGCACTGCCATGCAGTACGCGCTGTATTACTGGACCGGCATCCAGGGCCGTGGCGAGTTCGTGCGCCTGGCGCTGGAAGATGCCGGCGCCGATTACATCGACATGGCGCGGGTGCACGGCGATGCAGTGATGCAGCCGTTCCTCGACGGTGGCAGCGAAGGTGCGCAGCCCTTCGCACCGCCGTTCCTGAAGGCCGGGCGACAGGTCATCGCGCAGGTCGCGGCCATCCTGGATTTTCTCGGCCCGACGTTGGACCTGGTGCCGCAAGCGGCCTCGCGGCGGATGCAGGCACTGCAGTTGCAGCTGACCATCGCCGACCTGGTGGCAGAGGTACATGACACCCACCATCCGATCGCCGCATCGAAGTACTACGAAGAGCAGAAGATCGAAGCTAAGGCCCGGGCCACGTCGCTGCGCGGCGAACGGTTGCCGAAGTTCCTTGGTTACTTCGAACAGGTGCTGGCCGCCAACGGAGGCCGACATGCATTGCGCGAGCATTCCTATGTGGATCTGTCGCTGTTCCAGCTGCTGAGCGGGCTGGACTACATGTTCCCGCGCCGCATGCAGGCACTGGCGCCGACCCTGCCCCTGCTGCGTGCGCTGCAGGAGCGGGTGGCGAAGCGGCCGAACATCGCCGCCTACCTGGGCTCGGAACGGCGGCTGGCGTTCAACACGAATGGCATTTTCCGCCATTACCCGGAGCTGGACGCCGAACGGTAGCGCCGGGCCATGCCCGGCGTCCCCCGGTCAATGATCGGTGCCTTCACCCAGCGGCTTCACCGGCTGCTTCTGCAACGACAGCAACCCCAGCAGTACCGCCAGTGCCACATACGCGCCTGCGAACTGCCAGCTGATGATGCGCGCCAGGCCTTCCAGATCCCACGGCAGGTAGATGCCACCGCGCGGGTCCACCGAGTGGATCAGGCCGAACAGGGTCAGCACCGCCGCCACCAGCAGGAAACCGCAGGCGCGGCGCAGGCGGCCATCGACCATCGCCGCCACCGCCGAGATCCACAGCATCGAGGTGATGATGAAGCCATTGCCAAGGGTGAAGATCACCGCCAGCTCGGGCAGGCCGTGGCCGTCGAGCTTAGTCAGCAGCTGTGGCAGCTGGTCCGGGGCGATCCAGCCGGGTGCCTTGATCGCCAGCAGGTAGGCCACCGACGGCAGGAAACCGAACACCATCGCACCGGTGTGGTGACGTGGCGTCGCCTGGAAGGCCTGCGTGGTGATGTCGATGGCCACGTACACGATGATCGGTGCCAGCACCGCCAGTGGCAGCCACTGCACCAGCCCGGAAATGATGCCGAGCATGCCGCCTATGCCGACGAACAGGCCGGTCAGCAGCGTATAGCCGCTGCGTGCGCCCATGTGCTTGTAGGCCGGCTGGCCGATGTACGGCGTGGTCTGCGCAACGCCGCCGCAGACACCGGCCACCAGCGTCGCCACCGCTTCCACCAGCAGGATGTCACGGGTGCGATAGTCATCGCCGGCCGCACGTGCGCTCTCGGAGACGTTGATGCCACCGACCACCATCAGCAGGCCGAACGGCAGCAGCAACGGCAGGTAGGTCATCGCCGTGGGCAGGCCTTCAAGGAAGCCCAGCGTCGGCAGCGGCAGCACCACCTGCGGTGGCACCCATTCCGGCACATGGAAGCCCGGTGCACCCAGTCCGGCCACGCCCAGGCCGTAATACAGCACGGTGCCGAACACGAAGGCCAGCAGCACGCCGGGGCCACGCACCGGCAGCTTGCCCTTGGCGATCAGCACATACAGCAGCAGGCCCAGCGTGGTGAAGCCGACCAGCGGCGAGCGCAGCGTTTCCAGCAGTGGCAGCAGGCCCATCAGCACCAGCGCGATGCCGGCAATGGAACCCAGCAGCGCCGCACGTGGCAGCGCGCGGGTGACCGCTTCGCCAAAGAACGACAGCACGAACTTGAGCACGCCCATGATGACCAGCGCGGCCATGCCCAGCTGCCAGGTGGCGATGCCCGCCGCGTGCGGGTCCATGCCCTGCTGCTTGAAGGCGAGGAAGGCCGGGCCGAGCACCAGCAGCGCCATGCCGATGCTGGTCGGCGCATCCAGGCCCAGCGGCATGGCGGTGACATCGTCGCGGCCGGTACGTGCGGCCAGCCGGCGCGCCATCAGGGTGTACAGCAGGTTGCCGACCAGCACGCCGAAGGCGGTGCCGGGGAACATGCGGCCGAACACCACGTCGGCGGGGAACTGGAAGATCCCGACCAGGGCCATGGCGATGAAGCCGAGGATGGAGAGGTTGTCGACGACCAGGCCGAAGAAGCCGTTGAAGTCGCCGGAGACGAACCAGCGACGCGGTGCGGCGGAAGCGGGAGCGGACATGGAAGGGGCGGTGGGGGTGGGGACCGCCGATGGTAGGCCCAGCGGGGCCGGCGCGCCAATTCCGAGGTGGAATGATGGGTTCCAGCCAACGGCGGGGCCCCTCGTGGCTGGGGGTGGGTCGCCAAAAGCAGCTTTATCGGAGTGGGCCGGTCGGGATGGGCTGCGCAGGACACGCCGTAAACCCGTCCCTGGGGGCTCGATGGCGCCATCCATGGCGCCAACGGTCCTGCGCAGCCCATCCCGACCGGCCCCTGACAACTCCCTGCGCGTGCCAGCCACGGAAAGGAATCAAAAGATCAAAAGCAAAAGCGGGTCGCTTCGCTCTGAGCCGAGCATGGCTCGGCTCTACACGAACAATTCGATCATTTCCAGGTTATCCACGCATGGCGTGGATCTACCGACAGATCGCAGGAAACTGTCGAAGGCGGGGTAGGTCCGGTTGCGGGGGCGTGAGCGCCATGGATGGCGCGATCGAGCTTACATGGACGTACTTGCAGCGTCCCCCGCAACCGGACCCACCCCGCCATCCCTCAGGAAACCCGCTTCTGCTCTGGCTCTGGCTCGTAGCGGGTGCAGGGCGCAGCCCTGCATCGACTAACCCCTACTTCTTCAGGAAGTTGTCCACCAGCAGATGCTTCACGTCGTCGAAGCGGCCGTTCAACACCGCCTTGGCGGCATACAGCGCGGTACCGGCCACCTGCTTGGCTTCGATCTGTGGCGGCATCACCAGTTCGGCGCGGCTGGTATGCACGTCCAGCAATGCCGGGCCACGTTGCGACAGGAAGTCCTGCACCGCTTCCTCCAGATCCTCGCTGCGGGTCACGGTGCGGCCGTGGAAGCCGATCACCTCGGCCAGGCGACCGAAGTCCGGGTTCTTCAGGTCGGTGTAGTTGTCCAGCAGGCCTTCCACCTTCTGTTCCAGCTCGACGAAGTTCAGCGAGCCATTGTTGAACACCACCACTTTGATCGGCAGGTTTTCCTGCACTGCCGTCAGCAGGTCGCCCAGCAGCATTGCCAGGCCTCCGTCGCCGGACAGCGATATCACCTGGCGGCCCGGGAACGCCTTCTGCAGGCCCAGCGCCTGCGGCATCGCGTTGGCCATCGTGCCGTGCAGCAGGCTGGTCAGCGTGCGGCGGCGGCCATTCACCCGGATATGCCGCAGCACCCAGACCATCGGCGAGCCGCCGTCGGCGGTGAACAGCGCATCGTCGGTCGCATACTTCGACAACAACGCGGTCAGGTGCTGCGGGTGGATCAGCTCGCCTTCACCCGGCTGTTCTTCCTGTTCGCGCTTCTTCAGCGCCTTGTCGCGACGCTCGATGCACTCGTCCAGGAAACTGCTGTCCTCGCGCGGCGGCAGCATCGGCAGCAAGGCATCCAGCGTCGGCGCGATATCACCGACCACGCCCAGGTTCACCGGGTGGCGGCGACCCAGATGACTGCCATCGCGGTCGACCTGGATGATCGTGGCCTTGTCCGGGTAGAACTGGCCCCAGGCGAAGTCGGCGCCGAGCAGCAGCAGCGTGTCGCACGCCATCAATGTGTGGAAGCCGGACTCGATGCCGAAGATGCCGGTCATGCCCATGTTGTACGGGTTGTCCGGCTCGACGAAGTCCTTGGCGCGCGAGGTGTGCGCGATCGGCGCCTGCAGGCGTCGGGCCAGTTCCAGCAACTGCGCGTGCGCGCCCTGGCAACCGGCACCCGCGTAGATGCCGATGCGCTTGCCCTGCCCCAGCAGCTCGGCGATACGCTGCAGTTCGGCGTCGGAAGGACGCAATACCGGCTGGGTGTAGTGCACCGAGAACGGCACATCGTGCTTGACCTCGGCCTGGCTGATATCGGCCGGGAGGATCACCACCGCCACGCCGCGGCGGCTGATCGCCGCCTGGCAGGCCAACGTGACCACGCGGCGTGCCTGTTCGGCGCTGTGCACCTGTTCGCAGAACACCGAACAACTGGCGTACACCGCCTTGAAGTCCACTTCCTGCGGGAATTCCATGCCCAGCTCGCTGGTCACCACCTGGCTGGCGATCAGCACCATCGGCGCACGGTTTCGGTTGCTCTCGAACACGCCGTTGATGAAGTGCAGACTGCCGGGTCCGCAGGAGCCGGCGCAGGCGGTCAGTTCGCCGCTCACCAGCGAATCGGCGCCTGCAGCGAACGCTGCCACTTCTTCATGGCGCACGTGCACCCAGGCGATCTCGCTGCCATGCATCGCATCGGTCACATGATTGAGCGTATCGCCCACGATGCCGTAGCAACGGCGGACACCGGCCTGCTGCAGGGCGTCCACCACGATTTCGGCCACGCGCTTGCTCATCGGATACATCCTCGAACGGGGGAACGCCCGAGGCTAGACCTGATGAAGTGATGCCCCCGTGGGCACGTCGCCCGTCGCCTCGATGTGCAAACTGCGGGCAGAGGTCTCGTCAATCATTGACGTTGATCCAGCCCAGCACCGCGCCCTGCTTCGGGTTGCGGTAGCGCAGCTTCACCCAGCCGGCCTGTTCATCCAGCATTTCCACGCGGTCGCCCTGCACGAGGTAACGCTTGGTACTGGACGCACCGGGCCGGTCGAACAGGAACAGGCGCGCAGGTACCACGGTGGCCTGCTGACCACGCAACGGCCCATCCGGTGGTGCACCCAGGCCATCGGCAATGGCGCTCTCCAGCACACCGCCGGCGGGGTCATAGGTGCGCCAGACCGCCAGAGGGCCCTGTTCTTCGGTTTGTTCCCACTGCAGCGCGGCGTTCAACGTATCGCCCAGCATCAACACGCTCTCGGCGCGGTACAGGTAGAGCTTCGCACCCGCGAACCGGTACTGGTCGGCGTACCACATCGGGCCGCTGCGGCAACTGCTGGTGAGGGTGCGGGTGGCAACGTCCACGCTCAGCCCCATCAGGTCACCGCAACTGTCCTTGCCGTGGGTGTCGGCCTGCAGCACGCGATACGAAGCACTGGCCGGATCGAAGCGGTACACCGTCACCGCTTCATTGACCATGCCCACCGAGGCGCGTGCGACCAGTTCCGGGTAGCCATCGAAGTCGACGTCCTCCAGACCCCAGCGCGAATTGCCGTCGGCATCGGCCGCGCCCGCCAGCGTCTGGCGCTTTCCCGACGGCGACAGCTGCACGGCGATGCTGCCATCCTGCTGGGGATCGGCGTGCGCCTTCACGTGCGCGGCCACCTGGAACCGCAGTGTTTCGACGTCGTCGCCACTGGCCTGCGCCGACGGTGCCAGCAATCCCGCCAGCACCAGGCCCAGCACGCATTCCCTGTGTTTCATCATCGCTCCCTGCGGCACCGCGGTGGTGCCTTCAACTCAGAACGATACCTCGACCGGCTGCCGCGACCACAGCACCGATTGATGCTTGGTCTGCTGCTTCCACGCCAGGCGGATCGCTTCGATATCGGCGCGGCGCTGCGGGGTGTCCTCGTGCAGCACCACCAGCACCTTCGTGCGCAGGCGGTTGGGCGCGGCATCACCGCGGAACAGCCACTGGCCGTAGGCATCGAACACGGTCAGGCCATCCGGGAAGCGCGGGGTCACTTCCTTGTCCAGGAACGTGCGCCACTGCGCCTCGCTGATGGTGTCGGCCTGCGGGCGGTTGCCGGCACCCTGCTCCTCGCCCACGCCGAAGTACAGCTCACTGCGCACCCAGCCATGGCCGGCGGACGGGCGTGCTGCATCGCCCTTCAGTTCGGCGGTGGTGGCCGTGGCATAGGCGCTGGGCGCCTGCGAAGAGAGGCTGGCGCAGCCGCTGGTGGCCAGCAGCACGGCGAAGACGAGGCCAAGGTGTTTCATCGGTACAGCTCCGGGGAAGGGGGACAAGGCGAGCCGGCAGCGTACAGCGCCACCGGCCCGGCGTGCTGATGCCAGCAGGGCATCAGCTCATGCCGGACTGGCAGGGGCTTGCATCGGCACCGGCCATCACGCGAAGATAATATATCGCTTCATCCGGATGGATGTAAGTGAAACTGTCTCCCCCTTCCCCGTCGTCGTTGTTGCTGGAGCCCCCATGTCCGCCCGCCTGCCCGCGTCGCCGCTCGGCCTCGCCATCGCCCTCTCGCTTTCCTCCGCCGCCGTCCCGGCCCTGGCCCAGGACGCCACCAACCTGGACACGGTGATCGTCACCGGCACCCGTGCCGCCGACCGCACCGTGCTCGAATCCACCTCGCCGGTGGACGTGCTCACCGCCGAGGACATCCGCAAGGCCGGCGTGGTCAACGGCGAGCTGGGCAGTGCGCTGCAGGCGCTGCTCCCGTCGTTCAACTTCCCGCGCCAGTCCAACTCCGGTGGCGCCGACCACGTGCGCGCGGCACAGCTGCGTGGCCTGTCGCCGGACCAGGTGCTGGTGCTGGTGAACGGCAAGCGCCGCCACCACACCGCGCTGGTCAACACCGACAGCAAGATCGGCAAGGGCACCACCCCGGTCGACTTCAACTCGATTCCGGTCAGTGCGATCAAGCGCATCGAAGTGCTGCGCGACGGCGCCGGCGCGCTGTACGGATCGGACGCTGTGGCAGGCGTGATCAACGTGATCCTCGACAACGGCGGTGACGGCGGGGAGATCGAGGCCAGCTACGGCGCCAACCACACCGACCTCAAGCCGATCGGCCGCACTCTCACCGACGGCCAGACCGGCAACATCAGCGCCAAGGTCGGCACCTCGCTGGGCGAAGACGGTGGCTTCCTGCGCGTCGGCCTGGAATACAAGCACCGCAACGGCACCAACCGCGCTGGCTTCGACCAGATTCCGCCGTGGGACCAGACCCCGGGCAACCTGGCGCTGCAGGGCAAGCGCAACTATGTGCTGGGCGATGGCAAGAGCAAGGACATCAACCTGTGGCTGAACACCGAGATCCCGGTGGGCCAGACCTCGACGTTCTACGCGTTCGGTACCTTCAACCAGCGGGATACCGAAGGCGCGAACTACTTCCGCTACCCCGATGGCGATGCCAACTGGAAGGAGATCTATCCGAACGGTTACCGGCCGATCTCCGAAGGCGAGAACCGCGACGTGCAGGCCGTGGCCGGCGTGCGTGGGCAGTGGGGCGAATGGAGCTACGACGGCAGCCTGGATTACGGGCAGAACGACTTCACCTACCGCCTGCGCGACTCGCTCAACGCCTCGCTGGGCCCGACCAGCCCGACCCGTTTCAAGACCGCCGATTACGAGTACGCACAGACCGTGGGCAACCTCGACCTGAGCCGCGTGTTCGCCCAGAGCGAGAGCATCAGCCACACCCTGGGCCTGGGTGTGGAAGCGCGCCACGAGCGCTACCAGACCCGCCCCGGTGACCCGGCCAGCTACGCGGCCGGCCCGTTCACCGACCGCCCGACCGGTTCGCAGGCCGGTGGCGGCCTGACCCCACAGGATGCAGCCACCCTGTCGCGTGATGTGGCCAGCGCCTATGCCAGCCTGTCCAGCCAGTTCGGCGAAAAGTTCTCCACCGATCTGGCCGCGCGCTACGAGCACAACGACGATTTCGGCGGTGAACTGACCGGCAAGCTCGGCCTGCGCTACGAATTCACCCCGGCGTTCGCGTTGCGTGGCGCCATCTCCAACAACTTCCGTGCGCCGTCGCTGGCACAGATCGGCTACGAGTCCACCTCCACCGGCTACAACGCTGGCGGCCAGCTGGTGCAGGGCCGTTTGCTGTCGGTCAACAATCCGATCGCGCGTGGCCTGGGTGCGCAGAACCTGAAGCCGGAGAAGTCGATCAACACCTCGCTGGGCTTCACCAGCCGCATCGGCGAGCACTTCGACCTGTCGCTGGACTTCTTCCAGATCGACATCGACGATCGCATCGCGCTGTCGGAGAGCATCACCGGTGATGCGCTGACCGACTATGTGGCGGCCAATTACGGCGTCAGTGGCCTGCAGAGCGCCAGCTTCTTCGTCAACGCCGCCGACACCCGCACCCGTGGCGCCGAGCTGGTGACCAACTGGCGCCAGTCGCTGGGCGATGGCCAGCTGCTGCTGACCGGCACCTATGCGTATACCAAGACCACGCTGAAGAACGTGCTGGCCACGCCGGCACAGCTGCGTGCGCTGAACCCGGACTACGTGCTGTTCGGCATCGAAGAAACCAACACGCTCACCGACGCCACGCCGCGCACGCGCGGTAGTTTCTCGGCAGCCTGGAGCAACGACCACTGGTCGCTGAGCAGCCGCGTGAACCGCTACGGCAGCGCCACCCGCGTGTTCAACTTCGGTGACGGCTACATCCCGCGCCAGACCTACCAGGCCGAGTGGCAGCTGGATGCCGAGGTCGAGTACCGCATCACCCCGCAGTGGAGCGTGGCCATCGGCGGGCAGAACCTGACCGACAACTACCCGGATCGATCCAACAGCGATATCCACTACTTCGGCAACCTGCCGTACGACGTGCTGTCGCCGATCGGCAGCAACGGCGCCTACTACTACGGCCGCGTTCGCTATACCTTCTGATTGCTCTGGGTGTAATTGCCTTGGGTGGGTGCGGACCGTTGGTCCGCACTGTCTGGGTTCAATGCAGGCTGACCCTTTGTGCCGACCCACGGTCGGCACCCACCGAAGCAAGGCCGTAGCCTGCCCTCGACCCCACGTACACGCCCACGCTGGCAAGCTGGGCGTCATGGCTGAACCGCTCCCCCTGCGTCCGCCACCGCCATTGCTGGACGACGCCTGCGCGTTGTTCCTCGATGTCGACGGCACCCTGATCGAATTCGCTGCGCGCCCGGATGCCGTGCAGCTGCTGCCGGATGTGCGTGAAGCCATCGGCCGCATCAGCGACCGCCTGGAAGGTGCCGTGGCACTGGTCAGTGGTCGCCCGCTTGAACAGCTGGATCAACTGTTCGCTCCCCTGCAACTGCCTGCCGCTGGCCTGCACGGCCATGAACTGCGTGGCCAGGATGGTCGTGTGCTGCGTGACGAACACGATGACGACACCGCCGAGTGGCTGCACGCACTGCACCAGCAGGCGATGCGCTTCGCCCACGGCCATCCCGGCGTACTGGTGGAAGACAAGGGCGTCGGCCTGGCCCTGCACTGGCGCGGCGCGCCGCATGCCGCCAGCGATGTCCGCGCCTTCGCCGACCGCCACGTGCGCGGCCGTGCCAGCTACCGCCTGCAACCTGGCGACCATGTGGTCGAGTTCGTGCCTGTCGGCACCGACAAGGGCCGTGCCGTGCGCAGGATGATGCAGTACCTGCCCTTCCGCGGCCGCCTGCCGGTGTTCCTCGGTGACGACCTCACCGATGAATTCGGCTTCGACGCCGCCAACGTCCAGCATGGCTGGAGCGTGCTGGTGGGCGAGCGGGAACCGAGCAAGGCGGTGTTCGCGCTGCCCGACATACGCAGCGTGCACGCCTGGCTGCGTGAGAATGCCTATTGACCCGGCCACCCCACGGCCGCAACCGAGATGTACCGCGTGATGACCCAACCCGATCTTGATCTGGGCGTGGTCGGCAACGGCAGCTTCGGCGCCCTGGTCGACAAACGTGCCCGCGTTGTCTGGAGCTGCCTGCCCACCTTCGACGGCGACCCCACCTTCTGTGCCCTGCTCGGTCCCAACCAGCAGACCGGTGGCGACTTCGCCATCGAGCTGGAGGACTTCGCGAGCAGCGAGCAGGAATACCTGACCAACACCGCGATCCTGCGCACCGTCCTGCGCGACGCGCACGGTGGCGAACTGGAAATCCTCGATTTCGCCCCGCGCTGGCGCCAGAACGACCGTTTCTACCGCCCGGTCAGCCTGATCCGCCAGGTGCGTCCGCTGGCCGGCAGTCCGCGCATCACCGTGCATGCGCGACCACTGGCGGACTGGGGCGCGCTCGTGCCGGAGTCCACCTGGGGCAGCAACCATGTGCGCTGGATCCTGCCCGAGCATGTGCTGCGGCTGACCACCGATGTACCGGTGCGCTTCGTGCGCGACGGTCTGCCGTTCGTACTCAACCATCCCATCCACCTGATCCTGGGCGTGGATGAATCGCTCAACCGCTCGATCAGTGGCTATGTGCAGGAAGCCTTCCAACGCACCCGCGACTACTGGCGCGAATGGGTGCGTTACCTGTCCATTCCGCTGGAATGGCAGGACGCGGTGATCCGCAGTGCGATCACCCTGAAGCTGTGCCAGTACGAGGACAGCGGCGCGATCATCGCGGCAATGACCACCTCCATTCCAGAAGCCCCCGGCAGCGTGCGCAACTGGGACTACCGTTACTGCTGGCTGCGTGATGCCGCGTTCGTGGTGCGCGCACTGAACCGCCTCGGCGCAACACGCACGATGGAGCAGTTCCTCGGCTACATCTTCAACCTGGCCACCACCGACGGCACGCTGCAGCCGCTGTATGGCATCGGCTTCGAAGCCAAGCTGGACGAGGACGAAGTACCCAGCCTGTCCGGCTACCGTGGCATGGGCCCGGTGCGACGCGGCAATCTGGCCTGGGTGCAGCGCCAGCACGATGTGTACGGCAGCGTGGTGCTGGCGTCCACGCAGCTGTTCTTCGACCGGCGCTTGCAGGACCCGGGTGATGCGCACACCTTCGCCCGCCTGGAACCCTTGGGCGAACAGGCGTTCGCCCTGCACGACGTACCCGATGCGGGCCTGTGGGAGTTCCGCGGCCGCACCGAAGTGCACACCTACACCAGCGCGATGTGCTGGGCGGCGTGCGACCGCCTGTGCAAGATCGCCGTGCGCCTGAAGCGCGATGACCGCGCACGCTACTGGCGCGAGCGCGCCGACACCATCCACGCGCGCATCATGGCCGAATCCTGGAGCGAGGAGCTGGGCCACTTCACCGATACCTTCGGTGGCCATCGGCTGGATGCCTCGCTGCTGCTGCTGGCCGATATCGGCTTCATCGACGCGCTGGATGCGCGCTTCATTGCCACCGTCGATGCGATCGGCCGCGACCTCAAGCATGGCAATTCGCTGTACCGCTATGTCGCGCCGGATGACTTCGGCGAGCCGGAAACCAGCTTCACCATCTGCACCTTCTGGTACATCGATGCGCTGGCGGCGATCGGGCGCATGGACGAAGCACGCGAGATGTTCGAGCTGCTGCTGAAGCAGCGAAACCATCTGGGCCTGCTGTCGGAGGATCTGGCCTTCGACAGTGGCGAGGCTTGGGGCAATTTCCCGCAGACCTATTCGCACGTCGGCCTGATCACCGCCGCGATGCGCCTGTCGCGGTCCTGGCAGGAGGCATCGTGAGTCGTCTGGTCGTGGTATCAAATCGTGTGGCCGTGCCCGGCGAGAACCGCGCAGGCGGCTTGGCGGTCGGCCTGCTGGCCGCCCTGAAGGAGCGCGGCGGCCTGTGGTTCGGCTGGAGCGGCAAGACCGTAAAGGAAGGCAGCGGCACGCTGCACCGGCAGAAGGACGGTGACATCGACTACGTCACCATGGACCTGAGCAAGCGCGAAGTCGATGGCTACTACAATGGTTTCGCCAACCGCACGCTGTGGCCACTGCTGCACTTCCGGCTGGACCTGGTCGACTACGACCGCGGCACCCGCGAGACCTACCACAAGGTCAATGCGCTGTTCGCCGACAAGCTCGCGCCATTGCTGCGAGAGGATGACATCGTCTGGATCCACGACTACCACCTGATCCCGCTCGGCGCACTGCTGCGCGAGCGCGGCATCGGCTGCCGCATCGGCTTTTTCCTGCACATCCCGATGCCGTCGGCCGACCTGCTGCAGGCGATGCCCGACCACCTGCGACTGTTCTCCGCGCTGTACGCCTACGATCTGGTCGGCTTCCAGACCCAGCGCGACGCCGATCGTTTCCAGACCTACCTGCGCCTGTTCGGCGGTGGCCGCGTACTCGACAACGGCGAGCTGGAAGCACCGGGCGGGCGCCGCTTCCGTGCGGCGGCTTTCCCGATCGGCATCGACACCGAGCTGATCGCACGCCAGGCCGGCACCGCCGCCACCAAGGCCGCGGTGAAGAATCTGCGCAACAGCCTGCGTGACCGCCAGCTGGCGATCGGCGTAGATCGCCTGGACTACTCCAAGGGCCTGCCCGAGCGCTTCCTCGGCTTCGAGCGCTATCTTGAGCGCCACCCCGACCAGCGCGGCTCGCTGACCTACCTGCAGATCGCGCCGGTCTCGCGCGGCGACGTCACCGAGTACCGGCAGCTACGCAGCCAGCTGGAACAGATCGCCGGCCACATCAACGGTGGCCACGCCGAGCCGGACTGGACACCCCTGCGCTACGTCAACCAGAACTTCACCCATGCCACGCTCACCGGCTTCTACCGGGCGGCGGCGGTCGGCCTGGTCACGCCGCTGCGCGATGGCATGAACCTGGTAGCCAAGGAGTACGTGGCCTCGCAGGACCCGGAGGATCCCGGCGTGCTGGTGCTGTCTCTGCTGGCTGGCGCTGCCGACGAACTGAAGCAGGCACTGCTGGTGAACCCACATGATCTGGACGGCGTGGCCGACGCCATCGCCACGGCAGCGACGATGTCGCTGAGCAGGCGCAAGGAGCGCTGGCATGCGATGATGGAACATCTGCGCACCTACGACATCAACCACTGGCGCCGCAGCTACCTCGACGCGCTGGAAGGCTGAGGGAAAAAGGGGACGGAGGGGATCAAGTCGTTTGTGCACAAACGACTTGATCCCCTCCGTCCCCTTTTTTCTTCAATCCAGGAACCGCGCGGCCTGCTCCGGTGCGGGCAGGTAACAGGCGTCATGCCGCCCGAACCAGCGGTAACGGTTGCGTGCCAGCGCGCGATACGCGGCATCACGCCAGCCGCGCGGCACTGCCCGCAGCACGCCGCTCAAACGCCAGGCGCCGCCCAGCCCCGCCAGCACGCGCAGGATCGCATCGGTATCGGTCCAGGCGCCCTGCGCGTCCAGCAGCAGGAACGACATCGGGTCCTGCGGGTCCAGCCCGTGCGCGCGCAGCATCGCGCTGCCCTGTGCGCCCTGCATCGCCGCAAAGCGATAGCGCCCCCTGCGGTCGAAGCGCAGCAGGAAGCGCACCCAGCGGTTGCACAGCGCGCATACGCCATCGAATACGATCACCGCGCTGCCAGCCTCGGCGGCGGCCTCACTGCGGTTCGAGCCAGCCTTCATAGCGGATCAGAGCTCCCACCCAGGGCAGCGTCACATCGACCAGGAAAGTGTAACGCTCACCCTGCCAGGCTTCGCGGCAACGCACGCCACCAAACCAGCGCCTCGGCAGCGGGAGCAGCCCGAAGGCCCAGACCCGCCGCACAGACCAGTCGATGCCACCTTCGCGGGCCTGCAGATCAAATTCGAAGCGCACCGCGCCCAACTGCTCGCGCAGGTATCCCTCATGCGCCCACAGCCGCGACACCATCGGCCAGCGCCCAAAACGCCGCGCCCACTGCTCGCCCTGCCCGTGTGCCCTGAACGCCACTTCGGTCGGCAGCGCGTCTCCGTCCTTTGGCAACCGTGCCAACGCAGCCAGCAGCGGCACCAGCCAGTGCCACCCCCTCACGATGCGCGCCTGCCCCACGTAGCGGCACGGCAACGGCGCGGCATGCAGCGCCTGCACCGGCGCGGCCAGGGTGGCGAAGGCCGGCCCCAGCACGCGCGCGAATAGCGGCGAAGTCAGGGCGCGATCCAGGCCAGGGTCGCCATGCGTCCGGTGCGACGATCGCGCCGGTGCGAATACAGGTCCGGATCGGCCATGGTCGACACCGTGCCGCCATGCACCTGCGCCGGGTCCATGCCCGCCGCCTGCAGGCGCTGGCGGGCCAGCGCGAACAGGTCCACCTTCCAGTGACCGGAGCGCGTCGCCACGAACGCCGCTTCGGCGGCCGGATCATGGCCGACGAAGGCGTGGTAGACCTCCTCGCCGATCTCGTAGTCGGCCGGTCCGGCGGCCGGGCCCAGCCAGGCCCGCAGCTGCGCCGGCGGCGTCTGCATGGCGGCCACCGTGGCCTCCAGCATGCCGTCGGCCAGGCCACGCCAGCCTGCGTGGGCCGCGCCCACCTCACTTCCATCGGCGGCGGCGAACACCACCGGCAGGCAGTCGGCGGTCAGGATCGCCAGCACCACGCCCGGCACCGAGGTCACCGCGGCATCGGCCACCGGTTCGCTGGCGCCGGGCACCGGCGGCGCGCTGAAGCGCAGCACGGTGCTGCTGTGCACCTGGCGCAGCCAGTGCGGGGCCGACGGCAGCGCCAACCCCTGCTGCAGCAGCTGGCGGTTGTGCTCCACATTGGCGGGGGTATCACCATCGGCCGCGTGCCGGTTGCCCAGGTTGAACTGCGCGAACGGCGCCGGCGAAATGCCCGCACCGTGCCGGCGCGTGGTCAGCGCATGGATGCCCGGAGGCGCCGGCCAGTCCGCCTGCAGCAAGGGCAGCGCGGCAGCCATCACCAGCGGTCCCGCTCGCGCGCGGCGAAGGCTTGGCTGTCTTCGCGCAGCACCTTCATCAGGTGCAGCATGTCGTCCGGCACCGGCGCGGTGTTGCGCACCGGCTCACCGGTGATCGGGTGCGTGAACTCCAGCGTCTCGGCGTGCAGGGCCTGGCGCTTGAAGCCGCGCAGCGCGGCCACCAGCTCGTCGCTGGCGCCCTTGGGCAGCTTCAATGCACCGCCGTACAGCGGGTCGCCGATGATCGGATGGCGCACGTGCGCCATATGCACGCGGATCTGATGGGTACGGCCGGTTTCCAGGCGGCACTCCAGTGCGGTGTGCGCACGGAAGCGCTCGCGCAGGCGGTAATGGGTGATCGCTTCCTTGCCGTCCTCGCGCACGGCCATCTTCAGGCGGTCGCGCGGGTGGCGGTCGATCGGGGCATCAGCGGTACCGCCGGCCACCAGCGCGCCCATCACGATGGCCAGGTACTGGCGGTGCACGTCGCGTGCGGCCAACTGCTCGACCAGCGCGGTCTGCGCTTCCAGAGTCTTGGCCACCACCATCACGCCGCTGGTGTCCTTGTCCAGGCGGTGCACGATGCCCGCGCGCGGCAGTACCGCCACCGACGGGTCGCGGAACAGCAGGGCATTGACCAGGGTGCCGCTGTGGTTGCCGGCGCCCGGGTGAACCACCAGGCCCACCGGCTTGTTGATCACCAGCAGGTGCTCGTCCTCGAACAGCACGTCCAGCGGGATGTCCTCCGGCTGGGCGTCGGTCTGCGTTTCCAGCACCACGTTGAGGGTCACCACCTCGCCGCCGCGCAGCGGATCGCGCGGACGCACCTGGGCGCCGTCCAGCAGGACCTCACCGGCTTTGATCCACTCGGTCAGGCGCGACCGCGAGTATTCGGGGAACAGTTCGGCCACGACGGCGTCGAAACGGCGGCCGGCAGCGGTGTCGGGGACGATGGCCTGGCGGGCCGATTCAGAGGGTTGTTCAGACATGGCAGGGGGGCATTCTTTGAAATTTTGGGGTCCCGGCGGCCGGTTTCAGTCGCTGGACAGGACACTAGGCTATCATCGACCCTTCGTATTCCAGCCGCGTCCCGCCTCGACCCCATGATCCGACGCTCCGCCATGCTCTCCGCGCCCGTCCGCCTCACCGCCCTGCTGCTGGTGCTGGTCATCGCCGCCACCGGCTGCCACCGTGGTGCCAAGAAGGGCGATCGCCCCGATGAAGGGACGCCGGTCGAACAGTTGTACGAGAAGAGCCACAAGCTGATGCAGGGTGGCAACTGGAGCGGCGCCGAAGCCAGCTTCCGCCGCCTGGTGGCCCAGTATCCGTACGGCCCGTACACCGAGCAGGCGATGATCGAGACCGCCTACGCCCAGTACAAGGCCGGCAAGCACGATGACGCGGTGTCCAGCATCGACCGCTTCATCCGTACCTACCCGACCCATCGCAACATCGCGTACCTGTACTACCTGCGCGGCCTGGCCAACTCCAATCGCAGTACGGTTTTCCTTCGTCGCGTATGGTCGCTGGATGCCAGCCGGCGCGATCTGTCCACGCCGCACCAGGCGTATTCGGACTTCAACATCGTGGTGGACCGCTACCCGAACAGCCGGTACGCCGCCGATGCGCGCCAGCGCATGCTGGAGCTGCGTGACGTGTTCGCCCAGCACGAGCTGGACAACGCCCTGTACTACATGCGCCGCGGCGCCTGGGTCTCGGCCGCCGGCCGCGCCAACTACCTGCTGGAAACCTACCCGCAGAGCGCGTTCCAGTACGACGCCGTCGCCGTCCTGGCCGATTCCTACACCCACCTGGGCAACAAGACCCTGGCCGACGACGCCCGCCGCGTCCTGCAGCTGAACCAGCCGGACCACCCGTGGCTGGAAGGCAAGTGGCCGAAGTACCCGTGGATGATCCGCAAGCTGAACCCGTTCGCTGGCGAGAAGTCCGCAAGCACCGGCCAGCGCAACGCGCGACTGGAAAAGAAATAAGAAAAAGGCCCCGCAAGGGGCCTTTTCTTTGTCGGTTATCCACGCCATGCGTGGAGGGTTCGTGCGCCCATGGACCACGACACTAGGAATTCTACGAATCCCCGGCGGATGCGACGCCGGTCCCAATCGGCGCGGGCGAGCCCCTCCACACTGCGGCGCAACGGCCATCCCGGCCGTGAAGGAGCGCCTCATGACCCCACCGCCACGCCATTTCCGCCCCCGCGCCTGCCTCCTCGCCACTGCCCTGCTGGCGCTGTCCCCGGGCCCCCTGGCCGCCGCACCGGTTGCACCGGGCGACCTGCTGTCTGCTGCCCCCTATCGCGCGTCATGGGTGCCGTCCAAGGCCGCGCAGGCCTACAAGCTGCACTACCGCACCCCGGATCATCGCGGCCAGCTGGCCGAAGGCACCGGCCTGCTGTATCTGCCCGCCGGCGCGGCGCCTGCAGGCGGCTGGCCGGTGGTGTCCTGGGCACATGGCACCCAGGGCATCGCAGATCGCTGTGCGCCCTCGGTGTCCGGCCCCTACCAACCCCAACGCGACGGGCGCTTCCTCGATCAGTTCCTGGCACAGGGCTATGCGGTGGTCGCCGCGGACTACCAGGGCCTCGGCAGTCCAGGTGACCATGCCTATCTGCATGTGCGCACTGCCGCGCGCAACGCCATCGACCTCGTCAAAGCCAGCCGCCAGTACCTGGGCAACGCAGCGCTGTCGCCGCGCTGGGTCTCGGTCGGCCATTCGCAGGGTGGCGCCGCCGCGCTCACCGCAGGCCACATCGCCCCCACCTATGGAGGGCCGGCGTTGCACTACCGCGGCAGCTTCACCACCGGTACGCCCACGGCAGTGGAGTTGACCGCGCTGGTGATGAAACCGGACAACCGCACCGCCAATCCAGGTGCAGTCAACGCGTATCACGCGTATCTGCTCGATGGCCTGCTGCAGGTCGCGCCGCAGATCGACCGCGTCCTCAGCGACACCGGCCGCGCCCGCGTGGCAGTGGCACGTGAGCAGTGCCTGGGCGAACTGGCCGCCACCCTGGACGGTGCGGATACCGGCAGCATGTTCACTGCACCGCTGACCAGCGTGCCGGGCATCTGGGCGGTGCTGTACGACTATCTCGGCGTACCGCGCCGCGGCTTCAGCCAACCACTGATGCTGGGCCATGGCAGCGCGGACCGCGATGTGCCCTATCTGACCACGCTGCTGTACGCCGCAGGCCTGGCCCTGCGAGGCGAGCCGGTCGCGTTCCGACGCTACCCGGTCGACCACCGCGGCACGCTGGATGCGGCGGCGGCGGATGGCCTGGCATTTGTGCGTGCACGGCTTGAGGGCGGCCACTTCAGCGACGCTGCGGAAACCGCCGGCCTCGAACAGCTGCTCGGCGAAGCCCGGTAGATCCACGCCATGCGTGGATGATCTTCGACCATCGTGCGGACCAGGGTCCGCACCCACCGGAGAGGGCCAACGGGTTGCCGGCCATCGGCCGCCACTCCCTGTCGTCTGCTGGACCGGGCCTCAGCCCTTGTAGCCGTTGCTGATCGGGTAACGACGCTCACGGCCGAACGCCCGGCGCGAGACCTTCGGCCCGGGCGCGGCCTGATGCCGCTTCCACTCGCTGATGCGCACCAGGCGAAGCACGCGGTCGACCACGGTCGCGTCGTAACCGGCCGCCACGATCTCCGTGCGCGACTGCTCCTGATCGATGTAGCGGTACAGGATGCCATCCAGCACGTCATAGGCCGGCAGCGAATCCTGGTCCAGCTGGTTCTCGCGCAGTTCGGCCGACGGCGGGCGGCTGATCACCGCTGGCGGGATCACCGGTGCGCCGCCCACGGTGTTGCGCCACTTGGACAGCCCGAACACCTCGGTCTTGTAGAGGTCCTTCAACGGCGCATAGCCACCGCACATGTCGCCGTAGATGGTGGCGTAACCGACCGCGTACTCGCTCTTGTTGCCGGTGGTCAGCAGCAGGCCGCCGAACTTGTTGGCCAGCGCCATCAGGATCACGCCACGGCTGCGCGACTGCAGATTCTCTTCGGTCACGTCCGGCGTGGTGCCCTCGAACATCGGCGCCAGCGATTCCATCAGGCCCTTGAACGCCGGCTCGATCGACACCGCCTCCAGCTTCACGCCCAGTGCCTGGCACTGCTCGGCCGCCAGGTCGTTGGAAAGGCCTGCGGTATAGCGCGACGGCAACCGCACGGCGGTGACGTTCTCGGCGCCCATCGCGTCCACGGCCATGGCCAGCACCAGCGCCGAATCGATGCCACCGGACAGGCCCAGCCACACCTTCCTGAAGCCGTTCTTGCGGCAGTAGTCCTGGATGCCACGGGTCACGGCACGCCAGGCCAGCGCGTCCATGCTCTCGTCGCCATCGTCCATCCACACGTGCGGCATGAAGCGGCGGGTTTCACCGTCGTACTCCACCACCAGCCACTGGTCGACGAAGGCGGCGGCGGCCGGGTGCACGGTACCGTCGCCATCGGCCACCACCGAGGCGCCATCGAACACCAGCGCGTCCTGGCCACCGACCACATTGAGGTAGGCGATCGCCGCCCCGCTCTCACGGGTGCGCGCGGCCAGCACCGCATCGCGCTGGGCATGCTTGCCCCGCTCGTACGGCGACGCATTCGGCACCATCACCAGCTGCGCGCCGGCGCGCACGGTGTCGGCCAACGGCTCGGCGAACCACAGGTCCTCGCAGATCAGCAGGCCGACCGGAATACCGTTGACCTCGAACACGCAACTGCCGCCATCCGGATCGACATCGAAGTAGCGGCGCTCGTCGAACACCGCGTAATTGGGCAGCTCGCGCTTGCGGTAGGTCTGCTCGACCAGGCCATCGCGCAGCACGCTGGCAGCGTTGTAGACCACCGCGCCGGCCGCCTGTGGCCAGCCAACCACGGCGGTGATGCCACGGCAGGCGGCAGCGATGCGGGTCATCGCCTGCTCGCACTCGTACAGGAAGCCCGGGCGCAGCAGCAGGTCCTCCGGCGGGTAACCGCTCACCGCCAGCTCGGGGAACATCACCAGCTCGGCGCCGTACTCGTCGCGCGCCTGGCCGATCATCTCGATGATGCGCTCGGTGTTGCCGGCGACATCGCCGACCGGGAAATCGAACTGCGCCATCGCGATGCGGATCGAAGCCATGGGAATCCAGCCTGTGGTTGCAATGCGCCCATTGTAGCGCCGCGTCGTGCGCGCGCCGGGGGCGTTCACTGCGTGGACAGCCCTGGCTCAGTAGATCCCCACCATGCGTGGATGGGCCGACCAGGCGGCCGCCAGACGCAGAAAAGCCGCCCGAGGGCGGCTTTTCCAAAGCAAGCCGAGCGTGGGCTCGGCTCTACAGAATCGGCTGCCAGAGGCAGTCGTTCTTATTTCACCAGCTTGGCGATGGCGGCGCCCAGGTCGCCCGGCGAACGGACGGTGACGACGCCAGCAGCTTCCATGGCGGCGAACTTGCCTTCGGCCGTGCCCTTGCCGCCCGAGGCGATCGCACCGGCGTGGCCCATGCGCTTGCCGGCCGGAGCCGACGCACCGGCGATGAAACCGACGACCGGCTTCATCACGTGGTTCTTGATGTACTCGGCGCCGGCTTCTTCGGCGTCACCGCCGATTTCGCCAACCATGATGATGCCTTCGGTCTGCGGGTCTTCGTTGAACAGCTTCAGGCAGTCGACGAAGTTCAGGCCGTTGATCGGGTCACCACCGATGCCGATGCAGGTGGACTGGCCCAGGCCGACTTCGGTGGTCTGCTTGACCGCTTCATAGGTCAGGGTGCCCGAACGCGACACGATGCCGATCTTGCCCGGCTGGTGGATGTGGCCCGGCATGATGCCGATCTTGCACTCACCCGGGGTGATGACGCCCGGGCAGTTCGGCCCGATCAGCACGGTGTCCGGATGCGAACGGGTCAGCACGTTCTTGACGCGCAGCATGTCCAGCACCGGGATGCCTTCGGTGATGCAGACGATGACCTTGATGCCGGCAGCAGCGGCTTCCAGGATCGCGTCGGCCGCGTACGGCGGCGGCACGTAGATGACCGAAGCGTTGGCGCCGGTGCTCTGCACGGCGTCGGCAACGGTGTTGAAGACCGGCAGGTCGATGTGGGTGGTGCCACCCTTGCCCGGGGTCACGCCGCCAACAACCTGGGTGCCGTACTCGATCATCTGAGTGGCGTGGAAGGTGCCCTGCTGGCCGGTGAAGCCCTGCACGATCACCTTGGTGTTCTTGTTAATCAAAACAGACATGGGAATTCCTTGGTGTCGAATCAGGCAGCGTTCTTGACAGCTTCAACGATCTTCTTGGCGCCATCGTTGATGTTGTCAGCCGGGATGATGGCCATGCCGCTGTCACGCAGCAGCTGCTTGCCTTCTTCCACGTTGGTGCCTTCCAGGCGCACCACGACCGGAACCTTGACGCCCACTTCCTTCACGGCGGCGATGATGCCTTCGGCAATCATGTCGCAGCGGACGATGCCGCCGAAGATGTTGACGAAGATGCCTTCAACCTTGTCCGAGGACAGGATCAGCTTGAACGCTTCGATGACGCGCTGCTTGTTGGCACCGCCGCCCACGTCCAGGAAGTTCGCCGGCTCGCCGCCGTTGAGCTTGATGACGTCCATGGTGGCCATGGCCAGGCCGGCGCCGTTCACCATGCAGCCGATGTTGCCGTCCATGGTGACGTAGTTGATGTCCAGCTCCGAAGCGATCACTTCGGTCGGATCTTCCTGGGTCTTGTCGCGCATGGCGACCAGGGCCTTCTGGCGGAACGCGGCGTTGTCGTCGCTGTCGAACTTGCCGTCCAGCGCGTACAGGTTGCCGTCGTCCAGGATGGCCAGCGGGTTGATTTCAACCAGGGCCAGGTCCTTTTCGTTGAACAGGCGGTACAGGTTCACCATGATGCTGGCGAACTGGCCGGCCTGCTTGGCGGTCAGGCCCAGCTTGAAGCCGAAATCACGGCCGTGGTAACCCTGCACGCCTTCGACGAAGTCGACGTTCAGCGAGTGGATCAGCTCCGGGGTTTCAGCAGCGACCTGCTCGATTTCCACGCCGCCTTCCGAAGAGGCGATGTAGGTGATGGTCTTGGTGCCACGGTCGACCAGCACCGACAGGTACAGTTCCTTGACGATCTCGCCGGCGGTGGTCACCAGCACCAGGTTGACCGGCAGTTCAACGCCTGCGGTCTGGTAGGTGGCCATCTTGGTGCCGAGCATCTTGGCCGCAGCGGCCTTCACGTCGTCGGTGGTCTTGCAGAACTTGACGCCGCCAGCCTTGCCGCGGCCGCCAGCGTGGATCTGCGCCTTGACCATCCAGGGGCCCTGGCCCAGGGAGTTGGCAGCGGCAACCGCTTCGTCCGGGGTCGCAGCGACCTTGCCGGCCGGGACCGGGATGCCGTACTCGGCAAGCAGTTGTTTTGACTGGTATTCGTGGAAATTCATGCGTCACCGTGGGAATAGGAACGACCGCACGCAATTCCTCAGGGCCCCGGCGGGGCGCCGGCATGGACCGCGGCGGGCCCACTATTGTGGCCGAGCCAGCGCCGGGGCGCAAAGAAGTCTGTACAAAACGCCAGACCCGGCCAGATTTCCACCGCCATTCAGGCAGTTGCGCCCGGGCCGCCGTTGGCCACCGGTATCCACGGCGGGCCAAATGCGCGATCCGGGCGGCTCCGGCGGCGCCCTGCCGGGGGCCCTATACTGGTCAACCAAGGTGTGTAGTGCCGGGCCTGCCCGGCTGCTTCCACCGCAGGCCACAGAGAAGCGACGTACCCGCCCGGCTTCAGGGGATGCCAGGCAGGACCGCCGCAGATTCCAGACCCAGGCAGCCAGAAGGGGAGTTCCGGCGTGTCACCCAGTGCTTCATTGATCGACCGCATCGAATCGATTCCGCGGCGTGAGCTGTACTTCTTCGCGCTGTACCGGGTGCTGATCGCCGCGGTCATCGCCGGCCTGCTCTACAGCCCCCTGTCCGGCATGGTCGGCGAGGCCCATCACCCGCGCCTGGCCGATACCGTTGCGGCCATCTATCTGCTGCTGTCGCTGCTGGCCCTGGCGATCGGCCGCAACGAACGCTGGCTGCGCCCGATCGTGGTCAGCAGCGTGCTGGTGGACATCATCGCCGCCACCCTGCTGGCGCATGCCCTGCCCGGCGCCAGCGCCGGCATCTCGATGTCGCTGCTGTTCAACATCGCCGCGGCCGCCACCCTGCTGCCGCTGAGCTGGGGCCTGGGCCTGGCAATCGCTGCCAGCCTGGCCACCGGTACGGAATACCTCTGGAAGGTGCTCGAAGGCGGCGACCCCACCCGCACCCTGGCCGAGCTGGCCATGTTCGCCACCAGCTACCTGGCGCTGGCCTTCATCAGCTACCAGGTGGGCAACCGCGCGCGCCGCAACCAGCAGCTGGCCAACCAGCGCGGCGACGAAGTGGCCAACCTGTTCCAGATCAACGAACTGATCATCCGCCGCATGCGCACCGGCGTGCTGGTGGTGGACGCCGACAACCGCATCACCCTGGCCAATGAAGCGGCCTCGATGCTGCTCGGTGACAACGACGGCATCGGTGAGACAGGACGCCTGGATCTGGCCAGCGCCGCGCCGGAACTGGCGCGCCGCCTGCAGCGCTGGCGCAACGGCTGGGCGCAGGACGAACTGCCGCTGCAGCTCAACCCCGACCAGCCGGAAGTGCAACCGCGCTTCGCCCGCCTGCTGGCCGGCAGCGAGCTGGCCCTGGTGTTCCTGGACGACTCCAGCGTGGTCTCCCGGCGCGCCGAATCGCTCACCCTGTCGGCAATGGGCCGCTTCTCGGCCAGCCTCGCCCATGAAATCCGCAACCCGCTGGCGGCGATCAACTACGCCGTGCAGCTGCTGGAGGAAGGCACCGGTTTCAACGAAAGCGACCGCCGCCTGCTGCAGATCATCCGCCAGCAATGCCAGCGCACCAACGGCATCGTCGAGAGCGTGCTGGGGCTGGCACGGCGCGAACGCGCCACGCCCGAGAACGTGGACCTGGTCGCCTTCGTGCGCCGCTTCGTGCTGGAGTACAAGCAGGGCCAGACGCTGGAGACCGACAGCATCGAACCGATCATCAGCGACACGGCGGTGATGGCGCAGGTCGATACCAAGCACCTGTACCAGGTGCTCACCGTGCTGGTGCACAACGCATTGAAGTACGGCCGCATCGGCCAGCAGCCGGCGCGGGTGCGCCTGCGCGTGGCACAACACGAACGCAGCGCGGTGATCGACGTGATGGACCGTGGCCCCGGCATTCCCGAGAGTGTGGCCGCACAGCTGTTCCGTCCGTTCTTCACCACCTCCGAGCACGGCACCGGCCTGGGCCTGTATATCGCCCGCGAGTTGTGCCGCGCCAACCAGGCACGGCTCGACTACATCCCGGTGCCGGCAGGCGGCTCCTGCTTCCGCCTGGTGCTGCCCGGCCCGCACACGCTGTTGCCCACCTGATCCCCAATCTGTGCGTCAAACATTTGTCGCTTCCAGCCCCCTCGTTTATCTTTCACGCCCATGAACGAAACCCGCAGCGCCCTCGTCGTCGACGATGAACGCGACATCCGCGAACTGCTGGTACTGACCCTCGGCCGCATGGGGCTGCGCATCAGTACCGCCGCCAACCTGGCCGAAGCACGCGAGCTGCTGGCCAGCAATCCGTACGACCTGTGCATCACCGACATGCGCCTTCCGGATGGCAACGGCATTGAGCTGGTCAGCGAAATCGCCCAGCACTACCCGCGCACGCCGGTGGCGATGATCACCGCGTTCGGCAGCATGGACCTGGCCGTGGAAGCGCTGAAAGCCGGCGCCTTCGACTTCGTCAGCAAGCCAGTGGACATCTCGGTGCTGCGCGGCCTGGTCAAGCACGCGCTGGAACTCAACAACACCGAACGCCCTGCGCCCGGCCCCGCCACCGAACAGGCTGCACGCCTGCTGGGCGCTTCGCCGGCCATGGACGTGTTGCGCACCACCATCGGCAAGGTCGCGCGCAGCCAGGCGCCGGTCTACATCCTCGGTGAATCCGGGGTTGGCAAGGAACTGGTCGCCCGCACCATCCACGCCCAGGGCGCGCGTGCGGCCGGCCCGTTCGTTCCGGTCAACTGCGGCGCCATTCCCGGCGAGCTGATGGAGAGCGAATTCTTCGGCCACCGCAAAGGCAGCTTCAGCGGCGCCCATGCCGACAAGCCCGGCCTGTTCCAGGCGGCGCACGGCGGCACCCTGTTCCTGGACGAAGTGGCCGAACTGCCGCTGCAGATGCAGGTGAAGCTGCTGCGCGCGATCCAGGAAAAATCAGTGCGCGCGGTCGGCGCTGCCACCGAGGAGCCTGTGGACGTGCGCATCCTCTCGGCCACCCACAAGGACCTGGCCGAACTGGTCGAGGACGGGCGCTTCCGCCACGACCTGTATTACCGCATCAACGTGATCGAGCTGAAGGTGCCGCCGCTGCGCGAGCGCCGCCAGGACCTACCGGAACTGGCAGCCGCCGTACTTGCGCGGCTGGCCCGCAGCCACGGCCGTGCCACCCCGCTGCTGGCGCCGTCGGCGCTGGAAGCGCTGGCCCACTATGCATTCCCGGGCAATGTGCGCGAGCTGGAGAACATCCTGGAACGCGCACTGGCACTGGCCGAAGAAGACCGCATCGGCGCCGACGACCTGCGCCTGCCGCAGCACGCCCCACGTGCACCCGGTGGCGCAGCTCCCGCCGAAGCCGTGGCCGACCTGCAACCCGGCAGCGCCGCCCTGCCCTCGTACATCGAGCAGCTGGAACGCAGCGCCATCCAGCGCGCGCTGGAAGAGAACCGCTGGAACAAGACCCGGACCGCCGCGCAGCTGGGCATCACCTTCCGCGCGCTGCGCTACAAGCTGAAGAAGCTGGGGATGGAGTAAGGGCCGAACGGCCCTGGCAGGCGCCAACCTTGGTTGGCGTTGCGCCGCCGCGCCATCCACGCATGGCGTGGATCTATTATGGGATCCGTGGCCGATCATCCACGCATGGCGTGGATCTACTGTAGAGCCGAGCCCACGCTCGGCTGCTCTTCGGGCCATCAGCCGAGCATAGGCTCGGCTCTACCTCAATCCTTGGTAACGCGATTGATCTCGGCCAGGCTGGTCACACCCGCGGCGGCCTTCTTCAACGCCGACTGCCGCAGGTCATTCACCCCGATCTGCTGCGCCGCCTCGGCAATCTGCAGCGCATTGCCACCGGCCAGCACGATCGTGGCGATCTCATCGGTCATCGGCATCACCTGGTAGATACCGGTTCGGCCCTTGTAGCCCTCGGTGCACTCATCGCAGCCCACCGCCTCGTACAGCTGGATGCCCGCATCCAGCTGCGCCTGGGTGAAGCCCTCGGCCAGCAGCGCATGCTCCGGCAGGTTGGCCGGGCGCTTGCAGTTGCCGCACAACCGGCGTGCCAGGCGCTGCGCGATCACCAGCGTCACCGAGCTGGTGATGTTGTACGGGGCGATACCCATGTTCATCAGGCGCGCGATGGTCTGCGGCGCATCGTTGGTATGCAGCGTGGACAGCACCATGTGGCCGGTCTGCGCCGCCTTGATCGCAATCTCGGCCGTCTCCAGGTCGCGGATTTCGCCGACCATGATGATGTCCGGATCCTGTCGCAGGAACGAGCGCAGTGCCGCGGCGAAGGTCATGCCGCGCTTGTTGTTCTGCTGCACCTGGTTGACGCCGGGCAAGCGGATTTCCACCGGATCTTCGGCGGTGGAAATGTTGCGCGTCTCGTCGTTGAGGATGCCCAGCGCGGTATACAGCGACACGGTCTTGCCCGAACCAGTCGGGCCGGTCACCAGCACCATGCCGTACGGCTTGTGGATGGCGTCGTGGAACAGCTTCTGCTGGTCCGGTTCGTAGCCAAGCTTGTCGATACCCAGCTTGGCCGCACTGCCATCCAGGACACGCAGCACCACCTTTTCACCGAACAGGGTCGGCAGCGTGCTCACGCGGAAGTCGATCTGCTTGGTCTTGGACAGGTTCAGCTTGATGCGCCCGTCCTGCGGCACGCGCTTCTCGGCGATATCCAGCTGCGCCATCACCTTCAGGCGCGCAGCGATGCGCTGGTTCAACTTCACCGGCGCACGCGCCACCATCTTCAGCAGGCCGTCGATGCGCAGGCGCACGCGGTAATCGTCTTCGTAGGGCTCGAAGTGGATGTCCGATGCGCCCTTGCGGATCGCGTCGACCAGCACCTTGTTGACGAACTTCACCACCGGAGTGTCGTCGCCCTTGGCGTCGATGCCGGAGTCGCCACCCGCGTTGTCTTCGTCGCCCAGGCCAACGTCGAGGTTGGCCATGCCCTCGTCGTCGCCGCTCAGCGCGTCGCCGATGGTGTCATGGCTGGCGTGCCATTGCTCCAACGTGCGGCGGATCTGGTCTTCATCGACCAGGATCGGCTCCACCACCAGATTGGTGTGGAACTTGATCTCATCCAGCGCATGGGTCGGGTTGCTAGTGCCCACGAACAGCTTGCCGCCGCGTTTGAACAGCGGCAGCACGTTGTGTTTGCGCAGCAGCTCTTCGCTGACCAGGCTCATCGCGTTCTGGCTGGCATCGAAGGTGGACACGTCGAACAGGGGCATGCCGAACTCGACCGCATTGGCGGCAGCGAGCTGCGAGGCGCTGACCAGCTTGTTCTGCGCGAACCACGTGGGCAGCGGCTGACGGGCCGCCGTGGCCTTGGCCATGGCGTCGCGGGCAGAGGCCTCATCCAGGGCACCGTCCTGGACCAAGCGGCGGGCCAGGCCTGTGATGCCGACGAGATTGGCGGTGGTTACGGTATTCATTTGAGGTAAAACTCCTACTCCCCTGCTGAAGAGTACCTCACGCGCCGGCGCTAGAACACAAGTGATTACAGGCCTTCCATATGGCCCCAAATGGCAGAGACTCATTCAGCTGGCGCCATAGCCAGCTGGCAATATGGAATACCTTGGAAGTGTGGACAGCTGTCCGCAGATGAATTTGCTAGATGGCACCATGGAGTAGCGCCCCAGCTAACCTCCACAACCCGCAAAATAACTAAATCAGGCAGCTCAATGAGCTGCCTGATTCATTCAATCACGGTGACGAATTGTACTTAGCGGAAGTTAGCCGGCACGTACTTGGCATCGCACTTGGCGTGGGTGCCAGCCCAAGCGGTAATTTCGCCGCCGCTCACGGTCGGAGTCAGAGTCAAGTCGCATTCCGCAGTCTTCGCGCCAGTGCCCTTCGTGGTTACAGTAATTGCCCCAGTGGTGGCTGACAGGGCCAGCTTATCGACATACTGACTGATGCCAGTGGTCGCCTCGTTGCAGCCCGCCTCGGCCAAAGTAGTCGGCAGCTTGTTCTGGGACGAGAAGAACTCCGTCGCAGAAGTCTTGCATGCGCTCAGCGCCATGACAGATTCACTGACCTTCGCACGGACGGTGTAGTCACGGTAGGCCGGCAGCGCGATCGCGGCGAGGATGGCGATGATCGCAACAACGATCATCAGTTCGATAAGGGTGAAGCCCTTCTGGTTCTTCATAACGGTACGTCCCCAAGATAGGTGGTTGGTGATTTCAGTGCACAAGACCAGACCGACCTTCAGGCCGACTGAGCGGGCCCTGCGCCCTGCGGGTGGTTCAACGCAGGTTGCATGCCAACACAGACATGCCTCCCCCTGGATTTCCCCGAGCCAATGATGGCAGCAATTTCGCGGATGGGAACCCCCCAGAAGCGAATCTGCGATGGACGCGGCAATGTGACGCGGTGCGTCACCTTTCGTCTCGCCAGGTCGAAAACCCTGCGCGGCGTCACGCCAGCAGGCTCCCCGGACGGCCCTGAACCGGCTACCATCGCCGGTCAGGATGCCCGCCTGGGGATGGCGGGCCTTGGGGAGCCAACATGTCTGTCAGTCGCAGTGCGATCAAGAAAGAGCCCGTGGCGCGTAGCACCATGGAGCTGCAGCCGTTTGTCTGGGAGGGGACCGATAAGCGGGGTATCAAGATGAAGGGCGAGCAGTTGGCCAAAAACGCCAACATGCTACGCGCCGAGCTACGTAGGCAGGGAATCAACCCAGGCCAGGTCAAGCCGAAACCGAAGCCGCTCTTCGGTGCGGCCGGTAAGGCCGTGAATTCAAAGGATATCGCCTTCTTCAGCCGTCAGATGGCGACGATGATGAAATCCGGTGTGCCGATCGTCTCGGCGCTGGAGATCATCGGCAGCGGACACAAAAACCCGCGCATGAAGAAGATGGTGAATGGCGTTCGCACCGATATCGAGGGCGGGTCTTCATTGCATGAAGCCATCAGCAAGCATCCTGTGCAGTTCGACGAGCTGTACCGCAACCTGGTGCGTGCTGGTGAAGGGGCGGGCGTGCTGGAGACCGTACTCGATACCATCGCGTCCTATAAAGAGAACATTGAAACTCTTAAGGGCAAAATCAAGAAGGCAATGTTCTACCCAGCCATGGTGCTGGTGGTGGCGCTCTTGGTCAGCTCAATCCTTCTCATCTGGGTGGTGCCTCAGTTCGAGGAAGTCTTCAAGAGCTTTGGCGCAGATCTGCCGGCGTTCACCCAAATGGTGGTGAACCTGTCCAGGTTCATGGTGAGCTGGTGGTGGCTGATGCTCATTGCCCTCATTGGCGCGATCGTTGGCACCATCATGTTCTACAAGCGCTCGCCCAAGATGCAGCATACGGTCGACCGGCTAATCCTGAAGGTGCCAGTGCTTGGCCAGATCATGCACAACAGCTCGATCGCCCGTTTCGCCCGCACCACGGCAGTGACATTCAAGGCTGGCGTGCCGCTGGTGGAGGCCCTGGGCATCGTGGCCGGCGCCACCGGTAACAAGGTGTATGAGGAAGCCGTACTGCGAATGAGGGACGACGTCTCGGTCGGCTATCCGGTCAACATGGCCATGAAACAGCTGAACCTGTTCCCGCACATGGTCATCCAGATGACCGGCATTGGCGAAGAGGCAGGCGCCCTGGACGCCATGCTATTCAAGGTGGCCGAGTACTATGAGCAGGAGGTCAACAACTCGGTGGATGCCCTGAGCAGCCTGCTGGAGCCGATGATCATGGTGTTCATTGGTACCATTGTGGGCGGCATGGTGATTGCGATGTACCTGCCCATCTTCAAACTCGGCGCCGTCGTCGGCTAAAGGTATCAATGGCATTTCTCGACCAGCACCCCGGCCTCGGCTACCCCGCCGCGGCCGCCCTGGGACTGCTGCTGGGCAGTTTCCTGAACGTTGTCATCCTGCGGCTGCCCAAGCGGCTGGAGTGGCAGTGGAAGCGCGATGCGCGCGAGGTCCTGGAGGAACCGGACTTCTACGAGCCCCCCCCACCGGGGATCGTGGTGGAGCCGTCGCACTGCCCGCACTGCAAGCACAAGCTGAGCTGGTACGAGAACATCCCGCTGTTCAGCTGGATCATCCAGGGCGGCAAGTGCCGCCACTGCAAGGCGCCGATCTCGCTGCAGTACCCGCTGGTGGAGGCCCTGACCTCGGTACTGGTGCTGGCCTGCGTCTGGCAGTTCGGCTTCGGCTGGCAGGGCTTCGGTGCCATCGTGCTGACCTGCTTCCTGATCGCCCTGTCCGGCATCGACCTGCGCACCCAGCTGCTACCCGACCAGCTCACCCTGCCGCTGATGTGGCTGGGGCTGATAGGCAGCATCGACAACCTGTACATGCCGGCCAAGCCCGCCCTGGTAGGCGCGGCGGTGGGTTACCTGTCGCTGTGGACGGTCTGGTGGCTGTTCAAGCAGCTGACCGGCAAGGAAGGCATGGGCCACGGCGACTTCAAGCTGCTGGCGGCGCTGGGCGCCTGGTGCGGGCTGAAGGGCATCCTGCCGATCATCCTGTTGTCGTCGGTGCTGGGCGCCATCATCGGCTCGATCTGGCTGTACAGCCGCGGTCGTGACCGGGCCACGCCCATCCCGTTCGGCCCCTATCTGGCCATCGCCGGCTGGCTGTACTTCATGTGGGGTGCGCCGCTGGTGGAGCAGTACCTGGTGATGAGCGGGCTGCGCTGAGGGGAGTCCCCATGAGCCGCTATGTAGTTGGCCTGACCGGAGGCATCGCCTCCGGCAAGAGCGAAGTGACCCGGCGCTTCGAGGCGCTGGGGATCGTGGTGGCCGACGCCGATCTGGCCGCACGGGCCGTGGTGGCCGCCGGCAGCCCCGCCCTGGCCCGCATTGCCGAGCGCTTCGGCGCCGACATGTTGCTGGCCGACGGCAGCCTTGACCGGGCCCGCCTGCGCGCTCACGTGTTCGCCGACCCGGCCGAGCGGACGGCGCTGGAAGCGATCACCCACCCGGCTATCCGCCTGCTGATGCAGCAGCAGTGCGAGCAGGCCACCAGCGCCTATGCGATTGCGGCCATTCCGCTGCTGACCGAGGTGGGCGGGCGGAAGGCCTACCCATGGCTGGACCGGGTGTTGCTGGTGGATGCGCCCGAAGCCGTGCAGCACGCCCGGCTGATGCAGCGTGACGGCATCGACGCCGCACTGGCCGACCGGATGATTGCTGCCCAGGCCAGCCGCGCGCAGCGGTTGGCGCTGGCCGATGATGTGGTGGTCAATGATGGACAGCCGGAGGACCTGCAGGTGCAGGTGGAACAGCTGCATGCGCGGTATCTGGGGTTGGCCGGGGGTTGAGGCCGGGTTGCCGGCCAGCGGCCGGCACTACCGAAGTGCATCCACGCATGGCGTGGATCTACTCCAGCTGCAGGCGGGCGTAGCGGGCGAGTTCGCGGGCGCCGAGCAGCAGGCCGTCGACCACATCGGGATTGAGTTGCTGGCGGGCACCGCCCTGCTCCCGCGCGAGTTCGGCGGCGTGCAGCAGCTGGATCAGGGTATGCAGACCGGCAAGCGTGCGGCTGAGGCCGGCCATCATGGCTGCCTGCGCCGGGCTGGCCCCCTGCACGTCCAGCGGCTGGCCGTCGGCGGCGTCGCGGCCATCCATGCGCGCCAGCAGCGCGGGCAGCAGGTCCTTGGGGTCATCCAGCAGAACTTCGACACGCTCGGCGACGTCGGCAGGCAGCAGGTTGGCCGCATCGCCGATCAGGGCGTGCAGCTGGGGGAACAGCGGGCGGTTGGACACGGTGGAACTCCTCGCAGTCGGCAGGCCACCTGCAGATGCAAGGTGGCGGACGGTGCGGGTTGGCGTACCGGACAACTCCCAGATGGATGGAAACTCCGGCGGATTCCCGGGAATCCCCACGCACCGCCCGCCATGAAGCGAGCACGGTGCATTGTCCGCGATGCCGCGCAAGGCATCGGAAGCTTTCCATCTAACAGTTGATTTCAGGACGCCAATCCCGGCCAAGGCACCTGCCCCGGCCAGGTCATCAGGCCATCGCCGCACGCGGCGATCTGTAAGGAAATTCCCAAGTGCGGCGCGGGCTTGCCAATGCGTGCGCTGGAACACGCGCGGGGCGCGGCCGCGATCACGGTGGTGTCGTGTTGGGCCTGAGGCCCGATCATCGCGCGAGGGGGATTCGGTGGCACAAGCGACACAGAGCGCAAAGGTCGGCAGGGTTCGTGCCGACCAAGGTCGGCCCCCACCAAAGCAGGCCCCTTACAACGGCTTCGGCGAGAACGTCAGGGTGGCGATCACGCCACGCTGGCCGCCGGGGCGCACGCTCACCTGCCAGCCGTACAGATCGCACAGGCGGCTGACGATCGACAGGCCGATGCCGCCGCCCTGCGAATGGCCGGCGTGGGTGCCACGGTAGCCACGCTGGAACAGCTTGGCCGCGTCTTCCTCGCTCAGGCCCGGGCCGCTGTCGGTCACCGACACCGAATTGGTGCCGACGAACACGCGTACCTCGCCGTCCTGCGAGTACTTCACGGCATTGCCGATCAGGTTGCCCAGTGCCACCGACAGCGCCGCCTCGGGTGCATCGATCACCAGGTTGCGCTCACCTTCCAGCAGCAGCTCCAGCGGCTTGCCACCGAGCTGCGCTCGATGCGCATCCAGCAGCTGCTCGGCCACGCGGGCGACGTTGCTGGTGCCCTGCCCGCGCTCGTTGCGCGACAGCAGCAGCAGCGCGCCGATCAGGTCGCTGCACTGCTGTTCGGCACGCTGGATGCGCTGCAGGCGCTGCAGCACCTTCTCGTCCAGGCCGGGCCGGGTCAGCAGCAGCTCGGTGGCGCCACGGATCACCGCCAGCGGCGTGCGCAGCTCATGGCTGACGTCTGCATTGAACTCACGGTCGCGCTGCACCACTTCGGTCAGCCGCGAGGAATAGTCGTCCAGCGCCTGGGCCAGCTGCCCCACTTCGTCGTCGGGGAAGCGCGGCGCGAGCGGTTCGGGATCGCTGGTGCCGCCACGATAGGCACGCAGCCGCGCGGCCAGATCCGACACCGGCTTCATCACCTTCGACGCCGACCACCAGCCCAGCACCAGCGACAGCACGCTGAACACCAGCACCGACAGCACCAGTGCGCGGTTGAGCTGCTTGCCGCCGCGTACGCTGTCGGTCATGTCATAGGCAAGGAAGAACCAGGCGTCGGGCGTCTTGCGCACGGCCAGCTTGTAGGAGTAGGGCTCGCCGTGCTCATCGCCACTGACGCTGTGGATGCCATCGGAGAAGCCCGCCCACTGCGCGCGTTCTTCGCGCACCCGGTCGAACTTGTCCTTGGAATAGGCATAGGCCCTGATCTGCAGCACCGGCGCGTCCGGGTTGTGCCCGGGGTGCTCGTAATAGCGGCGCGCATACTCGTCGATGTTGCGGTTCATCAGCTCTTCCACCAGCTGGTTTTCCACGCGCAGGCGGGCCCAGTTGGTGGCGAACGCGAACAGTGTCGTCAGGCAGAAGCCCAACAACACGAACGAAACGATGATGCGGCTGCGCAGGCGCCGCCGATAAGGCGTGCGCCGGCGCTCCCCCTTGGTTGCCACCGAATCAGGCTTCCGGGGTGGCGATGCGGTATCCGATGCCATGGCGGGTCTGGATCAGCGGCACTTCAAACGGCTTGTCGACCACCGCGCGCAGGCCATGGATGTGCACGCGCAGGGAATCCGAATCAGGCAGTTCTTCGCCCCACACACGGGTTTCCAGTTCCTGGCGGGTCACCACGGCCGGGGCCGCTTCCATCAGCGCCTGCAGGATCTTCAGTGCGGTCGGGTTGAGCTGCAGCAGCTTGCCCTGGCGGCGCACTTCCAGCGTATCCAGGTTGTATTCCAGATCGCCGGTTTCCAGCACGCGGGTCTGCACGCCCTTGCCGCGTCGCGACAGGGCGTTCAGACGCACTTCCACTTCCTGCAGCGCGAACGGCTTGATCAGGTAGTCGTCCGCGCCGGAATCGAAGCCGGCCAGCTTGTTGTCCAGCGAGTCGCGGGCGGTGAGCATCAGCACCGGGGTCTGCTTGCGCGCTTCGTTGCGCAACTTGCGGCAGACCTCGATGCCGTCCATGCCTGGCAGATTGAGATCCAGCACGATCGCGTCGAACTCGTGCACCACGGCCAGGTGCAGACCGGTAACCCCGTCAGCCGCGAAGTCCACGGTGTGGCCCCGGTCCTCCAGGTAGTCGCCCAGGTTGGCCGCAATGTCGCTGTTGTCTTCGATTACCAGGATTCTCACTGTCACCTCTTAATTAAAAATCGCTTGTATTCATGCGTGTGCCGAGACGTTGGGCCTGCTGCAACTGGTTATCGCTCTCTTCTCTCTTGCGATTCCGTTCGGCCACCGTCATGCAACTCGTCTGTGGCCGGTTGGAACCCACAATCCGTTCGCGCCTGCATATTAGACGACTATCTTCACGCGCCTGTGTCAAAACTGTGTTCACGATCTGCTGGTCATTGAACACTTGGGTTCGTGTCGATTCAGGCATGCTCGCCGCATCCGGGAAGCGTTCCGAAGCCGATCGCAGGCGTCCCAGCACCTCGCGCACGCGGCTGCGCTCATCGGGTTTGAGCTCCGAATAGGTCTTGCCATCATTGATATCAGTCTCGATCCGCTCGACTTCTGCCAGCAGGGGCTTGCCCGGCCGGATCACCGCGGCCTTATCGTTGCCCGCCCATGCAACGGAAGACAGAGCGGCGCAGGAAAGCAGGCACGTCAAGAGCAATCCATATTTCATGGCAAACGTATCCTTGTTCGAATGTGAATGCCGACTGTATTGACGTCCCTTCATATGAGCAAGTGCCGCTCGGGAAGAGGAAACCGGGAGCTGGCCCTCACGGGCGGTGGATCGCCATAAAAAAGACCCAGGCGGTGCCCCGCCTGGGTCTGAAGTCGTATCCCGATACCGATCCTGCTGAGAGGCAGAGCTGCGGTTCGCTGAAGGCTACGCCGGCGCCGATTAAAGGCATGTTAAAGCCGGCCTCATTTGCCCATGAGAATTTCAAGCCATTGATTAATCATGGCTTTTTGAGCTTCTCGACGTGTTCGATGATGCGCGTGGCCACATCCACCCCGCAGGCGGCTTCGATGCCCTCCAGCCCTGGCGTGGAGTTGACCTCCAGCACCAGCGGGCCACGCGCGGAGCGGATCAGGTCCACGCCACAGACCGACAGGCCCAGCGCCTTGGCCGAACGCACCGCCACCTGCTGTTCGGCGCGGCTGGCCTTGGCCGCCACCGCGGTGCCGCCGGCATGCAGGTTGGAGCGGAAGTCCCCTTCCGGCGCCTGCCGCTGCATCGACGCCACCACCTGGTCACCGACCACGAAGCAGCGCAGGTCGGCGCCCTTGGCTTCGCCGATGAACTCCTGCATCAGGAAGTTGGCGTACAGGCCCCGCAGGGCCTCGACGATGCCACGCGAAGCACTGGCCTTCTCGGTGAGGATCACCCCCCGTCCCTGGGTACCTTCGTTGAGCTTCACCACATGTGGCGGCGGGCCGAGCATGGACAGCAGGTCGACGGTGTCATCCGGGTTGTCGCCGAACACGGTGACCGGCATGTCGATGCCCTTGGCGGCCAGCAGCTGGTGCGCACGCAGCTTGTCGCGCGAACGCAGGATCGCGTCGGAGGGGTTGGGCGTACGCGCACCCATCAGCTCGAACTGGCGCAGCACGGCGGTGCCATAGCGGGTGATCGAGGCACCGATGCGCGGGATGACCATGTCCACGCCGGTCATCGGCCGGCCCTTGTAGTGCATCGAGAAACCATCGGCGGCAATGCGCATGTAGCAGCGCAGCGGGTCGAGGATGCGTACGGTGTGGCCGCGCGCGCGGGCCGCCTCGACCAGCCGGCGGGTGGAGTACAGGGAGCTGTTGCGGGACAGGATGGCGAGCTTCATCGCGGCAGGATCGGACGGCAGGCGCGCAGCATAGCGCGGGCGTGTGGCGGGTGGATGATGCCCTGCGGCGTGGCTTGACCGGCAGCGGGCGGCACACTGCGCGGACCTGTTCAGCGCGCATGGAGCGGCCGATGGCGATCACCGTGTTCCCACGATTTTCCGAGGTGGACGTGCTTGGCCACGTCACCAACACCGCCCTGCCCGTCTGGTTCGAGGAAGGCCGCCAGGAGATCTTCCGGCATTTCAGCCGCGAGGCCAGCATGCGCGACCTGACGCTGATCCTGCGCCGCTACGAGATCGACTTCCTGCAGCAGATACAGGCCGGGCACGAAGTGCGCATCGAGACCCGCATCGAGAACATCGGCCGCTCCTCGCTGTCGATCGTGCAGCAGGCGTTCCAGTTCGAGGCCCTGGTGGCCACCGGGCGTTGCGTGATGGTGCATTTCGACTACACCGCCAACGCCTCGCGCGCCATCGATGCAGAGCAGCGCCGGGCATTGTCCGGGCTGTTTACCGAGGAGTATGCGCAGCGGGTGCAGGCGGCAGACGCATGAGTCATCCGCACTCGGTACTGCCCGCAGCCCATTTCCTGAGCTTTTCCAGCGCTTTCCAGCATGCATCGACGACGCATGCCGGAACATCCTTGTTCGATTCGACGCTGTCTAACCTGTGACTGACGGCCGCTGATCCGCGCGGGGCAGGCGCAACGAGAAGTGCCCATCGCGGACACGCACGGCCAATGCGGTTTCCCGCCATTCCACAGGCAAGGCGAGTGCCGTGTGTGGCGTGGGGATGCGTGTAATCGCGTCGAACGTCCAGTGTTCCTCATAGGCGTCGCAGCGAAGCGTACCGTCATCGCCGGCCTCGATCACATCGACCCAGGCCCCACTGCGGGCCTTGCCGCTGCCGCCCGTGGCACGGCGGCCAATGGCCTGCCAACGCCCCTGCCAGTGGACGAGCCATACGCCCTCGATGGGACGCAGATCCCCATCAAGCACGCTGCCCGCCACCACCACGCATCGTCCGGACGGGCTGGTGATCACCGTCTCCAGATCGCAGGCGTGACGGTCACTGGGCTCGCCATCGAGACAGAGCGCGTACGGGCAGATGCGCGCGAACAGGGTCGGATGCGCGGTCAGGCGCAGATCGTCGGGAAGCAGCGGGATGGCCTGCAGCACCCGGGCATCCGGCAGGACATGCCGCAATGCCTGCGGCAACCCGGCGGCCAGCGCCGGATGCTCCGGTTCCAGCCATAGACCCCGGCAGGGGCGCAGCGTGGTCGATCGGCAGGGAAGATCCCGCAACCACATCGCGGCTTCGGCATCCCCGCCAAGCTGCCGGCGCTCGTGCAGTTCCTGCCAGAACAGGCGGGGAACAATCGTCAGCAGGTGCATCACCTTCTTGTCCGCTTCGTCGTAGACGATCACCGCTTCGCTGCGATCAATGTAGCCACTGGCCACGCGCAGCGCGCTTCCCGCCAGCGTCTGCCACTCGCCACTGGCATCGTGGCTGCCTCCGGTGGATACGCCCTCGACAATGGCGCCATCGCGCAGCATCTGAGTGCTGTAGGCCGGCCCTCCCATGCCCAGCTCGCCCCAATCCAACAGAACATCATGCGTGGGCGGCCGTGTGGCAAAGGGCAGCGTCGCCCGCGAGCGCAGCAGTGCGCCGCCTACGGCATCGCCGACCAGATCGAAGCGCTGCAGCACGCCGCCCACTGCAAGGCACGCGGCCAGGGCGACAACCACGCCCAGCGGCGACCACCAGGCCACGCAGATGGCGACCAGGACCAGGAACGGCAGCCACTGGGTGAAACGGCGGAGGGCGATTCGATCAACGGTCATGCGGGCAGGGTGACTGCGATTGCGCACCATTCAAACCTTCAACGCGGTGCCAGGCAATGGGGGCCGAACCGGCATTGCCGCTAGACTTTCCCTGATGATGGAACCGATGACTGCCGTGAACCGCCGGAATCTGCTGGACGTACTACCGCGATGGAGAGCACTGGCCAAGGATCCGGGAGTACCGCGCCGCATGCTTCGCCTGCCGGACTGGCAGGCGGACTGGAACGCGGGCATGGCCCTGCTTGCGCGTCATGCGCGCAATGGCGGTGAACCTGCGGAGGAACCGCTGCAGGGTCATGCGGCGCTGGAGCATGCCTACGGCTGGGAAGCGGTTGCCCAGACCGGCAGCAACCTGCTGCTGAAAGGCATCGACCGCGGCTTCGCCCCCACGGCATTGCAGCAGATGCATGCCGACGTGACAGATCTGTGGCTGGAACATGCAGGTTTGCTGGCGATAGCCCGGGACAGCCTGCAACAGCAAGGCCACGACATCGCGCTGGCCGCACCGCTGCAACCGCGCACAACGCAGCACTACGAATACGCCCTGCAGCTGTTGTCACTGGGCGTGCTGCTGGATGCGCAGGATCGTCTTCCGGCGCTGGTGGAGCAGGTGCTCTGCTTCGAAACCGACCGCGTGCTGGACTACCTCAGCGCGCCGGCACTCGGCCTTGCCGAAGCCAGCGATGCGATATTCCATCCGCGCCCGTTCGCCGAGCTGTTCGCGCCATTGCGCGACGGTGAAGCGTTCGACCCTTCACTGCTGGCCGGCTACCTGCAGGTGCAGTACCGCGACTTCTTCCTGCTGTCGCCCAAAGCCCAGAAGCGGACCCGACGCCTGACCGGACCGAATGCCTGGGGCTACTGGGCGCTTGAAGTAGCAGCGCTGGTGGTGCTGTATGGCGGCGACGATGCCGCGCTGCGCACCTGCCCGCACTACCCTTCCGACCTGGTGGACTTCGCCCGGCGCTGAGTCAGGCGCCCGGCAGACCGGAAATGCCGCCGAATCGATTCTCTTCCTCGTTGCCCGGCAGCAGCATGACCGGGAAGAGGACGAATACGCCCAACGGGATGAAGGCGATCACGACGTACCAGCCAGACTCGTCGATGTCATGCAGTCGTCGAACGGCCAGGGCCAGCATCGGCGGAAGGAGGACGATGACCGCGCAGACCGTCATGCCCCACCCCAGCGTCCGGAACGGCTCGAAGGCCTCCCCATCTAGCAGCACGGTGCCCGTCAGCCAGTATCCGCCGTCCATCAAGGTGTAGCTCGCTGCCACCACAAGCGCAGCAGACAGGGAGTACGACCAGAACTCTTTCCGGTTGGATCGCCCTGAAAAATCAAAGCAACGCCTGAGGGGCAAAAGTGCGGGGATCATTCGCGCTCCGGGCAGCGGACGATGGGTCGACGGTTAACGATCTTTTAGCATCCCCAAGCCCAGCACCAACTGAACCCTGCGGCCCGACGGGCCCGGCAGACAGCGGAGGTTGCAGGAGCCCGCCGCAGCAGCCGCGCAGCCGGAGACGCAGCGCGAACTACCGCACATTTTCACAGACGTGGGCATCCTGAATCGAATCACTGGCTTGCAGCAGTGGCGGATGGGTCGAATTCCAGTTTTCCAGAATGGCGCCTCTGCTAGCGTCACTGCTCACTCATGGATTCGAGGTTTTGAATGGCTGCGATTTCTTTTCCGCTGATGCTTGCACTGCTTTCCACCCAGGCCCCGATGGCCGCAAACGCAGAAAGTGACTACGCCAGAGCCGCAGCAGCATCGATCGGGCCGGGCATCTGCGACCCCGGTATGGACATGCTGCCTAACGGCGGAGGCGTGGTGATCCGGCGCTGCGGCAAGAACGGTACGGTCGCGGGCGTTGGCAGCAATATCGATGCTGCGACGGCCAACACCAATGGCTTCCTTGCCGTCGCCGAGGAAGGCCCGGTATGCAGTGTTTTCGCACGCGATCCCTATGTCAGCATCCCGGCACCGGGTGTGGGCATCAAAGGAGAGTGCAGTTCCACTCCGATTTCCGCCTATGGCATGACGACCACCACTGCGGGACAGAACCTGCTTGAGCTGGCCATCACCCTGGCGGCGACGCAGGCGCGGTGCAATGTCGACTACTACTATGGGTCGGCACATGGCTATAAGTATCCCTACAGCTGCACTCGCCCGGGCCAATCCTGGAGCGTTGCCGGCCTTGGCTCCAGCGTCGACGATTCAAACGCGATGGCAATGCGGCTTGTGAAGAAATCTTCCAAGACCGGTACGCACTGCTATTTTGACAACGCCGAGTTGAATGGCGTCGTCTTCCGCGCATACCTGCACTGCAACGGATCGACCTATACCGGTTTCGGGAGCTCTGTAACTGCCGCGGCCAAGGACGCGGCTGCGCAAGCGGGCGCATAAGCCACTCGGGCTGTGGTTCGGAGGAGTCACAGCCCAACACTGGGGAAAGAGAGTCCGGCGCTGCTGCCACACGCTCGACCTGGGTGTGGTTCAACGAGTGCGCCGCGCCTGCCTGGGGTGAATACCCTGGAGACATGGAGCGGGCGATGGGAATCGAACCCACGTCAGTAGCTTGGGAAGCTACAGCTCTACCATTGAGCTACGCCCGCATTACGGGTGAAAGTCTATGCGGAGCGGCCGGTGTTGCGCAATGGTGGCCGCCGCACCCGCCGGGCACGGCCCGGCGCTGCCGTGCAGGCATCCCAGGCACCTTGCGGTGCCCGGGATGTTGCCTTCATCAGAAGCTGCCACCCACGGTGGCGAAGATCGTCGCGTCACGGGCGCGCTTCTGCGCAGCCGTGGTGCTCAGGCCAACGTTGCCCTGCAGGCCAAACAGGTCCATGCGCGCACCCAGAACAGCGGTGGCGTAGTTCTTGTCGAAGTCCAGGCCCGGCACGCGGTAGCTGCCCAGTTCCGGCAGGGTCTGCAGCCAGGCGCTGGCCTGCTTGGTGTCCTCGAACTCGTGGTCGTAGGTCACCTGCACGTAGGGCTTGACGGTGCCGCCATCGAAGCGGGCCTGCCAGCCGACGCGGCCGACGGTCGAGTCGACGTTCTGGCGATCGTAACCCAGCGCAGTGGCCATGGTGCCGGCGGTGGCGCTTTCGGTGTAGCCGTCGATCTTCACCTTCTGCCAGATCACCGAAGCGATCGGGCCGTGGCGGAAGCCACCTTCGGTGCCGAACTCGTAACCGGCATTCAGTGCGGCGGTCAGGTTGCTGCCATCCGGCGAACCACCATGCTCACGGGTGGCCGGACCCAGCTGGACCTTGCGGTTCACGTCATACGACAACCAGGTGTAGCTGACCTGGCCGTTGACCCAGACGCGGTCGCCATACCAGGCAGCGAACAGGCCGGCGGTGGTGTCCTTCTGGGTGAAGTCGCCACGGCTGTTGCCGAAGTCGGCACTCATGCGGCCGAAGCCGGCGAAGCCGCCGACCACCACGCCGTTGCGTGCCCAGTCGACACCGAACAGGCCGGCCGGCGCCACGCCGTCGTACAGGTCGGCGTGGTCATAGCGCTGCATGTCACCGCGCACGCCACCCCACCACGACAGGCCATCGGCCGGACGGGCGCCCAGGTGGTTGCTGACCTGATCGGCACGCGAACGGCCGACCGTCTGTGCCGAGTGGCTCAGCACCTGCTGCAGGCGCGGAGCCTCCAGCACCGAGACGGCGTACTGGCCCAGCAGCTGGTGACCGGTCACGGTGGGATGCACGCCATCGGCGAACAGATAGGTCTGGTACGCATCGGGGCTGACGTAGGTCGTCGGGTTGCAGCCGATGATGCTGCCCGTGGCGTTGGCCGGGTTGATCTTGCAGGCGGTGCCGGTGACGTTGGTGAAGCCGTACATGCCCGGGTTGGCGGTCACTTCACGCAGGATGCTGAAGGTATCGAGCGGAATGAACTCGATGCCCGCCTGCTTCAGGCCGCCGTACAGCGCCTTGTTGTAGCCCACCGACATGGCGGTGGCGGCTGCCGCGTTGGGGCCGCGGAACTGCGGGGTGATGCCCACGTCCGGCAGGTTCGGCACCAGCACGTACTGGGCGCCGGCCTGCTTCAGGGCGCCGACCAGCGCGATCTGGTCGGTGGCCGCCGCGCCGATGATGCCCTGCACCTGGGCCGGCGACGCACCCGCGCCGGCAGCACCGGCCGCGGCGAACAGGTCGTTGGCGCCGCCCCAGACGGTGTACAGGGCATTACGATCAGCCTTGCCGCCGTTTGCAGCCAGGTAACGGGCCGCCTGCGACTTCAGCGACGGGATCGCGCCAAGGGCACCACCGCCTTCGACCGACACGCGGGCACCGCCGACAGCGTAGTTGTCGCCGTTCTGGCCGTTGCCGTTGGGGTCCTTGTTGAGGCCGTAGTAGTTGGCGACCTGCTGCGACCACACCCAGCCCGGGTTGGTGGTGAACTGGCCGGAGAGCCCCTGGGTGGCCTCAGGCAGCAGCGGGCGGAAATAGCCGGCGTCGGTGAGGCTGTCGCCGAAGAACACCGCCTTGGAATACGGACTTTCGCCTGCCATGGCCGGCAGCGCGGCGAGTGCGATCGCAGCCGCCATCAGGGAGCGGATCGGGTGTTTGCTGAGCTGCATCTAGGAACTCCTGTGGGGTAAATAGGTTGGAATCCGGCGCACGTACGCCGGCGCACGGTCAATGGTTTCACCGCGCCGCCGTTTGCTCACGCTGCGCCGCCGCATGGATTGTCGCCTGATCACGCCGGAACCCGCTGTGCTGGAGCTGGCGCCCGGTTCAAATTGCAAACGTTCCGATCCCGACGGGCTATCAGCGACAATGCAGGGATGAACATCCAGCTCAACGGCGAACCCCGCACCCTGCCCGCCTCGGCGACCCTCCACGACCTGCTCGAGGCCGAGCAGCTGCTGCAGCGCCGGGTGGCGGTGGAGGTCAACGGCGAGATCATCAGCCGCAGCCGCCATGGCGAGCACGTCCTGGCCGAAGGCGACATCGTGGAGATCGTGCACGCGCTGGGCGGGGGCTGAGACCTGCGCGGGTTTGCCGGCCAGCGGCCGGCACGCCATTGCGTGATCCCATCTTCAGGCGGATAGGCGATAATCGCGCCATGAACGTTCATGTCTCCCCCGATTCGCTGGTGATCGCCGGCAAGACCTATGGCTCGCGGCTGCTCACCGGCACCGGCAAGTTCAAGGATCTGGAAGAAACGCGCCTGGCCACCGAGGCTGCAGGCGCCCAGATCGTCACCGTGGCCATCCGCCGCACCAACATCGGGCAGAACCCGGGCGAGCCCAACCTGCTCGACGTGCTGCCGCCGGAGCGCTACACCATCCTGCCCAACACCGCCGGCTGCTACACCGCCGAAGACGCGGTGCGTACCTGCCGGCTGGCACGTGAGCTGCTGGACGGCCACAACCTGACCAAGCTGGAAGTGCTGGGCGACCAGAAGTCGCTGTACCCGGACGTGGTGCAGACCCTCAAGGCCGCCGAACAGCTGGTCAAGGACGGCTTCGAGGTGATGGTCTATACCTCCGACGATCCGATCCTGGCCAAGCGCCTGGAAGAGATCGGCTGCGCTGCGGTGATGCCGCTGGCCGCACCGATCGGTTCGGGCCTGGGCATCCAGAACAAGTACAACCTGCTGCAGATCATCGAAGACGCCAAGGTGCCGATCATCGTCGACGCCGGCGTGGGCACCGCCTCGGACGCGGCAATCGCGATGGAGCTGGGCTGCGACGGCGTACTGATGAACACCGCCATTGCCGGTGCACGCAGCCCGGTGCTGATGGCCAGTGCCATGCGCAAGGCGGTCGAGGCCGGCCGCGAGGCGTTCCTGGCCGGGCGCATCCCGCGCAAGCGCTACGCCAGCGCCTCCTCCCCGGTGGATGGGCTGATCGGCTGATGACCAATCCTTTCGACAGCGCCGGTTCCAAGGCTCCGCCCAAGCCCTTCACCGTCAGCGAAGGCCGCCGCGAGGTGCGCAGCTTCGTGTTGCGCCAGGGGCGCTTCACCCCCGCCCAGCAGCGCGCGTTCGACGAACGCTGGCCGCGCTTCGGCATCGATTACAACGGCCAGCCGCGTGACCTGGACGCCACCTTCGGGCGCCCGGCGCACAAGGTGCTGGAAATCGGCTTCGGCAACGGTGCCGCGCTGCGCTTCGCCGCCCAGCACGACCCGTCGCGCGACTACATCGGCATCGAAGTGCACGCGCCCGGCGTGGGCCGGCTGCTGAACGCGCTGGCCGACGACAACGCCGACCACGTGCGCCTGTACCACCACGATGCGGTGGAAGTGCTGCAGAACGAGATCGCCGATGGCGCGCTCGATGAAGTGCGCATCTACTTCCCGGACCCGTGGCACAAGAAGCGCCACAACAAGCGCCGCCTGCTGCAGCCGGCGTTCGCCGAGCTGCTGGTGCGCAAGCTGCGCCCGGGTGGCCGCCTGCACTGCGCCACCGACTGGGAAGACTACGCCGAGCAGATGTGGGACGTGCTCGATGCCACCGCCGGCCTGGTCAACCGCGCCGGCCCGCGTGGCAGCGTGCCGCGCCCTGACTGGCGCCCGCAGACGCACTTCGAGACCCGCGGCCAGAAGCTCGGCCACGGCGTCTGGGACCTGCTGTACGACCGCACCTGACGATCGCCTGAGGACGCCGCGCCCCACATGGATACCGCGCTGACGCTGACCAACGACATGAAGCTCGTGCTCGGGCTGGTCGGCTTCACGATGGCGATGTTCCTGTTCGAGCGCATCCGCGCCGACGTGGTCGCGCTGGTGGTGCTGGTGGTGCTGGGTGTCACCGGCCTGATCGCGCCGGAGGAAATCTTCGGCGGCTTCTCCGGTAACGCGGTGATGAGCATCATCGCCACCACCATCCTCGGTGCGGGCCTGGACCGCACCGGGGCGCTGAACCGGCTGGCGGCCTGGCTGCTGCGGCGTGGCCATGGCGTCGAGCAGCGCTTGCTGATGATGACCACGGCCATCGCCGGCCTGAACTCGTCCTTCATGCAGAACCCGTCGGTGATGGCGCTGTACCTGCCGGTCGCCTCGCGACTGGCGGCACGCACCGGCCTGACCCTGCAGCGCCTGCTGCTGCCGATCTCGGCGGCAATCGTGATGGGCGGCGCGCTGACCATGGTCGGCAACTCGCCGCTGATCCTGCTGAACGATCTGCTGGCCTCGGCCAACAACAACCTGCCCTCGGGCCTGGCCACCATCGAGCCGCTGCGCATGTTCGCGCCGCTGCCGATCGGCGTGGCCCTGCTGATCGCCTCGCTGCTGTATTTCCGCTACTACGGCGACCGCAAGCTGATCGAGGAAGAGAACCTGGTCAACGACGGGGTCACGCCCGCGCGCACCGAGAGCTACTTCGCCAAGACCTACGGCATCGAAGGCGATGTGTTCGAGCTGGTGGTCAGTGCCGAAAGCCCGCTGGTGGGCATGACCCTGGGCGAGGCCGAGAACCTGCACGATGCCCCGCTGCTGCTGGCCCTGAAAACCGGCAACGACACCCGCCTGGCGCCGCCAGCGGAAATGCGCATCTGGGTCGGCAGCGTGCTCGGTGCGATGGGCCCGCGCGAGCAGATCAACGATTTCGCGCAGAACCAGTTCCTGCGCATGTCTTCGCGCCTGAAGCACCTGGGCGACCTGTTCAACCCGAGCCGTGCCGGTATTTCCGAGGCGGTGGTGCCGCCGACCTCCAACGTGATCGGCAAGAGCGCCGCCGACCTGCGCCTGCGCAAGGAGCGCGGCATCAGCCTGCTGGCGATCAACCGCGACAAGCAGGTGATCCGCGAGGACGTGCGCGACGTACAGCTGCGCGCCGGCGACATGCTGGTCTTCCACAGCATCTGGACCGATCTGGCGCAGGCCGCGCGCAGCCGTGACTTCGTGGTGGTGACCGACTACCCGACCGGCGAGCAGCGCCCGCACAAGTTCAAGATCGCGATGGCGATCTTCGCGCTGACCATCCTGATCGCGCTGACCAGCAAGCTGCCGGTGGCGCTGACGCTGATGACCGGTGTGGCCGGCATGCTGCTGACCGGCGTGCTGCGCATGGACGAGGCCTATGCCTCGATCAACTGGAAGACGGTGTTCATGATGGCCGGGCTGATTCCACTCGGCTGGGCAATGGATTCCAGTGGTGCGGCGGCATGGGTGGCCGGCCATACCATCGACAAGCTGCCGACCGGCATCCCGGTGTGGGTGCTGGAGGTGGCGCTGGCGCTGCTGACCACGGCGTTCTCGCTGGTGATCAGCCATGTGGGCGCGACCATCGTGATGGTGCCCATTGCGGTGAACCTGGCACTGGCGGCGGGTGGCAACCCGACGGCGTTCGCGCTGATCGTGGCGCTGTCGGCGTCCAACAACCTGATGACGGCCTCCAACCCGGTGATTTCGATGATCACCGGTCCGGCCAATTACACCCCGCGTGAGATGTGGCGGGTCGGCGGACCGCTGTCGCTGATCTACACCTGTGTGGTGGTGTTGATGATCAACCTGATGTTCTGAGGGTTGGGTTTGTTGGCAGGGCTGCGCCCTGCACCCGCCGAAGCCGAAGCAACAGCAACAGCAACAGCAACAGCGTGCATTCCGTGGGATGGCGGGGTGGGTCCGGTTGCGGGGGACGCTGCAAGTACGTCCCTGTAAGCTCGGTCGCCGCATCCATGCGGCTCACGCCCCCGCAACCGGCCCCACCCCGCCTTCGACAGATCGCTGCAATCTGCAGTAGATCCACGCCATGCGTGGATGGATCTGGATACCTGTTGATCTGTTGGGTGCGGACTGTTGGCTTGGTGGGTGCGGACCGTTGGTCCGCACACCGATACATCAAACCAGGTAAACCTGCCCGTCGCGCACGTCCACCGGTACGGCGCGCAGGCGGTCGCCCTTGCACGGGCCGGCAATGCAGTCGCCGCTGTCCAGCGCGAACGAGGCGCCGTGCGCGGCGCAGACCAGGTGGCCTTCGCGGCTCTTCAGGAACTGGCCCGGGGCCCAGTCCAGGCGTCGGCCGGCGTGCGGGCAGATGTTCAGGAAGGCACGCACCTGCGCGCCGTCGCGGTACAGCACCAGCGATTCGGCATCGCCATCCACCACCGCTTCGACCTCGGCAAACGCGCCATCGGCAATGGCATCAAGGGCGATCAGGGAAGCAGCGGCAGTCATGGCGAAGGCTCGGACAGTAAACCCGCATTGTCGCATGCCCACTCAGGTGACTGGCTGCGACATGAACACAAGTCATTGATCCGTAATAAGCACAGGCTATATTTAACGAGTTTTTCACTCAATGACAGTGGCGCGTCCCGATACTCTGTTTTCGCTGATCCCAGCCTATCGAGCCGCCATGTTCAATCGCGCATCCGCCTTCAACCAGTTCCGCACCCTGTTCGCGCCGCGCAAGCCGCGTCACCCGCTGGTGCGCGTTGCCGTGGGCCTGCTTGGCCTGGCGATCCTGGCCGCGATGGTGTTCATCGGCGTGTTTGTTGGTGCGGCGATGATCATGGTCGGCCTGGCGTGGAAGCTGCTGGCCTCGCGCAAGCCGGGTGCCGCGCGTCCGGTCGACCCGACCGTGGTCGAGGGCGAGTACCGCGTGGTGCGCAAGCCGGTGTTGCCGGTCTCGCGCTGACTTACGCCATCCGCGCCCGCTGACGGCGGGCGCCATGCGTTCTAGACTGCGGGCACGCCCTTCCTGGATGCCCGCATGTCCGATGTCTCCGATGTGATCCCTGCTGTAGCCCTGCCGCGTGTGCCGGTAGCCGGTGGCGGCAGTTTCCCCGTGCACCGCATCTACTGCGTCGGCCGCAACTTCGCCGACCACGCCCGCGAAATGGGCGCAGCGGTGCCGGCGGCCGATGACCGCGGCCGCCCGATGTTCTTCAGCAAGCCGGCCGATGCGATCGTGGTCGGCCACGACGATGCCATCCCCTACCCGCCGGCGACTGCCAACCTGCACCACGAAGTGGAACTGGTGGTGGCGATCGGCCGCGATGCGCCTGCCGGTGAGCTGGCCGTGGCCGATGCCGACGCACTGGTCTACGGCTACGCCGTGGGCCTGGACCTGACCCGCCGCGACCTGCAGGCCGCCGCCAAGGACAAGGGCCACCCGTGGGACGCGGCCAAGGGCTTCGATGCCTCCGCGCCGATCAGCGAAATCGTCCACGCCGAGGAAGTGGGCGACCTGGCCGCGCTGAACCTGTCGCTGGAGGTCAACGGCGAGGTGCGCCAGCAGGCGCTGCTGGACCAGATGATCTGGAACGTGCCGGAGATCCTGCACGAGCTGTCCAAGCTGTGGCAGCTGCGTGCCGGCGACCTGGTGTTCATGGGCACCCCGTCCGGTGTGGCCGCACTGAAGCCCGGCGACCGCTTCAGTGCCCGCCTGGAAAACGTGGCCGAGCGCCACGGCGTGATCGCCGGCTGACATCACCTGCGCTACCCTGCGCGCTGTCCACTTCCCCCACCGGAGAAAAACAACAATGGGAATGCTCACCGAGTTCAAGGAATTCGCGATGCGCGGCAACGTCATCGACCTCGCCGTCGGCGTGGTGATCGGCGCGGCCTTCGGCAAGATCGTGACGGCGCTGGTCGAGAAGATCATCATGCCGCCGCTGGGCATGCTGATCGGCAAGGTGGATTTCTCGCAGCTGGCGTGGACGCTGTCGCCGGCCCGCATCGGGCCGGACGGCAAGGAGATTCCGGCGGTGGTGATCGGCTACGGCGACTTCATCAATACGCTGATCCAGTTCGTGATCGTGGCCTTCGCCATCTTCCTGGTGATCAAGGTGATCAACCGCCTGTCGCGCAAGAAGGAAGCGGCACCGGCCGCACCGGCGGAAGAAGTGGTGCTGCTGCGCGAGATCCGCGACAGCCTGAAGAAATAAGGTAGTAGCGCCGGGCCATGCCCGGCGGGACGCCATCTTGCCGCTGCGCTCGCCGGGCATGGCCCGGCGCTACCGCAGAAGCAGGCGAAAGCCCCGCCCCGGCGGGGCTTTCGCTTTGCTGCATCTGGCGGAAAACAGCATCCGCGCCAGCCATGACCTCCCGCCCATGCGCCGGGCTGAACGACTGTTAAGCTCCAAGGCTTGGTCCCTTCCCGGAGCTGTCCATGCGTCGCCGCGTCCTTGCCATCGCATCCTCCCTCGCCCTGCTGGCCGCCCCGGCCTTCGCGGCGCCGCACACCACCACCCTGCCCCCGGCGTCGCTGGCCACCGCCGCACAGCTGCGCGACCAGGCGCTGGCCGATGACACCGGCTGGAAGGTGGTCGAATCGCTCACCACCGAAATCGGCCCGCGCATTGCCGGCAGCGAGGCTGACGCCCGTGCCGTGGCCTGGGCCGAGGCCAAGTTCAAGGCACTCGGTTTCGACAAAGTCTGGAAGGAGCCGGTGACCTTCCCGAAGTGGGAACGCCGCAGTGAGCACGCCGCAGTGACCGGCAAAAACCCGCAGCCGCTGCAGATCACCGCACTGGGCGGCAGCCCGGGCGGCACGGTGGAAGCGGAAGTGGTGCGCTTCGCCGACCTGGCCGCACTGCAGGCCGCACCGGCCGGTTCGCTGAAGGGCAAGATTGCCTTCGTCGATTACCAGATGCTGCCGTTCCGCGATGGCCGCGACTATGGCCGTGGCGGCGCGATCCGCAGCAAGGGCCCGTCCGAAGCGATCCGCAAGGGCGCAGTCGGTTTCCTGATGCGCTCGGCCGGTACCGACTCGCACCGCGTGCCGCACACCGGCATCACCCGTTTCGATGACGGCCTGACGCCGGTGCCGTCGGCGGCGCTGTCGGTGCCCGATGCCGACCAGCTGGCGCGCCTGCTGGCCCGTGGCAGCACCACGGTGAAGGTCGCGCTGGATTGCGGTTGGGATGGCACCGCCACCTCGTACAACGTGATCGGCGAGATCACCGGCCGCAGCCTGCCGAAGGAAGTGGTGGTGATTGGTGGTCACCTGGATTCATGGGACCTGGGCACCGGCGCGGTGGATGACGGCGCGGGCGTGGGCATCACCATGGCCGCAGGCCACCTGATCGGCCTGCTCAAGCAGGCACCGAAGCGCACCATCCGCGTGATCGCCTTCGCCAACGAGGAACAAGGCCTGTACGGCGGCAAGGCCTACGCCGAAGCGCACGCCAAGGACGTGGCCCTGCACCAGCTGGCTGCCGAGAGCGATTTCGGTGCTGGTCGCATCTACGCCTTCAACACCGGTTCGCCGAACCCGGAAGGCTCGCGCGAAGCGACGAAGCAGATTGCCGAGGTGATGAAGCCACTGGGCATCGAGTACCAGGCCGACAAGGGTGGCCCGGGCCCGGACGTCGGCCCGTTGGCCGCCAAGGGCGGTGCATGGGCGTGGCTGGCGCAGGACGGCTCGGACTACTTCCACCTGCACCACACCGCCGACGACACGCTGGACAAGATCGACCCGAAGGCGCTGGCGCAGAACGTGGCCGCCTATGCGGTATTCGCGTATCTGGCCGCGGAAGCCGATGGTAGTTTCGGCAGCGAAGCCAAGGCGACCACGCCACCGAACGAGTGATGCGGTAGCGCCGGGCCATGCCCGGCGAGCGCAGTGGCGGGAGCGGTGCGAACCCAGGTTCGCACCCACCAAGGTAGATTTCGCACCCACCGGGCGCCACTCAGCTGCGGCGGTTTGCCCACTGTGCCAGCAAAACCGCCGTGGCCGAGGCCACGTTGAGGCTTTCCACCGCACCACTGCCGGGAATCGAGACCTGCAGATCGCACTGGCTCGCCAGGCCACGGTCCATGCCTTCGCCTTCAGCGCCCATCACGTACACAAGCCGTTCCGGCAGGGACGCACGGAACACGTCGTCGCCACCATCAACGAGGGTCGCGGCCAGCCCGAAGCCGGCCGCACGCAGCTGCGCCATCGCCTGAGCAGTCTCCGGCAGCTGCACCAGCGGCACCGATTCCGCACCGCCTTCGGCCACGCGTGCGGCAGCGCCGGACAGCGCCAGCGTGCTGCCGGCCGGCAGCAGCAGCGCCTTGACGCCGAAGTGCGCGGCCGAGCGCAGGATCGCACCGAAGTTGTGCGGATTGCCGACACCGTCCAGCCACAGCGCCAACGCCGGGCCTTCGCCCAGATCCTCCAGCCACTGTGCCAGCGGCACGACCGGCGCGCGCAGCACGTCGGCCACCAGGCCTTCGTGGTGCGTGGTAGCGGCCAGCTTGTTGAGGTCGCCCTCCTCCACCACGCGATAGCCCACGCGGTTGGCAACACACCACTTCAGCACCGGCTGCATGCGCGGAATCAGCGCGTCCACCAGGTACAGCTTGCGCAACGCCTGCGGGCGCTTGGCGAACAGGGCCTGCACGGCGTTCCAGCCATACAGGCGCAGCTCGTCGTTGCCACGCCCCGGCGGTGGCGGGGTGCCGCCCTCACGCGGTGGCAGCGGGGTGGCCCGCGGCGGTCGCGACGACGGGCGGCGGGCGTTCTTCCAGGGATCATTCACTACGGGACAACTCCAGCTTGCGTTGACGCCAGAAATCGGCGTTCTTGATGCCCAGGGCATCGGGGTCGAAGATCGGATCGAGGCCGAGCTTCTTCTGTCGTTCGTAATCACGCAGCGCCAGCATGGCCGGCTTCTGGATGATGAGGATGGCAATGATGTTCAGCCAGGCCATCAGGCCCACGCCGATGTCACCCAGCGCCCAGGCCAGGGTGGCGTTATGGAACGCGCCGAACACCACCATGCCGATGATGCCCAGGCGCAGCAGCAGCACGGTCAGCGGGCGCTTCTTGTTGTGGTTCACATAGCTGAGGTTGGTCTCGGCCATGTAGTAGTACGCCATGATGGTGGTGAAGGCGAAGAAGAAGATGGCGATGGACACGAACGCCGAGCCCCAGCCCGGCAGCACCGCTTCCACACCGGCCTGCGCGTAACCCGCGCCTTCCGGGATGCCAGCCAGGCCCTGGAAGATCGGCGCGGCGCCGGCCACAGGCGAGTACACGTTGTAGGTGCCACTGGCCAGGATCAGGAACGCGGTGGCGGTGCACACCATCATGGTGTCGAAGTAGATGGCGAAGGCCTGCACGTAGCCCTGCTTGGCCGGGTGCGAGACTTCCGAGGCGGCTGCAGCATGCGGGCCCGAGCCCTGGCCGGCTTCGTTGGCGTAGATGCCGCGCTTGATGCCCCACTCCACTGCCAGGCCCATCATCGCGCCGAACGCGGCGTGGGTGCCGAAGGCGCTCTTGAAGATGATGCCGAACATTTCCGGCACGCGGTCGTAGTTGATGATCATGATGACGATGGCCATCAGGATGAAGCCGGCGGCCATGAACGGCACCACCACTTCGGCGAAGTTGGCGATGCGCTTGACGCCACCGAAGATCACCACGCCCAGCAGCAGCGCGACCACGATGCCGATGCCCAGCTTCAGCGCCTGCACCGACTCCATGCCGAAAGCCTGGCCATCGAGCGGACCGCACAGCGCGGTGCCACGGCAGGCGTTGATGATGCTGTCGGCGATGGCATTGGCCTGCACGCCCGGCATCAGGAAGCCGGCAGCGATGATCGTGGCGATGGCGAAGGCCAGCGCGTACCACTTCAGGCCCATGGCCTTTTCGATGTAATACGCCGGGCCACCGCGGTAGCGGCCTTCGGCGTCCTTGGTCTTGTAGATCTGCGCCAGGGTGCATTCCACATACGACGTGGACGCGCCGAGGAAGCCCATCACCCACATCCAGAAGATGGCACCGGGGCCGCCGAAGGCGATGGCGGTGGCCACGCCGGCGATGTTGCCGATGCCCATGCGGCCGGCCATCGACATGGCCAGGGCCTGGAACGAGGACACGCCGGCGTCGGATTTCTCACCCCTGACGGTGAGGCGGCACATCTCGAGAAAACCGCGGATCTGCATGAAGCGGGTGCGCAGGCTGAAGAACAGGCCGGCGGCCAGGCACATGAAGATCAGCGCCTTGCTCCAGATGATGCTGTTGATGAAATGTACGGTAGCTTCCACGCGCGCTCTCTCCAGTCGGCGGGTTGTAAGGACGTCCCGTCGGCTGGAGGGGACCGGTCGATTCTCCCTGATCGAAGGCCGCTGCGGTAGCGCTGTTTTGCAGGGCCAAGCCCATCCTCGGCCGCCGTCAGGGGCCCAAGCCGAGCATGGGATCGGCTCTACAGCGGCCCGCCCGCGCGTTCAGGGCAGCTGCGTGCGCACCCGGGCGAAGCGGCGCAGGTCGTGCAGCACCCCGCGCTTGTAGACCGCACAGCGCTCCACGCCCTCTTCCTGGAAACCGTTCTTCTCCAGCACCCTGGCCGAGCCGAGGTTGAAGTCGACCACGGTGGCCTGCAGCCTGAACAGGCGCAGCTCGTCCATCACCCACGGTGCGAACAGACCGACCGCCCGGGTCATCAGGCCCTGGCCCCAGTAGGCCTGGCCCAGCCAGTAACCCAGTTCGGCGGTATTCCCGCGCTCGGCCACGCCTGGCTGGGCACCGACGCTGCCGCAGGCCTGGCCGTCGATCTCGATGGCCAGGTTCAGCGTGCCCGGGGCCAGCACGCGCCCGCCCAGGAAGGCTTCGCCATCCTCGCGGGTGTACGGATACGGGAAGCGGTCACGCAGGCCCCGCGACACCTCGGCGTCGTTGGCATGGCGCAGCAGCGATTCCAGATCATCCGCGCGCCAGGGGCGCAGCTGGAAGCCATCGCCCCGCAGCAACGTGGTCGGATCAGGCATGGCCACCCACCGAGGGCGATTCCGCTTCCTGCTTCTCCAGCTCGCGTTTCACCGCTTCCGGCGAACGGGTGTACGGGGCCAGCCGCGCGTAGAACGCCGGCACCACGAACAGCGACAGGAAGGTCGAAAGGGTCACGCCGAAGATGATCACGATGCCGATCGTGCCACGGCTGGCCGAACCGGGGCCACCGGCCACCACCAGCGGGATCGCGCCGACCACGGTGGCGATCGAGGTCATCAGGATCGGGCGCAGGCGCACCATCGCCGATTCGATGATCGCCTCGCGCACGGTTCTTCCGTCGTCGCGCAGCTGGTTGGCGAATTCGACGATGAGGATGCCGTTCTTCGCGGCCAGGCCGACCAGCATGACGATGCCGATCTGACTGAACAGGTTCACCGTGCCACCACTCACCCACAATCCGACCAGCGCACCGAGCACGCCCAGCGGCACGGTCAGCATGATGGTGAGCGGGTGGATGAAGCTTTCGAACTGCGCGGCCAGCACCAGGTAGACCACCAGCAGGGCCATCGCGAAGGTCAGCAGCACTGCGCCGCCCGCACTCTGGTACTCGCGCGATTCGCCCTTCCAGTTCACCTGCGCATACTGCGGCAGCTCTTCGCGCGTGACCTGCTGCGCCCAGGCGATGGCCTCACCCAGTGGATAGCCCGGCGCCAGGCCAGCGTTGATGGTGATCGAGCGCAGGCGGTTGAAGCGGTTCAGGGTGCCGGCCTCGGCCACTTCGCTCAGCGTGACCAGGTTGGACAGCGGCACCAGTTCGCCGGAGGTGGCACGCACGCGGATCGCGGCCAGGTCGGCCGGGCTGGCGCGTCCATCGCGACCGGCCTGCACGAGCACGTCGTACTCCTCGCCGTTGTCGACGAAGGTGGTGACGCGGCGCGAACCCATCATGGTTTCCAGCGCCGAACCGATCGCGGTGACCGGCACGCCGAGATCCGCCGCACGCTGGCGATCGATGTTGACCCGCATCTGCGGCCGGGTTTCCTTGTAGTCCGAATCCGGGCCGACCAGGCCGGGATTGTCGGCCATGCGCAGCAGGATGCGGTCGCGCCACTGCGCGATCTCGGCGTACTCCGGCCCGCCCAGCACGATCTGGAATGGCTGCCCGCCGCTGCGCACCAGGCCACCACCGACCTGGGTACGCACGCGCACGCCACGGATGGTGTCCAGTTCCTTCTGCAGCTCATTGGCCACATCCGGCGTGGCCTCGCTGCGCTGGCGCCACGGCTGCAGGAAGATGCTGACGCGGCCGGTGTGCATTTCCTCGCTGGCGCCCCAGCCGCCCGGCACGCGCGGGTTGGCACGCACGATGGGTTTGTCCGGGCCGACATGCGGTGCCAGCATCGCTTCCACCTGCTGTACCTGCTGCACGGTGTAGTCGTAGCCGGCGCCCTCCGGGCCGTCGATCATGATCTGGAACGAACCGCGGTCTTCGGCCGGCGCCAACTCCGACGGCAGCAGCTTGAGCAGGCCCCAGCTGGCAGCCAGTGCGGCCACCATCACCAGCAGGTAGATCCAGGTGCGGTCGACATGGTGGTCGAGCACGCGGCCATAGCCCGAGGCCAGGCGCTCCAGATTGCGGTTGATGAAGCCATGCAGGCCCCGCGGTGCCTGTCCGGTATGCGGCTTGAGCAGCTTGGAGGCCATCATCGGCGTCAACGTCAGCGCCACGAACGCGGACAACGCGACCGCCGCCGCCAGCGCCACCGCCAGCTCGCGGAACAGGCGCCCGGTGTTGCCTTCCAGGAAACCGACCGGCAGGAACACCGCCACCAGCACCGCAGTGGTGGCAATCACCGCGAAGGCGACCTGCGTGGTACCGCGCTTGGAGGCCACCAGTGGGGGCTCGCCCAGGTCGATGCGGCGCTGCACGTTCTCCACCACCACGATCGCATCGTCCACCACCAGGCCGATGCACAGCACCAGGGCAAGCAGGGTCAGCAGGTTGATCGAGAAATCGAACGCATACAGCGCGATGAACGCGGCGACCAGGCACACCGGCACCGTCACTGCGGGAATCAATGCGGCGCGGAAACTGCCGAGGAACAGCCAGATCACTGCCAGCACCAGGATCATCGCTTCCACCAGCGTGGCGTAGACGCGGTCCACGGCGGCTTCGATGAAGGTGGTGTTGTCGAACGCAACAAAGATCTGCGTGCCCTTGGGCAGCGACAGCGCCACCCGCTCGGCTTCAGCGCGCGCGGTGCGCGCCACGTCCAGCGAGTTGGCGGTGGAGGTCTTGACGATACCCAGGCCGATGCCCGGCTCGCCGTTGCTGCGGTAGTAGGCGCGGCGCTCGGCCGAGGCCAGTTCGATCTTCGCCACGTCGCCCATGCGCACCACGTAGCCGTCGCGGCCCTTGCCCAGCGGGATGGTCGCGAAGTCTTCCGGCTTGATGTAGTTGCGCTCCACGCGCAGGGTGAAATCGCGGTCGGTCGACTCGATGCGGCCGGCCGGCAGTTCCACGTTCTCGTTGCGCAGCGCGGTTTCCACGTCGCCGGTGGTCAGCCCACGTGCGGCCAGCTGGTCGCGGTCCAGCCAGATGCGCATTGCATAGCGCTGGCGGCCGCCGATGCGGACCTGGGCCACGCCGTCGAGGCTGGAGAAGCGATCGACCACGTAGCGGTCGGCGTAATCGCTCAGTTCCAGCGTGTCCATGGTCGAGGAGACCATGTTGAACCAGATGATCGGGTCGGCATCGCTTTCGACCTTGGCGATTTCCGGCGGACGCGCTTCCTCAGGCATGCGGTCGGCCACGCGACTGACCGCATCGCGCACGTCGTTGGCTGCCGCTTCGATATCGCGGTTGGAGGTGAACTCGATGCTGACCTGCGAGCGGCCGTTGGTGCTGCGCGCGTTGATGGTATCGATGCCTTCGATGCCGGCCAGCGCGTCTTCCAGCACCTGGGTGATGCGGCTTTCGATGACCGCCGCCGAGGCGCCGGTGTAGTCCACCGACACCGACACGATCGGCGGATCGATGGCAGGCAGCTCACGCAGGGTCAGGCGGGTGAAGGACATCACGCCCAGCACCAGCAACAGCAGGCTCATCACCACGGCGAACACCGGCCGCTGGATGGAGATGTCGGACAGCTTCATCCGCCGTGGCCCTCGGCCGCGACCGGCGCCGGCGCGTCAGCCGGCTTCACACCGCTGGCCGGTGCCGCATCCTTGGCCGCGACCTTCAGGCCCGGGCGCAGCTTGCCGGTGCCATCGACCACGATGCGCTGGCCCGCTTCCAGGCCCTGCTTGATCTCGACCACGCCGGCACGGCGTGCGCCGGTGATCACGTCCACGCGCTCGACGCTGTCGTCGGCGGTGATGCGGTACACGAAGGTATCGCGACCGACCTGCACCACGGCGATTTCCGGAATCACCAGCGCCGGGCGCTCGGGGTGGAACAGGCGCACATCCAGCAGCATGCCCGGGCGCAGGGCATGGTCACCGTTGGCGAAGTCGGCACGCACGGTCACCGCGCGGGTGGCCGGATCGATGCGTGCGTCGATGGTGCTGACCACGCCCTCGAAAGTACGGCCCGGCCACGCCACGCTGGTGGCACTGACCTTGTCACCGACGCCCAGCGCGGCCAGCTCCACTTCCGGCACCTGGAAATCGATGTGCATGTGCTCGATGTCATCGAGCGTGGCGATCACCGTGGTCGGCGTCAGCAGCGTGCCCGGGCTGACCTGGCGGATGCCGAGCACACCGGCGAACGGCGCACGCACGCGACGGTCACCGATGTCCGACTGCATCTGCGCCACGCGCGCCTCGGCGGCATCGCGGATCGACTTCTGCGTATCCAGCGTGGCGCTGGAGACCAGCCGCTGCGTGGCCAGCTCGCGCTGGCGCTTGTACAGCTGGTCGGCCTCATGGAAGGTGGCCTGCGCCTGCACCAGCGCGGCCTCCTGGGCCTGCCCGCGCAGGGTTACGATCGGCGCACCGGCCGCAACATGCTGGCCGCTTTCGAAGTGCACCTTCTCGACGATCTCGCTGACCTTGGCGGTGACGCTGATGGATTCGCGCGCCTTGGCCGTACCCAGTGCCTGCAGCGTGTCGTTCCACTGCGTGGACTGCACGACCTGCGCGGTGACCGGCACCGCTTCTCCCTGCCGACGGGCGGCGGCCTCCTGTTTGCCCGCGCACCCGGCCAGCACGGCCAGGCAGAGGCCAAGGGCCAGGGTCGAAGCGATGCGAGCCAACATGAACGGTCCTGAGTGATCCACGGCCGCCGAGTGTAGGCAAGCGCCCACAGAAGCGATATGTGCCAAGCGTTTACCGGCGTGGAACCGGCGTCGCGATAGCGCCGTGAACCCGTTCCGTGCAAGGCTGGCAGCAGCGGTGTCGGCATGTGTCGAGGTGTATCCAGCCGTGCACCGCAGGCGTTGCCATCGTAGAGTCGAAGCTGCCCGGCAGAGGGCGTCGGGCGGGGACGGATCCTGGCGGGGATCCGGCCCCGGTTTTTTTCACCCGGCGGATCAGTACCGGTAGTTCACCTTCATCCACAGGCTGCGGCCCGGCTCGTTGATGCGCACCGGATCGGCCGGGAAACCGAAGTCGGCGCTGCCGGCCAGGTTCAGGTGCTCGCTGTAGGCGCGGTCGAACAGGTTGTCGACGCCCGCACTGAGCTGCAGCTGCGAACTGAAGCGGTAGGCTGCGTTGAGCCCGAAGGTGGCGAAGCCGGCACTCGGCCCCAGGTCCTGCGCGACCACATTGCCCTGGCCATCGGCGACGCGATGCTGGTGGGTCACCGCGCGCAGCAGCGCACCGGCACTCCAGCGCTCGCCTTCCCAGTTCGCGCTCAGGCGTGCTTCCAGCGGTGGCATCTGCGGCAACGGACGCTGCTGGTCGCGGTTCTCGCCCCAGGCATAGGCCAGCGTGCCGCCCAGCTTCCACTGCTCGGCCAGGCTCACTTCCAGCCCGGCTTCGGCACCGGCGATGCGCGCATCGACGTTGCGGGCCTGGCTCATGCCCATCATGCCGCTGCCGTGGTAGGTGAACAGGATGTAGTCCTGGATCTGCCCGGCGTACGCCGAAACCCACGCCTGCACGCGCGGCCCCTTGTACTGCAGGCCGACGTCGAGCTGGGTGGTGCGCTCTGGCTGCACGCCGGTGAACGCGTTCACTGCACCGGCCGGGCCATGGTTGGGCGAGAACAGCTCCCAGTAGTCGGGCATGCGCTCACTGTGACCGAGGCCGGCGTACCAGGTCAGGCCATCGGCCAGGTCCTGCTCGTAACGCAGGAAACCGCTGCCGAGCCATTCCTTGCGCGTCTGCCCTGCGCTTGGATTGGGCCGGTTGCCCATCATGCCGCGGATCGATTGCCGCTCATCGCGGGCGCTGGCACGGTCGATGCGCAGGCCACTGATCCAGCGCTGGTCGGTGCCGGCGCCCAGGGTCAACTCGGTGAACACGCCGTAGCGGCGGAAGTTGGCATCGGTCTCCCAGGCGGCCTGGCGGTAGGTGTCGCGGCCCATGCCCATGCGGCCACGATGGCGGCTGTCTTCGCCATCCACACCGGCCACCAGCTGTACGTCCTGCCAGCGCCACTCGGAACTGACCCGGCCGCCCTGGGTACGGCGGTCCACGTTCGAGGCCATCGGCATCGGCATCATGCTGTGCGGGTTCGGCGTGCGCAGCGTGTAGTTGTCCATCACGTGGTCGGCTTCGTTGTAGTACACGTTGGCCTGCAACGTATCCCACGCACCGGGCAGGTTGCGCTTCTCGAAGCGCGCGGCATAACTGGTGCGTTCGAACGCAGCACCGTCCATGCCGCGCCCGGCGTAGCGCGCGATGGCATCGCCGGCACCGGCAGAGATTTCCAGCAGCGTGTCGGCATCCGGCGTCCAGCCGATGGCCACGTCACCGTTCCACTTGCGCCACTTCGACGGCACCACGTCACCATGACCATCCTTGTAGTCGTCCGCTTCCGAGCGATTGCCGCTGGCACGCACGTAACCGGCCGGATTGCCCAGCGTCAGGTCCAGCACCTGGTCGTTGCGGTTGCGCGAGCCGACCAGTCCACTGGCATCGGCACGCAGACCGGGTTCCTCGAAGCGCGGCGTATCGCGCTCGAAACGGATGGTGCCGGCCGAGGCACCTGCGCCCCAGCGCACGCTCTGCGGGCCCTTGATGATGGTCAGCCGGTCGAAGCTCTCCGGCGCGATATAGGAAAGCGGATTGTCCATGCGCGACGGGCAGGCACCGATCAGGTTGCCATCGTTGCTGAGGATGTTCAGCCGCGAACCGAACATGCCGCGCAGCACCGGGTCGCCGTTGGTGCCGCCATTGCGGATGGCGGAGAAGCCGGGGACGGTCTTCAGGTAATCGGCACCGTCGCTGGCCGGCACAGGCTGCCGCGGCAGGCGCGGATCGGTCACCCAGTGCAGCGGCGAGGACGGTGCGGCGGCGGTGACCACCATCGTGTCGAGGGTGCGCGCCTGCTCGGCAGGCGCAGCATGGGCCAATGACGCGGCCACGGCCAGGCCAAGGGCAACCGGCAGGCGCGCGCAGGCGCCCGCGGGGCGGGAAGTCATTTTCATCGGAACAGCTCCAAAGTACGCACGCGCGCACGGCGCCCGGTCAGGCGTCGTGCGGCAGATTCGATAGGGACATCAGCGGACGATGGAGAAACACGGTGGCCCGCGTGCGGCATGCGCCGGCCAACGCAGTGCCGGCAGCACCTGTTGCGACCACGGGAACACCAGGCGCGGCCGCCACAGCAGCGGCAACAGCAGCACCAGCACCGCCAGCCACGGCAGCAGGCGCATGGCCAGCACGCAGTATTCGCAGGCTTCGCCGTGCATGGCGTGGGGATCGGCGGGATGGTTGGGCGCTGCCGGCGCAGCGCCATGCTGAGCGTGCCCGGCCATGGCCAAGTCGTGCATGTCATGGCCCATGGCGGCATGGTCCATGCCTGCCATCGCGGCGTGCTCCATCGGCGGCGCCTGCAGCGCGCGGCTGACCAGGGGCGCAAGCACCATCAGCAGCGTCGCCAGGACGGCGAACTGGAGCAGAAGGCGCTGCGGGCGGGACAGGCGGGTCACCCCGCTAGTGTAGATGCGGGTCCAGGGTTGCTCGTGCGACGAACGGTCGCAGGAGGGGGTTTATCGGCAGGGCTTGCAGCCCTGCACCCGCTGAATCAACGTCAACGTCAACGTCAAAAGCGGGCAATCCGTGGGATGGCGGGGTGGGTCCGGTTGCGGGAGACGCCGTAAACCCGTCCCTGGGGGCTTGGCCGCGGCATCCATGCCGCGGACACTCCCGCAACCGGACCCACCCCGCCTTCGACAGATTTCTGCGATCTGTCGTAGATCCACGCTATGCGTGGATGAATCTCCATCGGAATCGAATATTTCGAATTGGAATCGAAAAGCATCCACGCATGGCGTGGATCTACCGTGTCGACCAAGGTCGACACCTACCAACAGCCATCGGAATCTGTCAGAGGTGGGGCGGTGTCGGAGTGCGGGGTGTCAGCCGCATGGATGCGGCTGCCAAGCTTACAGGGACGTACTTGCAGCGTCCCCGCACTCCGACACCGCCCCGCCAACCCACGGAATTCCGCTTCTGCTGTTGCTGTTGCTGTTGCTGTTGCTTGAATGCCGCGGCAGGTGCAGGGCTGCAAGCCCTGCTCGACCCACCTCACACCGTGATGGTCTGGGTCAGTGACTCCCACGTCGGTGGTACCGGCCACGCGGCGGCCTGGTTGCCATCCAGAACTCTTCGCAGATCGCGCGGATCAATCTGCGGTGCCAGCACATGCACCAGCTCCAGCGCGTAATCACGCAGCACGCGGTCACGCGGCAGCACCGCCCAGGCAATGCACTCGCTGATCGGGTCCGGCGCCGGCCACGAGCGCAGGTCTTCATCGTTGGAACTGACCGCCATCTCGGCCAGCAGGCCTACGCCAAGACCCGTACGCACGTAGGTCTTGATCAGGTCCGCATCGAGCGCGGTCAGTGCCAGGTCGGGCACCAGCCCATTGGCGGCGAAGGCGCGTTGCAGCGACGAGTTCGGACGGGTCGAGGATTCGTAGCTGATCAATGGCTGGCGGGCCAGCGCGGCCAGGTCCGGGGCGCGGCCGGCGCGGTCCAGCGGGTGGCCCTTGGGCACCACCACCAGACGCCGCCAGCGGAACAGCGGCACCGCGATGCCATCGGTGGGCTCACCGCCGGCGGTACTGATGATCGCGATATCGGCATCGCCCTGGTTCAAGCGGTCCAGCGCGTCGGCTTCGCCGGCCTGCTGAAGGTGCACGCTGACCTGCGGGTAGGCCTGCTTGATCGCTGCCACCGCCGGCGGCAGCACGAAGCGCGCCTGGGTGTGGGTGGTGGTCAGGATCAGCTGGCCCTGGCTCTCGCGGCGCTGGTTGGCCGCGTAGGTGCGGATGTTGTTGGCCTCGGCCAACACCGCGCGGGCGCGGGCGATCACTTCGGTGCCGGCCGGAGTGACCGACTCCAGGCTGCGGCCCTTGCGCACGAACAACAGGAAGCCGAGCTCGTCTTCCAGCTGCTTGAGCTGCTTGGACAGGCCAGGCTGGGTGGCATGCACGCGCGAGGCGGCGAGCGTGATGTTCAGCTCGGCGTCGGCGATGGCAACCAGGTAGCGCAGCTGGGTCAGCGTCATGGGAGGCAGGCGGCGTGGGGCGGAAGTCCACTCTAGGGTCATTTGCCGTCACCAGCTTATAACCAAAGGTTGTTTAAGAAAGGTATCTGGTCATTTCCGGGCGTCATATGCCGGCGCTACGGTCAGCCGGCAGCCGCTGGCCTGAACAGCCAGCCCTCCCCCTTCGCCCGCCGAAGCCCGGCGCGGCCCCGTTTCCGGAGCGCTTCCATGGCCCTGTACGACTCCATCCTCGATACCGTCGGCAACACCCCCATCGTCAGGCTGCAGCGCCTGGCGCCCCCGCAGGTCAGCGTCTACGCCAAGGTCGAGTCGTTCAACCCGGGCGGTTCGGTGAAGGACCGCCTGGCGCTGGCGATCATCCTCGACGCCGAAGCGCGTGGCGTGCTCAAGCCGGGCGACACCATCGTCGAAGCCACGTCAGGCAACACCGGCGTGGCACTGGCGATGGTCGCCGCCGCGCGCGGCTACAAGTTCGTGGCCACCATGGTCGAAACCTTCTCGGTGGAGCGCCGCAAGCTGATGCGCGCCTATGGCGCCAAGGTGATCCTGACCCCGGCCGCCGAACGTGGCAGCGGCATGGTGCGCAAGGCCGCTGAATTGGCCGAACAGCACGGTTGGTTCCTGGCCAGCCAGTTCGCCAATCCGGCCAACCCGGCGTACCACCGCAACACCACCGCCGCCGAGATCCTGCGCGACTTCGCCGGCAAGCGGCTGGACTACTTCGTCAGCGGCTGGGGCACCGGCGGCACGCTCACCGGAGTTGGCGAAGTGCTGAAGGTCGCGCGCCCGCAGACCCGCATCATCGCCACCGAACCGGCCGGCGCCGCGCTGCTGAAGGGCGATGACTGGAAGCCGCACAAGATCCAGGGCTGGACGCCGGACTTCGTGCCGGATGTACTCAACCGCGATGTGGTGGACGAGCTGGTGTCGGTGGACGATGACCGCGCGATCGCTACCGCACGACGACTGGCCGCGGAGGAAGGCATCTTCGTCGGCATCTCCGCCGGCGCTACCGTGGCCAGCGCGCTGGACGTGGCGGCCCGTGCTGAACCGGGCGCGGTGATCCTGGCGATGCTGCCGGACACCGGTGAACGCTATTTCTCCACGCCGCTGTTCGCCGATGTGAATGAGGGTTCCGACGACGACTGGCTGGCCGGCCTGCCGTAATGCGATCCGCCGGGCATGGCCCGGCGCTACCGACGTCCGACTGCAGGTAGCGCCGGGCCGTGCCCGGCGTGCGCCCTGCTTCAGCCTGCGTGAAGGCGTCGCCCGCCATCGTGCGTGAAGGCCGTCGGATCGCAGCGCGTGAGACGGTCATGACGCAGTATCGATGCCCTGTCCCCTACCGTGGGAACAGCCGGCGCAGATGCTGCGCGGAACACCTCACAGGCAGGAGACGGACGCATGAAGATCGAGGTTTGGCAGGGCGACATCACGACCCTGGCGGTGGATGCGATCGTCAACGCGGCCAATGAAACGCTGCTCGGTGGCGGCGGTGTCGACGGTGCGATCCATCGTGCTGCGGGCCCTGCGCTGCTGGCCGAGTGCGAGCAACTGCCGGAGCTGCGCCCGGGCGTGCGCTGCCCGACCGGCGAAGTGCGCGCCACCGACGCTTATGCATTGCCGGCGCGGCATGTACTGCACACGGTGGGCCCGGTCTGGCACGACGGCCAGCGCGACGAACCGGCATTGCTGGCCAACTGCTACTGGAAATCGCTGCAGCTGGCCGAGTCGCTGGGCGTGCAGTCGATCGCGTTCCCGGCGATCAGCTGCGGTGTGTATGGCTATCCGCTGTACCAGGCCGCGCAGATCGCAGTGACGGAAACACTGGCGTGGCAGCGCAGCCATGCACAGCCGATGCGCATCGTGCTGGTGGCGTTCAACACTGCCACGGCAAAGGCCTACCAGCAGGCATTGAGCGCTGCGGGACAAAGCACGGACAACGAACCGCGCGGGTCGGTGCTGCCGCCGCTGGGCGATGCAGGCTTCGCCGCTGCGCACTGAACCGCAGCGCTGCTGGTAAAAGAAAAGGCCGGGCATTGCCCGGCCTTTTCCGTTACATCGTTGTCGTCATCCACGCGCGGCGTGGATCACGCTCAGCGGCTGGCAGCTTCCACCGCAGCAGCGGCGTCATCGGCCACAGCAGCGGCAGCATCGGCCGCGGCACGTGCCGCCGAGGCCGCAGCTCCGTCGGCGCTGGCACCCTCGACCTGCACGCGCACTTCCACCATGCCCGCACCATTGTTCAGGCTGGACACGTCCACGGTGTAGTGACCGGCCGGCAGGGTCTCTTCCAGGCGCGAATTGGTACCGCTGCCACCGTCATCATCGGTCAGCTCGACGTCGCCGCCGACCACGCGCAGCACGGTATCGACCTGGCTGGAAATCGCATCCAGGCGCACGTCGGCCGGGCGGTCCAGGGTCAGCAGGAAGCGGCGGCGGCCGTCGTTGTCGAGCATCGTGTACACGCTGCCCGACTTCGGCAGCGCTGTGCCATCGCGTTCCACCAGATTGCCGGGCAGCTCGATGCGGTTGGCCGACAGGGTGAACATGCCGCTGACGCCGTCGCCCAGACCGCGTGCAGTCAGGGTGTACTTGCCCGGCTTCAGTGACAGGGTCAGGCGCGAGTTGGTGCTGTCCCCGCCATCGTCATTTTCGGCGTCCACGCCCTGGCCCGACAGCTTCAGCACCGGATCGAAGACATCCGACACCAGGCGGATCTCGTACAGGCCGGCCTTGTCCACCTGCAGGGTGTAGTCCTGGGAACCACCGGCCAGCATGTCGACGATCTCGCCGCTGCCCGCCAGCGGCTTGCCGTCGTACGGCACCAGCTTCTCGGCGCGCAGGCGGTACGGACCGTAATCGGTCGAGCCGTTGGCGTTGACCGCTACCTGGTAGGTGCCGCCACCGTTGGCACGGAAGGCCAGCGAGACGTCGCCCTCGCGCTCGTAGCCGGTGTTGCTGCTGGCCACCAGGCTGCCGTTGTTGAATACGGCGATCGAGCCGCTCAGCGAGCCGGTCAGCTTCAGCCCAACCAGCTGCTTGTCTTCCAGCTTGATCTGGTAGAGCTGGTGATGGCTGCCGTCGTTGTAGTTGATGCCGCTGCGCGAGGTGATCTCGCCGGACACCGGCTTGTCGAAATCGAGCGACGCGGCCTTGCCTGCGTCACCACCGCCGCCGAGACGGTTGCAACCGCCGGCGACCAGGACCGTGGCGACGGCCAGTGTGATTGCTGCCAAACGCATGTTGTTTCTCCTTGGCCTTCCATGTGGTTCCCACGCACCGGCCGGGCGCGTGGGGGCGGAAACGATACCCGCAAAAGCAAACGCCGGCGTGATGCCGGCGTTGCCTTGTTCATCCAGCGATGGGACGGATCAACCGTTCCACTTGCCCAGCGCGGCCAGGCCGTTGTCCTTGGCGCGCTCGTACACGGTCTTCTGGGCAGCAGCGTAGTTGCCCTTCATGTCCTTGGCCCACAGCTTCAGCGCGGCCTGCTGCATGGCGCGGCCGTAGGAGAAGCTCAGCGGCCACGGCAGGTTGCCCAGCTGGTTCATCGCGTTCAGGTGCTCGGTGGACTGCTCGTCGCTCTGGCCACCGGACAGGAACACCACGCCCGGCAGGATGGCCGGCACGGTGCTCTTCAGGCACATCACGGTCGACTCGGCCACTTCCTCGACGTCGGCCTGCTCATCGCAGCCCTTGCCGGAGATGACCATCGAGGCCTTCAGGATGGTGCCTTCCAGCAGCACGTTCTGCTGGTACAGGGCGTCGAACAGCGAACGCAGGGTGGCTTCGGTGACTTCGTAGCAGGTCTCGATGTCGTGGTCGCCGTCCATGATCACTTCCGGCTCGACCATCGGCACCAGGCCACATTCCTGGCACAGGGCGGCATAGCGGGCCAGCGCGTGGGCGTTGGACTCGATGCAGGTGCCCGACGGAATGCTTTCGCCGATGTTGATCACCGCACGCCACTTGGCGAAGCGCGCACCCAGCTTGTAGTACTCCTGCAGGCGCTCGCGCAGGCCGTCCAGGCCTTCGGTCACCAGCTCGCCCGGGCAGCCGGCCAGCGGGTGCGCACCCTTATCCACCTTGATGCCCGGAATCATGCCGTGGTCGGCCATGTACTTGGCGAACGGCACGCCGTCCTTGGTCGACTGACGGATGGTTTCGTCAAACAGGATGGCGCCGGAAATGTGCTCGTTGAGCTTCGGCGTGGTCAGCAGCAGTTCGCGGTAGGCACGACGGTTCTCCTCGGTGTTCTCGATACCGACGCCAGCGAAACGCTTGGCGATGGTAGCGGTGGATTCGTCGATCGCGATGATGCCCTTGCCCGGGGCAACCATGGCCTGGGCGGTTTCAGCCAGCTGTTCGATGCTCATGTACTTCCTGTGGCGGGTGCGGGAAAAACGTAAGTATAGCCCCGCCGCCCGTTGCGCCGACGTGCAGGCCAGTCTGGAAACGATTCCAATGTCCGCACCGGACAGGCGATGTCCTGTTGCGCCGGGTCAGAGCCCCTTTGCGGATCTGACCCTGGGTCGGATCCGCACGGCGGCTCCGACCCGGGGCCGACGGGGTTTACAGATCGCCCAGGCCGCTGGCGCGGCCGTCTTCACCCACTTCCAGCAGGCGCAGGGTGTTGGTCGCGCCCAGGGTTTCCATGTGCTCACCGCTGGTGAACACGACGCGGTCACCGGCCTGCAGCAGTTCGGCTTCCACCAGCAGGCGGATGCTGCCCCGCGCGGCTTCGCGCGGGGTCAGGCCACGGCTGTCGAAGTTGATCGGGAACACATCGCGCATCAGGGCCATCTGGCGGCGCGCGCCGTCGTGGCGGGTGACTGCGAACACCGGCGCCTTGGCGCGGAAGCGCGACAGGTAGCGGGCGGTGCCACCGGATTCGGTCATCGCCACGATCGCACGCACGCCCACGTGCTGCGACAGGAACATGGTGGCCATGGCAATCGCCTGGTCGGCACGTTCCAGATTACGCGGCGAGGCGTTGAAGTCGGTCTCGGTCTGGAACTGGCGCTCGGCACCCAGGCAGATACGCGCCATCGCTTCCACCGCCTTGACCGGGTACGCACCGGCAGCGGTTTCAGCCGACAGCATCACCGCGTCGGTACCGTCGATGACCGAGTTGGCCACGTCCAGCACTTCGGCACGGGTCGGGATCGGGCTTTCGACCATCGACTGCAGCATCTGCGTGGCGGTGATCACCACCTTGTTCTGCGCCAGCGAGGCCTTGATGATCTTCTTCTGCAGGCCCGGCAGCTCGGCATCGCCGATTTCCACGCCGAGGTCGCCACGGGCCACCATCACCACGTCGCTGGCCTCGACGATCTCTTCCAGGTTCTCGATCGCTTCGGTGCGCTCGATCTTCGACACCAGCGCAGCATCGCAGCCATGCGAGCGGGCGATGTCACGCGCGTCGTTCATGTCCTGCGCGTTGCGGCAGAACGACACGGCGATGAAGTCGACACCGATCCTGGCGACGATGCCGATCAGCTCCTTGTCGCGCTCGGTCAGCGCGCCCAGCGAGAGGCCACCGCCCTGCTTGTTCAGGCCCTTGCGATCAGACAGCGCGCCGTCATTGAGCACGGTGTTGATGATGCGCTCGCCCTGCACCTCGACCACCTGCAGCTGCATCAGGCCATCATCGAGCAGCAGGACATCGCCCGGGCCGACGTCCTGCGGCAGGCCGAGGTAGCTGACGCCCACCTGGGTCGCATCGCCGGGGCCGGCGTTGGCGCTGGCGATCAGGTCGAAGCGGTCACCCGCCTTGAGCTGCACCTTGCCTTCGGCGAAGCGCTCGATGCGGATCTTCGGGCCCGGCAGATCGGCCAGGATGCCCACTTCCACGCCCACGCGGGCCGCAGCGGCACGCACTTCGGCGGCACGCTTGGCCTGGCCGGAGGGATCGCCGTGGCTGAAGTTGAGGCGCACCACGTTGACGCCGGCGCGGAACAGATCCTCCAGCACGCCCGGCGGATCAGTGGCCGGACCGAGGGTGGCAAGGATCTTGGTGCGACGCTGACGCTCGAACATGGTGAATGGGCCTCTCCCGATAAAGAACGGAAATTAGCACATCCTTCACGCCGCATGTATACGGTTACAGCCTTGTGCTGCCTGACTTCGCGGGTCATGGAGCGGACATCGGCCGGACATACGCTGGCGCAGGCAGTTCTGTAGAGCCGAGCCCATGCTCGGCTGGGCATAGGCCGAAGCAGCCGAGCATGGGCTCGGCTCTACAGGAGCCTAGGCCAACAGCGTCGTCAGCTGCGCCGGCTCACGGGCCAGCTGGCCGGCACCGGCTTCGGTGAGTTCGACCTCACCGCCGAAACCCCACAGCACACCGACACTGCGCAGACCGTGGTGGCGTGCGCCTTCGATGTCCATGCGGCGGTCGCCGATCATCCAGCACTGCGCGGGCTGCACCTGCAGCCGACGCAGCGCCTCGCCCACCAGCTCCGGCTTGTGGCTGCGCGAGCCGTCCAGGGTCGAACCGACGATCTCCTCGAACAGCCCGCCGAACGGCAGGTGGGCGAGGATGCGGCGCGCATGCGGCTCGTTCTTGGCCGTGACCACCGCCAGGCGGTGGCCACGACCGTGCAGCGTGCGCAGGGTGTCTTCCACCTGCGGGTACACCGTATGCTCGCGCCAGCCCTCGGCGTCGAAGCGCTCACGGTAGTAGCCCACCGCCTGTTCCACCCGCGCCGGTTCAACGAACAGTGGCGCGAAGGTGGTCCGCAGCGACGGACCGATCCAGCCCAGCAGCGTCTCCTGCGGCGGCACCGGATGGTCCATCTTCTGCAGCGCGTAAGCGATGCAGGCGGTGATGCCCACCTGCGAATCGATCAGCGTGCCATCGAGGTCGAAGAACAGCACATCCTTGCCGCGCTCGGCACTCATGCGCCGCGCGCGTCGAGTGCGGCCACCGCCGGCAGGGTCTTGCCTTCCAGGAACTCCAGGAACGCACCGCCGCCGGTGGAGATGTAGCTGACCTGCTGGGCGATATCGAACTTGTCGACCGCGGCCAGGGTGTCGCCGCCACCGGCGATGGAGAATGCCGGCGAGCTGGCGATGGCGCGGGCCAGCGCTTCGGTGCCCTTGCTGAAGGCTTCGAACTCGAACACGCCGACCGGGCCGTTCCAGACCACGGTGCCGGCCTTGTCGATCAGCTGCGCGTACTGCGCAGCGGTCTGCGGGCCGATGTCCAGGATCAGATCGTCTTCGGCAACCGCGTCGACCGCCTTCACTTCAGCAACCGCGTCCGGCATGAACTGCTTGGCGGTGACCACGTCCACCGGCAGCGGAATGTCGGCGCCACGCGCCTTGGCATCGGCCACGATTTTCTTGGCGGTATCCAGCAGGTCCGGCTCGTACAGCGACTTGCCGACGTTGTAGCCGGCGGCAGCAATGAAGGTATTGGCGATGCCACCACCGACGATCAGCTGATCGACCTTGCCGACCAGGTTGGCCAGCAGTTCCAGCTTGGTGCTGACCTTGCTGCCGGCGACGATGGCCAGCAGCGGCTTGGCCGGTGCATCCAGCGCCTGCGCCAGCGCGTCCAGTTCGGCCATCAGCAGCGGGCCACCGGCCGCCACCGGGGCGAAGCGGATGACACCGTGGGTGGAGGCCTGCGCACGGTGCGCGGTGCCGAAGGCATCCATCACGAACACATCGCACAGCGCCGCGTACTTCTTCGACAGGGCTTCATCGTCCTTGCCCTCGCCGACGTTCATGCGGCAGTTTTCCAGCAGCACCAGCTGACCCGGCTGCACGTCGACGCCGTCGACCCAGTCACGCACCAGCGGAACCTCGCGGCCGAGCAGCTCGGACAGGCGCTGGGCAACCGGCGCCAGCGACTCGGCTTCGCTCCACACGCCTTCCTTCGGGCGCCCCAGGTGCGAGGTGACCATCACCGCCGCGCCCTGCTCCAGCGCGCGCTTGAGCGTCGGCAGCGAAGCGGTGATGCGCTGTTCGGAGGTGATGCGGCCATTCTCGATCGGCACGTTCAGATCCTGGCGGATCAGCACGCGCTTGCCGGAGAGGTCGAGGTCGGTCATGCGGACGATGGACATGGGCAACTCTTTGGCTCAGGGACGGGATGCCGGGGTACGGCAGACGGCCATTGTATCGGGTGCGGGTGGTGGGAGGGTCGATGCCTGCGGCAGGCAGAGGCGCACAGCAACAGCAACAGCAACAGCCAAGGCGCTGGCGCTTCGTGGTGCTGTGAGTGGGCCGGGGTGGTGTGGGCTGGCAGGGGACGCCGTAAACCCGTCCTTGGGGGCTTGGCCGCGGCATCCATGCCGCGGACACCCCTGCCAGCCCACACCGCCCCGGCCTCGACAGGTTCATGTGACGGAGCGGATGGCAAAGGCAAGAGCGGTTTCTGATGTCGGATGGAGAAAGAAGGGGTCAGATCCGTTTTCCTGCGGAAAACGGATCTGACCCCGAGGGCCCCGCTGTTCTGTAGAGCCGAGCCCATGCTCGGCTGGAGATTTCGCGGAGAGCAGCCGAGCGTGGGCTCGGCTCTACAAGAAGCGCCCAGCGAAGCTGCTTTGCTTTTGCTCTTCTTCTTTTCTTTCCGTGGGTGGAAGCAACCGGAAACTGTCAGAGGCCGGGCGGGGTGGGTTCGCGGGGGTGTCAGCCGCATGGATGCGGCTGCCAAGCCTACAAGGACGTACTTGCGGCGTCCCCCGCGAACCCACCCCGCCCGGCCAAGCGCGGCTTTTGCTTTTGCTTTGCACGACCACCCCCACCCACGAGGGGCTGCGCCGTTCGCCGGAACCTACGCCGAAGGCGCCGGCTTCTGCCGAAGCAGACTGACCGCCAGGCCGCCCACTACCAGCACACCCAGACCCAGCAACGCCCACAGCAACCACGACTTCCAATCGTGCTGCGGTTTCAGCGCCGCGTCGCCGGCCAGCGGCTCCGGGCTGCCTTCCAGGCGCGCCAGCGTCGGCTGCCACGACGGGTCGTTGCGCAACCGCAGTTCCTCGATCAGCACGCCAATCGGCGCCTCCGTGCGGCGCGCGGTCGAGCTGCCCACCGCCAACGCGTAGGGCGCCGCGCCCTGGCTCAGGAATACCAGTACTTCGGGCTGGTAACCCAGGCGCAGAGTCGGTGCGGTGGCCGTTTCGGCCGGGTTCGCCACCAGCTTCCAATAGCGATCCCGATGCACCCCGCCCAGCGGCTGCGCGGCCGATTGCTGCCGTTGGCCCTGCGCACCCTGCTGCAGCTGATAGGCAATCCACGGTGCACTGCGGCGCTGCCATTCCGCGCTCTGGTCATCGCGGCTGAACAATGTCCACTGCACCAGGCTGTTGTCGGTGCTGGCCACGTCGGCACGTGCCGCCGGGAAGCGGCCATCCATCTCGAAGGTGTATTCGCCCTTGCCCTTCGAGGTCGGTTCCAGCGACAACCATTCCCACGGCAGCGTCGCCGGTGCCGGCGGCAGCTCGGCCAGTACGCTGCGCAGCGTCGGCAGACGCGCATCGCCTTGCGCCAGCACGCGCAGATAGCGCGCTTCACCATCCACCTGCAGGCGGCGCTGCAGCAGGCGCTTGCCGGCGCGCTGCAGATCCACCAGCGGAATGTCGCGGCCAATCGCACGCCAGTGCTGCAGGTCGTCGCTGACGTCCAGCTGCACCTGAGCCTGCAACGGCTGGCCACTGTCAGCCCAATCCAGCACCAGCGCCGCCAGCGGCTGCTGGCCCAGCACACTGGCGTCGATCAGCCAGCCACCCTGCCCGCTCGCCGCCGCACCACCACTCACGCGGGCTTCCACGCGACGCACACGGCCATCGGTATCGCGCTCGGTCAGCAACTGCAGGTCGTTGCGCTGTGCTTTGGCCAGTGGCGGCAACGCGAACCACGGCAGCTCACGCTGCACCGGCGGCTGTGCCAGCGGCTGATCCGGCGCCAGCAATGCCGACGGCAGCGATTGGCCGGCGGCATTGAACACCTGCACATCGCCCAGGTCCGCACTGCCGGCGCGACGGTAGATCGCCGGTTCCAGCACAACACGGTAGGCACCCGATTGTGCGCTGGACAACGTAAGCGGCCACTGTTCGGCGTACTGGGTACGGTAATCGGCGGCCTGTGCGGTGACGGCGGCCAGCATGCCGAACATCGCCGGCAGCAGCGCCCTGCTCCACGTCTTCATTGTTTTTCCTCCACGGTCGGCGCCGCGCTCGGCGGTGCCGGTGCCAGATAACCCACGACCGTGCACAGCAGGCCGTAGGCGATGAACGATGCAATGCCCAGCAGGTTGCCCAGGTGCTGGCGATCAACAATGACTAGTTTGGCCAGTACCACACCCATCAGCACGGCACCGACCATCCACAACACGCGCTGGCCGCGGCGCGAACCCCATACCCAGGCGATCACGCCGAGCACGCTCCACAGCACGGTCAGGCTGGTCTGCGCCAGGCTGGAACGCATCATCGACGAACTCCACGACAGGCCGCCCCACTGATGCACGCCGTGCAGCACCAGGCTGGTCAGCGCGACGAAGGTGGCCAATGCCAACAGCGGCAGCCGGATCTTCACCAGTGCCTGCGGCGCCTGCCCGCTGTACAGCCAGCGCGCCAGCAGCGCCAGGCTCAACCACTGCCCCAGCTCGGCCGGGTTCAACACCGGCAGCCACAGCAGCGGCGCTGCGTCCCCCGGCAGCAACTGGCCGAACAGCCAGCCTGCGGACAGCAGGCCGAACAGCACGCACTGCAACGGCAGGCGCACGCTGTCGAAGGCAGCCCCCAACGGCCAGCGCAGTGCATTCCAGCGCCACAACGACAGCGCCGCCATCAGCAGCCACGGCAGCGTGAACAACAGCAGCGTCCAGCCCTGTGCCAGCCCGGCCTCGCCGCCGCCCCACAGGGCCAGCAACGAAAGCAGCGACGGCCACAGCAGCCACCACAGGAACTGCGCGATGCGTGCCACGGTGTTGCCGCCCTGACGCAGGCACAGCAACGTACGTACGCCCAGCGCCGCGAACACCGCCCAGGCCAGTGCGCCATAGCCGGCGAACGGCTGCTGGTGCGCATCGCTCTGCATCAGCGCCAGCGGGAAGCCCAGGGCCAGCATCGCCAGGGCGGTTACGCCCAGCGCGCGTGCCGGCTGGCGGCGCTGCATTTCAGCCGCCAGCCAGGCCGTGGCCGCGACCAGCACCAGCAACGCATCGGCCTGCGTGCGCTGCGGGAAGAAGCGGAAGATCTCGTGCACCAGACCGCCCAGCCACCACAGCAGGCCCCACAGGTAGTAGACCAGTGCGATCTCATGGCGCTCCCTGCGCTGGTAACTCCACGCCGACGCGAAGCCGGCAATGGCCAGCAGCAACGCGCCGATGGCGGTCGGGTTGAGCAGGAAGCGTGCGTCTTCGAGCCAGTGGTCGGCGCCGGCCACAAAGGCGAACGCAGCACCGATCTGCAGCAACGCGCCGGACACCTGCGGCAGCCAGCGTTTCTGGCGCAGGCCCAGCCAGGCCAGGCCCGCACCTTCCAGCGCGAACACCGCGCCGGTGGCACGCGCAGACAATGCCAGCGGCACCGCCAGCGTGGCGAAGCCCACCGCCAGCACCGCATGCGACTGCGCCAGCACGGTGTAAGACGCGCGCGCGATCAGTGCCCGCGCCAGTACGGCGTAGATCGCCGCCAGGCCCAGCGCGCACAGCGCCAGCGTCATCGGCTGCTCGTGCAGCATACCCGCCTGCATCGAGAAGGCGACCAAGGGCGTGCCGAACACCAGGCTGCCGTCGACCAGGTCACGTCGCCCGGCGGGCTGCCGGCGCGCGTACAGCAGCGGGATCAACAGGTAGAAGGCGAAGAACAGCAGCAGGAACGGCTCGGTGCTGCTGAACTTGTCCGGCGCGTACTGCAACACGCCCCAGAACGTGCCGATGCCGAAGGTAAAAGCGAAGCCAAGCAGGTTCAGCGCACGCCACGGACGGAACCAGGCAATGGCGAAGATGCCAGCGTTGAGCACCGCGTAGTAGCTGAACAGCCCCACGTGGTTGCCACTGCCGGTGGACAGCCACAGCGGCGCCATGAAGCCGGCGAGGATGCCCAGCACCGCCAACGTGCGCGAGTTCTGCACCACCGCCAGCACGCACAGGCCGGCCACCAGCGCGATCGAACTGGCGAAGGCAAACCTGGGGTTGAGCAGCTCGAACCGTTTGAATGCGGCGAAGATGGTCAGCAGCAACACGCCAATGGCACCGCCCTGCAGCGCCAGTGCGAACAGGCGCCGGCGCTCGCGCTGGTGCCAGCCGAACGCCAACAGGCCCAGCGCACCCACGGTGACACCGGCCAGGCGCAGCTCGATCGGCAGCACCAGCCAGCCCTGGTCGCTGACGTACTTCAACAGCGCGGCAACACCGGCCAGCAGCACCAGCATGCCGATCTTGACCGGCACGTTGCCCTCGGTGAACCAGCGCTTGACCGCTCCGATGCCGCGCTCGATGAAGTTGGGCAGCGCCGGCTCGGAAGGCAACGGCGGCTGCAACGGCGCGTGTGGCACCGGCGGTGGTGCGACCGGGCGCGGCACCTCCGTTGCTGCAGGCACCACTTCGCGCACCGGCGGCGGCGTTGGCTGGGACGGAGGCGGTGCGGCAGCCGCCACCGGCCGCAGGAACGGCGGATCGGCGCCGGCCGCAGGCATGGGCGCAGCCCGTTCTGGCGCAGGCTCGGCTGCAACCGGCCGGGCGGCCGGCGCGGCGGCCAGGGCACCTTCCAGCGCGGCCACACGGCGGCGCAGGCCGGCAATCATCACCAGCGCCACCACCAGCAGCAGCGGGATGGCCAGCAGGACCAGTACCACCAGGGCGATCAATGCTTCCATTGCATGCTTCCATTGCAATCCCGCGCCCCAGCGGCAGCGGTCGACCGGCCCATGCTACGACAGGGCTGGCCCCATAAACGACGAACCCCGGCCAGGCCGGGGTCCGCGTGCGATCTTCGCCGGCCTTACTTGGCGGCGACGACCTTGGCCATTTCCAGGCACTTGTTCGAGTAGCCCCACTCGTTGTCGTACCAGGTGACCAGCTTGACGAAGGTGCCGTCCAGGGCGATGCCGGCCTCGGCGTCGAACACCGAGGTGCAGGTCTCGCCGCGGAAATCGGTGGCCACGACCTTGTCTTCGGTGTAGCCCAGGATGCCCTTCAGCGGGCCTTCGCTCTGTGCCTTCACTTCAGCGCAGATCTCGGCGTAGGTGGCTTCCTTTTCCAGCTCGACGGTCAGGTCGACCACCGACACGTCCGAGGTCGGGACGCGGAAGCTCATGCCGGTCAGCTTCTTGTTCAGTTCCGGAATGACCACGCCGACGGCCTTGGCCGCACCGGTGGACGACGGAATGATGTTTTCCAGGATGCCACGGCCACCGCGCCAGTCCTTGTTGGACGGGCCATCGACGGTCTTCTGGGTGGCAGTAGCCGCATGCACGGTGGTCATCAGACCACGCTTGATGCCCCACTTGTCATTGATGACCTTGGCCAGCGGGGCCAGGCAGTTGGTGGTGCACGAAGCATTGGAGACGATCGCCTGGCCGGCGTAGGTCTTGTCGTTCACGCCGTAGACGAACATCGGCGTATCGTCCTTCGACGGGGCCGACATGATGACCTTCCTGGCGCCGGCATCGATGTGCTTCTGCGCGGTTTCCTTGGTCAGGAACAGGCCGGTGGACTCGATCACCACGTCCACGTCCACTTCGTTCCACTTCAGGTTGGCCGGGTCGCGTTCCTGGGTCAGGCGGATCTTCTTGCCGTTGACCAGCAGGTCGTTGCCCTGCACCGCCACGTCGGCCTTGAAACGACCGTGCACGGAGTCGTACTTGAGCATGTACGCCAGATAGTCCGGCTCCAGCAGATCGTTGATGGCCACGATTTCGATGTCGTCGCCGAAGTTCAGCACCGCCGAGCGCAGGACGTTACGCCCGATGCGACCGAAACCGTTGATACCAACCTTGATTGCCATGTTCTCAAGCTCCTGCGGCCGCGACGGGTGCGGCGGGATGGATAGGGCCCACAAGTCTAGCAAACCGGGGCTGGCCACCGCGGGCCAGCCCCGGCGGGCAGCGGGCCGGCAGACAGGATTTGATCCGGATCAAAGCGTTAGCGCGATGTGAGGCCGAAACTGGCCACATCCACCCAGCAACGAGATCACCCCCATGCGCAAGACCTCCCCCCTGATCGTGGCCAGCCTGGCCGCCGCCCTGTCGCTCGCCGCCGCCCCGGCCATGGCCCAGTCCAAGGGCGACTGGACCCTTTCCGCCGGCGTGCACCAGGTGGCCCCGAAGTCGAACAACGGCTGGCTGGCCGGCCACACCCTGAAGGTCGACGTCGACAACGACGTCAAGCCGACCATCACCGGTGAGTACTTCATCGCCGACAACCTGGGCATCGAAGTGCTGGCCGCGCTGCCGTTCAAGCACGACATCAACATCAATGGCCTGGGCCGCGTGGGCAGCACCAAGCAGCTGCCGCCGGTGGTGACCGTGCAGTACCACTTCAACAGCAAGGGCAAGGTGTCGCCGTTCATCGGTGCGGGCGTGAACTACACCACCTTCTTCAGCGAAGACACCACCGGTGCGCTGAAGGACAGCCGCCTGAAGCTGCAGGATTCGTGGGGCCTGGCCGCGCATGCGGGCGTGGACTTCGCGATCGGCGAGAAGGGCGCGCTGCGCGTGGACATGCGCTGGATCGACATCGACAGCAAGGTGAAGTTGAACGGCGAGAAGATCGGCACGGTCAACATCGATCCGCTGGTCTATGGCGCTTCGTACGTCTTCAAGTTCTAAAGCGGTGTGTTGAGCGCGGGGGCTTCGCCCCCGCTCCCCCGCCGCACGCAAAACCCTCGCAGCATGTTGCCCCGGTGATTGCCGGGGCTTTTTTGTGCCTGGGACTGAAGCGGTTCCGGAGCTGGGGCAAGGCGGGGAGCGGAGCCGGGACACGCCGTAAACCCATTCCTCTGCGCTCCCACTTCGGAACAGGAACGCGCCGCTCTTCAATCCACCTACCCCGCTAGAATGTGCGCATGAAAGCCCTGCACTCCCTGTTCCTCGCCGCCGCCCTGGCGCCGGCCCTGCTGTCCGTCTCCGCCCCCGCACATGCCTGGGGCGCGCAAGGCCACCGCCTTGTCGCCGAAGTCGCCGACGCCCGCCTCAACCCCACCGCCCGCGCCGAAGTGGACCGCCTGCTGGCCACCGAACCGGACGCCACGCTGGCCAGCATCGCGCCGTGGGCCGACCAGCTGCGCGCCAAGGACCCGGGCCTGGGCCGCCGCTCGGCCGGCTGGCACTACGTCAACATCGCCGAAGACAACTGCCACTACGAAGCACCGAAGCACTGCAAAAACGGCAACTGCATCGTCGAGGCCCTGAAGGCACAGAGCGCCATCCTCGGCGATCGCAGCCTGACCGACGGCGAGCGCCTGCAGGCGCTGAAGTTCGTGGTGCATCTGGTCGGCGACATCCACCAGCCGATGCACGCCGGTTACGCCCACGACAAGGGCGGCAACGATTTCCAGCTGCAGTTCGGCAACCGCGGTACCAACCTGCACTCGCTGTGGGACAGCGGCATGCTCAACACCCGCAAGCTGGACGACGCCGGCTACCTGCCGGTGCTGCAGAGCCAGCGCGCACCGAAGCTCGCGCGCCAGTCCCACCCGCAGCGCGACCCGCAGACGTGGGCCGAAGCCAGCTGCCGCATCTCCATGCAAGCTGGCGTTTATCCGGCCACGCGTAAAATCGGTGACGAATACACCGAGCGCTACCGGCCGCTGGCCGAAGCGCAGCTGCGACTGGCCGGTGAGAACCTGGCGCAGTTGCTGAACCGCGTGCTCGGCACGCGCTGAGGAGAGTTCCGATGTCGGTCCAGGTGCAGTCGTTCTTCCACCGTGACAGCAACACCTTCAGCTACCTGGTCAGCGACGTGGCCAGCGGCGAGGCGGCGCTGATCGACCCGGTCCTGGACTACGACCCGGATACCGACGCCAGCAGTGAAGCGCCGTTGCATGCCGCGTTGCAGGCCATCGAACAACAGGGCCTGCAGCTGCGCTGGCTGCTGGAAACCCATGCCCACGCCGACCATGTGTCGGCCGGGCGCCGGCTCAAGCAACGCTTCCCGCAGGCCACGCTGGCCATCGGTGAAGGCATCCGCGCGGTGCAGGCCACGTTTGCACCGCGCTATGGCCTGCAGCTTCCCGCGGCCGATGAGATCTTCGACCACCTGTTCAGCGATGGCGAAACCTTCGCTTTGGGTGAACTGCGCTGCCAGGTGATCGCCGTGCCCGGCCACACCAGCGACAGCATCGCCTATCTGATCGACAATGCGCTGTTCACCGGCGACTCGCTGTTCATGCCCGACGGCGGCACTGCCCGCTGCGATTTCCCGGGCGGCGATGCCGCGCAGTTGTACCGCTCGATCCAGCGCCTGCTGGCCCTGCCCGATGCGACGCGCGTGTTTGTCTGCCACGACTACGGCCCGGGTGGCCGCGGGTTCGCCAACGAAACCACCATCGGCCAACAGCGCGCGCACAACATCCACGTGCACGACGGCGTAGCCGAGGCAGAGTTCGTCAGCGTGCGCCAGGCCCGCGATGCGACGCTGGAAGAACCGAAGCTGATGCAGCCCGCAGTGAAGGCCAACATCCAGGGCGGGGCCTGATCCACGCCGCTGCGCCCGCCGGGCATGGCCCGGCGCTACCCCGGTCATCGCGAGCGATCATTTTCCCTGCGTGCGCACCACGTGCTGGCCCTTCACGATCTCGAAGGTAAAGGCATATTGCAGGGTGACGGCCACCGGCTCGACACGCTCGGCGCCCCGGCAGTCACCGCGATTGGCAGGCACCTTGCCGGCCGCGAAGTGGCAGACCGCTGCGGACGAGTACTTCCACATCGCCACGGCTTCCTGCGCTGCCTGCAGCAGGGGCGCATTCTCGCCCGCAGCACCTGCCGCGCACTCCGGGCGATCGGTCAATGGCAGGCTGCGCTCGACGTCGCCGTTGGCATCAACCACCACCTGCAGGCAGATGGTGGTCGGCGCCAGTTCCGCACGCGGGTCGCGATCACCGACCTCCGGGTCCGGTGCCGCGTACAGTTGCGGCATCCGGTAGCCCTCGGTCGCACCCAGCGAATACACCTGCAGCTGCCCACTGCCGCCGCCCGCCTGCGGCTGCAGGCGCTGGTGACCGACATTCTCGCTGCGGGTATCGACGGTGGTCAGGCGATCCTGGGTTGCACACCCCACCAGCAGCGCCGCCATCATCAACAGCGGCGCGGACTTCACTTCGCGTCCTCGGTGTCATCCATGGCGTAGGTGATCGGAATGCGTACGGCACCGGCCACCGGCTTGCCGTTCTTCACCGCGGGACGATAGGTCCAGCTGCGCGCGGCGGCGATGGAGACGGCGTCGAACACCCCCGGATTGGTCGCACTGAGTACCCGCACATCGGTCGGATGGCCCTGTGCATCCACTTCGATGCGCAGATTGACCACGCCTACCTGGCGTTGCTCGACGGCGGACTTCGGATAGGACGGCGGCGGCATCTTGTCCACCTGGATCGGCCGGTCCAACCCCGCCTTGGCCGCATCGTCCTGCGCATGTTCGAACGGCTCGACACCGATCCGGGTGCCACCGGCCGCACCGCCCTGGCTGGCCCATGCCACCGCCCCCATGCCCACACACAACCCGACCACCAGCACCTGCCCGGACACCCACGGCAATGCCTTCCGCTTGGACTGCTTCAACATGGCGATACGCTCCTTCAACACGGGTTGGCTGCGCCAATGGCAGACCGCGGGCGCAACCGGGTGGACCAGCTGCGCCTTCAGCAGCGTGCTGGCATAGAGGCCGCGCAGCGCAGGCTGCGGACCGATGGTGCGGGCATCGCAGGCCAGTTCCTGATCGCGCAGGAAGCGGCGTGCCGCCCATGGCAGCAGCGGGTGGAACCAGAACACCGCGCGCGCCAGCAGCAGAGCGCCGTTGGCCCAGTGATCGCCATGGCGGCGATGGCTGCGCTCGTGCTGCAGGATCAGCCCCTGTTCCTGTGCGCTGAACTGCTGGTCGAATGCCGGACCGACCACGATGCGCGGCCGCCACAGGCCAACCAGCGCCGGCAGGCCGGGGTCGCCGCTGGCCTGCCAGCTGCCATCGGCGCGCGGCTTCAGTGGGCCCATCCGCCGTTCGAAACGACGCTGTGCGCGCAGGTCGCGCAGCAGGCACAGGCCCGTGCCCAATGCCCACAGCACCAGCAACAGCCCGGCCCATGGCAACGACGGCCCGTTCAGGGCATCGATGGCACCGGGCATCACTTTCAGCGGCAGCGTGGGCACCTGCTGCAACAACGCAACCTGCGGCAACGGCAGCATCAGTGCCGCCAGCAGCATCGGCAGCAGCCACCAGCTGCGGTAGGCCAGCCCCGCGCCGCCCATCCGCACCAGCAGCGGTCGCATTACTGCCAGCAGGACCGCGCCCACCGCCAGCCACAGGCTGGCCTGCCACAATCCGTCGAGCAGCTCAGTCATGGTCCAGCTCCTGGATCAGCTTCTTCAGTTCGGCGATGTCCTGCGCGCTCAACTGGCCGCGCTCGCTGAAGTGCGCGACCAGCGGCGCCACGCGCCCCTCGAAAACACGCCCGATGAAGTCCTGGCTCTGCGCCTCCACCCATGCCTGGCGCTGCAGCAGCGGCCGGTACAGGTAGCGCCGGCCATCGCGCTCGGCAGCGATCGCGCCCTTGGTCAGCAGGCGGTTGAGCAGGGTCTTGATGGTCGGCTCGGCCCAGTCGCGGTGGGCCAGCGCGGCCACCACGTCATCGGCGCTACGCGGTGCCTGCTGCCACAGCACCTCCATCACAACGGCTTCGGCTTCGCTGATCGGGGTCATGGTTTACATCCGTAATCGACAACCCGATTACGCGCGTAATCGAATCATCTGTCAAGCCCCCTCGACTCCGGGTTCATCCCGGCTGCGCCAGCATCGATTCCTCCCGCCCCAGGCCCCGGATGAAAGCGCTGTCCAAGAAGGATTTCCCGGTCGAGCAGGCGCGCCGCTTCCTCGAACCCGGCCCGATCGTGCTGGTCAGTACCGCGTGGCAGGGCCAGCGCAACCTGATGACGATGGGCTGGCACATGGTGATGGGCTTTTCGCCGTCGCTGGTCGCCACCTACCTGTGGAATGAAAACCACAGCCATGCACTGGCCGTCAGTAGTGGCGAGTGCGTGATCAACGTACCCGGCGTGGAGCTGCTCGATACCGTGGTCGACATCGGCAACTGCAGCGGCCGCGAGGTCGACAAGTTCGCGCGTTTCGGGCTGGATGCAGTACCTGCGCGCGAGGTCGGCGCGCCGCTGGTCGGGCAATGCCATTCCTGCTTCGAATGCCGTCTCTACGACGACAGCCAGGTGCAATCGAGCAACCTGTTCATCTGGGAAATCGTGCGTGCCCACGTCGCGCCCCGGCCGAAGCTGCCGCGCACGGTGCACTACCGGGGCGATGGGCAGTTCATGGTGTCCGGCGCCGAAGTCTCGCGTCGACGGCGGTTCAAGCCCGACATGCTGTAATGCCAGCACTCCCCCCACACGCAGGACCGCCGCGCATGACCGAACACCTCACCGACCTGGACGCCGCCGTCGACTGGTTGTTTGCGCGCGTGGACGGGCCGCTGCGGATCGGGGCACCGCTGGCACTGGGCAAGCCACACCGGTTGCTCAATGCCCTGTACGCACGCGTCGAGCACGACCCTTCGCGGCCGCTGCAGCTGTATACCGCGCTGTCGCTCAACCCGCCGAAGGCGCGCGGCAACGGTCTGGAAGCGCGCTTCATGGCACCGTTCGCGCAGCGCCATTTCGGCGACGATTTCCCGCGCCTGGCCTATGCCGATGCGATCGCGCGCGACGCGTTGCCGGCACATGTGCAGGTGGAAGAGTTCTACATGCAGTCCGGCGCCCTGCTCGGTTCGCGGCAGGCGCAGTCCAGCTACACCAGCCTGAACTACACCCACGCCGCCGATGCGGTCGCCCAGCGCGCGCCGCAGGTGATCGTGCAGAAGGTGGCGATGCGGCCGGATGACCGTCGGCTGTCGTTGTCGTGCAACAACGACATCACCCAGGACACCCTGGATGCGATGACCGCGCGCGGCCTGCCGCGCCCATTGATGATCGCCGAGATCGATCCGCAGCTGCCCTATCTGGGCGGCTCGGCGACGGTCGATGTGTCGTTCTTCGATCTGGTGATCACCCCGCCGCCGCCGTACCCGGCGCTGTTCGGGCTGCCGCGGCAGCCGGTCGGCGATGCCGACTACGCCATCGGCCTGTACGCCAGCACGCTGGTGCGCGACGGCGGCACTCTGCAGATCGGTATCGGCACGTTGGCCGACGCGCTCAGCCATGCGCTTGTGCTGCGCCACACCGACAACGCGCGCTACCGCCGCGTGCTGCATGCGCTGGATCCGCAGCTGGCCAGCCACCCGCTGGTGCAGGAGATCGGCGGGCTCGATCCGTTCGAAGTGGGCCTGTACGGCTGCAGCGAGATGCTCAACGAGGGCTTCCGGCGGCTGGTGCAGACCGGGGTGATCAAGCGCAAGGTACACGATGACCTGGCGCTGATGCAGCGCATCGAAAATGGCAGCACACTGTCCATCGACCACGCCACCCTGGCCGCCGAGGGCGAGTACCTGCATGGCGCGTTCTACCTGGGTTCGCCGGAGTTCTACGAGTGGTTGCGCACGCTGCCGGAAGACGAATGCCGTGCAATCGGCATGCGCCGCATCAGCGAGATCAACCAGCTGTACGGTGGCAACGAAACGCTGGAACGCCTGCAGCGCCGCCATGCGCGCTTCTTCAACTCCTGCATGATGGCCACCGCGCTGGGCGCAGCGGTGTCGGATGCGCTGGACGATGGCCGCGTGGTGTCCGGCGTGGGTGGCCAGTACAACTTCGTGGCGATGGCACATGCCCTGCCGGAAGCGCGCAGCGTGCTGATGTTCCGCGCCGCGCGCGATGACAAGGGCCGGCGCGAGTCCAACGTGCGCTGGAACTACGGGCACACCACCATCCCGCGCCACCTGCGCGATATCTACCTGAACGAGTACGGCATCGCCGACCTGCGAGGTCTGACCGACGAGGACTGCGTGCATGCGATGACCGCGATCACCGAAGCCCCGTTCCAGGGCGATCTGCTGCAGCAGGCACATGCCGCGTGCAAGCTGCTGGCGACCGCGCAACCGGACCCGGCGCGTCTGCAGCGCAATACGCCGCAGGCATTGGCGGCAGCGCTGGCACCGTTCCGCGCCGATGGCAGCCTGCCGGACTATCCGTTGGGCAGCGACTTCAACGAGATCGAGCAGGTACTGGTGAAAGCGCTGGGTTGGCTGAAGGCCAACACACAGACCCGCGGCGACAAGCTGCGTACCGTCTGGGCAGCGCTGCGGCAACCGGCCGGCGACGGCGATGCGGTGTACCTGCAGCGCATGGGCCTGCAGGCTCCGACGGATTTCGCAGAGCGCCTGGACGCGCGACTGCTGCGCCTGGCGCTGGCACGCACTGCCTGAGAAAAGGGGACGGAGGGGATCAAGTCGTTCATGCACAAACGACTTGATCCCCTCCGTCCCCTTCTTTATTCATGCATGGCGCGGATCTACTGTCCGATCCTCACTGCATCCTCAAGATACAGGCGGGCAATGGGCGGATGCTCTCGATGCTCGACCTGCCACAGGTCATAGGCCGCCTGCATCGCCAGCCACATACGAGCACTGCCGAGGCCCGCAAGTTCAAGACGGTACGCGAGTTCAGCAGAGATGCCGGCGTGCCCGTTGATGATGGTCGACAGCTGTCCACGGGAATAACCAAGGTGCTGCGCCAGCGCACTGATGGACATGCTGATCGCCGGCAGGATGTCTTCGCGCAGCGATTCTCCTGGATGCGGCGGATCATGCAACGGCATCGAGCAGACTCCTAGTGGTAATCAAGGTAATCGACCAGTTCGACGTCGAGCCCACGAAAGCGGAACACCAATCGCCAACTCGCCGAGACATTCACAGCCCAGTAGCCGCTATAGCTTCCGTGCAGGGGATGCAGGCGATTTCCGGGCAGCCCCATGTCTCCAGGCAGCCGGGCTTGATCCAACTGCAGAAGCAAACGCCGCAACCGAGCCACATGATCGGCACGGACTCCGGAAATGTCGCCCCGCTCATAGAGCGCCTTCAGGCCCTTATGCCTGAAGCTGACGATCATGCAGCACCAGTGTAAGGCCACACCTTACACTCCGCAAATCCAGTATAGGTCTCTGCGCCGCGCTTGTTGACCATTTTTACTATTGAGGTTGTCTCGGCAGACTCTCCTTTTCGCAAGGAACGCAGGCCAGATGAAGAGGCCAACGCGACAGCGGCGCCGTCGGGCGGAACACGCCGTCCCCTTTTCTCGTCCACGCATGGCGTGGATCTACCCAGGAAAACGAGAAAGGCCGGCTTGCGCCGGCCTTTCCTTCATCACGCTGCGATGCTGCTTACAGCGCCTTGGCGGCTTCCACCACGTGGGCGGTGGTGATGCCGAAGTGCTTGTACAGCTGGTCGGCCGGGGCCGAGGCACCGAAGGTGTCAATGCCGATCACTGCACCGTCCAGGCCGACGAACTGGCGCCAGAAGCCGGTGACGCCGGCTTCCACGGCCACGCGCTTGCGCACGGCGTTCGGCAGCACCGATTCACGGTAGGCCGCATCCTGGCGCAGGAACACGTCGGTGGACGGCATCGAGACCACGCGGGTCTTGAGGCCGGCCGCATCCAGCTGGGCCTTGGCTTCAGTGGCCAGCGAAACTTCCGAACCGGTGGCGATCAGGATCACGTCCGGAGTGCCGGCGGCATCGGCCAGCACGTAGCCACCGCGCTCGATCTGGGCGATCTGCTCGGCGTTGCGCGGCTGGTGCGGCAGGTTCTGGCGGCTGAACACCAGACAGCTCGGGCCGTCCTGGCGGGTGATCGCGGCCTTCCAGCTCACTGCCGACTCGACCGCATCGCACGGACGCCACACGTCGTTGTTCGGGATGTAGCGCAGCGAGGCCAGGTGCTCCACCGGCTGGTGGGTCGGGCCGTCTTCGCCCAGGCCGATCGAATCGTGGGTGTAGACGTGGATGGCGTGGGCCGGGATCAGCGCGCTCATGCGCACGCCGTTGCGGGCGTAGTCGCTGAACACCAGGAAGGTGGCGTCGAACGGAATGAAGCCACCGTGCAGGGCCAGGCCATTGGCAATGGCGGTCATGCCGAACTCGCGCACGCCGTAGTACACGTAGTTGGCGTTGGCGTCGTCGCTGGCAACGGACTTGCTGCCCTTCCACAGGGTCAGGTTGGAGTGCGCCAGGTCGGCCGAGCCGCCGACGATTTCCGGCAACAGCGGGGCATAGGCTTCGATGGCCAGCTGCGAGGCCTTGCGCGAGGCGATCGTCGGGCCTTCAGCCGCCACCTGGGCGATGTAGGCATCGGCCTTGGCAACGAAGTCGGCCGGCAGTTCGCCGTGCGAACGACGGGTCAGTTCGGCGGCCTCGCCCGGGTACTGGCTGGCGTACTTGTCGAACAGCTGTTCCCACTCGGCCTGGCGCAGGGTGCCGGCGCCATTGGCGCGCCAGCCGTCGTAGATCGCCTGCGGGATCTCGAACGGACCATACTCCCAGCCCAGCTGCTTGCGGGTGGCTTCCAGTTCGTCCTTGCCCAGCGGTGCGCCGTGGCTGGATTCCTTGCCCGCCTTGTTCGGCGAACCAAAACCAATGGTGGTGCGGCAGCAGATCAGGGTCGGCTTGTCGCTCTGCGACAGCGCGGCCTCGATGCCGGCCTTGATGCTTTCCGGGTCGTGGCCATCGACGTCACGGACCACGTTCCAGCCATAGGCTTCGAAACGCTCCGGGGTGTTGTCGGTGAACCAGCCCTCGACGTTGCCGTCGATGGAGATGTGGTTGTTGTCCCAGAAGCAGACCAGCTTGTGCAGGCCCCAGGTACCGGCCAGCGACGCCGCTTCATGCGACACGCCTTCCATCAGGCAGCCATCGCCCATGAACACCCAGGTGCGGTGGTCGACCACTTCCAGCTCCGGGCGGTTGAAGCGCTGTGCCAGCAGCTTCTCGGCCAGGGCGAAGCCCACAGCGTTGGCGAAACCCTGGCCCAGCGGGCCGGTGGTGGTTTCCACGCCCGGGGTCTCATGGCGTTCCGGGTGGCCGGCGGTGTGGCTGCCCAGCTGGCGGAACAGCTTCAGCTGCTCGATCGGCAGGTCGTAACCGCTCAGGTGCAGCAGCGCGTACTGCAGCATCGAACCGTGGCCGTTGGACAGCACGAAACGGTCGCGGTTGAACCAGTGCGGATTGCTCGGGTTGTGGCGGAGGTAGTCGTTCCAGAGGACTTCGGCGATGTCGGCCATGCCCATGGGCATGCCGGGGTGGCCGGACTTTGCGGTTTCAACCGCATCGGCGGCAAGGAAGCGGATGGCGTTGGCCAACTGGCGACGGGTAGGCTGCGTCATGGTTCTGTCGGAATCGGGAGGCGGCCGCGGACGTGCGGGCGGCCTATTGTCCCATAGTCGCCGGGCGGGGGGTCGGTTCACCTTGCCCGGTCGTGCCGGCCGCTGGCCGGCACTTTCATGATCTCCGCCGGATTCCGCATGTGAAAAGGGGTCGGATACCTTTCCCTGCAGAAAGGAATCCGACCCCGATCAGGTCGCCAGCAGTGGCCTTGGACTCAGTCCTGGTGGGGCGTAAGCGCCGGGCCGTCGTGGGACTCGCCCTTGGCCACCAGGGTGGTCAGGGCCAGGTCGCCGGTCACGTTCAGGGCGGTACGGCACATGTCCAGGAAGTGGTTCACGCCCAGGATCAGGCCGATGCCCAGCGGGTTCACGCCCACCATCGCGCAGATCATCGCCACCACCGGCAACGAACCGGACGGCACGCCAGCGGTACCGATGCCACCGAGGATGCAGACCGCCATCACCATGATCTGCTGGCCGATGCTCAGGTCCACGCCAAAGAACTGGGCCAGGAAGATCACCGTCACGCCCTCGAACAGCGCGGTGCCGTTCTGGTTGGCGGTGGCGCCCACGGTCAGCACGAAGCGCGACACGCGCTGCGGCAGGCCCATCTGGTCGGCCACGCGCAGCGCGGTCGGCAGGGTGGCGTTGCTGGAGGCGGTGGAGAACGCCATCACCGTCGCTTCCTGGGTATCGCGGAAGAACGACAGCGGCGAGCGGCCGGACAGCCACACGGCGGTGCCGTAGGTCACGATCATGTGCAGGCCCAGCGCCAGCACCACCACGCCCACGTAGGCGCCCAGGCGGATGATCAGCTCGAAGCCGAACAGCGCGGCCAGGTTGAACATGAAGCAGGCCACCGCATACGGGGCCAGGCGGATGACCAGGTTGATCAGGGTCATCGAGATTTCGAACACGCCTTCGATGGCGCGGCGCAGCGGGGCGACCTTCTCGTTGTCGGTCAGCACCATGCCGATGCCGAACATCAGCGCGAAGAACATCAGCGACAGGATCGCACCGTTGTCCGATGCAGCCTGCAGCACGTTGCTCGGCACGATCGACAGCAGCATGTCCATGCCCTTCGGCGTGCCATGGATGCCAGCAACGATTTCCTTGCTGCGCTCTGCGTTCTCCGACAGCATCATCGCGGCGACCTGCGGGTCGACGCCGGCACCCGGCTTGAGCAGGTTGACCAGCACCAGGCCGATGCCCACGGCGATGCCGGACAGCAGCACGGTGTAGGCGAGGGTCTTCCAGCCGATGCGGCCGAGGGCGCGGATGTCGCCCATCTCCGACACGCCCATGATCAGCGCCGAGAAGATCAGCGGCACGATCAGCATGAAGATCAGGTTGAGGAACAGGCCCGACGCCGGGGTGGTGATGTAGTCCATTACCCACTTGGCACCGGCCTGCAGACCATCGACGCTGCCACCCAGGGCGTGCACGATCAGTCCCAGGATCAGGCCGATCGCAAAGCCGATGCCCATCTTCCAATGCAGGGGCAACTTCTTCTTGTCGGCAGCAGCTGCTGTCATGCGCGGGTTTCCTCGAAAAATGAATGCACTCTAACAAAGCGCGCAAGCGGCGCCGGTTCAGGTTCGCCGCGTTGGATACAGCGGCGCCAGGCCAGTGTCAGCGGCGCCGGTAGCCGCCGACCAGTGCGGTCCGTCACGGAAGACCCCGCGCAGGCGCGTGCGCAGCGGCGCCAGATCACCTTGCCCGCCCCAGCGGGCCTGTTGCAGGTCCTGCAGCACCTGGCGCTGGGCCGGGTCATCCAACCGCGCGATGACCTGCTCGATGCGTTCAACGCCGGCCATCGCGCACAGCTGAGCTTCTACCTGATCGAAGCCTTCACCATCCAGCGCGCGGCGCAGTTCGGCCAGGCCGGCACGTCCAGTCGCCACAGCCAGCACAGCCCCCCTGCCCGCCTCAGGCGTCGCCACGCGCGGGCGACGGCCACGCTGCCAGCCCCACAGCAGGGTCAGCAGCCACAGCAGCGCCAGGCCGATGGCGGCGCCCATCCATGGCCACGGACGCACGGCCAGGCCGCTGGCGCGCGGATCGGTGGCCGCGATACGGCTGTCCTGGCCATCGCCCCCCGGCAGCGCAGCATCTGTGTCGATCGGCGGCAGCGGCGCAGGTGAAGCACTGCCACCGCCATTACCGGCTGCGACGGCGAGTGTCAGGTCCGGCAGCTTCGCTTCCTGTGGCTTGCCCGCACGAACATCCCACCACGGCAGGCGCGGCCCCGGCACCACCAGCGAACCCGGCTGGCGCGGCACGATCGAATAACGGCGGGTGATCTTCAGGCGCGGCGTGCTGCCGTTGAAGGTCTCTTCGTACTGCGCCGGTTCGGCGAACACCTGTGCGGCGCTGCCGACGTCGGGCACCGGCAGGTCGGTGAACTGCGCGCGGGTGGCACCGTCGGCAATCGCCTCGACCACCACGTTGGCCGCCTCACCGGTACGTGCGCTGGTCGGTGCACTGGTGTAGCGCAGCTGCAGGCCCTGCAGCGGCAGCCACGGCTGCGGCGCCTGTGCCGGCTGTGCCTGTACCTGCAACGTGCGGTCGGCGCCGGTGGCATTCATCCGCCCGTCGCCGCCACCAAAGAAGTCGTCGAAGAAGCCACCGGCACTGCGCCCACTGAAACGCGCACCGGCCAGCCGAAGTGCACCGCTGCGCTCAGGAATCAGCAGGAAGCGCCGCTCGACCACGTTGTAGCGGCGGCCATTGACCTGCCGCACATCGGTGCGGTCATCGCCCACCCGCTGCAACGACGCACCTGCCGGGGTATCCAGCACCAGTTCGCCGGAGGCCAGCTGCGAGGCGAAATACAACCGCACCACCACGCCTACGCTCTGCTGCACATACGGCGTCTGGTCATCGACAACGGTTTCGATGAAGGCCACTGCGTTGCTGTCGGGGCCGGCCACGGCAGCGGCATCCACCTGCAGGGTCAACGGCGCAGTACGTACGCTGCCCACCTGCAGGCCCGGCACCACCAGTGCACCGCTACGCCGCGGCGTGAGTGCCACGCCATACAGATTGCGCTGCTGCATGCTGCCATTGCTCCACTCCACCTGACGGCTGCTGGTCTGGCCGCTGAGATCGAAGTCGGTACGCAACGGCGTGAAGTCTGGCGCGCCCTGATCGCTCTCGACATTGAGGGTAACCGTGTCGCCCATCGCGATGCGGTCGCGGTCCAGCCACGCGCGCGGCTGCGCCCACGCCAGCAGCGGCAGCCACAGCAGCAGTGCCGCCAACACCTGCAGCGGCCAGCGCCCGTGCATGTTCGTCGCCCGCGTCATCGCCCTTCCCTCTTCCTGCGTTCGTTTTCCAGCTGGAACTTGGCCCGCAGCAATGCGCCCGGATCATCCGGTACGCGCCGCATCCACGCCTCCACCGCCTGTTGCTCCTCGCGTTGGCGCGGGGTGGTGCCGTCGCTGCCTGGCACGGGCTTGCCATCCTGTTCGCCCTTGCCCTCACGTGCCTGCTGCATTGCCTGCTGCATGCGCTGGCGCTGCTGCTCATCCGCCTGCGCCTGCGCCTTGGCATCCTCCACCTGTGGTGGCGCCTGCTGTCCATCGCGGCCACGCTCGCCGGGCTGCGGGCTCGACGGGTTCTTGTCGTCACCGGGCCTGGGCTGCCCCTGCTGGCCCGGTTGCGGCTGGCCCTGGCCGGGATTCTGCTGGCCCTGCTGCGGCTGCTGGCCCTGCGGATTCTGCTGCCCCTGGCCGTTCTGCGGTGGCTTCTGCTGCCCGTTCTGCGGTGGTTTCTGCTGATCCTGGCCTTTGCCACCCGACTGCTTGCGCTTGCGCGCGGCATCGACCACGGCACGGTTGGCGACCGCGTCGGCCATGCCGGGATGCAGTGCCAGCGCGCGGTCGTAGGCGGCAATGGCTTCGTCGTAGTTGCCTTGGCGGGCCAGTGCATTGGCCAGGTTGTACCAGCCCGCATCGCTGTCGATGCCCTCGAACTGCTTGCGGGCACTGGCGAAATCGCCATTGCGGTACGCCTGCGCACCTTCGGCCAGACGCTGGTGCTGCACCTGGTCGGCGCGCTTCCACAGTGTGCCCTGCACCGGCGGTGAAGCCGGCACGGCGGGTGCCTGCGCCTGCACATCACTCATCCACGGCAGCAGGCCCACCGCCAGCACCGCCGCCAGCAGCGCGCGGCGGCGGAAGGCCAGCAGCGCCAGCAGCATCACCGGTGGCAGCAGCCAGAACCCTTCATCACGCCATTGCTTGCCCTCCCCGGGCCGCTGCGCCGCAGTACCTTCGCGTGCATCCAGTACACCCAGTGCGCGCAGATCACTGTCATCGGCGGCGATGCGGGCATAGCGGCCACCACCGGCCGTAGCCACCGCACGCAGGCTGCCTTCATCCAGCGTGGCCTGGCGGATCTGCCCACTGCCATCCCGGTACGCCGCACCGGCAGATGTGCCCAGGCCCAGTACCGACACCTGCAGGCCGAGGCTGCGCGCCTGCGCGGCGGCCAGTGCCGCTTCATCATCCGCCTGATCGCTGACCAGCAGGATCTGCCCCCGCAATGCCCCGATCTGGCGCATCAACCGCGTCGCCCAGTCGATACCGCGGTCGGCACGCTGGCCGTCGCGTGGCATCACATCCGGCGACAACGCGTCCAGATACAGCGCAACGTTGCTGCCGTCGTCGGTCAGCGGCGCCACGGTGTAGGCATCCTCGGCGTAGACCACCAGGCCCACCTGTCCGCCCTGGCGGGCACGCAGCAGCTCACCCACTTTCGCCCGGGCCTGCAGCAGGCGCGACGGCGGCAGGTCGGTGGCATTGATCCGGCTGGACAGATCCAGCACGACCAGCAGCGGTGCGCTGGCCTGGAACATCGGCTGTGCCTGCTGGCGCCAGCTCGGCCCGGCCATGGCCAGCGAGGCCAGCGTCCAGCCCAGCAGCACGGCCCAGGGCAGGCGTGCACGGCGGCGCGTGCCCGCAGCCAGCAGATGCGGCAACAGGTGGGCATCGACCGCTGTCCGCCACACATCGCTGCGCCGCTGCCGGTACAACGCCAGCGCGAGGATCAGCGGCAATGCCAGCAAGGCCCACAGCCATTCCGGGCGCAGGAAATGCAGCGCATTCCAGTCGGGAAGATGGGATGCCAACGCGATCATCGGCGGCGCTCCGGCCACACCCATGCCAACGCACCCAGCAACAACGCCAGGCCCAACGGCCAGGCATAGCGCTCCTCGCGCGGCCGCAGGCTTGGCCCCTTCGCCGCGATCGGCTCCAGCCGGTCCAGTTCGGCGTAGATGCCGGCCAGCTGCGCGGTATCGCGGGCGCGGAAGAACTGGCCGCCGGTCATGCTCGCGATCTTCTTCAAGGTGGCCTCGTCGACCGGATCCTGGTCGGCGGAAATGGGAATGCCGAACAGGCGCATGCTGCCATCGCCACCAAACGCGACGGTGTGGATGCGTACACCTTCGGCACGGGCCACTTCCGCCGCACGCAGCGGTTCAAGCACGCCGGCGTTGCTGACGCCATCGGTCAGCAGGATCAGCACGCGCTGTCCCTCGGGTTGGCTGCGCAGGCGTTTCACTGCCAGGCCGATGGCATCACCGATGGCCGTCTCGCGCCCGGCCAGGCCGACCACGCTGTCGCGCAGCTGGTCGCGCACGCTGGCCAGATCGGCAGTAAGCGGCGTAAGCGTGTAGGCGCGGTCGCCGAAGATCAGCAGGCCGATGCGATCACCGGCACGACGATCAAGGAAATCGGCGAGCACGGCCTTGGCCGCGGTCAGGCGATCCACCGCCTGCCCGCCCAGCACCATGTCGCCCTCGCCCATGCTGCCGGACACGTCCATTGCCAGCATCATCTGCCGGCCCTGCTGCGGCGGGGTGATGGCCTCGCCCAACTGCTGCGGGCGCGTGAGCGCGATGCACAGCGCGCACCAGCCCAGCCACAACAGCAGCGTGCGCAGCCACGACACATCGACGCGGCCGCCACCGGCCAGCGCTTCCAGTTCCGTCGCTGCATAGGGCACGCGCAGTGCAGCGCCGGGGTCGGCACGACGCTTCCACCAGCGCATCAGCAACGGCAACGGCAGCGCCAGCAGGGCCAGCGGCCACGCCAGCTGCAGGTCCGGCCATGGCCAGTAACTTGCCAGCAGGTTCATCGGCGGCGCTCCAGCAGCATGGCCAGGTAGCGCTCGCGCGCCCAGCTGCGCAGCGCCGCCACATCGTTGGCGTCCACTCGTGGGCGATAGGCACCTTCCGCCAGCAGGCTGCGATGTGCCGCGGGCAGCGTGCCTTCCGGATCCACGCGCTGCCACCAGGCGTCATCGCGCAGGGATTCACTGCCGGGCTGTGTCTGGCGTGCGGCGCGACGCAGCAGCCCTGCGATCGCCGCCAGTTCGGCAGCCGCATCGGCGGTGGTTGCCAGCTCCTGATCAAACACCTGCAACCAGCGTTGGCGGCGTCGGCGGCGCTGCCACCACAGGAAGGCCATCGCCACCAGCAACAGCAGCACCACGCCGCCGATCATCAGATAGCCCGGTGCCGGTGGCCACCATGATGGGGCCGGCGGCAGCTGCACATCGCGCAGCGGCAGGTTCGCGCTCATGCCGGCACCTCGGTGGGGGATGGTGCCAGCCAGGCATCGCTGGGCGCATCGGTGGACAGCACCTGCACATCGACGCGACGCGCTCCCAGCTGGCGCCGCAGTTCCTGCAGCGGTTCGACGAAGTGGGCCTGCCAATGAGCCTGCACCTCGCTGCGCCGCAGGTCGAGGCCGATGCGCTGGTGCAGGGTCTGGAACTGCAGCGCGGCCGACGGAGGCTGCAGTTCCAATGGATCGACCAGCAGCACCAGGCTGAGGTCATGGTGCTGGGCCAGCGCACTCCAGCGCGCAGGCGGAATACGGATGGCCTGCTGCGGATCGGCCAGCACCAGCACACGTGCACCCGGGCGCAGGACGCGACCGGCATGGTCCAGCGCGCGTTCCAGGCCAAGGTCATCGGCCGGGGGCTGCGCATACCAGCGGGTGAGCGCATCCAGCACGCGCAGCACGCCGCGCGGGCCTCCTGCCGGTGCGATCGGTGGTTCACGGTCGCTGCCACGCAGGGCACCGATGCGATCGCCACGACGTTGCGCCGACCACGCGGCGACGGCGCCTGCACGTGCGGCCTGCACCGATTTGAAGCGCACGCGGGTGCCGAAGTACAGGGCCGGCGAGGTATCGGCCACGATCAGGCTGACCCGCTCGCGTTCGGCCTGGAACAGTTTGGTGTGGGCACGACTGGTCCGTGCGGTCACCCGCCAGTCGATATGCCGCGCATCATCACCGGCCACGTACTCGCGTGACTCGGCATATTCCATGCCACGCCCACGCAGCGGCGACGGCGCCTGCCCGGCGTTGCCGGCACGGCCACGGCGTGGCGGCGGCGGACGCTGTGCAAGGCGGCGCAGGGCCACCAGTTCGGACAGCTGCGGGCGCAGCCCGTCACCGTCGCTGACGGAAGAGGCGTGGTGCAGGGATGGATCGGTCATGCGCAGGCTCAGGGTGCCGGCACCCGGGCCAGCAGCTCCTGCACCAGGCGTTCGCCATCCCAGCCTTCGGCAGTAGCTTCGTAGCTGGGCAGCACGCGATGGCGCAGCACGTCGGCCGCAACCGCACGTACATCATCAGGGGTGACGAAATCGCGGCCAGCCAGCCAGGCGCGCGCACGCGCGCAGCGTTCCAGTGCGATGGAACCGCGCGGGCTGGCGCCCCAGGCAATGCGGCGGCCCAGGCCAGCGTCATAGCGCGCCGGATCACGCGAAGCCAGCACCAGCTCGATCAGGTAGCGCTCCAGCGCCGGCGCCATGTGCAGGTCCAGCACTTCGCGGCGGGCATCGAACACATCCTGCATCGGCAGCTTTTCCGGCGCCGGTGCGGCTTCGCCCAGTGCGCCACGGGCGCGCTCGCGGGCCAGGCGCAGGATCTCCGATTCGGCAGCCTGGTCCGGGTAGCCGATGCGCACATGCATCAGGAAGCGGTCCAGCTGTGCTTCCGGCAGCGGGAAGGTGCCTTCCTGCTCGATCGGGTTCTGCGTGGCCATCACCAGGAACAGCGGCGGCAGCGCGTAGGTGTGGCGGCCAACGGTAACCTGGCGCTCGCCCATCGCTTCCAGCAGTGCGGACTGCACCTTGGCTGGCGCGCGGTTGATCTCGTCGGCCAGCAGGATCGGGTGGAAGATCGGTCCGGGTACGAATTCGAAGCGGCCTTCCTGCGGGCGCCAGATCTCGGTGCCGGTCAGGTCGGCCGGCAGCAGGTCGGGGGTGAACTGCACGCGGGCGAAGTCAGCCTCCAGGCGCGAGGCCAGCGCACGGATCGCCGTGGTCTTGGCCAGGCCCGGAGCGCCCTCCACCAGCAGGTGGCCATCGGCCAGCAGCGCGATCAGCAGGCGTTCGACCAGTGCCGCCTGGCCGACGATCTCGGCCGACAGGGCATCGCGCAGCTGGGTGAAGGCGCCATGCAGGCGGGAGGTGGCCGGCGCGGGCGGCGGCGAGACGGTTTCGGGCATCGGCGGTGGCAGGTTCATGGGGGCCTTTGACCGGCGCGGGACGGCACGGGTTCCCGACATCATCGCAGGGTGCCCTGCGATTGGCATCAAGAACGGCTGAACGGCCCATCCACGCATGGCGTGGATCTACTGGGCTATCCACGCATGGCGTGGATCTACTGGACATGGGCGGCGTGGATCTACGGGTGGAAACGAAGAAGGGCCGCGCATGGCGGCCCTTCTTCGTTTCTCGGGTGGCGCGGGCTCAGTTCTGCTTGGCCACGCGCAACACCTTCGGCGTCACGAACACCAGCAGCTCGGCCTTGTCCTTGTTGCGGCCGCGCTTCTTGAACAGGTTGCCCAGGAACGGCACGTCGCCCAGGAACGGCACCTTGCTGATGCTGCTGCGGTCGGTGAACTCGTACACACCACCGATGACCACGGTCTGCCCATCCTCGACCAGCACCGCGGTGTTGACCTCGCGGCGGTTGATCGACGGCACCGTGCCGTAGCCCTGCAGCTCGATCAGGCGGTCGACTTCATCCTTCTTCACCTGCATGTTGAGGAACACGCGGTTGTCGTTGGTGATGGTCGGGGTCACCCGCAGTTCCAGCACCACTTCCTTGAACTGCACGTTCGGGGTGGAGCCGGCGCCACCGGCAGCACCGGTGCCGCTGATGGTGACGTAGCCGATTTCCTTGCCTTGCTTGATCATGGCCTCGCGCTGGTTGGTGGTGACCACGCGCGGGTTGGAGATCACCTCACCTCGCGACTCTTCCTGCATGGCCGACAGCTCCACGTCCAGCAGGTAGCCTGCGTTGAGGATCGACAGCGCCAGCGAGCCCGGGTTGTTGGCTGCGGCCACCGGCAGGTTCCAGTTCAGGCCGCGCTTGATGGTCGGGCCGCTGGGAATAGGCGCCGGGCCGACGCTGCCGCCGGCCTGCCACTCGCGAATCGCCTTGGCGTTGGCCTGCGCTGTATCGACCTGCGACTTGCGGGTTTCGGCATTGGCATCCAGGCTGCCGCTGAAGTACACGTTGTCGCGGCTGCCGCTGATGCCGAACTTCGCACCCAGCTCGCGGGCGAAGGTATCGGTAGCGATGACAATGCGGCTTTCGATCAGCACCTGGTCAACCGGACGGTCGATCACACCGATCAGCTCACGCATGCGCGCGATCTTCTTCGGAATGTCGCTGATCATCAGCGTGTTGGTGCGCTCGTCGGCCACGATGCGGCCGCGCGAGGACAGGAAACCACTGTCTTCCTGCGACGAACCGCCACCACCGCCATTGCCGCCGCCACTGCCGCCGCCGATGCCCTTGGCCTCGGTCAGCGCTTTGAAGATCTGCGTGGCGCTGTGGTAGTTGATCTGGACGTAATCGGTGACCAGGTCTTCGCGGTTCTCGATGGCGATGCGCGCGTCTTCCTTCTCCTGCTCGAACTTGGCCAGCTCAGCCTGCGGAGCGACCCAGATCACGCTGCCATCGCGACGCTTGTCCAGGCCCTTGGCGCGCAGCACGATGTCCAGCGCCTGGTCCCACGGCACGTTGACCAGGCGCAGGGTCACATTGCCCTGTACCGAATCGGACGCCACCACGTTGAGATTGGATTCTTCGGCGATCAACTGCAGCACGGTGCGCACCGGCACGTCCTGGAAGTTGAAGGTCACCGGCTTGCCGGTGAAACCGCGCTGGCCGACAGCCTTGGCGGCCTGGGTGACGCTGCCGGCGGTGACTGCACCAACAGCGGCGGGCGCCTGCCGCGGGCTGATCTCCACCACGTACTCGTTGCCGCTCTGGTAGGCCAGCGACTCCACCGCGCCACCGGTACTGAGCACCAGCTGGGTACCGGCACCGGACGGCTTGGCGTCGATGCGCTGCACCGGCGTGGCGAAGTCGGTGACGTTCATCGGCTTCTGCAGGTTGGCCGGCAGCCGGGCGTTACCGACATCGACCACCACGCTGTTGCCCTGCGTCCGCAGGTCCGGCACCGCGCCCTGGCCGTCGAACTGAACGATCAGGCGCCCGGCGCCATCATCGCCGCGCTTGAAATCGATCTTGGCCACCGACAGGCCCGCCGGCGCTGCCGCCGGTGCCACAGTGGCGCCCACCGGCTTCTCGGCCGGTGCGGCGGCCAGCGCCGGAGCGCAGGCCAGCATCAGCGCGACTCCCAACGCGCTGACACGGTTCAAGGTAGAGCGCCGGATGGGACGCAGCCCCTTGGCTTGGTGAAAGGTCATCGTGCTATCCCCAGTAAACGATCATTGATCTTCAAGCGAGAGCGTTGCCGGCCGTTCCAGCCAGCCGCCCGCGCCATCCGGCACCAGTTCGATCAGCTCCACGTGGTCCTCGAAGACCGCCGTGACCCGCCCGTCGCTCTGCCCAAGGTACCCACCCGGGCGTACCCGGTAGGTCACCTTGTCCGGCCCCATCACCAGCGCCACGGTAGCGGCGCCGGTGCCGATGGTACCGACCATGTCCAGTGCATCCAGCGGGAAGCCTTCCAGCGGCTCCTTGCGCCGGTTCGGATCCGGACGCAATCCGCCATTCCCCTGCTGCGGATTGGTCCAGGCATCGGTGAACGGGTCGCGCAGACCCTGTGCGGAGTATTCGAAGGTCTCGAACTGCTGCATCACCGGCAGCGGCTCCAGCGGCTGCGCCGGTCGGGCACGCTCGCCTTCCACCCACTTTTCAAGGTTCGGCGCATCACCCGGCGTGCTGGTCACATCGCGGCCGCACGCGGCCAGCATCAGCACGACGGCTGCCATCCCACAACGCGCAAAGAGGGAACGGATCACTTTTTCTCCTCCTTGCCGGCGTCAGCCGCCTGCTGTGCCTGCACCTCGGTCTCATCCAGATAGCGATAGGTCTTGACCGTGCCGGACAGTTCCAGCGCACCGCTGCGAGCGTTGCCGGTGGCCTTGTCCTTGGGCTTGAGGTTGATGTCGTGCATGGTCAGGATGACCACGCGCGGCAGCGACGCCACGCCACTGACGAAAGCACCGAACTGGTGGTAACTGCCCACCATGCGCAGCTTGATCGGCTTTTCGGCGTAGAACTCCTTGACCTGCTCCTGCTCCGGCTCGAACAGCTCGTTGGTCAGGCCGCTGGACAACGCCGTCTGCGAGATGTCGATGATCAGGTCAGGCATTTCGGTCTTGCTGGGCAGCTGCCGCAACATCTGCTGCAGCACCTGTTCCATCTGTGCCAGCTGCTGCTTCAGCGGTGCCAGGTTCACCGCGCGCTCCTGCTGCTTGGTGAACTCGGCACGCAGATCGACTTCCTTCGATTCCAGGCCGGCCAGTTCCTCGCGCTTGCCACTGATCAGCAGCATCCACGCAACGAACATGATCACCAGCGCCAACAGCGAGCAGAAGACGATCTTGGCCTTCTGCGGCCAGTTGCCGATGTCGTTGAAATCCAGGTTCTTCAGATCGATTTTCTGGCTCATGCGCGATCCCCCTGCAGCGGGGCGTTGAAAGCCTGCGGCGGCTGCGCCAGGCGGCTGCCCTCGGGCTTCGGCGCAGGCTTGGCAGCCGGGGCTGCCGGCTGGTTCGGCGCGGCCGGGGTGGCAGCAGGTGCGTTGACCGGCGCGGCGGTGGGGGCGGGTGCAGCCGGAGCAGCAGCGGACTGGCCTGCGGCCGGTGCAGCAGGCGCCGCTGCATCCGGGCCGGCGGCAAGCGGGGCCACTGCGGGCGGAGCCGGCGTTGCCACCGAACCATCGGCGTTGAGGCCTGGCGTACCGGCCACTTCCTCACTCTGTGCCGGCAGCTTCACCTTGACCACGAACACATAGGGCAGCGCCTTGATGTCGGCCAACGGGCCAACCTTGCCGTCCTTGTCCTTCTCGGGATCACGCGCTTCGATGATCGACAGTTCCGGGTTGGTCATCCAACCGGAGGTCTCCAGGTTGCGCATGTACGCCGAAACACGGGCGTTGGACTGGGTGCGGCCTTCCAGGGTCAGCACGTCGCCTTCCTGCTTCAGCGCGGTCAGCACCAGGCCATCGGGAATCGTGCGCACCAGCGCATCGAACAGGTGCACCATCTGCGAGCGCTTGGCCTGCAGTTCCTCAATGACCTTCTTGCGGGCCAGCAGGCGTTCCTTCTGCGCGTCGAGGCGGTCGATCTCCTTGTTCTGTTCCTTGACCTTTTCGATCTCGGCTTCCAGATAGGCGTTGCGGTCCATCTGGCCGCTCACCTGGCGGTCGTAATAGAACCAGATCACCAGCGACAGCAGCAGGCCACCGATCGCGGCCATGCCCAGCATTGCGTAGAACTCGCGCTGGCGTTGCTTGCGCCGCTCGGCGCGCCAGGGCAATAGATTGATGCGTGCCATCAGTCGAAGCTCCTCAGCGCCAGACCGGTGGCGATCATCAGCGCGGGGGCATCCTGGGCCAGCGCATGTGCGTTCACCTTCGGCCCCAGGGTCATCTGCGCCAGCGGGTTGGCGACCACGGTCGGCACGCCCAGCTGTTCCTCGACCATTTCCGGCAGGCCGCCGAGCACGGCGCAGCCGCCGGCCAGCACGATGTGGTCAACGCGGTTGAACTCGCTGCCTGCGTAGAAGAACTGCAGCAGGCGGCTGATCTGCTGGACCGTGGCTTCCTTGAACGGCTCCAGCACTTCCATCTCGTAGCTTTCCGGCAGCCCACCCTGGCGCTTGGCCAGGCCGGCTTCCTCGTAGCTCAGGCCGTAACGGCGCATGATCTCGTCGGTCAGCTGCTTGCCACCGAACACCTGTTCGCGGCTGTACAGGCTGCGGCCGCCGCGCAGGACGTTGAGGGTGGTCATGGTGGCGCCGATATCGACCAGCGCGACCACGCCCTCGATGGACACCGGCAGCTCGCTGGCGACCAGGGCATAGGCGTTCTCGACCGCGAAGGCCTCCACGTCCATCACCTTGGCCTGCAGGCCCCCCAGTTCCAGGGCCGACTGGCGCAGTTCCACGTTCTCCGAACGCGACGCGGCCAGCAGCACCTGGACCATCTCCGGGTTGTTCGGGATCGCCCCGATCACCTCGAAGTCCAGGTTCACCTCCTCGATCGGGTACGGAATGTAGTTGACCGCTTCCAGCTCGATCTGGGCTTCCATGTCGTTTTCGTCGAGCTCGGCCGGCATCGGGATCACCTTGGTGATCACCGCCGAACCGGCGACGGCGGCAGCGGCCAGCTTGGCCTTGCTCCCCGAGCGGTTCATCGCACGGCGGATGGCCTCACCCACGGCCTCCACTTCCACGATGTTCTTCTCCACCACCGCGTTCGGCGGAAGAGGTTCCACGGCGTAATGTTCCACACGAAAACGGTTGCCACTGCGGGACAGCTGCAAAAGCTTTACCGCAGTCGAACTGATGTCGACGCCTACAAGCGGCGACTGACTTTTTGGGATGAGCCCCACGGTTTCTCCCCTGCCGACGGGCACTTGGACGCAAGACCTGCGCCCGAGCATTAATAACGTATTCTTAGCAAATGGCAACGGCCCTGCTGTGAAGTCCCTCACGGATTCACCATGCAGCCCCTGACTGTTCCCCTTGCGCTCCCCGGCGACGACCCCAGCCGCCACCTTGCGTAATCTATACTCTGCGACCACGAAATTCGCAATCGGAATCTGAACCCGATGACTCGACTCCGCCGCTGGCTGCGCTGGATCTTCCTGATTGTCCTGGTCCTGGCGCTGATCGGCGCGGCCGCCGTAGGCGGTCTGTACTACGCCGTGTCCTCCAAGCTTCCCGACGTGCAGACCCTGCGCGACGTGGAAATGCAGGAGCCGATGTACGTCTACGCTGCCGACGGCAAGCTGATGGCGGTGTTCGGCGAGACCCGGCGTACCCCGATCACCATGAAGGACGTGCCCGAGCGCCTGAAGCAGGCCTTCCTGGCCACCGAGGACGCCCGCTTCTACGAGCATGGCGGCGTGGACTACATGGGCATCGGCCGTGCGGTGTGGCTGCTGGCCACCACCAACGACAAGCGCGTGCCGGGTGGCTCCACCATCACCCAGCAGGTGGCCCGCCAGTTCTTCCTCAGCTCCGAGTACAGCTACACCCGCAAGCTGGCCGAGATCCTGCTGGCGCGGAAGATCGAGTCCGAGCTGAGCAAGGACGAGATCTTCGAGCTGTACCTGAACAAGAGTTTCTTCGGCAACCGCGCCTACGGCGTGGCCGCCGCCGCCGAGTTCTATTACGGCAAGAAGCTGAACGAGCTGGACCTGGACGAGATGGCCTCGCTGGCCGGCATCCCCAAGTTCCCGTCCTCGGGCAACCCGATCTCCAACCCGGAGCGCGCCCGCCAGCGTCGTGACAACTATGTGCTGCAGCGCATGGCCGACCTGAAGTTCGTCAGCCAGGCCGAGGCCGACGCGGCCAAGGCCGTGCCGATGCACGCCACCGCGCATGAGCCGCCGGTGCAGGTCGATGCCCCGTACGTGGCCGAACTGGTGCGCCAGGAAATGATCGCCCGCTTCGGCGGTGACGTGGTCAACAAGGGCTACCACGTCACCACCACGATCGATTCGACCCTGCAGACCGCCGCCAACCAGTCGGTGCGCGACGGCCTGCTGCTGTACGACCACCGCCACGGCTGGCACGGCGTGGAGAAGCAGGTCCAGGTGGGTGCCGGCGAAGACGCCGCCGCCCTGGCCGAGCACCTGCGTGGCCTGTACGGCCAGGCCGGCCTGCTGCCGGCCATCGTTGCCAGCACCGGTGCCGATGGCAGCGCCACCGTGGTGCTGGCCAACCGCAGCGAGATCGTGCTGCCGGCCGGTGCCGCCAAGTGGACCAACAAGACCCCGGGCAAGCTGGTGCAGCGCGGTGACATCGTGCGCGTGCGTGCCGGTGCCAAGGAAGGTGAGTGGCTGCTGGACCAGCTTCCGCGCGGCCAGTCCGCGCTGGTCTCGCTGGATGCCCACAGCGGCGCGCTGAAGGCGCTGGTCGGTGGCTTCAGCTTCTCCGGCAACAAGTTCAACCGTGCCACCCAGGCCCGCCGCCAGCCGGGTTCGAGCTTCAAGCCCTTCATCTACGCCGCGGCCTTCGACAAGGGCTACAACCCGGCCTCGATCGTGCTCGACGCCCCGGTCGTGTTCCGCGACCGCCGCGGCAAGACCTGGGCCCCGCAGAACGACGGCGGCGGTTTCCGCGGCCCGATGCGCCTGCGCGAAGCGCTGGTGCAGTCGCGCAACCTGGTCTCGGTGCGTCTGCTCGATGGCATGGGCGTGGACTACGCGCGCAAGTACATCAGCGAATTTGGTTTCGCCGAATCGGAACTGCCGCCGAACCTGTCGATGTCGCTGGGTACCGCCTCGCTCACCCCGCTGTCGGTGGCCCGTGGCTACGCCGTGTTCGCCAACGGCGGCTCGCGCGTGGACACCTGGCTGATCGACCAGGTGAACGACCGCGACGGCAACCTGGTGTTCAAGGAAAACCCGGCGATGGCCTGCCGCGACTGCGCCGGCAGCAGCGGCCAGCCGGTCAACCAGGTGGTGGACGGCTTCAACTTCGGCGCCCCGGCCCCGAAGGTGGACCCGGCTGCTGCGGCCAAGGCCGAAGCCAAGGCCGAGACCCCGGCCGCGCCGGTCAACCCCGATGCCCGCACCGCCCCGCGCGCGATCGACGCCCGCACCGCCTACCAGCTGGTGTCGATGATGCGCGACGTGGTCCAGCGCGGTACCGGCGCCCAGGCCAAGGTGCTCGGCCGCGAGGACGTGGGCGGCAAGACCGGCTCCACCAACGACCACCGCGATGCTTGGTTCTCGGGCTTCGGCGGCCCGTACGTGACCACCGTGTGGGTGGGCCGCGACGACTTCCGCTCGCTGGGCTACCGCGAATACGGTGGCAAGGCCGCCCTGCCGATCTGGATCGACTACATGCGCACCGCGCTGAAGGACACCCCGATCGCGCAGAACGATCCGCCCAGCGGCATGGTCCAGGCCACCCTCAACGGCGCGACCGAGTGGGTGAAGGTGGAAGACATGGACCGCCTGACCGACTACGACCTGAACCTCAATACGCCGCAGGCCGACGCCGCCGCGTTCGATATCTTCTGAGGAAGGATTCGGTGGGTGCCAACCGTTGGTTGGCACTGCCCTTTGTAGAGCCGAGCCCATGCTCGGCTCCGGTGGCCCGCGGTAGAGCAGCCGAGCATGGGCTCGGCTCTACAGGATCAACGGCACCCTTTTGCCTTGGTAGCAGCCAACCTTGGTTGGCGCCGCCTTTGTAGAGCCGAGCCATGCTCGGCTCCGGGGGCCCGCGGTAGAGCAGCCGAGCATGGGCTCGGCTCTACAGGATCAACGGCACCCGTTTGCCGTGGTAGCTGCCAACCGTTGGTTGGCATCTCCGCGCCATACCCACGCAGATGTCACATCCCTGCGCTACTCTGTACCCAGGTCGCAACAGGGAGTCATCGCATGCATCGCGCCCGTCAGCATGCTGCCAGCCAGACCCGCGAGCGTCGCCACCGCCTCGCCCACGAAGCCGCCCGCCTGATGGCCGAAGGCGGCATCCGCGACTACCACCAGGCCAAGTTGAAGGCCGCCAGCCGGCTCGGCATCCACGACGATGCCTCCCTGCCCCGCAACACCGAGATCGAAGACGCCCTGCGCGAGTACCAGCGGCTGTTCTCCGGGCCCCAGCACGGCAACGAGCTTCAGCGCCGCCGCGAAGCTGCAATGCGTGCGCTGGAGTTCCTGCACGGCTTCGCGCCGCGCCTGGCTGGCCCGGTGCTGGACGGCACCGCCGACGCCAACAGCCCCGTGCAGCTGCACCTGCACAGCGACGACCCGGAGGCCGTGCATCGCTTCCTGGACGAGCACGGCATCCCCGCCGAATCACGGACGCGCCGCCTGCGCATGGACCGCGAACGCTGCCTGGACGTGCCGGTGTGGGTGTTCAGTGCCGAGGAACTGACCTTCGACCTGGCCGTGCTGCCGTACGACGCCCTGCGTCAGGCACCGTTGTCGCCGGTGGACGAGAAGCCGATGCGGCGCGCGTCTGTCGCGCAGTTGCGGCAGGTGCTGGCCGAGGCCGAGATCACCGCGTACATCGGCGGATGACGGCAGCGCCGGCCCATGGCCGGCGAGCGCAGCGGTACCTGCCTTTGGTGGGTGCGGACCGTTGGTCCGCACCGTGCTTCAGGCAACCGATTGCCGACCGAAGAGCAGTCGAGCGCGGCTCGACTCTACAAAAGCTGCGCTACCTGCTCTGGCAGATGGCGCCCATCATGCTCCCGCTACCAGACGAAACGGGTATCGCGCAGCGGGTCGCTGAGCAACCGCGGCAACCAGGGCGCGGGGGCCCGCTGTGGATACTCCCGCATCATCTGCGCATGCATGGCCTGCAGGTCCCGCAGCAAGCCGGCCTGAAAGTAGACGTCGTTGAACGTATCCGACCACCCACTCTTCACCCGCTCACGCTCGCCGCCCTTCAAGAGCGGCATCTGGTCCAGTGGCACGTCCAGGATCGTCGCCAGTGAGGCGTTGATCTGCGCATTCTCCACAGCGGCCTTGCGCACGGGGTCCAACCGATCCCGAATCTGCCGGCAGTCGTAGGGGAAGCACCCGCCTGTGACGTTGATGTAGTCAGCGATGTCCGCCAGCATGTCGGCCTTCAGCCGCCACACCACTTCGCTGTCCATCACCTGCCGTACCCGCATCGTGCGCAGCGTACTCGCCCGCACGTCCTCCGGCGTGGTGAACTCGGCCCCCCGCGTGCTGCCAGCGTGGCGCACCAGCACGATGCGATGGATCGCCTCGTGGGTGACGCCCTCGATGCGCAGCGCCGCTGTATCCGGATGTATGCGCGGCGGCGGCACGCCCAGCATCTGCCACATGTACCACAGGACCAGCAGTAGACCGGCAATGCATAGCCCGCTCATCAGCGTCCACAGATCCAGGTTCCGTGTGTAGTAGCGATAGCGCGCGCGCCAGATATAGAACGTGCGATAGCTGATGAATCCGCTTACCCATCTGTACATTGCCATCTCCTTGGCCAGGACCCCGGCGCGACGGGGTGGATTACGCGCGTCACGCCGGGGCTCCATCGCTTACCAGCCGATGCCCACACCCACGCCCATGCTGCGTTCACCGCTGTTGGTGAACGCACCATTGAGGCTGAAGGTGGCTGAGCCCTTTTCGTTGAGCACACGCTGGTAGCCCACCGCCATGGCCGATTCGCCTTCGGCATAGCCCACGCCCGCGCCGAGGCGGTTGTAGGTGGCCAGGCCGGCGGTGTTCATGGCCATGGCCGTCTGCGCACTGCTCATCGCGGCCATGCGGTTGAAGCGCTTGTCCATCTTGTCCAGGCGACGCTCGAAGTTGCTGATCGCGCCATCGGTGTATTCGTTGGCGCGGGCCAGCATCTTCTCCAGTTCAGCGGTATCGACCTGCGGCGTGGGCGACGGCGTGTCGTCCTTCTTCGACTTCGGCTGTGGCGCGGGCGACGTGCCCTCGCCTGCCGAGGCTACCTGCGGCGAATCGCTGGCTTCCGGTGTTGGCGTGACCTGCTCGGTCGGTGCGGCCGAAGCCGTAGCCAACGCACGCGACTGCGGCTGGCCATCCACGCGCTGCTCCAGGCCATCCATGCGGCCATTGAGCTGCTGCTGCACCGCATGCAGCTGACCACCGTTGACCGCCTCGCGGCTGCCGGCCGCGATCAAGCCGTTGGCCACGTTGGAGATGACCATGCCGTTGGCGCCGGCCAGGGTGAGCTGGGCGGTGCCGTCGCTGCGGGTGGAGGGCGTTTCCTGGAAGACCGAGCGGAGCTGGGTTTCGACGCGGTCCATGCGGGAGCCGGTGGTGACTACGGCGGAGTCGAGGGTGGTAAGTGCGTCGTTGATGGTGTTCTGGTGCTGGCCCTGGACGTTGAAGCCGGGGGTGGTGACGTTGCCGTTGGCGTCGATGTTGCCGCCGAGCGTGGACAGCGCGCCGCGGAGCTGGCCGATGGTGGCTGCGTCGTTGGTGTTGCGGCCGTTGGCTACGTTGACGAGGCGACGCTGGAATGCCGCGTGACCAACTGACACAGTACCAAACTCGTCAGCCACCGAGAGACTGCCTAGTGCAACGCTATACTTAGCACCTGCAGAAACTCGGCTTTCGGCACCAATAGCCATACTGGCATCAGCTTCCACCAATGATCGCGTGCCGACTGCAAACCCGTCGTTAACTCCGTCTCGAATAGAAGCTGCGCGACCGAGAGCAATCGAGTTCATTCCCCCTGCGTAAGCGTACGCGCCGATAGCAACGCCCCCCTCGTTTCCCTTTGCGGCCATCGCCGAATCGCCAACTGCGACGGAGAACGCCCCAGCAGATGCTGCATTCTGTTCTCCACCGCTTCCGATAGATACAAACCTATCCTTGCCCTCCATGTCATTCAGTCGCTGATTAGTCTCGAATAGCTGGCTCCCACGCACCACATCCGAACTATCCGCGGAGAGACGCGCATCGGCGACACCGGTCAGGCGTGCGCCGCCGAAATCGATGAGAGCTCCATCGCTAATCTCAGTCAGCAGATTCCTCTGATCCAAACGCCAATCGCGCCGCATTGCATCAATGTCGCGTCTGTTGTGCTCGATCTTCTGCTCCGCAGCATGCAGCTGATTGCCAGTCACCGCATCACGGCTGCCTGCCGCAATGCGTCCATCGGCCAGATTCGACAGAACCATGCCCTGCGCACCTGCCAAGTTCAGCTGACCAACTCCATCCGCCCGGGTCGAGGGCGACTGTTGGAACGTCGCACGCAGCTGACCTTCGAGGCCATCTACGCGGCTGTCTGACCTGACCACCGCCCCATCGAGTGCAGCCAGGGCATCTCCGACATTGTCCTGCTTGCCACCTTGCACGCTATAGGTAGGCCCAACAACGTTCCCGAAAGCATCCAGGCCTGCACCGCCACCGAGTCCAGCAAGAGCTTCGTTGAGCTGCGCAACGGTGGTCGCATCGTGATCGGAAATGCCACGATCAAGGTTTACCAGGCGCCTTTTTACAGAGCCGTTCCCAACTGAAACAGTATTTGCTTCGGTTGCAATTGAATAGGAACCCAGTGCCACTGCGCCATCAGCGCCCGCTACGACACGGCTCAATGCACCAAAAGCGACGCCTTCTTTTGCATACACGTTGGAACCGACTCCCAACGCAAAGCCTCTTTCTGCGGCCTCTGCGACAACCGCACCTCTTCCTATCGCGACTGAGTTGAACGCACCTGCAACCGCAAAGCTTCCTATTGCCACTCCGCCCTCAGATCCCAGCGAGGCTTTTGCCGAATCGCCCAACGCAACCCCAAACAGACCGGCATCTGCATCAATGCTCTCATCGTCATAGCCAACGCTCAGGAATCGCCCGTTTCGCTCGAGCTCACTAACTCGGACATTGGTCGCAAACAACTGCCCACCATTCACAGCATCCGTACTGGCCGCAGAACTGATATCCCCCGCTGCCACCCCCGATACGCGCGCACCTTCCATGTCCACCAGGTGACGATCAGCACTGAACTTGACCACGCCATCCAGATCCGGATCGAAGTTATCGAAGTCCGTACGCAGCGCATCCAGCTCGATCCGGTTGTCGGCGATACGCCCGTCCTGATCCGTCAGCTGCTGCGCATGCCCAGCCAAAGCCTGTCGCTGCGTCTCCACCGTGGCATTGGTCGCAAACAGCTGCTGCCCGGTCACCGCGTCTGTGCTTCCTGCACTCAGCGTGCCGTTGGCGATGTTGTAGATGCGTCGCTTGGCTCCGGTCTTGTTTGCGACATCCACGATGGTCCCAGTGTTCTCTGCACCCAGGCGAACATTGCCGCTGGCAGACACCTGGCCCACCAGTCCGCCCAAGACATCAGCCTTCTGCACAGCGCCATCGGCTACACCACGGGCGGCATCGGCCGCCGTCTTCGCTGCGGTTGCCGCCGTGCGCACACTGGCCACTTCGCTGTTGGTGGCATTGAGCTGCTGCCCGGTCACTGCATCCGTGCTGGACGCACTGAGCACGCCATTGGCCAGATTCTGCAGTTTGCGCTTGGCGCCACTCTTGTTGGCCACGTCGACGACGGTGCCGGTGTTGTCTGCACCCAAGCGCACGTTGCCACTTGCCGACACTTGCCCCACCAGGCCATCCAGTACCGCCACGCGCGCCTGCGCACCGTCCGCGGTCGCCTTCACAGCAGCCACGCTGGTGTTGGTGGCATGCAGCTGCTTGCCGGTCACCGCTTCACTGCTGGACGTACTCAAGGCGGCATCCGCCACGTTGACCACTTTGCGCTTCAACGAGTCATTGCCCACCGAGACCTGATTGGTCCCAGTCGTTGCTGAGCCATTACCCAGCGCAACCGCGCCTGCATGTGCCGCATTGGCGCGATCACCTAGGGCCAGCGCGCTCTGTGCCTTAGCACTCGCCTGATTACCCAGTGCCGAGGCATACAGGCTGCTGGCAACCGCCCCGCGCCCGACCGCCGTGGCCTGGTTGGCCGACGCGTTGCTCTGGAAGCCCAGAGCGGTGGCGTGCGTGCCTTTACCAGACGCCTCATGGCCGACGGCAACGCCTCGATCACCCGTTGCGACGGCATCCAATCCAAGCGCCACCGCACCGTTGCCACTGCGGGTTCCAGCACCGATGGACACACCCGCGTTGCCACTGATCTTGTTACCCGCGTCATCCACCGTCGCGCGAGCGTCTGCGCCCATGGCGACGCTCTTGCCGTTGTAGGCTTTGGCGTTGTTGCCCAGCGCCGTACTGATGCCGTAGCTGGCCTGCTCCGCGACAGCTCCCGCGCCAAGGGCCACTGCGCTGGCGTTCAGCCGTGTAGCCGTCGCGTCGGCTGCTGCCTGCGCCTTGCTGACATTGGCGTTGGTTGCATTGAGCTGCTTGCCCGTCACCGCCTCGGTGCTGGTCGTGCTCAGCGCCCCATCCTTCAGGCCAGTGATAGTGCGAACAGCATTGGACTTGTTGCGGACATCCAGCACGGTGCCGGTGTTCTCGCCGCCCAAACGTACGTTGCCGCTGGCCGATACCTGGCTGACCAGGCCACTGACCGTATTGGCCTTGGCCAGCGCTGTATTGGCGTTGGTGTTGGCTGTAGTGGCGGTGGTCTGCGCTGCTGTGGCCGTGGTCTTCGCCGCGTCGGCCGCAGTCCGAGCAGCCGTCACGTTGCTGTTGGTTGCATTGAGCTGCCTGCCCGTCACGGCTTCAGTGCTGGAGGTAGAAAGCGCCCCATCCTTCAGGCCGGTGATGCTGCGCACCGCATTGGACTTGTTGCGCACATCCAGCACCGTACCGGTGTTCTCACCACCCAGCCTTACGTTGCCAGCGGCCGATACCTGGCTGACCAGGCCACTGACCGCATTGGCCTTCGCCAGCGCCGAGTTGGCATTGCTGTTGGCCGTGTTGGCGGTGGATTGTGCCGCCGTGGCCGTCGTTTTCGCCCCATCGGCCGCGGCCTGGGCCTTGGTCACGTTGGAGTTGGTGGCATACAGCTGCTTGCCAGTGACCGCATCACTGCTGGTCGAGTTCAGCCCCGCATCGGCCACATTGACTACCCGCCTTTTCACGCTGGCGCTACCGACCGAAACGGTGTTGGCCTCTGTGGCAAGCGATCCACGACCAAGTGCCACAGTGCCATTTGCCGATGTCTTTGCACCATAACCAACAGCCACACCGTCGTACTCTGCGCGCGATTCCCCGCCCAGTGCGATTGCACCCGTCCAGCCACTACTGCCCGCGTACGCATCACCACCGATGGCAATCTTTGAGACGCCAGCCCCGGCATCCGTCATGGACCCACTTCCCACGGCAATGGAGTTATCGGTTCGGGCCTTGGCATTCTGCCCGAGCGCCGTTGCTCCAATCCCGTTGGCCTCACTGTAGGTGCCTACAGCGGTGCCATACCCACCGTTCTTGGTGACGGCATAGTGGCCGAGCGCAATGCTGTTATCTCCCCATGCCTCCGAGAGGCTCCCAAGCGTCACGCTTCTCGCACCCGCGGCACGGCTGCTGATACCTGCCGCGAGACTATGTTCACCGCTGGCACGTGCTTCCGACCCAAGTGCCATGGACTCCTTGCCGTCGATGACACTCCAGTTGGCCCGCGACGTGTTGCTGTACACATCGCCACGATTGACTGCCCGGGTCTCGAATGCGCGCCCGCTGGCGCCAGCCGTTGCGACGAAGGCACTCATTGTCTGTCGTGCCCACCAGGCTGTGTCATCTTCGTCATCCTCGCGCGCGCCAGCAGTCGGCACCACCAGCAACGAAAGAAGCACAAGACCCCCTGCACGAACGGTGGAAGACGCTTTTCCGCGGGATGGCGCCAGCTCGCTGGCCACCACCCAGCACTGACGGGCGCGACTCCACAGACGGCGATAGATACGATTCATTGGATCTCCTTAACAGGAACGTCAGAAAGAACCCACCAGCACCGCTGGCGGGGCTGGGGAATCAGCCGGCGCTGGGCGCCAGGGTCTGCACGTGCTCGCGATAGCCATCGCGAGTCAGGCGGTAACGCATCTGCAACGTGTGTCCCGGTTGCACGGGAAAAGGCAGCTCCAACGCGCTGCCCGGATACAGGCTTCGCGACACGTCGTGCGCGGTGCAGCGCGCACCATCGCAGTCAGCGATGCTGGTGATGCCCACGCGCACCGTGCCGGTGTTGCGCAGGCGATTGCCTTCCACCTGTACCGCCATGGCAGGCTGCGCGGGCAGCACATTGACCAGCGCGCCCCAGACCAGGCTGACGCCGATGTTGGCCTGTGCGCGCTCGCCCTCGCCTGCGCGTTCAATCCCTTCAGGGCCACGCACGCCTTCGAAGTACACGCGGTAGGCGGTTTCCTTCTCGACCGGCTGCAGCGGAATCACCCGGATCAGGCGATTGCCGCCACCGGCCAGCGCGAACTTGCCTGGGGTGATGGCGATGGCCGCTTCGCCGGGCTCGACCTCTACCTCCTGTTCGTCTGCACCGGCCGGATTGACGATGCGCTTGATCGAGGCCTGCACGTACTGCGGCTGGGTGGACTGCGAATAGATGCGGATCTGCGCACCCTTCTTCACGTCCACCGACGTGCGCATGGGGTGCACGGTGAGATTGGCGTGGGCAGGCATCGCCATCAGCAGCGACAAGGGAAGCAGGCAACGAATGAGAGGCTTCATCGGGGGCTCCATGGGAATCAGGGCGTGACAGTGGGAACGCGCAGTTCCACTTTGAGATCGCCGTCGTAATAGCCGGGGCGTTTACCGCTGACCGGCACGCGTGGGGTGTCCAGCGTCAAAGGCGTGGGCACGCAGAACACCGGCTGTGTCATGCCGGGTAACAGCACCAGGCGCAGCTTTGCGGTATCGATGCCATGCAGCAGCTGCTCCACGCCGTTGCGCAGGGGTATGGCGCTGCCGTTGTGATCGAGGGTGACGGTGTAGTCCACGCGCTGCGTGGCATCACTGCCGCCGTCGGTATGCCAGACCGAATAGCCGGAAGGCCCCGGAGGACGTGGCCCGCTGTCGCGCACGGTGACGCCCAGGTACTGGCTCTGCGAGCCCAGTCCGTCGTACAGGCACATGTCGAGTTGGGTTCGCCCTCCCACGGTCTGCGCGATCGGGTCGTACTGCAGGTTCAGGCCGACGTGCGGGGTGACCTGATCGAAGAGCGGGAAGTAGATGGAGACCGCGTTGTAGTCGGTGATGGTGAAGTCGAACTTGAATGAGTAGGTCGCAAGCACTGGTCCGTTGACCGCTTCATGCAGGTCGAGGAAGGCAACTGCCTCCCAAGTTCCAGCCACAAGCCTTTCAATCTCGGAACCCGGCAATTCCAAATGGGCGCCTGTGCCTATCGGCCACTCCTGCCCACACTCAGCTGAAGAGGAAGACCATGGCGGAAGCTCTGCCTGGCCCCAGAAGTCACCTGAGCAAGCTCGCCCAGGCATTGCTCTCGCGAGAAAACCAAGAAGCTGTATTTCCTCAACCAATCCCGAACGCTTCTCGGTGGCACGAATCGTCACCGCGCCCCTTCCTGTATCGAGCGCATTGCCGACAGTAGGGCACCGCCCTTGAGCTGCGTCAGTTGACGATCGGCAAGTCAGATGCAGCGATCCGTAGCGCGTCGAACTTGTCTCATAGCCAAGCACAGTCCTCGGTGCCCACAACTCGATATCCCCGGGCATCGCAGCGCGATCCCAGCTCATCACGATGTCGCGATGCTCACTCGTCGGATGCGTTTCCGGCGGCCGCTGCGCCATCGCCCGCGGCGCCAACACCACCAGCGCACACAGCACCGCCATCACCCACCACAACCGCCGGCTCACTGCGCACCTCCCGCGGCCGCGGTCTGCGGCGTGGCGGCAATCAATGCCTGCTCCTGCAGCAGTCGCGTCACCCGTGCCTGATGGCGGATATCGGGCGGCAGCTGCGCCACGGCCAACGGCTCGCACTGCACGGCGCCCACCAGCATCACCACGCTGCGGCGCTCGCGCACCTGCAGCGGGCAGTGCAGCAGCCGGTCGTCCTGCAGCAGGTACAGGGTCTTTTCGCGTCGTGGGAAGTCGGCCACGAAGCCTCCGTTGCTGCCGGTGCCGGGCACCGGCGCGTTGAGAATGCGGGCGCCGCGCAGCGGTGCGCCGGCGATGTCGTGGGCGTTGCCGATGAAGGTGTAGGTCACTTCAATCGGCACCGGCATGCGCACCAGCCGCCCGGGCGAGAGGAACAGCGGACGCGCGCCGCCGACGCCGCTCACACGCACGGCGGCGATGCTGTCCAGTGCGCTGGCGTCCTGCACTTCGGCGCGGTGCGATTGGTAGGCGGACACCGGCAGCAGGCGGCGTTCGCCCAGCTTCAGCCGCTGCCGGCGCAGGCCGCCTACCTGCAGCTCGGCGGCAACGCCGGTCAGGTCCAGGTCGTCGGTGCCATCCACCTGCACCGCCAGCCCGGCATCGGCGCCCACGCCTGCGCCCCAGTACAGCCCACGCGAGCCGATGGCCAGGCCGGAACTGTGCGTGGCGCTGTACGCCACTTCATTGCCACCCTGGTGCTGGTAGCGCGATACCGTGGCACCGGTCTGGCCGATGCGGTTCTGCAACTGCCCGCTCAGCGTGGCGCTGTAGCGCTCGTTGTTGTTGCCACGCAGTTCGCCGGACACTTCGCGGTACTGGTCTTCGTATTCCTGGCGCAGGGTCTGGCCGGCGCTGTAGTTGACGTCCGGCCGTGCATGCTGCGGCTGGCGCACATCCAGGCCGTAGCGACGCTGCGAACTGCCGCCATCACCGCGCTGCAGGCGGTTGAGGCTGACGTTGAAGTAGATGCCGCGGTCGCGGCCATCGCGCAGGCCGCCGCCACTGGTCTGCTGCCACACGCCGATGCGGCTGGAGACACTGAACTCGCCCCAGCGCTGGCTGCGGCTGTAGCTGGCCTGCCAGGTGCGGCTGAGCTGCGGCACGCGCGTGGGCTGTGGCAGCCACGGCGGCAACAGCGGGTCCAGCCCCGCCATCGGATCATCCCCCAGCCCCGGCTGCACGGTGCCTGCGCGCCAGGTCTGGCGGCGGGTGTAGGCCAGATAGGCATTGCCGCCCGCCACCGGCAGCGCCATCGAGGCGCTGAGCGAGTCTGCACAGCCGAGCCGGTCGCGCGCGTCGTCCTCGAACTGGCAGGCGCGGCCGCGCATGCGCTGGTGGTACACATTCCACGAGGCGCGGCGACGATATGAAAGCTGATGCTGCTGGCCACGGCTGCCATCGCTGCCGTGCATGCCGCTGAAAGCGCCGCGGATCTCCTGGGTGGCGAACACATGGCGCAGGTCAAGCCGCAGTTCGCCATAGCTGAAGCCACCGAGGTCGGCGACACCGGCCGTCACTGCCACGTTGCGCGACATCGGCACGCGCAGGCCGGCCATCGCTGCCAGCTCGTCGTTGAAACGGTCGCTGCGGCGCTCGTTACGGCGGCCACCCTGCATGAACCACTGCACGCTGCTGTCGGTCCAGTCGCCGCCCTTGTCGAACGGCGCGTCCTCGCTGCGCACCAGCACACCGTCTTCGTAGATGCGCAGGGTGACGGTGTAGTTGCCCAGCGGGAACCGGCGCGTATCGAGCTGGTTGATACCGGCCTGCAGGTAGAAGGTCTGCAGCAGGCGCTCGCCATCGAAGGCATCCACCCGTGCATCGCGTGCCAGCAGCACGGTGAGCGGCGTGGCTTGTACGGCGGCCGCCGAATCCACGTAGGCCTGCGTGGTGCCCAGGCGCAGGCCCTGGAAGCGGTCCATCGGCAGCATGCTGAAGCTGAAGGTGCCGCCCTGCGGGCTGCTCAGGTTGCGGCGGTCCATGCGCCCGGCCTGCAGGTAGTGCTGCTGCCCCAGGTCATGGCGGTAATAGGCGTTGTCCAGCTGGAAGTCGCGGTTGGCGCGGCCGCCGCGATAGTGCTGCTGGCTGAAGGTCCAATCGGCAGACAGGTGCCCGCGCTGCAACACGCCCAGCGCGCCCATGCCCTGCGCGGCCAGCGACTGGTAGCCGCGGCCGCCGCTGACGTTGAGCGTGTGCTGGTGCAGGAAGGCATTTTCGGCATTGGCGCTGACCTGGTGGTAGCGCTCGGCGGCCGGTTCGCCGGGAATCCATTGGCGGGCGACAAACAGGCGCACGGCGCCCTCGCCTTCGTCATACAGCGCGCGCACGGCGGTGGGCTCCTCGGGGGGATCGATGTAACCGCAACCGGCGCTGGCGCCGCCATAACGGCAGGCCAGATGGCTGTTGCGCGGCAGCGGCTGCGACAGCGCCGGCAACAACGCGACCTGTGCCTCGGCCGGCAGCTGCAATGCCTGCAGCGCCTCCGCCGGGGCCTCCAGCTGCACGTGTTCCAGGGTCACGCGCACCGGCACCAGCCCGGTTGAACGGCCGAACAGGCGTACCTCGAGTTGTTCGGTCTGGCCTTCGACCAGATCCTCGAAACCGGCGGGTACGCCGCGCGCCGCGACCAGGGGCGTGGCCAACGACAGGGCGAGCGCGACCGCCAGCCGGGTGACGGCGGGTGCGGGAGATTTCATGGGGGTGTTACCGGAAGCGGCCGGCCCGGCAAGCGGGCCGGCGCGGCAGCAGACTTAGGGCTTCTGCACCAGGGCGATGGTGACGATGCCTTCGTAGGTACCGCCCTTGGCGATCGGCGCCTGGACGGTTTGCGCGATACGCAGCGGCATCGGAATCGAGGCGCCCGGCAGTGCGCCGTCGTACAGGTCAGAGGCGGAGAAGTCCTGCGCGGCCACGGTCAGTGCCCTGCCGTTGAGGCTGACGGTCAGCGGCACCGGGGCGCCACTGCCATCGGTATTGAGCAGCTGCGGGGCGCTGCCGACGCGCACTTCGATGTCCTTGTCTTCGTCGTTGGAGTAGATGCGCACCTGCTGGGTCCACGGCACCAGGCCGGTGACCGGGTTGTGGACCAGGTTCACGACGGAGTCCAGTGCGGTGCCATCGGCCTTGAGCAGGGCCAGGGTCGGGTCGACGTTGGCCCAGACCTTGATGTCGGCGTCGAAGGCGTTGGCGGACAGCGAAACAGTGGCCAGCGCTGCAGCGAGCGTGGCCTTCTTCAGAATGGCGTGCATGTGTGTCTCTCTCGGACAGGGGGAATATGAAAGCCCCCCTCCCCAAGGAGAAAGGGAGGGAGGCGCCGCCCGTGGAGGTGGTCACGGGCGACGAGAGAATGGTAGGTAGGCCTACCGCACGCAGGCCATGCAACAATTCCTAAATAGCTGGACGTTAAGAAGAATTCTTGAGGGCTTTCAATGTTTGAGGATTATGCAAATTTCCTCACGACTTGAATGCAAGAAACCTCATTGCGTTGCATTTGTGGCGTCGAGCGATACTCGACTGTCGCTTGAGGCGCACCGTGTGCGCATGAGTCGAGCACGGCTCGACGCTACGTGTAGAAATCGCGAACGACCTTCAATGCGCAGGCACCACGGCGACGTACTCCACGTCGATGTCGGTGGGCTTGAAGCGGTGCGTATCCACCTCACCGTGCAGCTCCACCACGGTGGTCGCGCTGACGGCCTGGTGGCTGGGCAGATCCTTGTCGTCGATTTCCACATCGATCTCGCCGGTGGCGTCCTTGAAGCGGTAGCGCTCGTGGCCGATCCTGGCCACCAGCGTGCCCCGCAAAACCACCGGCTGATCGTCACGCTGGGCGCGCGCCTCGGCAACCGTGGTGACGGCATGGGTGGCGCCCGGGCCGGTGTACTGGGCAAAGGCCCCAGCGCTGAGCAGGCTCAACGTGGTGGCGATGAGCGCAAGGGTGAGTCGTCGGTTCATGGTGTTGTCCATGCAGGGATAAGTGCCCACAGCTTCCTTCGCCTCGACTGTGACGCCCATGCAATAACTCCGAAAAGATGTGAAAACGACATCCCATGTCAGAAACCATTCATCGTGGACCCGACGCCTCTTTCAGCATCCATTCCGAGCGGATTTTCCGCGGCCTTCCGGCGTGCGCTGGGGTGTTCGCCGAGCCGGTATGCGCAGTCGTAGTTCAGCTGCCGCGTCTTGCTTTTGTAGCGTCGAGCAGGACTCGACGCTGCAGACACATGCTCACGCACGACGGGATGGCATCAGGCCGCCGTGCGGCGGCCTGACGGGTCCCACTCAACGATGCAATCTCAGAAGAAGATTGCGTACAGGATCAGCAGCGGAATCGGCACGCCCAACAGCCAGAGCAGAATCATTTTCATCTCGGGTCTCCTCGTTCAAAGGTCGCGGCGGCGGCCGCCCCAGGTGGCGCTGAGGCTGGCGAAGAACGCGCCGATCAGCAGGGTGATGAACAGCCACAGCGCGGCATACGCTGCGGCCTTGCGGGCATCGTCGGCCGCCTGCTTGGCGGTGGTCTTTGCCTTCTCCAGCGCGGCACGCATGCGCGTCTGCACATCGGTCACACGGGCCTGCGCTTCGGCCGGGCTCATGCCGGTCTCGCGCGCGATCAGCTGCGAGAGGTACTGGCTGTCGGCCGGGTCCAAGCCCTCGCCCTGCAGGCTGTTGACGATGATGCGGTTCACTTCGGCGCGGACTTCGCGGCGGTCGCCCACCGGGCCGTTGCCCGGCATCGGGCGTGGCGGCGGACCCATGCGCGCGTCGCGCGGGCCGACACTAGCGGCCGGCGGCGGCGGCGAGGGAGCATTCGGATCCATCGGCGCACCCGGCGGCGGCGCTGTCGGATCAGACGGCCCTGCGCTGGTCGCGCTGCGGAACAGCGAATCGACCCAGTAGTTGAGGTCGCCTTCCGGAGCCGCGCCGGCGGCGCTACCGGCACCTGCGGCCGCAACGCCGGCCGTGGATGCAGCGGCGCCTGCAGTGGCACCCGCCACCTTCGCGCCCGTGCCGAGCACGCCGCCGATGGCCGAGGTCAGCAGGCCCGCAGTCAGCAGCGTGGCCACGGCCCACGACACGAAGCCGTGCGCGGTATCGCGGAAATAGGTTTCATCGCCATGGATCTGCGTCCACTTGGTGCGCAGGCGGCCGGCCAGATAGCCGCCCAGACCCGATGCGGCCAGTGCGGTGAAGGTGAGCCAGGCGATGCTGGACCAGCCGAAGGTTTCCTTGCTGACGCCTTCGAACGACCACGGCGACACCGAGGAGAGGCCAAGGCCGACACCGAGGATGAGCAGGATGAGGGAGAGTGCGGCGGCAGCGGCGGCACCTGCGAAGATCGCGCCCCAGGAAACGGCGCTTTCGCTGGGAGGGGCGACGATGGGGGCGGTGACGACAGTGGCGACGTCGGGACCAAGCGGGCCGCGCTCGGGTGGGTCGAATCGGGTACTCATCGGGATGGACGCTCCATTTCAAGTGCTGCGGATGCAGCTGGCGTCCTGAGGCTGCGCGAGCGGTCGTGAAGCTGGCGAGACCCCTGAATCACGCGGTCTTTGCGCGATGAAGCGCGTGCCAACCAAGGTTGGCACCTACCGAAGGCGGATGCGGTGGTAGATCCACGCCATGCGTGGATGGTTTTTCGCGGGCGCCGAAATCGTGCGGACCAACGGTCCGCACCTACCAGGTCCGCGCAAAAAAAAACGCCCCGCGGATGCGGGGCGTTCTCAGCACAACCTACGCGGGCGATCAGCCCTGGTAGTCGCGCACGTCGCTGCCGGTGTAGACCTGGCGCGGACGGCCGATCTTCATTTCCGGATCAACCTGCTGTTCCAGCCAATGCGACACCCAGCCGGAGGTACGGCCCAGGGCGAACATGACGGTGAACATCTCGGTCGGGATCTGCAGCGCCTTGTAGATGATGCCGCTGTAGAAATCGACGTTCGGGTACAGCTTGCGGGCGACGAAGTACTCGTCCTGCAGCGCGGCCTGTTCCAGCTTCACGGCCACGTCCAGCAGCGGATCCTGCACGCCCAGCTGCTTGAGCACCTTGCTGGTCATCTCGCCGATGACCTTGGCGCGCGGGTCGAAGTTCTTGTAGACGCGGTGGCCGAAGCCCATCAGGCGGAAGCCGGAGGTCTTGTCCTTGGCCTTGACCACGGCGGACTCGACGTTGTCGGCAGTGCCGATCTCTTCCAGCATCTTCAGCACGGCTTCGTTGGCACCGCCGTGGGCCGGACCCCACAGCGCGGTGACGCCAGCGGCGACCGACGCGTACGGGTTGGCACCGGTCGAACCGACCAGGCGCACGGTCGAGGTCGAGGCGTTCTGCTCGTGGTCGGCGTGCAGGATGAACAGCAGGTCCAGCGCCTTGACCACGTCCGGGTTCAGATCGTACTGGCCGTCAGCTGACTCGAAGGTCTGCTTCAGGAAGCGGCTGACATAGTCCAGCGAGGTGTCCGGCTTGTTGGCCGGCAGGCCCTTGCCGTGGCGGTAGATCAGCGCCGACAGGGTCGGCACCTTGGCGATCAGGCGCACGGCAGCCCGGCGGCGCTGTTCGGCGTCGGACAGGTCCAGCGAGGCGTGATAGATGCCCGACAGCTGCGCGATGGCGGCGGTCAGGATCGCCATCGGATGGGCATCCTTGGCGAAGCTGCCGATCAGGGTGTTGATCGAATCGTCGACGTTGGCTTCGGCAGCCAGCTCATCGGTGAAGGCCTTCAGCTGCTCGGCGCTCGGGCGCTCGCCGTTGATCAGCAGGTAGGCCACTTCGACGTAGCTCGACTTTTCCGACAGCTGTTCGATCGGGTAGCCGCGGTACAGCAGCACGCCCTTGTCGCCGTCGATGTAGGTGATGGCGGACTTGCAGCTGGCCGTCGCGGTGAAGCCGGAATCGTAGGTGAAATACCCCGTTTCCTTGGTCAGCTTCGCGATGTCGACGCAGTCGTTGCCAAGGGTGGGTTTGATGACGGGCAGAACGACCGACTTATCGCCGGCGTTGAGCGTGACCTGATCAAGATCGGACACTGTGTGCGCTCCTTCATGGGAAGGCGCCTGCCCAAGCGCATTGGTCAGGCACGTGAATGACGTCCTCGGCCTGTGCCGGGGATCAGGTCATTATCGCACAGCAGCATTTGCCCGGCGCTAGACAGAAGTCGTATACGACAGGCGGCCAGACGCCGGCCGTTGAGCGGCCCGGATCGGCAAAAGTGTTGTCACACGAACGCAGTGTTCCGTCCATCCAAACGCCCGTTGGGTTGGCGTTGGGGAAAAACAAACGGCCGCGCAGAGCGCGGCCGTCGGTTCGAAGCTGGATCGACAGATCAGCGCGCGTAGCGCTTCTGGAACTTGTCGATACGGCCCGAGGTGTCGATGACCTTGTGCTTGCCCGTGTAGAACGGGTGCGAAGCCGAGGAAATTTCAACCTTCACCAGCGGGTAGTCGTTGCCGTCTTCCCACTTGATGGTTTCCTTCGTCGCCATGGTCGAGCGGGTCAGGATCTTGAAATCGGAGGTGACGTCATGGAAGACGACGTCGCGGTAGTTCGGATGGATATCGGCCTTCATGGGCTCACACCGTAAATGGGCTGGTGGTCAAGAGCGGCATTATAAGCACCGGTTGCCGCTCGGGGCAACCGGTGCGGGTCAATCGGCTTCAGTCCGCGCCCAGGGCCTGGCGCACCAGGGCCTCGAAACGCTGCTGGTCGTAGGCCATCAGCAGATCGCAGTTGTCCGGCTGGCCGGTCTGGCGGTTCCAGTCGACGATGGTGGCACCGCGGCTGAACGTACCGTTCAGTTCCACGTTCAGCGGGCGCGACTCGACCCGCAGCTGCCCTTCCGGGTTCAGCGCCCAGGCCATGGCCACCGCATCGGCGGTGTACCAGCGGCCGCCCTTGCTGTCTTCGGACAGGCCACGGGTCTTGCGCGAGATCAGCTCGTAGAAACGGGCGCGATCGGAATCGGCCTGCAGCCACTTCTCGGCGTCCTGCAGCGGCAGGCCATGGGCGACGGTAGCCTCCCAGTCCGACACCAGCAGGTGCTTGAACGAGGTGAACACCACGTGCGCCGCTTCCGGATCGAACGCGATGTTGAATTCGGCCGCCGGGGTGATGTTGCCGTGGCAGGTGACCGCGCCGCCCATCACCACGATGCGCTTGATGCGCTGTGGCAGGGTCGGGTCCAGCTTCAGCGCCAGTGCGAGGTTGGTCAGCGGGCCGAGCATCACCAGCATCAGTTCGCCGGCGTGCTCGTGCGACAGGCGCAGGATGGCCAGCGCGGCGTGCTCGGCTTCGGCCTGGCGGCTCGGCGGCGGCAGGTCCACGTCGCCGTAGCCGTCACGGCCATGCACGTGGGCAGCGTCAACGGAGGGATGCAGCAGCGGATCCGGGCTGCCGGCAAACACCGGCACGTCGGCGCGGCCGACGATGTCGCAGAGCTTGAGGGCGTTGCGGACGGTGTATTCGAGGCCGACATTGCCGGCGGCGATGGTCAGGGCGACCACGTCGTGCCGTTCATCGGCGAAGGCCATCAGCAGGGCCAGGGCGTCGTCCACACCGGGGTCGGTGTCGATCAACAGCGGGATCTTGTGGGTCATCGTTGCCGTCTTCAGATCGGCAACGAAGTGTGGACCGGGATGATGACCGTTGCAAGTACGGGGTGTTGGGGTTCTGGCAGGGCTGCGCCCTGCACCCGCAGAGGCAGGAGCAACGGCAACGGCAACAGCAACGTCGAAAGCTGGTTTCCTGGGGTATGGCGGGGTGGGTCCGGTGGCGGGGGACGCCGTGAACCCGTCCATGGGGGCTTGGCCGCGGCATCCATGCCGCGGACACCCCCGCAACCGGACCCACCCCGCCTTCGACAGATCGCTACCGCTGTTGGTAGGTGTCGACCTTGGTCGACACATCCACGCAATGCGTGGATGAACATGGAAATGATCGAAAGCGATGTCTGTAGAGTCGAGCCATGCTCGATTCACGCGCGCAGCGCGAACGGCAGCCGAGCATGGGCTCGGCTCTACAGGGATCAGGCCGAGGCGTAACGCACGGCGGTGCCGATCCAGCGCTGCACCACGCGGTCGGCCAGCGTGGGTTGCTGGGCCAGCAGGCGCTCGGCCAGGTCGTGCACGCCGGGCAGCAGGCCGGCATCGCGGGCCAGATCGGCGATGCGGAAACCGGCCAGGCCGGTCTGCCGCGTACCCAGCAGTTCGCCGGGGCCGCGCAGTTCCAGATCCTTTTCGGCAATGACGAAACCATCGTTGGTTTCGCGCATGGTCTGCAGGCGCTCGCGTGCCATCTGCGAGAGCGGTGCCTGGTACAGCAGCACGCAGCGCGATACCGCCGAACCACGACCGACGCGGCCGCGCAGCTGGTGCAGCTGGGCCAGGCCGAGGCGCTCGGCGTTCTCGATCACCATCAGCGAGGCGTTCGGCACATCCACGCCCACTTCAATCACCGTGGTCGCCACCAGCAGATCGATGTCGCCGGCCTTGAACGCGACCATCGTCGCCAGCTTCTCGGCGGCTTTCAGGCGGCCATGCACCAGCCCCACGCGTACGCCGGGCAACAGCGCCTGCAGCGATTCGTAGGTGGCCTGCGCGGGCGTGGCATCCAGCTCTTCGCTTTCCTCGATGAGCGTGCACACCCAGTACACCTGCCGCCCTTCCTGGCAGGCCAGGGCGATGCGCTCGATCAGCTCCGGGCGACGATCGTTGTTCAATGCGACGGTCTGCACCGGGGTGCGGCCCGGCGGCAGTTCGTCGATGGCCGAGACATCCAGGTCTGCGTACTCGGACATCGCCAGCGTGCGCGGAATGGGCGTTGCGGTCATCACCAGCTGGTGCGGCACGCTGTTGCCGCCTGCGCCCTTGTCGCGCAGGGCCAAGCGCTGGTGCACGCCGAAGCGGTGCTGCTCGTCGACGATGGCCAGTGCCAGATCCTGGAACACCACCGCCTCCTGCATCAGCGCGTGGGTGCCGACCACCACCTGCGCTTCGCCGCTGGCGACCTGCTCCATCACCTTCGCGCGCGCCTTGCCGGTGACCTTGCCGGCCAGCCAGGCGATGCGCACGCCGAGCGGTTCCAGCCAGCCGCGCAGATTGTTGAGATGTTGCTCGGCCAGCAGTTCGGTGGGGGCGGCCAATGCGACCTGCTTACCCTGCTCCACCGCCAGCATCGCCGCCAGCGCGGCGACCACGGTCTTGCCGGAGCCGACATCGCCCTGCACCAGCCGCAGCATCGGGCTGGGGCGCGCGAGGTCCTCGCGGATCTGCTTGAACACGCGCGCCTGTGCGCCGGTCAGGGCGAACGGCAGCTGCTTCAGCAATGCCTTGGCCAGCTTGCCGGGGCCGGCCAGCGGCGGTGCATGGTGCGCCTGCAGCGCGATGCGCTGGCGACGCAGGCTGAGGTGGTGGGCCAGCAGCTCTTCCATCGCCAGGCGACGCTGCGCTGGATGAGTGCCGGCGGCCAGTGCGGCCAGGTCGGCATCCGGCGGCGGCCGGTGCACGGTCAGCAGCGCACTGCGCAGCGACGGCAGGCCGAGGCCATCGAGCCAGCCGCTGGGCAGCAGTTCCAGCGTGCCTTCCTCGGGCAGGCGGTCCAGCGCCTGGCCGATCAGCTTGCGCATGGTCATCGGGCCGACGCCTTCGACGGTGGGATACACCGGGTCGAGGCGGTCACCGAGTTCGGGATCGTCGTTGCGGCCCAGTACCTGGTAGCTGGGGTGGACGATTTCCAGGCCGAGCTGGCCCGGCTTGGGCGTGCCGAAGCAGCGCAGCCGGTTGCCGACCGCGAACTGGCCGACCTGCTGCTGGCGGAAATGGAAGAAGCGCAGCACCAGGGTGCCCTGCCCTTCGTCTTCCACTGCCACCTTCAGCATCGGCCGGTAGCGCATGCCGCGCTCGACCGCGACCACCCGCCCTTCCACCTGCGCCGGCACGCCGTTGCGCAGGTCTTCGATGCGGGTCAGCCGGGTGCGGTCTTCATAGCGCAGTGGCAGATGAAGCCAGAGATCCTGCAGGGTGGCCAGGCCACGCGCCTGCAGTTTGGCGGCCACGGCCGGACCGACGCCCGCGAGCATCGCCAGGGATGCTTCGCCGGACGGTGACAGGACCGGGGTGACCGCCGCCTTGCGTGCCACGTGGCGGTCAGTCGATGACCATCACCGCGTCGACCTCGAAGTTGGCGCCCTTCGGCAGGCCGGAGACTTCGATGGTGGAACGGGCCGGGTACGGGGCCTGGAAGTAGTCCTGCATGACCGCGTTGACCTTGGCGAACTCGCCCAGGTCGGTCAGGTACAGGCCCAGGCGCACGACCTTGTCCAGCGAGCCGCCAGCAGCTTCGGCCACGGCCTTGAGGTTGTCGAAGGCGCGGCGGGCCTGTGCTTCGACGTCACCGGCGCCGACGATGTCGCCGGTGGCCGGGTCGAGCGGGATCTGGCCGGAGAAGTACACGGTGTTGCCGGCGCGCACGGCCTGCGAGTACGGGCCGATGGCGGCGGGAGCCTTTTCGGTGTTGATGATCTGGCGGGACATGGTCGCTCCGGTGGGTTGGGGGAAAACAGAGCGGTGATTGTACCGGGTGGGGGTGCATCCACGCATGGCGTGGATCTACGGCAATCCGGTCATGTGATGCGCCGTCTGTAGAGCCGAGCCCATGCTCGGCTGCCTCGGGCTGGAGCAGCCGAGCATGGGCTCGGCTCTAAAGAAAGCATCCACCCATGGCGTGGCTCTACTGGCGGCGTACCGACTGCACGACCGACAGGCGGCGCAGGCGGCGCATCACTTCGGCCAGGTGGTTGCGGTCGCGTACCTGGATGTTGAACGCCAGCACGGCGGCGTTGAAGTCGCGGTCCAGGTAATCCACGCGCTCGATGTTGGAGTGGCTCTGCGCGATGGCGGCGGCCAGCTGCGCCAGCACGCCGGTGCCGTTCTCCACTTCCACCACCAGCGAGGTGTCGTAGTCGCCGGAAACGGTGGTGTCCCAGCCGATCGGCACCCAGCGCTCGGGCGACTTGCGCAGCTCGGCCAGGTTCGGGCAGTCCATGCGGTGCACCACGATGCCCTTGCCGGCGGTGTGGTAGCCCATGATCTCGTCGCCGGGAATCGGCTGGCAGCAGCCGGCGAAGGTGACCACGCCGCGCTCGCTGCCGTTGATCAGGATCTTTTCCTGCGAGTGGTGGCGCGAATGCGGGCCGCCACGCAGTTCGGCGTAGGCCATCAGCGCCTGCGCGGCCTGGGTCGGCATCCAGTTGCCCAGTGCGACCTCGGCCAGCAGCGCCTCCAGGCGTGGGAAACGATGCTCGGCCAGGAACGCATCCAGGCGCCCCTTCGGCAGCCGTTCCAGCGACGAATCCATCGCTTCCAGCGCGCGGTCCAGCATGCGGTGGCCCAGCTGCACGGCGTCCTCGTGCTCCAGCTGCTTGAGCTGGTGGCGGATGGCGGTGCGCGCCTTGCTGGTGACCACGAATTCCAGCCACTGCGGTTTCGGCGTGGCCGAGCGTGCGGTGATGATCTCCACCGACTGGCCCGACACCAGCTTGGTACGCAGCGGCACCAGTTTCTTGTCCACGCGCGAGGCCACGGCCATGTTGCCGACGTCGGTATGCACGGCGTAGGCGAAATCGAGCGCGGTGGAGTTGCGCGGCAGCGCCAGGATCTTGCCCTTCGGGGTGAACAGGTAGACCTCGTCCGGGAACAGGTCGACCTTGACGTTGTCGAGGAACTCCAGCGAGGAACCGGCAGCACGCTGCGAATCGATCAGTTCGACGATCCAGGCGTGCGCACGGCTCTGCGCACTGTTGGGTGAATCGCCGCCGAACTTGTAGGTCCAGTGCGCGGCCACGCCGCGTTCGGCGATCAGGTCCATTTCCTCGGTACGGATCTGCACTTCGATCGGCGAGCCATACGGCCCGAACAGCACCGTGTGCAGCGACTGGTAACCATTGGCCTTGGGAATGGCGATGAAATCGCGGAAGCGGCCATCCAGCGGCTTGAAGGTGGCATGCACCGACCCCAGCGCGTGGTAGCAGCTGGGCACGCTGCGCACGACCAGGCGGAAGCCGAACACGTCCATCACCTGGTCGAAGGATTTGTTCTCGTCGCGCATCTTGTTGTAGATGCTCCACGGCGTCTTGATGCGGCTGACCAGGCGGTGCTCGATGCCTTCCTTCGCCAGCCGCTGCGACAGCTGAACTTCCACCTGTGCCAGCGCTTCACGGCGTACCACCGGCTGGCTGCGGATGTGCTTTTCCAGGATCGCGTGGCGCCACGGATACAGCGCCTTGAAGCCCAGGTTCTGCAACTCGCTCTTGACCAGGCTCATGCCCAGGCGCTGGGCGATGGGCGCATAGATCTCCAGCGTCTCGCGGGCGATGCGGCCGCGCGCTTCGCGGCTCTGCGCGCCCAGCGTGCGCATGTTGTGCAGGCGATCGGCCAGCTTGATCATGATCACGCGCAGGTCGCGCGACATTGCCAGCAGCATCTTGCGGAAGCTCTCGGCGGCCGCTTCCTGGCGGTCGCGGAACTTCAGCTTGTCCAGCTTGGTCACGCCGTCGACCAGTTCGGCCACGGCTTCGCCGAACTCGGCAGCCAGCGCCTCACGGGTCAGCGGGGTGTCTTCGATGGTGTCGTGCAGGATCGCGGCGATCAGCGCTTCCACGTCCAGGCCGAGCTCGGCCAGCACCTGGGCCACGGCCACCGGATGGGTGATATAGGGCTCGCCCGACTTGCGCGTCTGCCCAGCGTGCGCGGCGGCTCCGACTTCCCAGGCGCGGCGCAACAGCGGCAGCTGTTCCGGCGGCAGGTAATGGGCGGCGCGTTCAAGCTGGAGGACGTAGTCGGGTACGGCGGCAGCGGGGGCTGCGGCGACCTTGGCAGTGGGGCCTGGGTTCATGCCCGAAGCCTATTCCAGCGCGACGTTTACGGCAAATCCTGAATGCGAAACAGCCCGCACGGGGCGGGCTGTTCGGCGATCCAGCAATGAGGTTGATCGATGCGATCAATCGTCGTTCTTGGACATGTCTTCGTCGGCGACCACTTCGGCGGCGGCCCACTCCAGCGCTTCGCGCTCGGCGCGCTCACGCTCGGCCTTCTCGACTTCGTCGATCAGCGCGTTGTCGATCTTGCGGGCGGCGATTTCGCGCAGCGCCAGCACGGTCGGCTTGTCCTCGGTCTCGCTGTTGTCCAGCGTGGCCTGCACGCCGTTGGCGAGCTGGCGGGCACGCTTGGAAGCCATCATGACCAGTTCGAAACGGTTGTTAACGACTTCCAGGCAATCTTCTACGGTGATGCGGGCCATACGGGCTCCCGGCGACCGGTCGGCCGCTCAGTCGAATGAGGGAAAGGGGACGGAGTGTACTGGCAGGGGCTGGACAAAATCAAGCCAACCCTCACCCGATTCTTTTGGAATCAGTCAGTTGCGCCCGAATCAGGGGTCAACAGGGCCTGGATCAGGCCGGCGTGGCGGACCTTCTGGGCCTCCCGGCGCAGGCGGCTGGCGGTGAAGATGGCGCACAGCTCGTCGACGGCGGTGTCGAACACCTCGTTGACGATGACGTAGTCGAACTCGTTGAAGTGCAGCATCTCGTCACGGGCCGCGCCCAGGCGCTGGGCGATGACCGCCTCGCTGTCCTGGCCGCGCTTGCGCATGCGGTCCTGCAGGGCCTGCTTGGACGGCGGCAGGATGAACACGGTGACCGTGCCCGGCACCAGTTGGCGCACCTGCTGCGCGCCCTGCCAGTCGATCTCCAGCAGCACGTCCTGGCCGGCGGCCAGCTGCGGTTCAACTGATTGGCGGGCGGTGCCCTTCCAGTCGCCATGCACCCAGGCATGCTCGAAGAAGTCGCCGGCGGCGATCATTTCCTCGAACTTTTCCGCAGAGACGAAATGGTAGTGCTGGCCGTTCACTTCACCCGGGCGCATCGCACGCGAGGTGAAGGAGATCGACAGGGCGATCTGCGGGTCACGCGCCAGGGTGGCATTGACGATGCTGCTCTTGCCGGCACCGGACGGGGCGGCAACGATGTACAGCGTGCCGCGCGCAACGGCCTCCGACGGCTTCGACGGTGCGCTCATGCGGGGGATCCAACGGGTTGATTTCGCAAAATTTTTCCTCGATGTTCCAGATCCGGCGCGGAGGATCGCGCCAGGACGGCGGGGGCTGCGCGGAACATCCTGGAACCAGGCCCGGCAGACGCTTTCCCCGGGGTGCGGGCACGCAACTTTACCAGAGCCGCCCCGTTGCGCGCCCGCCCGGCAGGCGCCGGGCCTTGTGCCACATGGGCGTGCGGGGGCCTGTGCTATAACCGGGCCGTACCCAACGACAGCCCGGAGGCCTGCGCCTCCCCGCCATCCCAGGAGAACGGCATGCCATCGATGAGCCGCCGCCAGTTCCTGAAAGTGACCGGGACAACCCTGGTCGGCTCCAGTCTGGCACTGGTGGGCTTCGCGCCCGGCATCGCGCTCGCGGAGGTCAGGCAGTACAAGCTGACCCGCGCGACCGAGACCCGCAACACCTGTACCTACTGTTCGGTGGCCTGCGGCATCCTGATGTACAGCCTCGGCGATGGCGCCAAGAACGCCGAGCCGAGCATCTTCCATATCGAAGGCGACCCTGACCATCCGGTCAACCGCGGCACGCTGTGCCCGAAGGGTGCCGGCCTGGCCGACATCATCCACAGCAAGTCGCGCCTGCTCTACCCCGAGTACCGCGCGCCGGGCTCGAACGAGTGGAAGCGGCTGAGCTGGGACGATGCACTGGACCGCATCGCACGGCTGATGAAGGAAGACCGCGATGCCAATTTCGTGCAGAAGAACGAGGCCGGGCAGACGGTCAACCGCTGGCTGACCACCGGCATGCTGGCAGCCTCGGCCACCAGCAATGAAACCGCGGTGCTGACCCACAAGGTCGTCCGCTCCCTTGGCATGTTGGCATTCGACAACCAGGCACGTGTCTGACACGGCCCGACGGTGGCAGGTCTTGCCCCGACGCTAGGCCGTGGTGCGATGACGAATCACTGGGTCGACATCAAGAATGCCGACCTGATCCTGATCATGGGTGGCAATGCCGCCGAGGCGCACCCGTGCGGGTTCAAATGGGTGACCGAGGCCAAGGCACACAACAAGGCCCGGCTGATCGTGGTCGATCCGCGCTTCAACCGCTCGGCCGCGGTGGCCGACGTGTACGCGCCGATCCGCACCGGTACCGACATCGTGTTCCTGGGCGGCCTGATCAACTACCTGTTGACCGAGGACCGCATCCAGCACGAGTACGTGCTGAACTACACCGACATGTCGTTCCTGGTGAAGGACGAGTTCGCCTTCAAGGACGGCCTGTATTCGGGCTACAACGAAGAGAAGCGCAGCTACGACCGTTCCAGTTGGGACTACGCCTACGGTGACGATGGCTTCGTGCGCAGCGACCCGACGCTGCAGGACCCGCGCTGCGTCTACACCCTGCTCAAGCAGCACTACGCGCGCTACACCGTGGAGATGGTCGAGCGCATCTGCGGTACGCCGGCCGACAGCATCCGTCAGATCTGGGACATGATCGCGTCCACCGCCGGCAAGGACAAGGCGATGACCATCCTGTACGCGCTGGGGTGGACGCAGCACTCGATCGGCGCGCAGAACGTGCGTGCCGGCACCATGGTGCAGCTGCTGCTGGGCAACATCGGCGTGGCTGGTGGTGGCATGAACGCCTTGCGCGGGCATTCCAACATCCAGGGCCTGACCGACATCGGCCTGATGTCCGACCTGCTGCCCGGCTACCTCACGCTGCCGAAACAGGACGAGCAGGACTACGACGCCTACATCGCAAAGCGCACGCAGAAACCGCTGCGCGCCAACCAGATGTCGTTCTGGCAGAACTACCCGAAGTTCCACGTCAGCCTGATGAAGTCGTGGTGGGGCGACGCTGCCACCGCCGACAACAACTGGTGCTTCGACCACCTGCCCAAGCTCGACAAGCCGTACGACATGCTGCAGGCGTACGAGCTGATGAACGAAGGCAAGATCCACGGCTACATCTGCCAGGGCTTCAATCCGCTGGCCTCGGCGCCGAACAAGGGCAAGCTGATCAGTGCGTTCTCCAAGCTGAAGTTCATGGTCAGCATGGACCCGCTGGAAACCGAGACCATCGCCTTCTGGCAGAACCACGGTGCGTTGAACGACGTCGACCCGAGCACGATCCAGACCGAAGTGTTCCGCCTGCCGACCACTTCCTTCGCCGAGGAGAACGGCGCGGTGGTGAACTCCTCGCGCTGGCTGCAGTGGCACTGGAAGGGGGCCAATCCGCCGGGCGAAGCGCGCAGCGACATCGAGATCATGTCCGAGCTGTTCCATCGCATCAAAGCGATGTACGAGAAGGACGGCGGCGCGTGGTGGGAGCCGGTGCGCGACCTGGCCTGGAAGTATTCCAACCCGAAACTGCCGACGCCGGAAGAACTGGCGATGGAATACAACGGCAAGGCGCTGGCCGACGTGTTCGATCCGAAGGACCCGACCAAGCTGGTGCGCAAGGCCGGTGAGCAGCTGGCCGCGTTCGGCGACCTGCGCGACGACGGCAGCACCTCCTCTGGCTGCTGGATCTACATCGGTGCCTGGGGCCCGACCGGCAACATGATGGCGCGGCGTGACAACAGCGACCCCACCGGCATCGGCAACACGCTGGGCTGGGCCTGGGCGTGGCCAGCCAACCGCCGCGTGATGTACAACCGCGCCTCGTGCGACGTGGCCGGCCAGCCCTTCGATCCGCGGCGCACGCTGCTGGCCTGGAACGGAAAGAACTGGGGCAGCGTGGACGTGCCGGACTTCAAGGCCGACGAAGACCCGGCCGGCGGCATGGGCCCGTTCATCATGAACCCGGAAGGCATCGCGCGCTTCTTCGCCAAGGCCGGCATGGCCGAAGGCCCGTTCCCGGAGCACTACGAGCCCTTCGATACTCCGCTGCGCAGCAACCCGCTCAGCCCGGGCCAGGCGCAGACGCTCAACAACCCGGCCGCGCGCGTGTTCGCCAGCGACCGTGCCCAGATCGGTTCGCCGGACGAGTTCCCGCACGTGGCCACTACCTACCGCCTGACCGAGCATTTCCACTTCTGGACCAAGCACGGCAAGCTCAACGCCATCATCCAGCCCGAACAGTTCGTCGAAATCGGTGCTGCACTGGCCGACGAGCTGGGCATCAACAACGGCAGCCGCGTGCGCGTGAGTTCCAAGCGCGGCCATATCGAAGCCGTTGCGATGGTAACCAAGCGCATCAAGGCCCTGCAGATCGATGGAAAGACCGTGCACCAGGTGGGCATTCCGATCCACTGGGGTTTCCTCGGTGCGGCCAAACCCGGCTACATCGCCAATACGCTGACCAACGCCATCGGTGACGGCAACTCGCAGACGCCCGAATCGAAGTGCATCCTGGTCAAGGTCGAGAAGGTGTAGGAGACACGCCATGTCACTGCAATCGCTGGACATCATCCGCCGCTCGGCCACCACCACGCCCTCGCCACAGGCGCGCAGCGCGCACACCGGCCAGGTCGCCAAGCTGATCGACGTGAGCAAATGCATCGGCTGCAAGGCCTGCCAGGTCGCGTGCATGGAGTGGAACGACCTGCGCGACGAAGTGGGCAGCTGCGTTGGCAGCTATGACAATCCGCCGGACCTCAGCGACCAGTCGTGGACGGTGATGAAGTTCCGCGAGTACGAGGACGAGAAGGGCAAGCTGGAGTGGCTGATCCGCAAGGAAGGCTGCATGCACTGCAGCGACCCGGGCTGCCTGAAGGCCTGCCCATCGCCCGGCGCGATCATCCAGTACGCCAACGGCATCGTCGACTTCCAGGAAGAGAACTGCATCGGCTGCGGCTACTGCGTGACCGGCTGCCCGTTCGACGTGCCGCGCATTTCCAAGAAGGACCACAAGGCCTATAAATGCACGCTGTGTTCGGACCGGGTGGCGGTGGGCCAGGAACCGGCCTGCGTGAAGACCTGCCCGACCGGCGCGATCACCTTCGGCAGCAAGCAGGCGATGACCGAACATGCGGCCGGCCGTGTGGAAGACCTGAAATCGCGCGGCTACGAGAACGCCGGCCTGTACGACCCGCAGGGCGTGGGTGGCACCCACGTGATGTACGTGCTGCAGCATGTGGACAAACCCGAGCTGTACGCCGATCTGCCCAAGGACCCACGCATCAGCCCGATGGTGGAGGTCTGGAAGGGCGTGGCCAAGCCGCTGGGCGTGCTGGCGATCGCCGCCACCGCCTTCGCCGGCTTCCTGCATTACATCGGCATCGGCCGCAACACGGTCAATGACGAGGAAGAAGAGGAAGCCGAACACGAGGCGAAGCAGATCGAAGAGGAGCAGCGGCCATGAAGTACGCACCGCACCCGCGACAGATCATCCGCTACCGCGCGCCGACCCGCATCAACCACTGGATCGTGGCGATCTGCTTCGTGCTGACCGCGCTGTCCGGGTTGGCCCTGTTCCACCCTGCCCTGTTTCCGCTGACGCAGCTGTTCGGCGGTGGGCCGTGGACGCGCATCCTGCATCCGTTCATCGGCCTGGTGATGGTGGTGGGCTTCGCCTTGCTGGCGTTCCGCATGTGGCGCGACAACCTGCCGACCGCCGACGATGGCAAGTGGATGCGCGGCATGCGCGATGTGCTGCGCAATGAGGATGAGAAGCTGCCGCCGGTGGGCCGTTTCAATGCCGGCCAGAAGCTGCTGTTCTGGGCGATCATCGGTTGCCTGTCGGCGCTGCTGCTGACCGGCTTCGTGATCTGGCGGCAGTACTTCAGCCACTTCTTCCCGATCGGGGTAATCCGCTTCTCGGTACTTGCCCATGCGCTGTTCGGCTGGGTGCTGATCTGCGCGATCGTGGTGCACATCTATGCGGCGATCTGGATCAAAGGGTCAGTGCGGGCGATGACCCAGGGCAAGGTGACCTACGGGTGGGCGTACAAGCATCACCGGCAGTGGTTCCGGGACATCCTGCGCGGGCGCCGGGAAGAGGGGTAGCGGCAGGGCCTGCGGCCCTGCACCCGCAGAGGCAACGTCAACGTCAACGTCAACGTCAAAAGCTGGCTTCCTGAGGGGTGGCCGGGTGGGTCCGGTTGCGGGGGACGCCGTAAACCCGTCCTTGGGGGCTTGGCCGCGGCATCCATGCCGCGGACACCCCCGCAACCGGACCCACCCCGCCTTCGACAGTTTCCTGCGATCTGTCGGGACGGCGTTCTACGTTGCGATTGGTGGGTGTCGACCTTGGTCGACACGATGAACACGGGAACGACCGAAACCGACTTTTGTAGAGTCGAACCATGCTCGACTGCTCTGCCTCGAACACGCTGGACGCCAGCGCCGACAACGGCGAGGATGGAGGCTGGTTCTTCTGGCTGGCCCTGCATGGCGCAACGCATCCTTGAACCCGGTGAGATCGAGACGCTGGCCTCGCGCGATGTGCCGCGCATCATCCTGCCCGATATTGAGTCACTGTTCGCTGAGCGCGCGGCGCGACTGCGCAGCCTGGCCGCGCACAGTGCCATCGGCGGTTACCTGCAGCTGCTGGCGGCGTTGGCCGATGCACAGCAGGCGCTGCTGGATGAACTGACACCGCAGCAGCGCGAGGCTCTGCAGTCGCAGGCGCGTGCGCAGCAGTCGAGTGCGGCGGTCGGTGCCGGCATGCCGTTGCGGCCGGCCAACACGCTTCAACTTGATGGACGCTGGCGCGACTGGCTGCGCACGCTGTGCCAGCACTGTGCCGACGAAGCCGGGCTGCCGGTAGAAACCCGCCAGGAGCTGCAGCGCGTCGCCGCTGCCGACGATGCCTGGCTGGATGCGCAGGCCCATGCCGTGCTGGAGCGTGATGATGCGCCATCGGTGGACGCGGTCGCGGCGCTGCTGGTAATGAACGCACTGCAGGTCTACTGGGCGGTGCTGGCGGACAGCTTCCGCTCCACCGACCTGAAACCGCTGGCCGATGCACCCGGCCTGTGCCCGTTGTGCGGCTCGCTACCGGTGGTCAGCGTGGTGCAGGCACGCCCACCCTATGCGTCCTACCGTTACCTGTCGTGCTCCCTGTGCGCGTGCCAGTGGCACTACGTGCGCGTGCAGTGCAGCCAGTGTGGCACCGCCGGCAAGGACATCGCCTACCGCGCCCTGGCCGATGTGGATGGCGACAGCGGCGAGGCCGTGCGCGAGAGCGCGGTCCGTGCCGAGACCTGCGACCACTGCCACAGCTACCGCAAGATCCTGTACCTGGAAAAGGATCCCTCACTGGAACCGGTCGCCGATGACCTCGGCACGTTGGCGCTGGACCTGCTGCTGGGCGAAGAAGGTTATGCGCGCGCCAGCCAGAATCCGCTGCTGTGGCAATCCGACGGCGAGTGAGGCGATGACAGCCACGCCCTCCACCCCGGCATCGGTTTCCGCCCTGCCCTCGCTGGACCGGTTGCTGCGCCTGCCTGCCCTGGCAGCACTGATCGAGGGCCACGGCCATAGTCGTATCACCCGGCTGCTGCGTTCGCACCTGCAGGTGCTGCGCGACCGTATCAGCGCCGGCCAGCTTTCGGCCGCGCAGCTGCAGGAAGCGGTTGGCGGTCCGGCGCTGGTCGCGGCGATCGAGTCCGCCCTGGCGGCCGATGCACGGCTGGATCTGCAGCCGATGTTCAATCTGACCGGCACCGTACTGCACACCAATCTCGGGCGCGCATTGCTGCCCGATGCCGCCGTGCACGCAGTCACCCGCGCGATGACCGCGCCGGTGGATCTGGAGTTCGACGTCATCCGTGGTCGTCGCGGCGACCGCGATGCACGGGTGCAGGCATTGATCTGCGAACTGACCGGCGCTGAAGCCGCCACCGTGGTCAACAACAATGCGGCGGCGGTCCTGCTGCTGCTCAACAGCCTGGCCAACCGCCGCGACGTGGTGGTGTCGCGCGGCGAACTGGTGGAGATCGGTGGCGCCTTCCGCATTCCCGACGTGATGCGCAGCGCCGGTGCCCGGTTGCTGGAAGTAGGCACCACCAACCGCACCCATCCGGCTGACTTCGCCAACGCCATCGGCGCGCGCACCGCACTGCTGATGGAGGTGCACGCCAGCAACTACGCGATCACCGGCTTCACCGCAAAGGTCGACACCGCGGCGATGGCGGCAATCGCGCACGAACACGGCCTGCCGCTGGTGGTGGACCTGGGCAGTGGCAGCCTGTGCGATCTGGCCACGTTCGGCCTGCCGCACGAGCCCACCGTGCAGGAAACGCTGGCAGCCGGCGCCGATCTGGTTTCGTTCAGTGGCGACAAGCTGCTGGGTGGGCCTCAGGCCGGCATCATCGCCGGCCGCGCCGACCTGATCGCGCGGATCAACCGCAACCCGCTCAAGCGCGCGCTGCGCATGGACAAGATGGGCCTGGCTGCGCTGGAAGCGGTGCTGGCCCTGTACCGCGAACCGGAGCTGCTGGCACAGCGCCTGCCGACCCTGCGCACGCTGTCGCGCACGCAGGACGACATCGATGCGCAGGCCCAGCGCCTGCTGCAGCCGATGCGTGCCTCGCTGGCGACGGACTACACCCTCGATCCTGCTTCGATGCACAGCCAGATCGGCAGCGGCGCGCAGCCACAGGCGCAGCTTGCCAGCGCCGGACTGCGCATTGCCAGCGCACGCCGTGGCGGACTGGATCGCCTGGCCAAGCGCTTGCGTCAGCTACCGCGCCCGGTGCTGGGCCGCATTGCCGATGACGCGTTGTGGCTGGACCTGCGCTGCCTGGAACCCGGGGACGAAACGGCCTTCCTCGCCCAATGGAGCGCGCTGCAGGCATGATCGTCGGCACCGCCGGGCATATCGACCATGGCAAAACAAGCCTGGTACGCGCACTGACCGGCATCGAAACCGATCGCCTGCAGGAAGAGCGTACGCGCGGCATTTCGATCGAACTGGGCTACGCCTATGTCCCGGTGGAAAGCAGGGACGTCGAAGGCTCGGCCGCGACGCTGGGCTTCGTCGACGTTCCGGGCCATGAGCGCTTCGTGCACACGATGGTGGCCGGCGCCACGGGTATCGATGTCGCCCTGCTGGTGATCGCTGCCGACGACGGCGTGATGCCACAGACCCGCGAGCATCTGGCCATCCTGCAACTGCTGGGCGTGGACCGCGGTGCGGTGGCGCTGACCAAGATCGACCGTGTGGATGTAGCGCGCATCGCCCGGGTCGAGATCGAGATCGCTGCGCTGCTGGCCGGAACGCCGCTACAGGATTCCCCTGTATTCGCCTGCAACAGCACCTCAGCCGATGATGCCGGCATCAGTGCACTGCGTACCCAGCTGCACGCGTGGGCGGCGGACGACGCCAGCACGCACCAGGCCGAACTGCGCAGCGAACTGTTCCGCATGCCGGTGGACCGCGTGTTCTCGCTGGCCGGCCACGGCACGCTGGTGACCGGCGCGGTACATGGCGGCATCGCCTTGGTGGGTGAGCATCTGCAGCTGATGCCGGCTGCCACTGAAGTGCGCATACGCAGCATCCACGCGCAGAACCAGGCCAGCGACCACGCGATGGCCGGGCAGCGCTGCGCGTTGAACCTGGCAGCCATCGCTCGTGACGACATCCGCCGTGGCGACTGGATCGCCGACCCGCGCGCACTGCTGCCCACCACCCGCGTTGATGTGCGCCTGCGGCTGTCCGCGTTGGCCGCGCCATTGCGCGACTGGGCGCCGCTGCATATCCACTGGGGCACGATGCACCGGCAGGCCCATGTGGTGCTGCTGGAGGACGACGATCACGGCAATGGGCAGTTGGTGCAACTGGTGTTCGATGCGCCGGTCTGTGCGATGTGTGGCGATCGCTTCATTGCCCGCGACTCGGCGGCAACCCGTACGCTGGGCGGCGGTGTCGTACTCGATCCGGATCCGCCACAGCGGCGGCGGCGCAGCCCTGCACGCCTGGCGTGGCTGGTGGCGCTGGAACAGCTGGCCACCAGCGCAGATGTTGGCCCGCTGCTTCAGCAGGCGGCCACCGGAATTCCATTGGCCGCACTGCAGCGCTACTGCCGGCGCGCCGCCGACCGGATCGATCTTCCTGCAGGCGCACAGCGCATCGCCACCCGCGACGACACGGTGGTCATCCTCGCTGCGCACTGGCAGGTGCTACGCGAACAGGTAATCGCCTCACTGCGTGGCTGGCATGAACGACGACCTGACGAACCCGGTGTCGACAGCGGGCGCCTGCAACGCAGCACCCTGCCTGCACTGGCAACGAGCCTGTGGAACGCGCTTCTCCAGGACCTGCTGGACGACGGCAGCGTGCAGCGCGTGGGCGCCTGGTGGCGCCTGCCAGGCCATGACCATGTGCCACCGGAACGCGAGCGTCTGCTGCTGGAGCGCGTGCTGCCGCAACTGCACGCCGGTGGCTTCGATCCGCCGTGGGTGCGCACCCTGGCCGCCGACATCGGCCTGGCCGAAGACGAGGTCCGCGCCATTCTGCGCCGCGCCACCACACGTGGCGAACTGTTCCAGGTGGTACCGGACCTGTTCTATGCACCGGCCCGCATTGCCGAGCTGGCCACGATCGTCGCGCAGCTGTCGCAGGCCAGCGGCGCGGTGGATGCGGCCGCTTTCCGCGATGCCATCGGCCTGGGCCGCAAGCGCAGCATCCAGATCTTGGAGTTCTTCAATCGCGTTGGCTACACTCGACGCGTCGGTGACCAGCATCGGCCGCGTGGCGACCTGCAGTGGAACGCAGCCCGCGACTGAGCCCACCGCTACCGCCGTACTTTCGGAAGGCATGCGCATCCGGGCATGCGGCTGGGCTTCAAACCCAGTAGGGGGCGTCGATCGTTCCCTGGTAGGTTCGACTCCTGCTGCCTTCCGCCATTCGTGTTTCCGCAGGAGATGTCGGCATGGCCACGCACGCGCAGTCCCCCGCCCCTTCAACGGCCGATGCCCCGCAACGCCTGACCTCGCTGGCGCACGGCGGCGGCTGCGGCTGCAAGATCGCGCCGGGCGTGCTGACCGAACTGCTGCGCGGCGTGCCGGCGCTTCCGGCACCGGCTGAGCTGCTGGTTGGTCGCGAGACCAGCGACGACGCCGCGGTGTACCGCCTTGATGACCGCCAGGCGATTGTCGCCACCACTGATTTCTTCATGCCGATCGTCGACGATCCATTCGACTTCGGCCGCATCGCCGCCACCAACGCGCTGTCGGACCTGTACGCGATGGGTGCCCGGCCATTGTTCGCACTGGCCATCGTCGGCATGCCGATCAACACGCTGCCGCAGGACACCATCCGCGGCATCCTGCAGGGCGGCGAACGCGCCTGCGCCGATGCCGGCATCGTGGTAGCTGGCGGCCACAGCATCGATTCGGTGGAACCCATCTACGGCCTGGCCGCGATCGGCGTGCTCGACCCGCAGCGGCTCAAGCGCAATGCCGATGCCCGCGCCGGCGATGTGCTGGTGCTGGGCAAGCCGCTGGGCGTGGGCGTGTATTCGTCAGCATTGAAAAAAGAAGTGCTGGATGCCGACGGCTACCGGCAGATGATCGCGTCGACCACCCGACTTAACACCGTGGGCATGCCGCTGGCCGCGCTGGACGGCGTGCATGCCATGACCGACGTCACCGGCTTCGGCCTGCTCGGCCACCTGCTGGAAGTGTGCCGTGCCAGTGGCGTTGCCGCCGAGGTGGACAGTGCACAGGTGCCGCTGCTGCCACAGGCGCTGGAGCTGCTGCAGCGTGGTTGCGTGACCGGCGCCTCCCACCGCAACTGGACTTCCTATGGCACCGAGGTGCGCTTCGCCGAGGGGTTGCCAGCACATTGGCAGCCGCTGCTGACCGACCCGCAGACCAGCGGTGGCCTGCTGGTGTCTTGCGCCCCGGAAGCGGTGGATGCGGTGCTGGCCTGTTTCCACGACGCAGGGTTCGTCCAGGCGGCCGTGGTGGGGCACTTGGGCGAAGGAGCGCCGGGCGTCAGCGTGCGCTGAAGCGCTGAAACGACAGGGGCGCTCTAAGCGCGCCCCTGCTGTAGCGCTGGATGCAGCATCACTCGATGTTCTGCACCTGTTCGCGGATCTGGTCGATCAGCACCTTCAGTTCCACCGCTGCATTGGACGTGCGGCTGTCCACCGACTTCGAGCCCAGCGTGTTGGCTTCGCGGTTGAACTCCTGCAGCAGGAAGTCCAGGCGGCGGCCGACCGGCTCACGCTGCTTGAGCACGCGGCGGATCTCGACGATGTGGCTGCCAAGACGGTCCAGCTCTTCATCCACGTCCAGCTTCTGCAGCCACAGCACCAGTTCCTGCTCGGCGCGGCCGGGATCGACCGGGTGCGGCAGGTCGGCCAGGCGTGCGGCCAGCTTGGCACGCTGGCCGTCGCGAATGGCCGGAATCAGCATGCGGACTTCGGTGGCGATGCGTTCGATGCCGTCCACGCGCTCGCTGATGGCGGCCGACAACTTGCCGCCTTCGCGCTCACGGGCCTCGACGAAGCCGTCCAGCACCTGGTCCAGCAGGGCCAGTGCCTCGACCTGCAGGGCGGCGGCGTCGGTCGCCTCGCCACGGGTCACGCCCGGCAGCTGCAGCAGGTCGGTGAAGCTGACCTGCAGGTTGGGGAAATCGGAGGTCAGGCGGTGGGCCAGGCGGCCCAGCTGGCCCAGCAGGGCCTCGTCCACCTGCAGGTTGGCCGCCGCTTCCGGCGCGCGCAGGCGCATCACCAGATCCAGCTTGCCACGGCTCAGGCGTGCGGCGATGCGCTCGCGCAGCTGCGGTTCGAGCGCCCGCAGTTCCTCGGGCAGGCGGGTGCCGACCTCCAGGAAGCGGTGGTTGACCGAGCGCAGCTCGCAGCCCAGCGTGCCCCACGGGGTGACCCGCTCGCCGCCGGCATAGGCGGTCATGCTTCGAATCATGGATTGTGTCCGGTGCGTGCAAAGGGGGAATGGTACCCTAGCGCCCTCATCAGAGCCCCCTTGCCCGCCCCGTGAAGGCCGCGGGCGTGGCGGCGTACTCCCTCGCCATTACGGAACCCGCACCATGTCCGATTCCCGCCCCAGCGGCCGCCAGCCCGACCAGCTCCGCCCGGTCGTCATCCAACGCGGCTTCACCCGCCACGCCGAAGGTTCGGTGCTGGTGTGCTTCGGTGAAACCCGCGTGCTGTGCACCGCCAGCGTCGAGAACCGCGTGCCGGGCTTCCTGCGCGGCAAGGGCGAAGGCTGGGTCACCGCCGAGTACGGCATGCTGCCGCGCGCCACCCACACCCGTAGTGACCGTGAAGCGGCCCGTGGCAAGCAGGGCGGCCGCACGCTGGAGATCCAGCGCCTGATCGGCCGCAGCCTGCGCGCGTGCGTGGACCGCAACGCGCTGGGCGAACGCACCATCACCCTCGACTGCGACGTGCTGCAGGCCGACGGTGGCACCCGCACCGCCGCCATCACCGGCGCCTACGTGGCCCTGGTCGATGCAGTGAACGTGCTGATGAAGCGCGGCGACATCAAGCGCAACCCGATCCTGGGCGCAGTGGCCGCCGTGTCGGTGGGCGTCTACCGCGGCACCCCGGTGCTGGACCTGGACTACGCCGAAGACAGCGACTGCGACACCGACATGAACGTGGTGATGAACGACGGTGGCGGCTTCATCGAGCTGCAGGGCACCGCCGAAGGCCATGCCTTCCGTCGCGACGAGCTGGACGCGCTGCTGGGCCTGGCCGAAAAGGGCGTGACCGAACTGCTGGCCGCACAGCAGGCGGCGCTGTCGGCATGAGCCGCCGGATCGCGCTGACCACCCTTGTGGTGGCCGACTATGACGAAGCCATCGCCTGGTACACCGGCAAGCTCGGCTTCACGCTGCTGGAAGACATCGACCAGGGCCACAAGCGCTGGGTGGTGGTCGGGCCGACCGACGGCAGTGCCGCTGCCCTGCTGCTGGCCCGTGCCAGCAATGAGGAGCAGCGCAGCCGCATCGGCAACCAGACCGGTGGCCGGGTCGCCTTCTTCCTCAACACCGATGACTTCCACCGCGACCACGCGGCGATGCTGGCCGCCGGCGTCGAGTTCCTGGAAGCGCCGCGCGAAGAACCCTATGCAACGGTTGCGGTGTTCCGCGATCTGTATGGCAACACCTGGGACCTGCTGGAGCCCCGTCAATGAAGAAACTGGTACTGGCCAGCCACAACGCCGGCAAGCTGGTGGAGATGCAGGAGATCCTCGCCGACCTGCCGCTGCAGATCACCTCGGCCGCTGAGCTGGGCCTGGGTGACGTGGAAGAGACCGGCCTGACCTTCGTCGAGAACGCGCTGCTGAAGGCGCGCGCCGCCTGCGAAGCAACCGGCCTGCCGGCGCTGGCCGATGATTCGGGCCTGATCGTCGATGCCCTCGGCGGTGCGCCGGGCCTGTACAGCGCGCGCTATGCCGGTCACCCGACCAACGCCGCGGCCAACAACGCCAAGCTGCTGGACGCGATGGCCGATGTTCCCGACGGCCAGCGCAGCGCCCGCTTCTATGCGGTGATCGTGCTGCTGCGCCACGCCACCGACCCGCAGCCGCTGATCTGCGAAGGCCGTTGGGAGGGCCAGATCATCCGCGAGCTGCGCGGCACGAATGGTTTCGGCTACAACCCGGTGTTCCTGGACACCACCCACGGCCTGACCGCCGCGGAAATGGAGCCGGCGCTGAAGAACGCCATCAGCCACCGCGCCATTGCCCTGCAGCAGCTCAAGCAACAGCTGGCGACGCTGTACTGACGCCACCCGATCGAACCAGGGAAGCCGGCCAGCGGCCGGCACTACCGAAGAAGCCCATGCCGCACGCCCACGACCACTGCAACCACCTGCCCGGCGAAGCCTGCTCCGCTGACCACGACAGCCCGCCGCGGCTGGTGCCGCCACCGCTATCGCTGTACGTGCACCTGCCGTGGTGCGTGCGCAAGTGCCCGTACTGCGATTTCAATTCGCACCAGGCCAAGGGCGAACTGCCGTTCGATGCCTACATCGACGCGCTGCTGCGTGACCTGGACCAGGACTTGCCACTGGTCTGGGGCCGGGTGGTGCACAGCGTGTTCTTCGGTGGTGGTACGCCCAGCCTGTTCCCGCCGGAAGCGATCGACCGTTTCCTTCAGCAGGCCAGCGCGCGCCTGCGTTTCGCGCCCAATGCCGAGATCACCCTGGAGACCAACCCGGGCACCGCCGAGCATGGTCGTTTCGACCGCTACCGCGCGGCCGGCGTGAACCGCCTCAGCTTCGGCATCCAGAGTTTTGACGACGCGATGCTCAAGCGCCTGGGCCGTATCCACGACAGTGGCGAAGCCGAGCGCGCGGTGAAAATGGCGCAGGACGCGGGCTACGACAACTTCAACATCGACCTGATGTACGCGCTGCCGGAACAGACCCTGGCCGGCGCCGAGGCCGATCTGGAACGCGCGTTCGCGCTGCAGCCGGCGCACATCTCGCACTACCAGCTGACCCTGGAACCGAACACGGTGTTCTTCGCGCGGCCGCCGCAGGGCATTCCCGATGAAGACAACGCCTGGGACATGCAGGAACACTGCCAGGCACTGCTCGCGCAGGCCGGTTTCGGCCAGTACGAAGTCAGCGCCTATGCGCGCCCCGGCCGGCAGAGCGCACACAACCTGAACTACTGGCGCTTCGGCGATTACCTGGGCATCGGTGCCGGTGCGCACGGCAAGATCAGTTCAGGCGCCGAAGAACACGTGCTGCGCCGCTGGAAGCTGAAGCATCCGCAGGCCTACCTGGACAGCGCGGGTACCCCGGCCTCGTTCGGTGGTGACGATGTGATCGCGCCCGAGCGCCTGCCGTTCGAGTACATGCTGAATCTGCTGCGCCTGCACGAAGGTTTCGGCCTGCGCGATTTCGAGTCGCGCACCGGCCTGCCGCGCGGCGTGCTGGACGCACCGCTGGCCGAGGCCGTGCAGCGCGGCTGGCTGGACGTGACGGATGGCCATGTGCAGCCGACCGAGCTGGGCCGCCGCTTCACCAACGATGTGGTGAGCCTGTTCCTGGAAGATTGATCTCGCGTGACAGAGGGCCATGCCTGGCGAACGGAAGGCACATCCACCCTAAAGTAGCGCCGACAGCGGCCGACACGGTAGATTCACCAGATCGATCCGCGGGAATCCGGGTACCGCCTGCCGATGTCAGCCGTCTTTTCCATCACTCCTGCCGACAAGAACCGACTGGCCGCCAGCGACCTGCCACCGCGGGTACGTGAGCTGTTGGGCGCGCTGATCGGCCTGTGCCGGCAGACGCTGGCCGCGCCCCTGATCCTGACGGTGGAGGCGCTGGAGCAGAATCTGCTTCACGACGCCGACCGCGCACGCAATCCGCAGCAGCAGGCCGAGCTGATGGCCCAGCGCGGGCAGCTGCATGCGTTCTCCGGCCACTTCGCCGACCGTATGCTCGACGCCGTGGCCGATGCCCTCGCACGGCTGCGCGAACCGGCCAGCGGTGTCAGCACCAGTGCTACGCCGCCAGCGCTGCCGGGCATGCTCGGGCTGTCGCTGGTCGATGAGCATGAAGTGGATCGCGACCTGCTGCTGACCGAGATGGTGCGGCGCGAGACGCTGCGTTCAACCAACACACTGAACCTGCTGGGTCAACGCTTGGGCGTACTGGCGGCGGCGCCGGCCTTCGAGGCCGACACCCTGCCACTGGCACCGCAGGCACTGTGCGCGATGGTGCGCCGGATTGCCGAACAGGACGCGCTGAGCGTCGAGGTACAGCTGGCGCTGTATCGCAGTTTCGAACGGCAGGTGCTGGAACGGCTGGGCGATATCCTTGACCGTGCCAATGCCCTGCTGGCCCAGTCCGGCGTACTGCCGGGGCTGGTCTACACCCCCTACCTGGCACGCTCGTCGAGCACGCGGCGGATCATCACCCAGTCGGTGGGTGGCGGCCGCACCACGCAGCCGGCCAAGCGCGCCGCAGCCCCGCTGACCGGCTGGAACGGTTCGGCACCGGCCGGCTCCTGGTCCAGCCTGGTACAGGACGCCTTCCACGGGGGCGGCGCAGCCGGCCCCGCCACGCCGGGCGTAACCACGTCCACCGGCGGTGCATTCCATGAACTGCTGCAGCAGGCACGGCATGCCAGCCCTGCCCCTGCGGACAGCGGCGCAGTGCCCAGCGCGGCAGTCGACGCAGTCCTCGCGCGCCTGCAGGCCCAGTCCAGTGCCGCAACCGGAGTGGCCGACCTGCAGGCTGCCGTGGTCGCGCAGCTGCGCAGCGAGCATGGTGCGCAGGCCCAGCTGGGCAGTCACGACCGTGACAACCTCGACCTGCTGCGCATGCTGATGCAGCAGGTGCAGCAGCAGCAGCGTCCCGATCCGGTGCCGGCCGCCCTGCTGGCGCGCCTGCAAGTGCCCCTGGCACGCGCGGCCATGGCCGACCCGGGCTTCTTCGTGCGCGACGAACACCCCGCGCGTGAGCTGCTCAACCAGATCGCCGAAGTCGGCGCCAACTGGCTGGGCGATGACGATGTGGACCCACAGCTGCTGCAGCGCATGGCGCAAAGCGTGCAGGGCCTGCTGGGGCAGGATGCACGTGCGCCGGAGGCCTTTGCCGCCGCCAACGAAGACGTGCAGCAGCACCAGCGCGCGGCGGCCCATCGTGCCGAACTGGCCGAGCGCCGCCATGTGGAAGCCGCGCGCGGCAAGGAACGATTGGAACTGGCCCGTCGCCAGGCCACCGCGCAGATCGACCAATGCTGCGACACGCAGTCGCCGCCGCGCTTCGTGCAGACCCTGCTGCGCCAGGCCTGGGCCGATGCACTGACCCTCACCCGCCTGCGCCATGGCGACGATTCGCCACAGTGGCAGGAGCGCCTGCAACAGACCGAGCGCATCGCTGCCATCACCGCACAGGCCGTCGACGCCCCTGGCGGCACCGATACCGCGCTGGCAGCGGACGTGGAGGCCGCACTGCTGCAGGTCGGCTACCACGCCGAGGAAGCCGCCGCCGTCGCGCGCAGGCTGGCCACGCCCGGCGGCGAGGATGAAAGCACCTCGCGTACCGAGCTCAGCGCACGCCTGAAGGCACGTGCGCGCTTGGGCGAGCACGCCGGCACGAACAGTGGCACCGCGCCTGCCACACCACGCAGCAGCGCCGAAGAAGCGGCCTACCAGCAGCTGTCCACGCTGCCGTTCGGCAGCTGGTTCGACATCGACACGGGCGATGGCACGCTGCGCCGCCAGCGCCTGTCCTGGTACAGCCTGCTGACCGGCCATGCGTTGTTCGTCAATGCGCGCGGGCAGAAGATCACCGATACCGACCTGGATACGCTGGCGCGGCAGATCAGTGCCGGGCGCGCGCAGCTGGTCACCGAAGACAAGGGCCGGCTGGTCGACCGTGCCTGGGAAGCCAGCCTCGGTGCGCTGCGTGCACTGGCCACGGGCCGCGCACAGGAGACCCCCGCATGAAAGCCGTACCGCCGCAGGACACCCGCCGCGCGCCGCGCCGCCAGGTCTCGGACCTGGTGCCGGTCACCGACCAGATGCGCGAGTGCGTGGTCGGGCGCCTCGGCAATGTCTCCGAAACCGGCATGCTGATGCTGGCCAGCGTGCCGCTGCGCGAGGATGCGCTGTACCAGCTGCGCTTCCCGTTGCCACTGGGTGATGGCCGCCAGCAGGCCATCGACGTGGGCGTGCATCTGCTATGGAGCGAGCCCGCGCACGTACCCGGGCAAAGCTGGACCGGCTTCCGCTTCCTCACCCTGTCACGCGAGCATCGGCAGCTGCTGCGGCAGTGGGTGGGCGAGGACAGCGACGAGGGACCGGTTTCGACGGCCTGAGTGCCGGTTCCGGCACAGCGGTTTTTCGCGGTATGCGGCAGAATCTAGGGCCGTTTTCCGTGTCGAGCCACCGCAATGATCCAGCAAGACCCCGGCGCCCTGTATTCCGACCACCTGGCCGTGCTGTGCCGACGTGCCGAACAGGCGCTGGCCCGCGGTGGCTTCGATCACCTGGTGGTGCCCAGCGGCACCCTGCACTACCAGGTGTTCGACGACCGCGACTACCCGTATGCGGTCAATCCGCAGTTCAAGGCCTGGCTGCCGCTGACCCGCGTGCCCAACAGCTGGATCGTGTTCACCCCGGGCAAGCGCCCGGCCGTGATCTTCCACCAGCCCTTCGACTACTGGCACGTGGTGCCGGACGCGCCCAGCGGCTGGTGGGTGGAGCACTTCGACATCCACATCATCCGCAAGCCCGAAGAGGCGCTGGCCCTGCTGCCGGCCGACCCGGCGCGCTGCGCGATCCTCGGCGAACCGCAGAGCGCGCTGGGCAATTACGTGCCGAACAACCCGGCGCCGGTGGTGAATTACCTGGAATGGCACCGCGGCAGCAAGACGCCGTATGAGATCGCGCTGATGCGTCAGGCGCAGGTGCTGGGCGTGCGTGGCCACCGTGCCGCCGAAGCCGCGTTCCGCAACGGCGCCGACGAGTTCAGCATCCACATGGCCTATTGCCAGGCCGTCGGCCAGGACGCCAACGAGCTGCCGTACGGCAACATCGTGGCCCTGAACGAGCACGCTGCGGTGCTGCACTACACCGAGCTGGGCCGCAAGGCGCCGCAGCCGCTGCGCAGCTTCCTGATCGATGCCGGTGCCAGCGCCTACGGCTACGCCAGCGACATCACCCGCACCTACGCCGCGCAGGGCCACGACGAGTTTGCTGCGATGATCGCCGCCGTCGACGCGGCCCAGCAGCAGATGTGCGCGGCGGTGCGCCCGGGCTTCGACTACAAGCAGCTGCACGTGGACGCGCATCTTTCGCTGATGGGCGTGCTGAAGGACTTCGGCGTGATCAAGGTATCGCCGCAGACCGCGCTGGAGACCGGCGTCAGCGCCGCATTCTTCCCGCACGGCATCGGCCACCTGATCGGCCTGCAGGTGCACGACGTGGCGGGGTTCGCGGCCAGTGACGAAGGCGGCCGCATCGAACGCCCGGCCGGCCATCCGTACCTGCGCCTGACCCGCGTGCTGGAACCGGGCATGGTGGTGACCATCGAACCGGGCCTGTACTTCATCGACATGCTGTTGAACGAAGTGAAGGACGCCGGCCATGGCGACGCGATCAACTGGGAGCGCGTGGACTTCTTCCGCCCGTATGGCGGCATCCGCATCGAAGACGAGGTGCTGTGCACTGATGGCGAGGCGGACAACCTGACGCGGCCGGAGTTTGCGGCGGCCAGCGGCTGAGCCCCTCGTGGTTGGGCGCTCAGAGCAAAAGCCGCGGTTGGCGGGGCGGGATGGGTTCGCGGGGGACGCCGTGAATCCGTCCGTGGAGGCTTGGCCGCGGCATCCATGCCGCGGACACCCCCGCGCCCCCATCCCGCCCCGCCTCTGACAGTTGCCTGCCGCGTCCAACCGCGGAAAAGAAAAAAGAAAAGCAGAAGCGGGTCGCTTGCTGCGCTCGCTCCGTGTCGACCAAGGTCGACACCTACCAACAGCCGCGCGAACCAACAACCGCAATTGCCAGTAGATCCACGCCATGCGTGGATGATTCATTCGATGTCTGACAGATGTGCCGACCAACGGTCGGCACCCACCAACAGCCCCGTGAACCTGTCGAAGGCGGGGTACTGTGGGTTTGCGGGGTGTGAGCGGCATGGATGCCGCGACCAAGCCCCCATGGACGGGTTTACGGCGTCCCCGCAAACCCACAGTGCCCCGCCATCCCACGGAATGCCCGCTGTTGCTGTTGCTTCGGATGTTGCCCTGGCTTGAAGCAGGTGCAGGGCTGCAAGCCCTGCCGATAACCCCTTACCCCGCCATCACCGCTTCGATCTCGTCGGCGCTGCGCGCCAGGCCTTCGGTCAGCACACGATGTCCGTCATCGGTAATCAGCACGTCGTCCTCGGTACGGATGCCGATGCCGCGCCAGCGCGGCTCCACCGTCGTGTCGTCCGCGCCGATGTACAGCCCCGGCTCGATGGTGAACGCCATGCCCGGCTCCAGCAGGCGTGAATCACCTGCGAGGCGGTAATCGCCTACATCGTGCACGTCCAATCCGATCCAGTGCCCGGTCTTGTGCCGGTAGAAACGCTGGTACAGGCCCTCGGACAGGTTCTTTTCCAGCGTGCCCTTCAACAGGCCCAGCCGCAGCAGGCCCTCGGTCAGGGTCTGCACCGCGGCGAGGTGGCCGGCCTCGTACGGCACGCCCGGCTTGGCCTGGGCCAACGCAGCGGCCTGTGCATCGCCGACCAGGTCGTGCAGTGCACGCTGCTCGGCACTGAAGCGGCCATTCACCGGGAAGGTGCGGGTGATGTCGCTGGCGTAGCCGCGGTATTCGGCACCGGCATCGATCAGCACCAGCTCACCATCGCGCGAACGCGCGTTGTTGTCGCGGTAATGCAGGATGCAGCCGTTGCGACCGGCACCGACGATGCTGCAGTACGCCGGCACGGCATCGTTGGCGCGGAACACACGCTCCAGCTCGGCCTGCAGTTCGTATTCGTGGATACCTGCCTTGGCCACCTGCATCGCAGCCAGATGCGCACGCACGCTGATCTGCGCGGCGTGGTGCATCAACGCGACTTCCGCACCCGACTTGAACAGGCGCTGCTCGTGCAGCAGGTGGCCCAGCTCCAGAAACTCATGCGGTGGCTGCGCGCCGTGGCGCACCTGCGAACGCACGCGGTTGACCCAGCCGATCAGCTTCAGGTCGAAGTCGGCATCGCGGCCGAAGTGGTAGTAGACGCGCGAGCGCCCTTCCAGCAGGCCCGGCAGGATGTCGTCCAGATCGTCGATCGGGTAGGCATCGTCCATGCCGTACTGCGCCACCGCGCCTTCCTGGCCGGCGCGGCTGCCGTCCCAGGCCTCGCGCTCGGCATCACGCTCGCGGCAGAACAGGATGGCCTCGCCGTGGCGGCGGCCCGGAATCAGCACCAGCACCGCTTCCGGCTCCGGGAAGCCGCTCAGGTACTGGAAGTCCGAATCCTGGCGGAACGGATAATGGGTATCGAGGCTGCGCACCTTCTCGGCTGCGGCCGGCAGTACCAGGATCGCGTCCTCGCCGGCCATGTCCATCAGCTGGCGGCGGCGACGCTTGTATTCGCCGGCCGCGATGCCGGTGCGCTGCTTGATGTCCATCAGTTCAGGCGCTGCCGATGGCGCGAGGCCAGCACCACGTCACCGTGCAGCAGCAGCACCGCCACGCGGATGAATTCCTCGATCTCCGACAGGGCTTCGTCGTCATCATCGCCGCCGGCCTCGAAATCCTCGCTGGAGGCGCGGGCCAGGCTGGCCATGTCGGTCAGCGCTTCCTCGCCCTCTTCGGACAGGGCTGGCCGGTTGCCACCACTGCCCAGGCCGAAGCCGCCCAGGAACGAGCGGGTCCAGCTGAACATGGCATCGGCCTGCGCGGACACGTCATCGTTGTCGGTCAGCAGCAGTTCGAAGGCGAAGTCACGGTCTTCCAGCTGCTTGATGGTGACCTGCAGCAGCTGCGCCAGCACGCTGTCGGCAGCCACCGGCGCCAGGCTGTCGTCGGCCAGCACGCGCGCCGGCCAGTCGTTGCCGGGGGCGCCGCCGGCGGCCAACCAGCCGCACAGCGCACCGTGCAGCTCGGCAGCGGTGGCGCCCAGGCCCAGCGCCTGGCTGGCGTGGGTAACGTCGTCGACGGAGGGAAGTTCGGTCATCGTGCGGCTCGTTCGGAAAGGAAACCCGGGGCGCGCACGCGCGCGCCCGTGAGACCCCGTAGTGTAGCAACCCGACGGCATCCTCTCCGCAGCCGTCCAGCCTTGCTGCGACAACGCTTGACCGCCCTTACCCGGCTTGCCTATCGTGCCCGTATGGAACCCGCTGATCCCCTTGCCCAGCTGCAGGACTTCGCCGCCCGCGTGGAAGCGTTGCTTGAACGCAACCAGCGCCTGGCCGAGGAGAACCGCAGCCTGCGCCACCAGCAGGAACAGCTTGTGGCCGAGCGCTCGACGCTGCTGGCCAAGAATGAGCAGGCACGTTCGCGGGTGGAAGCAATGATCAGCCGGCTCAAATCCCTGGAGCAGCACACATGAGCGCCGAACCGGTCAGTGTCCGCATCCTCGATCGTGAATACACCGTGGGCGTCGGCGGCGATGAACGCGACAGCCTGATGGCCGCCGCGCGCCTGCTGGATGCGCGCATGCGCGAGATCCGCGGCAGCAACCGCATGGCCGCGGTCGATCGCGTCGCCGTGCTGGCCGCGTTGAACCTGGCCCACGAACTGCAGCTGCTGCGCGACGAAAACGCCCGCCAGGCGGTGGCCCTGCAGCAGACGCTGGCGGACCTGAACCGGCGTCTGGACCGCGCCATCGACGGCAACGCCTGAAGGTCGTGCACAGCGCGTCTTCTCATATCTGAATTGGCACGGACTGTTGCCGACGAACGGCCTATCCAGATCCTGCGTGCTGGCTATAATGGCCACGCGTTCTCTGCGGTACTCGACGGCATGTGCAAACATTCGCCTTGTCCCTTAAGAACGACACCGGGAGCGCGACAGCGCCGGGAGTGCAGGTCCGCCTTGTAGCGGGAAGCCCGATGGTTCTCCAGCGTTCCCACTTGAGCCCCCGGGTTCAAGGTCGTTTCGCATGCATCGACATTGCGGAGAATGCAATATTCCAGCAAGGGCGGCGTCTTCGGGCGTCGCCCTTGTTCTTTGCGGCACAATGACGGCTGATCCTTGCCGCACGCTGCCATGACCGACCCGCGCCAGGCCCTGCGCCACGACCTGCGGCAACGCCGCCGTGACCTTTCCGCCGCTGAGCGCATCGCCGCCGCCGAATCCCTTGCCGATGCCCTGCTGGCGCTGCCGTTCGCCCCGCGCGAAGGCGCCGTGGCTGGCTACTGGGCGCTGGATGGCGAAATCGCCCTGCACCGCTGGCAGCTGCAACTGCCCGAAGGCCTCACCTACTGCCTGCCGGTGCTGGCCGGTGAGGTGCTGCGCTTCGCACCGTGGCGGCCGGGGCAGCCGCTGACCAGCAACCGCTACGGCATTCCCGAACCGGACGTGGCGGTGGAAGACACCCTGGAACCGGCGCAGATGGCGCTGGTAGTGACCCCGCTGGTGGGTTTCGACGCGCAGTGCCGGCGGCTGGGCATGGGGGGCGGCTGGTATGATCGCAGCTTCGCCTTCCGCCACGATCGGCCGGCGCCGCCCTGGCTGGTCGGTGCTGCGTTTGCGGTGCAGCAGGTCGAGTCCTTGCCGGTGGCGTCGTGGGACGTGCCGGTGGATGCGATCTGCACCGAAGACGGCACCCTGTTCCCCTCCGCTGCCCCCGTGAACCCATGACCGCCCGCAAGCGCTACTGGCTGATGAAGTCCGAACCGGACGCCTTCTCCATCGATGACCTGGCCAAGGTCAAGGTCGAACCCTGGAACGGGGTGCGCAACTACCAGGCGCGCAACTTCATGCGCGATGGCATGCAGGTGGGCGACGGCATCCTGTTCTACCACTCCAATACCAAGGTGCCGGGCATCGTCGGCCTGGCCACGGTGGCCAGCACGGCCTACCCGGACGACACCCAGTTCGATCCGAAATCCGACTACCACGACCCCAAGAGCACGCGCGAGAACCCGCGCTGGATGCTGGTGGACGTGGCCTTCGACCGCAAGCTCAAGCAGGTGATCGCGCTGGACGAGATCAAGCTGCACGCTGATGAGCTCGGCGAAGGCTTCCCGCTGGTTGCCAAGGGCAACCGCCTGTCGGTGTTCCCGGTGACGGCCGCGCAGTGGAAGCTGCTGCTGTCGCTGGAAAAGAAATCCTGATTCCCTGCCTGAGAGTTCTCCCATGTCCGAAGCCAAGCGCCTGGCCGCCGAGAAAGCCATCGAGTACGTAGAAGACGGCATGATCGTCGGTGTCGGCACCGGTTCCACCGTGGCCTATTTCATCGATGCCCTGGCCCGCATCCAGCACCGCATCAAGGGCGCCGTATCCAGCTCCGAGCAGAGCACCGCGCGCCTGAAGCAGCACGGCATCGAGGTGATCGAGCTGAACCACAGCGGCAACCTGTCGCTGTACGTGGACGGCGCCGATGAGTGCGACGCCAACAAGTGCCTGATCAAGGGCGGCGGTGCCGCGCTGACCCGCGAGAAGATCATCGCCGAGGCCAGCGAGCGCTTCATCTGCATCATCGACCCGAGCAAGCAGGTGCCGGTGCTGGGCAAGTTCCCGCTGCCGGTGGAAGTGATCCCGATGGCGCGCAGCCTGGTCGCCCGCCAGATCCGCGACATGACCGGCGGCCAGCCGACCTGGCGCGAAGGCGTGGTCACCGACAACGGCAACCAGATCCTGGACATCCACAACCTGCAGATCACCGATCCGGAAAAGCTGGAGCGCGAGCTCAACCAGCTGCCGGGCGTGGTCTGCGTGGGCCTGTTCGCGCGCCGTCGCGCCGATGTGGTGATCGTCGGCGGCGAGCCGCCGGTCGTGCTCTGACCCTTTCGAAGGATCCTGACGATGTCGCTGTTGCGTTCGCTGCTGATGCTTCCGCTGCTGGCACTGGCCGGCTGCGCCACCGATGCGGCCCGCCATTGGGTCGAGCTGGATGGCGCCCGCTACCAGGTCGAGCTGGCCACCAACGATGAAACCCGCGCGCGCGGGTTGATGTTCCGCGACCAGATGGCCGCCGACCACGGCATGCTGTTCATCCACGACCGCGAGGAAATGCAGGCGTACTGGATGAAGAACACGAAGATCGCGCTGGACATCCTGTACTTCGACAGCGAGCGCAGGCTGGTCAGCCAGCAGCGCGACGTTCCGCCGTGCTCGGCCGGCGACATGTGCCCGCCGTATCCCAGCGGTGGCCCGGCCCGGTACGTGCTGGAGCTCAATGCGGGCCAGGCCGAGAAGCTGAAGCTGAAGGACGGCACCGCGCTGACCTTCGGCCCGGGCATCGAGTAGATCCTCGCCCTGCGTTGAGGAGGAGCGGTAGGCGCCGACCTTGGTCGGCACTGGCTTGCCGCGCGCTGGCCGGCTGTGGTGTGGACCAAGGTCCACACCCACCGGAAGCCCATCGCCCCAGGCCGTGACTTTTTCACGCGGCACCGCTTGAAACCGCCTGCAAATGTCGCCAGTCTGTGGTCATGCAGGACCGGATCTCTCTCCCCGACTGGGATGCACTGGCCGACCTCGAAGACGAGGCGCTGCCACTGTTGCCGACCGCACTGCTGATCGCGCGCGATGAATACCCCGATCTGCAGCCGTCCACCTACGACGCGTTGATCCAGAGCCATGTCGACCACCTCCGCTCGGAAGTGGACAGCATCGACAACAGCCCGCTGAAGATGGCAGCGATCAACCGTCACCTGTTCGACGAGCTGGGCTACAGCGGCGACCACGACGAGTACTACGACCCGCGCAACAGCTACCTCAACCAGGTATTCGAGCGGCGCCTGGGCAACCCGATCTCACTGGCGCTGGTGCAGATGGAAGTCGCGCGCCGGCTGGGCATTCCGCTCGATGGCGTGTCCTTCCCCGGCCACTTCCTGGTGCGCCTGCCGGTGGACGACGGCGTGCTGGTGATGGACCCGTTCAACGGTGGCCGCCCGTTGGACGTGGACGAACTGCGCGAGCGGGCCAAATCACACTTGGGTGGGCAGATGCCGGACGACCAGGTGCTGGCGCAGATCCTTGACCCGGCGCCGGCGCGCGCGATCCTGATGCGCATGCTGCGTAACCTGCATGGCGTGTACGCTGAGGCCGGCGAGTGGGACCGCGCTGCACGCAGTGCCGATCGCCTGCTGAAGCTGGCCCCGGAGCAGGACGACGCGCTGCGGGATCGCGGCCTGGCCTATCTGCAGCTGGAATATCTGGCCGGTGCCCGCCATGACCTGGGGCAGTACCTGAAGCGCAATCCCGAGGCCAGCGATGCGCAGTGGCTGCGTGAGAAGCTGATCGACCTGGGCGGGCCGGTGCCGCGGCTGCATTGAGGGAGTCGGTGTGTGGACCAACGGTCCACACCCACCCCAACGGTCCGCACCCACAGAAGGGCCTGCAGGCCCTACCGGTCAATCGACTTCAACCATCTCGAAATCGGCCTTGGTCACCCCGCAATCGGGGCAGGTCCAGGTCTCGGGGATGTCCTCCCAGCGCGTCCCCGGCGCGATGCCCTCCTCCGGCAAGCCTTCCGCTTCGCTGTAAAGGAAGCCGCAGACCACGCACATCCAGGTGCGCAAGGTGGTGGGGGTGGCATCGCTCATCGGATAATCAGGGCTGGATTCACGGGCCGCCATTGTCCCATCGCGGCCCACGCACCGGTAGCCATCGATGACTTCTGCTTCCCCGGCGCCCCGCGGCGTCTACCTGATCACCCCGGACGAGCCCGATACCGCGCGCCTGCTGGCCCGTACCGCGCCGCTGCTGGCCGCTGGCGCCACCTGGCTGCAGTACCGCAACAAGACCGCCGACGACGCGCTGCGGCAGGAACAGGCCACCGCCCTACAGGCGCTGTGCGCGGAGCGCGGCGTGCCGCTGATCATCAACGACGACCCGGCGCTGGCCAAGGCCGTGGGCGCGGCCGGCGTGCACCTGGGCGGCACCGACGGTGACATCCCCAGCGCGCGCGCCCTGCTCGGCCCCGACGCCATCATCGGCGCCTCCTGCTACGACCAGTTGGCCAATGCCGAGAAGGCCGTGGCTGCCGGCGCCAGCTACGTGGCCTTCGGCGCGTTCTTCCCGACCACCACCAAGATCACCACCAGCCGCGCCCATACCGACCTGCTGCGGCAAAGCGCCGCACTGGGCGTGCCGCGGGTGGCGATCGGCGGGCTGACGCCGGACAATGTCGGTCCCATCATCGACGCCGGCGCCGACCTGGTGGCCGTGGTCAGCGGCATTTACGCCGCGCAGGACCCGGTCGCGACCCAGCGCGCCTACCTCGCCCAGTTCGCGTAACGCCCAGGAAAGCCCCATGAACCACGACCAGTCCCACGCCCTGTTCTCCCGCGCCCAGCAGCTGCTGCCGGGCGGCGTCAATTCGCCGGTGCGCGCGTTCAAGTCGGTCGGCGGCGAGCCGTTCTTCGTCGAACGCGCCGACGGCGCCTACCTGTACGACGTCGACGGCAACCGCTACATCGACTACGTCGGTTCCTGGGGCCCGATGATCGTCGGCCACAACCACCCGGCGGTGCGCCAGGCGGTGAAGAAGGCGATCGACAACGGGCTGTCGTTCGGTGCGCCGTGCGCGGCCGAAGTGACCATGGCCGAAACCATCACCCGGCTGGTGCCGTCGTGCGAGATGGTGCGCATGGTCAACTCCGGCACCGAGGCCACACTGTCGGCGATCCGGCTGGCGCGTGGCGCCACCGGCCGCAACCGCATCGTCAAGTTCGAAGGCTGCTACCACGGCCACGGCGACTCGTTCCTGGTCAAGGCCGGCAGTGGCATGTTGACCCTGGGCGTGCCGACCTCGCCGGGCGTCCCGGCCGGCCTGAGCGAGCTGACCCTGACCCTGCCCTACAACGATTTCGAAGCCGCCACCGCGCTGTTCGAACAGCAGGGTAACGACATCGCCGGCCTGATCATCGAACCGGTGGTCGGCAACGCCAACTGCATCCCGCCGCGCGAGGGGTACCTGCAGCACCTGCGCGAACTGTGCACGAAGCATGGCGCGCTGCTGATCTTCGATGAAGTGATGACCGGCTTCCGCGTCGCCCTCGGCGGTGCGCAGGCGCACTACGGCATCACCCCGGACCTGACCACCTTCGGCAAGATCATCGGCGGCGGCATGCCGGTGGGCGCCTACGGCGGTCGTCGCGAGCTGATGCAGCAGATCGCCCCGGCCGGCCCGATCTACCAGGCCGGTACGCTGAGCGGCAATCCGGTGGCGATGGCCGCTGGCCTGGCGATGCTGGAGCTGATCCAGCAGCCGGGTTTCCACGCCGACCTGGCCGAGCGCACGGCACGCCTGTGCGCCGGCCTGGAAGCCGCCGCCGCCGAAGCCGGCGTGGCCGTGACCACCACCCGCGTGGGCGCGATGTTCGGGCTGTTCTTCACCAACGAGAAGGTGGAGACCTATGCACAGGCCACCGCCTGTGACATTCCGGCGTTCAACCGCTTCTTCCACGCAATGCTGGACCAGGGCGTGTTCCTGGCACCGTCTGCGTACGAGGCCGGCTTCCTGTCCAGCGCGCACGACGATGCCGTGATCGAAGCAACGCTGGCCGCGGCACGCGTGGCGTTCAAGGCAGCCAAGGGCTGATCGCAAAAAGGGGACGGAGCGGATCAAGTCGTTTGTGTACAAACGACTTGATCCGCTCCGTCCCCTTTTTTCAACCGAAGACGAACTTGCCCTTCATCATCGCGAAGTGGCCGGGGAACGAGCAGAAGAAGGTGTAGTCACCGCCCTTCTGCAGGCCCTGGGTAGAGAAACGCACGCGCGTGGTCTCACCACCGCCGATCACCTTGGTGTGCGCCAGCACGCGCTTGTCGGCCTTCGGCAGGTAGCTGTCGGCCAGGGTCATGCGCATGCCCGCCATCGCCACCGGCTGATAGTCGGCGGTGCGGGTCAGCACCCAGTTGTGTCCCATCGCGGTAGTGGCCAGCTTGCCCGTGTGGCGCAGGGTCAGGTCCACGGCGGTGCAGTCGGCGGCGACCTTGATCTCGCGGCTGCTGAAGCTCATCTGGTCGGTGCTGTCGATGCTCACCGCACACACCCGCGCCATCGCCGACGGCGCCAGCATCAGCGCGCCCACTCCCACTGCCACCCTCCAAGCCTTCATCGTTGCATCTCCTGCGGATTCAAGCGCCATTCTAGGCAGGCCCCTGTGGCCGCGTCTGCGACCGTCTGTCGCATGGCTGCTCCAGGGTTTCCCGAGTGTTCACTGCAATGGCATGCTCGGCCGATGCGTATCGATCTGTTGCTGTTGGATGTGGATGGCGTGCTGGTGCAGTACCAGCGCGCGCAACGCGTGCTGCACCTGGCCCAGGCGCTGCAGGTTCCGGCGCAGGCCGTGCAGGCCGCGCTGTATGACAGCGGACTGGAAGCGGCGCATGACAATGGCACGCTGGATGGCCCGGCCTATCTGGCGCAGCTGGGGGAGCGTCTGGGCACGACTGTCGATGTGGCTGCATGGACCGCGGCGCGGCGGGCCGCCAGCCATCCGCAGGCTGCCGTGCTGCAGCGGCTGCAGGCCCTGCAGCTGCCGATGGCGGTGCTGACCAACAACGGCGCGCTGATGCAGCAGGCCTTGCCCACCCTGCTGCCGGAACTGTTCCCGGCCCTGCGGGAGCGCGTGTTCTGCAGCGCCGGTTTCGGCCTGCGCAAACCCGCACCGGAAGTCTTCCTGCGCACGCTTGAGGTACTCGGCGTGGCGCCTTCGCACACGCTGTTCATTGATGACCTGTTCGCCAATGTGCGCGGCGCACGCGCTGCCGGCCTGCACGCGGAAACCGTGCGCGATGGCCGGGGATTGGGCAAGGTGTTGAAGCGCTATCGGATCGCATGACGCGCTGTAGAGCCGAGCCCATGCTCGGCTCCTGTTGCCTGACATCGCGATGAGCCGAGCGTAGGCTCGGCTCTACAGATGCCTCTGCAGGCTTCAGCGCGCGGCGATGAACGCAGCAATCGCTGCGCGCAGGCGCTTGAGGCCTTCGGCCACTTCTTCGTCGGTGATGTTCAGCGACGGCACGAAGCGCAGCACGTCCGGGCCGGCCTGCAGGGTCAGCAGGCCCTGCTCGGCGGCGTGGTCGAGGATCGCACCGGCCTGGCCGGCAAAGTCCTTGCTCAGCACCGCGCCCAGCATCAGGCCACGGCCACGCACGTCGCTGAACACGCCGAATTCTTCGTTGATGCGCGCAAAGCCATCGCGCAGCGCCTTCGACTGGCGGCTGACATTGGCGGCGATCTCCGCAGAGGCCAGCTTGCGCAGCGCAACGCGTGCGACCGCAGCGGCCAACGGGTTGCCACCGAAGGTGGTGCCGTGCGCACCGAACTGCATGGTTTCGGCCACCTTCGGGCCGGCCAGCATCGCACCGATCGGGAAGCCGCCACCCAGCGCCTTGGCCAGGGTGACCATGTCCGGCACCACGTCGTCCTGCCAGTGCGCGAACAGCGTGCCGGTGCGGCCCATGCCGGCCTGGATCTCATCCAGCACCAGCAGCGCGTTGTGCTGGTCGCACAGCTCGCGCACGCGCTTGAGGAAACCGGACTTGGCCGGCATCACGCCGCCCTCGCCCTGGATCGGCTCCAGCATCACCGCTGCCACGTCACCGGCGGCCATCGCAGTTTCCAGCTGCACCTCATCGTTGAAGTCGATGTAGCGGAAGCCACCGGGCAGCGGCTCGTAGCCTTCCTGGTACTTCGGCTGGGCAGTCGCGGTCACTGCGCCCATGGTGCGACCGTGGAAGCTGCCGCGGAAGGTGATGATCACCCGCTTGTCGGCCGGGCGGCCCTGGCTGGAGGCCCACTTGCGGACCATCTTGATCGCCACTTCATTGGCTTCGGCGCCGGAATTGCACAGGAACACGCGCTCGGCGAAGCGGCTGGCCTTCACCAGCTCCTCGGCCAGGTGCAGTGGCGGCGCGCTGTAGAACACGTTGCTGGTATGCCAGAGCTTGCCGGCCTGTTCGACCAGCGCGGCCACCAGGTCCGGGTCGTTGTGGCCCAGGCCGCACACGGCGATGCCGGCGGCCAGGTCGATGAACTCACGGCCCTGGCTGTCCCACACGCGGGCGCCCTGGCCTCGCTCCAGTACCACCTGGCGGGGCTTGTAGACCGGCAGGTAATAGTGCGAAAGGGAGATCAGCGGATCGGTAGCGGCGGTCATGGCAGTCGGCAGGATTCAGGAATCCCCATTCTCGCGCCGGAACCCCTGCGGCACAATGCGCCCATGCGACCGTTTTCCGCCCCCCAGCTGAACCCCGCCACCGAGACCGGCTGGCGCCGCCGGTGGTTCGACATCATCTACCGCCACGACACCCGCCCTTCGCGCAATTTCGACCTGATCCTGGTGGTGGCGATCGTCGCCAGCATCCTGGTGGTGATGATCGACAGCGTGCAGCACCTGCACGCCGAATGGTCCACCGGCCTGTACATCCTGGAATGGGGCTTCACGATCATCTTCACCGCCGAGTACCTGCTGCGGCTGGCGGTGGTCAAGCGCCCGCTGCGGTATGCGGTGAGCGTCTGGGGCATCATCGACCTGCTGTCGATCCTGCCCGCCTACCTGTCGATGTTCATCCCCGGCGCGCAGAGCCTGCTGGTGGTGCGCGCACTGCGCATCCTGCGCGTGTTCCGCATCCTCAAGCTGACCCGCTACATCGAAGAAAGCGGCGTGTTGATGACGTCGCTGTGGCGCAGCCGGCGCAAGGTGCTGGTGTTCCTGTTCACGGTGATCACCATCACCATCATCGCCGGTGCGCTGATGTACGTGATCGAGGGCCCCGAACACGGCTTCACCAATATCCCGGCCAGCATGTACTGGGCGGTGGTGACCATGGCCACGGTCGGCTTCGGTGACATCGTGCCGCAGACCGTGCTCGGCCGCTTCGTCACCTCGGTGCTGATCCTGATCGGCTACAGCATCATCGCCGTGCCCACCGGCATCTACACCGCCGAACTGGCCAGCACCATGCGCGAGGCCGAACAGGCCGCGCGCCGCGATGCGCGTGGCTGCCCGGACTGCGGGCTGGAAGGCCATGAGCCGGATGCACTGCACTGCCGCAAGTGCGGTGGCAAGCTGCCGGACGCGTTCAATCATTGATGCAAGCGCCGGCGATGTACACCGGCGCTCGCCGATCACGCCATGAGCGGGAGCGCTACTGACGGTTGCTCTGGAAAACCAGCGTGTTGTATTCCTGCATCAGCTTGCTGGCCGAACCGCGCGGCGCCATCGACGGCGAATCAAGCATGCGTCGTTCGAAATCGGTGTAAGGCTTTTTCTCACTGACGCGCTGCAGCCGCTCCTTGCCTTCGCGCCGGAAATTCTCGGCACCACGTTCGAAGCCTTCCCAGTCCGACTTGCCCGGCTCCTGGTCGGCAACCTTGGCGTGCGCTTCATCGGAAATGCGGTTGAAGGCATCCAGGCGTTCGCGGGCCTTGGCCTGATCGAAATCATCCTCGCTCATCAGATCCATGATGGCCTTGGCCTCCAGCATCATCGCCAGACGGTAGTACTCGCGCGTGCGCCCCTCAGCCTGCTCCAGCGCCTTGAGCTGCTCGCGCTGGGCGGCGTCGTTCTGGCGCTCCAGCTCGGCATTGAACCTTTCGCTTGCAGCCACGAAATCCTTGAAGGCGGCCATCAAGGGCGCGTGCAGCTGCTTGCCCTTGGCAAACTGGTCGTCTTCGTAGTCCTGGCGATCGTAGTAGTCGTGCGCGTCCTTGCTGACCGGCACCAGCGCCTTCAGCGCCTGCTGGTAATGGCCTGCAGCAGCATCGAGTTCGGCCAGCGCCGGCTTGGCAGCGATCGCCCCGGTCACCGGAGCGTCGCACTGCTTCATGTCGTAATCGCTGATCTCGAACGGTCCGTACACGTGCGTCTCGCGCCCGGTCGGGCCAGCGTCGACGTCCTTGATCCAGCGCGTGTAGGACTGGATGCTGCCGTGGGTCTTCGAATCCAGCGCGTTGAAGCAGCCGATGTAGGCGTTGAGCTTGGCGGTCAACTGCTGCTGTGTGTCGGACGGCGCCGCGCTGGCGTCCGGCGTGCCGGAGGCAGCGGCGCCGCCCGCAGCTGCGGGGGCCTTGCCACCGCAGGCGGTCAGGATCAACGACAACGAAGCGGCCAGCGCCGCGACGGAAAGAGTGCGTGACATGTGTTCACATCCCTGTTGAAAACGATTACAGCCACGTATTCTAACGCAGCAGGCCAAGGGTCGCAGCCCTCGGCCTCTTCCCGCGATGCGCGATCAATCCAGGAACAGATCCGGCAACAGCGCGCGCGACGGATCCACCGCATAGCCCGAAAGATCGGTAATACCGGCCTGCGCCAGCACTTCATCGTCGATCAGGAACCGGCCGTGGAAGCCGGCCGCTTCGCGCACCAGCACCGCGTGTGCGGCATCGGCCATGATCTGTGGCGTGCGGCAGCCAGCCGCATCCACGCCCGGAATCATGTTGATCGCATCGGTGGCGATGACGGTGCGCGGCCACAGCGCATTCACCGCCACGCCCTGCGGGCCGAATTCCGCGGCCAGGCCCAGGGTGACGAAGCTCATGCCCATCTTCGCCAGCGTGTAGCCGGTATGTGCGCCCCACCACTTCGGCTCCAGGCTCGGCGGCGGTGCCAGGGTCAGGATGTGCGGGTTCGGCGCCTGCAGCAGGTACGGCAGGCAGGCCTGCGCGCACAGGAAGCTGCCGCGCGAATTGACCTGCTGCATCAGGTCGAAACGCTTCATCGGCGTATCCAGCGTGCCGCGCAACCAGATGGCGCTGGCGTTGTTGATCAGGATGTCGATGCCACCGAAGGTGTCGACCGTGGCCGCCACCGCCGCCTGCACCTGCTCTTCCTCGCGGATGTCGCACTTCAGCGCCAGGCCCTGCCCGCCTGCAGCCGTCACCGCTTCGGCGGCGGTGTGGATGGTGCCCGGCAGCTTCGGATTCGGCACCGACGACTTGGCCGCAATGGCCACATTGGCGCCGTCGCGCGCAGCGCGCAGTGCGATGGCCAGGCCGATGCCACGCGAGGCACCGGTGATGAAAAGCGTTTTGCCCTGCAGACTGCCCACGTTCCACACTCCAGCGTATGCAATGAGCCGCTAGTATGCCGCGCCGACGCGGAGTTCACCCGCCCTTGACGATACTCGGGCCTCCAGACAACGCACGAGGTCCACGCCATGCGCCGTTCCCGCCTGTTGCTGCCTGCCCTGGGGCTTGCCCTGCTGACCGCCTGCCAGGGCCGTTCGCCGGAACCCGGAAAGGAGCCGCCCGCCGGTGACGCGCCCAGTGCGGAGAAGGCCGCCGCCGACGGCAAGATGCGCTGGAGCGAGGCGGTGGTCTGGGATGGCGACCTCAACGCCTGCCGCCAGGGCGAGAACGCGGCCACCCGGGATTGCCTTCGCGACGCGATGCGCGCCGGTGGCGCCAGTGCCGATGCCATCACTGCGGCCGAGCAGTTGTCCACCGGCGGCGAGTTGGCCTATGTGACCGCATGGCACGAGAACGAAGGACTGGGCATTGCCACGGTCGAGTATCCGTTCCGCGCCAACACCAATGAAGGTACCCGTCTGGTCGATGCCAGCGGCAAGCGCATCGATGTGGATGCCGTGCAGTTGGACGACACCCTGCGTGCCGACCCCACTGTGCAGGAACTGCTGAAGGCCAACCCGCAAGCCACGCCGTTCGCACCGGCGCAGTCGGCCGGCGCCTCGCCATTGGATAACGGCGGCATCCGGCTGCTGTACCGCACCCCGCTGCGCGACTGCCACGCCTGCCCGGATGTGGGGCAGTTGCAGATCGCCTATGACTTCGACGCCAAGCGCAACTTCATCGGCCAGCAGGTGGTGCCGGCGACGCCGTAACCCGGAAACGCCGCGTGTCGCCGGGCATGGCCCGGCGCTACCGATGCGAAATGTGCCATCCAGGCAGCGCCGGGCCACGCCCGGCGGACGCAGTGTCGCGTCACCGGTACGCCTGCACCTGCTTCTCCAGCAGATGCGGCACGATCAACCGGTGCACCGGCGCAACCGGCAGCATGTATACACGCCCGAACGCGTTGTGCGTATGCACCACGGTCGCCACTTCCAGCACGTCGCCCTGCCACTGCAGGGCCAGCTGCACACGCAAGTGGCGGTCGTTGTCCTCCAGCACGATGGCATCGTCATCCATCGACTGCAGGGTGAAGATGCCCAGCCGCTGGCCGGGTTGAGGATCTTCGACAACCTGCACCGCCCGCAACGAGCCCAGATGCTTCATGCCGAGCAGGCGCATGCCGTGGTTGCGCAGCGCCATCAGCCCATCGAACCAGCCGGGAATGGTCGCCGCCATGTCGCGGTAGGCCTGCAGTGCGGCACGCCCGTCGCGCCGGGTGGTGGCCTGACAGGCGTGCACGAAGTCGGCACCAGGCAACTGCGCACGCAACACATTGCCCGCGCTCGGCGGGCCGGTCATTACCCGCGAAGCCTTCACGGCTTGGGCCCCTGCCCTTCGTTGTCTTCCCAATGCAGGATGCGGCGGGTGACGAAGCGGTAGACCGGCTTGCCGGTAGCAAACCACAGTTCGCGCACCCACGAGGTGCGCTTGAGCACGCGCTTCTCCACCGGCGTAAGCAATTCACGGCAATACATGCGCTTGTGCTTGAGCAGGTGGCGCAGGTCCTCGCGGGCCAGCAGGCGCATCCAGCGCGAGCGAGGGTTGCCGATCACCGCCAGCTGGAAGTCGATCAGCGCCGGCCGTCCATCTTCAGTGACCAGCCAGTTGGCTTCCTTGGCCAGATCGTTGTGGGCCACGCCTTTGCGATGCAGCTGCTGCAGCAGCCGGCGCGCGGCGCGGAACCAGGCCAGGTCGCCGCGCGGCGGACGCTGGTACATGGCGTCGCCGGCCATGAAGCTGCGATCCAGGTGATGGCCATTCCAGGCCAGCAGCTGCGGTACGTCGGCCATGCCGTGAATGTGCTGCAGCGCGCGGGCTTCACGGCGGGCCAGCCACCACGCAGGCAGCCGCAACCACAGCGGCGTGGCGCCCAGATCACGGCGCACGAAGGGGCCATCAGGCCCTTTCACAAGGAGGATCCGGCCGAAGCTGTCGGCCTTCAAAGCATGCGGTTGAGCGTCGGGCGTATGTGGCATGAGCCCATTCTAGGCGATGGCACTGGTTGCAAACGGTCACGAAGCGGCTGGGAACCAGTCACCTTCACGCCCCTATAATCGGGCAATGGACTCTTCATGGATCGACGCCACCCTCGCGTGGATTGCCGCTCATCCCGTGTTGGCGGGTGCGGTCATTTTTCTGATCGCCTTCTGCGATGCGGTGATCATTCTCGGCGCCATCGTGCCGGCGCTGCCGCTGCTGTTCGCGGTGGGTGTGTTCATCGGCCTGGGCCAGATCTCCGGGCCGTACGCGGTGGCGGCGGCGGCGCTGGGTGCGTTCGCCGGTGATGGCATCAGCTACTGGATCGGCCGCCGCTGGGGCGACCGGCTGCGTGGCATCTGGCCGTTCAGCCGCTACCCGCAGCTGCTCGACCGCGGCGAGAACCTGTTCCGCCGCAATGCGTTCAAGAGCATCCTGGTGGCGCGCTACGTCGGCGCGATCCGGCCGTTCGTACCGGCCATCGCCGGCATGATGAAGATGCCCGCCAGCCGCTACGTGCAGGCCAGCGGCATCGCCAGCATTTCCTGGGCGGTACTGTTCCTGGCCCCGGGCTGGATCCTCGGCGAAGCGTATGACGCGGTGGCTGCCGTGGCCGGGCGGCTGGTGGTGGTGGTCGGCCTGCTGGCGGTAATCCTTGGCCTGGTCTGGGCCATCGTGCTGTACGGCTACCGCTGGTCGGCCGCGCGCATGGACAACTGGCTGGCACGCCTGCTGGACTGGTCCAACCGCCACCCGACGCTGGGCCGCTATACCGTCGGCGTGCTTGATCCCAAGCGCCGTGAATCGGTGCCGCTGGCGATGCTGGCGTTGATGCTGCTGGTACTGGGCTGGGGCTGGTTCGCATTGTTGACCGTGGTGGTCGCGCACGGCGAGCCGCTGGCAATCGACCTGCTGGTGCACCAGGCCATGCTGGCGCTGCGTAACCCGCTGGCCGATTACCCGATGGCCGCGCTGGCGTCGCTGGGCGCCTGGCAGGTACTGCTGCCGGCCACCGCTGCAGCGATGGGCTACCTGATCTGGCGCCGGCGCTGGATGGCGGCCGCACATTGGCTGGCTGCCCTCGCCTTCGGCCTGGCGCTGACCATGCTGCTGGGTGCCACCGTGGATGTGGTGCGCCCGGTCGACGCCAGCAGTGGCTTCGGTTTCCCCTCGGTGTCGGTGACCATGGCCACCATCACCTTCGGCTTCTTCGCGGTGCTGATCGCACGCGAGATGCCCGGCCGCACCCGCGTCTGGCCGTACCTGGTGTCGGGCATCGTGGTCAGCCTGATCGGCTTCTCGCGCCTGTACCTGGGCGCGCATTGGCTGAGCGATGTGGTCGGCGGCATGCTGTTCGGCACGTTCTGGCTGCTGGTGCTGGGCATCGCCTACCGCCGCCGCTTCAACCGCTCGTTCTGGGTGAAGCCGGTGGCGTGGCTGTTCTACGGCGTCTTCGCCGTGGCGGCCATGTGCTATGCGCCGCGCAACATCCCGGTGAAGCTGGAACGCTTCGAGCCGACCCTGCCGGCACCGCAGGCGATGGACATGCAGGCCTGGTGGCAGCACGACTGGGTAACGCTGCCGGCACGCCGCAATGAGTTCGACGACGACCAGCGCTGGCCGCTGGACGTGCAGGTGGCCGGGCCGCTGGCACCGCTGCAGGCGCAGCTGGAAGCACGCGGCTGGAAGCGGCAGGAACAGGCGGGCTGGCAACAGGCGCTGCTGATGCTGGACAAGAACACCGGCGCCGACGAACTACCGGTGCTGCCGGCCACGCTGGACACCCGCGTGGAAGCACTGCTGATGGTGCGCCAGGGCGCGCAGCCGGATGAGCGCTATGTGCTGCGCCTGTGGCCGGCGCCCGCGCAGTTGCAGCCGGGCAGCACGCCGCTGTGGCTGGGCAGCGCGCAGACCCTGCGCTACGAGCGCCACTTCGAATGGATCGGCATGTGGCACCCGCTGCGTGGCGTCGACCCGGCATTGAATGCCGTGAAGGACGCCGTGCAGGACCTGCCGCAGCGCGAGGATGTGCACAGCGAAACCGGGTTGCCGGTGCTGCGGTTGAAGACCACACCGTGATGGAGCCGCCGGGCATGGCCCGGCGCTACCGGAACACGGACGGGTAGCGCCGGGCCATGCCCGGCGGAGGTAGATCCACGCCATGCGTGGATGGCTTCTACGGCATCCAGCCCAGCAACTGCTGCAACCGCTGGTGCGGGTCGTCCATCTGCAGCAGCTGCAACCGCTGCTGCTCGCTCAGCGGCAGCAGCTCGGCCAGCCGCCAGCCGACCCAGCTGGCCTGGTCCAGCAACGCCGGGTTGGCCGGCGCATAGGCCTCGCCGGCCTGTTCGATGATGTGCCCCAGCACCGTGGCCAGCAGCGCATGCTGCGGCCGCAGTTCGTCGTCGGGGTCTTCCTCGCACCAGCGCACATCGGCTACCACCAGCCCGTTGTCGCGCACACGGGTGCGCTCGACATGGAAGCGGCGGGTGCCGCGCAGACGCAACTGCAGCACGCCGTCGGCGCCGACATCGAAGTCTTCGATGCGTACCTGCACGCCATACGCGGCCGGCGTTGCCGGGGCTCCCACTTCCTGGCCGTCGAGGATCAGGCAGACACCAAAGCCCTCACCACTGCGGCCGCTGTCGCGCACCAGATCCAGGTAGCGCCGTTCGAACACGCGCAGGCCCACCGCCGCACCTGGCACCAGCGTGGTGTGCAGCGGAAACAGCGGCAGCGAACCGTCGACGCTCATCGGGCCTGCAGCGCGGCAAGGAAGCGGCGCGGTGCGCCGTCGAAGCCACCGTTGGACATGAACACCACGTGGTCACCCTTGCGCGCGCTGGCCTGCAATTGCGCCAGCAGCGCGTCGGTATCGGGCACCGCGTGCGCTTCGCCACGCACTGCGGCGATCACCGCAGCAGCATCCCAGGCCAGTTCCGGGCGATGCAGGAACACCACTTCATCGGCCAGCGCCAGCGAGGGTGCCAGCGCCTGCGCGTGTGCGCCCAGCCGCATCGAATTGCTGCGCGGCTCCATCGCGACCACGATGCGCGCATCGCCCACCTTGGCGCGCAGCCCTTCCAGCGTGGTGGCGATTGCGGTCGGGTGGTGGGCGAAATCGTCGTAGACGGTGATGCCCTCGTGGCTGCCGATCACTTCCATGCGGCGCTTGACGCTGCGGAAGCGCGCCAGCGCCGGGATCACCTCAGCCGGCGCAACACCCACCGCATGTGCGGCTGCCAGCGCCGCCAGGCCGTTGAGCACGTTGTGGCGGCCCAGCAACGACCACTGCACATCACCCAGTGCCTGCCCGCGGTGGTGCACGCGGAACGCGCTGCCATCGGCAGCCAGCAGTTCCGCATGCCACTCCAGCGATGGATCGAAGCCGAAGCGCTCGATCGGGGTCCAGCAGCCCATCGCCAGCACTTCGGCCAGATGCTGATCCTCGCCATTGACGATCAGTCGGCCACGCGCCGGCACCGTGCGCACCAGGTGATGGAACTGGCGCTGGATCGCGGCCACGTCCGGGAAGATGTCGGCGTGGTCGTATTCAAGGTTGTTGAGGATGGCCACCAGCGGCCGGTAGTGCACGAACTTGCTGCGCTTGTCGAAGAAGGCGGTGTCGTACTCGTCGGCCTCGACCACGAACTCGCGGCCCTGGCCCAGGCGGGCGGAGACGCCGAAATCCTCGGCGACGCCGCCGATCAGGAAACCGGGCGAACGACCGGCGCTTTCCAGCAGCCAGGTCAGGATGGTGGTGGTGGTGGTCTTGCCGTGGGTGCCGGCCACGGCCAGCGTGTCACGGCCCGGCAGCACCTGTTCGGACAGCCACTGGGCACCGGAAATGTAGCGCTGGCCGGCGTCGAGCACGGCCTCAACGGCGGCATTGCCGCGCGAGAGTGCGTTGCCGATCACCACGTCGTCGGTACCGGCCGGCACGCTGTCGGCGCGGTAGCCCTGGTCCAGGGTGATGCCCAGCTGCTCGAGCTGGGTCGACATCGGCGGATAGATGGCCTGGTCGCTGCCACTGACCGTATGGCCCAGTTCCCGCGCCAGGGCGGCCACGCCGCCCATGAAAGTGCCTGCGATTGCAAGGATATGTACGCTGCTCATGACCGAGGATTGTGACCGATGACGGCTGTATAGGGCCAATGTCCGATCCGGGGTAAGACAAGTCCTACACAGGATGTGAGAAAACTCCAATCTTCTGTCAGGGAAATCCCGATAGCGATGTTCTGTGAACCCGGACACAATTCGAACTGCCAGCCGCAGTACCCGAACCGGTCCTACTCCCCAAGAGGCCATCCCCAAGGGAGCTCATGCTGCGGGGCCCTGAGCAAGCCCTCTGCTGGCGCCTATCAAACGACACAGGCCTGGTCCTCGCGGACCAGGCCTGTGTTTTTTGCGCCCGAAGGGCCGGCAGTGCACCGGCCCTGCAGGATCAACCCTTGATCGCCGCCAGGATGCGGGCTTCGATCTCGTCCAGCTCGCCGACGCCATCGACGCGGGCCAGGGTGCCACGGCCGGCGTAGAAGTCCACCACCGGGGCAGTCTGGTCGTTGTAGACCTGCAGGCGCTGGCGCACCGCTTCCGGCGTGTCATCGGCGCGGCCCTGCTCCTTGGCGCGACCGGCGATGCGGTCGACCAGCAGCTCGGTGGCCACGTCCAGCTGCACCACGGCATCCAGCGGCTGGCCGATCTTGGCCAGCAGGCCGTCCATCGCATTGGCCTGGGCCACATTGCGCGGGTAGCCATCGAGGATGAAGCCCTTGGCGACATCGGCCTGGGTCAGGCGCGACTCCAGCATGCCCAGCAGGATGTCGTCCGACACCAGGTTGCCGGCATCCATCACCGTCTTGGCCTGCTTGCCCAGCTCCGTGCCGGCGGCGATTTCCGCGCGCAGCATGTCACCGGTCGAAATGTGGGCGATCCCCAGCTTTTCCTTCAGGCGCGTCGCCTGTGTCCCCTTGCCCGAACCGGGCGGTCCCAACAGAACCAATCGCATTGACCTGACTCCAACGTGTTGAAAACAAAGAAGGTTCGCGTCCCGGACGGACCGGTATCGCTGCACCGCAATAGCGCCACTTTACCGCATCCGGGTAATGTCCCTGCAATGTCCCCTCCCCCGAGCAGGTAGAAGCATGCGCAACGGTACTCTCCTCTACGCCCAGTCCGGCGGTGTCACCGCGGTCATCAATGCCACGGCGGCAGCGGTGATCGAGCAGGCCCGGGCCAAGGGCATCAAGGTCCTTGCCGCCCGCAACGGCATCCTCGGCGCGCTGCGCGAGGAGCTGATCGACACCAGCAAGGAGAGCGCCGCCGCGATCCGCGCCCTGGCCCATACCCCGGGTGGCGCCTTCGGCTCGTGCCGGGTGAAGCTGAAATCGCTGGACGCCGACCGCGCCCGCTACGACCGCCTGCTGGAGGTGCTGCGCGCGCACGACGTTCGCTGGTTCCTCTACAACGGCGGCAACGACTCGGCCGATACCGCACTGAAGGTCTCGCAGCTGGCCAAGGCCTCCGGCTACGACCTGACCTGCATCGGCGTGCCCAAGACCATCGACAACGACCTGGCAGTGACCGACACCTGCCCCGGCTTCGGCTCGGCGGCCAAGTACACCGCCGTCTCGGTGCGCGAAGCGGCGCTGGACGTGGCGGCGATGGCCGAGACCTCCACCCGCGTTTTCATCTACGAGGCCATGGGCCGCCACGCGGGCTGGCTGGCTGCGGCCGCCGGCCTTGCCGGCAACGGCGATGACGAAGCGCCGCACATCATCCTGCTGCCCGAACGCGCCTATGACGAGGCGGCGTTCCTGGCCAAGGTCAAGGCCGTGGTCGACCGCGTCGGCTACTGCGTGGTGGTGGCGTCGGAAGGCATCGCCACCGCCGATGGCCGCTTCGTCGCCGACGCCGGTGGCGGCAAGGACTCGTTCGGGCACTCGCAGTTGGGCGGCGTGGCCGCGCACCTGGCCGGCCGGGTCAAGGACCAGCTGGGCCTGAAGGTCCATTGGGCGCTGCCCGATTACCTGCAGCGCTCGGCCCGCCACCTGGCCAGCAAGACCGACTGGGAGCAGGCGCAGGCGGTCGGCAAGGCCGCGGTGCAGCTGGCGCTGAAGGGCCAGAACGGCGTGATGCCGGTGATCGTGCGCAGCAGCGACGCACCGTACCGCTGGAAGATCGAAGCGGCGCCGCTGTCGAAGATCGCCAACCATGAAAAGAAGATGCCCGCCGGCTTCATCCGCCGCGACGGCTTCGGTATCACCGCCAAGGCGCGCGCCTACCTGTCGCCGCTGATCAAGGGCGAAGCCCCGCTGCCGTATGGCACCGATGGACTGCCCAAGTACGTCACCCTCAAGAACGTGGCGGTGAAGCAGAAGCTGCCGGCCTTCGAAGGCTGAGGTGCACCTGCGCCCTGTGCGGAGCGCAGGGCACATTGCAGCGACCACCGAAGCACCCCACAATCGGGCTCCGGCCCGGGGCAAAGGGGCCGCCGCAAGCCAGATTCGACGCTGCCCGGCCACCTGGCCTGGGCCTGTGCTGCCATTTCACAAGGACTGTAACCATGAAGCACCCGATCCTGATCGCCGCGCTGCTGTGCGGTGCTGCCGCACCCGCCTTCGCTGCGACCTGCGAAAGCAACTTCCAGAAGAAGGGCAATCCCTTCGTCGGCACGACCTTCACTTCATCGGTCACCCATCCGGACCTGACCGTGGCGAGTGCCATCGGCCAGATGCGGGTGATCGCCAAGAACGCCAACATGGACGTCCTCAGCGAGGACGTGGAAGGCGGCTCGATGCTGATCGAAGAGCCGGAATCCATGGCCCACAAGCCGATCCCGATGATCATCAGCGCCACTTCCGAAGGCGGCCAGGGCACCGTCGGCATGGTGGTGAAGGTCAACAAGGGCGCCATTGCCTCGGCCGATGGCGTGCGTGAAGAAATGTGCAAGCTGCTCAACCAGATCAAGCCGGGCAAGGCTGGCGAACAGGCAGCCAAGGCCACTCCGCAGGCGTCGGTGGTAACGATTGCCGCCGACCGCTTCGGCTTCCAGCTGCGCAACCAGAACAAGGACAACCCGGCCGCGGTCGAGCCGCGCTACAAGGGCAAGACCTACGCCATCACCGGTCGCATCACCACCGTGCTGCGCAGTGGCGGCACCTACAACACCAGCTTCGACCTGCCCAGCGATGGCAGCATCGACTTTGAGCGTGTGGCCATTTCCTGCTCGTTCGCAGCCAACCAAGCCGCGTATGCGCTGGCCCTGCGCCCGCGCGAGAAAGTGACGCTGACCGGCGTGGTCGACAGCTACGACCAGATTGGTCGTGTGCTGTGGCTGAAGGACTGCCGCGGCAACTGATCCGCTGCCGGCATTGGAAAAGGCCCGGGTGCGCAGGCGCCCGGGCCTTTTCGTTTCCACAGCGGTTCACGCCTGGCGCACGTGCATCGCTGGATGATGGATGCGCCGCCTGGAGATCATCATGGCATTGCGTGTTGTTCGACTGGGTATGCCGCGCCACCCCAGCGAGGGGCTGCGTATCGGTACCGTGCGGCGCCCGCCGCGTGGCGTGCCGCGCAGCGAGTTCGCCCGGCAGGACTGGTATGACGTCTGGTTCCCGACCCTGTCACCCAGCGCCGAGCTGGTGAAGCAGGCGCATGAGGCGAAGTCGGCCGCCGACTGGACTGCGTTCTTCCGCCACTACAAGGCCGAGATGAGGGCGCCGGATGCGGCCCACGCGATGGACCTGCTGGCCGCGATGTCACGGCACAGCGACATCAGCGTAGGGTGCTACTGCGAGGATGAAGCGCATTGCCATCGCAAGGCATTGCGCGAGTTGCTGGTAGCGCGGGGAGCAATGCTGGCGGAGTGATCACCCAGATGCCGGCCAGCGGCCGGCACTACCTGGGGATGACTGCGTGGGTGCACCGCCCACGCAACTTCAATTGCAGGCCTTGCCTTCCATCTGCAGCTGCGCGGCGAACATGGTCACCTGCGGAATCTGGCCGGCCGCGGCCTGCTTCTTGGCTTCTTCCAGATAGATGCGCGACTGGCCCTGACCGTCCAGCTCGACCTTGTTGCTCGACGGCAGTCGCCACACGCGCACCACCGCCTGCTGTGCCGGGCATGCTGCGCTGGGCACGCGGATCACATCATTGAGCTTCCAGCCCTTGTCGGCACTTGGCTGTGCCTTGGCGTAGTCGACGAAGCGCGCGCGTGGCTGGCACTGCTCGCTGGTCCGCACCGGCGCAAAGCGGTACGGCTCGGCCGCCTGGCCGGTGAAGGCACCTTCCAGGCGCGCGCAGGCCTCGGGGATCTGCCGCAGGGTGTGCACTGCGCCCACTGCCTGGGGAGCACCCACGGCGCGCTGCAGCTCCGGGGTTTCCGCGGCGAGTGCCGGTACGGCCGGGACCAGGGCGGCAAGCATCAACAGGGACAGGCGCATGGGGAATCTCCTACGGGACTGTGCGCAGGCTTGCAGAGGCTGGCTTAACGGGGTGCAAAGGCCTGCGGCTCTCGAATCATGTCCATGGACTGGCGGCGGGTTCCGCGCGCATGGCGATGCGTTCATCTGGAGGGCGCCCTACGGGTCGTGCGGCGCGGCTCCCAGGAGCCAGTCGAGCATGGCCTCTGGAAGCCAGTCGAGCACGGCTCGACTCTACAGTGCGCCGAACGCATACTGCGGGCACCAGGGAATGCTGAACACCGCCATACGTCGGACGACCACCAAGGTCGGTACGGGTTGGTTCCAGGCTGCAGCCCGTCGTCCCCCTCGTGGTGCCGTTCATCGCCACTGGATGCCTACATCCATTCTGCGGAGGGGTCTAATGCTGGAACGTCACGGGCTTTCATTGGCGCTGGGCTGCGCCATTCTCGCGATCCTGTTCGGAATCGTCTCGGCGCGCTGGATCCTGCGCCAACCCACCGGCAATGAACGCATGGTCGCGATCGCCACCGCGATCCAGGAAGGTGCGCGTGCCTACCTCAACCGCCAGTACCTGACCATCGGCGTGGCCGGCGTGGTGCTGTTCGTGCTGGTCGGTGTGTTCCTCAGCTGGTACACCGCGATCGGCTTCGCGGTCGGCGCGGTGCTGTCCGGCGCGGCCGGCTACATCGGCATGAACGTGTCGGTACGCGCCAACGTGCGCACCGCCGAGGCCGCACGCCATGGCATCAGTGCGGCGATGGACGTCGCCTTCCGCGGCGGTGCGATCACCGGCATGCTGGTGGTCGGCCTGGGCCTGCTGGGTGTGGCCGGCTATTACGCACTGCTGCTGCGGATGGGCCTGCCGATGGAACAGGCGCTGCACGCGCTGGTCGGTCTGGCGTTCGGTTCGTCGCTGATCTCGATCTTCGCGCGTCTGGGCGGTGGCATCTTCACCAAGGGCGCCGACGTCGGCGCCGATCTGGTCGGCAAGGTGGAAGCCGGCATTCCCGAGGATGACCCGCGCAACCCGGCGGTGATCGCCGACAACGTCGGTGACAACGTCGGCGACTGTGCCGGCATGGCCGCCGATCTGTTCGAGACCTATGCGGTCACCGTGATCGCCACCATGCTGCTGGGCAGCCTGATGCTGGCCGAGGCGGGCGCCAATGCCGTGCTGTATCCGCTGGTGCTGGGCGGTGTGTCGATCATTGCATCGATCATCGGTGCGCTGTTCGTCAAGGTGAAGCCTGGCGGCTCGATCATGGGCGCGTTGTACAAGGGCGTGATCGTCTCCGGCGTGCTGGCCGCGATCGCGTTCTACCCGATCACCACCGGGCTGATGGCCGACAATGTGCATGGTCCCATCGCGCTGTATGGATGCGCGCTGATCGGCCTGGTCCTGACCGGCCTGATCGTGTGGATCACCGAGTACTACACCGGCACCCAGTACAAGCCGGTGCAGCACGTGGCGCAGGCGTCGACCACCGGCCACGGCACCAACATCATCGCAGGCCTCGGCATCTCGATGAAGTCCACTGCACTGCCGGTCGTGGCGGTGTGTGCGGCGATCTGGGGCGCGTTCGCGCTGGGCGGCCTGTACGGCATCGCCATCGCCGCCACCGCGATGCTGTCGATGGCCGGCATGATCGTCGCCCTCGATGCCTATGGACCGATCACCGACAACGCTGGCGGCATCGCCGAGATGGCCGAGCTGCCCTCGGAGATCCGCGACATCACCGATCCACTGGATGCGGTGGGCAACACCACCAAGGCGGTGACCAAGGGCTATGCGATCGGCTCGGCGGCGCTGGCCGCACTGGTGCTGTTCGCCGACTACACGCACAACCTGCAGGCCGCGCATCCCGGCCAGGAGTTCCGCTTCGATCTCAGCGACCACACGGTGATCATCGGCCTGCTGATCGGTGGCCTGATCCCCTACCTGTTCGGTGCGATGGCGATGGAAGCGGTCGGTCGTGCGGCTGGCGCGGTGGTAGAGGAAGTGCGGCGCCAGTTCCGCGAGATCCCCGGCATCATGCAGGGCACCGGCAAGCCGCAGTACGACAAAGCGGTGGACATGCTGACCCGTTCGGCGATCCGCGAAATGATCGTGCCGTCGCTGTTGCCGGTGGCGGTACCGGTGGTGGTCGGCCTGCTGCTGGGGCCGCGCGCACTGGGCGGCCTGTTGATCGGTACGATCGTGACCGGCCTGTTCGTGGCCATCTCGATGACCACCGGCGGCGGCGCCTGGGACAACGCCAAGAAGTACATCGAGGATGGCCACTTCGGTGGCAAGGGGAGCGAAGCGCACAAGGCCGCGGTGACCGGCGATACCGTCGGTGACCCGTACAAGGACACCGCCGGCCCGGCGATCAATCCGCTGATCAAGATCATCAACATCGTGGCGTTGCTGCTGGTGCCGCTGTTGTAGATCCACGCCGTGCGTGGATGGCGGCGCCGAATGGGGTCAGCGCCCTTTCCTGCGGAAAGGGATCCGACCCCATCGTCAATCACCGCCCGCGCAGGAAGAAGGACACCGGCACCATCACGTCCACCGGGTCGCCGGCTACCTCGGCCGGCGGCGCCGGTACCGGGCTGGCACGTCGCACGGTGTCCAGCGTCTCCTGGTCGAGCAACGCGAAGCCACTGCTGCGGCCCAGTGTCAGCCCCGAGACCGCGCCATCCCGGGCCACGGCAAAACGCACGTAGACCACGCCCTGCTGGCGCAGCCGCTCGGCCTGGCGTGGATAGCGCCGATGCTTCTGCAGATGCCCGAGCAGGCGCCCCTCCCAGGTGGCCTCGGCGCGACTGCGCTCGCCGGCGGTGGTCTGCGGTGCGGTGTACCGTGCGGCCGCGTCGGCCGCCACCTGCGGCGGTGCGCTGGTCTGCGCGACATTGGCCTCGGCGGTGTCCGGCGAGGGCGTCGGCTCCGGCGTACGCGGCGGTGGCAGGTCACCCTGCGGCTGCACCGGTGCCTTGGGTTGCTCACGCAGGGCCGGTTTCGGCGCCTGTCGCTGCTGTTGCTGTTGCAGCGGCCCAGTGGCAACCTCGCGCGGCGGCACCGGAGGCGCCTGTGCCATCGGCGCCAGCTCCAGCATCAATGCAGCGGGCGGCGCTGCGGCGGCCACCGCCGGTGCGCGCGCCGCCCACCAGCAGGCCACGCTGACCAGCAACGCATGCACCAGCAGCACGATCGCCAGGCTGGTCGCCCAGCGCCGCAGTCCGCTCATCGCGCGCCCTGCTCCAGTCCAACCAGTGCCACCTTCAGGTAGCCCGCCGCACGCAGCGCATCCAGCGTTGCCATCAGTTCACCGTAAGACACGCGGGTATCGGCACGCAGGAACAGGCGTTGCGCGGTGTCACCGTGGGTGGCTACCTGCAGCGCAGCGGCCAGCCCGTCGCGTGCCACCGCCTGCTCGCCGACACGCAGCGACAGATCGGCCTGCACGGTCACGTACACCGGCGCCTGTTCCGGCGGCGTGGCACCGGCGCTGCTGGCCGGCAGCTGCACCGGTACCGACACGGTGGCCAGCGGTGCCGCCACCATGAAGATGATCAACAGCACCAGCATCACATCGATGAAGGGCGTGACGTTGATCTCGTGCGATTCTTCCGGCGTGTCGCCGCGGTCGGACGCGGTCCTGATCGCCATCGCCGGGCCTCAGTGCACCGCGCGCAGCGGCGTCGCTGCGCTACGCGGCACAGCACGATCAAGATCGCGCGAGACCAGCTGCTGAACGGCGGCCGACAGATCGCCAAGCAGCCCCCGCAGGCCGGCCAGCACACGGCTGAAGTGGTTGTAGACCAGCACTGCGGGAATCGCCGCGACCAGGCCGAGTGCCGTCGCCAGCAGGGCCTCGGCGATGCCGGGTGCGACCACCGCCAGGTGGGTGGTGTTGCTGTGGGCGATACCGATGAAGCTGTTCATGATGCCCCACACCGTGCCGAACAGGCCGACAAACGGCGCCACCGCGCCAATGCTGGCGAGCACGCCGATGCCGCGCCGCTGCACGCGTGCGGCTTCCAGTTCGATGCGGTCCAGGCGCGATGCGATGCGTTCCTTGATGCCGTCGCGCCCTTCCAGATCCTGCGACAGGCGCAGTTCGGTACGGGCCGCATCCAGCATCGCCCCTGCGATGCCCTGCTGCACATTGGCGTCAGCGCTCTCGCCGGGCAGGCTCGGCGCCTGCAGCAACAGCGCGCGCGCCGCCCGCAGCTGCCGGGCCTGGCGAGCCAGCTCCCAGCCCTTTGCCAGCAGCACGGTCCAGGTGGCCAGCGACGCCAATGCCAGCGCGATCATCACGGCTTTCACCACCACGTCGGCGGCCAGGTACATGCCCCACGGGGTCAGTGCAGGGGCGGCCACAGGGGCCAGGTCAGCAGGCAGCATCGTCTCGGTTTCCATCAGCATCAGAGGTCGCTGCGCGACGACGGGCCGCGCGCGGATCATTGGCGTCGTCCACTTCCACGACCGGATTGGGCTCCAGCCGCGGTGCGGGTCGACTGAGCACGTAGCCGGCGCTGACGGCGAAGAACAGGCCCACGCCCAGCAGCAGGCGCCACGACGGGTGCGCGCCCCAACAGAACAGGGCAAAGCCCACCGCCATGCCGGCACTGGCGAACGCCTTGCCCTTGCGCGACACCGCCCCCTGCTCACGCCACAGCCGCAGTGACGGGCCGTAGCGCGGATGCGCCAGCAGGCGCTGCTCGAACTTCGGCGAGCTGCGTGCGAAGCAACCCACGGCCAGGATCAGGAAGATGGTGGTCGGCATCACCGGCAGCAACGCGCCGATTACCCCGAGGCCGACCATCAACCAGCCCAGCGCGAACCAGAGCCAGCGCATCAGCGTTGCGCCTGCGGGCGCGCGCCGTGCATCAGGCGAATTCCACTTCGACGTGGCCGTGCACGCTGCGGAACGCGGCATCGGCTGCGTCGATCACCTGCTGCTCCTGCTCGGCACTCAGCGGCACCGCGTCCAGCGCGGCGGTGAACTCACGCCAGTGGCGTGCCGCACCATCCGGGTGCGCGGCCAGGTGGCGGGCGCCGAAGTCACGGTCCAGCCCGAGCTTGGCGGCCATCTTGTAGAGAATGGTGCCGCCGAGGTTGGAGCCTTCGGCTACGTACAGCCAGCCAAGGGCGGCCGGCAGCGCCAGGTCCGAGGGCAGCGCGTCGATGTCCGCGCCTGGCAGGGTCTGCTCCAGGTCCTGCAGGTCGCGCGCGATCTGGGCCAGGCGGCGGCGCTCACCGAGATCGGGCAGCAGTGCGTCCAGCGCAGGGTTGGCATACAGCGCATCGATGCTGCGGTGGAACCGATACTGCACGCGCAGGAAACGGGCGAAATTGCTGCGGTCGGCGAAGATGTCGCCGGCCATGATGCGCTTGTCCAGGGCACCGTGGCTGTCGCGGGTGGCGGCCTTGAGCCGCAGGCTGCGGCTGTCTTCGGGAGCGATGTGTGCGTTCATGGGGGATGCCAAGGGGGTCGTCGTGCTGTAGACGTTCGCCGCGGGGCTTTCCCCAAGGCCGTGTGCGCCGATAATGGACCATCCCTTCTTCCAGCAGGAACCGATGATGATCACCACCGAACCGCGCATGACCAACCTGTTCCTGCAGCTGGGCCTGGACGCCAGCGCCGAGGCCATCGCCCGTTTCATCCGCGAGCACCAGCTGGCCACCGACGTTGAAGTGGTCGAGGCGCCTTACTGGAACGATGCCCAGCGCCAGTTCCTGTCCGAATCGCTGCAGGCCGATGCGGCATGGAGCACGGTGGTGGATGAGCTGAACGAGTCACTGCACGAAGATGCGGTGAAGGCTTCGACCGGGCTGTAAACAGACGCCGGGCATGGCCCGGCGCTGGCGATCACACGGCGGAAGCGGTGCGAACCAAGGTCCGCACCCACCGAGGGCGGTCGGAGCCCGATGGGGTCAGAGCCCTTTCCTCAGGAAAGGGATCCAACCCCACCGCCCATCCGCGACCGATCAATACTTCCAGGTCAACGCCAGCCGCGCGGTGCGGCCCGGTGCCGGCATCACGCCCAGCGCCAGCGGGTCCAGGTAGTAGCGGTCGGTCAGGTTGTCCACGCCCGCTTCCACCGACAACTGGTCGTTGAAGCTCCAGCTGGCAAACAGATCCACCAGCGTGGTTGGCCGGTACAGCTGCTGGATCGCCGACAGGCCCACGTTCCAGTCCTTGTCCAGCTTGCTGATCGGGCCGGCGTTGTGGACCACGCGGGTGCCGAAGGTCAGGCGCTCGTCGAACAGGCGCGAGCCCAGGGTCAGGTTGACCATGTAGCGCGGCGGATTCTGTGTATTGGTGTACGAACCCTCGAAGCCGCCGTCCACGCAGTTGGGCGTGTTGGCCAGTTCATCGTTCTTGCGCTGTGCACCATAGGCGCGGCGCTCTGCGGCGATGTCCGGCGCGCAGGTCTTGGCCTTGAAGTAGTAGTGCGCGGAAAGATCGGCAAACACCTTGCCGCTGTCATAGCTGGACTGGAACTCCATGCCCGAGACCTTGAACTGGTCGACGTTGCGGATCAGGCCCGCCGACAGCGTGCGGTAGTCACGGGTGATCAGGTCGTCGATGCGGGTATCGAAGTACGCCAGCTTCAGCGCCAGGCGGTCGCCGGCGGTGAACAGGTCGTAGCGGATGGTGCTGGCACCGATTTCCCAGCTGCGCGCACGCTCCGGCTTCAGCTCGCCCACCGGCTTGGCGGCGGTGAACAGGCCCAGCGTGGTCTCGAACAGGCTCGGCAGCTTGGTGCCTTCGGCGTACTTTACGTAGACCATGGTGTCTTCGCTGAAGCGATAGGCCACGCTGGCGGTCGGCGAGAACGCGGTGTCACGACGGCGGATCGGCTGCGACCAGGTCCAGCTGACCGGCACTTCCAGGTCCTGCGCCTTGCCGGCGTCGTAGAAGTTCCAGCCACCGATGTCGCCCACCGTGCCCTTCTTGTACGGTGAGGCCAGCAGCGACTCCTGGGTGAAGTTGCCGTTGGCATCCGGATACCAGTTCAGCAGCGCGATGCGCTTGGCCCGCCACGACGGCAGCGCCGGGTTGCCATTGAGCAGTTCGGTATAGCGGTACTGGCCCTGCACCTCATAGGCATCGGGCGTGGCCAGGCGGTTGCGGTCATGCACATCCACGCGGTTCCAGCGTCCGCCGGCCAGCAGTTCCCAATGCTCATCGGGCTGCCACTTCAGCGAGGCCACGGCACTGTATTCCTTGCGCTCGGCGTTGCGCAGGAAGCGGTTGTTGACCAGATCGTCGTGCATGACCGGCCCCGAACTGCCCGGCGCGATGTCTTCGTCGCTGTAGGACAGGCCGTAGTCGAAGGTGAACGCACCAGCACGAGTGTCGAACTTCGAGGTGTTGCTGGCATCCAGGCCGAAGCGCTTCTGTCGCAGCGGATTGCGGTAGGCATCCTTGTAGCCGGGGTCGCCGCTGAAGCTGGGCGCGTCATACCACTCGGTGCGGCGGTCGAAGTACCACGGGGTGATGCCGGTCAGGCTGTTGTACATCACGCTGTCGGTATCGGTGTATGTGGCGTTGACACGCAGGTCGATCAGCTCGCTGTCCGGATTGAAGCGGTAGCGCAGGGTGTAGCTGTCCATGTCGACATGGCCCGGGTCCCACTGCGGAATGCGATCGCGGTCGACGCGGATGATCTGCGAGGCCATGATCTCGCCGGCGGTGCCTTCGTAGCGGCGGTAGCCCGCTTCCAGCGTCTGCGCATCGTCGATGCGCCAGGTGCCCTTGAGCAGCGCCGACTTCGAACGCGACGAGGTGTTGAACACTTCGGTACGCGGCGGATTCAGCGGTGCCAGCGTGCGACGGGTCTGCGGGAAGTCGTCGTAACCGTGCTTGCCGGAGAAATAGTTGCCGTTGTCGCGGTAAGCATAGGCGGCGACCAGATCGAAGCGGTCCCAGTGACCGGCTGCGGCCACGTTGAAGAACTGGCTGCCGGTGGCGCTGCGGTCGGAACGCGGCGCGGCGCTATAGGACGGCAGGTTGTTGGCGCTGGCGTTGGCCAGGCCGCCACGCACGCGTACGCCGAAGTCACGGCCTTCGCGCAGCACGTCACCGATCTTCAGCGTCTCCATCTCGACCACGCCACCGATGCCACCGGAGGCGTTGGCCTGCAGGCTCGGGCCCTTGGTGATGGTCAGGCTGGAGATCAGGTCCGGGTCGAGGTAGGTGCGCTGTGACTGGCCGGCATAGCCGCGGTAGGTATCCATGCTGGACTGGCCGCCATCGATGATCACCGGCACGCGGCCCTGGCCCTGGATGCCGCGGATGTTGACGTCGAAGCCGTTGCCCACGCGCGGATCGCCAGCGGTGACGCCGGCCACGCCCTTGATGATGTCGCCATTGGAGGTGCCGCGGAAGCGCTCCAGGTGCGTGCGGTTGAGCGTAGTGGTGGAACCGACGCTGCGATAGCTGTCGAGCAGGCGCGCCTCATCGCTGGTCGCGCCACTGTCGACGCGGTCGCCGGCCACGCTGAGCGTGTCGGTGACGATCACACCGCTGTCGGCCTGCACCGGCGTCGCCGCTTCCAGAGTGACTGCATCTGCGCTGACCCGGCGCACCGCCAGGCCACTGTCCTGCAACAGCTGCTGCAGCGCCTCGTTGGCCGACAGGCTGCCGTTGACTGCGCGCGAGGTTACTCCCTGGGCGAGGGTGGCCGGATACACGACCTGCACACCGGACTGGCGCATGAAGCTGCGCAGTGCTTCGTCCAGCGGCTGCGCGGGAATGTCGAAGCGCTGCACGGCAGCGTGATTGCCGGTGGCGCTCTGTGCCAGCACGGACGGTGCGGCGCTGGCCAGGCCGGCGGCCAGCAGGGCGATGCACAGGCGGGACGGGCGCAGCGCGCGGCCCGGGCGGTGGGAGTAGAACATGGGGAACCTGTCAGGTAATCGGTGCCGCAGGCGCGGCGTCATCCGCAACACGGGCGGACACGGCGACGTACGTGGCGGCGGCGGGTACGTTCGCGTGGTAAGACGGTTGGGCGCGCGGCAACCCCAAGAGCGATTTGCGGTCGCGGCAGGTGCCGACCGGCCGGTGATCGTGGTGGGTGCCGACCGTTGGTCGGCACACTGGGACCTTCATCCACGCATGGCGTGGATCTACTGGTGAATGATGGCGACGCCAAGCGGCAGGCGGGTGACCTGCAGACCTGCTGTTGCGGCCAGTGCATCCAGCGCCTGCTCCGGGCGATCGATGCGCAATGCGGCACTCACTGCGGGTAGTCGCGACAGATCGCCGCGCACGAAGGTCGGGCCGGCGCGGTAACGCCCCACCCATTGCACGGCGTCGGCGACGCTGGCCTGCTCCAGCAGCAGCTCGCCCTGCCGCCACGCGCCGACGCTGTCGGCAGCCACATCCCGCAGACGCGTCACGCCGCTGTGCTCGCCATAGACCGCACGCTGGCCCACCTGCAGATAGGTCCAGCCACCGTCGGCCGGGCTGGCCACGCGCACCCTGCCCTGCCCGACCTGGGTTTCAACCTGGTCATCGCCGCGCGCGACGGTGAACGCGGTCGAGATGTCCTCGATCACGCCGTTGCCCGCACGCACGCTGAAACGTCGCTGCGCATCCGGGCTGACCTCGAACCAGGCACGCCCGCGCAGCAGCTCGATCTCGCGTGCATGTGCATTGAAGCGCACGGCAATCGCACTGTCCGCATCCAGCACTGCGCGGCTGCCATCGGGCAATTGCACGTTCTGCACGACGTGCGTGCTGCGATGGTCGGCCTGCAGCCGCAACCAGGCCTCCGGCCATGCCACCAGCATCGCCAGCGCGGCTGCAGCGGCCATTGCCCAGCGCATTCGATGCGGCCGCGGGCGTTCGGCGGGCCGGACCTGCGGGCGTGGCCCGACACTGCGCCACAGCGCGCGCTCGTGTTCGAAGGCGCGTCGGTGCCCCGGTTGTGCCAGCCAGCGCTCGAACTCGTGCATGCGCCCTTCGCCGATGTCACCCGAGGCCAGCCACGCGATCCAGCCCCGGGCCTGTTCGGCCAGGGCATCGTCATTGGCGGCGGGCAGCGTGTTCGGCGGGCTCATCGGCTGGCGGACAGGCGCATTCAAGCGCGGGCGGAGGAACTAGACCGCATCCACGGTCCAGTGATCAAGACGTTTCAGCGAGGGCCAGCCCCAAGCCGGGGCCATCATCGGCCGCTGCGTGCCCAGGCCAGGCGCTGCAGGGCGGTACGCACATGGTTTTCGACGGTCGTCACCGACACCCCGAGACGGCGGGCGATCTCGGCCTGGGTCAGGCCCTGCAGGCGGTTGAGCCGGAAGATGGTGCGGGTCGGCTCCGGCAGGTGCCCCGCCGCGTCAAGCACACGCTGCAGCTCGTCCTGGGCCATGGCCTGTTCCTCGGTCGAGATGACCTCGTCCGGCCCCCACAGGTAGTGGTCGGCCAGCAGGCGGTTGCGCCGGGTCGATTCGCGGCCGTGGTCGGTGGCCAGGTTGGCGGCCAGCCGGTACAGATAGGCCCGCGGGTTGTCGATGGCCAGGCTGTCGTCGACCCCTCGGGCCTTGAACCACACCGCCTGGATCACATCCTCGGCACCATTGTCTCCGCCGAGGATGCGCTGCACCCGGCGCAGCAGTGCCGGCCGCTCACGGATCAGCAGTTCGGTAAGGGAGGCGGCATTGGAGGACATGCGCGGAACCGGGACGACAGACGGAAGGCGCCGCGCATGCTACTCCGTTAATGCGAATCAGTCACGTTCGCATCAGTGGATGCAGCCGGTCAGCCCGTCATAGACGCTCTCCGACGTGCCGGGCAACGGATCATGCAGCGGATTACGGGCCGCCAGCGCCGCATGGAAGTCCTCAACGGGGGTGCCAGGCACCAGCGGCAGCCGGCATAGCCAGGTCGGTTGCCGGGCCACGATCGCACCGTCGTTCCGCGACACGGCCAGGTCACTGGCGGCAAATGCCCAGAGGCACTCACGCACCGTGCCGCGCACCGCATCCACTGAACACCGCAGGCGCAGCGCCCGGATGTCGCTGTACTCGCCCTCGCAGAAGGTGTCGCCGCAGATCCTCTCGAAGCCATGCTGCAACCGCCCTTCCAGGGCAAAGAAGCGGTCCCAGTTGGCTTCCTGGTGCGGGTAGTCGATCAGGTCCACGTAGGGAAAGGCCTGGGCGGCGGGCGCGATCAGCAGCGCGCAGAACAGGCCGAGTGACAGGGCGGATGGTTTCATGCGGGAACTCCTCGGGTAGGTGCATCCAGCCTGCACGCCCACGCCGCCCGGCCCCATCGGTCAACCCCGGCCCGCCGGGTCGGCGCCTTCCACGCCCTGCCGTCGGCCCCCTCCCCTGCACAGCGCCCGGCAAAGGCATAAAATGGGGGGCTATCCGTCTATATCCCCCACCTGGAGCACACCATGGGTCTGGAACTCGTCTCGCCCGGCAAGAACCCGCCGGAAGAAATCAACGTCATCATCGAGATCCCGAAGGACTCGGAGCCGGTGAAGTACGAAGTGGACAAGGAAACCGGCGCGATCTTCGTCGACCGCATCCTGTCCACCCCGATGCGCTACCCCTGCAACTACGGCTATGTGCCGAGCACCCTGTGCGGCGACGGCGATCCGGCCGACGTGCTGGTGGTGCTGCCGCTGCCGCTGGTGCCGGGCTCGGTCGTGCGCTGCCGTCCGGTCGGCGTGCTGAAGATGAGCGATGAGGCGGGCAGCGACGAGAAGATCCTGGCCGTGCCGGTGTCGAAGATCTTCAGTGGCTACGCCCACGTCGAAGACATCGCCCAGGTGTCCAGCCACTGGCTGGAGCGCATCGGCCACTTCTTCGAGCACTACAAGGACCTGGAAAAGGGCAAGTGGGTCAAGCTCGACGGTTGGGGCGGCGCCGCTGAGGCCAAGCAGATCCTGATCGAGGCGCACCAGCGCCATCTCGACAGCAAGGCCTGAGCCTGAACCGGATCGCTCCGGCGGCACCCCGCCGGAGCGATGCGGGTCACGTTTCATGACGACGGCACATCACTCCTGCCGCCGTATTAGGTAAATTGCGTCACTTCACACGTCGTCGACATCCATCGTCGAGACAGCCAGGGGAATGTGTCGTGCGTATTCTGCTTGTTGGGGATGCAGCCAGCCTGCCGGCTGAGCTGACCGAATTCATTGCCGATCTTGGGGAAGACTGGCAGCCGCTGACCGCCACCGATGGCCAGACCGCGATGACCGCGGTGGCCACGCAGGGCGTGGATGCGGTGATCGTCTGCCCGCAACTGCCGGATCTCAATGCCACCACGCTGCTGGGCCAGATCCGGACCTTGCGCCCGGAAACCATCCGCATTGCGCTGGTGGACGCCCAGCACGGCAACCGGCCGCCGCCGGCACGCCTGATCGGCGTGGCCCACCGCTTCCTGCCGTTGCCGCTGGCACCGGAAGTGTTGCTGGAAGCGCTGACCAGCCTGGAAGAGCTGCGTGAAGTGCTGGACAGCCCTCGCCTGCGCGACGCCATCGGCCGTATCGAGAAGCTGCCCTCGCCGCCGCACCTGTACCTGAGCCTGACCCAGGCACTGGAACATGACGACGACGCCGACAGCGCCGACGTCGCCAAGCTGGTGGCCGCTGATCCGGCGATCGCGGCCAAGGTGCTGCAGCTGTCGAACTCGGCGTTCTTCAGCCAGGGCCGCACCATCGCCGACCTGCGCACCGCCGTGACCCGCCTCGGCCTGTCGACGCTGCGCGATCTGGTACTGGCCAGCGAGGTGTTCTCGGCACCGACACTGTCCACGGCCGAGCGCAATTCACTACAGCAGCGCGCCCTGCTCGCCTCGCGGCTGGCGGCACGCCTGCTGCCCGAATCCAGCGCCGAACTGGGCGCGACCGCCGCGCTGCTTGCCGACATCGGCCTGCTGCTGCCCGGCGTGCGCAACGAGCGCAGCGAACCGTCGCTGGCCGGTGACACCCGCCCGGGCCACGCCGAAGCCGGTGCCTATCTGCTCGGCCTGTGGGGCCTGCCGATGCCGATCATCGAAGCGGTCGCGTTCCATCTGCAACCGCAGCGTGCCAATACGCGCAGCTTCTGGGTGACCGGCGCGGTGCACGTGGCACTGGCACTGGTCAATGGCGATCCGGTGGACGAGGACTACCTGCAACGCGCGGGTGTACTCAACAGGCTGCCGCAGTGGCGCGAGCATGCCAATGCGTTGATGGGACTGGTACCCAGCGAGGCTTGAGGCACTGCCCAGCGCGAGTTCGCAGGGAATGAAGGGCAGGCCGGATGGCCTGCCTTTTCCGTTGTGCCTGAAGAACCATCCACGCATGGCGTGGATCTCCTCAGTCGGTGCAGCGCACAAACAAGAAGGGCGGACCTTGCGGCCCGCCCTCCTCTTTCTGCTGTGACGCTTCGATGGATCAGAAGCGCTGGGTGTACTTCATGTAGTAGAAACGACCGATGTCGAAGCCACCGTAGTACGAGAAGCTCGAGTTCGGCTGGCTGTACATAACCGGGCCCTCGTGGTTGAACACGTTGTTGGCGCCCAGCGAGACCGTGGCTTCCCACGGCAGGTTGTAACGCACCTGCACGTCGTGGAAGGTGTTCGAACCCACCTTGCGGGTCGGCTGCGCCAGGGTGTAGGCCGAGCTGAAGTCAGGCAGGTTGCACTCGGTATCGTAGGAGCACGGCTCCTTCATGCTCGAGTAGTAACGCACGCCCCAGTTCACGCCCAGGTTGCCGTAGGTCCAGTCGACGTTGAGGTTCGAGCGGACGCGGAAGTTCGCGCCCCAGTCTCCGGTCGCCCAGCTGGTGTGCTGCTCGACCGGGGTCTCGGCTTCGTTGTCGCGCTTGTACTCCAGGTAATCGACGTAGGTGGTCTTCCAGTCGATGACGAACTTGCCGAAGGAGAACTCCGGCAGGCGGTACTTGATGCCCAGATCGTAACCCGCGGTTTCCTGGTAACCACCGTTGATCAGGGTACGGGTAACGTCGACCACCTGGTTGGCGGTACGGCCATCGGTGCCGCGGTCGAAACGCTCACACGCCGACGCCACGCCCAGCACATAGCACTGGTTGAGGATCGAGGTTACCGACTCGGCGGCGATCACGTTGTCGATGCGGATCTTCCACCAGTCGAGGCTGACGTCCAGGCCCTGCACGAAGTTCGGGCTGTACACCAGGCCGGCGGTCCAGGTCTTGGAGGTTTCCGGCTTCAGTTCCGGGTTGGAACCCGACTCGAAGGCGCTGTAGGACTGGGTGCCCGGGCCGGTCGACTGTGCACCGCCGGAAGTGATCTGGCGGAAGTTGGCCGGAACGCCACGCGCCTGGCAGGCTGCCGCCACCGAGGGGTTGCGTGCGGCCGAGCCGAAGCTGCTGTCACATGGATCGGTGTAGGCGTCAAAGGTCTGCGAGGTACCGCCGTACATGTCGGCGATGCTCGGGGCGCGGAAGCCGGTCGAGTAGGTTGCACGCACCAACAGGTCGTCGATCGGCTTCCACTTCAGGCCGAACTTGCTGTTGATGGTATCGCCGAAGGTGTTGTAGTCCGAGTAGCGGCCAGCCATGTCGAGCGACAGCTCCTTGGCGAACGGCATGTCGGCCAGCACCGGCACGTTCAGTTCGACGTAGAACTCGTCGAGCTTGTAGCTGCCCTTGGTCGGCTTGCCGGCCAGGTCGGTACTCAGGCCAGACTGCAGCAGCGCATCCGGGTTGTACTCGCCGCTTTCTTCGCGGTGCTCGTAGCCCGCCGCGATGGCCAGCTCACCGGCCGGCAGCGAGAACAGCGAACCTCCGATGTTGGCGCTGTACGCCTTGGTGGTGTTGGTATAGGTATCGTGGCTCGGCAGGTACAGGTAAGCCTGCAGGGCCGGATCGGCCAGCGAGCCGTTGCCGGTCGAGCCGTACGGTGCCAGCGGGTTCCACGGGGTGCAGCCAGCGATGACATGGCCCGGGGTGCCGCAACGGGCAACGTCGCCGTCCATGAAGGACGGACCGACCGCATTCTGCACGTTCGGGATGAACAGGTTGCCGGTGCCGGTCTTCACACCCTTGTTCTGGTTGTAGACGTAGCCCACGTCCCAATCCCAGAACTTGTCGCCGAACTCGAACGAACCTTCCAGGCCGGCCGAGAAGCGGAAGGTCTCCTGCTCGGACTCGGTCTGGCGCGGCACCTCGGATGTGCGACGGATGAAATTCGCATCCGTGCCCAGCGGGTTGTAGATGCTGTTGGCCGACAGCGGGGTCTCATAGACCTCGGACTGGTACGGGTAGCCGGCAATCTGCTGGGTGGCCGTACGCTTGGTGTACAGCACGTTCGCGGTGCCGCGGATGTTGTCGGTGAAGTCGTAGTTGCCGTTGGCGAACACCGAACGACGGGTCAGCTTGTTCTGCAGCCACATTTCCTGGCTGGCATTGGTGTAGTCCGCCGTGCCGAACTCGCGGAAATCGGCCATGGTGTTGCCCGAGCCATTGTTGGCGCGGGTGTACCAGTTGTCATTGCTGTCGATCAGCACGCCGTGGTTGGATGCCGGCGACCAGCCGTTGGCGTCTGCGTCGGTCGGGTTCGGGTGGAACTGGCCGTTCGGGTAGCGGCTGAAGGCACGATCCTTCGCCCAGACCGGATCTTCCTTGCTGTACTCGGCGCCGAAGGTGATCGAACCACGCTCACCGGTCTGGCCGTAGACGAAGTTGTAGACCTGCTTTTCGCCGTCGCCCTTGCTGTACTGGCCGCCGTAGACGCTGGCTTCCAGACCGTCGAAGTTCTTGCGGGTGATGATGTTGATCACGCCGGCGATGGCGTCGGAGCCGTAGATGGCCGATGCGCCGTCGGTGAGCACTTCAATGCGCTCGACCACCGAGGTCGGGATCGAGGCCAGGTCGGTGTAGCCACCGGTGCTGACGCCCATGCGCTTGCCGTCCAGCAGCACCAGGGTGCGCTCTGGGCCCAGGCCGCGCAGATCGACGTACTGGCCGCCGACTTCTTCGCCCGAGCTCAGGGCATCGGCGCGGCTGATCGCCGGCGAGCCGGTTGCCGACAGGTTCTGCACGATGTCGGCAACGCTGGTGAAGCCCTGCTTTTCAATGTCGGCGCGCTGCAGCGCGATCACCGGCTGCGCGGTTTCCATGCTCGCCTGGCGGATGCGCGAACCGGTGACCGAAATGCGGTCCAGGTCGGTCGTGCCGCCGGCAGCTGCGTCCTGCGCCGAAGCGAAAGACGGTGCCAAGGCAAGCGCAATGCCGGCCGGCAACAAGCCGAGCCGCACTGCAGGAATACGAACGTTCATCATTCTCTCCAAGGTACGTGTTAGTAGCGTGTTAAAACACCCCAGCACGTTACGATTGCGTTGCAGCGCTGTATTTGCGCGAGCCAACCGGAGACTTTGCAGATTGTGGCGGCAGCAAGCCGCCGTTTTCCCTGAAGCGCGATGCGGACTGGCCGTAGCGGGCGCGGAACGCACGCGCGAAGCTGCAGCAGTTGTCGAAGCCACTGGCCGCAGCGACCTCGCCAACCATCATGTCGGTGTCACGCAGCAGGTCGGCCGCCCGTTCCAGGCGCAAACGTGCTGAAAGCGACTGCGGGCTTTCCTCGTACAGGCTCTGGAAAGTCTTGGAGAGATACCAGCTGGAGAAGTTGGTCAGCTCGGCCAGTTCACCGATGCGCACCACGCGGTGGCTGTTGCCTTCCAGGTACAGGCGGGCGCGCTGCATGCGGCCGAATACCTGGCGCTTGCGGCTGCGCGAGCGACCCGGGCAACGCTGCACGTTGTCGGCCAGCCCACGCTGCAGGCCCGCCAGATGCAGCAGCAGCGGGCGCAGTGCCTGTGCCGGCTGGCCACTGGCCAGCGCATCGCGCCACAGGCGCAGCGCAACGCGGGCATCGCCACGGCTCATGCGGCCACGCCCGGCGTACAGGCCGCAGTCGGCCATCTCGGCCAGCACGCGCAGTGCTTCGACAGTCAGGTTCAGGCCAACGCACAAGCCGTTGCGGCCTGCCTGCACCAGCGGCCGCGACTCCTTCTCGAAGGCGATCCACTCGCCCTGGCGCAAGCGGAAGCGTCCTTCCTTGGCTTCCACCCAGGAGCTGCCGCGCACCTGCATCCACACAGTGAAGCTGCTGCCTGCGGTCTGCAGGCTGCCGAGCCGGGCCACGCCCAGGCAGGTCGGCGCAGCATCGTCGAGCGACCGGTCCAGAGAGACGGTTTGGCCGCGATCGGCCAGCGAGAGTTGACGCATGGGGGCACCACGGTTTGCCTAGTACAGGCCTCCGTTTTGCCAAATAAGGCGGCACCACGTCAGGAAAGTCAGACGAGATCGCCACGAATTCGCGGCGAGGTCGCCACGAAGAAATTACGAAGGCCCATTTCCGTTGAACAACAACAACTTGGAGAACGCCGGAAGCAGCGTCGGTGAGCGCTCGGGCAAGCGCATCACGCCGATGTCGGCACCGTCGCTGACCGCCATTGCCACGAACAGCGTGCGCCCATCGGCGCCGGCACTCAGCCCGTTGCCGGCACTGAGGCGTTCCGCATCCAGGCAGCGTTCCGGTTCCTCGCGCCCGGCCTGGATCAGCACCAGTGTGGTGCCACAACGGGTGGACGTACCGAGGTAGCCGATCGCGTTGCTGCCGGCCACGGTCCAGGCCCGGTACCGCCACCGGCTGGGTCGGTCATCGCTGATCTGCTGCACGCTTGCCGGTGCCAACGCCGCATCCACCGACCACAGGCCTCCTGCGGCCAGGCGGGTGAACAGCACACGCCCGCTGCTGCGATCGAACCGCGCCTGCGAAACACCGTCGATGCTGGCCAGGCGGCGCCAGGGCTGCACGCTTCGATCAAACAGGCTCAGCCGGGTCTGTTGCTGGTCATCGCGCTCGACCACCAGCAGCTGGTCCGGGCTTGCCCCGTACAGTGCCTGCAGCGGCTGCTCCGACGGGACAGGCAACGGCTGGACGCGTTCGTCACGTGGGGCGATCTCATAGACCACCGTGCGTCCGTGCTCGTCGCGCCCCACCACCAGCAACCGCCGGCTGTCGGCCGACCAGTCCGGTGCCTGACGTGCCTCGGGCCGCAAGCCTTCGATCGGCCGCAGCGAATCGGGGCGCTCCATGTCCGCCCACCACAGCGCGAAGCTGCCTGAACGATCGGACGTGAACACCAGTTGGCGTCCATCCGGCGCCGCCATCGGCTGCCCATCCCGGCCACTGGACGCAAACAAGCGCTGCGGCGGCGAGCCGCCCTCCATCGGCACCTTGAAGATGCCGAACTGCGCGCGCCGATGGACGAAGGCCAGCATGCCCGCGCGGCGTGCAGTGGCCGGCCACTGTGCGTCGTCGAGCCCGGCATCGCGCAGCGTGCGGCTCTCGACGTCCAGGTAGTACAGGCGCACTTCACTGTCGACACGGCGTCCAAACACGATCGTCCGGCCATCACGCAACCAGGCCCAGCCACGCAGTTCAGCGGCCTCGCTGGTCAGCTGCTCGGGCGTGCCACCCGCTGCCGGCATGCGCCACAGGTCGCCCAGCTGCGGATTGCGCACGAACACCAGCCACTTGCCATCAGGCGAGTAGCGCGGCGCATAGTCGAAGTCATCCTCGGCAACACCGTAGTCCAGCGCCTCCCATTGGCCACTGGCCAGATCGAGCTTGCGGATGCCCCGATGGGCATAGCGCCCCACCATGCTGCCGAACACCAGGCCACGGCCGTCCGGCGTCCAGTCGAAACTGAGCAGCTCGGTGCCATCGCACCGCGTGGCCTGGCGCAGGGCACCACCGGTCGCGCTGGCGATCAGCACCTGGCAGCCGCCGTTGTTGCTGAACCGCGCGAAGGCAATCTCGCGTCCATCCGGCGACCAGCTCGGGAAGCGGTCAACCGAGCCGGCCGGCGGAGCCAGCAGCTGCCGCGCTGGCGCGTTGCCGGAGGTCTGCACCTTGATCGCCCCACCCCCTTGCCCGTCTTCGTTGGCGCCTTCATAGGCCACCAACGAACCATCGGGTGAAAGCGTGGGATAGGTTTCAAAACCGCTGGTTGCGGTGATCAACCGATAGGGACGCTGCGGGCTGCCGATCACGCGCGTGCCGTTCTCCACGGCCGCATCCACCGCTGAACTGCTGGCCGGTGCCCGCCGCAGCAGCAGCGCGGCCAGCACCACCACCGTGGCCAGCATCAGCACGCCCAGCACCAGCAGCACGCGCCGGCGGACATGGCGCCAGCGGCGGCGCGATGCCTGCACGTGTGCCGGCCTCTCCTCGGCGATGCCCATCACCGGTTGCACGTCCGCGATTCCGTCATCGGCTTCTGAGGACGGTGCCGGCTCGACATCGTCCAGTACCTGCACCGGCACCAGCAGGCGATAGCCGGTCTTGGCGATGGTCTCGATATAGGCCTGGCCGTTGTCGTCGTCGTTGCTGAACGCCTTGCGCAGCTGGGTGACGGCCTGGGTAAGCACATCATTGGTCGGCAGCGTGTCCGGCCAGACTTCCGCGAACAGTTCATCGCGGGTGACAACACGCCCGGGCTGGCGCAGCAGTACACGCAGCACGCCCAGCGCCTTCGGCGTCAGCCGACGCGGGCGACGCGCACCGACGACCTCGACTTCTCGCGAGGACAGAGTGACAGTGCACTCTCCGATCCGGATCCGATCGAATCCGGGGGGCTGGTTTTCACTGCTGTTCATTTTCCGCTACACAGTAGAGACAGGTCCGGGGCAGCGTTTGCCTTCGATACCCTCCCGTCCTGGGAACAGCAAAAAGCCAGACTCCGCACAAAGCATCGGCGCATACCGCAAAAACAATGAAGCGGGCGAATACTAGCCTATGCGGGTTACCTCGCCTATCGCGTGGTCGACATCCAGGCTCTCTCTCGCCGACGCATTCACATAATTTGCTGCACCATTCGCGCCCTGCGGGGCGCGAAATTTTTATCTGGCGTTCATTTTCACATGCGCCGCAGCATGGTCAATCCGACCAGTCGCGAAACCACCAAAGCCACGTACATCACGCCTGAAAACTGCTCCAGCATGACCAATGCACGCGCCTGCGGATGCAGTGGAACGACGTCGCTCAAACCGACACCCGAGAGCAAACTGAAGCTCAGATAAAGCAGTTCCATCCAGGTGCGCTGTGCACCACCACCGGTGCCCTGGAAACTGCCCGGATACCACTGCTGGCACACGGCGAAAGCAAACGCGAAGGCCCAGGCCAGCAACGTGAATGTCGCACCTGCCGCGAACAGTTCATCGCGGGTGACTTTATGGTCCTGGAGCATGTAGGCGATGAGTGCACCGGCCGTATAGAAGTACAGCAGGCTTTCCAGCAGCTGCGCGGTGGTCAGCAGCGCACTGCGATCCAGCAATGCACCGGCCAGCGAGAACACCACCGAAGGAATGGCCAGCAGCAGCGCCAGCCAGGTGCCCAGCGGGCTGCGCTGGACCACCCACAGCGCCAGGCCCAGTACCGCCATGCCGAACATTCCCAGCGCCGCGCGGCCCGCAGCGGTGTCATCCAGCGCGGGGTACAGCAGCACGGCGATCAACTGGGCCCCCAGCAGCCAGGCCGAAGGATGACGGCGGGCAATGGCCAGCCAGCGGGTGGTGATGGCAACGGGCATGGCGTCCTTTCCCCGGGGTGGTGGGCCGAGGATAGCCGGGAGCGGCGTGATGAGCGGTAGTGCCGGCCGCTGGCCGGCACCCCCGCTTCCGCATCACCCCTGGCGGTAGACCTCGGCACCGGCCGCGCGGAACTCCGCCGACTTCTCCTTCATGCCGGCCTCGGCGTAGTCGCGCACGTCCTGGGTGATCTTCATCGAACAGAAGTGCGGACCGCACATCGAGCAGAAGTGCGCCAGCTTGTGCGCATCCTTCGGCAGCGTCTCGTCATGGAATTCCTTGGCCTTCTCCGGATCCAGGCCAAGATGGAACTGGTCTTCCCAGCGGAACTCGAAGCGCGCCTTGCTCAGCGCGTTGTCGCGCACCTGCGCGCCCGGATGGCCCTTGGCCAGGTCGGCCGCATGCGCGGCGATGCGATAGGCCATGATGCCATCACGCACGTCCTGGCGATTGGGCAGGCCGAGGTGTTCCTTCGGCGTCACGTAGCAGAGCATGGCGGTACCAAACCAGCCGATCATCGCCGCACCGATCGCGCTGGTGATGTGGTCGTAGCCCGGCGCGATGTCGGTGGTCAGCGGGCCCAGCGTATAGAACGGCGCCTCGCCGCACTCGCGCAGCTGCTTGTCCATGTTCTCCTTGATCAGCTGCATCGGCACATGGCCGGGGCCTTCGATCATGGTCTGCACATCATGCTTCCAGGCGATCTTCGTCAGCTCACCCAGCGTTTCCAGCTCACCGAACTGCGCGGCGTCGTTGGCATCGGCGATGCAGCCCGGGCGCAGGCCGTCACCCAGCGAGAAGGTCACGTCATAGGCCTTCATGATCTCGCAGATGTCTTCGAAATGCGTGTAGAGGAAATTCTCCTTGTGGTGCGCCAGGCACCACTTGGCCATGATCGAGCCACCACGGCTGACAATGCCGGTCACGCGCTTGGCGGTGAGTGGCACGTAGCGCAGCAGCACGCCAGCGTGGATGGTGAAGTAGTCCACGCCCTGCTCGGCCTGCTCGATCAGCGTGTCACGGAAGATCTCCCAGGTAAGTGCTTCGGCACGGCCGTCGACCTTCTCCAGCGCCTGGTAGATCGGCACGGTACCGATCGCCACCGGCGAGTTGCGGATGATCCACTCGCGGGTCTCATGGATGTGCTTGCCGGTGGACAGGTCCATCACCGTGTCACCGCCCCAGCGGATCGCCCACACCAGTTTCTCCACTTCCTCGGCAATGCCCGAGGACACCGCGCTGTTGCCGATGTTGGCGTTGATCTTGGTCAGGAAGTTGCGGCCGATGATCATCGGCTCGCTTTCCGGGTGGTTGATGTTGTTGGGTAGCACCGCGCGGCCGCGTGCGATCTCATCGCGCACGAACTCCGGTGTGATGATCTTCTGGATCGAGGCACCAAATGCCTCGCCCGGGTGCTGCTGCAGCAGGCCGGCATCGCGGATCGCGTCCAGGCGCTGGTTTTCGCGGATGGCGACGAACTCCATCTCCGGCGTGATGATGCCACGGCGCGCGTAGTGCATCTGGGTGACGTTGGCACCTGCACGCGCACGGCGTGGCAGGCTGCGCGCGGGAAAGCGCACCGCATCGAGCTTCGGGTCCTGCTCGCGATCGCGGCCGAACGAAGAACTCAGTCCTTCGAGCTGCTCGGTATCACCGCGCTCTTCCACCCAGCCGCGGCGCAGTTCCGGCAAACCGGCCGACAGATCGATGCGCACCTCCGGATCGGTGTACGGGCCCGATGTGTCGTAGACCGTGACCGGTGCGTTCTCTTCGCCGCCGAACAGCGTCGGCGTGCGGGTCAACGCGATCTCGCGCATCGGTACCTGCAGATCCGGACGTGAGCCGGGCACGTGGATCTTGCGCGAGCCGGGGATGGGCCGGGTCACGGATTCGGAGAGTTGCTTGGCCTGTTGCTGCAGGGCAGAGAGCTGTGCGTTCATCGGGCATCGTCCAGGAAGGTCAGGGACGAAGCGGCGGCGCACTGCTGCCGCTCCCGGACGGTCCTTGGGCGGAGTCCGGGCATGGCTGCACTGCAAAGCTTCCCTACGCCGGTATGAGCCGGATCAGGTTCCAAGGGACTGTCTCAACCGTGGCCACATGGCCGCGGTACCCCCGCTTCTTGGTGCGCATTAGACCATAGAACGCACCGCAGCTCCTGGCTGTTCCATCCACGCACGGCGTGGATCCGCTGTTTCTGTATTAACAGAACCGTGACATCGCATTCAGTAACGTGCACGCGCATCGTGCCGCTGCGGCCGGTGTTTCCTCGTCGCCTTCGCGGCCCCTGCCCGGTCTGTGCTGCATGTCGCCGGCCCCTCGCAGCAAGCTCTGCTCGCTCCCCTCAATCCCTTGATCGGAGAAGCCCCTTCATGGTGTTTCGCGTTTCCATTGCACTGGTTCTGCTGCTGGTGCTGCTCGCCGGTGTTGCACCCGGCCCCTTCAATACCGTGGTGCAGAGCATCCTCGGCGAACTCATCCGCGGCATCGGCTGGCTCTACCTGCTGGTCGTGTTCCTGGCCCTGGTATTCCTGATGTACCTGGCCTTCGGCCGCTTCGGCAACCTGCGCATCGGTGGCGAAGACGCCGAACCGGAATTTTCGCGGGCCAGCTGGATGTCGATGCTGTTCGCCGCCGGCATGGGCATCGGCCTGGTGTTCTGGGGCGCCGCCGAGCCCATTTCGCATTTCAGCAAACCACCGGAAGGGCTGGCACCTGAAAGCATGGACGCTGCGCGTGCTGCCATGCGCTACGTATTCTTCCATTGGGGCCTGCACCCGTGGGCCATCTATGCGCTGATCGGCCTGGCAATGGCCTGGTTCCAGTTCAACCGCAACGGCCGTGGCCAGATCAGCGATATGTTGCAACCGATCATCGGCCGTCACCATCGTGGCTGGATCGGGCATATGGTCAACATCTCCGCGGTCGTCGCCACCGCGGTTGGCGTGGCTACAGCACTGGGCTTCGGCACGGTACAGATCGCGGCCGGCGTGGAACGCGTGTTCGGCGTGCAGGCGGGCGTGCCGCTGCAGCTGACCATCATCGCAGTGGCTTTCGTACTGTACATGGTGTCCACGCTCAGCGGCGTCGGCCGCGGCATGAAATGGCTGTCCAACTTCAACCTTGCACTGGCGGCGCTGCTGTTGGCACTGGTGCTGGTGCTCGGCCCGACTGGCGCGATCTTCAATACCTTCACCACCACGCTGGGCTCCTATCTCAATCAGCTGGTGACGATGAGCCTGCGCATGTCGCCGTTCTCGTCCAGCACCTGGGTGGCCGACTGGACGATCTTCTACTGGGCCTGGTGGATTTCCTGGGCACCGTTCGTGGGCTCGTTCATCGCGCGCATCTCGCGAGGCCGCAGTGTTCGGGAGTTCGTGATCGGCGTGGTGTTGGCGCCGACGCTGCTGGGTTTCTTCTGGTTCTCGGTGTTCGGCGGCACCGCCATCTGGATGCAGATCTTCGGCCAGGCCGACCTGCTGCAGGCGCTGGGCAACGGCTACGAGACAGTGCTGTTCACCATGTTCGACAGCCTTCCGTTGCCTCTTCTTCTGTCGAGCATCGCGTTGGTGCTGCTGATGATCTTCTTCGTGACCTCGGCTGATTCTGCGGTACTGGTACTGGCCAGCATGTCCACGGACGACGCTGGCGAGCCATTGCGCAAGCACAAAGTGGCGTGGGGTGTCGGCATTGCGCTGGTGGCGGGTTCCTTGCTGTTGGCAGGCGGGCTGGAGGCGCTGCAGGGCATGATCACCATCGCAGCGCTGCCGTTCGCGCTGCTGATGCTTCTTGTGATGGTGTCGCTGTACCGGGTGCTGGACCAGGAGTACACGCGTGAGCGGCGGCAGGCGCAGCGCCAGCGGCACATGATCGATGCGTGGATCGCACGCGAGATGGCGGCGCAGGAGGAGACCCAGGCGGAGGCAGCGCGCGCGCACGATCAGGATTGAGGGGGTTTTGCAGCCTGCGGCTGCACCGCTTCTTTCAAGCAACGGCAACAGCAAAAGCGGCTCTGGGACTCTGAGGGTCTGGCGGGGAGGGGGGCGATGGCGGGACACGCCGCAAGTACGTCCCTGTAGGCTCGGCCACGGCATCCATGCCGTGGACGGTCCCGCCATCGGCCCCCTCCCCGCCTCCGACAATTTCCCGGTGACGGCAGTAGATCCACGCCACGCGTGGATCAGGTGTATCGGAAAACAAGAAGGGGTCGGATCCGTTTTCCTGTGGAAAACGGATCCGACCCCAACCATCAGCGCGCGGCTGTTGCCTTTGCTCTTGCTCTTGCTCTTCTTTTTTCTTTTCCTGCGGTGATGGCCACGGACACTGTCAGGGGCCGGGCGGGTGGGCTGGGCGGGTGGGCTGGGC
>NZ_JCAFTP010000003.1:0-768533 GCF_059370395.1 Stenotrophomonas sp. YJH_SMC_101-4 | reverse complement strand
GGCTGGGCGGGTGGGCTGGGCGGGTGGGCTGGGCGGGGGTGTCAGCCGCATGGGCCCGAGGCATGCCTCGGGCGGGTTGGGCAGGACGCCCAACCCCGGTCTTGCCGTGTGCGCAGGACAGCGCACACGAGCAAGCGGCTGCCAAGCCTCCAGGGACGGATTCACGGCGCCCCCCGAACAGCCCACCCGCCCGGCCCAATCACATGATCCCGCTTCCACGAACCACCACCGCAGGGGGGCTCAGCCCGGTGGCCGGAAAACCTCAATACCCCGCCGCCTGCCCATCCTTGCGGCTCTCCGACGCGCCGTAATACACCCCGGTCTCGGGATCACGCATGATCGCCTGGTACCCGCCATACGGGCCGTCGGCGAACACGATGCGATGTCCCTTGCGCATCAGCGCGCGCACCGTTTCATACGGGAAGCCGGTTTCCAGATTCACTTCGCCGCCGTCGGTCATCGCCGTCGCCTGACCGGTCGGCTCAGTGGAACCGTCGTGCTGGATGCGCGGTGCGTCACCTGCTTCCTGCAGGTTCATCCCGAAGTCCACCAGGTTCATCACGATCTGCGCGTGGCCCTGCGGCTGCATCGCGCCGCCCATCACGCCGAAGCTGGCGTACGGCTTGCCACCCTTGGTGATGAAGGCCGGAATGATGGTCTGGAACGGGCGCTTGCCCGGCGCATAACCGTTGGGATGATTCTTCTGCAATACGAACATCTCGCCACGGTCCTGCAGGATGAAGCCCAGCCCCGGCGGCGCCATGCCACTGCCCATGCCGCGGTAGTTGGACTGGATCAGCGACACCATCATGCCGTCGGCATCGGCCACGGTCATGTAGATCGTGTCGCCCTCCTCCAGCTGCTTCGGCGTGCCCGGCTGCACTTCCTTCAACGCCTTGTCCATCGAGATCAGCGCGCGGCGCTGCGCGGCGTATTCCTTGGAAATCAGCTTCTGCACCGGTGCCGGCTGGAATGCCATGTCGGCGTAGAAGCGTGCACGGTCGGCGAAGGCCAGCTTCTTCGCTTCAACGAACAGGTGCACATGCTCCGGTGAACCGAACGGGATCTTCGAGAAATCGTAGCCTTCCAGCACGTTGAGTATCTGCAGCGCAGCGATGCCCTGGCTGTTCGGCGGCAGTTCCCACACGTCGTAGCCACGGTAGTTGCTGCTGACCGGCTCGACCCATTCACCATGGTGGTCGGCCATATCCTGGTAACTCAGGTAGCCACCGTTGGCCTTGAAATAATCACCGATCGTGCGGGCGATGTCACCTTTGTAGAAGGCGTCGCGGCCGCCGTCGGCGATCTTCTGCAGGGTGCTGGCCAGGTTCGGGTTCTTCCACATCTCACCCTTGCGCGGGGCGTGCCCGTTGATCGTGAACTGCTCCTTGAAGCCCGGGTACTGCGACAACTTCGGCACCGAGCGGTCCCAGTAGTACGCGATCACTTCGGCCACCGGGTGCCCTTCGCGGGCATAGCGGATGGCCGGCGCGAGGTTGTCGGCCATTGGCTTGCGGCCGAAGCGTTCGTGCAGCGCGAACCAGCCATCGACCGCGCCGGGCACCGACACCGGCAGCGGGCCGGTGGCCGGAATGTCCTTCAGGCCACGGCGCTGGAACTCGGCCAGGGTGAGCGATTTCGGCGAGCGGCCCGAGCCGTTGTAGCCATAGAGCTTCTGCGTCTTCGGGTCCCAGACGATGGCGAACAGGTCGCCGCCGATGCCGTTGCCGGTGGGCTCCATCAGGCCGAGCGCGGCGTTGGCGGCAATCGCAGCGTCCACTGCCGAACCGCCGCCCTTCATCACGTCCAGCGCGATCTGGGTGGCCAGCGGCTGCGAGGTGGCGGCCATCGCGTGCGGGGCGATCACCTCCGAACGGGTGGCGAAGGTCTGGCCGGCAATGCGGTCGGCGGCGAAGGACAGTGCAGGCATGGCGGCGAGCACGGCGGTGGCGAGCAGGGAACGGGCAAGGCGTCGGGACACGGTCGGGTTCCGATGGAAGGGTGGTGCTCCGATCTTCGCCGCTGCGGCCTTCACGCGGTATCGGGCAGAGGTCATGGGCGATGGTCTTTCGGTGGGTGCGGCCCCAGGTCCGCACCCACCAAGGCGAAAACAGCCCGGAATCCGCGCAAAAACCGCTCTGAAAGGAGTGAATTCGGGTTCACCGAAACACTTTCAGCAGCAACCATCCTTGTGCCGCAAGCGATTGCGCGGGATGCGCCGGAAACCGATAGAAAATCCGTCGCGAGGGTTGACAGCGCCGAAATGGCTGTGTTTCTCTCGATCACATGTTGCATCACAACACGCCACCGCGAACCCACATTGAAGCCGCCGACACCGGCGCCGCCTCGCTGCGTTCGATTCTTGTGCTCGTACTTATTACCCAGCCAACAGGTGCGGGACGAGCCAGCGTGTAAGCAACAAACACACCGGAACTCATCAAAACCCGCACCCGCCCCGGTGCGGGTTTTTTCATTTCAGGACCTGGTTTCAGACGCAACCACCATGAACAACGCCAACTTCAAAACCTGGACCAGCACCGCCACGACGCCTCGTAGCGGCTGTGCCTGTGCGACGCATGGCGCCTCCTCCACCGCTTTCCCCTGACCGGCCGGCACGTCACCTTCGACGACCGGCCGTTCTTTTTTCTTCCCACCGCAAGGAACCTCCCCCATGAGCACCAACGACCTGCCCCAGACCAAGATCGCCGTCATCGGCTACGGCAGCCAGGGCCGCGCCCACGCACTGAACCTGCGCGAATCCGGCTTCGACGTGGTGGTAGGCCTGCGTCCGGGCGGCCCGACCGAGGTCAAGGCACAGGCCGATGGCTTCACCGTCAAGGCCCCGGCCGATGCAGTGAAGGATGCCGACCTGGTTGCCGTGCTGACCCCGGACATGGTGCAGAAGAAGCTGTACGACGACGTGCTGGCGCCGAACATGAAGCAGGGTGCGGTGCTGTTGTTCGCGCACGGCCTGAACGTTCATTTCGACATGATCAAGCCGCGTGACGATCTCGACGTGGTACTGGTCGCACCGAAGGGCCCGGGCGCGCTGGTCCGCCGCGAGTATGAAATCGGCCGTGGCGTGCCGTGCATCTGGGCGGTCTACCAGGACAAGAGCGGCAAGGCGGCTGAGTACGCCCTGGCCTATGCAGCCGGCCTCGGCGGCGCCCGCGCCAACCTGATCCAGACCACTTTCAAGGAAGAAACCGAGACCGATCTGTTCGGTGAGCAGGCGGTGCTGTGTGGCGGCGCCTCGGCGCTGGTGCAGGCCGGTTTCGAGACCCTGGTCGAAGCCGGCTACCAGCCGGAGATCGCCTATTACGAAGTACTGCACGAACTGAAGCTGATCGTGGACCTGTTCTACGAAGGTGGCATCTCGCGCATGCTGGAATTCATCTCCGAAACCGCGCAGTACGGCGACTACGTCAGCGGCCCGCGCGTGATCGATGCCGGCACCAAGGCACGCATGAAGGAAGTGCTGAAGGACATCCAGGACGGTACCTTCACCAAGAACTGGGTGGCCGAGTACGAAGCGGGCCTGCCGAACTACAACAAGTTCAAGCAGGCCGACCTGGAACACCCGATCGAGAAGGTAGGCAAGGAACTGCGCGCCAAGATGGTCTGGTTGCAAGGTCAAGCCGCGTAACAACGCGGCACCCCCACCCGCTCTGCAAGGTCCCCCATGAACTCTCCCACACACCGCAGCGCGCCGCCCAACGGCGCGCGCTGGCTGACCCAGGCGCTGGAGGCCGAGGGCGTCCGCACGCTGTTCGGCTATCCCGGCGGCACCATCATGCCGTTCTACGACGCGCTGGTGGATTCGTCGCTGAAGCACATCCTGGTGCGCCACGAGCAGGGTGCAGCGCTGGCGGCCAATGGCTTCGCCCGCGCCAGCGGCCAGGTCGGCGTCTGCGTGGCCACCTCCGGCCCCGGCGCCTCGAATCTGGTCACCGGCATTGCCGACGCGATGCTGGATTCGGTGCCGATGGTCTGCATCACCGGCCAGGTCGGCACGCCGCTGCTGGGCACCGACGCCTTCCAGGAACTGGATGTGTTCGGCCTGACGATGCCGATCGTCAAGCACAGCTGGCTGGTGCGCAGCGTCGATGATCTGCCGCGCGTGGTGGCCGATGCCTTCCGCATCGCCCGCGAGGGCCGTCCCGGCCCGGTGCTGATCGACCTGCCCAAGGATGTGCAGCTGGCCGATGCCAGCCATCTGCCGGTGCATGTGCCCAGCAGCGTCGAACCGCCGCCGGCGCCGGCCGAGGCCGCCATCGCCGAGGCGATCGCCGCACTGGCGGCGGCCGAGAAGCCGGTGGTCTACGCCGGTGGCGGCATCGCGCTGGGTGATGCGGTGCAGGACCTGCGCGACTTCGTCGAGGCCAGCGCCATCCCCACGGTGATGACCCTGCGTGGCCTGGGTGCGCTGCCGGCCAGCCATCCGCAGTCGCTGGGCATGCTGGGCATGCATGGCACCCGCGCGGCCAACATGGCCGTGCAGGAAAGCGACCTGCTGCTGGTGCTGGGGGCGCGCTTCGATGACCGCGCCACCGGCAAGCTGGCCGAGTTCGCGCCATTCGCCCGCGTCGTCCACATCGATGCGGACGCTTACGAGATCTCCAAGCTGCGCAGCGCCGACGTCGCCGTGCCTGGCAATGTCGGCCATGCCATCCGTGCCCTGCGTGCGGCCTTCCCCTCCCCCAGGGCCCACCAGGATGCATGGCGCAAGCGTTGCGCGCAGCACCGCGATCGCTTCGCTGCCCGCTACGATGCACCCGGCCAGCACATCTACGCGCCGGCGTTGCTGAAGCGCCTGAGCGAGCTGGCCCCGGCCGATGCGGTGATCGCCTGCGATGTCGGCCAGCACCAGATGTGGGTGGCCCAGCACTGCCGCTTCAACCACCCGCGCAACCACCTGACCAGCGGCGCGCTGGGCACCATGGGCTTCGGCCTGCCGGCGGCGATGGGCGCGCAGTTCGCCTGCCCCGACCGCACCGTGGTGCTGGTGTCCGGCGATGGCAGCTTCATGATGAACGTGCAGGAGCTGGCGACCATCGCCCGCTGCCGCCTGCCGGTGAAGATCGTGCTGCTGGACAACAGTTCGCTGGGCATGGTGCGGCAGTGGCAGGAGCTGTTCTTCGCCGAGCGTTACAGCGAGATCGACCTGTCCGACAACCCGGACTTCGTGGCATTGGCGCAGGTGTTCGGCATCGCCGCCACCCGCGTCGACAACCGCGACGACGTGGAAGGCGGCCTGGCCGCGCTGCTGGCCGAACCGGGCCCGGCACTGCTGCACGTGGCCATCGATGCACGCGCCAACGTGTGGCCGCTGGTGCCGCCGAACACCGCCAACAGCACGATGCTGGAAAGCAACCCCGCCCATGCCCGCCAGGAGACCCCCAATGCAATACCGGCTTGACCTGGTGCTGCACCCGGCCGAAGGCGCGCTGCTGCGCGTGATCGGCATGGCCGAGCGTCGCGGCTTCGCGCCGCGTGCGATCAGCGGTGCGCCGGTGGCCGCCGACGATGGCCGCTGGCACCTGCAGCTGGTGGTGGATGGCCAGCGCCCGGCGGAAACGCTGTGCCGGCAGATCGAGAAGATCTACGACTGCGTGTCCGTACAGGTCACCGCCGTGGAAGGAGTATCGCCATGAACACCCGTACCGTAGCGACCACGGTGCCGGTACGGAGGCGTCTTCTTCGTCGCCCGTGCCCGCACGCGGCGGTCTTCGGCACCGCGCTGGTGGCCCATGCCGGCCGCTGATGCCAGCCAGGAAAGCGATGTCGGCGACGTAAGCGTTGCCGACGTTCTGGCCGCGCAGGCCCGCCTGCGCCGCTTCCTGCCGCCCACCCCGCTGCACCATGCCGAGCGCTTCGGCACCTGGCTGAAGCTGGAGAACCTGCAGCGCACCGGTTCCTACAAGGTGCGCGGCGCCTTGAACGCTCTGCTGGCCGGCCGCGAACGCGGCGACACCCGTCCGGTGATCTGCGCCTCGGCCGGCAACCACGCCCAAGGCGTGGCCTGGGCCGCCTACCGTCTGGACGTACCGGCCATCACGGTGATGCCGCATGGCGCGCCGGCGACCAAGATCGCCGGCGTCGCCCATTGGGGCGCCACCGTGCGCCAGCACGGCAACAGCTACGACGAGGCCTACGCCTTCGCGGTCGAACTGGCGCGGCGCCACGGCTACCGCTTCCTGTCCGCGTTCGATGATGCCGACGTGATCGCCGGCCAGGGCACGGTCGGCATCGAACTGGCCGCGCATGCCCCTGACGTGGTGATCGTGCCGATCGGCGGCGGTGGACTGGCCTCCGGCGTGGCCCTGGCGCTGAAATCACAGGGCGTGCGCGTGGTTGGTGCACAGGTGGAAGGCGTTGACTCGATGGCGCGCGCGATCCGTGGCGATGTCCGTGAGATTGCCCCCGTCGCCTCGCTGGCCGATGGCGTGCGAGTGAAGATCCCCGGCTTCCTGACCCGCCGCCTGTGCACATCGCTGCTGGACGACGTGGTGATCGTGCGCGAAGCCGAGCTGCGCGAAACCCTGGTGCGGCTGGCGCTGGAAGAACACATCATCGCCGAGGGCGCCGGCGCGCTGGCGCTGGCTGCCGGCCGCCGCGTCGCCGGCCGCCGCAAGTGCGCGGTGGTGTCCGGCGGCAACATCGATGCCGGCGTACTGGCCGGCCTGCTCACCGACATCCGGCCGCGCCCGCCACGCAAGCCGCGGCGACGGCGCAGCGAAACACCCCGCTCGCCCGCCAGGGCCAGCGCGCCGTCCTCCCCCACCTCTCCCCCTTCCCACCTGCAAGCCGCAACGCCCGCTGTCGAGGAGATTTCCCTGTGACCACCATCGAACGAATTACCACCCCGCGCATCCGCATCTTCGACACCACCCTGCGTGACGGTGAGCAGTCCCCCGGCTGCAGCATGAGCCCGCCGCAGAAGCTGGTGATGGCGCGTGCGCTGGACGAACTGGGCGTGGACATCATCGAGACCGGCTTCCCGGCCAGCTCGCAGTCCGACCGCGAGGCAATGGCGCTGATCGGCCGCGAACTGCGCCGCCCGAGCCTGAGCCTGGCGGTGCTGTCGCGCTGCCTGCAGGCCGACATCGAAACTTCCGCACGGGCCCTGGAAGCGGCCGCCAATCCGCGCCTGCACGTGTTCCTGTCGACCAGCCCGCTGCATCGCGAGCACAAGCTGCGGATGACCCGCGAGCAGGTCCTGGAGTCGGTACGCAAGCACGTAGCGCTGGCGCGTTCCTACATCGACGATGTCGAATTCTCGGCCGAGGATGCCACCCGTACCGAGCTGGATTACCTGATCGAGGTCTCGCGCGTAGCGATCGCCGCCGGCGCCACCACCATCAACCTGCCCGACACCGTCGGCTTCACTACGCCGGAAGAAATCCGCGCGATGTTCCAGCAGGTCATCGCCGGCGTCGCCGATGTACCGAACGCCGCCAATGTGATCTTCAGCGCGCACTGCCACAATGATCTGGGCCTGGCCGTGGCCAACTCGCTGGCCGCCATCGAAGGCGGCGCGCGCCAGGTCGAGTGCACCGTCAACGGCATCGGCGAGCGCGCCGGCAACTGTTCGCTGGAAGAGATCGCCATGGTGCTGAAGGTACGCCAGGCCTTCTACGAGCAGGACAGTTCGATCAACACCCCGCGCATCGTCGGTACCTCGCAGTTGCTGCAGCGCCTGGTCGGCATGCCGGTACAGCGCAACAAGGCCATCGTCGGCGCCAACGCGTTCGCCCACGAATCGGGCATCCACCAGCACGGCATGCTGCGCCATCGCGGTACCTACGAAATCATGCGCCCGGAAGACGTGGGTTGGGAGGACTCGCAGATGGTGCTGGGCCGCCACAGTGGCCGCGCCGCTGTTGAAGCGCGCCTGCGTGCGCTGGGCTTCTGGCTGGACGAAGACGAACTGAAACTGGTGTTCGAGCAGTTCAAGGGCCTGTGCGAACAGCAGCGCGTGGTCACCGATGCCGACCTGCAGACGTTGATGCAGGGCGGCTCCAACGCGCAGGGCTACCGCCTGGCCTCGATGACCATCAGCGATGTCGGCAGCCGCGCCAACGCGCTGGTCGAACTGTCCGACCCGGACGGCAACCGCGTGGCCGAGACCGCGCAGGGCGATGGCCCGGTCGATGCGCTGTTCGGCGCGCTGTCGGCCGCCACCGGCGTGCAGCTGATGCTGGACAGCTACCACGTGCACAGCGTCGGCATCGGCGCCGATGCGCGCGGTGAGGCCAACCTGAGCGTGCGCCACGAAGGCGTGGAGTACGACGGCACCGGCACCAGCAAGGACATCATCGAAGCCTCCGCGCTGGCCTGGCTGGATGTGGCCAACCGCCTGCTGCGCCAGCGCCAGGCCACCGCCCACAACAGCACCGACGTTCCCACCCCTGCCACCGCCTGAGGAACCCGCCATGAGCGCCTTCGACACCTTCACCCCGGCCAGCGCCGCTGGCCAGCAGTGGAACGCCCAGGACTATGCGATCGACGCCGGCTTCGTCCCGCTGCTCGGCGGCGCGGTCTCGCGCCTGCTCGACCCGCGCGCCGGTGAGCGCATCCTCGACCTGGGCTGTGGCGATGGCGTGCTCAGCACCGAACTGGCCCTGAGCGGCGCACGCATCCACGGCGTGGATGCCTCGCCGGAACTGGTGATCGCCGCCCGCGCGCGCGGTGTCGATGCCCAGGTGATGGACGGCCACGCACTGTCGTTCGACAGCGAGTTCGATGCCGTGTTCAGCAACGCGGCACTGCATTGGATGGGCACCCCGGACCGCGTGCTGGAAGGCGTACGCCGCGCGCTGCGCCCCGGTGGCCGCTTCGTCGCCGAGTTCGGCGGCCATGGCAACGTGGCCACGATCATCGCGGCCGTGCAGGCCGCACGCGTGGCGCACGGCCATGGCGCCAGCGCCTTCCAGTGGTACTTCCCGACGGCCGATGCCTACGCCGACCGCCTGCGCCAGCATGGCTTCCAGGTGCAACTGATCGAGTGCACGCCGCGCCCAACGGCATTGCCGACCGGCGTGGCCGGCTGGCTGCGCGTCTTCGCCGCGCCGCTGCTGGACGACCTGCCAGACGAGGCACGCGCTACGGTGCGCGAGGCCGCCACCGCGCTGCTGGCCGAGCTGCCGCGCAATGCCGCCGGCCAGCCTCTGGCGGACTACGTGCGGCTGCGCGTGCTCGCCCGCCGTCGCTGACTTGACCGTTCCGCTTTCTTTACTGATGTTCGCTATTTCGTACTTCTGCCAGGCATACGCATGACTTCCGCACCCCGCACCCTGTACGACAAACTGTGGGACGCCCACGTGGTGGTTCCCGAATCCGACAGCGCGCCCGCCGTGCTGTACATCGACCTGCACCTGATCCACGAGGTGACCTCGCCGCAGGCGTTCACCGAGCTGCGCGAGCGCGGCTTGTCGCCGCGCCGCCCGGACCGCACCAAGGCGACGATGGACCACTCCACGCCGACCCTGCCGGCCGCCGCTGACGGCACGCTGCCCTATGCCAGCGCCGCCTCCGAGGCACAGGTCGCCACGCTGGCGCGCAACTGCGCCGAGCATGGCATCGAGCTGTTCGACATGGCCTCGGACAACCGCGGCATCGTCCACGTGATCGCGCCGGAACAGGGCTTCACCCAGCCGGGCATGACCATCGTCTGCGGCGACAGTCACACCTCCACCCATGGTGCGTTCGGTTCGCTGGCCTTCGGCATCGGCACCAGCGAAGTCGGCCACGTGCTGGCCACGCAGTGCCTGCTGCAGCGCAAGGCCAAGACCTTTGCCATCACCGTTGATGGCCCATTGGCGCCAGGCGTCGGTGCCAAGGACGTGGTGCTGCACATCATCGGCGTGATCGGCGTCAACGGTGGCACCGGCCACGTCATCGAGTTCCGTGGCAGCACCATCGAAGCGATGGACATGGAACAGCGCATGACCCTGTGCAACATGTCGATCGAAGCCGGCGCGCGTGCCGGCATGGTGGCGCCGGACCAGGTCACCTTCGACTTCGTCGCCCGCACGCCGCGCGGCCCCAAGGGCGCCGACTTCGACGCTGCCGTGGCGCGCTGGCAGCAGCTGCGCAGCGATGACGGCGCACGCTTCGACAGCGAAGTGCACATCCACGCCGCCGACATCCGCCCGACCCTGACCTGGGGCACCCATCCGGGCACGGCCATCGCAGTGGACGCGCCGATTCCGGCGGCCAACGATGCCGCCGCACAGAAGGGCCTGGACTACATGCACTTCCAGGCGGGCAAGGCGCTGGCCGGAACGCCGGTGGACGTGGTGTTCGTCGGTTCGTGCACCAATGGCCGCCTGAGCGACATGCGCGAAGTCGCAAAGGTCCTGCGCGGCCGCCGCGTCGCTGACCGCGTGCGCATGCTGGTGGTGCCGGGCTCGGAGATCGTCAAGCGCGAGGCCGAGGCCGAAGGCATCCACGAAATCGTGCGCGCGGCCGGTGCCGAGTGGCGTGAGCCGGGCTGCTCGATGTGCATCGCCATGAACGGCGATCTGGTCGCACCCGGCCAGCTGGCCGTGAGCACCAGCAACCGCAATTTCGAAGGCCGCCAGGGCCCCGGTTCGCGCACGCTGCTGGCGTCGCCGATGAGCGCGGCGTGGGCCGCTGTGAACGGGCACGTTGCCGATACCCGCGAACTGTTCGCACAGGAGGTGGCGTGATGGCCGGTTTCCGTACCCTGACCTCGGCCAGTGTGGTGCTGCGCCAGACCAACATCGACACCGACCAGATCATCCCGGCGCGGTTCCTGTCCACCACCGAACGTGCCGGCCTGGGCCGCAACGCCTTCAATGACTGGCGCTGGCAGGCCGACGGTTCGCCGGTGGCTGACTTCGCCTTCAACCAGCCGCACAACGCCGGCCGCAGCATCCTGCTGGCGGGCCGCAACTTCGGCTGCGGTTCCTCGCGCGAGCATGCGCCGTGGGCACTGACCGACCTGGGCCTGCGTGCCATCGTCAGCAGCGAGATCGCAGATATCTTCCGCGGCAACTCGCTGAAGAACGGCCTGCTGCCGATCGTGCTGGACGAGGCCGACGTGCAGGCGCTGATGCAGCGCCCGGACGATGAGCTGACCATCGACGTGGCTGCGCGCGAACTGCACACGCCCGATGGCCGCGTCTATTCCTTCCCGCTGGATGGCTTCTCGCAGACCTGCCTGCTGGAAGGCGTCGACCAGTTGGGGTATCTGTTGGGCCGTGTCCCTGAAATCGAACGTTACGAGAGTGAGCATGCACGCTGAGATTGTTGTCCTGCCCGGTGATGGCATCGGCCCGGAAGTGGCCGCCGCGGCAGTGGCCGTCCTGAAGGCCGTCGCCGGACGCTTCAACCACACCTTCACCTTCAGCGAGCACGACATCGGCGGCATCGCCATCGACCGTCATGGCGAACCGCTGCCCGCCTCCACGTTGACTGCCTGCCAGGCCGCCAACGCCGTGCTGCTGGGCGCGGTTGGCGGCCCGAAGTGGTCCGACCCGAACGCCAAGGTGCGCCCCGAGCAGGGCCTGCTGGCGATCCGCAAGGCGCTGGGCCTGTACGCCAACCTGCGCCCGGTGCGCACCCACGAAGCCGCGCTGCATGCCTCGCCGATCAAGGCCGAGCTGCTGCAGGGCGTGGACTTCGTGGTGGTGCGCGAGCTGACCGGTGGCATCTACTTCGGCGACAAGACCCGCGACGCCGACAGCGCCAGCGACCTGTGCCGCTACACCGTGGCCGAGATCGAACGCGTGCTGCGCAGTGCCTTCCGCCTGGCGCAGCAGCGTCGCGGCAAGGTCACCTCGGTGGACAAGGCCAATGTGCTGGAAACCTCGCGCCTGTGGCGTGACGTCGCCGCGCGCATCGGCCGCGAGGAGTTCCCGGACGTTGCCCTGGAGCACCAGCTGGTCGATTCGATGGCCATGCACCTGCTGGCCAAGCCGCGCGAGTACGACGTGATCGTGACCGAGAACATGTTCGGCGACATCCTCACCGATGAAGCCTCGATGCTGGCCGGCTCGCTGGGCCTGCTGCCGTCGGCCTCGCTGGGTGAGCCGGGCGCGGTGGGCATCTACGAGCCCATCCACGGTTCGGCCCCGGACATCGCCGGCAAGGGCATCGCCAATCCGTACGCAACGATCTTCAGCGCGGCGATGCTGCTGCGCCATTCGCTGGGCCTGGAAGCCGAAGCCGCCGCGGTGGAAGCGGCCGTGCATGCGGTGCTGGATGATGGGGTGTTCACTGCCGACCTGGCCGCCAAGGGCCAGGCCGTGAGCACCGCTGCAGCCACCGACGCGGTGCTGGCCAAGCTGCGCTGACCCATCGGGCAACGCCTGTAGAGCCGAGCCATGCCCGGCTCATTCAGCAGCCGTCGAGCATGGCTCGACGCTACAGGTAGCGGGCAGCCACGCCATGCGTGGCTGCATTATTTGGTGGTGTACCCACCATTGACCAGGATGGTCTGCCCGGTCATCCACCAGCCATCGGTGACCAGGAAGCGGATCCACGGCACGATATCGGTGATATAGGTCAGGCCGGTGCGGGTGAACGCCGACAGCGCCGCCGCGGTCTTGTGATACGCCTGCGCATCGGCGCTCTCGGCCGGGTAGAAGAACGGCGTGTCCATCGGACCAGGGCCGATCGCGGTCACCGAAATGCCGCGCTCACCGAACTCCTTCGACGCCGCGCGGGTGAAGTGCTCGACTGGCGCCTTGGTACCGGCGTAGCTGGAATAGAACGGCGTGTAGGCACCCAGCAATGAGGTGACCAGGGTGCAGATGCGACCACCGTCGTTGACGTGGCGGCCGGCTTCCTTGAGGAAGAAGAACGCCGCCTTGGCGTTGACCGCGCTCATCTCGTCGTACTCCGCTTCGCTGATGTCCAGCAGCGGTTTCTTCAATACCTTGCCGACCGTATTGATGGCGATGTCGGGACGGCCGACTGCGGCCGCGGCATCGGCGAACAAGCGCTCCATCGCTGCCGCCGAGGTCAGGTCCCCCTGCAGGGCCACCGCCTTGCTGCCGGCGGCCTGCACGGCGGCGACGGTCGCCTCTGCATCGGCCTGGGTGGCGGCGCTGTTGTAGTGGATGACGATGGCTTTGGCGCCCTGTGCAGCGAAGTCGCGGGCGATCAGGCCGCCCAGGTTCTTGGCGCCACCAGCGATCAGCACGGTCTTGCCCTTGAGGGAATGGTCGGTCATGGCTTCGGTCTCGGGGAGGAGGCTGCCCGGGGTGGCAACCCTGCCCTGACGACGATATCGTGCAGAAAATGCGGATAAAGCCCGCCACATTGACTTAACTTTCCAGAGCCAGCGAACAATGGACCGGATCGATCGCTTCCGCATCTTCACCCGGGTGGTGGAGTGCGCCAGCTTCACCCGCGCCGCCGACCAGCTCGGCCTACCCCGCTCCACCGTCTCGGCAGCCATTGCGGAGCTGGAGCAGCGGCTCGGCACCCGCCTGCTGCAGCGCTCGACCCGCCGGGTGTCCACCACCCATGATGGCGACGTGTTCCATGCCCGCTGCCTGCGCCTGATCGCCGAAGTCGAAGACACTGAATCGCTGTTCCGGCAAGACGACGCGCAACCGGTCGGTTTGCTGAAGATCGACGTGCCCAGTCGCATCGGCCGTCGCATCATCGCTCCGGCGCTGCCAGGGTTCTTCGCGCAGTATCCGCAGGTGGAAGTCGACCTGGGCATGACCGACCGCGCGGTGAACCTGATCGAAGACGGTTGCGATGCGGTGCTGCGGGTCGGTCAGCTGGGTGACTCCAGCCTGGTGGCGCGCACACTGGGACAACTCGACTTCGTCAACGTCGCCGCGCCGGCCTACCTGCGCGAGCATGGTGTACCGCAGCATCCTGCCGACCTGCAGCAGCACCGCGCGGTGAACTATGCGTCGCCGACCACGGCACGGGTGGAACCGTGGGAGTGGCAGGACGGCGGCCAGCTGCGCACGCTGCCAATGCCCGGCTGGGTGCGGGTGAACAGCGCCGAGGCGTCGATCGCGTGCTGCGTAGCCGGGCTGGGCTTGCTGCAGATTCCGCGCTACGACGTGCAGGCGGAACTGCAATCCGGCGAACTGGTGGAAGTGATGCCGCAGTATGTGGCGCAGCCGTTGCCGGTGACTCTGTTGCAACCGCATCGGCACCACCGTGCGCTGCGCGTGCAGGTGTTCATCGAATGGCTGCTGCCGGTGCTGCGGAGCGGCCTGCAGCTGCAGTAGCTCCACGCCATGCGTAGATGCTTCTGTAGCGTCGAGCCATGCTCGACTCATCCCGTCATCGCGCGAAGAGCAGCCGAGCATGGCTCGGCTCTACAGAAAGCAGATCCCGCGAGCAGATCAATCCGGGCCATGCGTGGATGCAAGCCGCAGTGCCAACCAAGGTTGGCACCTACCAGAGGCGGTGGCCGTAGAACCCGGGGCGTTATGCCCCGGATTCGTCCGGCTTCACCCGGAACCACGCCGCGTACAGCGCCGGCAGGAACACCAGGGTCAGCACCGTGCCCACGATCAGGCCACCCATGATCGAAATCGCCATCGAGCCATAGAACGCACTGCGCGACAGCGGAATCATCGCCAGCACCGCCGCCAGCGCGGTCAGCACGATCGGGCGGAAACGGCGCACCGTGGCATCGATGATCGAATGCCAGCGGTCATGCCCGGCATCGATGTCCTGCTGGATCTGGTCGATCAGGATCACCGAGTTGCGCATGATCATGCCGGCCAGTGCGATCGTGCCCAGCAGCGCGACGAAGCCGAACGGCGCCCGGAACAGCAGCAGGAACAGGGTCGCGCCGATGATGCCCAGCGGCGCGGTCACCAGCACCATCGCTGCACGCGAGAAGCTGCGCAGCTGCAGCATCAGCAGCGTGGCCACCACCACCAGGAACAGCGGCATGCCGGCCTTGATCGAGTTCTGGCCACGGGCCGAATCCTCCACCGTACCGCCGGTCTCCAGCAGGTAGCCACTGGGCAGTTCAGCGCGGATCCCGTCCAGCGTCGGCAGGATCTGGTGCACCACGTCCAGCGGCTGCATGCCGTCGCTGATGTCGGCACGCACGGTCACCGTCGGCAACCGGTTGCGGTGCCAGATGATGCCGTCCTCAAAGCCATACTCCATCGTCGCCACCTGCGACAGCGTGATGCTGCCGCCGTTGGCGGTCGGCATCGACAGGCTGGACAGCAGCTCCAGCTGGTTGCGCTCATCGGCCGGGCCACGCAGCAGCATCTCGATCTGGCGGTTGCCTTCGCGGTACACGCTCACCGACTGCCCAGCCAGCGAACTGGACAGGAACTGGCTGACCTGGGCACTGCTCACGCCCAGCGCGCGGGCGCGCTCCTGGTCGATCACCAGCCGCACTACCTTGCTCGGCTCGCTCCAGTCCAGGTTCACGTTCATCACGTGTGGGTTCTCACGCACCTTGGCTTCGACCTGGCGCGCGATCGCCTGCACCTTCTCGATGTGCTCGCCGGAAATACGCATCTGCACCGGATAGCCGACCGGCGGGCCGTTCTCCAGGCGGGTCACGCGCATCTGCACGTCCGGGAACTTCGGAATCACTTCGTGCAGCAGCCAGTCACGGGTGCTTTCGCGCGATTTGATGTCCTTGGCCAGCACCACGAACTGGGCGAAGTTGGTGGCCGGCAGCTGCTGGTCCAGCGGCAGGTAGAAGCGCGGCGAACCGGTGCCCACGTAGGAGACGTAGTTGGCAATGCCCTCGCGGCTGGACAGCAGCTTCTCCAGCTCCTCGGCCTGGGCCTGGGTCGAGCGCAGCGACGCGCCCTCGGCCAGCTCGATGTCCACCATCAATTCCGGCCGGGTCGAATCCGGGAAGAACTGCTGCGGCACGAAGCGGAACATCATCAGCGAGAACACGAACAGCGCGATGGTCGCGGCGATCACCCACCAGCGGTGACGCAGGCAGCCATCGAGGAAGCGACGGAAACTGCGGTAGAACGGGCGCTGGTACGGATCATGGTCATGCCCGTGCTGCGGCGGCGCGATCAGGTTGGCCAGCGCCGGGTAGCGGTCGGCCCACTGCTGGCGCTTGGCATGCCAGCGCGCGGACAGGCTGCCCGGCTTCGGCGGCTGCGGATTGAACAGGTCCGGCAGCATCTTGTCGCCCAGGTACGGGATGAACAGCACCGCCGCGATCCACGACACCACCAGCGCGATGGTCACCACCTGGAACAGCGAGCGGGTGTACTCACCGGTGCTCGATGCCGCGGTAGCGATCGGCAGGAAGCCGGCCGCCGTGATCAGCGTACCGGTCAGCATCGGGAACGCAGTTGATTCCCAGGCAAAACTGGCCGCGCGCAGGCGGTCGTAACCCTGTTCCATCTTGGTGGCCATCATCTCCACCGCGATGATCGCATCGTCCACCAGCAGGCCCAGCGCCAGCACCAGTGCGCCCAGCGAGATCTTGTGCAGGCCGATGTCGAAGTAGTGCATGACGAAGAACGTCATCGCCAGCACCAGCGGGATGGTCACGCCCACCACCAGACCGGTGCGCAGGCCCAGCGAGAAGAAGCTGACCAGCAGCACGATCACCACCGCCTCGGTCAGTACCTGCACGAACTCGCCGACCGACTCTTCCACCGACTGCGGCTGGTCGGACACTTTGCGCAGCTGCATACCGGCCGGCAGGGTCTTCTGCAGGCGTTCGAACTCGGCATCGAGGTTGGCGCCGAGCTTGAGGATGTCACCGCCATCCTTCATCGCCACCGCCAGCCCAATCGCCTCTTCACCCATGAAGCGCATCTTCGGCGACGCCGGATCGGCGAAGCCACGCTTGACCTCGGCGATGTCGCCCAGGTGCACGGTGCGGTCACCGGCGCGGATCGGGAACTGGCGGATCGCTTCGATGTCGTTGAACTGGCCGGTCACGCGCAGCTGCACGCGATCGGTAGCGGTCTCGAAGAAGCTGGTGCCGGTCACCGCATTCTGGTCGGCCAGTGCCTGCTGCACCTGCTGCATCGACACGCCCAGCGTCGCCAGACGAGTGTTGGACAGCTCGATCCACACCTTCTCGTCCTGCAGGCCGACCAGGTCGATCTTGCCGACGTCGGGCACGCGCTGCAGTTCCAGCTGGATGCGGTCGGCGTAATCACGCATCACCGCATAGTCGAAGCCCTTGCCGGTCAACGCATAGATGTTCCCGTAGGTATCGCCGAACTCATCGTTGAAGAACGGGCCGACGATTTCGCGCGGCAGCGTCGGGCGGATGTCGCCCACGCGTTTGCGCACCTGGTACCAGAGGTCGGGGATCTGCTTGGAACGCAGGCTGTCGCGCGCCATGAAGATGATCTGCGACTCACCTGGCCGCGAATACGAGCGGATGAACTCGTACTCGCCGGTGTTCATCAACGCCTTCTCGAGCGGCTCGGTCACCTGTCGCGAGACCTGTTCGGCGGTGGCACCCGGCCACAGCGTGCGCACCACCATCGCCTTGAAGGTGAACGGTGGATCCTCGGACTGGCCCAGATGCTTGTACGACCACGCGCCGATCAGCGCGAACGCCAGCATCGCGAACAACACCAGGGGTCGGTTGGCCAGCGCCCACTCGGAGAGATTGAAGCGGCGCACCGGCTTACTCCTTGGCCTTGGCGGCAGCCGCCGGCGCGGCCGGCTTCAGCACCGGGCGGTTCTGCCGGTCTACGGCGATCACCGGCTGGCCCGCCCGCAACAGGTGGCCACCGGCGGCAACCACCCAGTCACCCGCGCTTACGCCGGACAGCACCGGTACCGCCTCGCTGCCAAACGCACCAGTGGTGACGGTGGCGGCCTTCAGCGTGCTGTTGGCCGGATCGACCACCCACACGCTGGCGGCACCGTTGGCACCGCGCTGCAGTGCGCCCAGCGGCAGCTGCAGGGTGCCGTGGCGGCCGGCGCTGCTGTAGACGCGCGCGCTCTGGCCCAGCTCGACATCGGCCAGCGCATCGGCGGCCAGGCTGACCCGCGTCGCGTAGGTGCGTGCCTGCGGATCGGCGGCGGCGGCAATCTCGCGGATCGTGCCTGGCAGGCGCTGCCCCGGGCGGTTCCACAACTCCACCTCGACCGGCTGGCCGACCGCGTAGTCGCGGATGGTGGCTTCGGGCAGGTCGATCAGCACTTCGCGGCCACCGTCGGCGGCCAGGTTGAAGATGGTCTGTCCGGCGGACACCACCTGCCCGGCCTCGGCCTCACGGCTGGCGATCACGCCGTCAGCCGGTGCGCGCAGCTGCGCGTAGTCGGCCTGGTTGCGCAGCACATCGAGGTTGGCGCGGGCGGCGTTGGCCTGGCCCTGCGCCGCTTTGAAGGCGGCTGACTGCTGGTCCAGCTGCGAACGGCTGACCAGTTGCTGGTCAGCCAGCACCTGGTAGCGCTTGAGGTCGTCGCGGGCACGCACCAGGTCGGCTTCAGCTGCGGCCAGCTGCGCCTGCGAAGCGCGGGCCTGCAATGCGAAGTCGGCTGCATCCAGCTCGGCCAGCACGTCGCCCTTCTTTACCCGCTGCCCGGCATCGACATGGCGCTTGACCAGGTTGCCGCCGACGCGGAACGACAGCGGGCTTTCCTGGCGGGCACGCACCGTGCCCGGGAACGCCGCCGGGGCCTGTCCGGCCTGTTCGCCGGGGTGAACCACCAGTACCGGCACGGCCGCCTGCGGCGCCTGTTCCTGTCCCGAACAGGCTGCCAGCGCAGCCACCCACACCATACCGCCCATCCAGCGCACGATCTTCATCGGTCAACGTCCTGAAAACGCAGGGTTGTAACAAGGGGGAGCCGCGACTGCCGGCCCAATTTAATAAACCGGCCGGTATAGTATAAATATCGAACCGCTTGGTCTAGTATTGTTGCGATGAGTTCTTCCACTTCCCGCAAGCCGTCGGCCAAGCCTGCTGCCAAGGCCGCCGGACCCGGGCGCCCCAAGGATCTGGGCAAGCGCGCGGCGATCCTTGAAGCAGCCAAGGTACTGTTCATCGAACAGGGCTATACCGGCGTGAGCATGGACGCCATTGCCGCCCAGGCCGGCGTCTCGAAGCTGACCGTGTACAGCCACTTCGGCGACAAGGAAACCCTGTTTTCCGAGGCCGTGCAGTCCAAGTGCATTGAAATGCTGCCCGATGCCCTGTTCGTGGCCGACGCGGACGGCCCGCTGCGCGACCAGCTGATCGGCATCGGACTGGCCTTCTTCGAACTGATCACCTCCGACGCGGCGATCTCGATCCAGCGCATGATGATGGCGCCGGAGACCGACGAACGCCTGCGCGAGCTGTTCTGGAAGGCAGGCCCGGAGCGCACCTGCGAGGCCCTGGCTGACTTCCTGCGGGCACGCGCCGAGCGCGGCGAACTGGACATCACCGACTATTCGCTGGCTGGCGAGCAGTTCCTGACCCTGGTCAAGGGCGAAGTGCACATGCATATGATGTGCGGCATGCCACTGTCACCGGTGGAGTGCGACCCTCTTGCCCATGTGACCGCCAGCATCGACTTCTTCCTGCGTGCCTATGCGCCGCGAGGGGCCGGGACGGCTGAATAACCAAAACTGAACGAACCGGAGGTCGCGATGACTTCCGGCACTGCGACCCCGGCCACCCGGCAGCTGATGCTCTGGGCGCGCCGCCGGCCTCCGGCACCGGTAAAATGGCCGGCCCACTGCGCTGGATTTGAACCTCATGACGATTGATTACGCCCACGCCCGCGAACTGATGGTGGAACAGCAGATCCGTCCCTGGGACGTGCTGGACATCAAGGTGCTCGACGTCCTGGCCCGCCTGCCGCGCGAGGCCTTTGTCGCCGATGCACACCGGGCGCTGGCCTACGCCGATGTCGAACTGCCGATCGGCCATGGCCAGAAGATGATGAAGCCGGTCATCGAGGGCCGTACCCTGCAGGCACTGGATCTGCAGCCGGGTGACGAAGTGCTGGAAATCGGCACCGGCAGCGGCTTCCTGGCAGCCTGCATCGGCGCGCTGGCGCGCGACGTGCTGAGCCTGGAGATCGACCCGGAACTGGCCGCCGCCGCGCGTGCCCGCCTGGATGCTTCCGGCCTGGGCACCAACGTCCGCGTGGAAGTGGCTGACGCCCTGTCCTGGCAGACCGAACGCCGCTTTGACGTGATCTGTGTCACTGGTGCGGTCGACGTGGTGCCGTCACAGTTCGCCTCGTGGCTGCGTCCGGGTGGTCGCCTGTTCGTGATCCACGGCCGCTCGCCGGCGATGGAGGCCCTGCTGGTCAAGGCCGACGGCAGCACCGAGTCCCTGTTCGAGACCGATATCGATTACCTGCGCGGTGCCGCCCCGGCACCCCAGTTCCACCTCTGAGTCCAAGGAAGCCGCAATGATCCGCCGATCCCTCGCTGTTGCGCTGGCCACTGCCCTGCTGCCGTTGTCCGCCCATGCCGCCGACCTGCTGCAGGTCTACGAAATGGCGCGCAACGGCGATCCGCAGCTGTCCGCCGCCGAATCGACCCGGCTGGTCGACAAGGAAGGCGCCGTGCAGGCGCGCGCCGCCCTGCTGCCGCAGATCAACGGCCAGGCCACGCTGAACCGCACGCGCAGCGAGCCGAACGCCGACATCAACTCCGGCTCGTTCACCAACAAGCGCCGCAATTACACGATCGATGGCAGCCAGACGCTGTTCAACTGGACCCAGATCAACAACCTGCGTTCGCAGCGTGAGCTGAGCAAGGCGGCGGACTTCACCCTCGATTCGGCCAACGACAGCCTGATCGTGCGCACCTCGGCGGCCTACTTCAACGTGCTGGTGGCGATCGAATCGCTGAACGCCGCACAGACCAACGAAGCGGCCGCGAAGAAGCAGTTCGACTTCGCCGACAAGCGCCTGGAAGTGGGCCTGGCGCCGATCACCGACGTGCACGAAGCCCGCGCCCAGTACGACCAGGCGCGCGCCAACACCATCGTTGCGCAGAACACCCTGGCCGATAACTACCAGGCCCTGACCGAACTGACCGGCCAGCCGGTGGTCAACCTGCGTGGCCTGCCGGCGGACTTCCGCCCGGAAGTGCCGGCCAACCGCGGCAACATCGACGAGCTGGTGCACCAGGCCACCACCCAGAATCCGGCGCTGAAGGCGCAGGAACTGAAGGTCAGCGCCGCCGAAGCCGGCGTGCAGGCCGCCCGTGGTGGCCACTACCCGACCCTGTCGCTGGGCGGCAGCTGGGGCAAGACCGCGACCTGGGGTGACAGCACCGGCGCCGGCTCGCTGTCGCCGGACGCGCGCACCAACAGCATCGGCCTGACCCTGAGCGTGCCGATCTTCGCTGGCGGAGCCACCCAGTCCAACGTGCGCCAGGCGCTGGCCCAGCGTGACATCGCCCAGGACGGCTACGAGCAGCAGAAGCGTGCCCTGGACCGCAACACCCGCAATGCCTACCAGACCCTGGTGCAGGGCATCAGCGAAGTGGAGGCCCGCCGCCTTGCGGTAGTCTCGGCGCAGAGTGCATACGACGCGTCGCAGGTTGGCCTGGAAGTCGGTACCCGTACCGTGCTGGACGTGATCCAGAACCAGCGCATCCTGTTCTCGGCGCAGCTGGACTACGCCCAGGCCCGCTACACCTTCCTGCAGAACCGTCTGCTGCTGAGCCAGTCGCTGGGTGCGCTGGACGTGGCCGAGCTGCAGGACGTGAACCGCCTGCTGACCCAGGACGCCGGCAACCCGGCAACGACCACGCACTGAGTCGTCGCCCTGCCGGCAGCGAAGAAGCCACCCGCGAGGGTGGCTTTTTTGTGGGCGGCGCGTACGGCCCGACCCACGCATGGCGCAGATCTGCCGGCCGTCAGCCCGGCCACGCGCCTGCCCGTTCCACTGCGGCCAGCACGCACAGCGCCGTGGCCAGGGGCGCAAGCACCATTGCAGCACCCGGCATCGGCGCACGGACACGCAGTGCCGCCGGGCACAAGGCTGCCATCACCAGCAGGGTTGCTGGACCCGGCAGCACCGGCAATGCGCCGGCCGGCGCTCCCAAGGCCAGCAGCGCCGCCGTCAGCACCACGGTGATCGGTATCAGCCGCGTCCGCAACCCGGGCGCTTCATCACCGGCCACAGGCCGGAGCTGCGCTGCCAGGTGTGCGGCCAGCGACAACAGCACCAGCAGCAGTGCTGCCAGCCCGGCCATGCCCGCCAGCGGCAGCAACGGCAGCAGCCACTGCAACTGCGGATGGCCCTGCAATGCCACCGACAACGGCCGCGTACTGTCCAATACCGGGAACTCGACCAGGCCGGCCTGCAACGCGGCCAGCATGATCAGCAGCAGCATCGCCAGCAGCAGCGCGGCCGCCAGCAGCCAGGGTGATCGCGTGCGCGCCTGCCGGCCACGTCCGGGAAATCCCAGTGCCAGCCCCACACTGGCAAACACCCCCAGCAAGGGCACGCTTGCCGCCAGCACCCCGCCGGGGCCGAATCGATAGGGCGCGGTGGCGTCCGGCAGCCACGGAATCCAGTTGGCGTAGTGCACGTGGCGAACCGCCAGCGCCAACAGCAACAGCCCGACACCGATCTTCACCGTCAACAACACGCAGACCGTCAGCGCGATGCGACGCGGGGGCAGCAGCACGAACGCACCCAGCACCAGCAGACTGGTGACGGCCATCACCGGATCCGGCAGCGCGCTGCCGGTTTCAATACCGCGACTGGCAAACACGGCACGCGCGTGGCTGGCCGTGGACTGCGCCACGCCGGCGCTGGTCATCACCAGTTCCAGCAGCAGTGCAGTACCCAGCAGGCGCGCGGCTGCCGTGCCCCAAGCGGCCCGCAGCAGGCCGTGCAGGCCATCGGCTGCGGGCTGCTGCTGGTTCAGCACGTGCAGGCAATGCAGCATCGGCGCCGTGCCCAGTGCGGCCAGCAGCAGACTCAGTACGATGGCCGGACCCGCTTGGGCGGCGGTGTACTGGCCAACCAGGGCGATCACGCTGCCACCCAGCAGCAGGGTCAACGCCACCATCGCGAAGTGATCCATTCCCAGCAGCGCGTGCCGGCCACGGCGGTTATCGCTGTCCATCGCAAGCCCTCTTGAATCCGCACAAGCGCGGTCGACAGGAGGCTGGCAGCGTGCGCCAAGTGGCGGTATCAGAATCCGTACTGTGCGCACCGCGATGTGACCACAAACACGTTCGCAGCCACGCATCCGGTCCTGCTGCGACAGGAATCCGGCTGCTAAGCAGAATTGATGCAGTCGATCACGTCAGTCGGTCCGCGTAGCATCCGCCCTGGCGGTGTTGCTGCCCGGCTCAGCTGCGCGGCGGCGGCAGGTGTGGCGCGACCAGCGCCAGCGTGCGCTGCAGGGCACCGCGGCCGTTGCTGACCAGCGTGCAACCGGCACGGGCCATGTCCTCGCGCGCCTGGGCGTCGCCCAGCAGGTGCTGCAGCAGGTCACCTACCGCCTGCACGTCCTCGCCGATCAGCAAGGCACCGGCCTCACGCATGCGCCGTGAGATCTCGGCGAAGTTGTGCAGGTGCGGACCGGTCACAGCGGCAGTGCCCATCGCCGCCGGTTCCAGCAGATTGTGGCCACCGATCGGCTGCAGGCTGCCGCCGACGAAGGCGACCTGTGCACAGGCATAGAACGGCATCAGCTCACCCAGGGTGTCGATGACGAAAACATCCGTGCCGGCCTCCGGCCATTGCTTCGCGCGACGGGTCGCCACGTTCCAGCCCTGCTCGCGCGCCAGCGCCTCCACCTTCGGGAAGCGCTCGGGGTGTCGCGGTGCCCACAGCAACAACAGGTCGGGGTGCTGCTGGCGCAGGCGCCGATGCAGGTCGATCACCGCCTGCTCCTCACCATCGTGGGTACTGGCCGCGATCCACACCGGGCGCCCGGCGGGCACGCAGGCATGGAACTGCTCGACGAAGCCCTGCACATCCGGCGTGGCGATATCGAACTTGAGGTTGCCCAGCGCCTGCACCTGTTCCCGCGCAGCCCCCAGCTGCACGAAGCGCTCGGCGTCGTCCTGCGACTGCGCGGCCACGCAGGTAACCGTACGCAGCGCACGGCGGATCAGCGCCGCCAGCACCCGGTAACCGCGCAGCGAACGCGCTGACAGGCGGGCGTTGAGGATGTAGACCGGAATGCGGCGGTCGCGGCAGCCGAACAGCATGTTCGGCCACAGCTCGGTTTCCAGGATCAGCGCCAGGCTGGGCTGGAAGTGGCCGAGGAAGCGGTTGACGCTGCCCGGTACGTCGTACGGCAGGTAGACGTGGTCCAGCGCATCGCCCCACAGCGCGCGCACGCGCTCCGAACCGGTCGGGGTGATGGTGGTGATGACCCAGCGGATGTCCGGACGCTGCTGGCGCAGGGCATTGACCAATGGCGCGGCGGCGTTGACCTCGCCCACCGAGACCGCGTGCAGCCAGACCCGCGGCTGGCCGGTCGGCTGCGGATACGAGGCATAGCGCTCGTCCCAGCGCCGGAAGTATTCACGGACCCGGAAACCGCGCCAGACCAGGTGGTACACGGTGATCGGCAGCAGGATGTAGAGCACGGCCGAATACAGGCCGCGCAGGATCCATTCGACAGGGTCTTTACGCATGCGGCAAGGATACGGGAGCCCCCCGGGAAAGACACGCAGCCGGGTTGGTAGAATGGCGCCATGTCCGATGCCACCACCGCCATCCGCCCGTCGCTGCGCGATCCCCGCAACTGGCCGATGTTCACCGCCATGCTCGGCGCCTTCGCCATCGCCCGCCTGCCGTGGATGCTGCAGCGTGCGCTCGGCCGTGGCGTCGGCTGGATCAGCTGGCGCCTGCTCGGCAGCCGCCGTCGCGCCGCCGAGGTCAACCTGAAGTTGTGCTTCCCGGAGAAGGACGAAGCCTGGCGCCAGCGCCTGGTGCGCGACAGCTTCGACGCGCTGGGCGTGGGCGTGCTCGAGTGCATCCGCGCCTGGTGGGGCAGCATCGACCGCATCCGCCCACAGGTGAAGATCGAAGGCCTCGAGCATCTGCGGCAGATGCAGGCCGAAGGCCGCGGCGTGCTGCTGGTGTCCGGCCACTTCATGACCCTGGAGATGTGCGGCCGCCTGCTGTGCGACTACGTCGATCTTTCAGGCATGTACCGCAAGCACAAGAACCCGGTGTACGAGTGGGCGGTGAAGTTCGGCCGCCTGCGCTATGCCAAGGCGATGTTCGCCAATGAAGACATCCGCGCGACCGTGCGCCACCTGAAGAAGGGCGGCTTCCTCTGGTACGCGCCGGACCAGGACATGCGCGGCAAGGACACCGTGTTCGTGCCCTTCTTCGGCCATACCGCATCCACCATTACCGCCACCCACCAGCTGGCGCGGATGACCGGTTGTGCGGTGATTCCTTACTTCCACCGCCGCGAGGGCGGGAAGTACTTCCTGAAGATCGGCGCGCCGCTGGAGAACTTTCCCAGCGAGGATGTGGAAGCCGATACCACGCGGGTCAACCAAGCCATCGAGGAGATGGTGCGCGAGGCACCGGACCAGTACCTGTGGATCCACCGCCGTTTCAAGCGCCAGCCGGGCGGGCGGAGCGATTTCTACAAATAACGGGATGCGGTGGAAGGGCCGGCGTGCTCATGGTAGTCGCCAACCTTGGCTGGCGCCGATGAACCGAGGCCGGTCCCGAGGCGCCAACCAAGGTTGGCAACTACTGCATCGGCGGAGATTCATCCGATTCGCGGGCCAACAGGCTGCCGGCGAACAACGCCGCCAGCAGCACGGTCAGGCCACCCCAGAACGCGGAATAGAACGCCAGATGCGTGTTGAGCGGGAACACGGTGACCGCCAGCGCCAGCATCGCCGGGCGGGCCCGCTCACGCGCGGCCATCGGTGCATAGCGCCAGGCCCGCCAGGCCTGGGCCACGGCTGCCAACCACAGCAGCAGGCCGAGCACGCCGGTTTCCGCCAGGATTTCCAGCACGATCTGATGGGCATGCAACGCCGGGGCATCGCCCCACACCGCCGGTTCGTCGCCAGACACGCAGGCCGGATAGGCATCGCGGAAGCCGCGTGCACCGACGCCGTTGAGCGGATGTTCCTCGATCATGCAGGCCGCGGCGTCCCAGATCCGCGCACGCCCTGACAGTGCCTCGTCGACACCGCGCTCGCTTCCATCCCACGCCAACGCCGTTCGCGCGAAGCGTTCGCGCAGCTGCGGCAGGCTGGCGGTCAGCGCGCCCGCGCCGAGGACAGCGACCAGCGCCAGCAGCACCAACCGTTTCCAGCCGAACTGGCGCACGCCGCTGTAGGCAAGCACCAGCGCGAAGGTGATCCACGATGCGCGCGAGCCGGCCAGCAGCAGCACGCAGCCCAGCGCCGCCGCGGCCAGGACCCAACCCGGATTGCCAAAGCGACGCGCCAGCGGCAACAACAGGAACGGTGAGAGACTGGCCAGGACCTGGCCGAACTTCAGGTTGCACGGCCCGAGTGCCCCACTGAGGCGATCGACCACGGCCGCCTCAGTGGCCGGGCACAACGCGTGACCACTCACCGCAAGCTTCAGCTGCTCAAGCGACCAGAACCACGGGCTGGTTCCGGCCAGCGCCTGCACCAGCGCATCCAGGGTCCATGCGCCGGTGATCAGCGCCAGGCCACCGAAGGTCAGCCGCCTCCGTTCGGGCGTGGCCACCGCGATCGCCACCAGCCACATGAAGGGCAGGTAGCGCAGGCCGGCGGCCGCCTTCGTCCACGACGCTGCCGGATCGATCGCATCAAACGCCGAGAACGCCTGCGGCAGCCAATAGCCGAGGAACAGGATCGAGGTCAGCGCCCACGCTGCCGTGCTCAACAGGTGCGGGCGGCGCTGCAGGCGGCGCATGACCATGCGCGCGGCTGCATACAGCGCGCCAAGACCGAGCACGGTTTCAGCGATGCCCGGCAACGGCCACAGCGCCACGTACGCCAGCACCCACCAGGGCGCCCAGCGCCCGGCGCGGTCGTCGCGCACGGTGACGGCGGGGTCAGCCGGCGAGGTCGGCATAGAGGCGGAGGGTATCGCGCTGCATGGCCTGCAGGGTAAACGGGATGCGGGTCGGCAAGGACGGCGGCTGCGCCAGCAGGGCCAGCGCACGTTCACCCAGCGCGCGTGCATCGCCCAGCGGCACCGCACCAGCGGGTTGCAGCTGCCGCAGCAGTTCGCCGACGCCACCATGATCCCAGCCCAGCACCGGGCGGCCCACCGACAGCGCCTCGACCACAGTACGGCCGAATGCTTCGGGCTTGTCCGACAGCTGCAGCACCAGATCGCTGGCCGCATAGGCCTGGGCGATGCGCGCGGTCGGTGTGCTGATCTGCACGGCGTCGGTCACGCCCAAAGCAGCGGCCTCCCGGCGCAGGTCGGCCACGTAGGCTTCACGGCCCGGTTCATCGGTGCCCAGCATCCACAGCTGTGCCGGCACACCGGCGGCGCGTACATCCGCCAGCAACTGCAGCGCATGAGCATGTCCCTTCAGCCGGGTGCCCCGCCCCGGCAGCAGCAGCAGCGGGCCCTCAACCTGCGCCAGCCACGGGTAGTCAGCTGCCAGCGCCAGTCGTGGCCGGCGGTCGGCGCGGGCCACGCGCGGAAACTGTGAGACATCGACGCCGCGCGGAATCACCTGCAGCCGCGCTTCGGGAACTGTCGGATAGTGCCGCTGCACGTAGTCGCGCACGCTGTTGGACACGCAGATCACGCGTTCACCGCTGGTCATCACCGCGCTGTAGCGACTGGGCGAATTCAATCCATGCACGGTGGTCACCCAGTGCGGGCGCTGCGTGGCGGGCATGGCGCGGATCGCGTACAGCCCCAGCCAGGCCGGCAGCCGCGAGCGGGCATGCACGACGTCCGCGCCAACCTCGGCGAACAGTCGGCGCAGGGTCGGCAGGTGGCGCAGGGTCAGCAGCGATTTGCGGCCGATGTCGAGGGTGAGGTGCTCGGCACCGCCATCGAGCAGGGGCTGCACCAGGCGGCCACCGGCGGAGACCACCAGCGCGCGATGGCCGGCGGCGACCAGGGCCGCAGCGATTTCCAGGGTCGAGCGCTCGACGCCGCCGGAGCGCAGCGCCGGCAGCAACTGCACCACGGTCAATCGGCGCATCGAAGGGGCGGCCGCTTAGTCGGCCAGCACGAACACGGAACCGCAGTACGGGCACTGCGCTTCGCCGTTGGGCTCGTCTTCGATCGGCAGGTACACGCGCGGATGCGAGTTCCACAGCGCCATTTCCGGGGTCGGGCAGCTCAGCGGCAGATCGCTGCGGTGCACGGTGTAGCGCTTCTCGGCGTTGGCGGGCGCAGTGGCGGTATGGCTCATGGCGGATGTCGATGAACGGGTTGCGAGGCCTGTGATTCTAGCATCCGGGCCGCCCCGACATTGCGCCGCAGCGGGTCTTTACGCGTACCGGGCCGATTCCCTGCGACCTTGCATGCCACCTCGGGATGGGGTGCCGGTGGAAATTCCCGACCAATCCTGCAGGTTCACGCCGGGAAACCACCGACAACGATATTTCCCGCATTTGGATCGAACTAAATGGCACTTGTCAGGTTGCCACGGCTGTTGCAGGATCGGGCCAGGTCGTGAACCGGCCTGCCCCAATCCGACCCGATCGCATGGCCCGCCCCCACCGGACCGGCATCGCTTCTTCCACTGCCATCCCGGCGGGAGGAGCGATGCTGTCCGTGGTGTCCGCCGATGCGGGTTCTGCCCGCCGCCTGCCCTTCCGGGAGACCCTTGCATGACCCTGTCCGATCCACGCCGCGCCCTGCTTCCGCTCGCCCTGGCCCTGGCCTGTGCGACTACCGCGATGCCGGTGTTGGCACAGGGACTGCAGACCTCGTTCGAGCCCGGCGAACCTGCCCCGTCGCAGGCCGCAGGTGCACTGCAGGTCACGATCGGCAACGGCCCTGCGGCGCCTTACGCCGCCAAGCGCAATGTGGGCTACAGCGGCCTGCATGCACTGCGCTACAGCAGCGAAGGCGGCAGCGCGCGGCGCGAGCTGTTCAAGACTGATCTGCCGATCGAGGCCGATACCACCCTGTCGTGGCTGGTGCTGCCGGAGATCGTCGGCAAGGACACCGTGGCCTCGACCTATGTGTCACTGGACCTGCTGCTGGACGATGGCAGCCGCGTTTCGGCCGGCGCGGCACGCGACCAGCACGGTATAGCCCTTGGCGCACACGCGCAGGGCGTGTCGAAGACGCTGTATCCGCAGCAATGGGCACGCAAGGCGGTGCGACTGGGCGACGTGCCCGCGCTGAACGGTCGCCGCGTGGTGGCGATCGAACTGGAGGTGGCGAGTGCCGACGGTGCACCGGTCGCCGGCTGGATCGACGACGTGCGCCTGGATGCTCAGCCGCGACAACAGCCGCAGCGCGTCTCCGACTGGGTGCTGACCACCCGTGGCACCCAGGCCAACGGCACCTTCTCGCGCGGCAACAATTTCCCGGCCACGGCGGTACCCCACGGCTTCAACTTCTGGACTCCGGTGACCGATGCCGGCGCACTGAACTGGCTGTACCGCTGGAACGAACAGAACGACGCACAGAACCGCCCGCAACTGCAGGCGCTTGCGCTGAGCCATCAGCCCAGCCCGTGGATGGGCGACCGCCAGACCTTCCAGGTGATGCCCTCGGCCAGCCGTGGCGTGCCGGAGGCCGACCGCCGCAAGCGCGCGCTGTCGTTCGATCGCAGCCACGAGAGCGCCCGCCCTTACCGCTACGACGTGCGCTTCGACAACGGCATCGCCGCCGCCATCGCGCCGACCGATCATGCGGCGCTGTTCCGCTTCGATTTCCCCGAGGGCGGCGACGCCAACCTGCTGTTCGACAATGTCGATGCACGCGGTGGCCTGACTCTGGACGCCGCCACGCAGACGCTGTCCGGCTATACCGACACGCGCAGTGGCCTGTCCAACGGCGCCAGCCGCATGTACGTGGTGGCCCGCTTCGACAAGCCCTGGCGCAGCAGTGGGCGCCTCGACACCGGTCGCCCGACCGGTTACATCAAGTTCGATGCGGGCAGCGACCGGCGGGTGACCATGCGCATCGCCACCTCGTTGATCTCGGTGGAGCAGGCGCGGCACAACCTGGCACTGGAAATCGCCGCGGCCGACACGCTGGAAAGCGTGTCCGGCCGTGCGCAGGATGCATGGGACGCACGCCTGGCCCGCTTCGACATCGGCGATGCCAGCGACGACCAGAAGACCACGCTGTATTCCAGCCTGTACCGGCTGTTCCTGTACCCGAATTCCGGCCATGAGAACGTGGGCAGCGCCGCCGCACCGGAGTGGCGCTACGCCAACCAGGCCAGCGCCAGCAATGACAACACCGAGGGCAGCGCGACCCGCAGCTACGCCGCCGTGCGCGACGGCAAGGTATTCGTCAACAACGGCTTCTGGGACACCTTCCGCACCACCTGGCCGGCCTATGCGCTGTTCACGCCCGACGATGCCGGCCAGCTGGTGCAGGGCTTCATCGAGCAGTACCGCGCCGGCGGCTGGATCGCGCGCTGGTCGTCGCCGGGTTACGCCGACCTGATGGTCGGTACCAGCTCGGACGTGGCATTTGCAGATGCGTGGCTGAAAGGCGTCGGCGGCTTCGATCCGGCAGAGGCCTACGCGGCCGCGCTGAAGAACGCGACCGTGGTCCCGCCTGACCGCCACGTCGGCCGCAAGGGCATGGACCGCTCGACCTTCCGTGGCTATGCCAGCGCCGACGTGCACGAAGGCATGTCGTGGACGATGGAAGGTGCACTCAATGACTTCGGCATCGCCAACATGGCCGACGCCCTGGCCAAGCGCGCGGCCACGCCGGCCGCACGCGAACGCTACAGCACCGAGGCCGACTACTTCCGCCACCGCGCCGCCAGCTACGCGACGATGTTCGACCCGGACGCCGGCTTCTTCCAGGGCCGCAAGGCCGATGGGCGCTGGCGCGTGGACGCCAAGGCCTACGACCCGCGCGTGTGGGGTCACGACTACACCGAATCCAATGGCTGGACGTTCGCGTTCACCGCCGCGCACGACGGCGAGGGCCTGGCGGCGCTGTACGGAGGCCGCGAAAAGCTGGCGGCGAAGCTGGATACCTTCTTCGCCACACCGGAAACCGCGGACCCGGCACTGGCCGGTTCCTACGGCGGCACCATCCACGAGATGACCGAAGCGCGCGACGTGCGCATGGGCATGTATGCGCACAGCAACCAGCCGGCACACCACATCCCGTGGATGTACCTGTACGCCGGGCAGCCGTGGAAGACCCAGCAGCATGTGCGCGAGATCCTGTCGCGGCTGTACGTCGGCAGCGAGATCGGCCAGGGCTACCCGGGCGATGAGGACAATGGCGAGACCTCGGCGTGGTACGTGCTGGCCTCGCTGGGCCTGTACCCGCTGCGCATGGGCGCCCCGGAGTACGTGATCGGTTCGCCGGCATTCCGTCACGCGCGGGTGGAACTGCAGGGTGGCGCGGTGCTGACCGTGAACGCGGCCAACAACTCGCGTGGGAACGTCTACGTGCAGTCGCTGAAGATCAACGGTACGCCGTGGACGAAGACCTGGGTGCCGCACGACCTGATCGCCAAGGGTGCGACGCTCGACTTCGTGATGGGCCCCCGTCCCTCGCGCTGGGGCAGTGGCGTGGACGATGTGCCGCGCTCGTTGACCCCGCGCGGCCAGCGCCCCCAGCTGCTGCACGACCTGCTCGGCAGCGGCACCAAGGCGACGCTGGCCGATGGCCGTGCCCTGCCCGCGCTGCTCGATGACGATGCCGGCACGACGGTGGGCCTGGGTAGCGGCGCAACCATCGCGCTGACCGGCCTGGCCGAGGGCACCCCGACGATGTACACGCTGACCAGCGGCGACGGCCGCATCCAGGGCGGTGAGTGGACGCTGGAAGCCCGCAACGGCAGCGGCAGCTGGGCCATGCTCGACCAGCGCAGCGGCGAAGACTTCGAATCCGCCCGCCAGACCCGTCCATTCCGGATCGCCAAACCCGGTCGTTACAGCGAGTACCGCCTGCGCCTGGCGGCACCGGCACGGCTGCCGCTGGCGGAGATCGAACTGCTGGCGGCCGGCACCGTACAATGAGCGGCATGCGCTTCCGTCTTCTGCCCTTGGCCCTTGTTGCCCTGTCCTTCTCCAGTTTCGGCCAGACCCAGGCGTTCGATACGCAGCTGACCCGCGACGGCGTGACGCTGAACTACCAGGACGCCCGTGGCGCGCTGGCCGCGCCGCAGCGCAAGCGGGTGATCGATACGTTCTTCTTCGCCTATCTGCGCGAACGTGCGGACTTCCATCCGGCGGCGCCGTCGATGGTGCGCATCGTGATCGATCCGGCCTACACCGGCATCGCCTTCGTCGGCGACAAGGACCAGGCAGCGACGATCACCATCAACCCGGGGTGGCTGGCGCAGCACCCGAACGACATCGACCTGGTCACCCATGAGGCGATGCACATCGTGCAGGGCTATCCGGGCTACGGCGACGCGCGGGTGCCGGGCTGGCTGGTGGAAGGCATCGCCGACTACGCACGCGACCGCTACGGCATGGACAATGCCGCCGCGGGCTGGGCACTGCCGGGCAAGGTCGAGAAGGGACAGAACTTCGACAGTGGCTACCGGGTGACCGGTGCGCTCCTGAAGTGGGCCGACGCCGAACACCCGGGACTGGTGCTCGCACTGGACAAGGCCCTGCGCGACGGCCGCTATGCACCGACGCTGTGGCAGAAGCACACCGGCAAGGCACTGCCAGCGCTGTGGGCGCAGTACGCCAAGCCGCGTTCGGATGCACCGCCGCCGGCCCCTGCACGCCGCGGCAAGCGGCACTGAGCCCCCCACGCACTTTACGTTCGCCGGGCATTGCCCGGCGCTACCGCATCGCGGCCTCAGCGCGACTGCACGAAGCCGGCGTACAGCGCGAACAACTGCTGGAAGTACCGCCGCGTCACTCGATTGCGCATGACACCCTCGCCCATGGAAAGTTGGTCGGGCCCAGGGTGGGAAGGCCGGTCCGGTCCCTTCCCACGGCCAGGCCGCGTGGGCGTATTGGGCCGCAGCGGCGTTGCAGGGAAATGACCGCCGGACTGCAATTCATCGGGTAGCGCCGGGCCATGCCCGGCGGAATGCGAGAAGCGCCGCGCTGCGCGCTCGCCGGGCATGGCCCGGCGCTACCCGATCCGGTTTCCGCTGGGCGGAAACGAAACGCGCCCCGAAGGGCGCGTTTCTGCAGATCGCAGCGGAACGAAGGCTTACGCCTTCTTCTCCGCTTCGATCTGCTTGCGGATCTGCGCATCGACCGCCGCAATGGCGGTCATGTTCAGGATCCGGCGCGAGGTCGCGCTGGTGGTCAGGATGTGCACCGGCTTGTTCACGCCCATCAGGATCGGACCGATCGCCACGCCATCGGTGAACACGCGTACCAGGTTGTAGGCGATGTTGGCCGCTTCCAGGTTCGGCAGCACGAACAGGTTGGCGCGGCCCTGCAGGGTCGAGCCCGGCAGCAGCTTCTGCCGCAGCGCTTCATCCCATGCGGTGTCGCCCTGCATTTCGCCGTCCACGTTCAGACGCGGGTTGCGCTTGAGCAGCAGCTCGCGCACCTGGCGCATCTTCAGCGCATCCTTCGAATCATGGCTGCCGAAGTTGGAGTGCGACAGCAGCGCCACCTTCGGCTCGATGCCGAACAGCTTCATGCGGTAGGCCGCCTGCAGGGTCGCTTCGCACAGCTGCTCGGCAGTCGGGTCTTCCTGCACGTGGGTGTCCACGAAGAAGAACACGCCCTGCTGGTTGATCACGCCGGTCATCGCCGAGGTCGAGGTGACCTTCGGCTCCAGCGGCAGCACGCTGCGCACGTAGCCCAGCTTCTTGTGGAAGCGGCCGACGATGCCGGTCAGCATCGCATCGGCTTCGCCACGGGCCACCATCACCGCCGCGATCAGGGTCGGGCGCGAACGCATCAGGTTCTTCGCCGCGGCCACAGTCACGCCACGGCGGCCGGTCAGGCCGTGGTAGTACTGCCAGTATTCGTTGAAGCGCGGGTCGTCGTTGATGTTGGTGACTTCAACGTTCTCGCCGATCTTCAGGCGCAGGCCGAGGCGCTCGATGCGCGATTCGATCACTTCCGGGCGGCCGATCAGGATCGGGTGCGCCAGGCCGTCATCGACCACGTTCTGCACCGCCTGCAGCACCACTTCCTCTTCGCCTTCGGCGTACACCACGCGCTGCTTGTCGCTGCGCGCGCGGTCGTAGACCGGCTTCATCATCAGGCTGGTGCGGTAGACGAACTGGGCAAGCTTGTCGCGGTAGGCACCCATGTCGGCGATCGGGCGCGAGGCCACGCCCGAATCCATCGCGGCCTGGGCCACAGCGGCCGACAGCTCCACCAGCAGGCGGCGGTCGAACGGGCGCGGGATCAGGTATTCACGGCCGAAGCTCGGCGTCTCGCCACCATAGGCCGAACCCATGTCGGTGGCCGCACGGCGCGCCAGCGCGGCGATGGCGCGCACGCAGGCGATCTTCATTTCCTCGTTGATCGCGGTCGCGCCCACGTCCAGCGCACCACGGAACAGGTACGGGAAGCACAGCACGTTGTTGACCTGGTTCGGGTAGTCTGAACGGCCGGTGCCGATGATCGCGTCCGGACGCGCGGCGCGCGCCAGTTCCGGCATGATTTCCGGGGTCGGGTTGGCCAGCGCGAAGATCACCGGATCCGGCGCCATGGTCTTGACCATGTCGGCGGTCAGGATGCCCGGTGCCGACAGGCCCAGGAAGATGTCCGCGCCGTCGACGATCTCGGCCAGGGTGCGCTTGTCGGTGTCGCGCGCATAGCGCTGCTTTTCCGGGTCCAGGTCGGTACGGCCGGTATGGATCACGCCCTCGCGGTCGAAGGCCAGGATGTTCTCCGGCTTCAGGCCCAGCTGCACCAGCATGTTCACGCAGGAAATGCCGGCTGCGCCCATGCCCGTGGTCGCCAGCTTCACTTCCTCGATCTTCTTGCCGGTGATCGCCATGGCGTTGAGCACGGCCGCGCCGACGATGATCGCCGTGCCGTGCTGGTCGTCATGGAACACCGGAATCTTCATGCGCTCGCGGAGCTTGCGCTCGACCACGAAGCATTCCGGCGCCTTGATGTCTTCCAGGTTGATGCCACCGAAGGTCGGCTCCAGCGAGGCGATGATGTCGACCAGCTTGTCCGGGTCGGTTTCATCCACTTCGATGTCGAACACATCGATGCCGGCGAACTTCTGGAACAGCACGCCCTTGCCTTCCATCACCGGCTTGCCGGCCAGCGCGCCGATGTTGCCCAGGCCCAGCACCGCGGTGCCGTTGGAGATCACCGCCACCAGGTTGCCGCGGGCGGTCAGCTCGCTGGCCTGCTGCGGGTCGGCCTTGATCGCTTCACAGGCGTACGCCACGCCCGGCGAATACGCCAGCGACAGGTCGCGCTGGGTCAGCATGGGCTTGGTAGCGGAAACCTTGATCTTTCCCGGCGGGGACATCCGGTGGTAATCGAGGGCGGCCTGTTTGAAATCTTCGTTGGACATCGATGTGGGTTACATGAATGGGCAGAAGGGACAGGGGATGATACCCCCGTTGGAGCGTCTGGACCTGTCGCTATCCTGTCGCAGGCATGCTGCGACCGCACAATTCCGTGCCGTATGCGACGGTACCGGGATACCAGCTTCGGCGTCTGCCATGACAGCCATGGGACGCCCTGAAACGCCGCGGGGCCGTACCACTGTCGTGATCGGCCCCGCGGTACCACACACCTGGATCAGCCCCTGGCCGGCAGCGCCTCGGGCACGGCATCGATCAGCGGCGGCAGTTCGCTTTCGCGGCCATCCAGCGCCAGCTGCAGGCGGTTGCGGTCCAGCGCACCCTCCCAGCGCGAGACCACTACCGTGGCCACGGCATTGCCGATGAAGTTGGTCAGCGAGCGGCATTCGCTCATGAAGCGGTCCACGCCCAGGATCAGCGCCATGCCGGCCACCGGCACTTCCGGCACCACCGCCAGGGTCGCGGCCAGGGTGATGAAGCCGGCACCGGTGACGCCGGCCGCGCCCTTGGAGCTGAGCATGGCGACCAGCAGCAGGGCGATCTGGTGGCCCAGGGTCAGTTCGGTGTTGGTGGCCTGGGCGATGAACAGCGCGGCCAGGGTCATGTAGATGTTGGTTCCGTCCAGGTTGAACGAATAGCCGGTCGGGACCACCAGGCCCACCACCGACTTGCTGCACCCGGCGCGTTCCATCTTTTCCATCAGCGACGGCAGCGCCGACTCCGACGAGGAGGTACCCAGCACCAGCAGCAGTTCGGCCTTCAGGTAACGCGCAAGCTTGAACACCGAGAAGCCACACAGGCGGCAGACCAGGCCCAGGATCACCGCCACGAACAGGAACGCGGTGAGGTAGAACGAGCCCACCAGCCAGGCCAGGTTGATCAGCGAGCCGACGCCGTACTTGCCGATGGTGAAGGCGATTGCGCCGAAGGCACCGATCGGGGCGGCCTTCATCAGGATGTGCACCAGCTTGAACACCGGGGCGACCAGCGCCTCCAGGAAGTTCACGATCGGCTTGCCCTTCTCGCCCACCGATGCCAGCGCGATGCCGAACAGCACGGCCACGAACAGCACCTGCAGGATGTTGCCATCGACGAACGCGCTGAGCAGCGTCTTCGGGATGATGTCCATCAGGAAGCCGACCAGGGTCAGGTCATGCGACTTCTCGACGTAGCTGTGCACCGCGGTCTGATCCAGCTCGGCCGGGTTGATGTTCATGCCGGCGCCGGGCTGCACCACGTGCGCCACGATCATGCCGACGATCAGTGCCAGCGTGGAGAAGAACAGGAAGTACGCCATCGCCTTGGCGAACACGCGGCCCACCGTGCGCAGGTGGGTCATGCCGGCGATGCCGGTGACGATGGTCAGGAAGATCACCGGCGCGATGATCATCTTCACCAGGTTGATGAAGGCATCGCCGAGCGGTTTCATCTTCTCGCCGATCAACGGCTCGTAGTGGCCGAGGATGGCGCCCAGGACGATCGCCACGATCACCTGGAAGTACAGCTGGCGATAGATCGGCAACGGCTTTGCAGGCACCGGTGCTGCGGTCGGGATGTGCATGGCGGACTCCGGAAGGGGCGTTTTCAGGCACGTACGGCCCCGGGACTGCACGGGAACCGTAACCGTGGAAACTGATCGCAGGCCCTGTGCTGCACGCGCAGGGGGTGCGACCAATGGACGCCTTTGTACGCGCCGGGCACGCTGGCGCAGATAACCTATTGGTACTAGCCCCCCGGTTCAGGTGGCCGCGATGCCTACACTGGCGCCGCACCGCCCGATCACGGGGAGGCCGGTGGCCCGGGCTGAACGGCCGGGCGCGTCATTGCGAAAGTTCCGGCCCTTGCGGCCGTTGTTGTCCTGTCCACACGCAATCTGAGAGAGCCGCACCCAACATGCGCCCGATTCCCACCTTGCTGGCCCTGTCGCTGGCCGCCCTTCCCGCCTTCGCCTCGGCTGCCGATTTCGACAACTGGCCGACCAAGTACACCTTCGGCGACGGCACCGAGCTGGCCGCCACCGCCAACATCGCCTACGACTACAACGATTTTTCCTCGGGCAGCGGTCTTGAGGACGACGACGCCGTGCGCCGCAAGGAATTCGGTGCGACGCTGAAGAAGAAGGGCGTCTATGACGCGATGGTCTACTACGACTTCCAGTCCGACACCTGGCTGGACGTGTTCGTGCGCTTCGAAAGCAAGGCCTTCTTCGGCCGCGACATCGGCCGCTTCCGCTTCGGCTACATGAAGACCCCGGTTGGCCTGGACGCGAACACGTCTTCGCGCGCCGGCAGCTTCCTGGAAACCGCACTGCCCGTGCAGGCCTTCTACGCCGGCCGCCGCACGGGTGTGGAATGGGTGCTGGAGCGCCCGCAGTACCTGCTGCAGGCCGGCGCCTATGGCGGCAAGGACCTGCAGGGTGACAACCCCGGCACCACCCAGGCCGTGCGTGCGGTGTGGACCCCGGTGAAGGCGCCGGGTGATGTAATCCACCTGGGCCTGGCCTACTCGCAGGAAAATCCGCGTGGCTACAGCGATGGCCGCGACGTGCACCACGAGGCCAGCGCGCGCCTGCGCGCACGCCCGGAGGCCGGCCTGACCGACATCCGCTATGTCGATTCCGGCGCGCTGGTCACCGCCGACCAGATCCGCCGCACCGGCCTGGAAGGCATCTGGATCCGCGGCCCGTTCTCGCTGCAGGCCGAAGCCCTGCGCGCCACGGTCACCCGTCATGACGGCAAGCCCGACTACACCGGCAGCGGCCAGTACGCGATGGCCAGCTGGGTGTTGACCGGCGAATCGCGCCCGTACAACGCAGGTGCCGTGGCCAACATCAAGCCGGCGCACGACTACGGCGCGGTGGAACTGGTGGCCCGCTACAGCCGCATGGACCTCGACGATGGCAGCATCCTCGGCGGACGCCAGCACGACCTGACCCTGGGTGCGAACTGGTACCTGACCAGCCACTTCAAGTTCCAGGCCAACTACGTCAAGGTCGACGCCAGCCGTCGTGGCGTGCACAGCACGCCGGAGATCTTCGAACTGCGCGCGCAGATGCACTTCTGACCCCTTCCACGTCAGATCCCGGCGGGCGTGCACGCCACGCCCGCCGGCCCTGCGTAGACTGCCGCCATGTACTGGCTCAGCCGCCACCGGATGCTGTTGCTGACCATCCTGGTGATGGTCGGTGGCACCGTGCTGTGTGCGGTCGCCGCCGGCCACTACGCCTGGCGGCGTGCTCTGGGCGAGGAAAGCAGCCAGGTACAACGCCAGCTGCAGTTGTATGGACAGGGCCTGCAGCAGCGCATCGACCGCTTCGGCACGTTGCCGCAGGTGCTGGCGCTGGATCCGGATCTTCTGCACGCCCTGCGCGTACCGCCCTCGCCTGCCGAACGGCAGCGGCTGAACCTCAAGCTGCAACGCGCCAATGAGGTCACCCGCGCCTCGACCCTGACCCTGGTGGGCCACGACGGCGTGGCAGTGGCAGCCAGCAACTGGGACCAGCCGACCACCAATGTCGGCGAGAACTACAGCTACCGCCCCTACTACCGCCAGGCACTGGCGCAGGGCCGCGGCCGCTTCTACGGCATCGGCATGACCACCGGCGTGCCCGGCTACTACCTGTCGCAGGCCATCGAGGAAGACGGCAAGCGGCTGGGCGTGGTGGTGATCAAGGTCGAGCTGTCCGCCCTGGAACAGGAATGGTTGAGCAGCCCCGACGTGGTGCTGGCCAGTGACGACCACGACGTGGTCTTCCTGGCCAACCGAGACAACTGGCGCTACCGCCTGCTGCGCCCATTGGGCGCCGACGAACGCCGCGAGATGCTCGATGCCCGCCAGTACGCCGACCGCGCCCTGCAGCCATTGCGTGCACGTACCGAGGACGTGCTGGCCGACGGCGGCCGCATGGTGCGACTGCTGGATCCGGCACTGCCGCAGCCGATGCTGTGGCAGAGCCTGGCGCTGCCTGCCGAAGACTGGAACCTGCATCTGCTGCACGATGCCAGTGCGGCCACCTCTGCGGGTCGCGCGGCCGCGCTTACCGGCGGTGCGGCGTGGCTTGCACTGGGCTTCCTGGTGCTGTTCGTGCAGCAGCGCCGGCGCCTGGCCAAGCACCGCCTGCGCAGCCGCCGCGAACTGGAAACCCTGCTCAAGCAGCATGCCCAAGAACTGCGCACCGCACAGGATGGCCTGCTGCAGGCTGCAACCGACGCTGACAGCGGCCTCAGCCGCAGCCTGGCGCACCTGCCGCAGGGCGTGGTGGTGATCGACCGCGAACTGCGGCTGGTGGCATGGAATGCACGCTATCTGGAACTGTTCCGGTTCCCGGCAGACCTGGTGCGCGTGGGCCGGCCGATCGAGGAACTGTTTCGCTTCAACGCGCGCCGCGGCCTGCTCGGACCCGGCCCAGTGGACGAGGCCATCGAGCGTCGCCTGAACCACCTTCGCAGCGGCCGCCCGCACATGCGCGAGAGCGAGAAGGACGACGGCACGGTGCTGGAGATCCGCGGCAATCCCCTGCCTGATGGCGGCTTCGTCACCAGCTACGCCGACATCACCAGCTACAAGAACGCGGCGCGCGAACTGCGTTCGCTGGCCGACGCGCTGGAGCACCGTATCGCCGAGCGCACCCATGATCTGGATGAGGCACGCCGCGAAGCCGAGCAGGCCAACCGCTACAAGACCCGTTTCGTCGCCTCGGCGGTGCACGACCTGCTGCAGCCACTCAACGCAGCGCGCATGTTCGTCTCGGTGCTGCGCGGCAAGCTGAGTGATCCGGCGCAGCAGCAGACCAGTGACCACATCGACGCCGCACTGGCCGCGCAGGACGCGATCCTCAACAGCCTGCTGGATATCTCGCGACTGGAATCAGGATCGTTGCAGATCCGCGTACGCACGTTCGCACTTTCTCCGCTGCTAGAGACGCTGGCGCGCGAGTTCGGCATCGCCGCCCAGAGCCGTGGCCTGCAGCTTGACTGGGTGGATACCCGCGCAGTGGTGGTCAGCGACGAAGCCCTGCTGCGGCGGATCCTGCAGAATTTTCTGTCCAACGCGTTGCGCTACACCCCACGTGGGCGCGTGCTGATCGGCTGCCGGCGTGCAGGCGATCAACTGCGCATCGAAGTGCATGACCAGGGCCCGGGCATTCCGGAAAGCCTGCAGGGTGAGATTTTCGAGGAGTTCCGCCGGCTGAACGACGGCGTGGAACAGGAACGTGGCGCCGGCCTGGGCCTGGCCATCGTCGAACGCATCGGCCGCCTGCTCGGCCACCGCATCAGCCTGCGCTCTACACTGGGCAAGGGCAGCGTCTTCGCCGTGAGCGTAGCACTCGGGCGCGCCGACGATGTGATCGCACCTGCCGCAGCGCCGGTCATCGCGAGCGAACCCTCCGACGACAGCCCACTGCGAAAGTGCCGGGTGTGGAGCATCGACGATGATCCCCACGTCTGTGCGGCGACCCGTGCGCTGCTGGAGCGCTGGGGTTGCCAGGTGGAACTTGCCGACGGTCCGCAGGGGGCACTGGAAATCGCCAGTGCATTGAACGCACCGCAGTTGCTGCTGCTGGACGTGCGCATGGGGCAATGGCACGGACCGGACCTGTATGAAACGCTGTGCACGCTGTGGAAGGCGCGCCCGCCGGTGATCCTGGTGACCGCCGAGCGTGACGAGGCACTGAAAGCGCATGCCGCCGAGAACGGCTGGGGCTTCCTGCTCAAGCCGGTGCGGCCGCCCGCGTTGCGGGCATTGATGACGCAGATGCTGTTGCGGCATCGGGGGTAGGACGGCTCGGCCACGCGGGCGTCGCGTTGCCGGCGCACGGCTGGCTTTGCTCCTCGTTGATTCCGTACCGAATCCCCAAACCTCTTCGCGCGACAGCCACGGCCAAGAAGGAAATGGATGCGCCGCGTCATTGCGTAGGGCATGGAGAAATTCCGAGTGGAGAGAGAGCAGTCTCCTGACTGACCGGCGCTGCTGAGGATCAGTAGATTTCAATGTTCGGCTGATCGGCAGATCGTACTGAAGACAGCCACAGCCTACGGCCAAGGATCCAGCATGCCCTGCCATCACCTATCTATCGCCCCTCTCCGATACCTCCATCGAATCACAGCAATGCTCTTCTGCCTGTCCTGCGCGGGATGCATCGCTGACAGCACACCAGATCCGGACGTCAGCCTCAGGAGGGCCGCGACAGAAGCACAGGTTCCTCCAGCCATATCGAACGCGGACGCCTCACCGAACCCCGGCGTTCCGACAGCGTCCACGCATCGCGCAGCATCGTCGCTCGCGCTGCTTCGGTCAGAATCCGCACTCATGTTCAAGGACGGCATCTCGATCCTGGCCGCCGAGGACCTCCTGCAGTCAAGCAGAAAAATGTCGGATGCGATCAACCGCATGACACAGGATGCGGCTTCCAGCCCCGAGGCGCAGGACCTGACCCGGCACTATCGATCATCACTTGAACGTGCAATGGGTCAAGAAGGTGTACTTGAACGCTTTTCGTGTGGCCTGAGCATCTGCATCGGTATCGCCCGGACCCGAAGCAGCGCGGATCATGAGGCGTGGGGTCACAGGTTTGCGTCAGATGCATCCTCTCCCACTTACAGCTATGCCGAAGCGTCTGAGCATTCTTGGATGGGATACGAGAACAGGTTCATCTTCTCGACCGACCCGGAGATGAGTTCGATCAGCGGCAACTGACGCGCCAGACTCCGTTTTCGCGTTTGCGCAGTTGTTTCGAGCAGCTCAGAATGCTCTCGCCGGAGCCAAGTGCCCTGCCCAGGTCATCCATCCATCCCTGCCCGCGGGTCGCCTTCCGGCTCCAGCGCCTTCACCAGCACCGCGGCCTGTGTGCGGCTATGGCATTCGAGCTTCTTCAGGATTGCAGTGACGTGCACCTTCACCGTGTTCTCGGCCAGACCCAGCTCGTAGGCGATCTGCTTGTTGAGCAGGCCATCGGCCAGGCACAGCAGCACGCGGAACTGCTGCGGGGTCAGCTGGGCCAGGCGGCTGGCCAGCAGTGCGTCGGCCTCCGAACGCTCGGCCGCCATCGCCGGGAACCACAGGCCGCCATCCAGCACTGCCTGCACGGCCTCGCCAATGGTCTCGGCCGGGGCCGACTTCGGGATGAAGCCGGCGGCGCCGAACTGCTGCGCGCGGCGGATCACCCGCGGATGATCGTTGGACGAGAGGATTACCACCGGGATGTCCGGATGCGAGCCGCGCACATGCAGCAGCGCGGAGAAACCGTGTGCGCCTGGCATGGTCAGGTCGAGCAGCACCAGGTCCACATCCGGGTGCGCGTCGAGTGCTTCGGCCAATGCCTCGGCGCTGGCGACCTCGCGCACCTGCGCCAGCGGCAGGCTCTGCCGCAATGACTGCACCACCGCCGAACGCAGCAGCGGGTGGTCATCGGCGATCAGGATGGTGTATTCGCTCATGCGGCCATTGTACGGGCAGGCCGGAGCCTCAGCGCCCTGCCGGTTCCACGCTGCTGCGCCAGGCATCGAGGAACTGGCGGCGCTTGAGCGCGTCCAGATACACCAGCAGGCCCGGACCCAGCTGGATCGGGCGGCGGCTGCGGCCCGGCGCATCATCGCCGCGCGCGTTGCCGGTCACGATCGGCATCAGCCGTGCCTCGCGCGACAGCACCTGCTGGCCGCGTGGCGACAGCAGGTAGTCGAGGAAGCGCCGGGCTTCTTCCGGGTGCGGGCCGGTGCGCGGAATCACTGCGGTGCGCAGCACCACCAGCGTGTAGTCCTCGGGCTCCACAATGCCCAGCGGCGCGCCGGCATCAACGCGCGCCTGCGCGTAGGAGCCGAGCACGTTGTAGACCAGCGACAGCTGTCCGCTGGCCACCTTGTCCAGCAGCACGCCGGTGCGCTCCTCGCGCACCACGTCGTTGTCGCCCAGCGCGCCCAGCAACGCACCGGCGATGCTGCCACGCTGCGCATCCTGGGTAGACAGCAGGTAGCCGACGCTGCTGCGCTCGATGTCATAGGTGCCGACCCTGCCGCGCAGCGGTGCTCCCTCGGCGCGCAGCCGGTCCAGCAGCTGCCGACGCGTGTGCGGCACCTTCGCGGCCGGCAACATGCGGGTGTTGTAGACCATCACCACCGGCTCGTAGCTGATGCCGAAGGCCTCGTTGCGCCACTGTGCCCAGGCCGGCAGTGCAGCGGTCTGCGCCGAACGGTGTGGCAGCGCGTGGCCATCGTTGACCAGCTTGGTCTGCAGATCCATGCCGCTGGAGATCAGCAGGTCCGGCGATGCCGGCCCGCCGCGGTCGTGCAGGTAACGCGCGTACAGGTCCTGGGTGATGATGTCCTCGTACACCACCTCGGTGCCGGGATGCAGGCGCTGGTAATCGGCGATCACCACCGCGAACACTTCGATGTCGGTGGTGCCGTGAATGCGCAGCTGCGCAGTGGCCTTTGCCTGGGCCGGGAAACGGCGTACGTCGCCGGGCGCGGCCAGTACCGGCAGGGCCAGCAGCAAGGCAACGGCAGCAGCGAACAGGCGGATCATGGACTGCTCCGTGGCAGGCGGATGGTGGCGATCAGCCCGCCCTGCGGGCGGTTGCTGAGGTCGATGCGGCCGCCATGGCTGTCGACCACGCGCTTGACGATGGCCAGGCCCAGACCGGCGCCGCCGGACGGCGCGCCTTCGCCACGGGCGAAGCGCTCGAACACGCGTTCTGCATCAGCGGGGGCGATGCCTGCGCCATGGTCGGCAATGGTCAGCACCGCCTGACCGCCTTCCACGGTCAGCGCGATCTGCAACGGGCCCTCGCCGCCGTACTTCAGTGCGTTGTCGACCAGGTTCTTGATCGCCTCGCGCAGCAGCAGCGCGTCGCCGTGCACCTGCACCGGCTCGGCGGTCATCGCAAGTTGCACGCGCGGTGCCGGGCCGGCCTGCGGCAGGGCTTCATGCAGGGCCTGGTGCACGGTCTCGGCCAGGTCCACCGCCGCAAAGCGCTGCAGGTGCGAGCGATGGATCACGCTGGCATCGCTGAGCAGCTGGTTCAGCAACCGGCTCATGTGGGTGGCATTGCGCTCGATCGCCTGCAGGCTGCGCCGCATGTCTTCGGGGTCGTCGTCGTCCAGCGCAAGCTGTGCCTGCGCGCGCAGGGCAGCCAACGGCGTGCGCATCTGGTGCGCGGCCTCGGCCATGAATGCGCGCAGTGTCTCGTTGCTGCTGGACAGGCGTTCCATGAAGCGGTTCAACGCCGCCACCATCTGGTCCATCTCGCGCGGCACGCGCGCGTCGAGGGGCTTCAGGTCGGACGGTTCGCGGCGCGACAGCTCGCGTTCCACCCGCACCAGTGGGCGGAACGCGCGGTGCACGCCAAACGCCACCAGCGCCAGCAGCAGGCCGGACAGCACGCCGATCGCCAGCAGTGCGCGATTGACCATGTCCTGCGCCACGGCTTCGCGGGCACGCCGGGTCTGGCCCACCTGCACCTGCACCTCGCCCTGCGCCGAGGCCGCGGCGAAACTGCGGCCGACCACCACGAAGCGCACCGTTTCGCCGCTGTAGGCGGCGTCGAACAGCTGCGGTTGCGTGCCCTGACGGCGCGGCGGCGACGGCAGATCGCCATAACCTGTGATCAGGTTGCCGCGGCTGTCGGCCACCCGATAGAACACGCGGTCTTCCGGGGCCATCGCCAGCAGGTCCAGCGCGGCATAGGGCAGATCGACCTGCCACTGGCCGTCGACCAGCGCCACCGAATCGGCGATGGACAGCGCCGAAGACACCAGCAGGTGATCGTAGGAACGGTTCGCCGCACGCTGGCCATAGTCGCGCGCGGCGAACAGCAGCGCCACCGCGAACACCGCCAGCAGCGCGCCGAGGTAGAGCAGCAGCGTTCGCCGCAGCGAACCTGGCGCCGCGTTCGCAGCGCGTGCGTCAGCCATCGGCGTCGGCGCTGCCATCGCTGGCTTCCAGCAGGTAGCCGACACCGCGCACCGTGGTGATGCGCAGCGGTGCGCCGGCCAGCTTTCTCCGCAGGCGACCGACGTACAGCTCGATCGCATTCGGGCCGGCTTCGTCGTCGAAGCCGAACAGGCAGTTGCCGATCTCGTCCTTGCCGACCACCTGACCGAGGCGGCCGACCAGAATCTCCAGCAGCCGGTACTCGCGGTTGGGTAGCTCGATAGTCTCGCCGTCGAGACTGACCCGATGCGCGGCATTATCGAACTGGAAGCCGCCGATCTGCACCACTTCGCTGGCCTGGCCACGTGCACGCCGCAGCAGCACGCGGCAGCGCGCTTCGAACTCGCGGAAATCGAACGGTTTGCCCAGGTAGTCGTCGGCGCCGACATCCAGGGCCTGCACGCGGTCTTCAATGCCATCGCGCGCGGTCAGCATCAGTACCGGTGTGCTGTCGCCGCGCTCGCGCATGCCGGCCAGCACGCGCAGGCCATCGAGCTTGGGCAGGCCGATATCCAGTACCACCAGGTCGAAGCTCTGGTAACGCAGCACGCTGGCCGCCGCCAGGCCATCGGCCTGCCAGTCCACGGCGTGCCCACTGCGGCGCATGCGGCGGATGATCGCATCGGCCAGATCCGGGTTGTCTTCGACCAGCAGCAGGCGCATGGGCACACGTGTAGGAGCGGAACCAAATGCTACCGCATGCCGCCGGGTCCGCCCGCCGGTCATGGACCGGCGCTACCGGGATACGCCGCATGGGTAGCACAGGGTCGTGCCCGGCGGTGTTTTACGCTGCACCGCACAATCCGTTGACAGGACGATGACAGCTTGCCCGACCCAGACTGCGGCCGCGCACCGTCCGGTGCCCACGATTGCCGCGCGCCTGGCGCGCACCTGGGAGGGTTTGTGGAATTCACGTTTGCCTGGCGGCGTCCTGCCGCCATGATGGCGCTGGCTGCCCTGTCGGCGCCGGCCTTCGCTGCCGAAGACGACCGTCCGGTCACCGCCACCTTGGGTGGCCGCCTGCATCTGGACTTCGCTACCTTCGACAACGACAACCGCGGCACCCCGAACAAGGACGACACCGAAATCCGCCGCGCGTGGGTTGACGTATCCGGCAAGTTCTTCGTGGTCGACTACAAGCTGGAGGCCGATTTCTCCGGCGACCGCGTCGAGGCCAAGGACGTGTACCTGGCGCGCAGCTTCGGCAAGGCCGGCAAGCTCACCGTCGGCCAGTTCAAGCAGTACTTCTCGCTGGATGACCGCACCAGTTCCAACTACGGCAGCTTCCTGGAGCGCGGCAACGCCGGCACCACGCTGGCGCCGCTGTACCGCCTGGGCGCTTCGTGGCAGGCCAACCCGGGTGACTTCACCTGGGCCGCCAGCATCTACAGCCTGGAAAGCATCGACGCCTGGCAGGTGAAGGGGCGTGCTGCCGGTGGCCGTGTCACCTGGGCGCCCTCGCCCGCCGATGGCGACGTGCTGCACCTGGGCCTGTCGCTGGCCCGCGAGGCCTATGACAACCCCGGCGCGAACGGCGTTCCGGGCCTGAAGATCCGACCACGCCCGGCCGGCCACCTGTCCGATGAAAGCCGCCTGACCCTTGTCGACTTCTCCGCCGGCCGCGATACCGACGTCAACAAGTGGTCGCTGGAATACGCGCAGGTGCGCGGCCCGCTGTCGTGGCAGGGCGAGTTCAGTGGCGCCACCTTCGATGACGGTGCGCAGCGTGGCGACGTGATGGCCGCCTACGGCATGGTCAGCTGGTTCGTCACTGGCGAAAGCCGTGCCTACGACCGCAAGACCGGCCGCTTTGCGCGGGTGAAGGACATCCGCCACAAGGCCGGCGCGTTCGAAGTAGCGCTGCGCTACGACCAGATGTGGGGCGCGCAGCATCTCGATGGTGCGCCGGACCTGCGCCGCGGCAGCACCGAGGCGTGGACGCTGGGTGGCAACTGGTACCTGCGCGACAACCTGCGCTTCATGCTCAACGTGATCGAAAGCCGCAACCGCGACCGCTTGGCCGGGGTGACGGTGGACCGCACGCGCGCGGTCACCGGACGCCTGCAGTACGACTTCTAAGCCCGAATTCCCGGGCATGCCGCCCGGGCCCCTTCCACTCCCCCACGTCCTGTATTCGCAAGGAGTCCGCAGATGATGCTGAGCATCCTCGGCTTTGGCATGGTCATTACGTTCATGTACTTGATCATGAGCAAACGCCTGTCGCCGCTCGTCGCCCTGATCACCATTCCCATCCTGTTCGCGCTGATCGGCGGCTTCGGCGCCGGCATCGACGAGATGATGCTGGAAGGCATCAAGAAGATCGCACCGACCGGCGTGATGCTGATGTTCGCGATCCTCTACTTCGGGGTGATGATCGATGCCGGCCTGTTCGACCCGCTGGTGCGGGTGATCCTGCGCTTCGTCAAGGGCGATCCGATGAAGATCGTGCTCGGCACCGCGGTGCTGGCGATGCTGATCTCGCTTGATGGCGATGGCTCGACCACCTACATGATCACCGTCTCGGCGATGCTGCCGCTGTACCAGCGTCTCGGCATGAACGCGCTGAACATGACCTGCGTGACCATCCTGGCCGGCGGCGTGATGAACCTGACCCCGTGGGGCGGCCCGACCGCACGCGCGGCCACCGCGCTGCACGTGGACCCGGCCGATGTGTTCGTGCCGCTGATCCCGTCGATGGTGATCGCCTGCGCCGGCGTGCTGCTGCTGGCCTGGTACCTGGGCCTGAAGGAACGCCGTCGCCTGGGTGTTGTGACCCTGCCCAAGGGCGGCAGCTGGATGGACAACAGCGTGTCCGACGACAGCAACGCGCTGCCGACCGTGGAAGATGCCGAAGACATCAAGCGGCCGAAGCTGCTGTGGGTGAACCTGGCACTGACCGTGGCGCTGATGACCGCGCTGATCATCGGCGTGCTGCCGATGCCGGTGCTGTTCATGGTCGGCTTCGCCATCGCCCTGGTCATCAACTACCCGAACCTGGCCGAGCAGCGCCGCCGTGTGGTCAACCACGCCGGCAACGTGCTGTCGGTGGTGTCGCTGATCTTCGCCGCGGGCATCTTCACCGGCATCCTCAACAACACCGGCATGGTCGAAGCGATGTCGCACAGCTTCCTGGCGGTGATTCCGGAGTCGTGGGGCCCGTACCTGGCGGTGATCACGGCGGTGGCGTCGATGCCGTTCACCTTCTTCATGTCCAACGACGCGTTCTACTTCGGCGTGCTGCCGATCCTGTCCGAGGCGGCCAGCAACTACGGCATCACCCCGGTGGAAATGGCGCGCGCCTCGCTGGCCGGCCAGCCGGTGCACCTGCTCAGCCCGCTGGTGCCCTCCACCTACCTGCTGGTGGGCCTGGCCAAGGTCGAGTTCGCCGACCACCAGAAGTTCACCCTGAAGTGGGCCATCGCCATCTCGATGCTGCTGATGATCGGCAGCCTGCTGTTCGGCCTGTATCCCCTCGCCGCCTGACCCTTTGCCAAGGAGCCTTCTGCAATGACGCTTCGAATCGCTTACGTCACCAGTGGAATGGGCAGTGTCGGCACTGCCATCTGCCAGAGCCTGGCCCGCAGTGGCCACACCGTGGTCGCCGGTTGCGCGCCGAACTCGCCGCGCAAGGCCAACTGGCTGCGCGAGCAGCGCGAACAGGGCTTCGATTTCATCGCCTCGGAAGGCAACGCCACCGACTGGGCTTCGACCAGCGCCGCGTTTGCCAAGGTGCGAGCGGAAGTGGGCGAGGTCGATGTGCTGGTCAACAACTCCGGCGGCAGCCGTGATCTGCTGTTCCGGCAGATGACGGTGGAAGACTGGAACGCGGTGATCGCCTCCAACCTCAATGCGCTGTTCAACCTTACCAAGCAGGTGGTGGACGGCATGGCCACGCGTGGCTGGGGCCGCATCATCAACATCGGTTCGGTCAGCGCCCACAAGGGCCAGATCGGGCAGGTGAACTACGCCACCGCCAAGGCCGCGATGCACGGTTTCAGCCGTGCACTGGCTGCCGAAGTGGCCTCGCGCGGCGTCACCGTCAACACGCTGTCGCCGGGCTACATCGCCAGCCAGGCGATCAGCAGCTTCCCGCCGGATGTGCTGGACCGGCTGGCGGCGTCGGTACCGGTGCGTCGCCTGGGCCGCCCCGAGGAAGTGGCCGGCCTGTGCGCCTGGCTGGCCTCGGATGAAGCCTCGTATGTGACCGGTGCCGACTATCCGGTCAACGGCGGTCTGTACATGGGTTGAGCCCGTCTCCACGCAAGGCGTGGACCGCCTCCCCCACGGAGTGCGCGGGGCCGGTGAACCTTCGCTTGCGAGGGGGATCCGGCCCCTTTTTGTTTCTGCATTTTCGGGACGTATTGCCCGATACATCGGCAGAACCGGTGCTATACCTGCCAACGCTCGCCGAGCCCGATGGATGAACGGCCGGAATCGCGGATCAAGGAGGTTGGCATGCGTGCATTGCTGATTGCGCTTCTCGTGGTCGCCACCCCGCCACTGGCGGCCACCCCACCTGCTGCCACTGCGGATGAGGCGGATGCAACCTGGCGGCTCGTGGAACGCTGGTCCTTGCAGCTGGCACGCTCTGACCTTGTCGCGCAGCTATCACCCCTGGCTCCGGCCGGCTCGCGTTCGGAAGCAAGAATGGGCCGGGGCGACAGCGCCACCATCGATCTGGCGCCATTCGTGGTCGCTGGGAGGATCAAGGGGCCCTCTGGCCAGATCTACACCGACGCGTCGGGGCGAATCATCAAAGGCATTACGCTGCGGCTGAGCGGCGCCTGCATCTCGCGAAAGCAGATGGGTCGTCGCTACCCCGACTTCAATGTCCTTTCCGTGCCGTCAGGGCATAGCCTGGACGAGTCGACGGTGTTCGGCACAGTAGTGAACGGCATCCAGATCGGGTTCTCATTCTCCGAACATGACCGCGACTGCATGGACCAGCTCAAATTGAGCTGGCCTGGGGAGCGCTTCTGATTCCCACCGGCCTACCACCATGACGAACATGTTGCAGGACACGCACCACTGCCCTGCATCGTTCGTTGGTTTTTCGTAAAGAAGGTTTCATGTTCCGTTCGCATAGTGGCCATGCACCGCGCACGCGTGCCGGTGACCACCCCCAATGCAACGGACCACCATGCAGACCCGACACCTGACGATCGCCGTGGCGATCGCGCTCTCCGCCGCCGCCAGCGCCCATGCCGCCACCGCCGCCGATACCGGCGCCAGCACCGATGCCGCGCTGAGCGCGCAGACGCTGGATACCGTCTCCGTGATCGGCCAGGGCGAGACCCGCCAGGTGCAGCGCATCACCACCGTCGACAAGCAGGTGCTGCCGCCGGGCACCAGCGGCCAGAAGATCCTCGACCGCCTGCCGGGCGTGTCGGTGCAGTCCAACGACGCCTTCGGTGCCAACGAAGAATCGCAGACCATCAGCCTGCGCGGCTTCGACAAGAGCCGCCTCGGCTATACGCTGGACGGCATTCCGCTGGGTGACAACAGCTACGGCAACTACAACGGCCTGAGCATTGCCCGCGCGATCATCGCCGAGAACCTGGCCGGCGCAGAGTTGTCGCAGGGCATCGGCTCGCTGGGCGTAGCGTCGACGAGCAACCTGGGCGGCACCATCCAGTACTTCTCGATGGACCCGTCCACCGAATTCGGTGGACGCGCCAGCGTCACCGTGGGTGACAACAACCAGCGTCGCGGCTACCTGCGCGTGGATACAGGCGACATCAATGGTTTCTCGGCCTACGTGTCCGGCGTGCACCAGGACCAGGACATGTGGGCCGCGCCGTACCAGAACCAGACCACCCGCCAGTTCAACGCCAAGGCCGTGTGGAATGTCGGCGACCACCGCTTCGGTGCGTTCGTGGCGACCTCGCGCGCCAGCCAGGCCAACTACGCCTACCTGTCCAAGGACATGCTGGCACGTGGCCTGGGCTACGACTGGAACATCTATGCACCGGACTGGGATCGCGCTGTCGCTGCCGCGTACTGCGCACCGGGCACCTACAACAAGGCACGCTGCAAGTTCAGCGGCGGCGTCAACAGCATCGACGATGCCTACTACCAGAGCCGCGCGCTGCGCGACGACAACCTCTATTCGGTCGATGCCGACCTGCGCCTGGGCGAGCAGGGCCGCCTGAAGCTGCTGGCCTACCACCACGACAACCGTGGCCAGGGCCACTGGTGGGCACCGGGCCAGCCGTCCTACCCGGGTACCGACAAGATGCTGCCGATCTCGATCCGCAGCACCAACTACACGATCAACCGCGATGGCCTGACCGCCGCGCTGTCGTGGACGGTGGGCATCCACGAACTGGAAGCCGGCCTGTGGTACGAGCAGAACGACCATAACGTGTCGCGCAACTTCTACTACATCAGCGGCCCGTTCCTGGACGACCTGTACCTGAAGAACCCGGACCGCCTGCTGTTCAACCAGGACTTCGACATCCGCACGCGCCAGTTCTACGTGCAGGACCGCATGCGCTTCCTGGACCAGCGCCTGACCGTGGATGTCGGTATCAAGAGCCCGAACACCCGCATGCGCGCCATCGCCCAGCCGGGCGTGGAAACCCGCATCGCCTCGGGCACGCTGACCGCCAAGAAGTCGGTGCTGCCGCAGGTGGGCCTGGGCTTCAAGCTCAACGCCAACAACGAGCTGTTCGCTTCGTACGCAGAGAACATCGCCGCCTTCGTCGGTGGCGGCAGCGGTGGCCCGTTGCAGGTGTCGCCGGAATCGTTCGCGGCCAGCGCCGGCCTGGAGCCGGAGAAGTCCAAGAGCCTTGAAGCCGGCTTCCGTACCTTCGGCGAGAAGTACCAGGCCTCGATCGCCGCCTACAACGTGAAGTTCGACAACCGCCTGCTGTCGCTGAACCCGTGCTCGAGCATCGAAGTCGGCACGCGTCCGGAGTGCGTGACGCGCTTCATCAACGTCGGTTCGGTGAAGAGCCACGGTGCGGAGCTGACCTTCATCCTCAAGCCGATCGACGGCCTGCAGTGGTACAACGCGCTGTCCTGGAACAAGACCACCTACGAGGATGACTACACCTCGGGCGGCGCGATCGTGCCGGTGGCCGGCAAGATCACGGTGGATACGCCGCAGCGCATGGCCTCCAGCGAGATCAGCTGGAACCGCGATGGCTTCTTCGCCAGCCTGCGTGCCAAGTACACCGGCAAGCGCTACTACACCTACACCAACGACCAGTCGGTGCCGGGCGTGACCACCTTCGACGCCGGTGCGGGCTACGACTTCGGCCCGGGCCTTGGCCTGCGCAACGTGCGGGTGTCGTTGAACGCGACCAACCTGACCAACAAGCGCTATGCCGGCCAGCTGAGTTCGTTCGCGCCGACCGATCCGAAGGGCACGCGGTATGCGATCCACGCGAGCGCGCCGCGGCAGCTGTTCATGACGGTGGCGGCGGAGTTCTAAGTCAAAAGCGGGCGCTGCGGCGCGTTGATTGTTCCTGCATGGCGCGGGTAGGCAGGCCCATGCAGGACACGCCGTAAACCCATCCATGGGGGCTCGATCGGCGCATCCATGCGCCTCACGGTCCTGCATGGGCCTGCCTACCCCCGCTGGACAGTTCCCCGCGCCGGCGCGGAGGGAATGGAAAGCAAGAGCAACAGCAAAAGCAAAGAGCCGGGCAATGCCCGGCTCTTTGCTTTTCAAGCGCAATCCCTCTGGTGGACCTGCTGCCGCGCCCGCAGGAAATTGTCTGGAGGAGGCGGGGCACCCTGGTCAGGACCGTTGGCGCCATGGATGGCGCCATCGAGCACCATGGAGGGGCTTTTGCGTGTCCTGACCAGGGTGCCCCGCCTCCTCCCAGCCGATAGCAGGCAGGCGCAGGAGGATCCGCCAACGCATTTCATTCCGGCGCCAGCTGGTCCATCCGTATCCGGTTGGCGAACAGCGAGAACGCCAGCATGCCGGCCAGGCCGTTCGCCCGGCTCACCCAGTGCGGCAGCCAGCGCGGCGGCTTCAGCACACCCGCTTCGAACAGCGGCGCGAACGCGATCGCATCGGCCAGGCTCATCTTGCCGGCGAACAACCAGCGGCAGACCTGCAGGCGGTCCTCGGCCAGCATGTGGCGGAAGAAGGTATGCACCGACACCAGGCCGCGCAGGTACACCGTGTCCTTGGTGAAGGCCAGGCCGCCACTCGGCGGCACCCCACGGAACACGCGCTGTGCCGACGCAAAGCTCTCTTCGGCGTTCTGCCCGGCATCGCAGAAGTAGCGGAACACCTCGATGAAGTCGGCGCCTTCGCGGGCCATCGCGATCGCTTCGGTGCGCAGACTGATGCGCTTCAGGCGCTCGATGTCGATGCTGCCGGTGATCTGTTCGGCGAAGGTAGCCAGCCCTTCCTGGGTGGCCGTCACCCGCGGCGAGGACAACGCCAGGCTGGGCAGCACCGGTTGTTCGCGGCCATTCAAGGCGGTCAGCGAATGCACCAGCGCTTCGTGGTGGAACAGCTGCGCGCGGTCGTAGGCACTGAAGCGCGCACTGGTGCGCAGGCGGATGCGGGTCGGTCCGGCAGCGGCCTTGGACACCAGCTCTGGATCGAGCTGCACCTGGATGATGCGCGATTCGAAGAACGCATCCAGGTCATTCTGCAGCTGCAGCTGCAGGGCAATGGCCGAGACCGGCACCTGCTCTTCCGGCGCCAGCAGTTCGTGATCGAGTTCGGCAGCAATCTGGATGAAATGACGCGCCGCCTCGCGCGTGCTTGGGCCATTGCCCGGCAGTGGCTGCTCGGGGGCGCCGAACAGCTGCACCGAACAGGTATCGACCGCCGCCGTGCCCAGCCCTTCCAGCAGCTGTGCGGCCAGGTCCCAGCTCTGCGCCGACTGGCGCACGTAGTGGCCCAGCGGATGAGTGTCATCGCAGTCGGCGGCGATCGCAGCCAGTGCGCGGCGCTCCTCGCTGAAATCCAGCCTCGGGTAATCCACCTTCGGCAGCACCGGTTGCCCACGTGCCACGCTGTCCAGGAACGGTGCCTGCAGCGTGGCCGGCCAGCTGGTCAGGCCCAGCAGGCGGATGCCCCCCACGGCCTCGACCAGGCGCGCATCGAGCGCTGCATGGTGGGCCACGTCACGGTCCAGCGTCGCGGTCGGTTCCATGGGCGGACTATAGCGCCCTGCTGTGTCCGGCGCAGCGCGCCGCCGCCCGAGCATCGGCTCGGGCGCTACAGGAAATGACTCCGCCGCGGACCCACTGTAGAGCCGAGCCCACGCTCGGCTGCTGTGCTACCGCCGGCGGTTCTTGCTCGCCGGGCGGAACTGCTGGCCCTTGCCCTTCCTGCCACCACGCTCCTGCGCGGTCTCGGCCTGGCGAACAGCCAGCTTGGCGGCGGCGGCGGCCACTTCTTCCTTCAGCTTGAAGTAGTTCAGCAGTCGGCTCTCTTCGATCTCGCCGGCCTCGATCGCGGCACGTACCGCACAGCCCGGTTCCTGCTGGTGCTTGCAGTCGTTGAAACGGCACTGTGCGGCCAACGCTTCGATATCGGCGAAGCCACCTTCCGACAGCGTCTCTTCACCGGTCGGCTTCAACTCGCGCATGCCGGGGGTGTCGATCAGGCAGGCGCCCGTCGGCAGCGGCATCAGCGCGCGATGGGTGGTGGTGTGGCGTCCGCGCGAATCGTTGGCACGCACCGCGTTGGTCTTCATCCGCTGCTCGCCGAGCAGCGTGTTGGTCAACGTGGACTTGCCGGCACCGGACGAGCCCACCAGCACCACGGTGCGGCCCGGGCCCAGCCACGGTTGCAGCACGGCAACGCTGTCGGCATCCAGGCCGTTGATCGCATGCAGCGCGATGCCCTGCATCTCCAGCTCTTCCAGCACCGCCAGCGCATCCTCGCTGTATTCGGTCTGGTCGGCCTTGGTCAGCACCACCACCGGTTCGGCACCGCCACCGCCGACCAGCAGCAGGTAGCGCTCGATGCGGCGCGGATTGAAGTCAGCGTCCAGGCCACAGACGATGAACACCGTATCGATGTTGGCCGCGATCACCTGCTGGTGGTAGTGCTCACCCGCGGCACCACGCTTGATCGCGGTGCGCCGTGGCAGCAGGGCGACGATGCGGATGCCATCGAGCAGCACCCAGTCGCCCACCGCCGGCCGCTCATGGCTAGGGAAGCGCGGGCGCTGCCATTCGGGCAGCGACTCGGCCTTGATCGATGCATCCGGGCCATCGGCCACCACGTAGTGGGTGCGGTGCTGTTCGATCACCCGTGCCGGGCGGGCCTGCGGGTGCGCGGCCATCGCGGCCTGCCAGTCGGCCTGCTGTGGCGGGCCCGGCCAGGGCCAGCCGATGGTCTGCAGGGCGATGAAATCGGGGGTCTGGGTCATCGCCGCCATTCTACCTGTGCCAGCGCCCTGCCAGCCCAGCAGTGACGGGCCCGGAGCCCTTGCCATGCAGTGCAGCAATTCCGGTAGGATGGAAGCCCCATGCCTTTTGACGGCCCAGCTCCCATGTCCACCACCTCGCCCAAGCCCCTGGCCATCCGCGAGCGCCTTTCCGAAGTGCGCTACGAAATCCGCGGAGAACTGGCGCGGCGAGCCCGAGAGCTGGAGGCGCAGGGCCGCAAGCTGATCAAGCTCAACATCGGAAACCCGGGCGCTTTCGGCTTCCGCGCGCCGGAGCACCTGCAACGCGCGATCGCCGACGACATGGGCCGCACCGACCCATACACCCACCAGCAGGGCCTGCCGGTGGCGCGCGAAGCCATCGCCAGCTACTACGCCCGCCGTGGCGCGCCCGATGCGCACCCGGACCGCGTCTTCCTCGGCAACGGCGTCAGCGAGCTGATCGACCTGTCGCTGCGTGCGCTGCTCAACCCGGGCGACGAAGTGCTGGTGCCCTCGCCCGACTACCCGCTGTGGTCGGCTTCGACCATCCTCAACGATGGCCGCCCGGTGTACTACCGCTGCGCGCCGGAGAACGGCTTCCAGCCGGACCCGAGCGAGATCGAGACGCTGGTCTCTTCGCGCACCCGCGCCATCGTGCTGATCAATCCGAACAATCCCAGCGGCGCCAGCTACCCGCGCGAACTGCTGGAGCGCGTGGTGGAAATCGCGCGCCGCCACAACCTGCTGCTGCTGGTCGATGAGATCTACGACCAGATCCTGTACGACGACGCGGTGTTCCAGCCGGTCGCGCCGCTGGCCGGTGATCATCCGTGCCTGACCTTCAGTGGCCTGAGCAAGGTGCACCGCGCCTGCGGCTGGCGTGTGGGCTGGGCCCACCTCAGCGGTGACGATGCCCGCCTGGGCGACTTCCGCGCCGCGCTGGACCTGTTGGGCGCACTGCGCCTGTGCGCCAACGTGCCGGGCCAGTACGCCATCGAGGCGGCGGTGAACGGTCCGGACACCATCTCCGAGCTGTGCACGCCGGGCGGCCGCCTGTATGAAACCCGCCGCGCGGTGATCGAGGCCTGCGAAGCCAGCGAGCACCTGTCACTGGTCGCGCCGGCCGGCGCGCTGTATGCGTTCCCGGCCGTGGTCGGTGCCGCTGCGAAGGGCTTCGACGACCACGATTTCGCGCTGGACCTGATGAACAACGAAGGCGTGCTGGTGGTGCCGGGCTCAAGCTTCAACGTGCCCTACCGCCATCATTTCCGCGTGACCCTGATGCCGGAAGCTTCGGTGATGCGCGATGTGTTCGCCCGCATCGACCGCGTGCTGGCGCGGCGTGCCGAGGATGCGACCAAGGTCGTGCCCCTGAAGCCGCGCCGTTCGGTGGCCTGAGCCGTGGCATTGTCCTACCTGGCGCTGGGCGATTCGTACACCATCGGTGAAGCGGTTGCAGTCGAAGGCCGCTGGCCGCACCAGCTGGCCGCCGCCCTGCGTGCGCAGGGCATCGACCTGTCCAACCCGCAGACCATTGCGACCACCGGCTGGACCACTGACGAGCTCGATGCGGGTATCGACGCGACCGCACCGCAGGGTCCGTTCGATTTCGTCAGCCTGCTGATCGGCGTCAACAACCAGTACCGCGGGCGTCCTCTGGACGAATACCGCAGCCAGTTCCAGGCCCTGCTGCAGCGGGCGATCGGCTTCGCCGGCGGTGATGCCGGCCGCGTGCTGGTGCTGTCCTTCCCCGATTGGGGTGCCACCCCGTTCGGTGCCGGCAGTGGCCGCGACCTGGCCGCGATCGAGATCCAGACCGACGAGTTCAATGCCGCCGCCGAGGTGATCAGTACCCGGCACGGCGTGGCCTTCGTCGACATCACCGACATCAGCCGCGCACAGGGCGAAGACCCGACGATGATTGCCGAGGACGGCCTGCATCCTTCAGCGCGGATGTACGCGCTGTGGAGCGCACGCGCCCTTCCGGTGGCCACGCATCTGCTTGGCGGCACGGACTGAAGCGATGGACGGCACGCCACGGAACGGCCCGCCCCTGCCCTGTACTCCCCTGACGTCCCCGCAGGCGCGCTTGATCGCCGAAGCGTTCCGCCCGGCGCAGGCCTGGGGCAGCCGCCGCGACTACTACTACACCCGTAGCAAGCTCGGCAGCGATCCGCTGTACGACGGCGTGCTGCAGCATCTGCCTGAGGACGGGCAGCCGGTGCTGGACCTCGGCTGCGGGTTGGGCCTGTTCGCCCATGTACTGCGCCAGCGCGGCGGCACCCAACGCTACCTGGGCGTGGATGTGGATGCGGGCAAGATCACCCGCGCGCAACGTGCTGCCGTCGAACTGCATGACGTGCGCTTCGACTGCGTGGATGTGCAGGCGCCACTACCGGCGCAGGCCGGGCACGTCCTGCTGCTGGACGTGCTGCAGTACCTGGACGCGGGCCCGCAGCAGGCACTGCTGCGCGCGGCCAGTGCGCGGGTGGCCCCCGGCGGCTGCCTGCTGCTGCGCACGCCGCTGGCCACCGGCGATGGCCGCGACCGCACCACGCGGGTGGCGGACCGGCTGGCCTGGCTGGTCGGCTGGATGGGCACGCGCCCGCGCCACTACCCCGATCCAGAGGTGCTGCAGACGACGCTTGCCGAAGCGGGATTGCAGGTGACCGCCCCCCGGCCGCTGCATGGGCGTACGCCGTTCAACAGCTGGCTGCTGGTGGCACGCCGGAACCTGTAGCGCCGGGCCATGCCCGGCGAGCGCAGCGGCACCTGTGGCATCCGCCGGGCATGGCCCGGCGCTACCGCATACGTATCAGCCGGTAGGCAGCTGCGCCTTCAAGCCGCGCTCTTCCAACGCCTGCAGCACGCGCTCGATGATCACCAGATTGTGGCCGTGGGCGGCGCCTTCGTGCAGCAGCACGATGGCTCCTGGCCGCAGGTCGGGCAGCAAACGCGCCAGCACGCCCTCCGGCGTGCAGCCGACGCCGTCGTAACCGCGTGCACTCCAGCCCACGCGCACCAGGCCGAGCGCCTTCAACACCGGCGCCACGAACGGGTTGGTCATGCCCACCACCGAGCGATACCAGCGCACCGGATGCCCGCTCAGGGCCTGCAATGCATGCTGGCAGCCTTCGATCTCGGCCCGCATCGCCGCTGGGCCCAGGCGCCAGAAGCGGGCCTGCGGGTGGCTGTGGCTGTGATTGCCGAGGTCGTGGCCACGGCGCAGGATCTCGGCCACCAGTTCCGGCTGCGCCAGCGCACGGTCCCCCACCAGGAAGAAGGTCGCACGCGCCTGGTGGCGGTCCAGGAGGTCGAGCACGGCACGGGTTTCCGGGCCGGGGCCGTCATCGATCGTCAGCCAGACACTGTTGCCAGCGTCCGGCACCCGGCTCAATACCGGCGCGTAGAAACGGCTGTTGGGCAGGAATATCGGCACCATGAACAGCGCGTGGCTGGCCACCATCAGCGGCAGGGCCCAGTGCCAGCCTGCCAGTACCCATACCAGGATCACGGCCAACTGCGACGCCACCAGCCAGGGCAGCCAGCGCCAGGGCCGGGTCGGGATGCGATGCAATGTTCCTGCGTTGCTCATCCCCCATGATGCCATGGGGGTAGAATTGATGATTCGAATTCCCGGAACCCCGACGTCCATGTCCCTCGATCCCGCCCTGCGTTCGCGCATCGAATCCATCCTCAACGCCAACCGCGTCGTGCTGTTCATGAAGGGCCAGCCGTCGATGCCGCAGTGTGGCTTCTCGGCCAAGGCCGTGGGCGCGCTGCAGGACCTCGGTGTCGAGTTCGCCCACGTCAACGTGCTGGCCGACCAGGAAATCCGTGAAGGCATCAAGGCCTACGGCGACTGGCCGACCATCCCGCAGCTGTACATCGACGGCGAACTGGTCGGCGGCAGCGACATCGTGCTGCAGATGGCCGCCAGCGGCGAACTGAGCAGCGTGCTGGGCCTGGCCGCACCGGACCGCACCCCGCCGAGCATCACCGTCACCCCGGCCGCTGTGGAAATGCTCAAGGGCGCGCTGGCCGACGCCCCGGGCGCTGCCCTGCAGCTGACCATCGACGCCGGCTTCCAGCCGAACTTCCAGCTGGCCCCGCATGACGAAGGCGCGATCGCTGCCGAGTCCAATGGCCTGCGCGTGCAGTTCGACCTGTCCAGCGCCCGGCGCGCCAACGGCATCACCATCGACTGGGTGGACGACATCCGCGGCAAGGGCCTGGCCATCGACAACCCGAACGCGCCGAAGCCGGTACAGGAAATCAGCGTGCGTGATGCCGATGACATGGTGCGTGCCGGCAACATCACCCTGGTGGACGTGCGCCCGGCCGACGAGCGTGAGATCGCCGCCGTGGGCGTTCCGTTCAAGACCTTCGACGGCAACGGACGTGCCGAGCTGGAAGCCCTGCCCAAGGACACCGCACTGGCCTTCATGTGCCACCACGGTGGCCGCAGCGCGCAGGCCGCCGAGCAGTTCCGCGCCCTCGGCTTCACCAAGGTGTTCAACGTCACCGGCGGCATCAACGCCTGGTCCGAAGACGTCGACAACGGCGTGCCGAAGTACTGATCGGCACTGAAAAAGGGGACGGAGGGGATTAAGTCGTTTGTGCCATAAACGTCTTAATCCCCTCCGTCCCCATTTTCTTAGCCGGCAAACCCGCCTTCGGCCAGGTAATCCAGCTCTTCCGCCGTGGGCAAGCGACCGAGCACGGCATTGCGATGCGGGAAGCGCCCGAAGCGGCGGATGATGTCGCGGTGCAGTTCGGCGTACTGCAGGTATTCCTTGTCACCCAGCACGTCGAACATCGCCACCGAACGATCCTGGTCCAGCGGATCCTCGGAGTGCTCGAACGGCAGGTAGATGAAGGCGCGCAGCTTCGGCACCAGCTGCAGGTCCAGGCCTTCCTCGATGGCGCGCATGGCGTAATGCCGAGCCAGGCCATCGGTGGCGTAGGAGTGGGCGGTACCGCGGAAGCAGTTGCGCGGGAACTGGTCCAGCAGCAGCATCAGGGCCAGCGCCCCTTCGGCACTGCCCAGCCAATGCTCACGCCCGCGCGAAGCGGCGGCGAAATGCTCATCCAGAAACAACTGGCGGAACTGCGCGTCGAACGCATCATCGCGGGCGAACCACTTTGCAGGGCCCGCCTCGTTCCAGAATTCCACCACTTGCGCGGCAACGTCCATTACCTACTCCCAGGCCCGGACGCCCCGCGCCCGGCCTTCATCATCATTCGTCGAAGCGCAGGTGGCGGACCGACTTGCCGTTGCGCCGGATAAGCTTAAGCGCCTCGATACCGATCTGGATATGGTTTTCCACGAACTGGGAGCTGACCTTGGCATCGGAGGCTTCGGTCTTGACCCCGTCGGGGATCATCGGCTGGTCCGAGACCAGCAGCAGCGCGCCACTGGGGATGTGGTTGGCGAAGCCGGCGGCGAACACCGTGGCCGTTTCCATGTCGATGGCCATGCAGCGCATCGCCCGCAGCCGTTCCTTGAAGGCCTCGTCGTGTTCCCAGACCCGGCGGTTGGTGGTGTAGACCGTGCCGGTCCAGTAGTCGTGGCCGAGGTCGCGGATCATGGTCGAAACCGCACGCTGCAGCGCGAAGGCCGGCAGGGCCGGGACTTCCGGCGGCAGGTAATCGCCCGAGGTACCCTCGCCACGGATCGCAGCGATCGGCAGCACCAGGTCACCCAGCTGGTTCTTGCGCTTGAGGCCACCGCACTTGCCCAGGAACAGCACCGCCTTGGGCATCACCGCCGACAGCAGGTCCATGATGATCGCGGCATTGGGGCTGCCCATGCCGAAGTTGATCATGGTGATGCCATCAATGGTGGCACTGGCCATCGGCCGGTCCAGGCCGATGACCGGCGCGCCGGTCAGCTCGGAGAACGTATGCAGGTAGCCCCCGAAGTTGGTCAGCAGGATGTGCTGGCCGAACTGGTCCAAGGGCACGCCGGTATACCGGGGCAGCCAGTTGTCGACGATTTCCTGCTTGCTCTTCATGGGCGGTCCGGTACGGCGGGGGACCGGGTATTTTCAGCCACCCGGCCGGTGCCGTCGAGCTACCGTCGGCAGGCCTGTGAAGAAGGTCACTTGGCAAGCCCGCCGCCTCCGGGCTAGCGTCGGCGGTTGGACCAGGCTGCAAGGGGAACTGCATGGCATCGACGTTGTTGCGCGCTGGGGTAGCCCTGGCACTGCTTTCATTGAGCACGGCTCCGGCGGTGGGCGCCTCGCGCTTCGTCGCCGATCCCTACTCCAGCACCTACCAGGCCCATCCTGATGCGCCGATACTGATCCAGAACGCCACGGTGCTGACCGGTACCGGCCAGCGCCTGGACAACGCCGACGTGCTGCTGCGCGACGGCCGCATCGTCGCCGTCGGCCGCCAGCTGCAGGCCGATGCCGGTGTCACCCGCATCGATGCGCAGGGCAAGTGGGTCACCCCCGGCCTGATCGACGTGCATTCGCATCTGGGCGTGTACCCCAGCCCCGGCGTCGGCGCGCACAGCGACGGCAACGAGATGACCGCACCGGTCACCGCCAACGTCTGGGCCGAACACTCGGTGTGGCCGCAGGACCCAGGCTTCGCCACGGCACTGGCCGGCGGCGTGACCAGCATGCAGGTGCTGCCGGGCTCGGCCAACCTGGTGGGTGGCCGCGGCGTGACCCTGAAGAACGTCCCGGCCATCACCTACCAGGCGATGAAGTTCCCCGGCGCACCGTGGGGCCTGAAGATGGCCTGCGGCGAGAACCCCAAGCGGGTCTATGGCGAAGGCAAGGGCGTCACACCGGCCACGCGCATGGGCAACGTGGCCGGCTACCGTGCCGCCTTCATCGATGCCGCGGACTACATCGCCAAGAACAAGCCCAAGCCGGCCAAGCGCAAGGGCTGGTTCGGCAGCGACAAGGGCGACAGCGCCGGGGATGCAGGCGGCAAGCGCGATCTCAAGCTGGACACGCTGGCCGGCGCCATCGAAGGCGACATCCGCGTGCACATCCACTGCTACCGCGCCGACGAGATGGCCACCATGCTCGATCTGGCCAAGGAATTCGGCTTCAAGGTGGCCGCTTTCCACCACGGCGTGGAGGCCTACAAGCTGGCCGACCGGCTGGCCGCCGACGGCGTCTGCGGCGCACTCTGGGCCGACTGGTGGGGCTTCAAGATGGAAGCCTTCGACGGCATTCCCGAGAACATCGCGCTGGTCGACCGGCCGAAGAACAGCTGTGCCATCGTCCATTCCGATTCACCCGAAGGCATCCAGCGCCTGAACCAGGAAGCGGCCAAGGTAATGGCGTCCGCGCGCCGCGCGCGCATGCCGGAGATCACGCCCGAGCACGCCATCACCTGGATGACCGCCAACGCCGCCAAGGCGCTGGGCATCGAGGGCCAGACCGGCACCCTGGAGGCCGGCAAGATGGCCGATGTGGTGGTGTGGAACGGCAACCCCTTCAGTTCGTATGCACTGGCTGAGCAGGTCTTCATTGATGGCCGCAGGTTGTACGACCGCAGTGCACCGGCAGCGACGCCGCGTTCTGATTTCCAGCTTGGCCAGGAGGTGCGCTGATGGTGGTGCTCAAGCAGTTGACGCAGTCTGCCGCGAAGGGCAGCCGAGCATGGTTCGGCGCTACTGTCATGGTGCTGGCCTGCATCTCCGCATCCGCACAGGCACAGGACCTGCTGGTGCGCAACGCGACGGTGCATACGGCCAGCGCGCGCGGCAGCCTGCAGAACGCGGACGTGCTGGTGCAGGGCGGCATCATCCGCGCGGTGGGCAACGGCCTGTCAGCGCCTGCCGGCGCCACCGTGATCGAGGCCAATGGCCGCCCCCTGACGCCGGCGCTGTTCGGCGGTATCACCGAAACCGGCATCGAAGAGGTCTCGGGTGAATCGAGCACGGTGGACAGTTCGTTGAAGCTCGGCGAGCAACCACTGCGTCCGGAATTCGACGTCACCCTCGCCTACAACCCGGCCTCGGTGCTGATTCCGGTCACGCGCCTGGAAGGCATCGGCTTCACTGCGTTGGGCGCTGCCACCGGCGGTGGTTTCGTGGCTGGCCAGGGCGGCGTGATGCGGTTGGACGGCAGCGCCGACCCGATCGGCCCGCGCGCCCTGTTCCTGCGCATTGGCGCAGCGGCATCCGAGCTGACCGGGCATTCGCGCGCCGCGCAATGGATGCTGCTGCAGCAGATGGTCGACGAAGCACGCGGACAGGTGGCTGCGGACTCGCCGCATGCGCTGCTGACCCCGGCCGGGCGCCGCACGCTCAGCCGCTATCTGGCCGGCCAAGGCCGCATCGTGGTGGAGGTCGATCGTGCCTCGGACATCCGCCAGCTGCTGCGCTGGGCCGCGCGCGAGAAGGTGAAGATCGCCATCGCTGGTGCCAGCGAAGCGTGGCAGGTGGCGCCGGAGTTGGCCGCCGCACAGGTGCCGGTGTTCGTCGACGTGCTGGCCAACCTGCCGGCCAGCTTCGACCAGATCGGCGCCACCCTGGAAAATGCCGCACGCCTGCAACGCGCCGGCGTGCCGGTGTCGTTCGTGCAGCGCGGCGACGCCACCCACAACGCGCGCAAGATGCGCCAGCTGGCCGGCAACGCGGTGGCCAACGGTTTGCCGTGGGCCGATGGCCTGGCCGGGCTGACCCGGGTGCCGGCGCAGGCGTTCGGGGTGGCCGACCAGATCGGCAGCATCGAGCCTGGAAAACGCGCCGACCTGGTGCTGTGGGAAGGCGACCCGCTGGACGTGGCGCACTATGCCGAGCAGGTCTGGCTGGGCGGCCGTGCGATGCCGATGCGCTCGCGCCAGACCGACCTGCGCGACCGCTACCTGCAGCGCAACGCGCAGCCCTGACCGCACACGAGGACACACCGATGGCGACACTGCGCTGGTACTTCGACTTCGTTTCGCCCTACTCCTACCTGCACTGGCAGAAGCTGAAGCAGCTGCCGCAGTTCGCGCAGATCCAGACCGTGCCGATCGCCTTCGGTGCGGTGCTGCATCACCTGGGCAACCTCGGGCCGGCCGAGATTCCGGCCAAGCGCCGCTTCATCTACCGCCAGCTGCTGTGGACCGCACAGGCCGAGGGCACACCACTGCGGTTCCCGCCCGGCCATCCGTTCAACCCGCTGTCCGCCCTGCGCCTGTGCCTGGCCGCCGGCGCCAGCGTGCAGGCCGTGGACGTGCTGTTCGACTGGATCTGGCGCGACGGCAACGCGGCCGACAGCGCCGAAGCCCTGCGCGAACCCGGCGCACGGCTGGGCATCGAGGATGTCGCATCCGCCATCGCCGACCCGGCGGTGAAGGAGCAGCTGCGGCGCAACACAGAGGCCGCGATCGCGGCCGGCGTGTTCGGGGTACCCACCCTGGCCATCGGCGACGAGCTGTTCTGGGGCAACGACGCGCACCCGCTGATGGCAGCGGTGCTGGCCGATCCGGGCCTGCTGCGGCAGCCCGAATGGCAGCGCTTGGCCAACCTGCCGGTGGCGGTGCAGCGCAGTCGCTGAACAGGGCGTGGCGCGTTTCCCTCGCGCGCCGCGCTGGGATTTGAGATAGATTTCACGTTTCCGAACCTACAACCGCCCTGGAGGGGGAGCCGCGGATGCGCATCGGAATCGTCGTCGACTCGGCCTGCGACCTGCCGCCGGACTTCATCGCCACACACAACATCGTGCTGCTGCCGATCACCGTACGGATCGGCGAAGCCGTGCTGGCCGATCATCGCGATGAGCAGGCCACCCTGAGTTTCCTGCACGCGCATGTGGCCGAACATGGCGCCGAGGCGGAGACCATCCCCTTCAGCGTCAACCAGATCCGCGACCTGTTCCTGCAGCAGCTGGTGATCGATTACGACCACGTGTTCTGCATGACCATCACCAAGACCCGCAGCCCGATCCACGACAACGCACTGCAGGCCAGCTTCGCCATCCTCAACGACTACAAGCCGGTGCGTCAGGCAGCGGGCTACAACTCGCCGTTCGCGCTGCGCGTGCTCGACACCCAGAACCTGTTCGCTGCCCAGGCGGTAACGGCGGTGGAAGCGGTGCGCCTGCGCGACAGCAACGCCAGCGTGCAGCAGATCCGCGAACGATTGGAGGAACTGGCGGGCAACGTGCATGGCTACATGGTTACCCGCGACCTGTACTACATGCGCGCACGTGCGCGGCACAAGGGTGACCGCAGTGTCGGCCTGCTCAGTGCAGCGCTGGGCAGCGCACTGGACATCAAGCCGGTGCTGCATGGCTACCGCGGCGAGACCGGGCCGGTGGCCAAGATCAAGGGCTTCGACAACGCCGTGCAGAAGCTTTTCGCGGTGGTCGGCCAACGTGTGCGTGCCGGGCTGATGACACCGACGGTGTGCGTCAGCTACGGCGGTGAGCTGGACGAGCTGCGCACCCTGCCCGGCTACGCCCAGTTGAAGGAGGTCTGCGCCACCCATGGCGTGGCCGTGTACGAATCGGTGATGAGCCTGACCGGCATGGTCAATGTCGGCAAGGGCGCGGTCACCGTGGGCTTTGCCGATGGGCCACATCGGTTTGAATGAAGGCCAACCGTGGCGGGAATCTGCACATCGATTCCACCAAGACTGTGCCAGCCTTGCCGCACTTCAAGGAGAACTCCATGCCTGCGCAGTACCACATCAGCCTGCCCGATCCCTCCAAGGCCCGCGGCAACGACCCTGACCTGTCCTTCCATTCGCAGGGCGCCGCCGGTTTCGCCGAAGAGCTGCAGGACGCCCTGCGCAGCGGCACGCTGTTCGAGCGCTGGAAGGCCAAGCAGCCCGACCCGGATGCGGTGGAACCGCAGTGGGGCGTGACCGATCCGGATGCCACCGTAACCGGCGAACAGAAGGATCTGCGCATCAACCTGGTGGCGACCACCCGCATCGACAGCGACGTGTTCAAGCAGCGCCTGCGCCTGCTGGCCGGCAGCCATTGGGAACTGCGCGACGTGCGTTGAGGCACCCGCCCGCCGGGCATGGCCCGGCGCTACCGCCGCGATGGGTAGCGCTGGGCCATGCCCGGCGTTTCCATTGCCCTACCAGCCACCGCCCAGCGCGCGGTACAGCTCCACCCGCGCGATTGCCGCCGTAGCCTGGCTGTTGGCCAGTGCGGCCTGGTTGTCCAGTGCGATGCGCTGGGTGGTCAGCACGTCCAGCATGTCGACCACGCCGGCCTGGTACTGCCGGCGCGCCGCACCGAGCGCGGTCTCGGTTTCGTCCACCGCCACGTGCAGCTGCACGGTGCGCTGCTGTTCGGCGGCGTAGCCATCGATGGCGTCGTCCACTTCATGCCAGGCCTGCAGCACCGTGCGCTGGAACTGCAGCGACGACTGTTGCTGCTGCAGCTTGCTCAACGCGAGGTTGGCCTTGAGCCTGCCGCCCTGGAAGATCGGCAGGCTGATCGACGGCCCGATGCTGAAACGGTGTGCGTTCCAGCCATCCAGATCATCCAGCTGCTTGGCCTGGAAGCCAGCGTCGCCATTCAAGGTGATACGCGGCAGGAAACTGGCCTTGGCCACGCCGATGCCGGCCGTTGCGGCATGCAACGCCGCTTCGGCGCGACGGATGTCAGGGCGACGCTCGGCCAGTTCGCTGGGCAGCCCCACCGCCACGGCCGGCAGTGCGGGCCAGTCACGGCATGCATTCTGCAGCTGCGCATCCAGTGCCTGCGGAGGCTGCGCCAGCAGGAACGCCAGTGCATTGCGCAGCTGCGATTCACGATGCCGCAGCGGCGCGATGCGTGCCTGCAGCGATGCCACCTGCGCGGACGCGCTGGACACCTGCAGCGTGCTGGCCACGCCCTGGCGTTGGCGTGCTTCGGTCAGGCGCTTGATGTCGTGGGCGATGCCGAGGTTGTCCTCGGTGATCGCCAGCAGCTGCCGCGTCGCGCGCAGCTGCAGATAATCACGCGCGGTTTCCGCCAGCAGCGCGATGCGCACTGCGTGTGCATCCTCCTCGGCCATCTGCACGCGTGCATCGGCGGCTTCCACCTGGCGGCGCACCCGTCCCCACAGATCCAGTTCCCAGCTCAGGCCGATGCCGGCCTGGAACAGCCCATAGTCATCACGACCGCCGTTGCCGGACGGATCGTTCAAGCCCACCTCGCTGTTGCGTGCGCGTGCGCCGCTGGCGGTTGCGCTGACGCTGGGCAGACGGTTGGCGGCGCTGATGCCACGCGCGGCGCGGCTCTGCTGCACGCGGTTGGCCGCCAGCTGCAGGTCCAGGTTGGCCTCCAGCACCTGGCTGGCCAGCTGTCCGAGCAGTGGGTCGTCGAAGCCGGCCCACCAGGCGGCGTCCTGATCGATCGCGTTGCCCGCGACGGCCTCGCCCCGCCAGTGACTGGGCAGTTCCGCCTGAGGACGTACGAAGTCCGGACCCATCGTGCAGGCAGCCAGGGCCGTGCACAGGCTGGCCGCAACGAAGGTGCTGCGGAACAAGGCAACTGCGCTCATGCGCCCTCCCCGGCCGCATGGCCCGGACTGTGCTTCACGCTCTGCGCGCGCGCGCGGCTGCCCAGGTCGACACTGGCTTCCACCGACATGCCGGCACGCAGCTGGTCCAGCAGCGGCTGGCCCGGCTCCAGCACGATCTTCACCGGAATACGCTGCACCACCTTGGTGAAGTTGCCGGTGGCATTCTCCGGTGCGACAGCGGCGAAGGTGACGCCGGTGGCCGGCGCGATGCTGTCGATGTGCCCGCGCAGTGGCTTGCCCGGGAACACGTCCACCTTCAGTTCGACCTGCTGGCCGGACTGCATGCGGGTCATCTGTGTTTCCTGGAAGTTGGCGACCACGAAGGCACGCTTCAGCGGCACCACCGCGGCCACCGGTGTACCCGGGGTCAGGTAGGCACCTACGCGCACTGCTCGACGACCGACCACGCCGTCGATCGGTGCACGCAGCACGGTGTGCGACAGATCCAGTTCTGCGCGGGCCTGCGCCGCTTCCGCGCGTTGCACCGCGGCCTGCGCAGCCTGCACACCGGCGGTCAGGATGTCGGTGCGCTGGCGCGCGGTCGACAGCGCCGCCTGGCCCTGCTGCAGGTGGGCACTGGCCACGGCCTGCTTCGACTGCGCCTGCTGCGCGTTCTGCACGGTTCCGGCGCCGTCACGGGCCAGTTCGCGGTAGCGCTGCTGGTCGGCACTGGCGAGGGTCAGTTCGGAACGGCTGACATCCACACTGGCCCTGGCCTGCGCGATCAGCGAATCCTGCTGGACCAGTGCGGCCTGTGCGTTGGCGAGCTGTGCGCGGGCATTGGCAAGGTCGGCACGGGCCGCCTGCAGGGCGACCTGGTAGTCACGGTCGTCGATGCGGGCCAGCACGTCGCCGGCCTTCACCGACTGGTTGTCCTCCACCTCCACGGCACTGACGAAGCCGGGAATTTTCGGAGCCACCAGGGTGTAGTCGGCCACCACGTACGCATTGTTGGTGCTCTGGTGGCCAGAGTCGCGCAGCAGCAGCCAGGCGCCGATGGCCAGGGCCAGTACGCCCAGGCCCAGGCCGGTGTGGAGAGTGGTTCGATTGATCGTCATGAGGGGTTCCTGCGAAAGGTTCAGGCCACGGCACGTGGCGGGTGGATGCGGGTGGGCATCCAGGCAATGAGGGGAATGAAGGCCAGCGCCACCAGCGCGACCACCCAGTAAAGGTCGGCCGAGGTCAGCGCCTGCACCTGTGCATGCAGGCGCGCGCCGAGCTGCGGGCCATCGGCCAGCCACGGTTGCTCGCCCAGGCGGTCGACCAGCACGGTGGAATGGAAATGACGGCGGCCCTGGGCGACGGCATCCAGTACGCCGCTGGCAAGCACCGCGGCGAAACCCTTGACCGTGTTGAACCACGCCGAGGCGAAGGGGCCGTCCTGCGGCGCAAGGCCACCGGTGGCCAGCATCAGCAGCGGCAGCACTGCCATGGGTTGTGCGAACACCTGCAGCAGCTGCACCCACAGGAAGTTGTCACGGATCCAGGCCACGTCCAGGTGCGAGCCCAGCCAGCAGGCCAGGGCCAGCATCGCCAGGCCGGTGGCCTGCACCCAGCGGCAATCCACCGCGCGGATGTTCAACAGGGCCGCCACCAGCGGCAGCGCGATCACCTGGGGCAGCGCCACCCACAGCAGCATCGGTGCGGTCTGCAGCGGCCGGTAACCCTGCACGCTGGCCAGGAACCCTGACGGGATCGAGATCACCGCCAGCAGCACGAACAGCACGCCGCCCAGCGTCACCAGCGAGTAGCTGAGATTGCGGTTGGCCAGCAGTTGCAGCTTGAAGAACGGCAAGGGGTGGAACCATTCATTGATCATGAACAGCACCATCAGGCCGGCGCCCCCCCCGATCATCAGCGTGATCATCGGCGAGTCGAACCAGTTCAGGCGCGGGCCCTGCACCAGGCCCAGCACCAGCAGCACCAGCGCTGGCAGGCCCAGCAGCAGGCCGACCGTATCGAACTGGGCGAAGCGTTCCAGCCTCAGCGGGTCCTGTGGCAGACCCCAGCTGACCATCGCCATGGCGGCCAGGCAGTACGGCACGATCTGCCAGAACGCCCAGTGCCAGCCCACCTGCTCGACCCAGAACGCGGCCAGCGGCGTGCCCATGCTCGGGCCGAACGTCGCCGTCAGAGCGTAGCCGGCCAGGCCGTACAGCTTGATGCCCGGCGGCAGGAAGCGCAGCGCCACGCTCATCAGCAACGGCGGCAGTGCACCACCGCACAGGCCCTGCAATGCACGCAGCAGCAGGAACACCTGCAGGTTCGGGGCGAGCGGGCACAGCACGCCCAGCACCATGAAGCCACCGATCATCGCCAGCGCGAAACGACGCAGCGAGAAGGTGGCGGCACACCACGGCGCAAAGGCCATTGCGCTGACCGACATCGCGCTGTAGAGGGCGACGATCCAGCTGCCGTCATCGACGCTGAAACCCATCGCGCCACGGATGTCGGCCAATGCGACCTTGGTGATGTTCTCGTTGAAGCCCGACACCAGCACCGCCAGCAGCACGCCACACAGGCCGACCAGAATGCGGCGATCGAGCCCGGGGGCGGCGGCAGGACGGGGCGCTGCGGCGGCCGGGACAGCGGCGGCCGGCGTACTCATCGCCGGGCACCGATCCGTGCAGTGCACGGCATGTTGGGGGTCATTGGAATGCGCTCAGTGAAACTCCGGGGAGCGCAGTCTAGGGAGCCGGTACCCTGTAAAAAATGGCGTCGCCGGCATCCCAGGCGTGCGCCGGGCGCACGCATGCAGATGTCAGCGCGAGGCCTCCCCTGCGCTTTCGCACATGGTCTTGATCGAGCGCCGCAGCCACTGGTGCGCGGCGTCGTTGTCCAGGCGCGGATGCCAGGCCTGCACGATGGCCGCGGTCCGCACCGGAATCGGCAGCGGGAACAGGCGCAACGGCAGGCGCATGTTGACGATCCGCTCCAGCATCACGCTTGGCATCTGCGGCAGGATCAGGTCCGATTCGGCCGCCGCGAAGATCGCACCGTGGAAGGTCGGGCTGATCAGCGCCACGCGACGCTGCAGGCCGAGCGTGGCCAGGTCATCATCGATCGGCCCACGTGGCAGGCCACGGCGCGACACCGCGATGTGGTCGCACGCGGCAAAGCGCTCGGCACTGATCTCCTCGTCGAACAGTGGATGGTCTTCGCGCGCTGCGCCCATGAACGAGGTACTGAACAGGTTCTGCACCTTGGTATCGGGCGCATGCTTGCCGGCCGTGCTGATGTACAGGTCGATCCGGCCCTGTGCCATCGCATCGTCGTCGGTATCGCCCTCGGGCACGAAGCGCAGCACTGCGCGCGGCGCCTGCTGGCGGAACAGCTCGCGCAGGCGTCCGCCGAAACCACCGACGAACACATCATTGGCACGCACGCTGAAGGTTCGCTCGAGCACGCGCATGTCTACTTCGCGACCGGCGTTGAAGACGCGGTGGGCCTGCTCGATCACATCGCGGACCTGCTCGCGCAGCTGCAGGGCGCGGGGTGTGGGCGCCAGACCGCGGCCTGCACGCACCAGCACCGGGTCGCCCAGCGCAGTGCGGATCCGGCCCAGGGTGCGGCTCATTGCCGGCGCGCTCAGGTTCATCCGGCGCGCGGCGGCGGCCACGCTGCATTCGTCAATCAGCACGTCCAGTGCCAGCAACAGGTTCAGGTCCGGCAGGGCCATGACAGTCTCCGGTAAATCAGATGACTCTACGGCACTTGCAACCACCATGGATTGCGTTCTACGCATTCATTGACTGCCGCGCACGGCATGGGTGCGCGCGATGACATCGGCGACCATCCCCGGCCTGCAAAGGAGACATCCATGTTCAATACCCTGCTGGTCGCCCTGGACGGTGGCCCCCAGCACGCGCGCGTGCTGGACCTGGCCGCGGCCATTGCCGGCCCCCGCAGCCGCCTGCACCTGCTGTGCGTGCTCGACCCCGAATTCGCGCTGGCGGCCGATGCCAGCGAAGCCGACCGTATCGAGTACCCGGAAGCCGCCCGCCAGCGCTCCCGCGCCGAGGCGGTGCTGGCCGAAGCCCTGGCCGAGCTGCGCGAGCGCGGCGTCGATGCCATCGCGCAGATCCCCTCCGGCGACCCCGGCGAAGTCATCAGCGACCAGGCCAGGCGCCTGAAGTGCGACCTGATCGTGATCGGCCACCGCCACCTGTCCCGGCTGGAGCGCCTGTTCGAACCCTCGATCGGGCAATGGACCATCGATCACGCCCCCTGCCCCGTGCTGGTGGAAACCCGCGACCCACAACCCTAGCTGCCATGGCCTCCCGTTCCCCCTTGTTTCCCACCCGGGTCAGCTACCGTGCCTTCGGCCGCCAGTTCGGCCGTGGCGAGCAGGCGCTGCTGGCGGCGATACGCCAGCTGCGTGACCCCGATCTCGTAGCCGATGGACTCGCACAGCTGCGCGGCCTCGGCCTTGATCCTGAAGGCTGCGACGCGTTCATCAACCTGCTGCCGCTGCTGGCCGCGCCGACGGCACCGATCGACCTGTTGCCCGCCGGCTCTCCGTTCATTGCCGCCAGCGAACTGGACCTGCTGGTCTGCCTGCTGCGCATCGCACAATGGCGGCATGCGCGCCCGCGCGAAGACGACACGCTGGCACCGTTGCGCCAGCAGCTGGCGCGCTGTGCGATAGCCGTGCAGGCGGCAAAACTGCCGTTGCGACAGCGCTCGTTGTCACCGGTCGGGCTGAGGCTGCTCGATCCCACCGGCTGGCTGCGGCAGCGATGACCCGGCCGCGCCGACCGTGCGCAATCGCGCACAGGGAGCGGCTACCTGGCGCGCTCAGCAATCCATCCTGCCGTGCGCACTGCCTTCGTCGTCGAGCACGTGCGCATGCAGGATCACCTGGTTGCGACCGGCGCGCTTGGCGGCATACAGGCCGGCATCGGCGTCCGCCAGCAACTGATCGGCACTGGCCAGGGCCGGCGGATGCAGGTAGCCCACTCCGATGCTGATACTGACCGACCCTTCCGGCAGTGGCAGCGCTGCCACCGCCTCGCGCAGGCGCTCGGCCAGCGCCAGCACGCCCGAGAGCGGGCTTCCCGGCACGATCACGGCGAATTCCTCGCCGCCATAGCGAGCAACGCTGTCACCACCGCGACCGGCTATGGTCTTCAGCACCCCGGCCACCGCCTGCAGGCAACGATCACCAGCCGGATGGCCGTGCTGGTCGTTGAAGGCCTTGAAGTGGTCGATATCCACCAGCAGCAGGCCCAGCTCGGTGCCGCTGCGCCGTGCGCGATTCCACTCGGACATCAGCCGTGCGTCGAATTCGCGACGGTTGGCCACGCCGGTCAGGCCATCCTGCCGCGCAAGTTGATCCAGTGCTGCCTGGCGTTCCAGAAGATCCGCCTGGAGCAACACGCTGCGCAGGCCGAAACCAAGGGTAGCTACGACGAAGCCCGCGACCGCCAACGGCCGCGCATGATCGACCACCAACGTGCCGACCACCAGCAGCAGCAATGGCAGGATGATCGGGCCGGCGGCCTGCACCGTCCGCGCCAGCCTCGGGTGTGCCGTGGTGCCTGTGTCCGGCGCCGTGTCCAGCGCCAAGCAGGCAATCAGCAGAAAAGGTACGTCGATCAGCAGATCGTTGAACGCACCGAATGCATCATCGGATGTGTAATGGTTGATGTAGTAGGCCACCAGCAGATAGGCCAGAGCGTACAGCGCCAGTGCGCGGAAGAATCTACGCCGTTCGGGCACGTCGCCGGCCAGCCATCGCACCACGGCGAACCCGGCGATACACAGATTCTGGATGTCGAACATGCGCTGCATGTTGGACATCGCATGGGCGTCGACCTCGACACGGGCGGCAAACGATGCGGTGTGCACGAAGAACAGCACCCCCAGCAACGCCGCCATCGCCGCGTCGATCAGGCTGATGCTCAAGCGCTCGCGGCGTGCCCGGGCCAGGATGAACACCAGCGGCACGCCATACAGCACGTACAACAACAGGCTGACGCGCGGGGTGAAGTCAGCCCGGCCGGCGCCCAGCGCATCCACCATGTTGAACGTCATGCCGCCGGCCCACAGCAGCAGTGCCATCGCGGTAGCACGCCAGCCCAGAGCGGCGCGGTCACGTTGCGCCCGCACCAGGCACGCGGCAGCGGCCAGCAGCGGCGCACCGGTCAGGAATACGAAAGAGCCTACGCCCGCCGGGCTCGGCCAGAACGCCACGACCAGCCCATGGCAAAGCACGTACAGCATCGCCAGCACTACCGGCATGCATCCCCCCGATCCGCAAGGCCGTATGGCCGCACCATAGCGCGCCTGCACGCCACAGCGGCGTGATCCACTGCGGCAAAACGACACTCCGCGTGCACCACCAGGGTAGTGCCGGCTGCTGCCGGCAATCCCAGGGAATCACAGGGCGGCAGGTAGCCGGCCAGCAGCCGGCACCACCGGAACGCCCTCAGCCGTGCAGGGCGCGGGCGTGGTGGGCGATGTGCTCCCCGATGAAACTGGCGATGAAGTAGTAGCTGTGGTCGTAGCCGGGCTGCAGGCGAAGGGTCAGCGGATGGCCGGCGGCATCGCAGGCCTGCTGCAGGCGCTGCGGCTGCAGCTGGGTCTGCAGGAATTCGTCCGCCTCGCCCTGGTCGACCAGCAACGGCAGGCGCTCACGGGCCACGGCGACCAGCTCGCTGGCGTCCCATTGCGCCCAGTCCGCCGGGTTGTCGCCCAGGTAGGCATGGAAGGCCTTCTGCCCCCACGGCACGTGGCTGGGTGCAACGATCGGCGAGAACGCCGACACGCTGCGGTAGCGCCCCGGGTTGCGCAGCGCGATCACCAGCGCACCGTGACCGCCCATCGAGTGGCCGCTGATGCCACGCGCATCGGTGACCGGGAAATTCGCCTCGATCAGTGCCGGCAGTTCCTGTGCCACGTAGTCGTGCATGCGGTAGTGCTTCGCCCACGGCGCACGGGTGGCATTGAGGTAGAACCCCGCCCCCTTGCCCAGGTCATAGCCTTCGGCATCGGCCACGTCATCGCCGCGCGGGCTGGTATCAGGCGCAACGATGATCACACCGTGCTCGGCCGCATAGCGCTGCGCGCCGGCCTTGGTGATGACGTTCTGCTCGGTGCAGGTCAGGCCGCTCAACCAGTACAGCACCGGCAGCGCCTGCGTTTCCGCCTGCGGCGGCAGGTACACGGCGAACTGCATGTCGCAGCCCAGCGTGGTGGAATGATGGCGGTAGACGTCCTGCCAGCCGCCGAAACAGGCGCGGTGTTCAATGCGTTCCATGGTGCTCTCCTGCGCGGCGCGCCAGCGCACGCGTACTTCTGGTAGATGCCGACCTTGGTCGGCTTATCCACGCGCGGCGTGGATGCCTTTGTTGATCCGTTCATCCAGCTGCGCCAGCAGGCGCAGCAATGGTTCGACGCCAGGCTGGCCATCAAGATTGCGAGAGGCCGCCACCGCCACATCGCTGCGCGGCGGCCACTGCCCGGCCGCGCGCGCCTCGTAGAGGCGCGGCAGGAATACCTGCGCAAGCCATTGCTCGAATGGCATGCCATCGTCGCTGCCGAAGGCCGAGGTCACCGTACGCGCTGGCCGCACCTCGCCCACTACCCAGCCCAGCGCACGCAACGCCTGCTCGATCGGGGCCACCAGCGCCGCGCGCGGGTCTTCCGCACGCGGTCGGCGCAGGGCATCCAGCCAGCCCATGACGCGGCTCAGTAGTGCACCACCGAACGGATCGACTTGCCTTCATGCATCAGGTCGAAGGCGTCGTTGATCCTGTCCAGGTCCATGGTGTGGGTGACGAACGGGGCCAGTTCGATATCGCCCTTTATCGCGTCTTCCACCATGCCCGGCAGCTGGCTGCGGCCCTTCACGCCACCAAACGCGGTGCCCATCCACTTGCGGCCGGTCACCAGCTGGAACGGACGGGTGGAGATCTCCTGGCCCGAACCGGCCACGCCGATCACCACGCTCTGGCCCCAGCCACGGTGCGCGCATTCCAGCGCCGCGCGCATCACGTTGACGTTGCCGATGCACTCGAAACTGTGGTCCACACCCCAGGTGGTCATCTCGACGATGACCTGCTGGATCGGCTTGTCGTAGTCCTTCGGATTGATGCAGTCGGTGGCGCCGAATTCGCGCGCCAGCTCGAACTTGGACGGGTTGGTGTCCACCGCGATGATGCGGCCGGCCTTGGCCTGGCGCGCGCCCTGGATCACCGCCAGGCCGATGCCGCCGAGGCCGAACACCGCCACGCTGTCGCCTTCCTGCACCTTGGCGGTGTTGTGCACCGCGCCGATGCCGGTGGTGACGCCGCAGCCGAGCAGGCAGACGTGTTCCGGGTTCGCTTCCGGGTTGATCTTCGCCAGCGACACCTCGGCCACCACGGTGTACTCGCTGAAGGTCGAGCAGCCCATGTAGTGGTACAGCGGCTCGCCGTTGTAGCTGAAGCGGCTGGTGCCGTCGGGCATCACGCCCTTGCCCTGGGTGGCGCGCACCGACACGCACAGGTTGGTCTTGCCGCTCTTGCAGAACAGGCATTCGCCGCACTCGGCGGTGTACAGCGGAATCACGTGGTCGCCGGGCTTGACGCTGGTCACGCCCTCGCCCACGTCCACCACGATGCCGGCGCCTTCATGGCCCAGCACCACCGGGAACAGGCCTTCCGGGTCATCGCCGGACAGGGTGAACGCATCGGTGTGGCAGACACCGGTGTGGGTGATCTTGACCAGCACTTCGCCCTTCTTCGGCGGGGCGACGTCGATCTCGACGATCTGCAGCGGCTGGCCGGGACCAAAGGCGACGGCGGCACGGGACTTCATGGTGGCTTCTCCAGGATCAGGCGGGAATGGGATGGCAGGACGATCGACGCGATGTGGCGCCGATGCTTATTTCAGGTACGAGCGGATCAACGCGCTCATGTCGCGCACGCGTTCGGCGCGTTGTTCGTCGGAGGCTGCGGGTTGCCCGAACTCCTCGCGCAGATGGGCCTCCATCACTTCGGACATCAGGCCGTTGACCGCGCCACGGATGGCCGCGATCTGCTGCAGCACCGGCCCGCAGTCGGCACCGGCTTCCAGCGCGCGGTCCAGCGCATCGCACTGGCCGCGGATGCGGCGCACGCGGGCCAGGACCTTCTTCTTCTCCTCGGGGGAGTGCGGCATGACGGGGCCACCTCGGAACTATACTGGGGGATAGTATACATGCGCGGACGGATGAAGCCACATCATGCATGCCGGGGCATGCGCTACGGACAGATCAGCCCGCAAATATGAATGAATAGTAAATAGATTCAATTGTTACTTTTTCATGGCCTAGGGTGTCGCATTCGCCCTTGCGTTTATCCCTGAGTCACATTGGCGTGACCAGGGAGAGATCATGTACCGACCGTTGTTCGCCCGCAGTCGCTTGTCTGTCGCGTTGGGTTCGGCATTGGTGCTGGTGGCCGCCGCACCGGCCATGGCGCAGCAGGCCGCCACGCAGGAACAGGAGGCCGAGCCCGCCAGCAGCAAGACCCCCGTGCAGCTGGACCGGATGACCGTCACCGGCTCACGCATCTACCGCGCCGGCTTCGACACGCTGGAACCCGCTGCGGTGGTCAGCCGTGAATCGATCGAGAACTATGGCGACACCAACCTCATCGACGCGGTGACCCGGATTCCCGGGGTCAGTGCCGGCGTCAGTTCGCGCGGCGACCAGGCCGGTTTCGGTGCGGGCGTCAACTTCGCCAGCAAGTTCGGCCTGGGCAGCAATCGCCTGCTGACCCTGGTCAATGGACGCCGCTTCGTGACCTCTACCCCGCCCACCATCTTCGGTGCCGGCGGCGGCTCGGGTATCCAGGTGGACATGAACGCCATTCCCAGCGTCATGGTGCAACGCATTGAAAGTCTGAGCGTTGGCGGTGCCCCCACCTATGGCTCGGATGCGATCTCCGGCGTCAACAACATCATCCTGCGCGACAAGTTCGATGGCGCCGAAGTCGAACTGGGCTATGGCAGAACCAGCAAGAACGACAACGAGCGCTACTCCTGGTCGGCCATCTTCGGTACCGGATTCGCCGATGGGCGGGGCCACATCGTGGTGGCGGCGGAACTGGACAATGCCGACGGCGTGAACGCGCTGCAACGTGATTTCTACCGCCAGGGCTACAGCCTGCAGGCCAACCCCACTGCAGCCAACGCTGGCAACTTCCAGCCCCTGCGCCGGCCAACCAATGATGGCCGCATCGACGGCAGCATTCCCTTCAATACCGGACCGGCCGACGGCATCCCCGACCAGGTCTGGATCCGCAACCGGCGCATCGCCAGCATGACCTTCGGTGGCCTGGTGATGCCGGCGACCGGCAGCTACACGCGCAACGGCCTGGGCGACATCCTTGGCTTCGGCCCGAACAAAGACAAACTGTGGCAGTTCAACAACGAGGGCAAGCTGGTCGAGTTCAATCCCGGTACCAGCTATGCGGGCGGCAACGCCTCCGGCGGTGACGGCCTGAACCTGTTCGAGACGGTGCCGCTGATCGCCGACCTCGAACGACGCTCGGTGTTCTCCACCGGCAGCTTCGACTTCACCGACAACGTGCGCGGCTTCTTCGAGCTATCGCGATACGAAGCGACCGCCCGCGAAACCCTGGACCAGAACGTCTACAACGCCGTGTCCTTCGGCAATGCACGCCTGGATGGCGGCGGTACCGCCAGCGGTGCGCTGACCTTCAGCGCCAGCAATCCGTTCCTGAGTGCGGAAACCCGCAAGATCCTCGCCGACAACGGCATCACCTCGTTCCGCCTGTCGCGCTCTTCGCGCGACCTGTCGATGAACAACGCCAGCACCGAGACCCGCCTGACCCGCGCGGTGCTCGGGCTGAACGGCTTCTTCGAGGTTGGAAAGCGCAGCTTCAACTGGGAAGCCAGCGTCACCCATGGCCGCGGTGACTTCGACTACCTCGGCACCGGCCTGATCCAGCAGAACTTCATCAATGCGATCAACGTCACCACCGACGCCAGCGGGCGCATCATCTGTGACGCCACCCGCCCGGGCACCACGGCCGATGCGAACTGCCGCCCGCTGAATCTGTTCGGCGAGAACCAGGCGTCGCGCGAAGCCCTGGACTACGTCTCCACCCGGACCGTGGCCAAGGCGCAGACCCGCCAGACCGTCATCAACGCGTCGGTATCCGGCGGCCTGTTCGATCTGCCCGGCGGCGAGCTGTCCGCCGCGGCCGGCTTCGAGCACCGCCGCGAAGAAGGCTCCTTCACCCCCAGCGAGTACCAGCGCCTGGGCCAGGGTCGTTCGGTGCCGACCCAGGCGGCGGAAGGCAAGTACCACACCAATGAAGTGTTCGCCGAAGTGCTGGCACCGCTGTTCAATCCCGACTGGGACATCCCGGGCCTGCATCGCCTGGACCTGACCGCCAAGTTCCGCCGCGTCGACAATTCCGTCGCCGGCGCGTTCAATGCGTTCACCTACGGCATCCAGTACGAACCGATCGCCGGCCTGCAGCTGCGCGGCAACAAGACCCAGTCACTGCGTGCGCCCTCCATCGCCGAGCTCTACACCACCCAGCAGCCGGCCTACTACAACATCCCGGAAGTGTGCTCGCTGGACAACATCAGCGGCGGCTCCAATCCGGCGGTGCGTCGCCGCAACTGCCAGGCGTTCTTCGCCGCCTACCCGGGCGCCGATCCGAACACCTTCCGCCAGCAGCCGACCAATACGCTGGGCTCGACCAACGGCAGCACCCGCCTGCAGAACGAAACGGCGAAGTCGTGGACGGCCGGCATCGTGTTCGCGCCGGAGTGGATCCCGGGCCTGCGCGTCGCCGCCGACTGGTATGACATCAAGATCAACAACGTGATCACGTCGCTGAGCGCCAACGACATCATCACCGGTTGCTTCGACACTGCCGACTTCAACGCCGCCAACGTGCCAAACGCCAACCGCTTCTGCGGCCTGGTGACGCGCGATCCGAGCACCGGCGTGGCTACCAGCATCAAGACCGAGTATGGCAACGGCCCGGTACTGATGTTCCGTGGCTGGACCGCCGAAGTCGGCTACCGTTGGGACCTGTCGCGCTTCGGCGTGCTGGACCTGGACTTCTACGGCTACATGCCGAAGAACCGTGGCCAGGCCGCGAACCGGGACGTGCCGTTCGTCGAACAGGCGGGCAGCTTCAACGAGCCCAAGCGCCAGTTCCGCTGGACCGCCCAGCATCGCATCGGCAACTGGAACTACGGCGTGGCCTCCAACTACACCAGCCGCGCCCAGTACACGATGACCGATACCCCGGAAAGCCGTCAGTACTTCTACCGCGACAGCTGGACCACCTGGGACGCCAACGTCACCTACCGCATCACCGATGCCGCACGCGTGACGCTGTCGGTAATCAACGTGGGCGACGACATCGGTCCGTTCCCCTATGTATTGGATGCACTGGGCCGTCGCTACATGGCCAGCCTGCGCTACAACTTCAAGTAGGCCAGCCACAGCGGTTTCACAGGCGGGGCCCGCTGTACGGGCCCCGCTCAATCAAACAGACCTTGTTCCGCCAACCGGGTCAGCTCGTCCACCACATAGCGCACCTTGGGCCGCAGGTGGCGCGTCGGTGGCCACAGCGCATGGATGTCGATGTGCCGCTGCATGTGCGCGTCAAGCACCAGTTGCAACGCGCCGGAATCCAGATGGCGGCGCACCAGTGAAATGGGCATCTGGCAGATGCCGAGGCCAGCGATGGCCGCTTCGATCACCGCATCGCCATCATTGAGTTGATAGGGCGCGCCGGGAATGAATGTTCCCTCGTCCTGCTCGCTGCCGATCCGCCACCAGACCGGCTGGCCATGACGGAAGCCGACGATGCTGCGGTGCTGCGCCAGTTCCTCCACCGTGCGCGGCACGCCGTATGCCTGCAGGTACTCCGGCGATGCGCAGGTGACCAGCCGCTGGCGCCCCAGCCGCCGCGCCACCAGATGCTCTGCCTGGTGCAGCCCACCGAAACGGATCAGCAGGTCGATGCCTTCCTCGACCGGATCGACGAAGTGATCGGTGAAGGTCATCGTCAACTGCAGGTCCGGGTACTGCCGGCACAGTCGCAACAGCACCGGCAGCACCACCAGCCGCCCGAACGAGGACGGCATGTCGATGCGCAGCCGCCCGCTGGGCAGGCCGGCCGACCCCAGGCAGGCCTCGGCCGCGGAGATCTCTTCCAGCGCCGCCGCACAGGAGGCGTAGTACGCCTCGCCATCGGTGGTCAGCGCGATGCGCCGCGTGGTGCGGTGGAACAGGCGCACCCCCAGCCGTGTTTCCAGCCGGGCGATGGCCTTGCCCACCGCCGAACGCGAGATGCCCAGCGCATCGGCGGCTTCGGTGAAGCTGCCCGAGCGGGCCGTGGTGACGAAGGTCACCAGGCCATTCAACGATTCCAGCGGCAGCATCCTCTACTCCACATTGGGGACAAATAGTCCCGCACACAGGGAGATCGAAGCGCTTTATGTGCCCGCATGTCAACTCCATCCTGTGTGCATCGCGCCGCTGGCGCCCCTCCCCCGCACTGAGATGACCGACATGACCGCCGCCCTGTTCCACCCCTTCGACCTGGCAGGCACCGCCCTGCGCAACCGCATCGCGATGGCCCCGATGACCCGCGCCCGCAACCCCGGCGTCGTGGCCAACGAACTGACCGCCCAGTATTACCGGCAGCGGGCCAGCGCCGGCCTGATCATCAGCGAAGGCACGCCGGTCTCGCCGCAGGGCCAGGGCTACATCGACGTGCCGGGCATCTGGTCGGCCGAACAGGTGGCCGGCTGGAAGCTCGTCACCGAGGCGGTGCACGCCGCGCAGGGCACGATCTTCGCCCAGCTCTGGCATGTCGGCCGCATGTCGCACAGCTTGCTGCAACCCGATGGTGGGCAACCGGTCAGCGCCGGCACCCGCCCGGTGGCCAGCGCACCGAAGAACACCTCGTTCGTGTATCTGGCCGATGGTAGCCGCGGCCATGCCGATCCCACCCCGGCACGTGCACTGGAGACCGCCGAGATCCCCGGCATCATTGCCGACTTCGCACGGGGCGCCGACAACGCTATCAGCGCCGGCTTCGATGGCATCGAGCTGCATGCTGCCAACGGCTACCTGTTCGAACAGTTCCTCAACCCGCTCATCAACCAGCGCGAAGACCGCTACGGCGGCTCGCTGCCCAATCGTGCGCGGTTGATCCTGGACACCGTCGATGCGATGGCCCAGCGCATCGGTGCGCAGCGCATCGGCGTGCGCCTGGCACCGAACAACCTCACCTTCGACATGCCGTTCTACCCCGACAACGAAGCCACCTATCTGTACCTGGCCGAGGAACTGGGCACGCGCGGGCTGGCCTATGTGCACCTCAACGACAACCTGCAGGCGGGCCAGTCGGTGCTGGGCGAGGCCTTCCTGCAGCAGTTCAAGCAGGCCTACGGTGGCACCGTGATCCTGGCCGGCGGCATGACCCGCGAACGCGCCCTGCAGCTGGTCGAGGCCGGCACCATCGACCTGGCCGCGTTCGGCCAGCCGTTCATCGCCAACCCGGATCTGGTCGAACGCCTGCAGCGCAACATCGCGTTGGCCACGCCCGACCGCAGCACCTATTACGGTGGCGGCGAAGCAGGCTACCTCGACTACCCGCGCGCACAATAGAGCCACGCCATGCGTGGATGCGGGCGTACACTGCCCGCCCGCATCCACCGGATCTGCCCATGGATACGCCCACCGCGTCATTCATCGTCAATCTCGATGTCCCCGATCTCGCCGCTGCCGAAGACTTCTACATCCGGGCCTTCGGCCTGCGCATCGGCCGCCGTCTCGGCCCGGGCGCGGTGGAGCTGCTCGGTGGACCAGCGCCGCTCTACCTGCTGCACAACGACGCCGGCAGCGCCGCCACCGAAGACGGCGACGTGCGCGACTACGAGCGCCATTGGACGCCGCTGCACCTGGATTGGGTGGTGGATGACATCGACGCCGCGCTGGTACGTGCAGTCGCAGCCGGAGCGACGCTCGAGCAGTCCGTGCGCGAGCGTCGCTGGGGACGCATCGCCGTGCTGGCCGATCCGTTCGGCCACGGCTTCTGCCTGATCCAGTTCAGTGCTGAAGGCTACGACGCGCTGGTCGAATGACCGTTGCACCACTCACCACGGCAAAGGCACTGCCTCGCCATTGGCACGCTCGCCGTAGTACAGCGACGGCAGCAAGCGCGACAGGAAACTGAACTCCGTGTAGCAGTGCTTGAGCAGGCCCAGGCCGACCGCATCGCCGGCATCGCGGTGCGGATCAGCGCTGTCCAGGCCCAGCACGAAGCGGCTGCGCAGCACACAGCCGAACGGCGTATCGCGTGCCACGTGCAGCATCTGCCCGTCGCAGGGATCACCGTTTGCATCCAGGCGCACGTGGTCGCCGAAGCCGATGCGCGCGGCAATCACCGCCGATACATCGCCTGCATCCTGTGCCGCCTGCAGGCGCTCTGGCACCAACAACGTGCGCGGATCATGGAACCTCAGGCGCGCCGCCACCGGCGGAATGTCGGCCAGCGATTCCACCGCATGGATGCTGGCACCGTGGTAGCTGCGCCCGCGCTGCCACGCCGCGTCCCAGCCGCGATGCTCGACATGATCAACCGGATGCCACCAGCGGATGTGCTGGGTGGTCTCGAAGAAGGTGAACCACCAGTCCAGCATGCGGCCCTTGCAGCCGTGCAGATCGGTACGCACCGCCACCAGCAGAGTGCCGTCTTCGCGGCGCTGGATGCCGGTCTCCAGGTGCATCGGCGCCGGGTCGAGCAGATCGTGGTGGTCCAGCCAGGCGCGTGCGTTCACAGCGGTATCCATCGGGGTCTCCTGCGGTGTTGGGAGACCCGACAATACGGAAACGTTATTCGTTTCGCAATTAGCCGGATGCGGTAAGATGGGGGCAATGAACAGCCCCCCCCTGCCCGAGCCCACAACACCGAGCCGCCGCCGCGGCCGCCCCGCTCGACCGGAAGCCGAGGTCCGCCACGCCGTGCTGCAGGCCACGCTGGAGCTGCTGCTGGCACAGGGTTACGAGGCGACCACGATCGAAGCGGTGGCGACCCATGCCGGGGTGGCGAAGAAGACCGTGTACCGCCACGCCAGCAACCGCGAGGAACTGGTCGGGTTGGCGGTGCGCGAATGGACCGACGGCTTCGCGCCGCAGCTGCAGCGCGATGCGCACGGTGCCGACGAGGTGCTGCCGTTGCTGCAGGACATCCTGCAGGCGGTGTGCACGCAGGCACTGTCGGCGCAGGCGGTGCAGGTGTTCCGGCTGCTGGCTACCGATTTCCCCGGCAAGGATGCGCTGCTGCAGGCCTATCTGGACAACGGCATCGAACGCGGCCGTGCGCTGCTGGCTGACTGGCTGGAACGGCAGCAGCAGCGTGGGCTGCTGCGTGAGGGGGATTCCGCACGCATGGCGCGACTGATCCTGGCAATGGCCGTGGCCGAGCCGCTGCGCGAACGCGTGATCGGCGTGGTGGCCGAGGATGCGCCGGTGGAGGTGCACCTGCGTGAGTGCCTGGCGTTGTTGGCGCCGGTGTTGCGGGGGCCGTAGGGTTGCCCCATCCGCGCATGGACGACAGTGGGTGGTGGGTGCCGTCCGTTGGTCCGCACCACATCATCCATCGCAACTCATTCGCGCAGCATATCCACGAACGCGCGCAGCGCACCGGGCATCTGCCGCTGCTTCGGGTAGTACAGCGCGAAGCCGGCGAACGGTTCGCTCCAGTCTTCCAGCACCGCCACCATCTGCCCCGAATCAATGTAGGGCCTTGCCGTGTCTTCCAGCACGTAGGCCAGGCCGATGCCATCAAGCACTGCACCCACGACGGTGCCCTGCTCACTCAACGTGAGCCGGCCCGGCACATCGATCTCCAGCGCTTGCCCGCTACGCTCGAACTGCCACTTGTAGAGATGCCCGCTGGCGAAGCGGAAGCGGATGCATTCGTGTGCCGCCAGGTCCCGCGGATGCTGTGGTGCCGGGTGTCGCCGCAGGTAGTCCGGCGAGCCGACAATCAGCCCGCGCAGCGGTGGCCCCATCGGCACCGCCACCATGTCCTCGGGCACGAACTCGTGCAGGCGCACGCCGGCGTCGTAGCCCTCGGCGACGATGTCGACCAGGCCATCGTTCTCGGTCAGCTCCACCCGCACGTCGGGGTGAGCGTGCAGGAAGCGCGCCAGTCGCGGCCCCAACTGGGTCGGTACCGCCGCGCGGGTGGCGTTGATGCGCAGCAGGCCGGCCGGGGCGGCACGGAACTGGTTCATCTCTTCCAGCGCGTCATGCACCTGGCCCAGCGCCGGCTGCAGGCGCTCCAGCAGGCGCTGCCCGGCCTCGGTCAGGGCCACGCTGCGGGTGGTGCGATGGAACAGGCCCACCCCCAACCGTTCTTCCAGCGCGCGGATCGCATAGCTCACCGCCGAGGTCGACAGCGCCAGCTCGGCACCGGCGCGGCGGAAGCTGCGGTGGCGGGCGACCGCGGCAAACGCGGCCAGGTGGGTGAGGTTGTCAGTGGCCATGATTGTGTAGTTCCACTTGATGAATCATGCCGATATCCGCGATTCCTGCCGCTGGGAACGGGGCGTATTGTAAAACGCCTTTCGATAAACCCTGCCAAGGATTCCCCATGTCCCTCGCCCGTGGTTACGCCGCCCATTCACATACCGACCCGCTGATTCCGTACGAGTTCGAACGCCGCGCGGTCGGCCCGGACGATGTGCGCATCGAGATCCTCTACAGCGGCATCTGCCACTCCGACCTGCACCAGGCCCGCGACGACTGGGGTGGCTCGATCTACCCGATGGTGCCGGGCCACGAGATCATCGGCCGCGTGACCGAGGTCGGCAGCAACGTCACCCGCTTCAAGGTCGGCGACCACGCCGGCGTGGGCTGCATGGTCGACTCGTGCCGCCACTGCGACGCCTGCGAGCACGACCTGGAGCAGTACTGCGCCGAAGGCGCGACCTGGACCTACAACGGCCGTGAACGCGAAAGCGGCGCACCGACCTACGGCGGCTATTCCGACCACGTGGTGGTCGAGCAGCGCTTCGTGGTGAAGGTATCCGACACCCTCGACCTGAAGGCGGCCGCCCCGCTGCTGTGCGCCGGCATCACCACCTGGTCGCCGCTGCGCCACTGGAAGGTCGGCCCGGGCCAGAAGGTTGGCGTGATCGGTCTGGGTGGCCTCGGCCACATGGGCGTGAAGTTCGCCAAGGCACTGGGCGCGCACGTGGTGATGATCACCACCACCCCGGAAAAGGGTGCCGATGCCAAGCGCCTGGGCGCCGATGAGGTACTGGTCTCGCGCGATGCCGCGCAGATGAAGGCGCACGCCGGCAGCTTCGACTTCCTGCTCAACACCATCCCGGTCGGCCATGACACCAACCCGTACATGGGCCTGCTCAAGCGCGAGGCGACCATGTGCCTGGTCGGCGTACTGACCGAACTGGACCCGCCGCTGACCGGTGGCAGCGTGATCTTCGGCCGCAAGCACCTGACCGGCTCGGCGATCGGCGGCATGGCCGAGACCCAGGAAATGATGGACTTCTGTGCCGAGCACGGCATCGTCAGCGATGTCGAGATGATCGACATCAAGAACGTCAACGAAGCCTGGGAACGCATGGCGAAGAACGATGTGCGCTACCGCTTCGTGATCGACATGGCGACGATGAAGAACGCCGCCTGATCGCCCGGCGACTGTGAGCGAAGAACCCCGGCACTGCCGGGGTTTCTTTTGGGTCGTGCGTTGGGCATGACGAAGGTCAAGGAAGCAGCCACCGCCCCGGCGCAGACTCGCTGCATGGCCCGCCTGCCCTCCCCTGCGATGCTGATGCGTGCGCCGCACCGGCTGCTGTTCTTCATCGGCGCCAGCAACCTGCTGCTGGCGATGTTGTGGTGGGCCTTGTGGCTGGGCGCGCTGCGCGGGCTGTGGACGCCGGTGCCGCCGCCGCTGCCACCGGCCTGGCTGCACGCACTGCTGATGCAGTATCTAGTGCTGCCCAGTTTCATCTTCGGCTTCCTGCTCACCGTGTTCCCGCGCTGGATGGGGCAACCCGAGCTGCCACGCAGCCGTTATGCGCCGGTCGGTATCGGGCTGTTTGGCGGGCAGGCGCTGCTGATTGCCGCCGCCTGCGGGTGGACACCCGGGCTGTGGCCTGGCCTGCTGCTGGCACTGGCCGGCTGGAGCGCCGGGTTGATCGTGCTGGGACGCGTGCTCAAGGCCGCCGGCCCCAACCGCAACTGGCATGCGCGCGCCTGCTATGCCGCACTGCTGCTGGGTTGGCTGGGGCTGCTGCTGTTCATGGCGATGGTACGCGGCCACGCCACGCTGATGCCGGTCACTGTGGCACTCGGCACCTTCGGCCTGCTGCTGCCGGTCTACCTCACCGTCGCGCACCGGATGATCCCGTTCTTCGCCAACAACGTGGTGGATGGCTATGTGGCCTGGCGACCACTGCGCTGGCTGGCCGCGATGTGGGCGCTGCTGATGCTGCGCCTGTTGTTGAGCGCGTTGCAGGTCGACCACCTGCTGTGGCTGGCCGATGCGCCGCTGCTGCTGTTGTCGCTGCAGGCGCTATGGCACTGGTGGCCACGCGGGCCGATGCCGGGCCTGCTTGCCGCCCTGTTCCTGGCGCTGGCGTGGCTGCCGATCAGCTTCGGGCTGTATCTGCTGCAGGACATCGGTCAGCTGCTTGGCCATCCGCAACTGCTCGGCCGCGCGCCGCTGCATGCTCTTGCCGTGGGGCTGTTCGGCAGCCTGCTGGTGGCGATGGTGACCCGGGTCACCCAGGGCCATTCCGGGCGACCGCTGGTGATGCCGGCAGTGGCCTGGTTCGCGTTCGTCGCGCTGCAGGCAGTGGCGATCATGCGCATCCTCGCCGAGCTGATGCCCGATGCCTATGCGTGGCATTTCGCCGCTGCCATCGGCTGGTTGCTGGCCTTGGCCCCGTGGGTGGCGCGGCTGGGCTGGATCTACCTGAGCCCACGGCGCGACGGCAAGCCGGGCTGACATCAACGCCGGGCATGGCACCATGGCGGGCATGTCCGATATCGCACTAGACCCCACCGCAATCACTACCTTTGCCGATGGCGACCCTGACGAGAATCCCTGGGTTCTCGGCGCACCGCAGCCGGAAGTGCTGCAGGTGGTGCCCTGGTCCGCGCTGTGGGCCGACCAGTTCGAGCAGCAGCGCACGCAGCTGCAGGCGGCACTAGGCAACATCGCGCTAGGCATTGAACACGTCGGCTCCACCGCGGTGCCAGGCCTGCCGGCCAAACCGGTACTGGACATCGACCTGCTGGTTGCCGATCCCGCCGACGAAGCGGCCTGGCTGCCACCGCTGCAGGCACTGGGCTACGTGCTCACCATCCGCGAACCTTCGTGGTATCAGCACCGCATGCTGCGGCTGGGCGTGCCGCGCGTGAACCTGCATGTGTTCGCCCCTGGTTGCGCCGAGCACATCCGCCACCGGCTGTTCCGCGATTGGCTGCGCAGCCATGAAGATGACCGCAGGCGCTATGCGCAGGCCAAGCAGGCAGCACTACAGGGCAATGCCAACGTGCAGGCCTACAATCGCACCAAGCAGGATGTGGTGCGCGGCATTTACTCGCGCCTGTTCGCAGCGCGCGGGTGGTAACGCAACGGCAGGTGCCGGGGTCGGCACCTGCCGAACAGTGTCAATACGCGAACTCGCGGAACACCGGATCGACGTCACCGTGCCAGCGGCCATGGAACAGCGCCAGCTTGCGCTCGGCCGGGGTCAGGCCGGATTCGACGATCTCCTGCAGCACGTCCAGGAACTTGCTCTCGTCCTGGCCGTCGGCATTGCGCGCCGCGCGGCGCTTGAGGCCTTCGACGGAAATCTTCACCGCTTCGCGGGCCAGGTCGCGCACGCTGCCACTGCGGAACGGCAGGTTCATTGCATGCTTCGGCACGCCGTCGCGCAGTGCATGGCGCTCGGCCAGGGTGAAGTCACGCACCAGGTCCCAGGCGGCATCCAGTGCGGTGTCGTCGTACAGCAGGCCGACCCAGAACGCCGGCAGCGCGCACAGGCGGCTCCACGGGCCACCGTCGGCGCCGCGCATTTCCAGGTACTTCTTCAGGCGCACTTCCGGGAACGCGGTGGTCATGTGATCCGACCAGTCGCGCAGGGTCGGCAGCGCACCCGGCAGCACCGGCAGCCTGGCCTGCATGAAATCGCGGAAGCTCTGCCCGCTGGCGTCGTGATAGATGCCATCGCGGTAGGAGAAATACATCGGCACGTCGAGCAGGTAATCGACATAGCGCTCGTAACCGAAGCCATCCTCGAACACGAAGTCGAGCATGCCGGTGCGGTCGGCATCGGTATCGGTCCAGATGTGCGAGCGGTAGCTCAGGTAGCCGTTGGGCTTGCCTTCGGTGAACGGCGAATCGGCGAACAGCGCGGTGGCGATCGGCTGCAGCGCCAACGACACGCGGAACTTCTTCACCATGTCCGCTTCGGTGGCGTAGTCCAGGTTCACCTGCACCGTGCAGGTGCGGGTCATCATGTCCAGGCCCAGCGAGCCGACCTTGGGCATGTACGACCGCATGATCTTGTAGCGGCCCTTGGGCATCCACGGCATCTCGTCGCGCTTCCACTTGGGCTGGAAGCCCATGCCGAGGAAGCCCAGCTGAAGTTCGCCAGCCACCTGCGCCACTTCGTTGAGGTGGGTGCCGGTCTCCACGCAAGTCTGGTGGATGGTCTCCAGCGCCGCGCCGGACAGTTCCAGCTGACCGGCCGGTTCCAGCGTCACCGAGGCGCCATCGCGCAGCAGGGCAATCGTGCTGCCGTTCTCCTGCACGGGCTCCCAGCCGAAGCGGACCAGGCCGTTGAGCAGCGCTTCGATGCCGCGCTCGCCCTCGAAGGTCGGCGGGCGCAGGTCATCCAGGCGGAACCCGAACTTCTCGTGCTCGGTGCCGATGCGCCACTGCGCGCGGGGCTTCTCGCCGGAGGCGATCACCTCCACCAGCTGCGAGCGGTCGGTAATGGGGGTATCGGCGACGTGGCTGGGGCTCGACAAGGGAGAGGCTCGCTGGACGGTGGCGGGGGATGTGGGGCTCGCGGCCTTCCATCGCAAGGGCGCACTATAGCGTGGCACCCCGTCGCGTCATGCGACGGTGACGGGTTTCAGCATCCTACCGACGCCCTCTTGACCCTCGTACACTCAACGTCATGAGCCGCCATTCACGACACCCCGAACTGCACCGCTCCGAACGCGTCGGCTGGCTGCGCGCCGCCGTGCTGGGCGCCAACGATGGCATCGTCTCGGTGGCCGGGCTGGTGGTCGGCGTGGCGGCCAGCGGCGCCTCGGCTGCGACCATCCTGGCCACCGGCGTGGCCGGCACCGTGGCCGGCGCGATGTCGATGGCGGCCGGCGAGTATGTCTCGGTGCAGACCCAGGCCGACACCGAAGACGCCGACCTGGCGATGGAAAAACGCGAACTGCACGAAGATCCGCACAGCGAGCTGGAAGAGCTGGCCGCGATCTACCGCCACCGTGGCCTGGAGCCGGCGCTGGCACGGCAGGTGGCCGAACAGCTCACCGCCCACGACGCACTGGGCGCCCACGCCCGCGACGAGCTGGGCATTACCGATACCCTGCGCGCCCGCCCGCTGCAGGCAGCGCTGGCCTCGGCCGGCGCCTTCACCTGCGGTGCGGCACTGCCGGTGCTGACCGCGCTGCTGGCGCCGGTCGACAAGGTCGCGATGATGACCACCGCCAGCACCCTGCTCGGCCTGTGCCTGACCGGCGCAATGGCAGCCCAGGCCGGCGGCGCACCGCCGGTACGCGGCGCGATCCGGGTGATGTTCTGGGGCGCGCTGGCGATGGCCGCAGCCGCCGGCGTCGGTCGCCTGCTCGGCGCACACGTGACATGACCGCCATGCTGCCCGCGGCCACCGCACTGCTGGCTGAGATGGCCAGTCTGGCCGGCTGCGAGCGCGCCGACGGCTATGCCTGCATCACCGCACGTCGCGAGCATGGCGCCAGCTCGGTGGAGATTCCGCAACCGCAGTTCGCGATCCTGCTGGAAGGCCGCAAGCAGGTGCGTACCGCTCATCAGTCTCTGGCGTTCGTTCCCGGCGACATCCTGCTGCTGACCCAGCGCTGCCGCATCGATGTGGTCAACACCCCCGACCCGCGCAGTGGCCGTTACCTCAGCGCCATCGTGCCGCTGTGTGCCGAAGTGCTGGCGGCCGCTCGCACGCTGTGGATCGAGGGGCTTCCCGCGCCTGGCCAGGCGATGGCGCGGTTGCCGTTGATCGAACATGGCGCGGTACTGCGCCAATGGCGGCAATCGCTGCAGGACGGGCGTTACAGCGAAGCACGATTGGCGCTGGCCTCGCTGGTACTGACCTTGTGCCGGCAGGGCCACGGCAACCTGCTGCTGCCGCAGGCGCCGAGCCTGGGCGAACAGATCCGCGACCGCATCGCCGCCGAACCGGCACGCGACTGGCAGTCGCGCGATGTGGAAGAACAGTTCGCGCTGAGCGGCGCGACCCTGCGCCGCCGGCTCGCTGCCGAGGACACCAGCCTGCGCCAGCTGCTCACCGAGGCACGGCTGGCGCATGGCATGCAGCTGCTCTACACCACGGACCTGCCGTTGAAGACCGTGGCCGCACGCGCGGGCTATCGGTCTGCGGCGAGTTTCAGCAAGCGCTTCGCCGAGCAGTACGGGCTGGCTCCCACAGACATTTGAGGGGGTTCGGCAGGGCTGCGCCCTGCACCTGCCGAAGCGAGTGCAAGAGCCAAAGCAACAGCAAAAGCGGGCTATCCGCGGGATGGCGGGGCACTGTGGGTTTGCGGGGACGCCGTAAACCCCCAGGCCGGCCCAGCCGCTGGCGGCTGTGCGTTCGGGCGCTTGCGAAGCAGTGCTTCGCAAGCAAAGCGCCCTCACCCATGGGGGCTTGGTCGCCGCATCCATGCGGCTCACACCCCGCAAACCCACAGTGCCCCGCCTTCGACAGATTCCGGCGGCTGTAGCTAGGTGTCGACCTTGGTCGACATATCTGTCAGATATCGATAACAAAAATGGGGTCAGATCCGTTTTTCTGCGGAAAACGGATCTGACCCCAAGAGCATTTCCAACAGATCGCGTAAAACTGTCGAAGGCGGGGTGGGTCCGGTTGCGGGGGCGTGAGCCGCATGGATGCGGCGACCGAGCTTACAGGGACGTACTTGCAGCGGCCCCCGCAACCGGACCCACCCCGCCATCCCACGGATAGCCCGCTGTTGCTGTTGCTTCGGCTGTTGCCGTTGCCTCTGCGGGTGCAGGGCGCAGCCCTGCAGCCCCCCCTTCCCTGAGCATTCCACGTAGTGGTTTGAGCGCCGCGCACACGCCAGCCACGGCACGCTAGGCCAACGGAACCACCCGTCATCCACCGAGAACCACCATGACCCTGCGCCACCTGCCCCTGCGCTCCGCCCTGCTGCTGGCCCTGTCGTCCCTGCCGCTGGCCGCGCTGGCCGAGGCTACTTCACCCGCCCCCACCCAGCAGGTGCCTGGCGTCTATCACCAGCGCGTCGGCGCACTGCAGGTCACCGCCCTGTTCGACGGCGTGGTCGCGCTGGGCCGGCAGGAAGTAGTGGACGTGCCGCCGACGCTGGTCAGCCGCCTGCTGGAAGGCCGCTACGTACCTGAGGACAAGAAAGGCCTGCAGACAGCGATCAACGCGTTCCTGATCCGCCAAGGCAACCACCTGACGCTGGTCGATACCGGCACCGCGCAGTGCTTTGGCCCCGGCCTGGGCCAGGTGCTGGGCAATCTGCGCGCCTCCGGCGTGGACCCGGCCGAGGTGGACGAGGTGCTGCTGACCCACGCCCATCCGGACCATCTGTGCGGGGTGCTCGACGCGCAGGGCAAGCCGGCCTATCCCAATGCCACGGTGTGGCTGTCCAAGGCCGATGCCGATTACTGGCTCAACCCGGCCAGCGAGGCCACCGCACCGAAGGGCGTGCGCTTCGCCTTCCCGTTGGCGCGCAACGCGGTGGCGCCGTACCAGGCCAGCGGCCACCTGCGCACCTTCAGCCCCGGCGATGCCCTGCCCGGTGGCGCGGTGGCGATGGACACCCATGGCCATACGCCCGGCCATGTCTCCTACCGGTTCGACAGCCAGGGCGAGTCACTGCTGGTATGGGGCGATGTGCTGCACTTCCATGCGGTGCAGTTCGCGCACCCGGAGGCGGCATTCGAGGCCGATTCGGACCGCAAGGCGGCCATCGCCAGCCGTCGCGGGCTGCTGCAGCAGGCCACCGTCAACGGTTGGTGGGTGGCCGGTGCGCACCTGCCGTTCCCCGGCCTGGGCCATGTGCGTGGCGAGGGCAAGGCCTATGCGTGGGTGCCGGCGGAGTATTCGCCGTTGAAATGAGCCGATGAGCCCTTGTAGAGCCGAGCCCATGCTCGGCAACCTGGGCCTGGCCGCGCTGCGCGCGGCAGCCGAGCGTTGGCTCGGCTCTACAGGAAAACCGGAAGCCTTATTCCAGCCCCAGCCAGCCGCCGATCACGCCGCGGGCTTCGTCCACGCCGGTACGGTCTTCGCCGGAGAACACCTGCACGCTCACGCTGTCGCCATAGGCCGATTGCAGCTCCTTGCGCACCTTCTGCAGGGACTGCATCTGCTGGCTGCGGCTGAGCTTGTCGGCCTTGGTCAGCAGCGCGTGCGCCGGCAGGCCACGCTGCACGGCATAGGACAGCATCTGCCGGTCGTAGTCCTTCAGCGGATGGCGGATATCCATCACCACCACCAGGCCCTTCAAGGCTTCGCGGGTACGGAAATACCTGTCGATGAAGGCCTGCCAGTGCGCCTGCAGGTCCAGCGGCACCTTGGCGTAGCCGTAACCGGGCAGGTCGACCAGATGCGCTTCCGGGGTGACCTGGAAGAACACCAGCTGCTGGGTACGGCCGGGGGTCTTGGAGACACGGGCCAGGGCGTTCTGGCGGGTCAGCGCGTTGAGCGCACTGGACTTGCCGGCGTTGGAGCGGCCGGCGAAGGCCACTTCGGCCCCTTCGTCGGGCGGCAGCTGCCGCACGTTGTGGGCCGAAAGGTGGTAACGGGCGCGTTCGATGAGCAATGACATGTGCCTAGGATCGCATGTTGCGGCGCCGCGCGCCCGTGCCGGCGGCCGTTGCGGGCATTTTGCTGCACTGCTGCGTTGACCGTGTGCGGAAACGGCGTTGATAATCCGGGCGATGCCGGCGGCCACCGCCCGGCCCGGTCCATACGGAGCTTCAGCATGCGCCACGCTCGCGTTCTTGCCGTATCCGCCCTTGCCACTGCTGTAGTCGTTGCCGCTGCTGCGTTCGCGCAGACCACGTTGACCCCGCTGCCCGACAACGGGCCGATCCGCACCGCCTCGCTGGAAGTGGATTTCAGCAAGACCACCTGGGGCGACGCCAAGGCCGGCCAGACCAAGGCCTCGGCCTGCGCGGCCTGCCATGGCGCCGACGGCAATTCCACAGTGGAGATGTACCCGTCCATCGCCGGCCAGAGCGAACGCTACGTCGCCCAGCAGATGGCCCTGATCGCCAACGGCCAGCGCAGCTCCGGTGCGGCGGTGGCGATGGTGCCGTTCGTGCAGAACCTCACCCCGCAGGACATGCGCGACATCGGCGCGTTCTTCGCCACCCAGAAGGCCACCGCCGGCATCGCCGATGACACGGCGGTCACCGACGGCCCCTACAAGGGCATGAAGTTCTACGAGATCGGCCAGCAGCTGTACCGCGGCGGCGACGCCAAGCGCGGCCTGCCGGCCTGCATGGCCTGCCACGGCCCCAGCGGCGCCGGTAATCCCGGCCCGGCCTATCCGCACATTGGTGGCCAGCACGCCAGCTATGTCGCGCGCCGCCTGCAGGAATACCAGGCCGGCCAGACCAACGAAACCGACAAGGCGCACTTCCAGATCATGGCCACGGTCGCGCAGAAGCTGAGCGAGCAGGAGGTGCAGGCACTGTCGAGCTACCTGCAGGGTCTGCACAACAAGGCCGACGACGTGGCCGTTGCCACCACGCCGGCACAACCGGCTGCCGCCCCCTGACCACCATTGGTCGGCCGGGGCCGCCACCGCGGCCCTCGCCTGCGGTATGTTTCCTTCACGCCGGCGACCGCGCCGGCGTTGCTTTTTTCAACGGAGATGCGTGTCGATGAGGTTGATTTCCCGCCTGCTGTTGTCTGTGCTGGTGCTGCTGCCGCTGGTAGCCTGCGCCGCAACCCCTGCCAATGCCCCGCTGGTCGAGGGCAAAGACTACGAGCGCATCGCCCAGCCGGGCCCGTTCCAGCCGCTGGCCGGCAAGATCGAGGTGGTCGAAGTCTTCGGCTACACCTGCCCGCACTGCGCCCGTTTCGAGCCGCAGCTGGAAGCCTGGGCAGCCAAGCTGCCGGCCGACGTACGCTTCACCCCGGTTCCGGCGGCCTTCGGCGGCGCCTGGGACGCCTGGGCCCTGGCCTACTACGCCGCCGACGAAGTCGGCGTGGCCAAGCGCAGCCACGGCGCCGTGTTCAAGGCCCTGCACCAGGACGGCTCGCTGCCGATGCAGAACGTTTCGGCCGATGAGCTCGCCACCTTCTACAAGGCCTACGGCGTGACCCCGGACCGTTACCTGCAGGCCCTGCGCGGCGATGCCGTACAGAAGAAGGTCGATGCCGCCCGCGCGTTCGCCCAGCGCACCAGGATCCCGGGGACCCCGGCGCTGATCATCAACGGCCAGTACCTGGTGCGTGGCGACAGCTTCGACGACCAGCTGCGCATCGCCTCGGCGCTGATCGCTCAGGCCCGCGCCGCCCGCGGCCGCTGAACCAACACCCACCACCGACACGGCGCTATCGCCGCCGCGTGTCATCATTTCCCCCTGGCCGGCGCATGACGCCGGCCCCACCTTTCCAGATGCTGGAGACGTTTCCATGAAGATCCGTTACGCCCTCGCCCTCGCAGCGCTGCTGCCAATCCTGGCTGCCTGCAAGGCCGACGACGGCAGCACCAACACCACCGCGGCCCCGGCCGAACCGGCTGCAGCTCCGGCGACCACCGAACCGGCTGCGCCGGCCGCGGGTACCGAAGGCGCCGCACCGGCCGCTGCCGAAGGCGAGAAGGCCGCGGCTGAAGCCGCCCCGGCCGCTGCACCAGCCCCGACCACCGCCGCGCTGACCGGCCCGGCCCCGGTGGAAGGCGCCGACTACCAGGTGATCCCGAACGGCCAGCCGTTCCAGCCGGCCGCCGGCAAGATCGAAGTGACCGAGATCTTCGGCTACGTCTGCCCGGCCTGCGCCGCGTTCCAGCCGCTGGTCGGCCCGTGGAAGGCCGGCCTGCCGAGCGATGTGAACTTCGTCTACGTGCCGGCCATGTTCGGCGGCACCTGGGACAACTACGCCCGTGCCTTCTACGCCGCGCAGACCCTGGGTGTGCAGGAGAAGACCCACGAAGCCCTGTACGCTGCCATCCATTCGCAGAAGACCCTGAAGGGTGAGCGCGGCACCGATTCGGTTGACGACATCGCCAAGTTCTACGGTGCCTACGGCGTGGATCCGAAGCAGTTCGCCGCCACCATGGGCAGCTTCGCAGTGAATGCCAAGACCAACTCGGCCAAGCAGTTCGCCCAGCGCAGCCAGATCAGCGGCACCCCGTCGATCATCGTCAACGGCAAGTACCTGGTGAAGGGCAAGAGCTTCCCGGACATGCTGCGCATTGCCGACCACCTGATCGCCCGCGAACGCGGTGCGGCCCAGGCTCACTGATCCAAGAGAAGCGTTTCCCGGCCGTGAATTCCCCCCGTACACGGACCCTGCGCTTGCTGACGGCCAACATCCAGGCCGGCTCAAGTACCCGCCGCTACAGCGACTATGTGACCCGCAGCTGGTCACATGCGCTGCCGGCGGGTCGCAAGCGCAGCAGCCTGGACGCGATCGCCACCCTGGCGCGCGAACATGACATCGTCGGCCTGCAGGAGGCCGACCCGGGCAGCCTGCGCTCGGGCTTCACCAACCAGACCCACTACCTGGCCCAGCGTGCCGGCTTCAACTACTGGAGCCACCAGCCGAACCGGCGCATGGGTGGGGTCGCCTCCAGCGCAAACGGCCTGCTGAGCAAGCTGGAACCGGTGGAAGTGCAGGACCACGCCCTGCCCGGCCGTATCGGCGGGCGCGGCGTGCTGCTGGCCAAGTTCGGCGATGGCGCCGACGGCCTGGCGGTGGCGGTGGCCCATCTGTCGCTGGGTGCAGGCTCGCGGATGTCACAGCTGGGCTTCATCGCCGAGCTGTTGTCCGACCACCCGAACGCCGTGTTGATGGGTGACTTCAACTGCCTGGCCGAGCGCCCGGAAATGCAGGTGCTGTACCAGAAGACCCGGCTGCAGCCCCCGGGCTGCATCGTGCCGACCTTCCCCAGCTGGCGCCCCGACCGCGCCATCGACCACATCCTGGTCAGCAGTGGCCTGCAGACCCGCACCGTGGAAGCCGTACCGGCCGCGTTCTCCGATCACCTCGCCCTGGCGATGGCAATCGACGTCCCGGCTGACGCCCTGCGCTGAACGCTCCTGGCAGGTGCCAACCTTGGTTGGCACGCCGCTCTGGTGGGTGCGGACCGTTGGTCCGCACGCTCTCTGCCGCTACCCGGCCTGCACCACCGGCACCTTCAACCGCCGCGCGGTCATCGTGCTGCCCACCGAGGCCAGCACCGTGCAGCCGATCGCCAGCCACTGCAATCCATGCAGGTGCTCGTGCAGCAGCAGCATCGCCCACAACGCGGCCACCGCCGGTTCCATGCTGATCAGGATGCCGAACGTTTCCTTCGGCAGGCGCTTGAGCGCCATCATCTCAAGCGACATCGGAATCGCGCTGGAGACCAGCGCCACCAGCAGGCCGGCCGCCAGGATCTTCGGCTCGAGCAGCGCGGCGCCGGCATGCACCACGCCCACTGGCACCACCACCAGCGACGCGGCCAGCAGCCCCAGCGAGACCGAGTGCCCAGCGTGCAGATGACCGGCACGCTTGCCGAACACAATGTACAGGCCCCAGCACGCCGCTGCGCCCATCGCATACAGCACGCCAGCCGGATCCAGCGCCGGGCCACCGCCCAGCGGCAGCAGCAGCAACAAACCCACCACCGCGCAGCCCACCCAGACGAAGTCGATGGGGCGTCGTGACGACAGCATCGCCACCGTCAGCGGCCCGGTGAACTCGATGGCCACCGCGATGCCGAAGGGAATCGTGCGCAGGGCCATGTAGAACAGCAGGTTCATCAGGCCCAGGGTGAGCCCGTAGCGCAGGATGGTGATCGCGTCCACGCGGCTGGTCTTCCAGCGCCATGGCCGCCAGAACATCAGCAGCAACAGTGCCGAGAAGCCCACACGCAGCGCGCTGGTGCCCTGGGCGCCGATCAGCGGGAACAGGTGTTTTGCGTAGGAGGTGCCGATGGCCAGCGAGGTGACCGAGCCGAGCACCGCCAGCGCCGGCAACATCGGCGCGAGTCGTGAGGTCTGCATGCGCAAAGTCTATTGCGCCGGCGCCGAGCACTTGGCTCAATTGACAGCCTGTTCGTGCAACTTCTGCTCGCCATGGCCATCGCTCCCGTGCTCGACAGCTTCGATCGCGCCATCCTCGACCTCCTGCAGCGGAATAACACCCTGCCGCAGCGCGAAATCGCCGAGGCCGTGCACCTGTCCACCCCGGCCGTGCAGCGCCGCATCAAGCGCCTGCAGGACAGCGGCGTGATCGAGGCCAATGTGGCGGTGGTCGCCGCAGCCAAGGTCGGGCGACCGCTGACCATCATCGTCGAGGTGCGCGTGGTCAGCGAACAGCGCGAACGCGTGGCGCCGTTCAAGCGCCGCGTGCAGGAGGACCCCGCCGTGCAGCAGTGCTACTCGATCACCGGCGATGGCGATTTCCTGCTGCTGCTTTCGGCGGCGTCGATGGAGGAGTACGAAGCGATCACCGAGCGCCTGTTCGGTGGCGATGACAACATCGAGCGCTTCCGCACCTCGGTAGCACTGGGCACGCTGAAGCGGAGTTTCGAGGTTCCGCTGCTGCCGGTCCTGTAGCGTCGAGCCATGCTCGACTGCCTTTTGACCGCAAAACTGCAGCAGTCGAGCATGGCTCGACTCTACACTCCGAAACCATGAGCACATCGCCCTCCCCCGCCCACCGCCTGCGCCGCTGGTTGCTGCGCGGCCTGTGGCTGGCCATTGCCGTCGTTGCGATGATGGCGTTGTGGAACAGTCCCTGGGCCGCCGCACCGAAGATGCTGTGGGCAATCTCACGGATGCCGCCAGCCGCCGAACTGCCGGTGCCAGTGGACGGCGTGCGGCCACGCCAGATTGCCGATACCTTCGGTGCGCCGCGAGGCCGTGACCGCTCGCACGCCGGCATCGACATCTTCGCCAGCCGTGGTACGCCAGTGCGCAGCGCCACGGCCGGTGTCATCGCGGATGTCAGCGAACGTGGGCTCGGCGGGCGCCAGGTGTGGGTGATCGGGCCCGGACGCGAGCGCTACTACTACGCGCACCTGGAAAGCTGGGCCGATGGCCTGGCGCGTGGCCAGGTGGTCCAGCCCGGCGACCTGCTCGGCCATGTGGGCGACAGCGGCAACGCCAAGGGCACGCCCCCGCACCTGCACTGGGGCATCTACGGCGCAGACGGCGCCCGCGACCCGCTGCCACTGCTGCGCTGACCGCCATTGCGCACCCGCGCATCGATCTGTTCATGGTTTGTAAATAGGAATAGTTCGTATTACCATTTCTTTCGTTTCCGGTGGTGCCAGGACGGCCTGCCCGTCCTCTCCCTACCCGTAGCGCCTCGCCTCCTGGATGCCGGCCGATCGCGCGTGCTCGCCCAGGACCCCCATGAACCGTTCCGCCTTCCGTACCCCGCCGCCGCAGCGGCTGTCCGTTGCCGTGTTTGCCGTTCTCTGCGCCGTGGCCCCGGCCGCCTTCGCCGACACCGCCGCCGACCCGACCACGCTGGACAAGGTCGTCGTCAAGGGCGAACGCGCCGAAGGCTACTCGGTGCGCCGCACCTCGGCCGGTACCCGCTTCGATCTGGCGCCGCGCGAGATCCCGCAGTCGGTCAGCATCATCAGCCACCAGCGCATCGAAGATCAGAAGCTGGACGACATCATCGACGTGCTGGCCAACACCACCGGCGTCACCAGCACCCAGTCCGACAGCGAGCGCACCGAGTTCTACGCGCGCGGCTTCTACATCGATGCCTACCAGTTCGATGGCCTGCCGACGCAGATGGTGCAGAACTGGAGCTACGGCGATTCCGGCCTGGACCTGGCGCTGTATGACCGCGTGGAAGTGGTGCGCGGTGCCACCGGCCTGCTCAGCGGCGCCGGCAATCCGTCGGCGTCGGTGAACCTGATCCGCAAGCATGCCGACAGCGCCGAACTGACCGGCAGCGTCTCAGTGAACGTCGGCAGCTGGGGCCGCACCCGCACCACCGTGGACGTGGGCAGCGCGCTCAACGCCAGTGGCACGGTGCGCGGCCGGGTGATCGGCAGCTACCTGGACACCGACGGCCAGATGGACCGCTACAACCAGCGCAAGACGCTGGGCTACGCCGTCATCGACGCCGACCTGACCCCGGACACGCAGCTGAGCGTGGGCTACGACTACCAGCAGAAGCGCGCCAATGGCGCGACCTGGGGCGGCTTCCCGATGTGGTACGCCGATGGCAGCCCGACGAACTATCCGACCTCGTTCAATCCGTCGCCGGACTGGACCTACTGGGACACCACCAGCAAGCGTGCGTTCGCCACCCTGCAGCACGCCTTCAGCAACGGCTGGAAGTTCAAGATCGGCGCCACCCACGACCGCACCAAGGCCGACGACAAGCTGTTCTATCCGGCCTATACCGCATTCAACAAGACCACGGGCGCCGGCATCACGCCGATGGCCGGCTTCTACAACACCGAGCGCAAGGTCGACGGCATTGATGGCTACATCGACGGTCCGTTCCAGCTGTTGGGCCGCGAACACCAGTTCATGGCCGGCCTGAGCTACAACAAGCGCGAATTCGCCAACTACGGTGACTTCCAGATGGGCGGTCCCGGCACCGGCTGGAATCCCTTCAGCTCCTATCTCGACTGGACCGGCAACATCGCCCAGCCGAACTGGAACCCGCTGGCGCTGGCCAGCCAGGGCACCATCACCCAGAAGGCCGGCTATGCCGCCGCGCGCCTGTCGCTGGCTGATCCGCTGAAGCTGATCCTCGGTGCGCGCTACACCCACTGGAAGAGCGAAGGCGAGAACGACGACCGCGAACACAAGGTGACCACCCCGTACGCCGGCCTGGTGTATGACATCAACGACACCTACTCCGCGTACGCCAGCTACACCGAGATCTTCCAGCCGCAGACCGCGCGCGACCGCAACGACCGTTATCTCGATCCGGTAGACGGCAAGAGCTACGAGGTGGGCGTCAAGGGCGCCTGGTTCGACAACCGTCTGAACGCCTCGTTGGCGGTGTTCCGCATCGAGCAGGACAACGTCGCCCAGGTCACCAGCGAACCGATCATCGGCCGCCCGGGCGAGTTCGCCTCGATCGCTGCGCGCGGCACCGTGAGCCGTGGATTCGAGTTCGAAGTGAACGGCGAACTGGCCCCGGGCTGGAATGCGACCTTCGGTGCTTCGCGCTATGTGGCCAAGGACATCAACGGTGCCGACATCAACACCAACCTGCCGCAGACCGCGCTGAAGCTGTTCACCAGCTACACCCCGCAATCGCTGCAGGAATTGACCGTCGGCGGCGGTGCCAACTGGCAGAACCGCATCTACTACGCCGCAACGGTGGTGGGCCGCTTCGAACAGGAAGGGTATGCGCTGGTCAGTGCCTTCGTGCGCTACCGCATCACGCCGGAGTTCAGCGTGCAGGCCAACCTCAACAACCTGCTGGACAAGAAGTACTACTCGCAGATCACCGGCTACGGTGCGTACGGCGATGGCCGGAATGGCTCGCTGACGTTCACCTGGGCGTTCTGATCAGGCGCGGGGCACGATCGCCCCGCACCTGTAGAGCCGAGCCCACGCTCGGCTGATTCTCTGAGCCGAGCGTGGGCTCGGCTCTACACCAGCAAGGCAGCGCCGGAACTGACCGGCACTGCCACCGTTACATCAGAAGCGCAGGTCCGCGCGCAGGTACCAGTAGCGGCCACGCGGGATGTCATAGGTCGAAGCGTCGTAACCGTTCAACGAGCACGACAGGCAGATCGGCGGATCCTTGTCGAACACGTTGTTCAGGCCGGCCGTCAGCTGCAGCCCCTTCATCCAGTCGATCTTGTAGCCCACCTGCATGTCATGGAAGGTGGTGGCCGACAGCGTATTGGTGCCCGCAGCCTGGTTGCTGCAGACCGGAAACACGGAAGCGTCACCGCAGTTTTCGGTCAGTTCGGAGATATGCCGCACGGTCCAGTTGGCGCTCCAGCGATCCAGCGTCCAGCCGATGCTGGCATTGCTGGTCCATTCCGGAATCGAGCTGTCGGCCACTTCCACGCCCGGCTTCTGCGGCTGCTTCTGGCCCGCCGCACCGGTGGCTTCGTAGCGACCCACGAAGGTGTTCTTCCAGCCCAGCTTGAACTGACCGATCGAGCTCTGCGGCAACGTCCAGAACAGATCCACATCCCAGCCATCGGTCTTGATCGAACCCAGATTGGTCAGGCGGTTGTTGAAGCTGCTGACCGCGCCGGTGCTGGCACGGGTGATGCCGTTGCAGTAGATCGGGTCCAGCGTGTCCACGCACAGGTCCAGCTGGGTCTGCGCGTTGATTGCCTGGATCGCGCCGTCGATGGCATGGCGGTAGAAGGTCACTTCCACATCGAAGCGCTCCGACCACGAACTGTTGCTGCCAAACCATGGGCTCCACACGAAGCCTGCGCTGAAGCTGCGCGAGCGTTCCGGATCCAGCTCGCGGTTGCCGCCAGTGGTCACCGAGATCTGCGAGTTGGCCTGCTGGAACCCGGCCGGTACGCCCAGCGCAGCACAGTTGGCCGCGCTGCCACGCGGCGGCGTACCGCCCAGGCCCACAGAGCACGGATCGAACAGCTGCAGGTCGGCACGCGCGGCCGAGCCGTACAGCTCACCGATCGATGGTGCACGGAATCCTTCGGCATAGGTCGTGCGCAGCACGAAGTCATCGGTCACCTGCCAGCGCAGGCCGTACTTGGGCGTGAATTCACCACCGAAGGTGGAGTAGTCCGAGTAGCGCCCGGCCAGGCTCAGGTCCAGCTTCTTGCCGAAGGTCGAATCGGCGAAGATCGGCACGCTCAACTCCAGATACGCCTCGTTGACGTCATAGGAGCCCGAGGTCGGCTGCGACGGCACGCCGTTGTAGTGGCCGGCCACCGTCAGCGGATCGGGCTGGTACGAACCCTCGTACTTGCGATACTCGAAGCCGGTAGCGAACGACACCGGGCCGGCCGGCAGCGTGAACAGGTCGCTGGACAGGTTGGCGGTGAACAGGCTCAGTTCGTTCTGGCTGCGGTCACGCACCACCGGCTGGATCCACTTCAGCATGTCCGGGGTGATCGAACCGACACCGCCGAAGATGTTCAGCGGCACGCAGCCCGGCGTCGCCGCACAGACCGACGGATCGCCCAACGCCATGTTGACGTTGTAGATGTTGTAGCTGCCGTAGTTGGTCTGTTCGGCCTTGTTCTTGCTGTACATGCCGTTGACGTCCCAGTACCAGCTGCGGTCAGCCGCCTGGAAGTTGCCGACGAAGCCGGTGGCGAAATACGTGGTGTCCACTTCCTGCTTGAACACGCGCGCGCCGCCTTCCACCGGGCGGCGGCCGATCAGGCTCAGGTTGTCACCCGAGACCAGGTCGAAGCCGAACGGGTTGTACGGATTGAGCGCGGACACGGTGATGTTGTCGGCCAGCGGATTGCCGGTGGCGCCATCGGGGCCGAAGAACAGCGGCTCCGGGCCGGCCTGGTTGGTCGACTCACGACGGTTGCCCAGTGCCTTGACGTACCACTGCACGTTGTCGGTGATGTCGAAGCGGAACTGGCCGAACAGGCCCTTACGCTCCGAGGGCGTCAGCACCATGTTGTACTCGGCGAAATTGAACCGGTCGGCGCTGGTGAAGCAGTGATAGTCATCGGTGCGCGCGCAGCCGGCGCTGCCGTCGTAGCGCGGGTTGCTCACGCCGGTATTGGGCACGATGTTCTGCACCGCGCCGGTGTTCGGGTCGGTGAACATGAAACGACCCTGCGGAATGCCACCGCTGCCGAACGCCAGCCCGGTGCCGGGAATCGGGAAGCGCGACTGCTCGCGGTCCTTGGCAAACACCGGATCCTGCTTGGTCCAGCTGGCGCCCAGGAACAGGCTGAAGCGGTCGCCGCTCTTGCCCCATGCCAGGTCCACGCCCTTCTGCGTGCCATCGCCCTTGCTGTACTCGCCATAATTCAGGGTCACCTGGCCGCCATCGAAGTCACGGCGGGTGATGATGTTGACCACGCCGGCAATGGCGTCGGAACCGTACAGCGACGACGCGCCATCTTCCAGCACTTCGATGCGCTCGACGATGGCCAGCGGAATGGTATTGAGATCGGTGGCCGAGCCGACGCCGGATGCGGAGGACTCGTTGACCCAGCGGATGCCGTCGACCAGCACCAGCACGCGCTTGGCGCCCAGGTGGCGCAGGTCCACCTGCGCCGAACCGGCACCTACACCACTGCCATCGGGCGGGAAGCCGAAGTTGCCGGACGAGTTGAACTTGGCGTTGAGCGCCGAACCGGAACCGGTGAGCTGCTGCAGCACTTCGCCGATCGAGGTCAGGCCGGTGCGTTCGATATCGCCGCGCGTCAGCGTCTGGATCGGCACCTGGCCCTCCACCTCAGCGCGCTTGATGCGGGTACCGGTGACTTCCACCGCATCCAGGTTGGTGGTGGATTGTGCAGCGGCACCCAACGGTGCCAGGGTCATCACGCACAGCGCGACGGCAACCGCCAAAGGGCGGTGGTGCAGGTGATTCATTCGCTCTCTCTCCAAAGGAATGTCGGGACATGGGCCGCCGCACTCCCTCCCTGCATGGCGGCGCCGTCTCCTTTGTAAACAAGTGGTAAAAATCGCGGCGTGATGATCGACACTCTTTCACGCGGAATTGACGCAATTGCAGGCCGATTGCGTCAGATAGCTGCAGGTTATGACCGGACGATACTGTTCACCGCAGGCAGCCTTGATGCAGGCTGCGACAGCGCGCGCCGGTAGCTTCCGCAGCTCATCAAGTAGACAAGTCGGTGCCCCGTCCCTAGTTGCCTGGCGCGGCGACGCGCAGCCCATGCTGGCTTACGGCCAGCAGCACGCGTGCCATGTCTCCGTAGTCGGTGTCGTCGGCGGTCGCCAGGTGCACCCACGGGCGATGCTGCTGCGGCATCTGCTGCGCCTGCATCAGGTGCCGCTGCAACGCGGCAGCGTCCAGCGGCTGGCCATTCCAGAACACCGCCCCCGCTGCGTCGATGCGCAAATTGATCGGCTGGGGCGAAGACGCCGGCCAGGGTGGGCACGAGGTGCGCTGCTGGAACGCCAGCAGGCCAGTTGCCTGCGCCATCGGCAGCGTGGCAATCACCAATGCCAGCAGCACCAGCATCACATCCACCAGCGGTGCCAGATTGGGGGTGGCCATCAGCGAGGTCGCGCGTTGTGTCCCGTATCGCATGCCACGTTCCCTCGCAGTAGGAGCGGCCTGCCGATGGCAGGCCGCCCGTTGCCGGACTCACCGCACGAACGCAATGCGCTCCATGCCAGTGGCTTCGGCCGCAGCCAACATCCGCGCCATGCCTTCGTACTCGGCCGCCGGATCGGTGGCGATGCGCAGCTCCGGCAGGTTGCCGGCATGTTCGCCCGCCTGTGCCTGCAGGCGCGCCTGCAGTTCGCCGATCGCCATCGGCTGGCCGTTCCAGCTGAGCTGGTTGGCAGCGTCCAGGCGCAGCTCGATCGGCGGTGGCGGTTCGGGACGGTCGACCACCCGATCGGTGGCCTGCGGCAATTGCACGGCAATCGGCCGGGCCACGATCGGCGCGGTCACGATGAAGATGATCAACAGCACCAGCATCACATCCACCAGTGGCGTGACATTGATGTCCGCCAGCGGGCCGCTTCTTCCTGCGCTACTGAACGCCATGTGCCGCTCCCTGCAGCCGGGCCGTTCGCCCAAGGCCGACGTTACGACGCCTCCCATCCGCTGCGGCAGTGGCCTGCGCGGGGTCATTCAGCTGTCGTTGCCGACGCTCGGCGTGCACGCAATGCGAAACTGAATTCAGCCATCGCCCGCTATGCTGGTCGCCATGACCCGACGCACTTCAACTGCCCTGTCCCTGCTGCCCTTGGCCACCACGCTGCTGATCGGCTGCGCCAACGCCCAGTCCCTCGACGCCCAGAACGCGCAGCTGAAGGCTGCGATCGCTGCCGCCGAACGCGGCCAGTTCGATCCCGGCCAGGCCGCTGCACTCAGCCGCCATCCGGCTTACGGATGGCTGGAGTACGCCAACCTGCGCCGCAACATCGACACCGTCGATACCGCGCAGGCACAGGCCTTCCTCAAGCGCTATGACGGCCAGGCCGTGGCCAACACGTTCCGCAGCGTGTGGCTGCCCTCGGTCGCACGCCGCCAGGACTGGCCCACCCTGCTCGCCAACTGGGTGCCCACCGACAACGCCGGCCTGCGCTGTGCGCAGCTGACCGCGCGCCAGGTGACGGGCAAGGTCGATCCGCAGTGGATCAGCGAGGCGCAGGACCTGTGGCGCAAGAACGGCAAGTCGCTGCCGGACGGCTGTGATGCCGTTTTCGCCGTGCTGCAGGCGCAGGGTGGCCTGAGCGACGCCCTGCGCTGGGAACGCATCGATGCCGCCGCCGACGCCCAGCAGCCGGCCGTGATGCGCAGCGCCGCACGTGGCCTGCCTGCCACCGACCTGGCGCTGGCGAACAATTACGCTGCCTTTGTCGACAAGCCCAATGCCAGCGCGTTGAACTGGCCGCGCAACGAACGCAGCCGACGCATCGCCACCGATGGCCTGGCCAAGCTGGCCAAGGCCGACCCGGCCGCCACCGAACAGCAGCTGCCGCAGTATGCCCAGGCGCTGGGCCTGAGTGCCGAGCAGCAGGGCCAGGTGCTGTACCAGATCGCATTGTGGACGGTGGCGTCCTATCTTCCGGATTCGGCGCGCCGCCTCAATGCGGTACCCGAATCGGCCTATGACGAACGCCTGCACGAATGGCGCGTGCGCGAAGCGATGTCGCGCGGCGATTGGCCAGCGGCACTGACAGCGATCCGCAAGATGGCCGGCAAGCAGCGCAGCGACCCGCGCTGGCGCTACTTCGAAGGCCGCATGCTGGAGAAGACCGGCCAGGCCCAGCAGGCGCAGCCGTTGTTCCGCGAGGCCGCACGCGCACCGACCTTCCACGGTTTCCTGGCCGCCGACAAGCTGCAGCAGGGCTACACGCTGTGCCCGTGGAAGCCGAATGACAGCGCGCAGGCACAGGCAGTAGTCGCGCGCGATCCGGCCATCCAGCGCGCGATGGCGCTGTACCAGATCGACCGTGCCGGCTGGGCCGTGGCCGAATGGAACAGCGCGCTGTCGCGCTTCGATGACACCCAGCGCCGCCTGGCGGTACGCGTGGCGCAGGACAACGGCTGGTTCGACCGCGCCGTGTTCGCGCTCGGCAAGCAGCCGCAGGAACAGCGCCTGTACGACCTGCGTTTCCCGCTGCACCACGACGCCACCATCCGCCGCGAGTCGGCACGCAATGCCGTCGACCCGGCCTGGGTGGCTGCGGAGATCCGAGCCGAAAGCACCTTCACTCCGCGTGCGCGCTCGCCTGCCAACGCCATGGGCCTGATGCAGGTGCTGCCGGCCACCGGTGCCGGCGTGGCCAAGTCGATCGGCCTGACCGGCTACGGCGGCGCCGACAGCCTGTACGACCCGGACACCAACATTGCCATCGGCACCGCCTACCTGCGCCAGCTGATGAACAAGTACGACGGCCTGCCGTACGTGACCATCGCCGCCTACAACGCCGGCCCGACCCCGACCGCACGATGGCAGGGCCAGCGCCCGGGCTTTGACCCGGACCTGTGGATCGAGACGATCAGCTACAAGGAAACCCGCGAGTACGTGGCCCGCGTGCTGGCCTTCAGCGTGATCTACGACTGGCGCCTCAATGGTGATGCCCTGCCGCTGAGCGACCGCCTGATGGGCCGCCTGGTCGACAAGCGCAAGAACTTCAGCTGCGCGGCCAACGCCGACCAGGGCGGCGACTGATCGCCCGCCTTCTGTAGAGCCGAGCCCACGCTCGGCTGCTGTTCTGTCCGGTAGCGCTACCGCCTGAGCAGCCGAGCATGGGCTCGGCTCTACAAGTCGGGCATGCGATGATCCCGACCATGAAGATCTATCTTGTCGGCGGCGCCGTACGCGACCGCCTGCTGCAGCGCCCGGCCGGCGACCGCGACTGGGTGGTGGTCGGCGCCACGCCTGCGCAGATGGAAGCGCAGGGCTACACCGCAGTCGGCCGCGATTTCCCGGTGTTCCTGCATCCGAAGACCGGTGAGGAATACGCGCTGGCGCGCACCGAGCGCAAATCCGGCCGCGGCTATCGCGGCTTCGTGGTCGATGCCGATCCGGCGGTGACGCTGGAAGAAGACCTGCAGCGCCGCGACTTCACCATCAATGCGATTGCCTGCGACGAAGACACCGGCACGCTGGTCGATCCCTATGGCGGTGTCCGCGACCTGGAACAGCGCGTGCTGCGCCATGTCGGGCCGGCCTTCGTCGAGGATCCGCTGCGCGTGCTGCGCGCGGCGCGCTTCATGGCCCGTTTTGCACCACTGGGCTTCAGCGTCGCCGAAGAGACCATGGCACTGATGCGCGAGGTCGCCGCCAGCGGTGAACTGGACGCGCTGGTGCCGGAACGCGTCTGGCAGGAACTGCGCAAGGCGCTGGTCAGTGAACGGCCCTCCGCCTTCCTGCGCACGCTGCACGATGCGCAGGCACTGGGCCCGATCCTGCCCGAACTGGAAGCACTGTACGGCGTACCGCAGCGTGCTGAATTCCACCCGGAAGTCGACACCGGCATCCACCAGGAAATGGTCAGCGACATGGCCGCGAAGCTCGCCCCCGGCGATGACCTGGTCGGCTTCGCTGCCCTCACCCACGATCTCGGCAAGGGCCTGACCCCGCCGGAGGAATGGCCGCGCCACATCATGCACGAGCAGCGCGGCATCAAGCCGTTGAAGGCACTGTGTGCGCGGTTGAAGATTCCCACCGAACACCAGCAACTGGCCGAAGCGGTGTGCCGCGAGCACTTGAACGTGCACCGCATCGACGAACTGCGCGATGCCACCGTGCTGGAACTGCTGGGCCGCTGTGATGCGTTGCGTCGGCCGGAGCGCGTGGCGCGTATCGCACTGTGCTGCGAGGCCGACAAGCGCGGCCGGCTCGGCTTCGAGGACGCCGACTACCCGCAGGGCGAAACGCTCAAGCGCCTGCACCAGGCGGCGCTGTCAGTGCAGGCACGTGATCTGGATACCACGCACCTGAAGGGCCCGGCCATTGGCGAGGCGCTGGCCAAGGCGCGGGTGAAAGCCATCGCCGCCGCCCGCTGAAGCACCTGGTGATGCCGGCTGCTGGCCGGCAACCAGACAATCGCGGGATCAGTGCGCCATCCCACGGGTGATCGCCGCAGCCCGCTGCTTCAGCTGGGCCACGGCATCGGGAATCATCTCCATGCCCACGTCCAGGCCCGGGTTCAGCACCAGGCCGACGCCGTCGCCGATACCGGCCAGCAGCGCGTGCACCGCGATCGGCATGGCATGCGCAAACTGCGGCAGCTGCTCGTGCCACAGGCCCGCGCGCTCGGGGGCGGTGAACACCGCGAACATCGGCTCGCCGCTCTCGCTGGTCAGCACCAGCGGCGAGATGCTCTCGTCCCAGGCGCCATCTTCGCCAATGGCCTTGTCCAGCAGCACGAACGCCGTCGAGGTCAGCAGGCCGTCGAGGAACTGCGACGCGGTCAGCGTGCCGTCCTGGGCCTGCAGCAGGCGCTCCTCGAGGTCGTTGCGGGGTTCGAACGGGGTGTCGTGGTCCATGGTCGCTTCCGGTACGTGATTGCAGGGCAGACTTTAACAGGCCCGCTCCTCAACCGAGGAATCCATGCCGCCACAGCCAGCCCAACGCCGCCAGACCGGCCACCACCACCAGCATCAGCGGCAGGCCGAAGCGGTGCCGCCACGGGATCGGCACCCCACCCAGCTGCTGGTCCATGGTGTCGGTGTCCAGCACCCAGCCGTGCCCGCACCGGGTGCAGGCCAGCTCATAACGGCGGTGGTAAGTGAGGCCAAACAGCAGGTCGATGCGCGCCATCTTGTAGCGCAGCTGCGGGGCGAATTCGGTTTCCGTCTGGCAGCGCAGGCAGTGGTGCGCTTCGGTGGGGCCGACGATCAGCACCCGTTCCTGTTGGCCGATCAGGATCATGTCCGGTTGCCCTGGCAGGCGGGCTGGGCCAGCAGCCACGCTTGGGCGGCGGCCACAGTGGCGGCATCACCCTCGACGCGCTGGTCGGGTTCGATCTTCAAGCCATCGCCACGATCATTGCGGTCCCGCATCACGCTGGTGGTCAGCAGCAGGCGACTGCCATCGGCAAGGGTGTGCACGACATTGCCGGTGGAGACACCCGCGGTCGGCTGTCCGAAACTCCGCGCCTGCGGGCGGCCACGCCACGCCAGCACCGAGGCCTCGCCCGAACTGCCGGTGCGGGGCCCGAACAGCACCGCCACCGGTGCGCCAGGCTGCCGCACTACATGGCCGGACTGGCCGAAGTCCAGCAGCGGCCTGCCCGCCAGCTGCACCGCAGTCGCCGTCAACGTCCAGCGCTGCGGTCCTTGCGCGGTTTCGAACGAGCCGACGTCCTCGTTGTTCACCACCGAGGTGCGCAGCAGCGGGGCCATGCCCAGCAGCATCGGCCACATGGCGCCACCGCTGTTGTCCCGCAGGTCGACGATCCAGCCACAGCGCGCGCCGTCGTCCTTGCTGCGGATGACCTGCTGCCACCGCGCGGCACGCTGGATGTCCTGGCGGAATTTCTCCTGCGGCGTCGCGCCCGGCGTGGAGGCATAGCCCTCGATGACCACCCAGCCGATGCGCGCATCCACCGCATCGGCGGCCCTGGCCCGGTCAACGGCGGCGGCGCCGGCCTGCTGCGCATGCGCGAGGGATTCGCGCTGGCGCTGGGTCGTGGTCCACGCACCATGGTGGCCGGTGCTGAGCGCAATGGCTTCGCGCAGAACGGCCAGCCGTTGCGCGGGGTCGCCCTGCGCCGATTGCAGGCGTACGCGGGTGGCGGGCCAGTCCACCCGGTCGCGATACAGCGCCTGGCGTTCAAGCAGGTTGAGGATCTCGGCCTGGGCCTCCGGCGAGGGCACCTCGACCGCGCCTGGCGTATCGGCCATGGCGCCGGTGGCCAACAACACGAACATCAGCGCGCCGATGCGACGCACTCCCTTGCGAACCTGCATGCGACGCTTCCTTGTCGTTGAATCAGGACCGCAGCATAACCGGGGCATGATCGCTTGCGCCACGCGCGAACTGTCGTATCTGGCCCGGTCGCGCGTTGTGGCAAGACGGCTTGCATGCGGTCACCACATTGCAACTTTGCCCATGTCGTCGGGGCGCACAACGCGCCAAGGTGGCCCCGTCGGCGCCTCCTGCGCTGACCGGGATTGGCGTCCTGAATGAAGCTTTTCACGAGCGGGCTTGCAACGTCGTTGCCGGCCCGAACAATGCACCGTCCGTCGTTCTGCGGCGGGCGGTGCGTGGGGATCCCCGGATCCGCCGGCGTCATTCCTCGTGAAGAGCTTCACCGGCACGCCAACCCGCACCGCCCGCCACCTTGCATCCCGCAGGTGGCCTTGCCTTGTGAGGTTGCTGTCATGAACACGCCCTACCCCACCTATCCACGCCTGCATGCACTGCTCGGTGCTGCACTGCCCGGCCTGCAGCTGTCCACTACGGCAGCCGAAGCGCTGGAAGATGCGCTCACCGAAGCCCACGAACAGGCGCCGCCCTCCGCGTTCTTCGCGCGGTTGCGCGGCATGGCGCGTGGCCACGCAGCCGATGATCAGGTGTGGCGCGAACGGCAACTCAGCGGGGCGCGCGGTCGGGAACTGGCCGAAGCGACGCGCTGCCTGGCGGCAGTGTCTGCGTGTGGGGGCGTGTTGCTGGCGGCGCAGTCGGCGCGCGAGATGGATGATTTGCAGGCGCAGTGTCCGCCACAGGTGGAGGAAGGGTTGCTGCATGCGGTGGTGGTGCTGGCCGATCATGCCGGGGCGCTGGTGGAACCGGATGCGTGCGCACCACTGTTGTAGAACCGCGCCTATGCTCGGCTGCGCGGAGGTCATGGCGTCGGTGGGATTCGTGCCGACCAAGGTCGGCACCTACCAGAGCAACGTCGTGGTGTCGGTGGGATTCGTGCCGACCAAGGTCGGCACCTACCAGAGCAACATCGTGGTGTCGGTGGGATTCGTGCCGACCAAGGTCGGCACCTACCAGAGCAACATCGTGGTGTCGGTGGGATTCGCGCCGACCAAGGTCGGCACCTACCAGAGCAACGTCATGGCGTCGGTGGGATTCGTGCCGACCAAGGTCGGCACCTACCAGAGCAACGTCATGGCGTCGGCGGGATTCGTGCCGACCAAGGTCGGCACCTACCAGAGCAGGTCATGGCGGCGGAAAGCACCGTGCCGACCAAGGTCGACACCCACCAGAGCGGGTCATGACATCTGCACCGCGCGCTACCAGTCCGCACGCAGGCCGATGTTGCCTTCGATGATGCGGCGCTTCTCGTTGCGGTCACCGCCCAGCTCGCGCGTGTAGTCGGCCACGGCGTACGCGCTGATGGTGCGATTGAAGCGCCCTACCACGCCGACACCGGCTTCGAGTGCACGCGAGCGCTGCGAACTGATGATCGTGTCGTCGTCGAAGCGGATGCGGTCCTCGCCGGAGCGGCCATGCCAGTAATTGAGCTTGAAATACGGCTGCCAGCCGTTGTCGGCCAGCTGGTAATCGCCGGCCAGGCGCAGGCCGATGCGGCCGGTCCAGGCGTTGTCGTTGTCGAAACGCACGCTCGACACCTCATCGCGGCGGTCGTCCAGCGACGTGCGTTGCCAGATCACCTGTAGCTGCGGTTCCAGCCACCATGCGGACTGCCCAAACCGCAGCAGCGGCTTGCCGGCCTCCACAGACACGCTGGTGCCATCACCGCTCAAGCCGAAGCCAAGCCCGCGCGAGGAACGCACGCGGCCGTCGTAACGGCTCTGCATCGCCACGGCGTCGATGTAGCCACCACTGCTGTCGGTGAGCGTCCAGTACAGGCCCACGTGCTTGTCGTCCAGGCGGTTCTGTCCCACCTGTACGTTCTCCCAGCCCAGTGCCAGGCCGGTGGCCTTGCCCTGCGCGCGGGTGCGGCCGACGAACACGCCGATCTGGTTGCGGTGGTTGTCGGAGGCAGCGGCCCATACGTCGAGACCGGCCTGCAGGCCCATCACATCGCCATCGAAGCCCGGCTGCGCATCACCCTTCCAATGGATCTCGCTGCTCTGACCCACCAAGCGGCCCCAGGCGGTGCGGAATGCGCCCTGGTTGTACAGCAGGCGCTGCTCGCCCTGCCGCTCGTGGAAGGTGCCGAGGCTGGCCAGCGAGGTCTCGCGCAGGAGCGGCGGCACCACGGCATAGGTGGCAGTCTCCACGCGGTACAGCGGCACCACTGCGCCCTCGGCGGGGCGTGCACCCGGCGTCGGCGGGGCACCGGTTCCGGGCAGCGCACCGCCGGCCACTGGCACGTCCGGCACGGCCGGATCGCTGGGTGGCGCCACCGGCGCGGGTTCCGGTGGCGGTGGTGGCGGCGCGGTCTCGCCCGCGGTCAGGTCCGGATCGGTGGCGCCTTCGGGCGGCGGCGGCGGTGCCGGGGTGATCGGCGGCGGTGGGGCCACTGGAGGCGTCAGCGGTGGCGGTGTCGCGCTGCCGCCACCGTTGGGTGCTGGCGTCGGCCCGGTCACCAGCGTCGAACGCAGGTACCAGTTCTCGGCGGTACCGGCACTGACACCGCCCTTGAACAGGAAGTACTCGTAGGCACCGGCCGCAACCGGTGCGAACAGCGAAAACGCACCCGGCGCGGTGCGGCCGCCATTCAAGGCCTGCACCACCAGGATGCCATCGGCCAGCGTGGCGGCGCCGCTGCCGCCGGCATTGAGCACGCCGATGCCGGTGGTCCCGGTGGCAGTACCGCCGTCGACCACCAGACGGTCGCTGGTGGAGTTGTCCGCGCCCAGCACGGTACGCAGGTACAGGCCACCACCGTCTCCGCGGTAGTTGCCACGCACGGTGAACACGTCGCCAGCGCCGGTACCGGTCAGGTCGATGCGCCCGGCATTGACCATCTCCACCAGTGCACCACTGTTGAATGGGCGGATGGCATGCCCCCCACTGCCCGCGTAGACGGTACTGGTGTCATCCACCGTAAGCGTGCCGGTGCCGCTACCGCTGTCGCCCAGCACCAGATCGCCATCGAAGCTCAGCTCGGTGCTGTTGGCCAGGCTGATCGCCTCCCAGTTCTGGAAGCGGCCCACGCCCGTGGTCTTGACGTTGCTCAGGTTGAGCTGGTCGATGCCACCGCCACCGTCGAACAGCGGCACCGCACCGAGGTTGCCCTGGTTGAGGTTGCTGAGGTTGGCCACGTCGTTGTCCGGGCCCATGTCGATCGCGCCGTAGACGATGCCACCGCCATTCCAGTTGAAGGTGTCATTGCCGGTACTGAGCAGTACCTGCCCGCGCACGGTGCCATCGGTGATGGTCACGCTGTCGTTGCCGCCGCTGACGCTGATGTTGCCGCCGATGTAGGCGGTACCCGAGATGATGATGGTATCGGTGTCGAAACCGGTCACCACATTGCCATCCACGGTGCCGCCGGACTGGTCCCACAGGTTCTTGTCCAGCTTCATGTTGACGCGGCCGATGCGGCCACCGGTCATCCAGGCCTGGTCGCCATCCTCGAACGCGCCGATGATGCGGCCACCGCTCATGCGGAAGGTATCGATGTTGTCGCCCTGCTGCAGCGCGCCGACCGTGCCGCCACTCATGGCGAAATCATCGCGGCCACTGCCCTGCGCTACCAGGCCGGTGACGGTGCCGCCGGTGACGGTCATCTGGTCATCGCCACTGCCCTGGTCGACGCTGTCGATCGTGCCATCGCTCAACAGCAGCACATCATTGCCATCGCCCTGCTGCACGCCGCCGCTGATGCTGCCGGCCAGCATCTGCAGGCGATCGTTGCCGGCGCCGAACTGCACGCCACCGGTACCGCCGCTGATGGTGCCGCGGTTGACCACGCTGCTGTCGCCTGCACCTTTGAAGGCGATGCCCCAGCCAGCGGCTGCGCTGATCTGGCCGTCGTTGACGACGCCGCTGCCCCCCTGCAGATACAGCGCGTAGCCCTGTGCCGAGGAAATGCTGCCACTGGCAGCATTGTTGACCGTCACCACGGCGTCGGCATTGATGCCACCGGCGGTGCCGCTACCGACGGTGCCGCTGGCCGCGATGCTGCCCTGGTTGTTGATGGTGCCGCTGGCCGTCGGGGCGACGTAGATCGCATTGGCGTTGCTGCTACTCAGCTGTGCGCCGCTCTGCACGTTGATGGTAACGCCGGTGGCTCCGGCGCCAAGGGTGACTGGCGTTGCATCGGGGTTGGGCGCGGCCGCACTACAGGTGACGGTCTGCCCGGCGGCGGGGGCGGACGCATCGCATCCCGCCCAGGCTGCCGGGGCGGACAAGGCGAGCAACGACGGCGCCGCCAGGATCTGGACCAGGGAAACGGTCAAACGACGCCGGCGGAACCCGGGCGGGACGACATGGGACATACGGCACTCCTGGGTCGGGGATCAGGAACTGCGGATGCTATGTACGGCGCTACTCACGCAGTCTGCCACTGCCATGAATGGTTTCGATAGGTGAAATTGCAGGCAACCGGTCACGCTTTCGATGTGAAATCGGGAAGTGCTCACGCGCCCCGCATATCGATGAATGCGTTCACCATCATTGGCCCGCCAAGAGCATCCACGCATGGCGTGGATCTACTGCAATCCTGGCCCAGTAGATCCACGCCATGCGTGGATGAGCCGTTCGCTACTATCTTTGCCCGCGCTCAGATCTTCAGATAAATGCGACGTCGGTCCAGCCACCACGCCACGCCCCACCACAGCGCAACGAACACCAACGCCTGCAACATCGAGGCCAGCTCCAGCACCTGCGGCATCGCTGCAGCCAGCTGCTGCCACACCCACTCCCAGGCACCGGTCGCCAGCAGGATCACCGACATCACCGAGGCCCCCAGATAGGCGGTGATCGCATTGACACCGAAGCGACGGCCCAGTGCGGGCCATCCCTTGCGGTCGATCAGCGCGTGGCCCAGCCACAATGCCAGCGCGGCCAGGCCCCCGGTCCACAGCACGTAGCTGGGCGTCCACAGCTGCTTGTTGAGCGGCAACACCGTCGTCAGCAGCAGGCCGAGCACGGCGGTGATCGCACCCAGCGCCGCCAATGCACCGGCGCGGCCACTGCGCAGCAGGCCGCCGGCCAGCAGGCCCAGCACCGTGCTGGCCAACGCGCCGAGGCTGCTCAGCAATCCTTCCGGGTCATGGCCCAGACCGGTATCGGCCTGCCATTGGTAGATCCATGGCGCGAACAAGGTGGTGTCGAGACGGCTGGCCGGGTTGGTCCAGGGCGCAAGGTCACCCACGCCCAGCAGCAGCGCTGCATACCCCACCAGCAACGCCACCAGCACGGCCGCCTGCACGCGCGGACGCGTGTACACCGCCAGCAGGCCCACCACTGCCGCGCACAATGCAATGCGTTGCAGCACGCCCCAGATGCGGAAGTGATGGGTATCCAACGCCCACCAGATCAGCAGGTGCAGCAGCGCACCTGCCAGCAGGATGCGCAGCGCGCGCTCCAGCACGCCGCGCGCCAATGCAGGTCGCGCCGACACGTCCAGCGCGCGCGGCGCTACGCTGAACGCCATCGACACGCCCACCAGGAACAGGAAGAACGGGAACACCAGATCGGTGGGCGTGCAGCCATGCCATTCCGAATGGCGCAGAGGTGCGAACACCGCACTCCAGTCGCCCGGGTTGTTGACCAGCAGCATCGCCGCCACGGTGATGCCACGCAGGGCGTCGATCGAGCCCAGCCGGCGTGGCGGCGTCGCGTTCATCAGGCGGCCTCGTACTGTCCGGCAATCCAGGTGCCACGCACCTGCAGGGCATCATCCAGCAGCACCAGGTCGGCCTGGTAGCCCTCGGCGATGTGCCCCAGGCGGTCGTCGACGTTGAGGAACTGCGCCGGGTAAGTCGAGGCCATGCGTGCGGCTTCGGCCAGCGGCTGGCCGAGCAGCTGCACGGTGTTGCGCACGGCGGTGGCCATGTCCAGCGCCGAGCCGGCCAGCGAACCGGCGGCATTGCGCACCACGCCGTCGAGGGCGGTGATGGTTTCGCCGTAGAGCACGTAGCTGGGATCATCGGCACCGACCGGCGGCATCGCATCGGTCACCAGCAGCAGGCGGCCGCGCGGCTTGGCCGCCAGCGCCACGCGCAGGCTGGCCGGATGCACATGCACGCCATCGACAATGATGCCGATCCAGCTGTCGCGGTCTTCCAGCGCAGCGCCCACCGCACCGGGCTCACGGCCCTGCAGCGGCGACATCGCGTTGTACAGATGGGTGAAGCCACGCACCCCAGCATCCAGTCCGGCACGAATCTCTTCGTACGTGCCAGCAGTGTGGCCAGCAGCAACGATCACGCCACGTTCGACCAGCGCACGGATGGTCTCCAGCGGCACGCGTTCCGGCGCCAGTGTCAGCAGGGTCACGCCGTTGTCCAGCGAGGCGGCCAGCGCGATCTCTTCTTCGTCCGGCACGCGGAACTTGCTGGCATCGTGGGTGCCCTTGCGCGCCGGCGCGATGTACGGGCCTTCCAGGTGGATGCCGATCACGCCGGGCACGCCCTGAGCGATTGCTTCGCGCATCGCAGCGATTGCTTCGCGCATCACGTCCACATCGTCGCTGATCAGCGTCGGCAGCATCGCGGTGGTGCCGAAGCGCCGGTGCGCACGCGCGATGGTGCGCAGCGAGGCGACATCGGGCGTGTTGTTGAACAGCGCGCCGCCGCCGCCATTGACCTGCACATCGATGAAGCCGGGCAGCAGCCAGCCGCCGTCCAGATCGATCTGCTCGGCCGCCTGGCCCAGCTGCGGTGCAGCGTCAGGCAGCAGCGCGCTGATGCGACCGTCCTCGATCACCACCGCCAGATCGTCGCGGAACTCCTCGCCTGCCAGGATGCGGGCGTTGCGCAGGACCGTGGCCATCACACCGTCTCCGTAACCTTGTTCAGATGCGGCGGCAGATCCGGGTTGAAACCACGGCGCAGCGCCAGCGCGTTGATCGCGCGATAGAAGCTCTGCACGGTCAGCAGCGGGGCACACAGCGGATGCGGTGCGGCCGCCACCGGCAGGTTGCCACCGGCACCGGCCATCCACACCTGTGCACCGCGCGCGGTGAATTCTTCGACGACAGCACGGGTACCGGCGCCGGTCTCGTCGGGTTGGGCAAAGGCCAGCACCGGGAAACCACGGTCAACCAGCGCCATCGGGCCATGCTTCACTTCAGCCGAGCTGTAGGCTTCGGCATGCAGGCTGCAGGTTTCCTTGAACTTCAGTGCAGCCTCCTGGGCCGCGCCCAGGCCCAGGCCACGGCCGAGCACGAACAGGTTGGTCGCCTCGACCAGGCCTTCGGTCACCGCACTCCAGTCGCACTGCCAGGCCTCGCGCATCGCGTCCGGCAGCAGGTCCAGTGCGGCGCGAAGGCTGCTGTCCTGCTTCCAGTACGCAGCCAGCTGCAGCAGTGCGGCCAGCGACGCCAGGTAGCTCTTGGTCGCCGCCACGCTCTTTTCGGCACCGGCATGCAGCGGAATGACCGTATCGGCCAGCAGCGCCAGCGGCGAATCCTCGACGTTGACCAGCGCGATCACGCGCGCACCGGCGGCCTTGGCGGCCTCGGCGTTGCGCAGCAGGTCCGGGCTCTTGCCCGACTGCGAGATGACGATGAACAGTGCGCCGCGCAGCTGCAGGGGTGCGGCATAGACCGACCCCACCGACGGCGAGGCCGATGCGACCACCAGGCCCAGCTGGGTTTCCAGCAGGTACTTGCCATAGGTGGCGGCATGATCGGAACTGCCGCGTGCGCAGGTGACCACGAACGGGGGCGGCGCAGCACGCAGGCTGGCGGCCAGGGATTCCAGGGTGGCGTGGTTGCGCGAGAACTGGCGGGCAACCACGTCAGCCGCTTCAGCGGCCTCGGCGAACATCAGGGTGGAAGTGGGGTCTGACAGCGACATGGCAGGCTCAGGCAGGATCGGAAGGAAGGGGGCGTGCGCCGGCCGGGCGCATCGGCGCGGTCGAACCGCGCACCACCAGCTGCGGCACGAAGCCCTGGTTGTGCAGCGGTGCCGGCGCATCGTCGTAGGCGTCGCTGCGCAGCTGCGCGATCAGCAGGCGCGCGGCATGGCGGGCGATGTCCTCGGTGGCCTGCTTGGCGGTGGTCAGCGGCGGCCACGACTGGCGCGAGAACGGGCTGTCCTCGAAGCCGGCAATGGACAGGTCGTAGGGCACGTTCATGCCGGCCGACTTGGCGGCGGCCAGCACGCCGGCAGCGATTTCGTCGTTGGAACCGAAGATGGCGGTGGGCGGCTCGCGCAGCGCCAGCAGGCGGCGCGCGCCGCGGAAACCATCGTCGAAGGTGTAGTCGCCCTGCACCACCAGATGCTTGTCCACGGTCATGCCGTAGTCCTTCAGCGCGGCTTCGTAACCGGCATAGCGTTCGCCCGAGGAGCGGTGCGAGATGCCGCCCCAGAGGAAGCCGATGCGCTGGTGGCCCAGCTGGATCAGGTGCTCGGTGATTTCGTAGGCCGCCTCGCGGTCGTCGACGAACACGCAGGCACCGTCGGCGGGGTCTTCGGTGGCGGCGATGATCCGCACCAGCTTGATGCCGCGCGCAGTCAGCGCCTGGATCAGGTCGCGGCGCTCGGACATCGGCGCGGTCAGCACCAGCCCGGCCAGCCGCGAACGCTGCACCCAGTCGGCCAGCTCATCGGCCAATAGCGGCGAGCTGGAATCGCAGGGGTGGATCTGGAGGCCGAAACCGGTCTCGCGGCAGGCGGCCAGCACGCCGTTCTGCACGCCGATGATGTGGTACGGGTTCGGGTTGTCGTAGACCAGCCCGATCACGAAGGTGGTGCCGCTGCGCAGGTTGCGCGCCGACGGATCGGGCTCGTAATCGAGTTCAGCAATGGCACGCAGCACCCGCGCACGGGTGGCCTGCATCACCGAAGGCTCGTTGTTGATCACCCGCGAGACCGTTTTCAGCGAGACCTTGGCCTTCTCCGCAACGTCCTTGATGGTCGCTCTGCGCATGGGTTTTCCCTGGGGTTGGCTGCCGTCCATCATCGCCGATCAGGCCTTGTCCTGCGGCAGGCCGGCACGATGGCCGATCACCGAGTAGAACAGGATGTACAGGTAGCACGGCACCATCAGCAGCACGAACACCAGCTGGAAGTCGATGTGCTGCTTGAGCACGGCGAACAGCTGCGGAATGATCGCGCCGCCGGCAATACCCATCACCAGCAGGGCCGAGCCGGTCTCGGTGAAGCGGCCCAGGCCGCGGATCGCCAGCGGGAAGATGGCCGGCCACATCATGGCGTTGGCGAAGCCCAGCAGGGCCACGAAGGCCACCGATACGTAGCCGTGCGTAGCCCAGGCGCCCAGGCAGAACACCACGCCCATCACTGCCGAAATGGTCAGGTAGCGCGACTGCGAGACCAGGCCAGGGATCGCCAGCAGGCCGACCACGTAGCCGGCCAACATCGCACCCAGCGTCAGCGAGGTGAACATCTTGGTCTGGTCCAGCGGCAAGCCGAAACCGTGGCCGTAGGTGCCGATCGCATCACCGGCCATGACTTCCACGCCTACGTACACGAACAGGCACAGCACGCCCAGCCACAGATGCGGGAACTGGAAGATGCTGCTGCGCTCGGCTGCGCCGGCGGCCGTCGGGGTGGCGTTGGCCTCGGAGGACTTGATCTCCGGCAGCGGCGAGAACAATACGGCGACGGCCAGCAGCACCAGCAGGCCCGCCATGGCCAGGTACGGCGCATGGATCTTGGCGGCGAACTCATTGAGCAGGGCCACTTTGGTGACCGCGTCGGCCGCCTGTACCTGCTTGTCCAGGTCACCGATGCCATGCAGTACCAGGGTGCCGATCAGCACCGGCGCCAGCATGCCGGCGATCTTGTTGCAGATGCCCATCAGCGCGATGCGGCGTGCCGCCGTCTCGATCGGGCCGAGGATGGAGATGTAGGGATTGATCGCCGTCTGCAGCAGGGCCAGCCCGCTGCCGATCACGAACAGCCCGCCCAGCGCGCCGGGGTACCAGCGCTGCGTCGCGAATTCACCGAAGAGTGCCGCGCCGCCGGCCATCACCAGCAGGCTCAGGCTGAGGCCCTTCTTCATGCCGGTGCGGCGCAGGATCCAGGACGCTGGCAGGGCCAGGAAGAAATAGGACAGGTAGAACACCATCAGCACCAGGAAGGCGCCGACCTCGCTGAGTTCGAAGGCCAACTTGACGAAGGTGATCAACGGGCCGTTGAGCCAGGTGAAGAAGCCGATCAGGAAGAACAACACGCCGACGATGGCGATGGAGGTGGCCACGTTCGGGCGCGCGCTTGCAGCGGGGACGGCGGACATCAGGAGGGCTCCTGCGGCGACGGCCGCAGAACGCGGCGTCGGAGAGTGGCTGGGAACAACGTTGTCACATTCTTTCGATGGACAGCGGCGGTTTGTCAACTTCCACACGCAGCCCTGTGAACCTCGTGCTGCACTGCGCAACCCGATCGCAACGCATCGTGCTGAATGCGCCGGAGGCCTTGGCCCATGTGCGGCAACGGTTCCAACGTGAAACCCGCACTCACGCCATGTAAACGTTTACTGCATGTCGCATTCGTTGCGATGCAGCAACGAAAGTGTCACGAACTCGTTGACATCGTTGTCAGCGGGGTTACAGACTCCGCCCCAATCGCCGCCCCCGATCCCGGGGCCGGCCCCACCTGCAGCAGGAGCCCGCGTGACCGCCAGCCACCCCGCCCCGGCCCATGTCCTGTCCCGAGTCGCGCCCTCGTTCCTGGCCGCCGACGTCGGTGGCACCCATGTGCGCGTGGCCCGGGTCCAGGCCAGCGGTGATGCCGCCCACCCGGTGCAGGTGCTGGAGTACCGCAAGTACCGCAATGCCGACCATGCCGGCCTCAGCGCGATCCTGTCCGACTTCCTCGGCGAAGGCCCGCGGCCCACGCATTGCGTGGTCGCCAGCGCCGGCTACGCCCGCGAGGACGGCACGGTGATCACCGCCAACCTGCCGTGGCCGCTGTCGGCGCGCCAGGTGGAGGCCGACGTCGGCCTGCAGCGGGTCTACATCGTCAACGACTTCGAAGCGGTGGCCTATGCCGCCGCGCAGGTTGACGCCAGCGGCGTGCTGCACCTGTGCGGGCCGGACACCGCCACGCGCGGTCCGACCCTGGTGGTCGGCCCCGGTACCGGCCTCGGTGCAGCACTGTGGATTCCCACTGCGCATGGCCCGGTGGTACTGCCCACCGAAGCCGGCCAGCCGACCCTGGCCGCCAGCACCGAGCTGGAAATGGCCATCGTCCGCCACATGCAGCGCGACCGCGCGCACGTGTCGATCGAACATGCGATCTCCGGCCCGGGCCTGATGAACCTGTACCGCGCAGTGTGCGCACTGCAGGGACAGGCACCGACGCTGGCCAGCCCCGATGCGGTCACCGCCGCCGCCATGGCCGATACCGATGCGCACGCGCGCCAGGCGCTGGATGTGTTCTGCGGCCTGCTCGGCAGCACCATCGGCGACATGGCCCTGTTCTACGGCGCCCACGGTGGCGTCTACCTGGCCGGCGGCATCCTGCCGCAGATCCGCGAATACCTGCACGCCAGCACCTTCGTCGAACGGTACCTGCAGAAGGGACCGATGGGCGAAGCACTGGCACGCATCCCGGTGAAGGTCGTCGAACACGGCCAGCTGGGCGTGGTCGGCGCTGCAAGCTGGTACCTGCAGCAGCAGTCGGCCGCCTGACACCGCAACAGGCTTCAACGCAATCGCAGCACGCAGTACGTGGCACGCCAACGCACGGGACTTCGCCGCCGCCCCGCGCATGTCATCGCAACCGTAACCGAACACCGCCGCCGGCATCCAATCGAGTGATGAGGAGAGACATCATGAACACCCGCAAGACCCTGCTTTCGGCCGCCATCGTCAGCTGCATCGCCTTCAGTGCGCACGCGCAGCAGGCCGCCCAGACCGCCACCGACCTGGATACCGTGCAGGTCACCGGCATCCGTGGTTCGATGGAAAAGTCGCTGGATACCAAGCGCGAAGCCAATGCCCGCGTGGAAGTGGTCACCGCCGAAGACGTGGGCAAGCTGCCCGCGCACAACGTCGCCGATACCCTGCAGCGCCTGCCGGGCGTGAACATCAGCTCGTCCAGCGCCGACGAAGGCGGCTTCGACGAAGCTGACCGTGTCAGCCTGCGCGGTACCAGCCCGAGCCTGACCCAGACCCTGATCAACGGCCACACCGTCGGCACCGCCGACTGGTTCGTGCTCAGCCAGGGCAACAACGTCGGCCGCAGCGTCAGCTACTCGTTGCTGCCGTCGGAACTGGTGCGCTCGGTGGAAGTGAACAAGTCCTCGCAGGCCAAGCTGCAGGACGGCGGCACCACCGGTACCGTCAACATCCTCACCCGCAAGCCGCTGGAATTCTCCAAGCAGCTCACTGCGGAAGGCTCCATCGGCATGGTGCGTTCGGACCAGGCCAAGTCCAACGACCCGCAGCTGTCGGCACTGTTCAACTACAAGAACGACGAAGGCAACTTCGGCGTGATGGTGCAGGCCTTCAGCCAGAAGCGCGAGCTGCGCCGCGAAGCGCAGGAAATCCCGGGCGGCTTCTTCCAGATCGATCCGAATGGCACCGTGGCCAAGTCCAACCCGGACCTGGCCGGCGTGTACGCGCCGGGCCTGCTCGGCTCGACCCTGTTCGAACAGACCCGCGAGCGCAAGGGCGGCCTGGTGTCGCTGCAGTTCAAGCCGATGGACAACCTGACCCTGGGCCTGGAAGGCTTCAGCTCGGAACTGAAGGCGAACAACTACAACCGCAACTTCATGCTGTGGGGCGGCCGCATCCTCAACGACCGTACCGTTGAAGATGCCAATGGCAACAAGATCCTGATTCCGGGCCAGGCCCCGAATCCGGGTTACGTCGTCAAGGATGGCGTGCTGTCCAACGCCACCTTCGCCGGCCAGGCCGACCGCGACTACGCGGTGTACGACATGATCTACCGCGAGTCGAAGGCCAAGACCAACTACATCACCTTCGATGCCGACTGGCAGATCAGCGACAACCTGGGCATGAAGTTCCAGGCTGGCAGCACCAAGGGCACCGGCGAAACGCCGCGCCAGTACATCGCCGAAGTCAACCTTGCCCGTGGTGGCGGCGCCACCTGGGCAACCCACGGCAACGGCTCGCCGATCGACTGGAACGTCGGTGGCAACATCGGCCCGAGCGGCGTGACCGACTTCGGCACCTGGGGCAACCAGCAGGTCACCGCGATCGACAAGGAAAAGTGGGCCACGCTCGATTTCAACCAGTACTTCGCCGACGCTGGCGTACTGAACTCGATCGATTTCGGCGCCCGCTTCGGCGACCACAAGCGCGAGGCCAAGTCGCCGGAAGGCGCAACCCCGGGCGCGATCTGGAATGCGCTGAAGAACGGCGCTACCGCCAACTTCCCCGGCGGCTTTGCCAACGGCATCGGTGGCAGCTTCCCGCGTGACCTGTGGTACTTCACCCCGGGTGCGCTGAAGGAAGCGGTGACCAACAACTCCACCTGGCTGTCCGGCAATGACGGCCCGACCGGCCGCCACAACTACGGCGCCGAGTGGAAGGTGTCCGAGAAGAACTTCGCCGCGTACGTACAGGGCAACTTCAGCGGCGACCGCTGGAGCGGCAACGTCGGCCTGCGCTACGTCAACATCAAGCAGGATATCGATACCTACGCCGCCGCCACCGGCTCGACCGTGCCGGACGTGAGCAGCCTGTTCGGCGCGTGGACCCGCGAAGCTTTCGAGAACAAGCACAACCGCGTGCTGCCGAGCGCCAACTTCAAATACGACCTGCGCGACGACCTGGTGCTGCGCGTGGCCGCCTCGCAGACCCAGACCCTGCCGGACTTCTCGGCACTGGGTGCCTCGTCCTACGGTTCGGACCTGAACCGGACCGGCGGTGGCGGCAATCCGAAGCTGAAGCCGGTGGTGTCGACCAACTTCGATGCCAACCTGGAGTGGTACTTCATGCCGCGCGGCATGATGTCGATCGGTGCCTACTCGATGCGCCTGAAGGACTACGTGGCCTTCAGCACCGAAAAGGAGATGCTGTTCAGCGAGCTGACCAACCGTCTCGAGGAATACAACATCTCCCGCCCGCGCAATGCCGACGGCAAGGTCCGCGGTATCGAAGTGGCCTATGAGCAGCCGATCGGCGAGTACTTCGGTGTCAATGCCAACTACACCTACGCCGATGGCAGCACCGACCACACCTGGGCCGACGGCAGCGACAACCTGCTGGGCACTTCGAAGAACACCTACAACGTCGGTGCCTACTTCGAGAACGATACCTTCGGTGCACGCGTCAGCTACACGCGCCGTTCGTCGTTCCTGATCGGCCTGTCCGGCGCCAACCCGTACTACCAGGATGACTTCGGCACCCTGTCGGCGTCGCTGAGCTACAAGGCCACCGACTGGCTGAGCATCAGCTTCGATGCGCTCAACCTCAACAACCCGACCTACAAGTACTACCAGACCGCGGCCATCCCGACCTCGTTCTACAGCAACGGTCGCCAGTACTACCTCAACTTCCGCTTCAAGTACTGATCCAGCGGCGGCAGCATCGCCGAGTCGTGCACGCACGCCGGGCCTGGGTCATTCCGGGCCCGGCGTTTTTCATGTATAGCGTTCATCGCACCGTTCCAAGGAGTCGTACCGATGGTCAAGCCTTCCCGCGCCCGGATGCGCAGCGCACTGCTGCTGGGCAGCCTGCTCGCCCTGTTGCCGGCACTGCCGGCACTCGCCGCCGATCCCACGCCTGCCGCTGAAGCACCCGGCCCGCAGCTGCGCGCCGGCAGCCTGATGCTGATTCCCGCCCCGGCCAACGTGCAGCGCGGCCAGGGCAGCGGCATCACCGTGCGCGCCGATACCGTGCTGCAGGCCGAAGGCGAAGCCGCGCAGCGCGTCGCCAACCAGTTCGCCGACCTGCTGGCCCGCAGCGGTGGCCCGCGCCTGGCACTGGCCAAGGGCAAAGCCAGCGCCAAGGCCGGCAGCATCCGCTTCCAGATCGTGCCCACCTTCCGCGACAGCGGCGAGGGCTACACGCTGGACAGCACCGCACAGGGCGTGCTGGTGCAGGCTGGCAACGAAACCGGCCTGTTCTACGGCGCGACCACCCTCGCCCAGCTCGCCACCGGCGGCAGCAACGGCGTGCTGCCCGCAGTGCAGATCCAGGACGCGCCGCGCTTCAGCTGGCGCGGCTTCATGCTCGACTCCGCCCGTCACTTCCAGAGCCTGGACGAGATCAAGCACGTGCTCGACGCGATGGCCGCGCACAAGCTCAACACCTTCCACTGGCACCTGACCGACGACCAGGGCTGGCGCATGGAGATCAAGCGCTACCCGAAGCTGACCGAAGTGGGCAGCTGCCGCCTGCCGGCCGGTGACGGCGGCATCGATCCGGTCAGCGGCCAGGAGCATCCGTACTGCGGCTTCTACACCCAGGACCAGATCCGCGAAGTGATCGCCTATGCCGCGAAGCTGCACATCCAGGTGATTCCGGAAATCGATGTGCCGGGCCACGCGACTGCTGCGATTGCTGCGTATCCGGAGCTGGGCACCATCGATACGCCGTTGAAGCCGATCAGCGAATGGGGCGTGTTCCCGAACCTGTTCAACGTGGAAGACAGCACCGTCACCTTCCTCGAGAACGTGCTGGAAGAAGTGATCGCGCTGTTCCCGGCCAAGTACGTGCACGTCGGTGGCGACGAGGCGGTGAAGGACCAGTGGGAAGCGTCGAAGCAGGTGCAGCAGCGCATGCGTGCGCTGGGCATCAAGAATGAAATGGCCATGCAGAGCCACATCATCAAGCGCCTGGAAACCTTCTTGGAGGAGCACGACCGGCGCCTGATCGGCTGGGATGAAATCCTCGAAGGCGGGTTGCCGCCGCAGGCCACGGTGATGTCGTGGCAGGGCACCGAAGGCGGCCTGGCTGCGGCCAGCGCCGGCCATGACGTGATCATGTCGCCGGTCGGCTACCTGTACCTGGATTACCTGCAGACGGCCTCGCCAAATGAACCGCCGGGCCGTCCGACCCAGGTCAACCTCGGCAAGCTCTACAACTTCGAGCCGGTGCCGGCCGAGCTGGCCGCCGACAAGCGTGGGCACATCCTGGGCCTGCAGGCCAACATGTTCACCGAGCACACGCGCAGCTATGCACGCCTGCAGCACAACCTGTTCCCACGCCTGGCCGCGGTGGCCGAGACCGGCTGGAGCACGCCGGAGCATCGCGACTTCCGCGATTTCCTCGCGCGCCTGCCCTCCCAACTGCAGCGCTACCGTGCCTGGGGCCTGGCCTATGCGCAGACCCCGTTCGAAGTGGGCGTGGACTACACCGACAACCGCGCGGCCGGCACAGTGACCGTGTCGCTGGCCAATCCGCTGGGTTATGAAGTGCGGTACAGCACCGATGGCCAGCCAGTGACTGCGCAGTCGCCGCTGTACCAGCAACCGCTGACCGGGACGCTGCCGACCACCGTGCAGGCCGCCGCGTTTTACCAGGGCCAGATGCTGGCTGCGAAGCCGACCATCGCTGAGTTCACCGCGCAGTCGCTGCTCAGCCGCCGCAGCGATGAGCTGCTCAGCTGCGTAGGCAAGAAGGGGCTGGTGCTGCGCCTGGAAGACGATGGCCCGCGCGAGGGAACGCGTGCGGTGTTCAACGTCGACATCTTCCAGCCGTGCTGGCGCTGGCCGCAGGCGCAGCTGGACGGCATCGGCAACGTGGAAGTGCGTGCGGGGCGTATTCCGTACTACTTCCAGCTGGCCCACGACGAGCCGAAGCGCCGCTTCGAAAAGGCCCGGAGCGCACACGGTGAAATGCTGATCCGCCGCGGTGATTGCACGGGCAAGGTGCTGGCTCAGGTGCCGCTGCCGGCGCAGACCGATGCCGACGGCTTCGTGACCCTGCGCGCGGCGCTGCCGAAGGGCACCGCTGGCAACGGCGATCTGTGCATCAACTTCACCGGCGACACGCGCCCGGCGATGTGGGTGCTGGATGAGGTCACGCTCAGGTAGGTGCCAACCTTGGTTGGCGCTTTGCGGCCGGATCCACGCATCGCGTGGATCTACTGTAGAGCCGGGCCCATGCTCGGCTGCTTTTCAACCGGAAAGCCGAGCATGGGCTCGGCTCTACAGGAACCTCACCCGCGCCAGCGCAGCAGCAGGTCGCGCAGCGGGGTCAGTGCGGTGGCCATGCCGGCGAGCACACCGATCGTGTTGGCGATGGCATCCATCGGGTCGGCCATGCGGTTGCTGGTCAGCGCGCCCTGCGCGAACTCGATGCCGATGCCCATCAGCACCAGGCCCACGCCCACCCACAGCAGCGGGCGGCCCCGACGGAACAGCTGCACCGCGCTGCCTGCCAGGATGAAATAGGCGAGGAAGTGTTCGCCCTTGTCGCTGTTTTCCGGCAACGGAATCGGCGGTGGCGGGATCAGGCAGACCACAATCACCAGCAGCACGGCCAAACCCCACAGCACGGCCCACAACCGCGGCCGCCGCAACGGCTTGATCACCGGCAACACCTCGCTCACAGGCGCCAGCTCAGGTCACCCAGTTCGAAGGCCGGTTCGAAATCGACGCCACGCTGCAGGCCGATGGCCTGGAAGCGCTCGCCCATCTCGGTCGGCAGGGTCAGCTTCTTCACCTGGTCGCGCAACTGGATGCGGCCGACCTCGTCGGTGCGTTCCTCGGCCAGCAGCAGCACCTGGTCCAGGCCATTACCGAGCAGGAAGCTGGCCTGGCTGCAGTAGCCAGCCAGCTCGAAACCGCCGTGCATGCCGGCCTCGGCCATCGCGGTGAAATCCACCGACGCCGTAATGTCCTGCAGGCCCGGCCAGCGGTGCACGTCGTTGTGCACGTGGTGGCGGTAGAACGCGCGCACGGTGCCATCGTCGCGGTCGTGCTGGTAGAACTCGCCGCGGTTGTAACCGTAGTCGACGAACAGCATCGCGCCACGCTGCAGGCCGCCGGCCACCGCCTGCAGCCAGTACGGCAGCTGCGGCAGCACCTCGGAGCGGTAGCCTTCGGCGAAGGGCTTTTCCAGGTAGCGCTCGATGTGGCGCACCGCACCGTTGAGCAGGATATCGGCCGGCTGCGCACCACGGATGAAGTTGCCTTCGGCATCCAGCTCGACGGTTTCCTCATAGACCTCGCCATCGCGGATCAGGAAGCGCGGCGTCGGCAGCGCGTCGATCACCTCGTTGGCGAACACCACGCCTTCCCAGTCCTCTTCGAACGGGCGGTCGACCCAGTCCACGCGCGCGGCCAGCTCGGCCGGCAGGTTCTGCTGCAGGCGCTGCTGCTGGCGCTCGCGCAGGTCCGCGCTGGGTTCGAGGATGGCATAGCGCGACGGCAGCGCGTCCAGTTCGGCCAGGCGCAGCAGCACGGCCTCGGCAAAGGCGCCGGTACCGCCGCCCAGTTCCAGCATCCGCGCCTGTGCACCCAGCTGCGCGAACACCGGCGCCAGCGCATTGGCCACGCTGCCGGCGAACAGGCTGCCAAGCTCGGGCGCGGTGGTGAAGTCACCACTGCCACCGAACTTGCTGGCGCCGGCGCTGTAGTAACCCCAGCCAGGGGTATACAGGCACAGCTCCATGAAGCGCGAGAAGGGCATCGCCCCGCCCTGGGCAAGGATCTCGGCGCGCAGGGCGGCGGCCAGCTGGTCGCTGTGGGCCAGGGCATCGGCTTCGGGCAGGGGGAAGGTGGGCTGCATGGCGTCTTCGAATGCGGTGACAATGGTGCACAGGATAGCCGAGCCTTGGAGGACCCTCGATGAGCGACACCCACCCCGTGGTCCTGATCACCGGCAGCGCGCGCCGGATCGGTGCGGCCATCGCCCGCCAGTTCCACGCCTGTGGCTGGTCGGTGGTGCTGCATGCCAACACCTCCAGCGCCGAGCTGCAGCAGGCCGCGTTCGATTTCGACAACGTGCGCCCCGGCAGCGTGCTGGCCCTGCAGGCCGACCTAAGTGACGCCGACGCCCTGCCCGACCTGGTGGAACAGGCCGTCACCCACTTCGGCCGCCTGGACGCGCTGGTCAACAATGCCTCCAACTTCTTCCCCACCCCGCTCGGTCAGGTCACCGCCGAGGCAATGGACGAGCTGTATGCGGTCAACGCGCGCGCGCCGCTGCTGCTGTCACAGGCGGCGGCGCCCTACCTGCGCCGCCAGCAGGGCTGCATCGTCAACCTGACCGACCTGCACGGCACCGACCCGATGCGGGACCACATCGCCTACACGATGGCCAAGGCCGCGCTGGAGATGGCCACCCGCTCGCTGGCGCTGGAGCTGGCGCCGAAGGTGCGGGTCAATGCGGTGGCGCCCGGCGCGATCCTGTGGCCGGAACAGGGCAAGGACGATTTCGCCCGCGAGGCGCTGCTGGCGCGCACGCCGCTGGCGCGGATCGGCACGGTCGAGGAGATTGCCGAAGCGGTGTACTGGCTGGTGGCCGAAGCCAGCTTCGTCACCGGCCACACCCTGCGCGTGGATGGTGGGCGCACCGTCAGCTGAAATGTTGCCGGCCAGCGGCCGGCACCACCGGTAGCGCCGGGCCATGCCCGGCGAGCGCAGCGGCAACAACAACCCATCATTCCAGCTCCACCACCTCGAACGCTTCGCCAAACTGCGTGTGCGCACGCCACAGCGTGGCCAGGTCCAATCCGCTGACCGGGTCGATGAAGTCCGGGGCGATGTCGGCCAGCGGCTTCAGCACGAAGGCATGCTTCAGCTCCGGGCGCGGAATGCGCAGGTGGCCGGGGCCTTCCACCACCAGGTCACCGTAGAACACCACGTCGATGTCCAGGGTCCGGTCGGAGAAGCGCGGCCCGCTGCGGTCGCGGCCGTGCGCGTCTTCCAGCGCGTGCAGCCAGTCGTCCAGTTCCTGGAGCGGCAGGTCGGTGTCGATCGCCACGGCGTTGTTGAGGAAGGCCGGGCCGTCGAAGCCGACCGCGGCAGTACGGTAGGCCGGCGACACCCGCAGCGCGCCGAAGCGCTCGCGCAGGGCCGTCACCGCGGCGTGGAGGTAGCGGCGGGGCTGGACGTTGCTGCCCAGGCTCAGGAGCACGGTGGTCATGCGGTTCAGGTGACGGCACTTGGGGGGCGTGGACATGCCGTCGTCACGGCGGCCTGCCTACAATCCGGGACGCACATGATAGGGCACCGACATGACCTATTGCGTTGGAATCGAGGTGGACGAGGGCCTGGTCTTCGCTGCCGACACCCGGACCAATGCCTCGCTGGACGATGTGCGCGTGCACCGCAAGCTGCACGTGTTCGAGTACCCCGGCCAGGCAGCCTACGTGCTGATGGCGGCTGGCAACCTGGCCACCACCCAGCTGCTGGTGTCGCGCCTGGGGCGCGACGCCAGTGAACGACGCACGCCCAACCTGCACGACATGACCCACCTGTTCGAGGCTGCCGAGTACGTTGGCCAGCTGCTGGTGGACAGCCAGGTGCACAGCAGCCACAACGAACATGGCCACGATGGGGTCAACACCCAGGCCACGCTGATCTTCGGCGGCCAGATCGCCGGCGAGCGGCCCGGTCTGTACATGATCTACCCGCTCGGCAACGCCATCGCCGCCTCGCCGGAGACGCCCTACCTGCAGATCGGTGAGTCCAAGTATGGCAAGCCGATCCTCGACCGCATTCTCAGCCCGGCCACCCGCCTGGAAGACGCGGCGCGCACGGCGATCGTCTCGCTGGACTCCACCATCCGTTCCAACCTGTCGGTGGGCCTGCCGATCGATCTTGCGCTGCTGCGCCACGGCGAGCTGCGCATCGGCCAGCAGCTGCGGCTGGGCGCGGATTCGGCGTTGTATGCCGACATCCATCAGAACTGGTCGCGGCGGCTGGAACAGGCGGTGGACGCCCTGCCGCGGTTCCCCTGGGAAACCGTCCTGTAGAGCCGGGCCCATGCTCGGCTGTCGAGGTCAATACGAACAGCAGCCGAGCATGGGCTCGGCTCTACAGAACTCCCAGCGGCATCAACCCAGCGCTTCGGCCACCGCGCGGAAGACCTGCTGCATCTGCAGCGGCTTGCGCAGCACATGCACCTCCACACCGGCCGGGAATGCATCGGCCGAGACCGGCACCGCAGGGTCCTCCAGCACCAGCGCCGGGCCGCGATAGCCCAGTGCCGCCATCTCGCCCAACAGCTGGCTGGCCGGCAGCAGCTTGGAGCCGGCGTCGGCGATCACCAGTGCCGGCAACGCCTCCTGCTGCATCCAGCGCAGCGCAGCCGGGCCGTCGGACGCCAGCTGCAGCTGGTAGCCCTGGCTGGACAGCGCATTGCCCAGCAGCGACAGGCGCGTGGCTTCGCCATCGACCACCAGGATCGACTGGCCACTGCCCAGTGCCACCAGCTGTTCGATCGGCTCACTGCCATCAATGGCGTCGTGCATCGGCAGGCGCAGCTCGAAGCAGGTGCCCTGCCCCGGCTGGCTGCTGACGTGGATGCTGCCGCCGGCGCCTTCAACAATGCGTTTGCAGGAGATCAGGCCCAGGCCGGTGCCATCGGCCTTGGTGGTGAAGAATGGATTGAACAGATGCGACAGTGTGTCCGCATCCATGCCGATCCCTTCGTCAGCCACCCGGATGTGCATCCAGTCCACGCCATCGCGCTGGCCGGCATGGCTGGCGGTCAGGCTCAGGCGACCGCCGTTGGGCATCGCCTGGATCGCGTTGAGCGCCAGGTTCAGCATCACCTGCTGCAGTTCGGTGTAGTTGGCGTCGACCACCAGGCCTTCGTCCTGCACCTGCAGTTCCAGGCGCACCGCATCGGGCACGTTGCTGCGCAACAGCAGCGCCACCGCATCGAACAGGCCATCGATCTCGATGCGTTCGCTCGGCTTGCGCGAACCGCGCACGAACGACAGCATCGATTCGGCCATCTCATGGCCACGGCGGCCGCACTCGGCGATGACATCGGCCAGATGGTGCAGCTGCGGATCGTCGGTTCGCGCCTTCAGCAGGTCCGGCATGATCAGCAGCGGCTGCAGGATGTTGCGCAGGTCGTGACTGAGGCCGGCGGCGAGCAGCGACAGGCTTTCCAGGCGCTGTGCGCGCATCAGTTCGGTTTCCACCCGTGCACGCTCGATCGCGCTGCGTGCATCGCGGATCGCACGCGCCACTGCCGACGGCAGGCGCGCCGGCAGGTGCTTGATGATGTAGTCATTGGCGCCCTTCTGCAGCGCCGCCACCGCGTTCTCCTCACCCATGGTGCCGGAGACGAAGATGAAGGGCACTTCCGGTGAGGTTTCGCGCACGATGCGCAGCGCGTCGTCACCGGAGAATCCCGGCATGCTCAGGTCGGACAGCACGATGTCCGGCTGGAACGCGACCAGTGCCTGGCGCAGTTCAGCCTCGCTCTCGACACGCTCGAAACGGGCCTCCAGGCCCGCATCAAGCATCTGTTCGGACATCAGCTCGGCATCTTCCGGTGAGTCCTCCACCAGCAGGATGCGCAGCGCCCCCAGGGCGGGACCGGTCAGGGGCATGGGCTCACTCGAGTTCCGGTGCCTGGTTGATCAACGCCCAGAACTTTCCCAGGGTCTGCACCGCGCCGAAGAACTGGTCCACGTCCACCGGCTTGACCACATAGGCGTTCACGCCCATGTCCCAGCTGCGGGCCAGGTCACTTTCCTCGCGCGAGGACGACAGGATCACCACCGGCAGGCGCTTGAGCTCTTCGTGCTCGCGGATCTGCCGCAGCACTTCCAGGCCATCCATGCGCGGCATCTTGATGTCCAGCAGCAGCACCGCCGGCAGGCCTTCCTCACGGTTGGCAAAGGCACCACGGCGCAACAGGTAGTCCATCACTTCCACGCCATCCTCGACGTGCACGATGGGGTTGGCCAGACGCGCCTCTTCCAGGGCGTCGATCGCCATTTCGGCATCAGCCGGGCTGTCTTCGGCGAGAAGAATGGTGCGCAGAGTGGTCATGCAGAAGGCCCTTGTTTGTCCGCATCGATCGCGGGAGGCAGGTAGAAGTGGAAGGTGGCGCCGACGTCCGGTTCAGCCTCGGCCCAGATACGGCCACCATGACGGGTGAGCACGCGGCGCACGCTGGCCAGGCCGATGCCGGTACCCGGGTAGTCGCTGGCCTTGTGCAGGCGCTGGAAGACACCAAACAGCTTGCCGGCGTAGGCCATGTCAAAGCCTGCACCATTGTCGCTGACCGTGAACTGATGACCGCCGTCAGGCTGCGGCTGGTAGTCCACGCGGATCTTCGCCGGTTCGCGGTTGCCCGAATACTTCACCGCGTTGCCGAGCAGGTTCAGCCAGACCTGGCGGATCATGTTCTCATCGCCCACCACGATCGGCAGCGGTGCGATGCTCCACTCCACGTGGTGCGCATGGCCGCTGTTCTCGGCCTCGGCCTGCAGGTTGGAATCGAGCATGGCGCGGGTATCGGCCACCAGCGACTGCATGTCCACCGCCTGCTGGCGCATTGCCGCGCGGCCCAGCCGCGAATACACCAGCAGGTCGTCGATCAGTGCCGCCATGCGCCGCGCCGAACTGGAGATCACCTCCAGGTAATGGCGGCTCTTGTCATCGGCGGCGTCGCCCAGATGGCGCGACAGCTTGTCGGAGAATCCGGCCACGTGGCGCAGCGGCGCGCGCAGATCGTGCGAGACCGAATAGCTGAAGGCTTCCAGTTCCCTGTTGACCTCGGACACCTGCGCAACCTTGCCTTCCAGCTGGCGGTTCAGTTCCTCCACCCGCAACTGCACGGCACGCTGCACGGTGACGTCACTGATCGTGAGCAACACCACTTCGTCGTCGGTGTCCGGCAGCGGCATGCGCCGCGCGTTGAGCAGCATGTAGCGCACCATGCCATCGGCGGCACGCTGTTCATGCTCGAAGTCCCACAGTTCGCGGCCGCGCAACAGCACATCGGACAGTCGCTGGCGCATCACGGGATCCTTCCACGCGCCGTCGCCGACAGTGTCCAGCAACAGGCCATCGGCGCGTTCATCCTGCAGCCCGTACAACTCGGCGAAGGCAGGGTTGTGCAGCTGCACGCGCAGGTCGCGGTCGAGCAGCACGATCGGTTCACGCACGGTCTGCAGCACCGAGGCTGCACGTGCGGCCGAGCGCAGCGACTGCCGTTCGGCATACAGGCGGCGACCAATCTGCCGCTGCAGCAGCCACAGCACCAGGCCGAGCAGCGACAGCTGGATCACCAGCGAACTCCACGACACCAGCTCGGTCTGCTTGCGCTGGCGGGCAGCCTGCTCGGCACGCTGTGTCAGCAGTTTCTGCTCGCTGGCCTGCAGTTCCTCCACCAGGCCACGGATCGGATAACGCGTGCTCAGATCCTGCACCAGCTCGCGCTGATCACTGTTGGGCTCGGACTTTGCCAGTTCGCGGGCAAGCGCCATGCGCCCTTCCAGCATCGACTCGATGCGGCCGATGCGGATCAGCTGATCAGGATTGTCGCGGGTCATCCGCCCCAGTTCGGCCAGGCGCCCGGGAAGGTCATTGGCTTTGGCCATGCGCTCGCGCAGGCCAGGTGCGTCCACGCCCTTGGACAGGGTCAGCGCGGCCGATTCGACATCGCGTACATCGGCCTGCAGCTGTTGCAGCGCCACACCGACAGCCTGGGTATGGTTGACCCACGCCATCGCATCTTCGCTGTCCTGCTGCAGTTTGCGCAGGGTCAACCACGGCACCACGATGATCGCGGCAGCGGCCAGCGCCAGGGCCGGCAACCGCCAGCGGTCCCAGATGTCATCACTGAAAACCAGCGCCATAGTTCCTCGTCAGCACAGCCGCAAAGCGTCTGCCGTTACCGGCCCCACTGCGGCGGAACCGGCAATATAGCGCAGGCGGTCACAACTCTGGAATTTCCAGCGCGGTTGGCTGAACGGGTTCGGAATTCGATGCTGTAGAGCCGAGCCCACGCTCGGCTGCCTTGGAGTTCCAGCCGAGCATGGCTCGGCTCTACAGGTCAGTGGGCGCCCCGCATGGGGCGCCCACCGGGGTCAGCGCTTGGCAGCAGCACTGACCTTCAATGCAGCGGCATCGACGCGGGTCACGCCCTTGATGCCCTTGGCGGTGGTGACCGCCTTGTCCTTCTCGGCCTGGGTCGCCACGGCGCCACTGAGGCTGACCACGCCGTTCACCGTTTCCACCTTGATCTCCGTGCCCGGAACGTTGCTGCTGGCCAGCAGATCAGCCTTCACCTTGGTGGTGATCCAGCTGTCGGTCACCGGCTCGTTGGAATCATGGCGGTCGGCGTGGGTCATTGCCGAATGATCGGTCTTGGGGGGACTCTTCGCGGCCGGATCCTTGGCGAATGCGGCCGAGGAGGACAGCGCCAGGGCCAGCGTAAGGGCCGAGGCAATCAGCGTGCGGGTCGTATTGCTCATCGTGTCGTACTCCTGCGGAATGTGCTGCCAGTCTGGACAAGTAGGCGTAGAGCACGCGTGGCGCTGCGGTCACGCTGCCGTGAATCGACCCGCATTCAACGGCAACGGTTCAGTTTGGGGTTGCCGTCGCGGGTCGTTTACCCTGCCCTTCCCACTGCCGGAGCTCTGCCATGCGCCCCGACCTGCATCTGGCCCTGATCGGCTACGGCCTTGCCGGCCGCGTCTTCCATGCGCCCCTGATCCAGCACACGCCGGGCCTGGTGCTGCACAGCATCGTGAGCTCGCAGCGCGACACGCTGCTGCGCGCGTTCAGCGACGTGCACGTGCGTTCCACGCCGCAGGAGGTGTTCGACGATCCAGCCGTGGATGCCGTAGTGATCGCCACGCCGAATGAACAGCATGCGCCGCTGGCAATCGCGGCACTGGCTGCGGGCAAGCATGTGCTGGTCGACAAGCCGTTCGCGCTGGACGTGGCCCAAGCGGAAACGGTATTGGCTGCGGCACGCGATGCCGGACGCATCGCCACCGTGTTCCAGAACCGGCGCTTCGATGCCGACTTCCTCACGCTGCAGGCGCTGCTTGCGGACGGGACGCTCGGCAACATTGCCGAGTGCCATGCGCACTTCGATCGCTACCGTCCACAGGTACGCGACCGCTGGCGCGAACAGGATGGCCCCGGCAGTGGCCTGTGGTACGACCTGGGCCCGCACCTGCTGGACCAGATGCTGGTGCTGTTCGGCTGGCCCGAGGCGGTCGATGCCGATCTGGCCGTGCAGCGCGAAGGTGGCAGCGGCATCGATTACTTCCACGCGGTGCTGCACTACCCGCGGCATCGCGCGATCATCCATTCCGGTTCGCTGGTGGCGGCGCAGACGCCGCACTTCAGTGTGCATGGCAGCAAGGCAAGCTGGATCAAGCACGGCCTGGACGTGCAGGAGGCGCAGCTGCGCCGCGGTGTGGCACCCGGTGCGCCAGGCTGGGGTATCGATCCGCGGCATGGTGAGCTGGTGCGCTGCGATGCCGAAGACAACGTGCAGCGCACGACGGTCGACAACCTGCCCGGTGACTACCGGCGGCTGTATGCACAGTTCGCGGCGGCGATGCATGGCGACGGAGAAGCCACGGTCAGCCCGGTGCAGGCATTGCAGTTGATGCGGCTGCTGCAGGCCGGCATGGACAGTGCGCGCGAAGGGCGGCGAATCGCGTTGGGGTGATCGGCAGGGCTGCGCCCTGCACCCGCAGAAGCGGTAGTGCCGGCCGCTGGCCGGCAACCTCAACAGCAACAGCAAAGCCGGCTATCCGTGGGATGGCGGGGTGGGTCCGGTTGCGGGGGACGCCGTAAACCCTTCCCTGGGGGCTTGGCCGCGGCATCCATGCCGCGGACACCCCCGCAACCGGACCCACCCCGCCTTCGACAGTTTCCCGCGGCTGTTGGTGGGTGCCGACCGTTGGTCGGCACAGTAGATCCACGCCATGCGTGGATGGCGTGGAAATGATCGGAATGCGCTCGTGTGGCCTCATGGGGGCGGAGCCCTTTCCTGCGGAAAGGGCTCCGCCCCCAGCAAGGCTTACGACTTCTTGATGGCGTGGCCGCCGAATTCATTGCGCATCGCCGACAGCAGGCGGTCGGTGAACGAATTCGATTCGCGCGAACGCAGGCGTTCCAGCAGCGACAGCGTGATCACCGGTGCCGGCACGTCCAGCGCGATCGCTTCGGCCACGGTCCAGCGGCCTTCGCCGGAATCCTCCACATACGGCGCGATGCCATCCAACGACGGATTGCGCTTGAGTGCTTCGGTGCTCAGGTCCAGCAGCCACGAGCGCACCACGCTGCCGTGGCGCCACACCTCGGCCACCTGGGCCAGGTCCAGCTCCATCTCCTGCTTGCGCTCCATCAGCGCGAAGCCTTCGGCGTAGGCCTGCATCATTCCGTATTCGATGCCGTTGTGGACCATCTTGGTGAAGTGGCCAGCGCCGGACGGGCCGACACGTGCCCAGCCGCGATCTTCGGCCGGTGCCAGCGTGCGCAGCAGCGGTGCGATCTGCTCCACCACCGAGGCTTCGCCACCGACCATCAGGCTGTAGCCTTCCTGCAGGCCCCACACGCCACCGCTGGTGCCGCAGTCGACGTAGCCCAGGTCATCCTCGGCCAGCGTCTTGGCGCGGCGGATCGAGTCCTGGTAGTTGGAGTTGCCGCCGTCGATGACGATGTCACCCTCGGCCAGGTGCGGGGTCAGCTGGCCCAGCGTCTGGTCGACGGTCTCGCCGGCCGGCACCATCAGCCACACCACGCGCGGTACCGGCAGCGCAGCCACGGCAGCTGCCAGCGAATCCACCACGTCCAGGCCGGCCTCGGCGGCGCGCTGGCGGGCGCCTTCGCCCGGGTCGTAGCCAACCACGCGGTGGCCGCCGCGATGCAGGCGCTGGGCCATGTTGGCGCCCATGCGGCCGAGGCCGATCATTGCAATGTCCATTGTTTCACCTTCAGTTGGGGTCTAGGGTCAGGCTGCCTGGCCTGCCGGTAGCCGCGCAGTGGCGCAGCTGCGCCTCGCGCCAACGCCGGTAGAGCGTGGTATGCAGATTGTGCACCGCCAGGTCGATCGAAAACGGCGTTCGTGGGTTGCGATCAAGCAGGCGGGCGACGTGGTAGCCGATGGGACGTATACCGCGTGGGTGCACATAGATCACGAACTGCTGGTAGAACGGATCGTCCAGCAGCTGGTCCATTCGTGCCAGCGTGGCGTGGTAGCGCGGTTCCAGCCGTGCACGAAGGTCCGGGTCGCGCTCGAACAGCAGGCGCTCGAAGTAGCGCTGGCCGATCCGCGGGATGTCCTGCGCGAGTTTCCATAGTTCGACATTGCGCTGGTCGTACCAGGCCAGGCCGCCGTGGGTGGCCAGGGCCTGCGCAGCGTCCGCGCCCACGTCAACCACCACGAAGTTCTCGGCCTGGTTGCTCAGGTCGTCCAGCGTGCCCTTGTCGTACACATTTTCGATGAAACCGGGCACGCCCACGAACGCCTGTTGCCCCATCGCCGAGGTGCGCACCGCCTTGCCATCGGCGAAGAAATCGCCGGAATGAGCGCCGAGCAGAATGCTGTCGGTACCGTGCAGGGCGAGGAACGTGCCGATCGACAACTCCTCTGCGGCAAATTCGGCGTCGAATGCAGCATCGCCATACAGCTCGCGCTGGGCGGACAGCTGCGCGACCTGGCGGCCGACTCCGCATTCGGCGCGCACATTGCCGCTGTAGAACGCCTGCAGCGCCTGGCTGTTGCTCGCAGTGGGCACGAAACCACGGCCGAAACTTCGCGTGCGCTGCCAGCCTTGCGCGCGCGGCCCCTGCAGGCCGAAGCCGATCCAGCCCAGCTGCGGGCCGGAAAAGCGGAATTCTGGATTGCCCTGCAATGCAGTAGCGGCACGTTGCGTGGCTGCACCCAGCTGGAACGCATAGGCGCAGACCGTGGCCGGATCGTCCAGCAGCTGCTGCAGCAACGCCTGGCGCGCTGTAGCAGACATGTCTGCCGGCCAGCGCACGTGCAGGTCGCCGGCAGCCTGCGACTCGGCCAGCGACGCGCGCGTACACACTGCGCCGCCGTGGACCTGCGGCGTACTGAGCGCGGCTTCATCGAAACGCCAGCCCAGCCGCTGCAGCAGCCCCTGCGTACAGTCGGCGGCTGTGGCCGCCATGCCCAGCACGGGCGCCAGCAGCAGGGCCGCGCCCATCAACCCGCCGTGCACGTTCAGCCCTGGTCCGTGCGGGCGGGTGCGGGCTCAGGAACTGCAGAGGGCGGCGGCGGCAACGGTGATGGCATGCCCGCAGCCGGCGGCAGGTACTGCTGCAGGCGCTGGAAGAAGCGGCGATAGAAATCGGCGTCGGTGACCGTGCTGCTCGCCACTTTCACCAACGAATCGTCGTTGCTGCCGAACGGCAGCGATACCGAGCCCAGCGCACCGACACCGACACTGGCTGAGGTCGGGCTCTTCTTCAGCGCATAGCGGTCCTGCACCGCACTGACGAACACCAGCGTCTGGTTGCCACGCGGCGCGCAGGAGATGCGCAGCACCAGCTGCTCATGGTCGTCTTCGCGCGGCTGGAAGTTCTTGTTGCCTTCCACCTGTGCGTCATCGGCACGGGCGATGGCATAGCCCTGGCTGAGCAGGGTGCGTCGCGCGGCTTCACAGGCTTCGCCCGGGCGGCCATCGACGGTACGCGAGAACGTGTCGCCGGAGTCGAAGGATTCGCGCAGCAACGTGCTGTCGGCGGTGCGGCCACCACAGGCCGACAGGATCAGGGCACTGCCAAGCGCCACAACAGCACTGGAAAGACGGGAGGCCCGCATGGGTACTCCTGCGAGGACGGTACCGCCAAGGGTAGTCCTGCGGCCGTGTGCGGCGGGTCGAAACCGGCATGACCGCGCCACCCCGTTGCTGCCTGTTCATGCACAAAAAAGGGACGGAGGGGATTAAGTCGTTTGTGGCATGTGGCTCGCCGGGCATGGCCCGGCGCTACCGGGACGGAGGCACCCAAACGAAAAGGGGCCGGCAATGCCGGCCCCCCTGCGATATCGCATGCCGTCGCCGGCTCAGTCCGCCCAGCGACCGGCGCCGGTGGACTGCGGCAGCACCTGCGCCGACAGCGGGCGGTCGCTGGCCAGCAGGTTCACCGCATCGGCCAGGATCGAGGCCGACTCGCGCAGCAGCGGGTCAGGACGCTTCTCAGCAGCCTTCTCGCGTGCGGCATCCTTGACGATGTCGCGCTCGTTGCCCGTCAGGCCGTCGTCGTTGCTGTCATCGGCCAGCGGGTCCAGGGCCAGGCCCAGTTCCTTGCGCATTGCCTGGCGCTCCTTGCGCTGGGTGTCCTGGCGCTCACGCTCGGCGCGGCGGGTGGCCTCGTTGAGCGAGATGTACTTCTTCGCGGCCTCGGTGCGGAACTGCTGCACGTCCTCGTTCCACCACTGGAATTCCTTGTCGGCGGCAATGCGCGCGTCATGGCGGGTTTCCAGCTTCGGCAGCAGCGGCGCGAAGTTGCCGTACTGGGTGTGCGGCACGGCAGCGATGCGGGTCCACGGCAGCGCGTTGTCGTAGGTGCTCTCGCCGAACTCGGTGGCATCGACGCTGGCCGGGAAGGCCAGGTCCGGCACCACACCCTTGTGCTGGGTGCTGCTGCCGCTGATGCGGAAGAACTGGGCGATGGTCAGCTTGACCTGACCGAAACGCTGGGTCTCACCGCTCGGCCAACGGTCGAGGTCGACGATGTTCTGCACCGTGCCCTTGCCGAAGCTGGTCTCACCGATCACAAGGCCACGGCCGTAATCCTGGATGGCACCGGCGAAGATCTCCGAGGCCGAGGCCGAGCCGCGGTTGATCAGCACCGCCAGCGGGCCATCCCATGCCACGCCCTGGTTGCGGTCGCTGTTGACGGTGACGCGGCCACCGGACTCGCGCACCTGCACCACCGGGCCCTGCTCGATGAACAGGCCGGTCAGTTCAATGGCTTCGTCCAGCGAACCACCGCCGTTGTTGCGCAGATCCAGCACCACGCCATCCAGCTTGTCGTTCTTGAAGCCGGCCAGCAGCTTGGCCACGTCGCGGGTGGCCGAAGCGTAATCGGCCGCATTGCGGCGACGGCCTTCGAAGTCCTGGTAGAAGGTCGGCAGCTTGATCACGCCGACCTTGCGTGCCGGCTCGCCGTTGGCGGCCGGAATGGTCATGGTCTCGCCCTTGGCAGCCTGTTCGGCCAGGCGCACCTTCTGGCGGGTCAGCACCAGGGTGTGGTGCTTGCCGTCGGCACCTTCAGCGGCCGGAATGAATTCCAGCTTGACCTGGGTGTCCTTGGCGCCACGGATCTTGGCCACGACATCGTCGATGCGCCAGCCGATCACGTCCTCGACCAGGCCGGACTTGCCCTGGCCGACGCCGACGATACGGTCACCCGGCTTCAGCGTGCCGTCCACCGCAGCCGGACCACCGGCGATGATCTCGCGGATCACCACCACGTCGTCCTGGCGCTGCAGCTGCGCACCGATGCCTTCCAGCGACAGCGACATCGCCTGGTTGAAGTTCTCGGCGGTGCGCGGGGTGAAGTAATCGGTGTGCGGATCGACCGCGCTGGTGTACGAATTCATGAAGAACTGGAAGACGTCTTCGCCCTTCAGTTCATTGACCGACTTCTCCAGCGTCGCGTAGCGCTTGTCCAGCGTCTTGCGGATGTCGTCCGGCTTCTTGCCGGCCAGCTTCAGGCGCAGCCAGTCGTTCTTCACCGACTTGCGCCACAGCTCATCCAGTTCGGCGCTGCTGGCCGCCCACGGCACCTTCTTGCGGTCGTATTCGAAGCGCTCGTCGGTGGTGAAGTCCGGCTCCTGCTTGAGCAGCTTGCGCGCATAGGCCACACGTTCGCCGACGCGCTGCTTGTAGACCGCGAACACCTGGAACGCCGGCTCCAGCTCGCCGCCACGGATGGCCGAGGAGATGTTGGCTTCGAACGGCGCGAAGCGCGCCACGTCGGCCTGGGTGAAGTACTGCTTGCCGCCGTCCAGCGTCTCCAGGTAGCGCTTGAACACGTCCTTGGAGGTGGCCTCGTCCAGCGCGCGCGGGCGGTAGGCGTAACGGCTGTCGGACAACAGGCCGTACACCAGCTTGGAGGTGGTCACCTGATCGGCGGTTGCCGCGGCGGGCAATGCCGGCGAGTCGGCCTTGGCCGCCAGCGCCAGCGGCGCAACCAGCGCCAGGGCCATCAGGAATGCGGGGGCTTTGAATTTCATTGACGTGCTCGAAGGCGCCTTGCCAAGGGGGAGACTGCGTGGTGTTCAGACACCACGACAGTGCCGAAAGTTGCCGGGTTTGTCACCCGGCCGCGCTCGGTGGAAAACCAGCCTAGCGGGGCCGGTGTAGCAAATTGTGAATGCATGTAGAGCCGAGCCCATGCTCGGCTGGCCGGCAGCAAGCAGCCGAGCATGGGCTCGGCTCTACGGCAGGCAGAGGTGTGCGGACCAACGGTCCGCACCCACAGGAGAAGCAGCTCCCACCCGCCGGCAGGATGTCAGGAAACGCCGGCGCCCTTGGCCTGGACGTCGGCGTGGTACGACGAGCGCACCATCGGGCCGGAGGCCACGTGGCTGAAGCCCAGTTCGTAGCCGTAGACTTCCAGCGCCTTGTAGTCCTCGGGCGTCCAGTACTTCAGCACCGGGTGGTGGTGCGCGGTCGGCTGCAGGTACTGGCCGATGGTGATCATGTCCACGTCGTGCGCGCGCAGGTCACGCATGGTGGCCTTGATCTGTTCGAAGTCTTCGCCCAGGCCCAGCATGATGCCGCTCTTGGTCGGCACGTCCGGGTGCTGCGCCTTGAAGTTCTTCAGCAGGTTCAGCGACCACTGGTAGTCCGCACCCGGGCGCACGTTGCGGTACAGGTCAGGTACGGTCTCGATGTTGTGGTTGAACACATCCGGCGGGTTCTGCGCCAGGATCTCCAGCGCACGTTCCATGCGGCCCTTGCCGCGGAAGTCCGGGGTCAGCACTTCGATGCGGGTACCCGGCGACTTTTCGCGGATGGCGGTGATGCAGTCGACGAAGTGCTGGGCACCGCCGTCACGCAGGTCATCACGGTCGACGCTGGTCACCACCACGTACTTCAGGCCCATGTCGGCCACGGTCTGGCCGAGGCTGGCCGGCTCGTTGGCATCCGGCGGCTTCGGGCGGCCGTGGGCCACGTCGCAGAACGAGCAGCGGCGCGTGCAGACTTCACCAAGGATCATGAAGGTGGCGGTGCCGTGGCCGAAGCACTCGTGGATGTTCGGGCAGCTGGCTTCCTCGCACACCGTCACCAGGCGGTTCTCGCGCAGCTTGGCCTTCAGGTTCTGCACGGCATTGCCCGAAGGAATGCGCACGCGGATCCAGGACGGCTTGCGCAGCACCGGCGCGTCGGCGAACTGCACCGGCGAGCGGTTGATCTTGTCACCGCCCAGCTGCTTGACCCCGGCCTGCAACGGCGCGGCGGTCGGAGAGTCGCCCTGCACGATCTGCAGGGGAATGGAACGGGCGGTGGTTTCAGTCATGGCAGTTCCGGGGGGCGGTCAGGCGGCCGCAGAAAGATCAGGCAGTTCGGGCGTGGGCTGCAGCAGCAGGCCGAACTGGCGGGCCAGGTGGTCCAGCAGCACCGGCTTGACGGCCTCCATCCCGGAGGGCCCGCCCAAGTCTACTACCGAGGTCACCTGCAACCCCTGATAGCCACAGGGGTTGATGCGGTGGAAAGGTTCCAGGTCCATCGACACATTGAAGGCCAGGCCATGGAAGGTGCAGCCGCGGCGCACGCGGATGCCGAGCGCGGCGATCTTGGCGCCACCGACGTAGACGCCCGGGGCGCCCTCGCGGCGTTCGGCACCGATGTTCCACTCGGCCAGGGTATCGATGATGGCCTGCTCGATGCGGCATACGTAGTCGCGCACACCGATGCCCAGCCGTGGCAGGCGCAGCAGCGGATAGACCACCAGCTGGCCGGGGCCGTGATAGGTCACCTGGCCACCGCGGTCCACGTGCAGCACCGGGATCTCGCCCGGCGCCAGCACGTGCTCGTCCTTGCCGGCCTGGCCCAGGGTGAATACCGGGTCATGCTCGACCACCCACAGCTCATCGGCGTCGGCCTCGCTGCGCTGGTCGGTGAAGCGCTGCATGGCGCGCCACACCGGCTCGTACGCCTGGCGGCCGAGGTCGCGGACCAGCGCCGGACGCGGCGCGCGGTCTTCCGGGGCGGCTTCGGCCGGGCAGCTGTCGGCTACAGCGTCCACTTCACTTCCGGGTGGTCGCGCAGCGCCTGGTGCGCCAGGTCGTACTGTTCGCGGCTCTCGGCCTTGAACACGATGCGGACGGACACGTACTTGCCGTTGGAGGAATGCTTCCAGCTGATGCGTTCATTGACGACATCGATGCCGGCAGCCAGCAGCAGGCGGGGGAGCTCATGTTCCAGGCCGCGGTTGGCCGGGCCCATGGCACTGAGCTCGAACTGGCCGGGGAACTGGAAGCCGTGGTCGGGGTTGTCGGACTTGATTTCCATGCCCCCCATTATCGGGCCGCAGGGCAACAAACCCAAGAGTATTCATCAACGTCAAACAGTGCACCGGTGAGTCGCTGCGTTGCAGCTGAACGGCCGTTCAGCATTGGCCCCGGCCCCGTGGCGCACCGCAGGACAGGGCAGGATTGTCTTCACGAGACAATGTCGTTTTCGGAACAGACAAGTGATCCGAACGCGCTCGTTCCATCACGTTCGCGCGAGTACCGTGTCGCAGCATATAACGACAGACAGAAACAACTTCTCACATGAGCCCCCCTTCCCAACGCCGCCTTGCAGCCCTCGGGCTGTCAGGCCTGCTGGCTGCTGCCCTCCCCCTTGCCGCCCAGGCGGCCGAACAATGTGGTCCGGACGCAATGCGCGACCACCCGCCGCAGGTCAATTTCCGCGTCGACAATGACCTGTTCGGCGGCCGCCACCAGGACCAGGGCTACACCAACGGTGCACTGTTGACCCTGGTCTCGCCCAATCTGGTCGATTACACCGACGACCCCTGCCTGCCGCGCATGGCGCGCTGGGTGAACCAGTACCTGGAAGGGCTGCACCCGGGCAAGTTCGAACAGCAGAACATGATCTTCAGCATCGGCCAGGGCATCTTCACCCCGACCGATTTCAGCCGCAGGGACCTGATCGAGGACGACCGCCCTTACGCCGGCGTACTGATCGCAAACTTCGGTTTCAATGCGCGCAGCGGCGACCGCCTGCAGACCACCCAGCTGACGCTGGGCGTGGTTGGCCCGTGGGCACAGGGCAAGCAGGTGCAGAACGCCGTGCACGACGTGCTGGGCGACGAGAAATTCAAGGGCTGGGACAACCAGCTGCACAACGAGCCGCTGTTCATGCTGACCCACGAGCGCATGCGCCGCTGGCCGGGCGATGCCAGCGTCAATGCCGACGGCTGGGGTTGGGACGCCATCAGCCACTACGGTGGATCGATCGGCAACCTGGAAACCAAGGCCAACCTCGGCGGTGAAGTGCGCTTCGGCTGGAAGCTGCCGGACGACTTCGGCAGCACGCCGTTGCGCCCGGCCGGCGAGAACACTGCGCCGACCCGCGGCGGCCGTCCCAATGGCTGGTCCTGGCACCTGTTCGCGACCTCGGACGCTGCCTGGGTGATCCGCGACATCACGCTGGACGGCAACACGTTCCGCAACAGTCACAGCGTGGACAAGCGCCATGTGGTGGCTTACGGCGGCTACGGCGTGGCCGTGATGTACGGACGCTGGAAGTTCGCTGCGGCGCGTTACCACAGCACGCGCGAGTTCAACGGCCAGCGCGAAGCACCGGTGTTCGGCAGCTTCACCATCAGCCGGTCGCTGTAGGTAGGTGCCGACCGTTGGTCGGCACGCCGGTTGATGGCAACGACAGTCGAGCATGGCCCGACTCTACAGAACGAAAAGGCCGGCATTCGCCGGCCTTTTCCTTCACCACGCCGGGGCGCGGATCATTCCGATTCCCACCACATCCAGAAGCTGTCCCACAGGCGCTTGAAGAAGCCGGCCTGTTCAACGGCAGCCACCGCCACCAGCGGCGCTTCAGCCACCAGCTTGCCATCCAGCATCACCTTCACGGTGCCGATCTGCTGGCCGGCGGTGAACGGTGCTTCCAGGGTCTTGGGCACATCGATGCTCGGCTTCAGGTCGTTGTAGCGGCCGCGCGGCACGCTCACCAGCATCGGCTGCGCCACGCCCAGCTGCACCTTGTCGGTGGTGCCCTTCCAGACCTTGTGCTCGGCTACGGCCTTGCCCGGTTCGTACAGGCGGTGGGTCTCGAAGAAGCGGAAGCCCCAGTTCAACAGCGCCAGGCTGTCATCGGCACGCTGCTTTTCCGACTGGCCACCCAGCACCACGGCCACCAGACGCTGGTCACCACGCTGGGCCGAGCTCATCAGGCAGTAACCGGCTTCCGAGGTGTGACCGGTCTTGATGCCGTCCACGCTGCCATCGCGCCACAGCAGAAGGTTGCGGTTCGGCTGCTTGATGTTGCCGACCTGGAATTCCTTGATCTTGTTGTACGCGTAGGTTTCCGGGTAATCGCGCACCATCGCGCGGCCCAGCAGTGCCAGATCGTAGGCGCTGCTATGGTGGCCCGGAGCGGTCAGGCCATGGGCGTTCACGAAGTGCGAATTCTTCATGCCGATCTTGGCGGCATAGCTGTTCATCAGAGAAGCAAAGGCTTCCTCGCTGCCGGCCACGTGTTCGGCCAGGGCGATCGCGGCGTCGTTGCCGGACTGGATCGCCATGCCTTTTTCCATGTCTTCCAGGCGCGCGGTCTGGTTGACCGGGAAGCCGCTGTAGCTGCCATCGGTACCGGCGCCACCTTCGCGCCAGGCGCGCTCGCTCATCATCACCTGGTCATCCGCACGGACCTTGCCGTTCTTGACCTCGGCGGCGATCACGTAGGACGTCATCACCTTGGTGATGCTGGCCGGAGCCAGCTGTTCGTGGATGTTTTCACCGGCCAGCACCTGGCCGGTGGCGTAATCCATCAGCACCCAGGCCTTGGACACGCTGGGCGCGGGCGCCGGCGGAGTGGCAACAGTGGCCGGGGCGGCAGCGGCGGCAGGCGTCGGCGTGGCCGGGGTCGGCAGCGGCGTCTGGGCGGAAGCCAGGCCCACCACCAGGGTGGCGGCCAGGGCGGTGGCGGCGGAACGGAAATTCATTGGACAGCAGGCTCCAGGGGACGGCCGGGAATGGAGGGTGGAACGTAACGGCCATTGTAAGGCCGGGGGAGCATGGGCCGGCAGCACCGGCCCGGGCGGATCAATCCTTGATGATCTGCGGCGAACCCAGGCCCAGACCGGCGATGCGGCCGGCAAGTTCCGCAGCACTGGCATGGTCGCTGGCGGGAACGCGCAGGCGGAACAGGGTGCGGCCACCGGCAGCGATGTCACTGATGGTCGCGCCGACGATGCCGGCGGCGTTGAGCTGGCCCATCGCGCGGTTGGCATTGTCGCGGCTGGAGAAGCTGGCGACCTGCACCATCACCGCGCCCACCACCTGCTGCGACAGGCTGGGTACGGCCGGCGTGGTCGATGCGCTGCGCACCGGTGCCGGTGCCACCGCGCGCGGAGTGGTGCTGGCCACGACAGCCGGAGCGGGCACCGTGCTGCGCACCGGCGGCGCGCTCGGCGGCAGGCTGCTGACCGCCACATCCGGCACGGTGCTGGCCACGCCCTGGGTGGTGGCCGGCTGGCCACGCGCAGGCATGCTGTCGCCCGGCAGGCGCTTGACCAGGCGATCGATGTCGCTGTCGGCTGTGGCGCGTGCAGCCGGCGTCGGGCGCGCGCTGGCCACGGTGGTGGTTGCGGCCGCTTCGGCAGCACGACGTTCGCGGCGCGAGGGCTTTTGCGCCAGCAGGTTGCCCTCGCCCGGCTGCAGCGCGCGCACCTCGACATTGCCGGTACCGCGCTGGGTGATGCCCAGGCGCACGGCGGCGGCGTAGCTGAGATCGACTACGCGGCCATCATGGAACGGGCCGCGATCGTTGACGCGCACGATCACCGACTCGCCGTTGTCGAGGTTGGTCACGCGGGCGAAGCTGGGCAGCGGCAGCGTCTTGTGCGCGGCGGTGAACTGGTACATGTCGTAGACCTCACGGTTCGAGGTCAGGCGGCCGTGGAACTTGGCGCCGTAGTACGACGCGGTGCCGCGCTCGACATAGTTGCGGGTGTCATCAAGCACTTTGTACGACTTGCCCAGCACCACATACGGCGACTTGTTGCCGATCGCCGAGCGCTCCTCGGCGGTCACTTCCGGCTCGGGAATGCAGGCCACGTTGGGAATGTAATCCGGCGTGCTGTCGCGCACGCCCGGCTTGTACAGGCCACCGGCGGTGTAGTTGCCGCGGGTGCTCAGGTCTTCCTTGGCCGCCGCGTACGGCGACCCTTCCGGGCAGTGTGCCGGGCGCGAGCCGCGCCCCTGCACCAGGGTGCCGCCGGACTTGCCACCATGGCCGGCCGTGGCCGGCTTCTTCGGCGCGCTGCTGCAGGCAGCCAGCGCGAGGACGATCAAGCCTGGGACCAGCCATCTGATGTTCATGCCGGGGGCAGCTCCTGTCCGGCAATGGCCTGGGACAACTGGAACACGGCCATCGCGTACATCTTCGAGAGGTTGTAGCGGGTGATCGCGTAGTAGTTCTGGAAGCCCAGCCAGTACTGCTTGCCGGTGCTGCCTTCAAGCGTGATCGGGGTGGCGGTGGCGCCCGGCTGTACCGGCGCGCTCGGCTGGTAGCCGCGCTGCGCCAGGTCGGCCATCGACCAGGTCGGCATCCATTCGGTCGGATTGAACTCCTCGCGGCCCGGCGCCAGCGTGGCCGGCACGGCCACCTGGCCACCACGGACCCAGCCACCCTTCTTCACGAAGTAGTTGGCAATGGACGAGAACACGTCGTCGTAGCTGGTGAACAGGTCGCGACGGCCATCACCGTTGCCGTCCACCGCGTAATCCAGATAGCTGGACGGCATGAACTGGCCCATGCCCATCGCACCGGCATAGCTGCCCTTGAGCGTGGTGATGTCCAGGTTTTCTTCGCGGCCCAGCTCGAACAGCTTGGCCAGCTCATCGCGGAAGAACAGCTCGCGGCGTACTTCGCGTTCCAGCTTGGCCGGGTCGCCGCTGCGCGGGTAATAGAAGGCCAGCGTGTACAGCGCATCGAGCACGCGATGGCTGCCGGCATTCTTGCCGTAGCTGGTTTCCACGCCGATGATCGCCACGATCACTTCGGCCGGCACACCGGTGCGCTGCTGCACGCGATCCAGTTCGGCGCGATGCTGGGCCAGGAACGCGCGGCCGCCATCGATGCGGGCCTTGCTGATGAACATCGGCCGGTATTCGTTCCACGGCTTGACCCGTTCGGCCGGGCGCGACATCGCGGCGATGATCGGCTGGCGCACCTGCGCCTGGTCGAGCACGCTGCTGATCTGCTCCGGCTTCAGGCCATAGCGCTTGGCGGTATCGGCAATGAAGCGGGCCCGTGCGACCTCGAACGGCACCGGGGTGAGATCGACCGGCGGCGCGGTGGCAGCGGCGGCTTCGGGCGCGGCCTCGGCCGGGCCATGGGCCTTGACGGCGGGTTGGCGCGGCGTGCTGCTGGCCTGGGGCGAAGACGGTGGGGACTTCGGCTGGGTCGCGCAGGCGACCAGGCCGAGGGTGAGCATGCAGGCCAGAGTGCGTCGAATCATCGTCGCAGGTTAGCAGGTCATGGATGAATTAAAACCCCTAACACCATGAATCACAACGATTTGCCCGCGTTCAGCGGGAAATGTGAAGGCGTCGTGATCGGGCTTCCCCATTCAGATAGAGGTGGCCGGTTGCGTCCCCATCCCCGCAGACGCAACCGGCAACCGGATCCGGTCGATACCCGCGCGGCTGCCGCTCCCCAGTGGCAGTACCCCGCGCTCCCTGTATCCGTTGGATCAGTACTGCTCCCGCCCGACGCCCCCTCGCGCTGCAACGATTGACGGCGCGCCGTGCCGAACGGGCCGCCATTGTGCAGGCCGATTACGACAAGTCCATTGATCAGGATCAACGCGCTGTAAAAGTGTGAACCAGCTAACGTTTTTTCCGGACTTTGGTCAGCGGGTGTGCTGCCGTGCATCGTTGTGAGAACGCTTCCACAACGGGCGTTGCGCAGAGTCAGGAAGTTTCCAGCCAACGGCGCAGCCCCTCGTGGGTGGTGTCTGGGTGGTCGCGGAAAGGAGAAGCCGCGGGTGGGCCGGTCGGGTTGGGTACGCGGGGGACGCCGTGAATCCGTCCCTGGAGCAACTGTGTTGATGGAGGAGCTTGGCCCCTCCATGAGACGGGCACGGTAGTGCCGGCCGCTGGCCGGCAGCCTTTGGTCTTGCGCCCTGCCTGGCCTTAGGCTGGGACCCACCCGTTTTCAGCGTCGCGCACCCGGGCGTTGAGGATCACCAGCATCTTCCGCATCACCGCCACGATGGCTACTTTTCCTTCTTTGCCTCGGGCTCGCAGCGACTGGTAGAAATCGCGCAGTTGAGGTTCATGCCGCATGGCCGACATGCTGGCCATGTAGAGCACCTGGCGGATCTCGGCTCTGCCGCCATGGATGCTGCGTTTCCCTCGCATGGCTCCGCTGTCGTGGGACATCGGAGCCACACCGACGAGGCTGGCGATGGCCTTGCCGCTGATCTTTCCCAACTCGGGAAGATAGCTTGCCAATACCGCCTGCAGGCCAGGGCCAACGCCCTTCATCGACTTCAGGACAGCCAGTTGAGGCTGCTGGGTAACCTGCTCGGCAATTTGCTTTCCCAGACGTTCAACCAGCGTCTGCAAGCGGGTGATGTTGGCCTGCAGTAGCCGGCGCAATTCACGATCACCGACCATTTCCAGCTGCTGCCGCGCGATGGTCAGCGCGTGCATCGCCTGTCAACGTGCCCGCACGAATTCCCGCATTTTCTGCTGCCAAGGCTCCAGCGGTTGGTAGGCCGGAAGTTTCACCAAGGCCGCCATCTGCGCCAATGCATAGGCATCCAACCGGTCGGTCTTGGCCATCTGCCCCATCCCCTGAGCCAGCCTGCGGGCCCGCAGGGCATTGGCGCGGACCACCGGATGGCCCACTGCGTGCAGAAAATCCAGCACCGGTCGTTCGTAGCCGCCGGTGGCTTCCAGCACGATCTGGCTGACCGGACGCTTCTTCAGCCAAACATCCAATTCAGAAAAGCCGGAGCGGTTATTGCAGACCTGCAGGGTCTCTCCGTCCGTCGTGCCGACATCCAGTTGGCGCTTGCTGACATCAATCCCGATCCCGTTCATCACCGGACTCCGTATAGTCTGGAAGGGTCGAGAGCTCCCCCGCTTGCCCAGTCTTATCACTGTGAGTGTCAGCTCCAGCAACTGTTCGGGCGGATCAAGGGAGATTCCGGCGTGGGCGCCAAGCTCCAAGGCGATCGTCGAGATCCAGGCTTACACGGCGGCCCACGCCGGCTCTCGGCACCTACGCTGCCAGATTTCCATCAGATAAGGCTTGGCAGCCGCATCCATGCGGCTGACACCCCCGCGTACCCAACCCGACCGGCCTCTGACAGATTTCGGAGGTCTGCCACCCACGGAGAAGAAAAAGAAGATCAAAAGCGGATCGCGACGCTGCGCTTGCTCGTGAGCCGAGCATGGATCGGCTCTACACAAGGCAATGAAGCGACCCGCCAGGCCGCCTTTGCTTTTGATCTTCTTTTTCTTCTCCGTGGGAGACGCGCACGGAACCTGTCCGTGGCCGGGTAGATGGGCTGCGCAGGGGCGTGAGCCGCATGGATGCGGCGACCGAGCTTACAGGGATGTACTTGCAGCGTCCCCTGCGCGGCCCATCTACCCGGCCCCACCCATGAACTGCTTTGCGCGGTCATCCACGAGGGGCTGCGCCGTTGGCTGGAAACCCTATCCCCCGTGCACGGGCCGGTGCCCACGCACCGCCATCACCAGTCCGATGCCGGCCAGCAACGAGACCGCCGATGTCCCGCCATAGCTGATCAACGGCATCGGGATGCCCACCACCGGCAGCAGGCCGGAAATCATTCCACCATTGACCAGTACATAGACGAAGAACGCCAACCCCAGGCTGCCGGCCAGCAACCGTGCATGCGTGTCGCGTGCGTGCACTGCGATCCACAGGCAGCGTCCGACCACGAACAGGTACAGCGCGAACAGCGTCGCCACACCGATCCAGCCGAATTCCTCGGCCAGCACCGAGAACGCGAAGTCGGTGGTGTACTCGGGCAGGAAATCCAGCGTGGCCTGCGTGCCCTGCCCCCAGCCACGCCCCTGCCAGCCACCGGAACCGATCGCGATGCGTGACTGCAGGATGTTCCAGCCGGTGCCGAGCGGATCTGCCGCCGGGTCGAGGAAGGTCAGTACGCGATCCTTCTGGTACTGCCGCAACAGCCCGAACCACGCCAGCGGTGCGGCCACCGCCAGCCCCGCCGCGCCCGTTGCCACCCAGCCCCAGTGCAGGCCGGCCAGCAACAACGCGAACACGCCGCTGGCAGTGACCAAGGTGGCGGTGCCGAGGTTCGGCTGCATCAGGATCAGCACGGCAGGAACGCCGATCAACACTGCGGCCGTCAGCACCGTGCGTGGCGAGGGCGGCAACGGCTGCCGGTGCAGGTACCAGGCCATCATCAACGGCAGGCTGAGCTTGAGCAGCTCCGACGGCTGCAGGTAGAAGACGCCCAGGTTGAGCCAGCGCTGCCCGTACTTGCCGGTGCCGATCACATACACCGCCATCAGCGGCAGCATCGACAGCGCATACAACGCCGGTGTCCACGCGCGCAGGCGCAGCAGCGAAACACGCGACAGCAGCCACATCGCCACCAGGCCACCGGCAAAGCGCGCCGCCTGCCCGGTCACGGGGCCGGACACGCTGTGCAGCACCGCCAGGCCCGCGCCCATCAGGATCAACAACGCGACCAGCAACGGCAGGTCGATCGTGCGCACCGCCTCACGGCAGCCGCCAAGCAGTCGTTTCCATTCCACGCGCGCCACGGTAGCAATGCGTGCTTGCATGAAGCTGTCAGCGCGGCGCCGCATTTGTAGAGTCGAGCCATGCCCGACTGCCTTTCATACAGCAAAAGCAGCCGAGCATGGCTCGGCTCTACAAGAATCAGGAGCAGGAAGCGCGGCGGCTAGCCGTAGCCGCCGTGCACCGGGTTGTGGCTGCGCACCGCCATCACCAGGCCGAAGCCGGCCAGCAGTGACACCGCCGAGGTACCGCCGTAGCTGATCAGCGGCATCGGCACGCCCACCACCGGCAGCAGGCCGGAAATCATCCCGCCGTTCACCAGTACATAGACGAAGAACGCCAGGCCGGTAGCGCCGGCCAGCAGGCGCGAGTACGAATCGCGCGACTGGCTGGCAATCCACAGGCAACGCCCGATCACCACAAGGTACAGCGCCAGCACGGTGGCCACGCCGATCCAGCCGAATTCCTCACTCAGCACCGAGAACGCGAAGTCGGTGGTCTGCTCGGGAATGAAGTTCAAGTGCGACTGCGAGCCTTCGCCCCAGCCCTTGCCATCGAAGCCGCCGGAACCGATCGCGATCTTCGACTGGATGATGTTCCAGCCGGCCCCCAGCGCATCCATCTCCGGGTCCAGGAACATCATGATGCGGTCCTTCTGGTACGGCCGCAGCAGCCAGAACCAGGCCACCGGCGCAACCGCGGCCACGCCGCCCACGCCCAGGCCGACCCACCACCACGGCAGGCCTGCCAGCAGCAGCACGAACACGCCGCTGGCGGCGATCAGCACACCGGTGCCGAAGTCCGGCTGCAGCATCACCAGGCCGGTTGGTACGCCGATGATGACCAGGGCCACGAGCACGGTGTTGAAGCGCGGTGGCAACGGCATCTTGTGCAGGTACCAGGCCACCATCATCGGCAGGCTGACCTTCAGCAGCTCGGCCGGCTGCAGGTAGAAGAATTTCAGGTCCAGCCACTGCCGGCCGTATTTGCCGGTACCCAGCACAAACACCGCCAGCAGCGGGATCATCGAGATTGCGTAGATCATCGGCGTGGCCGAGCGGATCCGCAGGATCGGTACCCGCGAGATGCCCCACAACGCGGCCATGCCCACTGCGAAGCGCGCGCCCTGTGCCATCACCAGGCCATCGCCACCGGCACTCTTCAGCGTGGCCAGACCGATCACCATCAGCGCGCCCAGGGCCAGGCACAACACCCAGTCCAGCGTGCTGAAGAAGCGACGCAGCATGTCGCCGGCCCAACGCAGAAACACTCTCATCGTGCGGGCTCCACGGTGGTCGGGCGTGGCGTGGCCGGCAGCGCGGCCGCAGCCGGCGCCCCCGGCTGCGGCGGTGCGGGTGCCGGTTCCGGCGCGGGCACGCCGACCAGCACCGGGTGCTCGCCCAGCTGTGCCGCAGCAAGGTCACCGGCCTGGCGCGCGCCCACATCTTCGTTGTCGAACGCGGTGGCACCGATGGCGGTGGTGCCGCGCTCGCTGTCCAGCGGCTGCATGCCTTCAGGCATCTTGCCCAGCAGATAGGCGTCGAACACCTTGCGTGCGATCGGCGCAGCCGCCGCACCGCCGTAGCCGCCGCCCTCCACCGCGATCGCCAGCGCGATCACCGGCTGGTCGACCGGCGCGAAACCGACGAACAGCGCGCGGTGGCGCAGGTGCATCGGCAGGCTCTTCGGATTCACCGCGGCCGTGCCCTTGCGGCTGACGACCTGCGCGGTACCGGTCTTGCCGGCCATCGTATACGGCGCGCCGGCGGCCATGCGGGCCGCGCTGCCGCCAGGCAGCATGGTGGCCATCATGCCTTCGCGCACCGCCTGCAGATTGTTCGGGTTCGGGCTGACCGGTTTGCTTTCGCCCGGGTCGGTCGCCATCCAGTCATGGTCGAACCCCGCACGCTGCTGGATCACCAGATGGGGCGTGCGCAGCTGCCCGTTGGCCAGCCCACTGACACCCCGCGCCAGCTGCAGCGGGGTGACCTTCCAGTCACCCTGGCCGATGCTGATGTTGACTGTATCGCCCGGATACCAGGCCTCCTTGCGGCTCTTCCGCTTGTAGGCCGGCGACGGCAGGATGCCGCCGATCTCGCCGGTCAGGTCGATACCGGTCGGCTGGCCGAAGCCGTAGTACTCCATGTAATGGTCGAAGCGCTCGATGCCCAGGTCCAGCGCCAGCTTGTAGTAGTAGGTGTTGACCGACTGCGCGATGGATTTGCGCAGGTCGGTCCAGCCGTGGCCACCGCGGTGCGAGTCACCCCAGCCACGCGAGGTGCCGGGCAGATAGAACATGCCGGTGGACAACACCTTGTCTTCCGGGCGGCGTACCCCCGAATCCAGGCCGGCCAGGCCGATCAGCGGCTTGAGCGTGGAACCGGGCGCGACGCCACCGAGTACCAGGCGGTTGAACTGCGGCCGCGACGGGTTGTCGTTCAGCGCCTTGAAATCGGCATGCGAGATACCGTTGACGAACAGGTTGGGGTCGTACGACGGCAGGCTGACCATCGCCAGCACTTCGCCGGTACGCGGGTCCATCGCCACGGCCGAGCCTTCCTGGTCGCCGAACGCGGCCACCATGGCGCGCTGCAGGTCGGCGTCGATCGACAGCCGCAGGTCGGCGCCGGACTGCGCGGCAACGCGGCCGATGGTGCGGATGGCACGGCCCTGCACGTTGGTCTCGACCTGCTCGTAGCCGACCTTGCCGCGCAGCTGCTGCTCGTAATAGCGCTCCAGGCCGGACTTGCCGATGTGGGTCAGCGCGGCATTGCCTTCGCCGAGGATCTCCAGATCCTTGTCGTCGACACGGCCGACGTAGCCGATGATGTGCGCGAACAGGTCGCCATACGGGTAGCGCCGGGTCAGGTAGGGCTCCAGCTCGACGCCGGGGAAGCGCCAGCGGTCGACGGCGAAGCGCGCCATCTCCTCGTCGCTCATGCGCAGCTTCAGCGTGACCGGCAGGAACTTGCGGCGCGCCTTGCGCGACTTGTTGAACGCTTCCAGCTCTTCCGGGCTGATGCTGATGATCTTCGCCAGCCCTTCCAGGGTGGCGTCCATGTCCTTGACCTTGTCCGGGGTCACGTCCAGGCGGAACGCCGGCACGTTCTCGGCCAGCAGGCGACCGTTGCGGTCGTAGATCATGCCGCGCCCGGGCACTACCGGCCGCGGCTTGATGCGGTTGGCTTCCGAGCGCGTGGCGTAGACGTCGTGGTCCAGCACCTGCAGCTTGAAGTACCAGCCGCCCAGTCCCAGCAGGCAGACCAGCACGCCCAGGAAACCCAGCGCCGCGCGGCGGCGGAACTGTTCGGCTTCGGCGTGCGGATTCTTGACCTGGCGGCGCGGGATCATGGCTCAGCGCCCGCGCTTGCCGAAGCGCACCGCATCCAGCAGCACGAACACCAGCGGCCACAGGCCCATGCCCAGCAGCGGCGCCCACCAGTACGACCATGGCAGGGTGGGTTCACCCACCAGGATGTGCACCAGGGCGCTGACGATGCGATCGTTGAACAGCAGGCCGCCGATGGCCAGCATCTGCTGCGACATCGGGAAGAAACGGATGCGGGCGCGGAAACGCTGCAGGATGAAGGCCAGCATCACCAGCCGCAGCGCCTGTTCGCCGAGCACGCCGCCGTACAGCAGGTCGGCGATGACGCCGCTGGCGAAAGCGATGCCCAGGCCGACCCGCTCGGGTGTCTCGATCACCCAATACGCCAGCACCAGCGCCAGCCAGTACGGGCGCAGTGGCTGCAGCAGCGCCGGCAACGGCAGCAGGCCCAGCAGCAGCGCCACCACCAGGCTGGCCGGCAGCACCCACGGGTTGTCGCGCAGGCGGCTCATCGCTGGGCCTCCGGCGTGGTCGGTTGCCGGCCAGCGGCCGGCACTACCGGAGCAGCAGGATCAGGGGAGGATGCGGGGGCAACAGACCTCGTTTGCGACGAGGGCTGTTGCCGGCCAGCGGCCGGCACTACCGGGGCGCTGACCGGAGCTGGCGTCGTTGCCGCTGGCGCGGTTCCCACGGGCACGGTGGCGCCGGTGGCCGGGCCACCCGGGGCGGTTTCTTCCAGCTGCAGGCGCAGCTCCGGCGGAATGCGGATCGCCGCGCCCGGGCGCAGCAGCAGCACGTCGCGGCCGCGGTCGAGCTGCGCGGCCGGCTTCAGTTCGCCCACCAGGAAGGCATGGGTGTCGTCCGGGCGCAGGCCGGTGATGGTGCCGACCGGGAAGCCGGCCGGGAAACGACCGCCGAGGCCGGAGGTAACGATCTCATCGCCCACTTCCACGCCGGCGCTGAGCGGGATGTCGCGCAGTTCCAGCGTGTCGCCGCGGCCGTAGACGATCAGGCGCACGCCGTTGCGGGCCACGGTCACCGGCACGGCATGGTCGGGGTCGGTCAGCAGCAGCACGGTGGAGGTACCGCCGGTGACGCTGATCACCTGGCCCATCAGGCCGCCGGCATCGATCACCGCCTGGCCGACGTGCACGCCTTCGCGGCTGCCGGCGTCGAGCACCAGGCGCTGCTTCACCGGGTCCAGGTCGATATCCAGGATCGGCGCCAGCTGCACGTCCAGGCCACTGCGCTCGGCCACGTTCAGCAGTTCGCGCAGCTGGGCGTTGTCCAGCGCGGCGGTCTGCAGGCGGGTCAGGCGCGCGTTGGCCAGCAGCAGCTGGTTGCGCAGTTCGCGGTTCTCGGCGACCAGCTGGCTGTGGCTGGCGGCAGAATCCTTGACCTGGTTGCCGAGCTTGCCGGGCAGGCCGGCCAGTGCCCAGACCGGCTGCACCAGGCTGTTGGCCTGCTCGCGCAGGCGCGCCAGCCAGCCGGCCTGGTCATCGAGCACGATCAGCGTGATGGCCAACGCGAGATAGGCCAGCAACCGCAGGGGGCTGGCGGCATCACCGGATCGGGAGGCGACGGGAGGACCGGCGTAGGGCGGCACGGCAACGATTCAACTGGCAGAAGGCGGAAGGGAAACACGCGGGCGCCCCGCCGGTGCCGGCCCGCCATCACGGCGGGCCGCACCCCGGAAGGGCGCGGCGGGCAGGAACGGCCGGGACGGCTTATTCCGGCGCAAAGAACTCGTTGCCGTGCATGTCCACCAGCTCCAGCGCACGGCCACCGCCGCGGGCCACGCAGGTCAGCGGATCGTCGGCCACCTGCACGTGCAGGCCGGTTTCCTCGGAGATCAGGCGGTCCAGGTCGCGCAGCAGGGCGCCGCCACCGGTCAGCACGATGCCGCGCTCGGCGACGTCGGCGCACAGTTCCGGCGGGGTCTGCTCCAGCGCCAGCTTCACCGCGCTGACGATGCCCGACAGCGGTTCGTGCAGGGCCTCGAGCACCTCGTTGGAGCTGATCTTGATCATCTTCGGCACGCCCTCGGCGAGGTTGCGGCCGGAGATTTCCATCTCGATCACTTCCGCCTGCGGGTAGGCACAGCCCAGCTCGACCTTGATGCGCTCAGCGGTGGCTTCACCGATCAGCATGCCGTGGTTGCGGCGCACGTAGTTGGTGATCGACTCGTCGAAGCGGTCGCCACCGATGCGGACCGACGCCGAGTAGACGATGCCGTTGAGCGAGATCACCGCCACTTCGGTGGTGCCGCCGCCGATGTCGATGACCATCGAGCCACGCGCTTCAGTGACCGGCATGCCGGCGCCGATCGCGGCCGCCATCGGTTCTTCGATCAGGAACACGTCACGGGCACCGGCTTCCTCGGCCGATTCCTTGATCGCGCGGCGCTCGACCTGGGTCGAGCCGGCCGGCACGCAGACCAGCACGCGCGGGCTCGGGCGCAGCACGCGCGATTTGTGCACCTTCTTGATGAAGTGCTTGAGCATCGCCTCGGTATAGGTGAAGTCGGCGATGACGCCGTCCTTCATCGGGCGGATGGTGGTGATGTGGCCCGGGGTACGGCCCAGCATCTGCTTGGCTTCGGCGCCTACGGCTGCCACCGAGCGGGTGCCACCGATGGCACGGTCCTGACGCACGGCCACGACCGATGGCTCGTTCAGCACGATCCCCTGCCCGCGCACGTAGATGAGGGTGTTGGCCGTGCCCAGGTCGATGGACAGGTCGTTGGAGAACATGCCACGGAGTTTCTTGAACATCTGAGGAAGGAGTCCTGAGGGGTGTCGTGCCCGCCGCGGGATGGCGAAAAAATGGGCAGAAATCGAGGCCGACAAGCCTAGCAACCCGCCTGCCGCCGAGCAAGGAAAAAACTAGCTGAACCCGCGTCTTCACAGGCTTTCGGCCTGATCGGGTCTCACCCGGTTCTGGCCCTGAGCGGCACCAGCGGGTAACCTTTGCGCCGTCGGGCGCCCAAGGGCGCCGTTTGCTTGCCCGCCGAACCGGGCCGGCCCACCCCAAAATTCACCGCATAGGCTTACATCGATGTCCGCTCTGATCTGTGGTTCTCTTGCCTTCGACACCATCATGGTGTTCCCGGACCAGTTCAAGAATCACATCCTGCCGGACAAGGTGCACATCCTGAACGTGTCCTTCCTGGTCCCGCGCATGCGCCGTGAGTTCGGCGGCTGCGCCGGCAACATCGCCTACAACCTGCACCTGCTGGGCGGCCAGCCGATCCCGATGGGCACCGTGGGTTCGGACTTTGGCCCGTACCGTGAGTACTTCGAAGGCCTGGGCATCGACCTGTCGCGCGTGCGCGTGATCGATGAGCTGTTCACCCCGCAGGCGTTCATCACCACCGATCACGACAACAACCAGATCACCGCCTTCCACCCGGGCGCGATGATGCGTTCCTACGAAAACCACGTGCGTGGCGTACCGGGCGTGACCCTGGGCCTGGTCGGCCCGGACGGCCGCGAAGGCATGATCCAGAACGCGCAGGAATTCCACGAAGACGGCATCCCGTTCATCTTCGACCCGGGCCAGGCCATGCCGCTGTTCAACGGCCCGGAACTGCGCGAGTTCATCGAGCAGGCCGACTACGTGGTGGTCAACGACTACGAGTCGAACCTGCTGCAGGAACGCACTGGCTGGGACGAGAAAGAGATCGTCAGCCGGGTCAAGGCCTACATCACCACCCGCGGCCCGAAGGGCGCGGTCATCCACACCCCGGAAAAGAGCTACGACATTCCGCCGGCGCATGAGCGCCGCGTGGTCGACCCGACCGGCTGTGGCGACGCCTTCCGCGCCGGCCTGATCTACGGCATCCAGAAGGGCTACGACTGGCTGACCATCGGCCGCATGGGCAACCTGATGGGCGCGCTGAAGGTCGAGCACCCGGGCACGCAGAACCAGCGCTTCACCTTCGATGAGTTCAACGAGCAGTTCAAGCAGCAGTTCGGTTACGCGCTGAGCGCGTAACCGAACTGCCCGCACATCTGATCGGTGGGTGTCGACCTTGGTCGACACTGCCGGCCAGCGGCCGGCACTACCGGAACCTCCGACCGACACGTGGCCTGCTCTCTGTAGAGCCGAGCCATGCTCGGCTTGCGCGCGCCAGCGCGATCCGACCGGAGGAGAGCAGCCGAGCGTGGGCTCGGCTCTACATCAGCAAGCGCCCTGCCAGGCAGCCAGCAAGGCGCGGCAATCAGCGAAATGCCAGTCGGCACGGCCCGGCCATGGGTTTTCCGGCAGGTTGACCAGCACGGTATGGGCGCCGGCCGCACGGCCGCACTCCAGGTCGTAGGCGTGGTCACCGACCATCACCGCCTCCGCAGCCCCGATCCCCCAACGCCGCAGATGCTGCTGCAGGCCATCCGGTGAGGGTTTGGGCACCGCTTCATCGCGGCCGATGATGTCGGCATCGTCGAACAACGCCCCGACCCCGATCGCGTCCAACGTCAGCTTCGCCAGCGCATGATCATTGCGGGTCAGGATGCCGAGCCGGCAGCCTGCCGCCGACAACGCGCGCAGCAGCTTCAGCGCACCCGGTGCCGGCAGTGCGTCCTCGGCCAGCGCGCGCTCATGATCCAGCAGCCACTCGCGCTTGGCCTGCGCCGGTGCGTCCGGCAACGCCGCAATATGGTCAAGGATGTCTTCCTCGGCCGCGATCTCCAGCGCGCGGCGGATCGCGGCGAAATCATGCACGGCGACGGTCAGCGTGCCATCCATGTCGAACACCCAGTGCCGGATCGCGGACAACGCGTGCACTGCGCTGCCCGCCGCAACCATCACTGCCACCACTGCGGCATGCGGCTGGCGTCGACGCCACCGGTTTCGAACACAGCGGTGCGGGTGCCACCGGCCTTGACCGGGAACTCGATGCTGATCGACTTGCCCTTGCGCGCCAGCTTCCACAGCGCCTTCTGGTCGGTGATGAACAGGGCAATGGCTTCATCGGTCTTCGGACGCCACGCCGCCATGGAAATCGGCTTGCCGTCGTCCACGGTTACTTTCACCGTGCACTGCGGGCAACGGAAATCGCCGGCCTGCAGCACCAGATACGCATGCCGCTTCCACTCCGGATGATCGCGGAACACCAGCTGCACCGGCTTGGCGCCGCTGCCATCCACGTCCACCCGTTCCTTGCTGTAGATCTGCGCCGAAACCTGGTTGCCCTTGTTGCCCACCGGGATCTGGTTGTACTGCCACAGCGCCTGCATGCGGCGCAGGTCGCGCGCGGCATCGCCCTTGGCCTTGACCTCGTCGAAGCCTGCGGCGATGCGCTCGGCGGCCGCGGTGTCCTTGTACTGGTCCAGCAGCGAGGCACCATGCAGGCGCGCGCGCTCCCAGTCCTGCGCGGCCACGGCCATGTCGTACTGCTTGGCCACGTCTTCGGCCTTGGCCTCCTTCTGCGCCTGCACGGCGGCTGCGGCGGCTTCCTGCGCCTTGCGTTCTTCCTCGGGGTTGCTGCAGGCGGCCAGCGCCAGGGTGCAGGCGGTGAGCAGGATCAGTCGTTTCATGGCGGAGGTCCTTTGCGGGTGCATCCCGATTCTATCGGCAGCGAAAAGCGGATACACCAACGGCGGGTTTCCCCGCCGTTGGTGGTGAAGCAGTGACCGGTTGCCGGCCAGCGGCCGGCACTACCGCTTACTTGGCTTCAGCCTTGGCCAGCATGTCCTGGACCGAGGCGGTGGTGATCGGGTGGTAGCCCGGCTTGGCCTTTTCGAAGGCCTGCTTGGCCAGCTCCAGCCCCTTCGGGGTCTTCACCAGTTCGGCGTAGATCGGCAGGATCAGCTTGCGACGGCCGACGCGCTCGATGAATGCCGCCGCGCCTTCATTGGCCTGCTCGTAGCCGCTGCGGATCGCCAGCGGGTACCAGCGCATGGCGATCTCGCCATTCGGGGTGCCAGTGAAGTGGAAGGCCTTGTCCAGCGTGGCCAGCTTGTCCAGCGGCTGGGTCGCACCCAGGCCGTCGATGAAGCGCACCCATTCCTGCGTGCTCCAGTCGGCGATGACCTGGCTGCTCGGCACGGTGCCGGCGCTGGCGAAGGCGATGCGCGCGGTATCGACGCTGCTGAAGTTGCGCGACTGCGCCTTGGCAGCGAACGCCGGAATGCCCGGCTCGTCCAGCCACGCCTTCAGTTCGGCCTCGGTCACGGCCGAGGGATTCTTCGGCAGCAGGTTCTTCTTCATGTACGCGACGAACTGGTCGGTGTTCGCGCTCTGGAAGGCGTGGTCATCGAACCAGCCGCGCAGGAACGGATCGAAGGTCTCGCGGCCGAAGCGCTGCTCCAGGAATTCCAGGAACCACGCACCCTTGACGTAGGCGACCTGGCTGAGCGCTTCGTCGGGATCACGCTCGTTCAGCGGCGGTAGCGCCAGTGCCTGGTCAGCCGGGCTCATGTCCTTCACTTCGGCCAGCAGGTCGGTCTGGTCGATCTGCTTCTCCATCTCGGCCATTTCCTTGCCGTACAGGGCTTCGGTGATGCGGCCCTGGACGTAGGTGGTGAAGCCTTCATTGAGCCAGATGTCCTTCCAGCTGGCGTTGGTCACCAGGTTGCCCGACCAGCTGTGCGCCAGTTCGTGGGCGACCAGCGAGACCAACGACTTGTCGCCGACGATCACGGTCGGGGTGGCGAAGGTCAGGCGCGGGTTTTCCATGCCGCCGAACGGGAACGACGGCGGCAGCACCAGCATGTCGTAGCGGCCCCAGCGGTATTCGCCGTACAGCTTCTCGGCGGCACCGATCATCTTCTCGGTGTCTTCGAATTCCTTGGCGGCCTTGTTGACCATGGTCGGCTCGGCCCAGACGCCGGAGCGGCCGGAGATCGGCTCGAACACCAGGTCGCCGGCGGCGATGGCCAGCAGGTACGACGGAATCGGCTGCGGCATCTTGAAGGCGTAGTCACCGTCACGCGCGGCCTTCGGATCGTTGTCGGCGCTCATCAGCACCATCACGTCCGGGCGCGAGACCACGTGCGCGCTGTAGGTGAAACGCACGCTCGGGGTGTCCTGCAACGGCACCCAGGAACGGGCGTGGATCGCCTGCGACTGGCTGAACATGAAGGGCAGCTTCTTGCCCTCGGTCATCGACGGTGCCAGCCACTGCAGGCCCGAGGCGGTCGGTGCGGTGTGGTAGGTCACTTCCACCTTGGCCGGCTGTTCCGGAGCCTCGATGGTCAGCTTGCTGCCGAACACCTTGTCAGCGGCGGCCAGCTCGAACTTCAGCGGGCTGCGCGCGCCATCGGCGGCAACGGCCTCAACCTTGGACACGGTCAGCTCGCGGGTGTCGAGCACCAGCTGCTTGGCGTCCTTCTGCTTCCATTCCAGGGTGTAGGTGGCGGTGCCGCCGATCTGCTTCTGGTCGAAGTCCAGCTTCAGATCCAGTGCGATGTCCTTGATGGCGACCTTGTCCGGCTCGGCGTACGAGCTTTCGTCGTGGCTGCGGTTCTCGGCGTTCACGGGGGCGGCAGGGGCCTTTGTGGCAGTCGGGGCGGCGGCGGGCGCGGCCGCCTCCTGGGAGCAGCCGGCGGCCAGGGCCACGGCCAGCGGAAGGAGCATCAGCGGATTACGCATGAATCGGGACCGTTACGGGGATCAAACCCCAATGGTACCTCCCTCCGGCCCGGCAGGCGTTGCGCGGTGCGGGGTAATGCGGCCAAGGCCGATCCTGCGGCTGCGCCCCGGGTAGGTGCCAACCTTGGTTGGCACGAATCTTTCATCGCATGTGGCAGGCCCGTGCCGACCAAGGTCGGCACCTACCAGAGCGGATGACCGCAGCGGCCGAGTGCCAACCAGGGTTGGCACCCACCAGGGCAAGGCTTACAGCTTGTAGCCGGAGTGGATCGAAACGATGCCGCCGGTCAGGTTCTTGTAGTGGCAGCGCTCGAAACCGGCCTGCCCCATCATCGCCTTCAGTTCATCCTGCGGCGGGTGCTTGCGGATGCTCTCAGCCAGGTACTGGTAGCTGTCCGAATCATTGGCGAACAACTTGCCCAGCTTGGGCAGGATCTTGAACGAGTGGAAGTCGTAGATCGGCTTGAACCAGTCCGCGGTGACTTCGGAGAACTCCAGCACGCGGGCCTGGCCGCCCACCTTCAGCACGCGGTACATCTCGCGCAGGCCGGCGTCCTTGTCGGTGACGTTGCGCAGGCCGAAGGCGATGGTGACCAGGTCGAAGCTGTTGTCCGGGAACGGCAGGGCTTCGGCGTTGCACTGCACGTAGTCCAGGCCGAGCACCAGGCCGCGGTTGGTCAGGCGGTCGCGGCCGACCGACAGCATGCCGGCGTTGATGTCGCCCAGCACCACCGAGCCCTCGGCGCCGACGCGCTCCTTCAGCAGGGCGGCGATGTCGCCGGTGCCGCCCGCCAGGTCGAGCACGCGGTCGCCCGGCTTCACCTGCGCGGTCGCCACGTAGTAGCGCTTCCACGCCCGGTGCACGCCCAGGCTCATCAGGTCGTTCATCAGGTCGTAGTTGCGCGCGACCGAGGTGAACACCTGGCCGACCAGCTTCTGCTTGTCCTTGGCGGCGACGTCGCGGAACCCGAAATGGGTGGTACCGGCTTTGTAGGGGGATTCGCTCATGGCCCCGATTATCGCACCGCCGGGGGCCAGCGGCACCCCCTGCCCGTATCATGGCGGGCCACGACTTACCGGAGCCCCGCATGATCACCACGCCCGACTACCAGGCCCTGCTGCAGACCGCCATCGCCGAAGCCCGCCAGGGCCTGGCCGAAGGCGGCGTGCCGATCGGCGCGGCGCTGTACCACAACGACGGCCGCCTGCTCGGCTGCGGCCATAACCGCCGCGTGCAGGAAGGCGACCCCTCTGTCCATGGCGAAACCGATGCGTTCCGCAAGGCCGGCCGCCAGCGCCGTTACCAGGACACGATCATGGTCACCACCCTGGCACCATGCTGGTACTGCTCGGGCCTGGTGCGCCAGTTCAACATCGGCACCGTGGTGGTGGGCGAATCGCGCACCTTCCAGGGCGGCATCGACTGGTTGCGGGAAAACGGCGTCAACGTGATCGACCTGGACAGCCAGGAATGCGTGGACCTGCTGGGAGGCTTCATTGCGCAGCACCCGGAGATCTGGAACGAAGACATCGGTGAATGATCACCACGCAGTGTCCTGTTGAACCCGTTTAATGAATGCTTCAGCGCCGGCACGCCCTAGTGCCGGCAGCGTTTGCGGCCATTGCCGTGAACCCGTGCACAGTCAGCTGCGCAACGTGCACACGCTGCGATAACACCCCGCCCGGCTGCCGCGCCTAGGGTGGGGTTACCGGGACTTCTTTCCCCGGCGGAGCCAGCCATGTGCGCGCACGCCGTACGACCTACGCCTGACCCGATCCTCGACGCCATCCGCAAGCGCCTGCAGCAGCAGTACGCACTGCACCAGCGTGGCGCACTGTTCTGGACTGCCTACCAGGGCCTGCAGCTGGAGCTGGTGCGCGGCCACCCGCTCGACCATGAGCGCCTGTGCAATGCGATGGCCGACATCGCCGAAGATCTCGGTGCCGTCGAGCGTGCGCAGTTGATCGGACATGCCAACGCCAGCTCCACATCGCGCTGACGCGGCATGCACCGCCACATACGCCACACTCCGATGAACCCCCACTCCCTTTCCACTCAACCGAACTGGATTGTCATGCACGCTGAAGTCCCCACCATTCCTCCGGTCATCAACGTTGACGCCGAGCTGGATCACTGGCGCCGCCAACATGCCGAAGGCGCACTGCCGCACAACTCGTTCGGCTCGTACGTGCCGTGGATCAAGTTTGCCTGCGATTCGCTGATCACCCAGCCGCGCGCCAGCGAGGCCGAACGTGACGAGATGTTCCAGACCCAGTACGCCCTGCAGATCATGCCGCGACTGAGCGAAGCACAGGCCCGCGAGTTCGTCGACCGTTGCTGGCAGCACGTCTACCAGAGCAGTCCGGTGCGCAGCCTGCAGGCACCGCGCCTGCAGCGCATGCGCGCCTGACTGCCGCTGCACGGCGCCTGCACGGGCCACTGCCGATCATCCTCGTCACCTGAGTGGGACGACGACGATGAAAGCACGCAACCTGTTCAATACGATCGCCAAGAAGGCCGCGGCCGCCACCGGCTCGCCGTGGACCTTCCTGGCCGCAGTAGCGATCGTGGTGATCTGGGGCATCAGTGGCCCGGTGTTCGGTTTCAACGACACCTGGCAGCTGGTGATCAACACCGGCACCACCATCATCACCTTCCTGATGGTGTTCCTGATCCAGCACACGCAGAACGCGGATACCGCCGCGATGCAGATCAAGCTGGACGAGCTGATCCGGGCGACAGCCGAAGCCAACAACGAACTGTTGGATCTGGAAGAACTGGACGAAGCGCGGCTGGAAGAGATCCGCGCCGAATACGAGCGCATGGCCCGCGAGGCCGGTGACGCGCTGCTGCGCGTGCGCGCCTGCCGCGCGGCCCCGCGCGATGATGAAGCGATCTGACGGTAGCGCCGGGCCATGCCCGGCGAGCGCGATACCCGGAAGAATCCCACACGGGCCATCGCCCTCGGCTGATAACGGCGGACATCCCATCAGTGCAGACTGGCGCCATGTCCAGCCGTCATCTGGAACGTGGCCGCCACTCCCATATCGGGGGCTACTACGTCCTCACCACGGTCGTACGCCACCGGCGCCCGGTCTTTGAAGATCCACGTTGTGCAACGTGTCTTGTGGATGCATTGAGGTATGTTGAACGCATGGGCCTCAGTCGGTCCTTTGCTTGGGTCGTCATGCCTGACCATCTGCATTGGCTGATGCAGCTGCGCGACGGATCACTGGCGCGCATGATGGGAACGGTGAAATCCCGCAGCAGCCGGTTGCTGGGGCAGCAGTTCGGCATACAGACGCCTTTGTGGCAGCCGAGCTATTTCGATCACGCGGTACGCAGCGAGGAAGCCTTGAGGCGCCATGCGTTGTACATCCTGGGCAACCCCATCCGAGCAGGATTGACCCTGCATCTCGATGAATATCCGTTTGCATGGTGCCGTTGGCCCATGCGGTAGCGCCTGGCCATGCCCGGCGAGCACGAAGTGCGGTCCGCCCAGCCGTCAGGCATGCAGGAACGAAAGGCCGCCGGGCGTGGCCCGGCGCTACCGGTATCGAATTGCTGCTCAGCTGCGCTCGTGCCAGCCGCCACCCAGCACCTTGTACAGGGTGATGCGGTTGGCCTGTTGCGCCAGCTGGGCCTGCAGCTGGGTCTGCTGCGCGTTGTAGGCGGTACGCCGCGCATCAAGCAGGGTGACGAAGCTGTCCAGCCCCGCGTCGTAGCGGGCCTGCGACAGGCGGTTGGCCTGTTCGGCCGCGTCCACCAGGCGCTGCTGTGAACTCACCTGCTCGTCCAGGCTGACATTCAATGCCAGCGCATCGGCGGTTTCGCGGAAGCCCACCTGGATCGACTTCTCGTATTGCGCCAGTGCGATATCACGATCAGCGTTGGCGATGGCCAAGTTGGCGCGCAGCTTGCCGCCCTGGAAGATCGGCAGGGTGATCTTCGGCAGGAAACTCCATACACGGGTGCCACTGTCGAACAGGTTGGACAGTTCGTTCGAACCACTGCCGATGCTGCCGGTCAGCGAGATGCTCGGGAAGAACGCTGCGCGTGCCGCACCGATGTTGGCGTTTGCGGCCAGCAGCTGGTGTTCGGCGGCCATGATGTCCGGGCGCTGCAGCAGCACGTCGCTGGGCAGGCCGGCCGGCGGCGGGGCCAGTGCAAGCAGCTGCGGTTCGATGCTGTCCGGCAGCAGTGCCGGATCCAGCTGGCCACCGGCCAGCAGCGCCAGCGCATTGCGGTCCTGGGCCAGCTGGCCACGCAGGCGTGCAGCATCCGTACGTGCGGTCTCGACCAGGGTACGGGTCTGGGTCAGCTCCAGTGCCGAACTGCCACCACGTTCGTGGCGGGCCTCGGCCAGGCGCAGCGAATCCTCGTAGGTCTTCAACGTGGCCTCGGCGATCTTCAGCTGCTGCGCATCGGCACCATAGGTCAGCCACGCAGTCGCGGTCTCGGCCACCAGGCTCAGCTGCGCGTTGCGGCGGTTGGCGGCCACGGCGAAGTACTGCTGCAACGCCGCTTCACTGAGATTGCGCACGCGGCCGAACAGATCCAGCTCGAACTCGGCCACGCCGACACCAGCGGTGAACTGCTCGGTGACGCCGGCGTCGGTGCCTCGGCGATCCATCTGCCCGGTGACAGCCACGCCGGGCACGCGGTCGGCGCGTTGTACGCGGTACTGGCCGCGCGCGCGCTCTACATTGAGCACGGCCACGCGCAGGTCGCGGTTGTTCTGCAGCGACTGGTCGATCACCTGCTGCAGGCGTGGATCGGTGAAGAAGTCGCGCCAGCCGACGGCGGCGACATCGGCCACCTGGCCCTGCGCGGCTTCGGCCGGCCACTGCGCCGGAATCGCCGGAGCGACAGCGGTGTTCTTCGGCACCAGAGTGGAGCAGCCAGCGAGCGTGAGCACGCCGGCCAGGGATACAGCAAGAGAAGAGAATTTCATGGCGACACCTTGGGGGTCACGGTGGTAGCGCCGGGCCATGCCCGGCGGCTACGCGGTGAGGCATCCGCCGGGCATGGCCCGGCGCTACCGGATTTCATCACTCGGCGGTCTTGCGCTTGAACACGCGCTGCACCACCACGAAGAACAGCGGCACGAAGAACACACCGAGCACGGTGCCGACGATCATGCCGCCGAGCACGCCGGTACCGATCGCCTGCTTGGCGCCGGAACCGGCACCGGTGGAGACCGCCAGCGGTACCACGCCCATGCCGAAGGCCAGCGAGGTCATCACGATCGGACGCAAGCGGTCGCGCACGGCGTGCATGATCGACTCGATCAGGCTGGCGCCCTTCTCCAGGTTCTCCTTGGCGAACTCGACGATCAGGATCGCGTTCTTGCTGGTCAGGCCCACCGTGGTCAGCATCGCCACCTGGAAGTAGATGTCGCGTTCCAGGCCCTTGAAGGTGTTGGCCAGCACGGCGCCGAGGATACCCAGCGGGGCCGCCAGCAGCACCGCGGTCGGCACGCTCCAGCTTTCGTACATCGCGGCCAGGCACAGGAACACGATCATCAGCGACAGCGTGTACAGCAGCGGCGTCTGCGAGCCGGCCTGGCGTTCCTGGTAGGACATCGCCGTCCACTCGATGCCGAAGCCCGCCGGCAGCTGCTTGGCCAACTGTTCGATCTCGGCCATGGCGTCACCGGAGGCCACACCCGGGGCCGGTTCGCCCTGGATTTCCATTGCCGACACGCCGTTGTAGCGCTCCAGGCGCGGCGAGCCGTAGTCCCAGTGCTTGGTGGCGAACGCGCTGAACGGCACCATCTCGCCCTTGTCGTTCTTCACGGACCAGAGGTCGAAGTCTTCCGGGACCATGCGGAACGGCTGGTCAGCCTGCACGAACACGCGCTTGACGCGGCCGCGATCGACGAAGTCATCGATGTACGAGCTGCCCCACGCGGCGGCCAGGGTGCCGTTGATCTGGTCGATCGACAGCCCCAGCGAGGTCGCCTTGGCCGCATCGATGTCGATGCGGAACTGCGGCGTGTCTTCCTGGCCGTTCGGGCGCACGTTGGCCAGTTTCTTGCTGCCGGCGGCGAGGCCGAGCAGCTGGTTGCGCGCGGCCACCAGCGCCTCGTGGCCCTGGCCGCTGTTGTCCTTCAGGAAGAAGGTGTAGCCCGAAGCGGTACCCAGCTCCGGGATGGCCGGCGGCGGGAAGGCGAAGATGAAGGCATCCTTGATCTGGCCCAGGGCCGCCATCGCGCGACCGGTGATCGGCATCACGCCATTGTTGGCGTCACGCTCGCTCCAGTCCTTCAGCTTGACGAACGCCATGCCCGCGTTCTGCCCCATGCCGGCGAAGCTGAAGCCCTGCACCGAGAACACCGAGTCCACCGCATCCTTTTCGTTCTGCAGGAAGTGGTTTTCCAGTGCTGCGATCGATTCCAGCGTGCGTTCCTGGGTGGCACCGACCGGCGCCTGCACCAGCGCCATCAGCACGCCCTGGTCTTCGTTGGGCAGGAACGAACTGGGCAGGCGCACGAACAGCACGCCCATCAGCACGAACAGCGCCGCAACGATGCCCATGAAGCGCCACGGACGATGGATGATGCCGCGCACGCCACGCTGGTAGCTTTCGCTGGTGCGGTCGAAACCGCGGTTGAAGCCGTTGAAGAAACGACCCGCCAGGCCGCGATGGGCAACATGGTGCTCGCCCTTCTTCAGCGGCTTGAGCATGGTCGCGCACAAGGCCGGGGTCAGCACGATCGCGACCAGCACCGACAATGCCATCGCCGAGACGATCGTGGCCGAGAACTGGCGGTAGATCACGCCGGTGGAACCGCTCATGAAGGCCATCGGCACGAACACTGCCGACAGCACCAGGCCGATGCCGACCAGCGCGCCGGTGATCTGGCCCATCGACTTGCGGGTCGCTTCAAGCGGCGACAGTCCTTCCTCGGACATGATGCGCTCGACGTTCTCCACCACCACGATGGCATCGTCCACCAGCAGGCCGATCGCCAGCACCATCGCGAACATGGTCAGCATGTTCACCGAGAAGCCCAGCATCGCCAGCACGCCGAAGGTACCCAGCAGCACCACCGGCACGGCGATGGTCGGGATCAGGGTGGCGCGGAAGTTCTGCAGGAACAGGTACATCACCACGAACACCAGCACGATCGCTTCGATCAGGGTCTGCACCACGCCCTTGATCGATACGCGCACGAACGGGGTGGTGTCGTACGGGATCTCGGCCTTCAGCCCGGCCGGGAAGAAGCCCTTCATGTCCTCCAGCGCCGCATCCACGCCGGCGGCGGTATCCAGTGCGTTGGCGCCTGTGGCCAGGGTGACCGCCAGGCCGCTGGCCGGCTGGCCGTTGTAACGGGTGACGAAGTCGTAGGACTCGGCACCCAGTTCGACGCGGGCGACATCGCCCAGGCGCAGTTCGGCACCGTCCTGCGCGCCGCGCACGATGATGTTGCGGAACTGCTCCGGGGTCTGCAGGCGCGACTGCGCGTTGATGGTGGCGTTGAGCTGCTGGCCCTTGATCGACGGCGCACCGCCGAGCTGGCCGATGGCGACCTGGGCGTTCTGTGCCTTGATCGCTGCGGTCACTTCGGCGACCGACAGGCCATAGGTATGCAGCTTGTTCGGGTCCAGCCAGATGCGCATGGCGTACTTGCCACCGAACACCTGGATGTTGCCCACGCCCGGCACGCGGCTCAGGCGGTCGACAACATTGGAACCGACGTAGTCGGCGATGTCGTTGGCGTCCATGCTGCCGTCCTCGGACACGAACGCGATGACGTTCAGGAAGCCCGAGCTGGACTTGGCCACGTTGATGCCCTGCCGCTGCACTTCCTGCGGCAGCAGCGGCATGGCCAGCTGCAGCTTGTTCTGCACCTGCACCTGGGCGATGTCCGGGTTGGTGCCGCTCTCGAAGGTCAGGGTGATGGTGGCCTGGCCGTTGGACGAGCTGTTGGAGGAAAAGTAGATCAGGCCATCAAGGCCCTTCATGTTCTGCTCGATGATCTGCGTCACCGAGTCCTCGACCACCTTGGCCGATGCACCCGGGTAGGTGGCGCTGATTTCCACCGCCGGCGGTGCGACGTTGGGGTACATCGAGACCGGCAGCTTGAACAGGGCCAGGCCGCCGGCGAGCATGATGATGATGGCGATCACCCATGCAAAGATGGGTCGATCGATGAAAAAGCGTGCCATGGGGTTCTCCGCTTACTTCGCGTCGCCGGCCGGAGCGGCAGGCTGGGCGGCGGCGGCCGGCTTGGCCGGAGCAGCGCCCTTCTCGGTGGCCTTGACCGGCATGCCGGGGCCGATCTTCTGCAGGCCTTCGACGATGACCTTGTCGCCGGCCTTCAGACCGTCCTCGACCAGCCACTTGTCGCCAACCGTGCGGCTGACCTTGACCGGGCGCACTTCGACCTTGTTGTCCTTGTCGACCACCATCGCGGAGGTGTCACCCTTCGGATCGCGGGCGATGCCGGCCATCGGTACCAGCACCGCATCGCTGCGCACGCCGCCGCCGATCACTGCGCGCACGTACATGCCCGGCATCAGCAGGCCGTCCGGGTTGTCCACCTTCACGCGCAGGCCGAAGCTGCCGGTGGCCGGATCGACGCTGACTTCGGAGAACTCCAGCGTGCCCTTGTGCTCGAAGGTACTGCCGTCTTCCATCAGGATGCTGACCGGCAGCGTCTGGTTGTCCTGCAGGCGGCCGGCGGCCAGTTCGCGGCGCAGCTGCAGCAGCTCGGCCGAGGACTGGGTCAGGTCGACATAGATCGGATCCAGCTGCTGCACGGTGGCCAGCGCATTGGCCTGGCCGGCGTTGACCAGCGCACCCTGGGTGACGCTGGACTTGCCGATGCGGCCGCTGATCGGCGCGGTGATACGGGCGTAGCCGAGGGTGACGTTGGCCGCATCCAGCGATGCCTTGGCGGCGCCGACGTCGGCCTCGGCCTGCTTCTGCGCGGCCACGGCGTTCTCCAGATCCTGCTGGCTGACCGCGTCGACCTTGGCCAGCTCGGTGATGCGCCTGGCGCTCAGGCGGGCGGCATTGGCGGTGGCTTCTGCGCGGGCCAGCTGGGCACGGGCATTGTTGGCCTGGGCGCGGTAGCTGGCGTCGTCGAGCTGGTACAGCGGCTCGCCGGCCTTGACCATGCCACCTTCCGTGAACAGGCGCTTGGCGACGATGCCATTGACCTGCGGGCGCACTTCGGCGACCAGGAAGGCATTGGTACGGCCCGGCAGTTCGCGGGTCAGGCCCACGGTCTCGGACTTCAGCGTGACCACGGTGACGTCACCGGGGCCCTGTTCGGGGGCCTGGGGTTGGCCGCCGCAGGCAGCCACGGTCGCGGCGATGGCCAGCGACAGCGCGATGGGTCGGATTCGGCTCAGCAACATGACGGAAAGGCTCTCAGGGGAAGGAATCTCAAAATGCGCTGATACAGGCCGAAAGCGCCAGCAGGCAACGCTCACCGGCGGGGAGAAGCAGCCGGCAACGGCCTGCCACGCACACGGCGGGAATGATGGGACGGAAATATACATACATGCGTGTTTGTTTGTAAACAGGTACAATTCAGCCACGTTTCACCCGCACTCGTACCCATCCATGGCCCGCAAGACCAAAGAGGACACCCAGGCAACCCGGGAAGGCATCCTTGACGCCGCCGAAGCCTGTTTCCATGAACACGGCGTGGCCCGTACCACGCTGGAGATGATCGGCGCCCGCGCCGGCTATACCCGTGGCGCGGTGTACTGGCACTTCAAGAACAAGAGCGAGGTGCTGGCCGCGATCGTTGAACGGGTGCACCTGCCCTTCATGCAGGAACTGGAACGCACCTCCACCGAGCAGCGCGACACGCCGGTACACGACCTGCGCGCGGTGATGATCCACTCGTTCATCGAGCTGTCCGAGGATGAGCGCCTGCGCAAGACCATGGAGATCATGCTGCGCAGCGATGCCTCGGCCGACACCAAGGTGCTGACCGAAATGCAGCAGGCCGGATTCCGCGATGCGCTGGACCGGATGGAGCGTGCGCTTCGCCGGGCCCGGGACCTGGGCCAGCTGCGCGAAGGAGCGGACCCGAAGATCGCCGCGCGCATGCTGCACGCCACCGTCCTGGGCGTGCTGCACGGCGCGATGGTCGAACCGGAACTGATGGACCTCAAGCGCGACGGCATGCTCGCGCTGGACATGACTCTGGCCGCCTACGTGAAGGATGGCGTGTTCGTGCCCGGAACGGTGCCCGAGCCGTTGCCGGACGCGTGAGCGGCGCTGCTGCCACCACCGCCGTACCCATCTGAGGACAGACCCATGATCCTGGACAATGTGGTGTGGGGCTTCATCGGCTGCGGCAGTGTCACCGAGAAGAAGAGCGGCCCGGCCCTGGCCAGCGCACCCGGATCACGGGTTGCAGCGGTCATGCGTCGCAATGCGGCGTTGGCCGAGGATTACGCGCGGCGCCATGCCATTCCCCGCTGGTACGCGGACGCCGATGCGCTCATCGCCGATCCGGAAGTGAACGCGGTGTACGTCGCAACGCCCCCCTCGACGCACATGCAGTACGCGCTGCAGGCGATCGCCGCGGGCAAGCCGGTCTACATCGAAAAGCCGATGGCCATGGATCACGCCGAATGCGAACGCGTACTGGAGGCCAGCGCACGCCGCGGCGTGCCGGTGTTCGTGGCCTATTACCGCCGCGCCCTGCCCCGCTTCGCACAGGTGAAACAGCTGCTGGACAGCGGCGCGATCGGTACGCCGCGCAGCGTGCGCGCCACCCTGCACCGGCCGCATTCGGCGAATGCCGCCTCGCCGGACTTCTGGCGGACCCATCCGGCGATCGCCGGCGGCGGGCTGTTCGTCGATCTGGGCTCGCATACCCTGGACCTGCTCGACCATCTCCTGGGGCCGCTGAGCGATGTGCGTGGCCTGGCCAGTTCGTTGACCGGCGCCTACGCCGCCGAGGACAGCGTCTCGATGTGCTTCCGCACCGGAATGGGCGCGCATGGCATCGCGCAGTGGAGCTTCTGCGCCTTCCGCCGCCAGGATGAGATCGAGATCACCGGCGACCGCGGGCAGCTGCGCTTTGCCACCTTCGAGGACGTTCCGGTGGTTCTGGAGACCGAAGCGGGCGTGCAGGCGTTCGATATCCCGAACCCGCCAGCGGTCCAGCAGCCGTTGATCGCCTCCCTCGTGGACGAACTGCGTGGCAACGGCTGTTCACCGTCGACCGGCATCAGCGCTGCGCGCACCAGTGCGGTGATCGACCAGGTACTGCAGGCCTACCGCGCCCGGCACCCGCACTGACCGCCAACAAAAAGGCCGCCTTTCGGCGGCCCAATAGCTTTGCAGAGCCGGGCATTACAGGATGTAGCGGCTCAGGTCCGGATCCTGCACCAGCTCGCCCAGGTGTGCATCGACATAAGCACTGTCGATGGCCAGGGTTTCGCCGTCGCGGTCCGGTGCCTCGTAGCTGAGCGAATCCAACAGGCGTTCCAGCACGGTATGCAGGCGGCGGGCACCGATGTTCTCCTGGCGCTCGTTCACCTGGAAGGCGATCTCGGCCAGGCGCTCAATGGCGTCGGCGGTGAAGCTGACCTTGACGCCTTCGGTAGCCAGCAGTGCTTCGTACTGCTTGGTCAACGCGGCCTTCGGCTCGGTCAGGATGCGCACGAAGTCACCCTTGCTCAGCGCGCCCAGCTCGACGCGGATCGGGAAGCGACCCTGCAGCTCCGGAATCAGATCGCTGGGCTTGGCCAGGTGGAACGCACCGGAGGCGATGAACAGGATGTGGTCGGTTTTGATGGTGCCGTACTTGGTGGACACGTTGGAGCCTTCCACCAGCGGCAGCAGGTCGCGCTGCACGCCTTCGCGGGACACGTCGCCACCGCCCACGTTGTCACCCCGCTTGGCGACCTTGTCGATCTCGTCGATGAAGACGATGCCGTGCTGCTCACAGGCCTCGATCGCCGCCGTGCGGATATCGTCTTCGTTGACCAGCTTGCCGGCCTCTTCTTCCACCAGCAGCGGACGCGCGGCCTTGATGGTCAGCGTGCGCTTATGCGCCTTGGCGCCGCCGCCGAGGTTGGCGAACATCGACTTCAGCTGCTGGCCCATTTCCTCCATGCCCGGTGGGGTCATGATGTCCATGCTGACATTGGCGGCCAGGTCGAGCTCGATCTCGCGCTCGTCCAGCTCACCGTTGCGAAGCATCTTGCGGAACTTGATGCGGGTCTCGTTGTCCTGCGCCGACGGTTCGTTGCGGGCGACTTCCGGATCGAAGCCGATGCCACCGCTGCGGCGCGGCAGCAGCGCATCGAGGATGCGGTCTTCGGCGCGTTCCTCGGCCTGGGTACGCACGCGCACCTTGGCCTGTTCGCGGTACAGCTTGACGGCCGTATCGGCCAGGTCACGGATGATCTGCTCGACGTCCTTGCCGACGTAGCCGACTTCGGTGAAGCGGGTCGCTTCAACCTTCACGAACGGTGCGTTGGCCAGCGTGGCCAGGCGGCGCGCGATTTCGGTCTTGCCGACGCCGGTCGGGCCGATCATCAGGATGTTCTTCGGCATCACTTCATTGCGCAGCTCCGGCACCAGCTGCATGCGGCGCCAGCGGTTGCGCAGGGCGATGGCCACGGCGCGCTTGGCGTCGTGCTGGCCCACGATATGCCGGTCCAGTTCCTGCACGATCTCGCGCGGGGTCATGGTGGCGGAGGAAACTTCGATCTTCGACATGGATGTGCTCACGGATTCGTTGTCGGTAGCGCCGGGCCATGCCCGGCGGATCGGGAGGCGTTACAGCTCCTCGACCACCACGTTGCGGTTGGTGTAGATGCAGATGTCGCCGGCAATGCCGATCGCCTCGCTGGCGATGGTGCGTGCATCCAGCTCGGTGTGTGCCATCAGCGCACGCGCAGCCGAAAGGGCGTACGAACCGCCGGAACCGATGGCGATGATGCCGTCCTCCGGTTCGATCACATCGCCGGTGCCGCTGATGATCAGCGAGGTTTCCTTGTCGGCCACTGCCAGCAGGGCCTCGAGCTTGCCCAGGCGGCGCTCGGTGCGCCAATCCTTGGCCAGTTCGACCGCAGCGCGCTGCAGCTGGCCGTGCTTTTCCAGCTTGGCCTCGAACAGCTCGAACAGGGTGAAGGCATCGGCGGCGGCACCGGCGAAGCCGGCCAGCACCTGGCCGTCACGACCGAGGCGGCGCACCTTGCGCGCATTGCCCTTCATCACGGTGTGGCCCAGCGTGACCTGGCCGTCGCCGGCAATGGCCACGTGCTCGCCGCGACGGACGCAGACGATGGTGGTGGCGTGGAAAACGTTGGGATTCTGACTGGGGTCCATGCGGCCTCCGATAGCTGTTCCCGGGACATGGGGACAGCGCCGGGTGCGATCAAGCCTGTGCGGATGGCTGCCGTTCAGCGCTTGGCTTGCGAAGGCCGATCCGGATTGGGCTCGATGCCCCAGGCGATATACCAGTCTTCGCCCTGCGTCTCGATCGGATGCTGGGTGCGGCCGGAACCATTGCCGCAGGCCAGTGCATCAGCTGCGCAGTAGCGGTCGCAGCCCCAGCAGATGCGCTCGGGATGCCTGGGATGCAGCGGAATGGGCTTCGCCATGGTGGCGGGTTCTTCGTGGCCTGCGGCCACGATGCGCCGGTAGCGCCCGCCCTGCCCTGATCCAGATCAAGGGCGGGCTATTCAGCCGTGTCGCCCTTGTTGCGGCGCTTGGCGCGCGGATGCGCGGCGTCGTAGACCTTGGCCAGGTGCTGGAAATCGAGGTGGGTGTAGATCTGGGTGGTAGCGATGTCGGCATGGCCGAGCAGTTCCTGCACGCCACGCAGGTCACCGGATGATTCCAGGATATGGCTGGCGAAGCTGTGCCGCAGCATGTGCGGGTGCACGTGCTTGAACAGGCCCTGGCGCTGCGCCAGCTGGCGGATGCGGATCTGCACCGCGCGTTGGCTGATCGGCCCGTTGCGGCCGGGAAATACCGGCGAGGCCGGTCCACCGCCACTTTCCGCGCGCCACGCCTGCAATGCTTCGCGCGCCGGCCGGCCGAACGGCACCCGCCGCTGGCGATTGCCCTTGCCCAGTACGTTGACCAGACCACTGTCGAAATCCAGATCGCGCCAGGTCAGCGCGCAGACTTCGCTCAGGCGCAGGCCGGAGGAATAGAACAGTTCCAGCAGCGCGCGATCACGGCGGCCCAGCTCGCCTTCCGGTTCCAGCTCGACCAGCTGCACGGCTTCGTCGGCGTCAAGCACCTGCGGCAACCGGCGCGGCGCACGCGGCGCCTTCAGCGTCGCCGCCGGACTGACCTCGATGCGCCCGTGCTTGAGCAGCCAGGCATAGAAGCTGCGGCAGGCGGACAAGCGGCGCTGCAGGCTCTTGGCCGACAGGCCGCGGCGATGCTCGTCGGCGACGAACTGGCGCACCGCGTCAGCATCAAGCGCCTCCACCGCTACACCACGTGGCTCGGCCCAGACCGACAGCGCACCCAGGTCGCGGCGGTAGGCATCAAGCGTATGCGCCGACATCCGCCGTTCCACCTGCAGGTGCTGCAGGAAGGCCTGTACCGCGCTCATCGACGTGTCCTGCTCAGCCCGGGAAGCGCTTCAGGCCGGTGACCAGCGCATCGCCCATCATGCGCAGGAACAGCGTGCCCATGCCCGGATAGAAGCGGTTCGGGTCGTGGCTTCCGACCGCAATCAGGCCCACGCCCGGTAGCGGCAGCAGTGCGGTGGTCTGCACTTCCTCGCTGCGCACGCCATACAGCACGGCATTCTTTTCCGGCTGCAGGCGGCCGCAGATCGGCTCGCCATCCTTCAGGCAGTCGCGGAACGGGCCCAGCTGCGGATCATCGGCGGCGATCACCTGCAGCCAGTCGGCCTGCTCCAGCCCGGCCACCGGCCTGTGCACCACCAGCCGTACCAGGTCGCCGGCGAAATCTTCCTGCAGCGAGGCAGCCATAGCACGCAGGGTATCGGCGGCGTTGTCCTGCTTCATCAGCGCCAGGGTCAGCTGATGCGTGCGCACTGCCAGGCGTTCATTGATCTGGGCGGTGGCGCCCAGATCGGCCAACCGTCGTGCCAGCTCGCGGTTCTTCTCGCGCAGCACTTCCAGCTGGTAGCTGGCCAGCGACGCGGTCGGACCGTCATCACGCGGCACCACCAGGGTCAGGGCCAGGTCCGGGAACTGCTTGAGGAAGCCCGGATGACGCCGCAACCAGGCAGCGACTTCGTGGGCCCCGAGCTTGTCGACGGTTTCGGTCATGCGATCCACTCCCCTTCGAAGACGAATGCGGTCGGGCCGGCCATCACCACCGGCTGGCCATCGCCTGGCCACTGGATGCGCAGGTCACCACCGGGCAGGCTGATGCGCGCGTCACGCTGCAGGCGGCCACGCTGCATCAGGGTCACCGCAGCGGCACAGGCACCGCTGCCACAGGCCAGGGTTTCACCGACGCCGCGCTCATTCACACGCAGACGTGCATGCGCCGGGCCCATCACCTGTACGAAGCCCACGTTCACCGAGCGCGGGAACGACGCATGCTGCTGCAGCAGCGAACCGACGCGCTCGACCGGTGCGGCATCGATCAGGCCCACTTCAATCACCGCATGCGGATTGCCCATCGATACCGCAGCAAAGCGGACGCTCTCGCCCTGCAGCGGCAGCAGGTATTCCTCGCGCGCGTGGGCGAAGCCCATCAGCGGCACGTTGGCCGGCTCGAACGCGGGCACCCCCATGGTCACCGCGAACTGGCCCTCGCCCAGCATCTTCACTTCGTGGCTGGCCAACGGGCTGTCGATGACGAATGCACCGCCCTGCGCACTGCCCTCGCGCACCAGCCAGGCCGCGATGCAGCGCGCGCCGTTGCCGCACTGCTCGGAGTTGGAACCGTCGGCATTCCAGATGCGGTAGGACGCCACCGAGCCTTCCGCGCGCGGTGCTTCGATGGTCAGGATCTGATCGCAGCCGACGCCGGTGTGGCGGTCGGCCAGGCGCGCGGCCAGTTCAGGCGTGGGCGGCGCAGTGCCGTCACGCAGGTCGATCACTACGAAATCATTGCCCGCGCCATGCATCTTGCTGAAGCGCAGCGCCTTGGAACCGGCCTTACTCATTCCCGCCGCCCACCTTCTTCGCAGGCGCAGGCGCCGGTTGGGTGGTCGGTGCAGCCGGGTCCACGGTCGTGGCCGGCGTGCCGCTGCCCTGGGTCTCGGTCGGGGTCGCTTCGGTCGCGGGCTCGGCAACCGGTTCGACGGTTTCTTCCACCGGCACCGGCTTCTGCGGCAGTACCAGCGGGCCCTTGTTACCGCAGGCGGCGAGGAACAGCAGCGAAGCCGCTGCCAGCGGAATCAGGATGGCGTTTCGATGGGGGGTCTTCATGCCCCGAGTATAGCCACTGGCGGCTGAGCGGTTGGTGCAGGGGATCGGGTTGCCGGCCAGCGGCCGGCACCACCGCAGGGGTTCAATCCGCGGGCGGCGGCAGCGGCCGGGTCCACAGCCAGATCGCCACCACGGTCATGCTGCCGATCGAGAACCACTTCACCCAGGCGATCGGCACGCACCACAACATGATGCCGGCGCATACCGCCATGGTGATCGTGGCCATCCACTTGCCGTAGCGGCTGACTGCACCATGCGCCTGCCAGTTGGCGATGGCCGGGCCAAAGCGTGGATGCTGCAGCAGCCAGCTGTGCAGGCGCTCGGAGCCACGCGAGGCGGCCCAGGCCGAAATCAGGATGAATACGGTGGTCGGCAGGCCCGGCACGAAGATGCCGACGATGCCGGTGCCGAGGCTGACATACGCCAGCAGCCACCACGCCCAGCGGAAACGCACCACGCGCGGAGGCGTGGCGGCATCGCGAGGGGCGGAAGGATCTGGCGCGCTCATGGCCGCAAGGATACCGGTTCAGGGTGCCAGGCAGTGCCCGGCACCCTGTCGCCATCACGGCTGGGCGATGCCCAGCTGCTGCAGCACGAACGCATACGACTCGGACAGCTCGCGGTAACGCTGGAAGCGCCCCGACTTGCCGCCGTGGCCGGCTTCCATGTTGGTGCGGAACAGGATCGGGTAGGGGCCGGTGTTGTCGTCACGCAGCTTGGCTACCCACTTGGCCGGTTCCCAGTACTGCACCTGCGAATCCCACAGGCCGGTGCCCACGAACAGCGCCGGATAGGCCTGCTGCTTCACGTTGTCATAGGGCGAGTAGGACAGCATGTAGTCGTAGTACGGCTTCTGTTCCGGGTTGCCCCACTCGTCGTACTCGTTGGTGGTCAGCGGAATGGTCGGGTCGAGCATGGTGGTGACCACATCGACGAACGGCACCTGCGCCACCATCACCCGGTAATCCTGCGGGGCCTGGTTGGCCACCGCGCCCATCAGCAGGCCACCGGCACTGCCGCCGGATGCGGCGACGCGATCCTTCGCCGCCCAGCCCTGTGCCACCAGCCCTCGGGTGACGTCGATGAAGTCGTTGAAGGTGTTCTGCTTGTGCAGCAGCTTGCCGTTCTCGTACCAGTCGCGGCCCATTTCCTGGCCACCGCGGATGTGGGCGATGGCATACACCACGCCGCGGTCGAGCAGGCTCACCGCGGTCTGGTTGAAGTACGGGTCCATCGACATGCCGTAGCTGCCATAGGCGTACTGGAACAGCGCGCCCTTGCCATCCTTCTGGTAGCCCTTGCGGTAGACCAGCGACACCGGCACCTTTACGCCATCGCGCGCGGTGATCCAGACGCGATCGGTTTCGTACTTCGAGGCGTCATAGCCGATCACCGGCTGCACCTTCAGCTGGCGGCGCTCGCCGGTGGCGGTGTTCAGTTCGAACACCGTGGTCGGGGTGGTCATCGAGGTGTAGATGTAACGCAGCCACGGCGTATCGGCCTCGGTGTTGTCGCCCAGGCCCATCGAGTACGCCGGCTCGTCGGCCTTCACGTAGTCGCTGCGACCGTCCTCGAACAGCAGGCGGATGCGTTCCAGGCCCTGCGAACGCTCGGCGATGGCGGTGTAGCCATCGAACAGTTCGAAGCCTTCGATGAACACTGCATCGTCATGCGCGATCCAGTCCTTCCACTGCGCGCGCGAGGTCGCATCGGTCGGTGCGGTGACCAGCTTGAAGTTCTTCGCACCATCGTTGGTACGGATCACCCAGCGGCCATCGTAGTGGTCGGCGTCGTACTCGACATCGCGCTGGCGCGGGGCCAGTACGGTGAAGGTGGTCGGGTCGCTGGCGGGTGCATAGCGCTCTTCCGAGGACACGGTGCTGTGCACGCCGATGGTGATGAAGCGATCGTCGCGGGTGCGGCCGATGCCCATGTAGAAGCTGTCGTCCTTCTCTTCGTAGACGACGGTGTCGGCGCTGGCCGGGGTACCCAGCACGTGCTTCTTCACGCGCACGGTCAGCAGTGTTTCCGGATCGTTCTCGACATACAGCACGGTGCGGTTGTCGTCGGCCCAGACCAGGTCGCCGGAGCTGCCGGTGATCACATCGGGCAACACCTTGCCGGTGGCCAGGTCCTTGAAGCGGATCGTGTACTGGCGGCGGCCCACATCATCATCGGCCCAGGCCAGCAGCTGGTTGTCCTGGCTGACCTCCATCGAGCCGACGCTGAAGTAGCCCTTGCCAGCGGCCATCATGTTGACGTCCAGCAGGATCTCTTCGGCCGCGTCCATGCTGCCCTTGCGGCGCGCGTGGATGGGGTAGTCCTGGCCGGTCTCGAAACGGCTGTAGTACCAGTAGCCGCGCTCGCGCGCCGGCACGCTGGAATCGTCCTGCTTGATGCGGCCGACGATCTCCTTGTACAGGGTGTCTTCCAGCGGCTTCAGCGGTGCCAGCAGCTGGTCAGCGTAGGCATTCTCGGCCTGCAGGTAGGCCAGCATGTCCTTGTTCTCGCGCTTGTCGTCGCGCAGCCAGTAATAGTCATCGTTGCGGGTCGCGCCGAACGGCGCCTTGACCACATGCGGGTGCTTGGCGGCATCCGGCGGAACAGGCGGCGTGGCGGCGGTAGCGGTCGTGGTCATCAGGCTCGCAAGCAACAGGCAGAGGGTGGATTTCATGAGATAAGGCTCCAGGCGCATCAATGCAATGGTCTTCGGCGGGGTCAGATCCCTTTTCCCGAAAAGGGATCTGACCCCAATCCCTGCAATGCGGCAACCCTGCGGATCGTCATGGGTCATGCCGACCGGCGTACCATGGGCACATGAGTACCCTGCCCCACACGCCGGGCTACAGCCGGCGCAGCCATGAAATCGCTCCGTTCCACGTGATGTCCCTGCTGGCCCGCGCACAGGCGCTGGAACAGGCCGGCCACGATGTGATCCACCTGGAAATCGGCGAACCAGACTTCACCACGGCCGAACCGGTCGTGCGTGCCGGCCAGGCCGCACTGGCCGCCGGCCATACCCGCTACACCGCCGCACGTGGCCTGCCGGCCCTGCGCCAGGCCATCAGTGGTTTCTATCGCAGCCACTACGGGCTGGACATCGATCCCGAACGCATCCTGGTCACCCCCGGCGGCTCCGGTGCGCTGCTGCTGGCCAGCAGCCTGCTGGTCGATCCTGGTCGCCACTGGCTGCTGGCCGACCCAGGTTATCCGTGCAACCGCCACTTCCTGCGCCTGGTGGAAGGCGGTGCGCAGCTGGTGCCGGTCGGGCCGGAAACCGCCTACCAGCTGACTCCATCGCTGGTGGAACAACACTGGAACGCCGACAGCGTCGGCGCGCTGGTCGCCTCGCCGGCCAACCCGACCGGCACCGTGCTTTCCGCCGACGAACTGTCAGCCCTGTCGCAGACCCTGCACGCGCGGGGCGGCCATCTGGTGGTGGACGAGATCTATCACGGCCTGACCTACGGCCTGGATGCGCCCAGCGTGCTGCAGGTGGATGACAGCGCGTTCGTGCTGAACAGTTTTTCCAAGTACTTCGGCATGACCGGCTGGCGGCTGGGCTGGCTGGTGGCACCGCCGGCGGCCGTGCCCGATCTGGAGAAGCTGGCACAGAACCTGTACATCAGCGCGTCGAGCATCGCTCAGCATGCCGCCCTCGCCTGTTTCAGCGAGGAATCGATGGCGATCTTCGAGCAACGCCGCGAGGCGTTCCGCCAGCGCCGCGATTTCCTGCTGCCTGCACTGCGCGAACTGGGCTTCCGCATCGAAGTCGAGCCGCAGGGTGCGTTCTACCTGTACGCCGATGTGAGCGCATTCACCGACGACGCGCAGGCGTTCTGCGCGCACTTCCTGGAAACCGAGCACGTGGCATTCACCCCCGGGCTGGATTTCGGCTTCCATCGCGCCAACCAGCATGTGCGCCTGGCCTATACCCAGGAAGTGCCGCGGTTGCAGGAAGCGGTGGACCGTATCGCGCGTGGATTGAAACATTTCCGGTAGCGCCGGGCCATGCCCGGCGAGCGCGCAGCGCGGCAAAGGAGCCGCCGGGCATGGCCCGGCGCTACCGTTCAACGAATGCCCAACGAAAAACGCCGCCCGAGGGCGGCGTTTTTCATTTCATCATTTACCGCCCAACCGCTCCCACAGGAAGCTGTAGGCCAGTGCCGACATGTGCGCGGCCTGCGCGTTGTTGGCCGCACCGCCATGACCGCCTTCGATGTTCTCGTAGTAGGTCACGTCCTTGCCGGCATCGATCATCTTCGCGGCCATCTTGCGGGCGTGGCCCGGATGCACGCGGTCATCGCGGGTGGAGGTGGTGAACAGCACCGGCGGGTAGTTCTTCTTCGCGTTGAACAGGTGATACGGCGAGAAGGTCTTGATGAACTCCCAGTCGCTGGTATCCGGGTTGCCGTACTCGGCCATCCACGAGGCGCCGGCCAGCAGATGGCTGTAGCGCTTCATGTCCAGCAGCGGCACCTGCACCACCACCGCACCGAACAGTTCCGGGTACTGGGTCAGCATGTTGCCGGTCAGCAGGCCACCGTTGCTGCCGCCCTGCACGCCCAGGTGCTTGGCGCTGGTGATCTTGCGCTTGACCAGATCGCGCGCCACCGCGGCCATGTCTTCATAGGCCTTGTGACGGTTCTGCTTCAGCGCTGCCTGGTGCCAGCGCGGGCCGTACTCGCCACCACCACGGATGTTGGCGACCACATACACGCCGCCCTTCTCCAGCCAGGCGCGGCCCATGCCACCGGAGTAGTTCGGGGTCAGCGAGATCTCGAAACCACCGTAGCCGTACAGCAGGGTCGGGTTGGAGCCATCCAGCTTCATCGCCTTGTCGTGCACCACGAAGTACGGCACGCGGGTGCCGTCCTTGCTGGTGGCGAAGTGCTGCTCGATCACCTTGCCCTTGGCATCAAAGAAGGCCGGCATGGTCTTCAGCGTTTCCGGCGCCTGGCCGATCTCGGCCAGTGCCAGCGTGGTCGGGGTCAGGTAGTCGGTAGCGGTCAGCCACACCGCGTCGCTGTCGTTGCTGTCCACCGCGGCCACGCCCAGCGTGCCAAAGGCCGGCGCGCCGACGAAACGGCTGGTCTGCCAACCATCGGCGCCCGGGGTCAGCACCGACAGGCGGTTCTTGACGTCATCCAGCACGTTCAGCACCAGATGGCTCTTGGTCCAGGTGGCGCTGGCCAGCGAGGTGGTCGCGGTCGGGGTGAACAGCACCTCGAAGTCGCGCTTGCCCGCCAGGAAGTCATCCAGCTTGGTGGCCAGCAGCGAACCGGAGGCATAGGTCTTGCCGCCCACGGTCCACGGGTCGCGCAGCTCCAGGGTCAGCCACTGCTTGTGCAGGCCCTTCTCGGCCGAGTTCGGCGCATCAATCTTGGTCAGCGTGCCGTCGTCGCCGCGCAGGTAGATCTCGTTGTTGTAGAAGGCCAGGGTGCGGCTGACCAGGTTGCGCTCGAAGCCCGGGGTGTCATCGTGCATCGCCGCGATGTACATGTCTTCCGGCTTGCCTTCGTACACGGCCGTGGCCGAGGCCATCGGCGTGCCGCGCTTCCACAGCTTGGCCACGCGCGGGTAGCCGGAGGTGGTCATCGAACCGGCACCGAAGTCGGTGTAGACGAACACCGTATCGCGATCGATCCAGCTGAGGCCGCCCTTCGACTCCGGACGGAAGAAGCCGTCCTTGATCCAGCTCTTGTTGGACAGGTCGAATTCGCGGGTGACATCGGCGTCGGCGCCACCGCGCGACAGCGCGATCAGGCAGCGGCTGTAGTCCGGACGCAGGCAGTCAGCACCGTGCCAGACCCAGTTCTCGCCTTCGGCCTTGTTCAACGCATCCAGGTCAAGCACGGTTTCCCACTGCGGCGAGGCCTTGCGGTACTCGGCCAGGGTGGTGCGGCGCCACAGGCCACGCTCGTGCTGCTGGTCCTTCCAGAAGTTGTAGTAGTAGTCGCCGATCTTCTGCACGCCGGGAATCTTGGCATCGGAGTCGAGCACCTCGCGGATGCGGGTCTCCATCTGCTTGAAGGCCGGGGTCTGCGCCAGGCGCGCCTCGGACTTGGCGTTCTGTTCCTTGACCCAGGTCAGCGGCTTGCCGCCGGTGACGTCTTCGAGCCAGGCGTAACGGTCGGTGTCTTCAGCGGCCACGGCGGTCCCCACCGAGGCAGCGGTCATCATGCCGGCCAGCAGGCAGGCGGAAGCGAGTCGTGACATTGCAGCTCCAGGCAGTCATAAGCCTTGGAACGCTAGCACGGAATGTCGCGGTCTCCCCCGTGTCGAAGGTCAGGCCGTGGCCGCGGGGCTGCGCCGGCCACGGGTCGTGCCGCCGGTCCGGCGACGGGCCTGTCCACCGGTACGCCGGGCCAGCCGCTGCCACGACAGTCCAGGCAGCGGGAAGCGCAGCAACGCCCACCAGGCCACCAGCGGCATGCCCACCAGCCACATCGGCAGCCAGCCCAGCCAGGCGTTGCTGCCGCGCGCGGCTGGCCAGACCAGCACCAGTGCCAGGCCGGCCAGCGCCACCTGCTGCACGCTGCGCAGCAGGCGTGGATCGGCGCGTTCAATGATGACGCGTTCAGTTGCAGGGCGGCGAACGGAACGTGCGTACATGGGGCTTCTCCGGTGGACAATGCAACACAGTTTGGGCAAGGCCCTTCTCACAGGTTGCGACACCATTGACGGATCGCGTGCACACAGTCGACCATGCGCGTGCAAGCCCACTGGAGCCCGCTCCCGCATGACTTCGATCCGCCCGCTCTGCGCCGCGCTGCTGGCCCTTTCCCTGGCCGGCCCCGCCGTGGCCGCCAGTGAGCCGCCGTCGCCCCGTACCAGTGCCTCTGGTGCAGCTGCCCTGGACGCACCGATCGACCTGAAGCGCTTCATGGGCACCTGGTATGTGATCGGCCGCGTGCCGAACTTCATCGAACGTGGCCATGTCGCCAGCGTCAACGAGTACGAGCTGCGCGACGCGCACAAGGTCGGCATCACCTACCGCTACCGTGATGGCTTCGGCGAACCGCTGCAGGAAGTGCGTGCCCGCGCCAGCGTCGACCCGGACAGCGGCAACCACGGCTGGCGCACCTGGTTCTACCGCGTCGTGCCGACCCATTCGCGGGTGCTGGAAGTGGCGCCGGATTACTCGTGGGCGCTGATCGGCTACCCCGGCCGCGAAATGGCCTGGATCTTCTCGCGCACGCCGGACATGGACAAGGCGCTGTACAAGGAGCTGGCCGAACGCCTGCGCGACGAGTACGGCGTGAACACCGACAAGCTCAAGCGCGTACCGCAGCACCCGGAACAGGTCGGGAAGCTGGGCTACGAAGTGCCGAACGTGCGTTGATCGCACGAGGGATTGCCGGCCAGCGGCCGGCACTACCCGAACGAGATGCCGGGCGCCGCCCGGCATTCTGTTATCTGCGGCTGTAATGCGCGACCAGGCGGTCGCCGAGCATCTGCAGCAGCTGCACCAGGATCAGCAGCAGGACCACGGTGACCAGGGCCACATCGGTGTGCGAGCGCTGGTAGCCGTCGCGGAAGGCCAGGTCGCCAAGGCCACCGGAGCCGATCGCACCGCCCATCGCGGTGAAACCAATCAGCGCTACCGTGGTGACCGTCGCACCGGCAATCAGGCCGGGGCGCGCTTCGGGCAGCAGCACGCGGGTGACCAGCTGCCAGGTGGTGGCACCCATCGCCTGGGTCGCCTCGATCACGCCCCGGTCGACTTCACGCAGCGCGGTCTCGACCAGGCGCGCATAGAACGGTGCAGCACCGATCACCAGCGGCACGATCGCACCGCGTACACCCAGCGACGTCCCCATCAGGAACAGCGTGACCGGAATCAGCACGATCATCAGGATGATGAAAGGCACCGAGCGCAGCAGGTTCACCACCAGCGCCAGCACGCCATAGGCGAACGGCCGGCGCTTCATCTGCGGCGCGCCGAACAGATACAGCAGCACGCCCAGGGGCAGGCCGATGGCCAGGGTCAGCGGCAGCGAACCGAGCAGCATCAGCAGGGTGTCGATGGTGGCCTGGCCGATGTCGGCCCACTTGCCCGCATCCAGGTGACGGAAGAAGCCGCCGGCAGTAGCGATGATCATCGACGCAGCTCCTCAACATGCACGCCGGCGGCCACGAACGCGGCCTGCGCGGCGGACTGGTCGCCGCCCACCAGGGCGACCACCAGCTGGCCATACGGGGTGTCCTTGATCCGGTCGATACGGCCGGACAGGATGTTGTAGTCGACCCCGGTCTGCCGCGCGACACTGCCGAGCAGGGGTTCGTAGGTGTCGCCGCCGAGGAAGGTCAGGCGCACGATGCGGCCGCCCACCACGTCGAAATCGCGGTGCAGCGCGCCCTCGTCCACATGCTCCGATTCGCTGACGAAACGGCGCGTGGTCGGGTGCTGCGGGTGCAGGAACACGCGGGTGACCGGCCCGGTCTCGACCATCTGGCCGGCGTCGAGCACGGCCACGCGGTCGCACACACGGCGGATCACATCCATCTCGTGGGTGATCAGCACGATGGTCAGGCCCAGCTCGCGATTGATCTTCGACAGCAGCGACAGCACCGAGGCCGTGGTCTGCGGGTCGAGCGCACTGGTCGCCTCATCGCACAGCAGGATCTGCGGGCGGGTCGCCAGCGCGCGGGCGATGCCGACGCGCTGCTTCTGGCCACCGGACAGCTGCGCCGGGTACTTCTGCGCGTGCGCCTCCAGGCCCACGGTCTGCAGCAACTCGGCCACGCGCGCGTCGATCTCCGCCTTCGGTGTGCCGGCCAGCTCCAGCGGGAAGGCGACATTGCCGGCCACCGTGCGCGAGGACAGCAGGTTGAAGTGCTGGAAGATCATGCCGATGCGCCGGCGCAGTGCGCGCAGGCCGTCCGCATCCAGTGCGGTGACATCCTCGCCACCGATCAGCAGGCGACCACCGCTGGGCTCTTCCAGGCGGTTGATCATGCGGATCAGAGTCGACTTGCCGGCGCCGGAATGGCCGATGATGCCGAAGACCTCACCGGCCTCTATGGTCAGGTCCAGCGGCTGCAGCGCGCTGACTTCGCGGCCGGCAACGGCATAGGATTTGTGCAGGCGCTGGAACTCGATCACGGGCGTGGCTCACCGGCTGGGTGACGGAAGGGGGCGTGCAGCCTACCAGCGCAGGCGGTCGCGCGCCCGCGCCATGGGCCAGAATGTTATTCCTTTTGGTTCTAAGTCGCCCGCGCCGACGCATTGGCTGGGGTTAGGGCCCCTGTGGGGACCCGACCCTGGGGTCGGATCCTGGCCCAACCGGCTCAGGGGTGATCCAGCGGCTTCGGCGGCTCCTGCCGGTTCACCCGCTCGCGGTGCAGCAGGTACAGCCCCGAAGCCACGATGATCGCCGCGCCCACCCAGGTATAGCCATCAGGCAGCTGGCCCCAGAAGGCCAGGTCCCAGCCAATCACCCAGACCAGCCCGCTGTACTCCAGCGGCGCGATCATCGAGGCCTCGCCCAGCTGGAAGGCCTTGGTCAGGGCGATCTGGCCCAGTGCCCCGGCCAGTCCCATGCCGGCGATCAGCGGGGCATGTGCCAGCTGCAGCGGCACCCAACCGGGAATGGACAGCAGTCCGGCACCGATGGCCATGATCACCAGGAACCAGACCACCATCGACTGCGAGGTATCGGTGCGGGTCAGCAGGCTGACCGTGATCGCTGCCACGGCATAGGCGGTGGCCGCAGCAAGCACCATCAGCCCCGGTACCGAGATGAAGCCATCCACGCCCGGCCGCAGCACCACCAGCACGCCCACCAGGCCGATGCCGATGGCAACCCAGCGCCGCGGCCCGACCCGTTCACCGAGCAGCGGCACCGAGAGTGCAGCGATCAACAACGGGGCGACGAAATAGATGGTGTAGGCGGTGGACAGCGGCAGGTCGCGCAGGGCGAACACGAAGCAGCCGATCATCGCCATGCCCAGCCCGCCACGCAGCAGGTGCAGGCCCCAGCGGCGCGGGATCAGCGAGCGCGGGCCGGCGCTGACCAGCACCCACACCAGCACGAACGGCAACGAGGCCGCACCACGCAGGAAAGTCACTTCCAGCGTGGGATAGCTGGCCGACAGCTGCTTCATGCCAGCGTCCATCAGCGAGAAACAGGCGACCGCCGCGACCATCCAGGCCACCGCGCGCGAAGGAGAGCGTTGCACGTTCATGGCCCATTATCGCCGACCGCGCGCCCCGCCGGGCGCCGGGCATGGGCGCCGCGATAGAATGGCAGCCACTGAATTCCGCGGAGCCCGCCCATGCCTTCCTTCGACGTCGTGTCCGAAGTCGACACCCACGAGCTGACCAACGCCATCGACCAGGCCAACCGCGAACTGGCCACCCGCTTCGACTTCAAGGGCGTGGACGCCAAGTTCGAGCGCGATGGCGATGTCATCAACCAGACTGCGCCGACCGAGTTCCAGCTCAAGCAGATGAACGACATCCTGCGTGCACGCCTGGCCGCGCGCGGCATCGATGTGCTCAGCCTGGAGTTCGGCGACATCGAGACCAACCTGGCCCAGGCCCGGCAGAAGATCACCGTCAAGCAGGGCATCGAGCAGAAGATCGCCAAGAAGATCGCTGCCGCGCTGAAGGAAGCCAAGCTGAAGGTCGAAAGCCAGATCAACGGCGACAAGCTGCGCGTGCAGGGCAAGAAGCGCGACGACCTGCAGGACGCCATTGCCGTACTCAAGGCAGGCAAGTTCGAGCTGCCGCTGCAGTTCAACAATTTCCGCGATTGATCTGCCCGGCGGGCTGCAATGTCAACCGCGCAGCAGCTTGTACAGCGTAGTACGCGAGATGCCCAGCTGGCGAGCGGCCAGGCTCAGATTGCCGTCCGCCGCCTGCGCCGCACGGCGCGCCGCTTCACGCTGCTGATCACGCAGCAGCGGTGCATTCATCGTCGCCGCTGGAGGGCTTTGCGCGCTGCGGCCAGCGACCTTGCGCGGCGCCTGCAGGTGCTGCAGGTAAACCGCACTGCCCTCGCCTACCCGCACCCGATGCGGCGCCCCGGGTTGCAGCAGGCGCCGCCGCTGCGCGGCACTGGCGCCGGGAAACACGCTTTCCAGGTTCAACAACGGCAATGGCCCCCGACGCGGCAGGCCCAGCAGGCGCCGCGCAACACGGTTGGCCGCGCGCAGCTGGCCATCCTCCTGCACCGCCAGCAGCCCCTGCAATGGCGACGCCAGCCAGCGCGGATCATGCTGCAGCGCCAGCAGGTGCACGTCGGCAAGCGCGTGGAACAACCGGTTCTCGCTGGCCAGCGCGGCCTGCCGGAAGTAGCCCTGCAGCAACGAGGGATCGCGCTCACCCAGGCCGGTGATATCGATCACCCCGCATACCTGCCCATTGAGATCGTGCAGTGGCTCGCTGAGGCAGAACACCGGGGCGAACCGCTGCAGGTAGTGTTCATTGCCCCGTACCAGCGCAGGCAGGTCGTCGGCCAGGCTGACTGCCGGTGCCGTGGTGCCGATCTCGCCCTCGCCCAGCCTCCGCCCGACCTGGATCGGGCGCAGCAGCGGTGCATCTTCCAGGCCATGGGCCTGCTGCGCGATCACCATGCCCTCACGGTTGGCACAGAACATCGTCCAGCCACGCCCGCCAAAGGCGGCCCACAGCTGTTCCAGCTCCGGCCGCACGCAGCGCGCGAGCCGACGGTCGCCGGGATCGGAAAGATGCCGGCCATCACCCAGCAGCGGACGGTAGTCCGGCTCCTGCCCGGGCAGCAGGCCCGCCGCGCGCGAACGCAGCCATGACTGCTGCAGCGGCAGCGGCAACACGCCCAATGAGCGCGCATCGCCCTCGGCGAAAGCGGCACGTGCCGCCACCAGTTGTTGCTGCCCGACTGTCGTGGCCATCATGGACGCAGCGTACACCCGCCAGCGGCAACGCCACGTTACGTTCCGACAACGGAATGTTTCCGCCAGCGGTTCAAACAAGGGGTCAAACAAGGGGTCAGAGCCGTTTCCCTTTGGAAAACGGATCCGACCCCGTGCCGACCAACAGCGGCGGGAACCTGTCGAAGGCGGGGTGGGTCCGGTTGCGGGGGTGTCAGCCGCATGGATGCGGCTGCCAAGCCCCCAGGGAAGGGTTTACGGCGCCCCCCGCAACCGGGCCCACCCCGCCATCCCACGGAATGCCCGCTTTTGCCGTTGCCGTGGACGTTGCTTCGGCGGGTGCAGGGCGCAGCCCTGCAAACCCTCCCCACCCTTACGCTGCGATGCGCAGGATCGGCTTGAGCGTGATTCCCTTCGTACTGTCCTCCGCCGCCTGGTTGATCTGTTCCAGCGGGTAGAACTTCACCAGCTTGTCGAACGGGAAGCGGCCCTGCAGGAACAGCGTGACCAGCTGCGGAATGAACACCTGCGGCACGCTGTCGCCTTCCACGATGCCGCGGATGCTGCGACCACCGAGCAGCAGGTTGTTCACATCGAAACTGGCGGTGGTGCCCAGCTTCGGTGCGCCGACCACGCCCATCATGCCCAAGCCGCCCAGCGCCTCGATACCCGCCGACAGCACCTCGGGGCGACCGGTCGATTCCAGCGCGAAGTCCGCACCACCGCCCGTGATCGCGCGTACGGCCTCGATCACGTCGGTCTCGCGGCTGTTCACCACGTGGGTGGCGCCCAGTTCCAGCGCGAGCTCCAGCCGCGAGGGCACTACGTCGATGGCGATGATGGTGGTGGCACCGGCCACCTTCGCCGCCATCACCGCACTCAGGCCCACCGCGCCGGCACCGTAGCTGGCGAAACTGCTGCCCGAGCGCACCTGCAGCGAATTGAGCACCGCACCGGCACCGGTCTGGATGCCGCAGCCCAGCGGGCCCAGCAGTTCCAGCGGCGCATCGTCGGGTACCTTGATCGCGTTGATCTCGCGCGCGATGGCGAAGGTGGCAAACGAAGACTGCGCGAAGAAATGGTCGTGCAGCGGCTGACCCTGCGCATCGGTGATCGCGGTATGGCCGTGGCCATCGTCGCCACCAAAGTTCAGCGCAAAGAAGTCCTTGCAGTAGGCACCGTGGCCGCCCCGGCAGGGATTGCAGTGACCGCAGGCGCCATAGGTCAGCACCACATGGTCGCCCACCTTGAGGTCGCGCACGTTCGGGCCCACCGCCTCAACGATGCCAGCCCCCTCATGGCCGAGCACTGCCGGCAGCGGCACCGGGTAGTACTGGTCGCGCACGATCAGGTCGGTGTGGCACAGGCCCGTCGCCACCACCTTCACCAGTACCTCGTCGTCCTGCGGGCCACGCAGCCGGGCCTGCTCGATGACGAAGGGCTGTTCTTTGCCGCGGACCACGGCGGCGGTGATCTCGTGGGTTGTGGTCTTGTCGTTCATCGTGATGGCTCCTTCGATCAGATCGGGTAAGCGGGCGCTTCGCCCTTGACGGTCAACCACTGCCACTGGGTGAACTCTTCCCCGTTGGTGGGGCCACCGATGCTGGTGCCGTTGCCGGACGCACCGACGCCGCCGAAGGGATTGATCACCTCGTCATTCACGGTCTGGTCGTTGATGTGCAGCAGGCCGGTACGCAGGCGCTCGCCGATCCTCAGCGCGCGGCCGACGTTGCTGGACACGATCGCCATCGACAGCCCGTACTCGCTGTCGTTGGCCAGGCGCACGGCATCCTCGTCATCGTCGAACGGCACCACCACCGCCACCGGTGCGAAGATCTCCTCGTTGAACGCCGGATTGTCGGCGGAGACGTTGCCAAGCACGGTCGGTGCGAAGAACAGATCGCGATGGGTACCGCCCGCCTCCAGCGAGGCGCCGGCCTGCACCGCCTGTTCGACCACGCGCGTGGCGTGGTCACGCTGGCCAGCATTGATCAGCGGGCCGATCGCCACGTCTTCGCGCGCCGGGTCGCCCACCTTCAGCGAATTGGCCTTGGCCACCAGCTTCTGCAGGAACGCGGCATGGATCTTCCGATGCACCAGCACGCGGCCAGTCGCCATGCAGATCTGGCCCTGGTGCAGGTAGACACCCCACGCGGTGTTGGCCACCGCCAGGTCGAGGTCGGCATCGTCGAGAATGATCAGCGAGTTCTTGCCGCCCAGCTCCAGCGAGACCTTCTTCAGGTGCCTGCCCGCCGCTTCGCCGACCTTGCGTCCAGCGGCGGTGGAACCGGTGAACTGGATCATCGCCACGTGCGGGTCACTGGTCAGTGCGGCCCCGGCCGCGCCATCGCCGGGCAGCATGTGCAGCACCCCCGCCGGCAGCCCGGCCAGTTCGAACAGGCGTGCGATCACCGCGCCGCCGCACACCGCCGTGCGCGGGTCCGGCTTGAGCACCACTGCATTGCCCAGCGCGATGGCCGGCGCCACCGCGCGCATGGCCAGGTACAGCGGGAAGTTGAAGGGCGAGATGACGCCGACCACGCCCAGCGGCCGGCGTCGCGCCAGGTTCAGCCGACCCGGCTCGGAGGGCAGGATCTCGCCGGTGCTGCGCGACGGTAGCGCCGCAGCTTCGTGCAGCGCCTTGATCGTCACCTTCGCTTCGAAGCCGGCCTTGAGCCGTGTCGAGCCGCTTTCGCGCACCAGCCACTCCACCAGGGTGTCGATGTGTTCCTCGGCCAGGCGTGCCGCGTTGCGCAGCACCTCCGCGCGCTGCTCGTAAGGCGCTGACGCCCACGCCTGTTGCGCCTGTGCAGCGGCCGCCGCCGAACGCGCTACCTGCGCCGGGTCGGCCAGGCCGATTTCGCCGAGGGTGTTGCCGGTGGCCGGCTCGATCACCGGCTGCCGTTGCTCGGCCGCCTGCCAGTGACCATCGAAGAAGGCGCCGGCCCAAAGGGCATCCGGCAGCCACGGAGAAGATGCAGTCATGGGTGTCCTCCTGTGTCGTGCGTCCATTCCACGCCCGCCGTCCGCGACAGGCAATCGGCCATCCAGCGGTCGCCCGCAAGGGCTTGAATCGGCGGGAATTTCCAGCATGGCGACTGTCCAGTTCCTGCACAGTGAACAGCGCGGCAGCGGCACACTGCCTACAATGTCCGCCCCGCCAGCCGACGTGCCCGCCATGACCGACACCCACCTGCCCACCGATGACCCGATCGCCGCCACCCGCCTGTGGCTGGAGCGCATCGTCATCGGCCTGAACCTGTGCCCGTTCGCCAAGGCGGTGTACGTGAAGGACCAGGTCCGTTTCGTGCTCAGTGATGCGACCACGCCCGAAGCGCTGGTCGAACAGCTGGCCGAGGAGCTGGTGCTGCTGCGCGATACGCCGGCCGAGCAGATCGACACGACGCTGATCGTGCATCCGCAGGTGCTGACCGACTTCCTCGACTACAACGATTTCCTCGACAACGCCGACGCGGCAATCGAAGCGCTGGACCTGCAGGGCATCCTGCAGGTGGCGAGCTTCCATCCGGACTACCAGTTCGAAGGCGTGGCCGCCAACGACGCCAGCAACTACACCAACCGTGCGCCCTTCCCCACCCTGCACCTGCTGCGCGAGGACAGCGTGGCACGCGCGGTGGACGTCTATCCGGACCCGGACGTGATCGTCGAGCGCAACATCCAGACCCTGGACCGCATCGGCGTGGACGGCTGGCATCGCCGCCTGCGTGGCGACGACCTGTCATGAGCCGCGTGCCGCCGATTGCCACATGGCCGGTCGCGCCGCTGTCGGGCAAGGTGGCGCTGATCACCGGCGGCGCCAACGGCATCGGCCGCGGCATCGCCCAGGCCGTGCTCGGTGCCGGGGGCCGCGTGCTGATCGGCGACCTGGACATGGAGGCCGGCGAGGCGTGCCTGGCGGAATGGCAGCGCGGTGATGACGCCGCGTTCCAGCGCCTGGACATCACCGACGAAGCCAGCGTGCGCGACTTCATCGCCGTGGCGCTGCAGCGTTTCGGCCGCATCGACGGACTGGTCAACAACGCGGGCATCGCCGGCCCGCACGGCACGCGGCTGCAGGACATGGAGTGGGATGAGTGGCAGCGCCGGCTGTCCTCGCTGCACGGCGCGTTCCTGTGCAGCAAGCATGCATTGCCCGCGCTGACCGCCAGCGCTGCCGGTGCGATCATCAACATCGCCTCCACCCGCGCCTGGCAATCCGAAGCACATAGCGAAGCCTATGCCGCGGCCAAGGGCGGACTGGTGGCCTTTACCCATGCGCTGGCGATCAGCAGCGGCCCGGCGGTGCGGGTGAACAGCATCAGCCCTGGCTGGATCGGCACCACTGCGTGGCAGGCACCCTCACGGCGCCATGAGCCTGAGTACTCGGCCATCGACCATGCGCAGCACCCGGTCGGCCGGGTCGGCCAGCCCGAGGACATCGGCGCGCTGGCGGTGTACCTGCTGTCGTCACTGTCCGGCTTCACCACCGGCCAGGACTTCATCGTGGACGGCGGCATGACCCGGAAGATGATCTACGCCGAATAAGCACCGCTTTCCGGTGGGTGCGGACCTTGGTCCGCACCATTGCCAGGAAGTGCCAACCAAGGTTGGCACCTACCAGAGCGGTTTACGCCATGCCCGAATGGCGCAGCAGCGCGTCGATCTGCGGTGCGCGGCCGCGGAAGGCCTTGAAGTTCTCCGCCGCCGGGCGACTGCCACCCCGCGACAGGATCTCATCGCGGAAGCGTGCACCGGTTTCCGCGAGCGCCTGCGGCGCTTCCTCGAACGCGGCGTAGGCATCGGCGCTCAGCACCTCGGCCCACTTGTAGCTGTAGTAGCCGGCCGCATAGCCCCCCGCGAAGATGTGGCTGAACTGGTGCGGGAAGCGGTTCCAGGCCGGCGGATGATTCACCGCCACCTCCGCGCGCACCCGATCAAGCAGCGCCAGCACGCTGTCCTGCGCCGGTTCGAACTGGCTGTGCAGCAGCATGTCGAACAGGCCGAACTCCAGCTGGCGCACGGTCGCCATGCCGCTATGGAAGTTGCGTGCAGCCAGCATGCGTCCGTACAGCGCGCGTGGCAGCGGCTCGCCACTGTCCACATGCGCGGTCATCGCCTGCAGGTGCTCCCATTCCCAGCAGAAGTTCTCCATGAACTGGCTCGGCAGCTCGACCGCGTCCCACTCCACGCCGTTGATGCCGGCCACGCCCAGCTCGCCGATGCGGGTCAGCAGCTGGTGCAGGCCATGGCCCATCTCATGGAACAGCGTGGTCACTTCGTTGTGGCTGAAGGTAGCCGGCTTGCCATTGGCACCGCGACCGAAGTTGCACACCAGGTAGACCAGCGGCGTCTGCACACTGCCGTCCGCGCGCACGCGGCGGTTGCGGCAATCGTCCATCCACGCGCCACCACGCTTGCCTTCGCGCGCGTACAGGTCCAGGTAGAACTGGCCAACCAGTGCACCCTGCGCATCGACCAGACGGAAGAAGCGCACATCCTCGTGCCACACTGGCGCGCTGTCCTCCTGCACACGCAGGCCGTACAGCTGCTCGATCACCGAGAACAGGCCGCCCAGCACCTTCGGTTCGGTGAAATACTGCTTCACTTCCTGCTCGGAATAGCTGTAACGCGCCTGCTTCAGGCGATCGGCGGCGAACGCCAGGTCCCAGGCCTGCAGCTGCTCGATACCCAGTTGCTCGCGCGCGAACTGCTCCAGCTCGGCACGGTCCTTGGCCGCGAACGGTTTGGCGCGCGAGGCCAGGTCACGCAGGAAACCGAGCACTTCGGCCGGGTCCTGCGCCATCTTGGTCGCCACCGAATAATCACCATACGAACCGAAGCCGAGCAGCGCGGCCAGTTCCGCGCGCAGGGCCAGGATGCGGTCGATGTTGCCGCTGTTGTCCAGCGCGTCGTCGCCGAACTCGGACGCACGCTGCGCACTGGCGCGGTACAGGATCTCGCGCAGGTCGCGGTCCTCGCCCCAGGTCTGCACCGGCAGGTAGCACGGCATCTGCAGGGTCAGTTTCCAGCCGGCCTTGCCATCCTTCTGTGCTGCGGCATGCGCGGCGGCCTTCACATCTTCCGGCAGGCCCCTCAGTCGCGCTTCGTCCTCGATGATCAGCGACCACGCATCGGTAGCGTCCAGCACGTTCTGCGAGAACTTCGCCGACAGTGCCGACAGCTCCTCCTTGATCGCCGCGAAGCGCTGCTGCGCCTCCGGCGCCAGCTCGGCACCACCGAGGCGGAAATCACGCAGGGTGTTGTCCAGCACCTTGCGCTGGGATTCGTCAAAGCCTGCGGCTTCCGGGCTGTCGGCCAGCGTCTGGTACTGCCGGTACAACGCCAGGTTCTGGCCCAGCGCGCTGGCGAAGCGGGTCACCCGTGGCAGGTTGCTGTTGTAGGCCTCACGCAGTTCCGGGGTGTTGACCACGCCCTGCAGGTGGCCGACCAGGCCCCAGGCACGCCACAGCCGCTCGGTGGCATCGTCCAGCGGGGCAACGAAGGTCTGCCAGGTGACCGGCTGCACCTGCTCGGCCGCGCTGACGGCGGCTTCGGCCGCGGCCAGCAGCACGTCCAGCGCCGGCGCCACGTGCTCGGGACGGATGGCCTCGAAGCGCGGCAGGCCGGAAAAATCGAGCAGGGGGTTGGCAACGGTCACGGCAGATCTCCAGGGTACGGGCCCGGCAGGCGGGCAGCCCAGTAGATATGGCGCTGGCAGGCGGGGCTGACAAGGGGGCGCGGCCCGGTATTCACGTCGGCCTTACGGTCGCGGTTCGAAGCTCTGGCTGCGGGGGAGTCCGCAGCGGTACGCACCGAACGAGGCCCTACATGGAAGGTCTGGCTGCAGTTGCATCCGCCTCACCGGCCCGGTCACTGGCATTGTCCGCCAGCCCGGCCGAACTGACCTGGATCGCCGCATTGTGCGATGCCGACGACGACGCCCCGCGTCACCTGCAGCAATTGCAGGCTGTGCTGCAGCAGGGCGGCACGTTCAGCGATGCCCAGGAGTGGTACCCGTTCGAAGTGATCGAACGCGGCGCCAGCCAGCTGCGGCTGGGCCATGAGCGCGAGTTCGTGATCTGCGTGCTGCTGTGGCTGCAGGCGCTGGCCCAAGGCCGCGCCAGCATGCTGGACCCGAGCCTGCACCTGGATGATCGCGCGATGGACATCGAGGCCTTGCCCGATGCGCTGCGTGATGCGGTGCTGGATGCGTTCACCGCGGCGGGGTATTGAGACGCCCTCGTGATCGCCGGGCGTGGCCCGGCGACAACGTCAACCGACCTACAGCGCCTCCAGGCTGCACCACGGCAGTTCCGGCAACCCCTGCCCGGCCACTGCGGCGGCCAGCTGTGCATCGGCGCCCTCAACATCAATGCCCTGCCGCGCGTACCATGCCGGGTCGTAGTAACTCTGCGCGTAACGCTCGCCGCTGTCGCACAGAATGCTGACGATGCTGCCCTGATGGCCCGCCTCGCGCATCCACTGCGCGGCCTGCAGCACACCAATGAAGTTGGTGCCGGTGGAGCCACCGACGCGGCGGCCGAGCTGGCGGCTGACATGGCGCATCGCGGCCAAGCTCAGCGCGTCGGGCACCTTCACCATCGCATCCACACTGGTCGGGATGAAGCTAGGCTCCACCCGCGGCCGGCCGATGCCTTCCACGCGCGAACCGCCGCTGCAGGTCAGGCCACGCCAGTCCTGCTCACCGGCCACGGCGGACTGGTATCCGTCGAAGAACACCGATACTTCCGGGTCTGCACAGAGGATGCGGGTGTCATGCCGGCGGTAGCTGACATAGCGGCCCAGCGTCGCTGCGGTACCGCCGGTGCCGGGGCTGCACACGATCCATTCCGGAACCGGGCTCGGCTCTTCCGCCATCTGCTTGAAGATGGACTCGGCGATGTTGTTGTTGGCCCGCCAGTCGGTGGCGCGCTCGGCATAGGTGAACTGGTCCATGAAGTGGCCGCCGGTTTCACGGGCCAGCTTTTCCGACTCACCGTTGAGGTCGCAGGCGCGCTCGACCAGATGGCAGCGACCGCCATGGAATTCGATCGCCGCGATCTTCTCCGGCGAGGTCGTGGCCGGGATCACCGCAATGAACGGCAAACCGAGCAGTCGCGCGAAATAGGCTTCGGAGACAGCGGTCGAGCCGCTGGACGCCTCGATCACCGGTCGCCCTTCGCGCAGCCAGCCATTGGCCAGCGCATACAGGAACAGCGAGCGCGCCAGCCGGTGCTTGAGGCTGCCGGTGGGATGGCTCGATTCATCCTTCAGGTACAGGTCGATGCCCTCGAACCCGGGCAGCGCCAACGGGATCAGGTGGGTATCGGCGGAACGGTTGAAATCGGCTTCGATCTTGCGGATGGCAGCGGCCACCCATTCACGCTGCGACATGGCGGGCAATGCTCAGAACGGAACGGTGCGATCCGCCCATTGTACGTCGCGGTGCCGTCAGGTGACGGCCGGTAGAATGACCCCATCCGGCCTGCAACGGCCCTGTCTGAAGGACCTCCCCCATGACCATTCCCGCCCTGCGCGATGTCCCCGGCGTCGCCGCCCAGGCCCCGGCCGAAACCACCGGCTTCGTGTTCAACCACACCATGCTGCGGGTCAAGGACATCACCGCCTCGCTGGACTTCTACACCCGCGTGCTCGGCTACCAGCTGATCGACAAGCGCGACTTCCCGGACGCCCAGTTCAGCCTGTACTTCCTGGCCTACGTACCGGCCGGTACGGTGGTGCCGGAAGACGATGCCCAGCGCCGCCTGTGGATGGCCGGCCTGCCGGGCGTGCTGGAGCTGACCCACAACCACGGCACCGAGACCCAGGACGGTCCGGTCTACCACGACGGCAACAGCGACCCGCGCGGCTTCGGCCACATCTGCGTGTCGGTGCCGGACATCGAGGCCGCCTGCCAGCGCTTCGAGGACCTGGGCGTGACCTTCCAGAAGCGCCTGACCGACGGCCGCATGAAGAACCTGGCCTTCATCAAGGACCCGGACGGCTACTGGGTCGAGATCATCTCCAACGTCTGACCCGGAAAGGGGCACAATTCCGGTAGCGCCGGGCCATGCCCGGCGGCCTTGAGCAGGCCGCGCTGCGCGCTCGCCGGGCACGGCCCGGCGCTACCGACTCCGTCCCCTTTTTTACGAGGTTCGTATGGAAACGATGGAACTGCACCGCGGCCGTCTGATTGACCACCTGCAACTGGTGGTACGTGACCTGGCTGCCAGCCGCCGCTTCTACCAGGCGGTGTTCGATACGATCGGCATTCCAATCGCCGGCGAAGGCGATGATTACTTCTGGGCCGATGAGCTGTTCATTTCCAGCGCCAGCAGCGAGGCTGCCGCCGGCCAGCTGACCGGCCGCCACCACCTGGCGTTCCAAGCGCGCGACAGCGCCACCGTTGATGCCTTCCACACTGCAGCCATCGCCGCCGGCGGCACCGACAACGGTGCACCGGGCGAACGCCCCTACCATCCGGGCTACTACGGCGCGTTCGTGCTCGATCCCGATGGCAACAACATTGAAGTGGTCTACCACGGCCCAGCCAACTACAGCGCCGACTCGGTGAAGGTCACTTTCTGATTTCACCGATGCCGTGAACGAAGAAGCCGGGCAATGCCCGGCTTCTCTGCGTCCAAGGATCCAGCCCTCAGTGCGCCGCCATGTAGATGTCCTGCAGCACGGCCTTTTCCAGTTCCAGCTCGCCCAGCAGGTTCTTCACGATGTCGCCCAGGCTGAGGATGCCGACCAGACGGGTACCTTCGGTGACCATCAGATGACGGCGCCGCGAGTACGTCATCAACGACATGGCCTGCTTCAGGGTGGCCTCCGGCGCGATACCTTCCAGGCCGGTGGTCGGCACGCTGGAAATCACCCGGCGGCCCGCCTGCGGGCCGTCGTCGGCCAGGGTGCGCACGATGTCCTTTTCGGAAATGATGCCGACCGGGGCATCGTCCTTCATCACCACCAGCGCAGCGATCTTGTTCGCGCTCATCTTGTGGGCGGCGGCACCGATGGTGTCTTCGGCGTCGATGGTGATGACAGCTTCTTTCTTGGATTGCAGGAGTTCGCGGACGTTCATTCTTGTTTCCTGGTGCAGGTCACTAAGTCAAAAAGTGTGCTCTTCCGATACGCCCCCTCCCCGGGAACAGACCTTTCAGCGCACGTCTGGCGCACCCGGCTGCCGCTTGGAATGGATCGGCAGACGACGTGCTGCAACGCGAACGAGGTGGGCTCAACGGCGCAACCCGGCCCTCGGTCAAAGTGATTCTACGACTGCGACCATCGGTCACTACCAGCATCGATGGGACAGTTCGTCGTGGGAACCAACTGACGATCCAGAGAATGGCACCGCGGCTGAAACCGCCGCTGAATACTGGCGGTGCCACGCGTTAAAGATTGAGTGCGCCCTGCCGAAGGCGGACAAAGCGCGCGGCAGCTGTCCCACTTTCCACGGCTACCGACGCAAACGAAAGGGGCCACACAGGCCCCTTTCGCATACAGCATCCAACAGAGCCGGGAGTGCTTTACTCCACCGTCACGCTCTTGGCGAGGTTGCGCGGCTTGTCCACGTCGGTGCCACGTGCCAGCGCGGTGTGGTACGCCAGCAGCTGCACCGGAATGGTGTGCACGATCGGGCTGAGCACGCCGGCATGACGCGGCGTACGGATCACGTGCACGCCTTCGGACGCGTTGAAGTTGCTGTCCTGGTCGGCGAACACGAACAGCTCGCCGCCACGCGCACGCACTTCCTGCATGTTCGACTTCACCTTCTCCAGCAGGCTGTCGTTGGGCGCGATCACCACCACCGGCATATCCTCGTCCACCAGCGCCAGCGGGCCATGCTTCAGTTCACCGGCCGGGTAGGCCTCGGCGTGGATGTAGGAGATCTCCTTGAGTTTGAGCGCGCCTTCCAGTGCGATCGGGTAATGCAGGCCACGGCCGAGGAACAGCGCGCTGCTCTTGCGCGCGAAACGCTCGGCCCAGGCAGCGATCTGCGGTTCCATGTTCAGCGCGTGCTGCACGCTGCCCGGCAGGAAGCGCAGCTGCTCCAGGTAATCCGCTTCCTGCGCCGCGTCGATGCGGCCATGCAGCTTGCCCAGCACCACGGTCAGCTGGAACAGCGCGGCCAGCTGGGTGGTGAAGGCCTTGGTCGAGGCCACGCCGATCTCGGCGCCGGCGCGGGTGTAGCAGACCAGTTCGCTGGCGCGCGGAATCGCGCTTTCCGGCACGTTGCAGATCGACAGCGTGTGCTTATGGCCCAGCGACTTGGCGTACTTCAGCGCTTCCATCGTATCCAGCGTTTCGCCGGACTGCGAGATGGTCACGATCAGATGCTTGGGGTTCGCATAGGCCGCGCGATAGCGGTACTCGCTGGCGATTTCCACGCTGCACGGCAGGCCGGCGATGGCCTCGATCCAGTAGCGCGCGGTCAGGCCGGAGTAATAGCTGGTACCGCAGGCGATGATCTGCACGCCTTCAATGCCCGACAGCACGGCTTCGGCGTTCTTGCCGAACAGCTCGGCCGGGAAACCACCGGCGTCGATCGCCGCTTCGATGGTGTCGCCCAGCGCGCGCGGCTGCTCGTGGATTTCCTTCTGCATGAAGTGGCGGTACGGGCCCAGCTCCAGCGAAGCCAGCGACACATCGGACAGATGCACGTCGCGCTCGATGGGCTGGTCATGCTCATCGAAGATGCGCACGCCGTCACGGCGGATTTCGGCGGTGTCGCCTTCCTCCAGGAAGATCACCTTGCGCGTGGCCGAGATCACCGCCGAGACGTCGGAGGCGACGAAGTTCTCACCCTCGCCCAGGCCGACCAGCAGCGGGCAGCCCATGCGCGCACAGACGAAGCGCTCCGGCTCGGCACGGCTGACCACGGCCAGCGCGTAGGCGCCGGTCAGTTCCTTCACCGTGTGCTGCAGCGCCACCAGCAGGTCGTCGCCGTCCTTCAGGTGATGGTGGATCAGGTGCGCGATGACTTCGGTGTCGGTCTGCGACTCGAAGGTGTAACCCAGCGCGCGCAGTTTCTCGCGCTGCTCTTCGTGGTTCTCGATGATGCCGTTGTGCACCAGCGCCACGCCGTGGCTGATGTGCGGATGCGCGTTGGCCTCGGTGACACCGCCATGGGTGGCCCAGCGGGTGTGGCCGATGCCCAGCACCGCGTTGAAGCCCTCGGCCTCGGCCGCAGTGGCCATTTCCGACACACGACCGGTACGACGCACACGACGCACATCGCGGCGCTCACCCTGGTCGATCACCGCGATACCCGAGGAATCGTAACCACGGTACTCAAGGCGCTTCAGACCCTCGATCAGCACCGGCACTACGTCGCGATCAGCGATCGCACCCACGATTCCACACATGTCACGCGTTTCCTTGAAGACGATCGGCGCATTCTAGCCTGCGGGCCCGCGCTCCCCCTCCTGTCCGCTTAATGAAAGTGTCCGGAAAGGTGTCCGCGGACACCCGGACACTTCAGCACGCCGCCCAACTCATTGACCTGAAAGGAAATAAACTTGGCACGCTACGTGCTTGGTACTGGCTACCACCGTCAGGCACGCACCCGATGATCCGCGACACTTCCGCACAGGACCAGATCGTTTCCTCCGCCCCGGCCGGCACCACCCGCGCCAACTGGCAGCGCTACCGCTGGCCGGCACTGGGCGCCATCGTGCTGCTCGCCGGCATCGGCTGGGCCGTGCACGCCTGGTCCAACGCCAGCCGCTCCTTCGACAGCAGCCGCGTGCGCATCGCCGAAGTGAAGCGCGGCGACCTGGTCCGCGACATCGCCGCCGACGGCCGCGTGATCGCCGCCAACAGCCCGATCCTGTACGCCATCTCGGCCGGTACCGTGGACCTGAAGGTGGTCGCCGGCGATGTGGTGAAGAAGGGCCAGGAGCTGGCCATCATCGACAGCCCGGAACTGCGCAGCAAGCTGGCCCAGGAACAGGCCACCCTGGCCGGCCTGGAAGCCGAGGCCAGCCGCGCCGCGCTGGACGCCACCCTGGCCCGCGCCAAGTCGCGCAAGGAAACCGACCAGGCCACCATCGAGCGGCAGGCCGCCGACCGCGACCTGCAGCGCTACCAGCGCGGTTACGACGGCGGTGCAGTACCGCAGATCGATCTGGCCAAAGCCAAGGACTCGCTGAAGAAGGCCGACATCACCCTGGCCAACGCCACCACCGACGCACGCCTGCAGAGCCAGGGCGCCGACCTGGATGCCCGCAACAAGCGCCTGCTGGCCGACCGCCAGAAGGCCGTGGTGGCCGAGGTGCAGCGCCAGGTCGATGCACTGACCCTGCGCGCCCCGTTCGATGGCCAGGTCGGCCAGGTGCAGGCCGTCCAGTCCACCAACCTGGCCGCCAATGCGCCGGTGCTGGGCGTGGTCGATCTGTCCAAGTTCGAGGTCGAGATCAAGGTGCCGGAAAGCTTCGCCCGCGACCTGGCGATCGGCATGCCGGCACAGCTGACCGGCGGCAATGGCCAGCCGTTCCCGGGTGAGATCAGCGCGGTGTCGCCGGAAGTGGTCAATGGCGAGGTCAATGCCCGCGTGCGCTTCGCCAGCGCGCAGCCGGAAGGCCTGCGCCAGAGCCAGCGGATGTCGGTGCGCGTGCTGCTCGATACCCGCAAGAACGTGCTGAAGGTCGAGCGCGGTCCGTTCGTCGAACAGGGCAACGGCGTGGCCTACGTGATGGATGGCCGCACCGCCGTGCGCCGTCCGGTCGAACTGGGCGTCAGCAGCCTGGGCGAAGTGGAAATCAAGTCGGGTGTGCAGCCGGGCGACCGCATCGTGGTCTCCGGCAGCGACCTGTTCAAGGACGCCGAACGCGTCTCCGTCAACTGATACCTGAACCCTGAATCCTGGAGAGAGGACACCCCATGTACATGCTCGAAATGCGTTCGGTCGCCAAGGTCTTCCGCACCGAACAGGTGGAAACCCACGCACTGCGCTCACTGGAACTGCAGGTCAAGGAAGGTGAGTTCGTCGCGGTCACCGGCCCGTCAGGCTCCGGCAAGACCACCTTCCTCAACATCGCCGGCCTGCTGGAAACCTTCACCAGTGGCACCTACATGCTGGACGGCCAGGACGTGAGCACGCTGGGCGACGACGCCCGCAGCCGCCTACGCAACCAGAAGATCGGCTTCATCTTCCAGGGCTTCAACCTGATCCCCGACCTGAACCTGTTCGACAACGTCGACGTGCCGCTGCGCTATCGCAAGATGAGCGCCAACGAGCGCCGCGAACGCATCGAGAAGGCGCTGACCCAGGTCGGCCTCGGCTCGCGCATGAAGCACTACCCGAACGAGCTGTCCGGCGGCCAGCAGCAGCGCGCGGCGATCGCACGTGCCCTGGCAGGCAGCCCGCGCCTGCTGCTGGCCGACGAACCGACCGGCAACCTGGACACGCAGATGGCCCGCGGCGTGATGGAGCTGCTGGAGGAGATCAACGCTGCCGGCACCACCATCGTGATGGTCACCCACGATCCGGAACTGGCCGCGCGCGCGCAGCGCAACGTGCACATCGTTGATGGCCAGGTCACCGACCTGGTGCGCGAGCCGGTGCTGGCCACGCCGCCGCGCCACATCGTCGCCGTCAACGAGTGAGGGCCCTATCATGTTCGCCTACTACGCCCGACTGGCGGTGCGCAGCTTCCGCCGCAACAAGGTCCTGACCGCGCTGATGGTGGTTGCCATCGCGCTCGGCATCGGCGCCTCGATGACCACCCTGACCGTGTTCCACGTGCTGTCCGGTGACCCGATTCCCGGCAAGAGCGACCGCCTGTTCTACGTCCAGCTCGACGCCGCGACCGGCGCCTACGTCGCCGGCGAGGAGCCGGAAACCCAGCTGACCCGCTTCGACGGTGAAGCCCTGCTGCGCGAAGCCAAGGGCGAGCGCCAGGCGCTGATGAGCGGCGGCGGCGGCACCATCGAACCGGACAACAGCACCCTCAAGCCCTTCAGCATCGACACCCGCTGGACCTCGGCCGACTTCTTCCCGATGTTCGAGGTGCCCATGCAGTACGGCCGCCCCTGGACGCGCGAGGACGATGAAGGCCGTGCGCGCGTGGTGGTCATCTCCAAGGCGCTCAATGACAAGCTGTACCAGGGCGCCAACAGCGTGGGCCGCGACCTGCGCATGGAAGGCCAGAGTTACCGCATCGTCGGCGTGATGAAGGAATGGAGCCCGGAACCGCACTTCTACGACCTGACCACCGGCAGCTACGGCAAGAACGAAGACCTGCTGCTGCCGATCTCCACCTCCTTCGACCTGAAGCTGGGCAGCAACGGCAACATGAACTGCTTCGGCGAGAATCCCGACGGCAACAGCTATTCGCTCAACGCACCGTGCGCGTGGCTGCAGTACTGGGTGGAGATGGACCCGGCCAAGGCTGGCGACTACCGTCGTTACCTGGAGAACTACTCGACCCAGCAGCGCGAGGCCGGCCGCTTCAAGCATCCGCCGAACGTGCGCCTGCGCACCGTGATGGAATGGCTTGACTTCAACGGCGCGGTGCCCAGCGACGTGCGCCTGCAGCTGTGGCTGGCGTTGGGCTTCCTGGGTGTCTGCCTGGTCAACACGGTGGGCCTGCTGCTGGCCAAGTTCCTGCGTCGCAGCGGTGAGATCGGCGTACGCCGCGCGCTCGGTGCCAGCCGCGGCCAGATCTTCCTGCAATGCCTGGTGGAAGCAGGTGCGGTCGGCGTGGTCGGTGGCGTGCTGGGTATCGGCCTGGCGCTGCTCGGCCTGTTCGCGGTGCGCCAGCAACCGGTGGAATACGCCAAGCTGGCCCACCTGGACGGCAACATGCTGCTGCTCGCACTGGGCCTGACCCTGCTCGCCAGCCTTGCTGCCGGTTTCCTGCCCGCCTGGCGCGCCATGCAGGTCACTCCGGCCATCCAGCTCAAGTCGCAGTAAGCACCCGAACGAGGACTCCCATGGACATCCGCCCCATCCTCAGCACGCTGCGCCGGCACAAGACTGCCGCTGCCCTGATCGTGCTGGAAGTCGCACTGACCTGCGCCATCGTCTGCAACGCGCTGTTCCTGGTCAGCCAGCGCGTGGAGAAGATCAGCATGCCCAGCGGCATCGCCGAGAGCGAACTGGTGATGCTGCGCGTCAGTGGCATCGGCAAGCAGACCGACGCCATGGCCCGCACCCGCGAGGACCTGGCATCGCTGCGCGCGATTCCTGGCGTCAGCAACGTCACCATCATCAACCAGGTTCCCTTCCGCAACGGCTCCTCCAGCAGCAGCATCTCGCGCGAGGTCGACCAGGAACGGCCGACCACCAACGCCTCGATGTACACCCTGTCCGAGAACGGGCTGGCCACGATGGGCATCAACCTGATCGCAGGCCGCGATTTCCTGCCCGACGAATACCAGAACTTCGAAGACGCCAGCAAGGGCGGCGCCAAGGAAAAGGCGATTCCGGTGATCTTCACCCAGGCCACCGCCGCCAAGATGGAACCCAACGGCAGTGCGCTGGGCAAGACCTACTACATGGGCAAGCAGCCGCTGCATGTGGTCGGCATCGTCGACACGCTCAGCACGCCCAATGGCTGGAATGACAACTGGACCAACTCGATGCTGCTGCCCATGCGGCGCACCTTCGATGAAGGTGGCACCTATGTGCTGCGCACTTCGCCAGAGCGCCGCCAGGAGGTCCTCGATGCCGGTGCCGCCGCGCTGGAACGCAACGATCCCAACCGGCTGATGCGCGACAAGCTGACCTATGAAGACCAGCGCAAGGACTTCTTCAAGAACGACCGCGCGATGGTCGGCCTGCTGATCACCGTCAGCATCTCGCTGCTGGTGGTCACTGCGCTGGGCATCATCGGCCTGGCCAGCTTCTGGGTGCAGCAGCGCAGCAAGCAGATCGGCATCCGCCGTGCGCTGGGCGCGACCCGCGGGCAGATCCTGCGCTACTTCCAGACCGAGAACTTCCTGCTGGCCTCGCTGGGCATCGTGCTGGGCATGCTGGCGGCCTACGCGATCAACCTGGCGCTGATGAACCTGTACGAGCTGCCGCGCATGCCGCTGTACTACCTGCCGCTGGGTGCGCTGCTGCTGTGGGTGCTGGGCCAGATCGCGGTGTTCGGTCCGGCACGGCGTGCGGCGGCGGTACCGCCTGCGGTCGCCACGCGGGGCGCCTGAGATGCGTGCCTGCGCGATGTGCCTGATGCTGCTCCTGCCGCTGCCGGCGCTGGCCGGCGGTGGCAACGCGCAGACACTGGAATGGCGCCAGGATGCCGCGCGGCTGTCACTGCGCTCGACCGAGGGCCAGGTACGCGTGGAGGCTGCCAGCCCGGAAGCACGCTTCGGCGTGCGCAGCGGTGATCGCATCCTCCGCGTGGACGACACGGCGGTGCGCCGGGTCGAACATCTGGCCGAGGCACTGCGCCATTCCCACGCCGCCACCGCCTATCTGTTGCTGCGCCGCGACAGACGCGAACTGACGGTGGCGGTCGACGCCGCAGCCTGGCGCCAGGCACTGGAAGTGCCGCCGCCACCTGCGCCGCCAGCGCCCCCGGCGCCTCCCCGGCGCTGAGCAGGGGCCGCTCCTGCACAGCCACGGGTTTGGCTATGCTTGATGGGTGGCGCCGGGCTCTCCCGGTGCGTGGACACGAACGGCTCCAACGGCGCCGCCCATCCCTTTCTGCAGAACCGTTTGATGCCTGCGATCCTGATCATCGACGACAACGCCAGCGTGGGTACCGCGCTGGACGTACTGTTCTCCCTGCACGACATCGACACCCTGCAGGCGCAGACGCCCGCCGACGGGCTGGCGCTGCTCGAATCTCAGCCGGTCGACCTGGTCATCCAGGACATGAACTTCAGCGAGGACACCACCTCCGGCGAGGAAGGCGAGGCCCTGTTCGCGCAGATCCGCGCGCGCCATCCGGACCTGCCGGTGATCCTGCTCACGGCGTGGACCCATCTGAGCAGCGCCGTGGACCTGGTCAAGGCCGGCGCCGCCGACTACCTGGCCAAGCCCTGGGACGACCGCAAGCTGATGACCACGGTCAACAACCTGCTGGAACTGTCCGAGGCGCGCCGCGAACTGGACCGGCGCCGCAGCCGTGAACTGCACCAGCGCAACGCACTGGAAGAGAAGTACGACCTGTGCGGCGCGGTCTTCGCCGACCCCGCCAGCGAGCGCGTGATCGCGCTGGCCTGCCAGGTCGCACGCTCGGAACTGCCGGTATTGATCACCGGCGCGAACGGTGCCGGCAAGGAAAAGATCGCGCAGATCATCCAGGCCAATTCCCTGGTGGCCAAAGGGCCGTTCGTGGCAGTCAACTGCGGCGCGCTGCCCTCGGAACTGATCGAAGCCGAACTGTTCGGTGCCGAAGCCGGTGCGTATACCGGCGCCAACAAGGCCCGCGAAGGCAAGTTCGAGGCCGCCGATGGCGGCACCCTGTTCCTGGATGAGATCGGCAACCTGTCACTGGGCGGGCAGATGAAGCTGCTGCGCGTGCTGGAAACCGGCCGCTTCGAGCGCCTGGGCTCCAACCGCGAGCGCCAGGTCAAGGTCCGCGTGGTCAGCGCGACCAATGCCGACCTGCCGGCGATGATCCGCGACGGTACCTTCCGCGAAGACCTCTATTACCGCCTCAACACGGTAGAACTGGTGCTGCCGCCGCTGGCCGAACGACCGGGCGACATCGTGCCGCTGGCCGAGCGCTTCCTGACCGCTGGCAAGCCGTTGTCCACTGCGGCCACCGCGGCCTTGCAGCGGCACCCCTGGCCGGGCAACGTGCGCGAGCTGCGCAACGTGATCCAGCGCGCCGAGCTGCTGGCCACCGGCAACCGCATCGAAGTGGCCGATCTCAACCTGCCGCGCGCAGCCGCCACACCGCGCCCGGCCCCCAGTGCGGGCAATGATCCCGACCGTGCACGCATCGAAGATGTGCTGGCGCGCAACCATGGCGTCATCGCCCAGGCCGCCGCAGAACTCGGCCTGAGCCGCCAGGCGCTGTACCGGCGCATGGACCGCCACGGTATTCCCCGCGAATGAAACGCCGCTCGTTCACTTTCCGCCTGTTCCTGCGCCTGCTGCCGGTATTGGCACTGGCGGCGGCACTGCCGTGGCTGCTGGCCTACTGGATGGACCATGGCTGGGTGGTGACCACGGTGTCGGCGTTGATCCTGCTGTCATTGATGTGGTGGACCCTGCGCCGGGCGACCGCCCCGGTGCGATCTCTGATGCGGGCCCTGGCGGGTACCACCAGCAGCTATCGCGACGGCGAGTACAACTTCGGCGTGCACTGGCCGGGGAACGACGAGCTGGGCGACCTGGTGCAGGCCCACCGCGAACTGGGCGATGTACTGCGTGAGCAGCGGCAGGGCCTGGTGCAGCGTGAACTGCTGCTGGACACAATGGTGCAGAACACGCCGGTGGCGATGCTGCTGATCGCCTCGGGCGGTGATGGCATCGCCCGGGTGGTGTTCTCCAATCTGGCGGCACGCAAGCTGCTGCATGGCGGCTGGAAGCTGGAAGGCCAGCGCCTGGAGGACGTGCTGGAACAGGTGCCGGTGGAACTGCGCGATGCCATCGCCCGTGGCGGTGACAGCCTGTTCGCGGTGCATGCCGAGGGCGAGGACGGCGACGAGGATGACGAGCAGGTCTACCACCTCTCGCGCCGCGCGTTCCAGCTCAACGGCCGCCCGCACGACCTGTTGCTGGTGCGGCTGCTGACCGCCGAACTGCGCCGCCAGGAAGTGCAGACCTGGAAGAAGGTAATCCGGGTGATCAGCCACGAACTGAACAACTCGCTGGCGCCGATCGCTTCGCTCGCCCATTCCGGCGGCGTGCTGGTGCAGCGTGAGCGCTTTGACCGGCTGCCCGAGATCTTCACCACCATCGAGGACCGGGCGCGTCACCTGGAAGGCTTCATCCGTGGCTACGCACGCTTTGCCAAGTTGCCGCAGCCGCAACTGCAGACCGTGCACTGGGCCCCCTTCCTGTCCAGCTTGCGCCAGCAGATCCCGTTTACCATGGAGCGCGAGCCGGACGAAGAACTGAGCAGCCGCATCGACATCGCGCAGTTCGGGCAGGCGCTGCTGAACCTGTTGAAGAACGCGCACGAAGCCTGCGCCGAAGCAGAGCCCCCAAACGATGACGTACAGGTGCAGCTGACGCGGCTGCCGCAGTGGCTGCGGCTGGACGTGCTGGATCGTGGCAAGGGCATGAACGAGCAGGTGCTGCAGAACGCACTGATGCCGTTCTATTCGACCAAGCGCAATGGCACCGGGCTGGGGCTGGCCCTGACCCGCGAGATCGTGGAGGCCCACGGTGGTCGGGTGTCGTTGCAGAACCGCGGCGATGGCGGGCTGTGCGTGTCGATTCTGTTGCCGGTGGGCTGAGCGGGCAGATCCACGCCATGCGTGGACGTGCCGACCAAGGTCGGCACCTACCAGGCCTGCCGCATCGCCACCCGCAGGTGCATCGGGAACCCAAGCGCGGCTTCTTCGGCCATCACCGCACGCAGGCCATCGTTCCACTGCGCCTCGGGCACTACCTCGAACCCTTCACTGGCATAGAAGGCCGCATTCCATGGCACGTCGGACAACGTGGTCAGCACCGCTGCCCCGTAGCCGCCAGCCCTGGCCTGTGCCAACGCATGGCGCAACAACACGCGACCATGACCGCGGCGCGCGTGCGCGGGGTCCACGTCCATCTGCAGCACATGGAAGTCACCGCACAGCTCACCGGCCAGCAGGTAGCCCGCGATGCCACCGTCAGCCGCATCCACCACCCACAACTGGCCACGTTGAAGGCCATCCTGCAGCGTCGGCAGGTCCAGGCCATGCCCGGCAAATACCGGGTAGGCCTGGTGCCCCTTCAGCAGTTCACCGGCACGTTGCTCAATTGCCGGCAGCATGCCGAGTTCGTCGGCGTGCGGGATGCGTGGCTCAGGACTTCTTGAGCGGGCGCTTCCAGCCATCGATGGTTTCCTGTCGTGCACGTGCCAGTGTCAGCTTGCCATCCGGGGCGTTGCGGGTGATGACCGAACCGGCAGCGATGGTGGCGCCCTCACCGATCAGCACCGGTGCCACCAATGCGCTGTTGGAACCGATGAAGGCGTTGTCGCCGATGGTGGTGGTCGACTTGTTCACGCCGTCGTAGTTGCAGGTGATGGTGCCGGCACCGATGTTCACCTTGCTGCCGATCACCGCGTCGCCCAGGTAGGTCAGGTGATTGGCCTTGCTGCCAACACCGAGGGTGACCTTCTTGGTCTCGACGAAGTTGCCGACATGCACGCCATCGGCGAGCACTGTACCCGGGCGCAGCCGTGCGAACGGCCCCACCAATGCAGCACCTTCGGTGACCACGCCTTCCAGGTCACAATGCGCGCGCACTTCGGTGCCCGGGCCAAGATTGACGTCCTTCAGCCGGTTGAACGGGCCCACGGTGACGCCGTCGCCGAGCACGATATTGCCTTCCAGAACGACGTCGACATCGATCAGCACGTCGCTGCCCACGGTGACGGTGCCACGGATATCCAGGCGTGCCGGGTCACGCACGCGCGCGCCCTGCGCGCACAGGGCCCGAACCGCACGGCGCTGCCAGGCACGCTCCAGCTGCGAAAGCTGCCAGGGATCATTTGCCCCTTCGGCTTCCTGCGCGTCGGCCACCAGCGCCATCTCGGCCGGGGTGTACTCGTGCGCGGCAAAGGCGAACACGTCGGTCAGGTAGTACTCGCCCTGCGCGTTGCTGTTGGACAGCTGCGACAGCCAGCGCCGCAGCGCGGTCGACTCGGCGGCAATGATGCCGGTGTTGATCGTGCGCACACGCAGCTGGTCGTCGGTGGCGTCCTTCTGTTCGACAATCGAGCCGACCTTGCCTTCGGCATCGCGCAGCACGCGGCCGTAACCGGTCGGGTCATCGACATCGGCGACCAGCACCGCCAGTCGACCCGGCTGTGCCAGCAGGTCGCGCAGGGTCTGCGCGCGGATCAGCGGCACGTCGCCGTACAGCACCAGCACCTGCGCGGCGTCGGGCACCTGCGGCATCGCCTGCGCGACGGCGTGCCCGGTACCGAGTTGCTGTGCCTGCTCGGCCCATTGTAGATCGGGCTGGTCGGCAAAGTGCTGGCGCACCGCTTCACCACCATGGCCGTAGACCACGTGGATCGCGGCCGGCTGCAGCTCGCGGGCGGCATCGATCACATGCGCCAGCATCGGCTGCCCAGCGATCGGCTGCAGCACCTTCGGCAGCACCGACTTCATGCGCTTGCCCGCGCCAGCGGCGAGGATGATGACGTGCAGGGCTTGGGTCATGGGAGCAGCAGTCCGTAGTTCGTTGCCGGTGATTCTAGAGCGTGGGCCGTTAACATGTGCATCCCACCTCCTTCACCACGCTGATGGGCCTCGTTCGCCAGGGAAGCACCTATCTCGTCATCGGGCTCGTGCAGCTGCTGCTCGACTGGCTGATGTTCGTCGCCGCGACCGCGCTGGGCCTACCCGTGGTGCCAGCCAACATTGCCGGTCGACTGGCCGGGATGCTGCTGGGCTTCTGGCTCAACGGCCGTTACACCTTTGCCAACGCAGGTGACGCGCGCCATGGCTGGCGTCGATTTTCACGTTTCCTGGGGATCTGGGCCGCCCTTACCGCGGCCAGCACGGTGCTGGTCGCTTTGACCAGCCGCCACCTTGGATTGGATTGGGCCTGGCTGGCAAAGCCGCTGATCGAAGGTGGGATCGCTTTGATCTCCTTCCTGCTCCTGCGCCATGTGGTCTTCCGCTGAGACCTTCAGCCTGCTCCACCCTTCGCGAATCGCTTCCGCAACCCATCCCGCCATAGCTGCAGGGGACTGTATCCAAGTTCCACGCGATGCCGCCCCGCGGGCACGCACACCGCGTGGAAAAGCCCATTGGCACGCATCAGCGGCAACGACGCTCCGCCATCCAGGCGGGCCTGCCAACCCTGGGCGGTCACCTCATTGATCACCAGCCACGCCGGATGCTCGGCGTTCACGTCAAGGGCAATCCATCCGGGCTGATAGGCCTGCGAGAGCACCTTCAGCTGGCCTGCCTCACGATCAGGGCAGTCCGTCTGCTGCCCGCTGGGCAGCCAGACCACCTGGCTGAAGTCCGTCTGGTTGAACTCAGCGGCCGGTGGCAGGCGTTCAAGGTGCCGTTGCACCCGTTGCGGGTTGAGCGTACGCGGCAGCACACTGCCACGTAGCGCCAGCTGCACGTCGCTGCCTTGGTCATCGGACCCTGCAAACGGCTCCGGTGACAGCAGCCAGCGGACCCCCAGCAGGTCGTACACGGGGGCATCCATGTCTGGCGCCCAAGGGGTCGTTGCCTTCTGTTGGAAGGCAGCCACGGGCTCTGTCGGCATGCCGACCATCTGCTGGTAGTCACTGGACAGCAGCGGGTTGTAGCCATTGGCCAGTGGAATCGCGTGCACGGCCGCGCCATTGGTCAGCACACCGATGCCGAAAACGATGGCGCGCTCGGGCAGGCCTGCGCTCCGCTCGGCAGCGAGCAACGCATACGCGCGCTGCGTGGCGCCATTGCGCTCGGCCGTCATTACCGGCGGACGGGCACCCGATGTATTGAAGCGTGCTCCTACGTTGAACAGCAGCATGTCGAACACGACCAGTGCGATCAGCCACCGCATCGGAGCCGGGTGCCGGCGCAGCAGCTGCACTGCGGCAATGCCGATGCCGGCACTGGCCGCCAACCACGCGAAGGCGTCCAGATGCCCGTGGCTCACGGCCAGCCAGGAGGCAACGGACACGAGGACAACGACCACCCCAAACGACACCCGATGCGGGCGCAGTGCGCGCTTTTCCAGCGCGACCTGCAACGCCTGTGCCCCCAGCCAGGCCGCCGCCGGTACCGCAAGGAACAGCGCATCGGAGGGCCGTCGGAACAGATCAAGACCGGGCAACCCGCTGAAGAGCCACGCGAACAGCGGCGTGACGTCACCCAGGGCGACCAGCGTCGTCAACAGCAGTACGGTCAGTGCCAAACAGGTGGCGCGTCGCTGCCGGTGCACAACGCTGCCACCCCAGGCCAGCCAGAGCGCAAGAGGCACCGCGCCGAAATAGAGGTAGTCGGTGCTGATGTCGCCGAAGGACCAGCTGGTCCCACGCACCTGTGAGAACACATTCCCCGAGAGCACTGTCACCAGTCCCTGCCAGTGCATCGCACCGGCCAGCGCCGTCTCCAGGTTCATGCCATCTCGATTGGTGTCCCCCAGCCAGGCCAACGTGGAAAGCCACTGGGGGGCGCTCACTGCTGCGGCGATCAGGGCGACCGCGGACAGCTGCAATGCGAGGCGGAGTCGCTTGCCCGTTGCCCAAAGCACTGCACCTACGGCGTACACGGCACACGCAAGGATGATGAAATAGGTCACCTGGGTCAGCTGCAGCGCACACAGGCCTCCTGCAAGTCCCGCCAGCAGCACGTCACGCGCGCGGCCCTGGTTCCGAACATTCGACAGGCCCAGCCAGATCCAGGGAAGCAGGCTGTAGCTGACGATCATCGGCGTGTGCTGCAGGCGGGAGGCTGCCACCGCACCGAACATCAGCACCATCGCAAAGAACCACTGTGCGGGTGCAGAAAGACCGAATGAACGCGCCAGGCGCAGGGCGCCGAAGCCACCCGCCAGCACATGCAGCAGCACCACCGCGGTGAACAGATGCAACGACGCGGGCGCCAGCAGCATCGGCAGGACCATGGTCGGTTGCAGCGTCATCATCTGCGGATCGGCGATCTGCGGATAGCCACCGAACAGGTAGGGATTCCACCAAGGGGCCTGCAGGTTCCGAAGCTGCTCGGCACTGAAACTGACCGCCGGGAAGAACTGCTGCACGGCGTCGTACGGAATGACCTTGGTACCGATCAGCCACGGCAGGCACAGCAGCAGCCAGCTTGCCACCCACAGCGTTTCAGGCCGAGCCCATCGGGTGCGGGCTGCATCCGTGGCGCCGATGCTCGTGGTCGATGCGTACTGCATTCCGTGCATGCCTCCCTTCTCCTCAACGAAAATCGCCGGCACTGAGCCGGCGATCTTCCATCACTACCGGCGTTGCTGCCGATGGTTCCCGAGCACGTATCAGTGCTTGAGGTTCTTGCGCAGGCGCTCCAGCGCCTGCAGCTGGACAACGGCTTCAGCCAGCTTCTGCTGGGCCTCAGCCACTTCCATCGCCTCGCCGCGGTTGGCCAGGATGCGCTCGGCTTCTTCCTTGGCCTTGCGGACCGAGGCTTCGTCGATGTCCTGCGCGCGGATCGCGGTGTCGGCCAGCACGGTCACCACCTGCGGCTGCACTTCCAGGATGCCGCCGGAAATGGCGAAATCCAGCTGCTCGCCGTTCGGCGTGGTCACCACCACCTTGCCCGGCTTCAGGCGGGTGATCAGCGGCGCGTGCTTGGGCGCGATGCCCAGTTCGCCCAGCTCACCGGTGGCCACGACCAGGGTCGCTTCGCCACGGAAGATTTCCTGCTCGGCGCTGACGATGTCGCAACGGATCGTGCTCATGCAAATCTCTTCGCTGTTCGCGGCGGCGCAATGCCACCGTGGGGGTCCACCGGCGCGGGCGGTTGCCCGGCGCCGGCGTCAGGTCGGGCAGGATCGCTCCCGCCCGTCCCGGATCAGGCCTTCTCGGCCATCTTCTTGGCCTTCTCGACCGCTTCTTCGATGCCGCCGACCATGTAGAACGCCTGCTCCGGCAGGTGGTCGTACTCGCCATCAACGATGGCCTTGAAGCCACGGATGGTGTCCTTCAGCGGCACGTACTTGCCCGGCGAACCGGTGAACACTTCGGCCACGTGGAACGGCTGGCTGAAGAAGCGCTCGATCTTACGGGCGCGCGACACGGCCTGCTTGTCCTCTTCGGACAGCTCGTCCATGCCCAGGATCGCGATGATGTCCTTCAGTTCCTTGTACTTCTGCAGGGTCTGCTGGACGCGCTGGGCGGTGTCGTAATGCTCGTGGCCGATGACCAGCGGGTCCATCTGGCGGCTGGTGGAGTCCAGCGGATCGACGGCCGGGTAGATACCCAGCGAGGCGATCGAACGCGACAGGGTGACAGTCGAGTCCAGGTGGGCGAAGGTGGTCGCCGGCGACGGGTCGGTCAGGTCGTCCGCGGGAACGTAGACGGCCTGGATCGAAGTGATCGAACCGTTCTTGGTCGAGGTGATGCGCTCCTGCAGGACGCCCATTTCCTCGGCCAGGGTCGGCTGGTAACCCACGGCCGACGGCATACGGCCCAGCAGTGCCGACACTTCGGTACCAGCCAGGGTATAGCGGTAGATGTTGTCGACAAACAGCAGGACGTCCTTACCCTTGCCGTTTTCGTCCTTCTCGTCGCGGAAGTACTCGGCCATGGTCAGGCCGGTCAGGGCGACGCGCAGACGGTTGCCTGGCGGCTCGTTCATCTGGCCGTACACCATCGCCACCTTGTCGAGGACGTTGGAGTCCTTCATTTCGTGGTAGAAGTCGTTGCCCTCACGGGTACGCTCACCCACGCCGGCGAACACGGACAGACCGCTGTGCGCCTTGGCGATGTTGTTGATCAGTTCCATCATGTTGACGGTCTTGCCGACGCCGGCGCCGCCGAACAGGCCGACCTTGCCGCCCTTGGCGAACGGGCACATCAGGTCGATGACCTTGATGCCGGTTTCCAGCAGTTCGGTGGCCGGGGACTGGTCTTCGTACGACGGGGCCGCACGGTGGATTTCCCAGCTGTCGCTGGCGGCCACCGGGCCGGCTTCGTCAATCGGACGGCCGAGCACGTCCATGATGCGGCCCAGGGTGCCGGCGCCGACCGGCACGGAGATGCCGCGGTTGGTGTTGGTGGCAACCAGGTTGCGCTTCAGGCCGTCGGTGGAACCGAGGGCGATGGTACGCACCACGCCGTCACCCAGCTGCTGCTGGACTTCGAGGGTGATTTCGGTGTTGTCGACCTTCAGTGCGTCGTACACCTTCGGCACCGACTCACGCGGGAATTCGACGTCGACGACCGCGCCGATGATCTGAACGATCTTGCCCTGACTCATTGCTGCATCCTCTAAATGTGTGCTTTGAACGAACGCGGTCAGACTGCTGCCGCGCCGCCGACGATTTCGGAGATTTCCTGGGTGATCGCTGCCTGGCGCGCCTTGTTGTAGACGAGCTGGAGGGTGCCGATCAGCTTGTTGGCGTTGTCGCTCGCCGCCTTCATCGCAACCATGCGTGCGGCATGCTCGGAGGCGACGTTTTCCAGCAGTGCCTGGTACACCAGCGACTCGATGTAACGCGTCATCACGTGCTCCAGCACGGTCGCGGCATCGGGTTCGTACAGGTAATCCCAGTCGTGGTGAGCGACCTGCTTCTCAGCCGGCGGCAGCGGCAGCAGCTGATCGAAGCTGGCCTTCTGCACCATGGTATTCACGAAGCGGTTGTAGACCAGGTACACGCGGTCGACCTTGCCTTCGGTGAAGGCGTCGAGCATGACCTTGATCACACCGATCAGCGATTCCAGCTTCGGCACGTCGCCGATGTGGGTCACGCTGCCGACCATGTTGACCTTCACGCGGCGGAAGAAGGTCGATGCCTTCTGGCCGATGGTCACCAGGTCCACTTCCGCACCCTTGTCCTGCCATGCCTTGGCTTCGCCCAGCATCTTGCGGAACAGGTTGTTGTTCAGGCCGCCGGCCAGGCCGCGATCGGAGGAGATCACGATGAACCCGACCCGCTTGACCTGCTCGCGCTCGACCAGGAACGGATGCTGGTAGTCGGTGCTGGCCTGGGCCAGGTGGCCGATCACCTGCTTCATCGCCTGCGCGTACGGACGCGAGGTCTTCATCCGATCCTGCGCCTTGCGGATCTTGGAGGCCGAGACCATTTCCAGGGCGCGCGTCACCTTGCGGGTGTTCTGCACGCTCTTGATCTTGGTTTTGATTTCGCGTCCGCTTGCCATCTCTTGTTTCCCGTGGCGCGGGGCTGATGCCCCGCGTTGTTCAACCGTTTGAGCGGGGCGAGCCCCGCTCTACGAGCGCTGGATTACCAGCTGCCGGTGGTCTTGAACTCGGCGATGCCCTTCTTGAAGGCACCTTCGATGTCATTGTCCCAACCGCCGGTGGCGTTGACCTTGCTGACCAGTTCGCCCTGGGTGTTGGCGAAGTGGGCGTGCAGGCCTTCTTCGAACGCCAGCAGCTTGTTGACCGGCACGTCGTCGAGGTAACCCTCGTTGACGGCGTAGATCGACAGCGCCTGGTTGGCGATCGACATCGGCGCGTACTGCTTCTGCTTCATCAGCTCGGTGACGCGCTGGCCACGCTCCAGCTGCTTGCGGGTCGCCTCGTCCAGATCCGAGGCGAACTGCGCGAACGCAGCCAGCTCGCGGTACTGGGCCAGCGAGATACGGATGCCGCCCGACAGCTTCTTGATGATCTTGGTCTGGGCCGAGCCACCGACGCGCGACACCGAGATACCGGCGTTCACGGCCGGGCGGATGCCGGCGTTGAACAGGTCGGTTTCCAGGAAGATCTGACCGTCGGTGATCGAGATCACGTTGGTCGGAACGAAGGCGGACACGTCGCCGGCCTGGGTTTCGATGATCGGCAGCGCGGTCAGCGAACCGGTCTTGCCGGTGACCTTGCCTTCGGTGAACTTCTCGACGTATTCCTCGGACACGCGGGCAGCGCGCTCGAGCAGGCGGGAGTGCAGGTAGAACACGTCACCCGGGTAGGCTTCACGGCCCGGCGGGCGCTTCAGCAGCAGCGAGATCTGGCGGTAGGCAACGGCCTGCTTGGACAGATCGTCGTACACGATCAGCGCGTCTTCGCCGCGGTCCATGAAGTACTCACCCATGGTGCAGCCCGAGTAGGCGCTGATGTACTGCATGGCAGCCGATTCGGAAGCAGTCGCGGCCACCACGATGGTGTGGGCCAGCGCGCCGTTCTCTTCCAGCTTGCGCACGATGTTGGCGATGGTCGAAGCCTTCTGGCCGATCGCAACGTACACGCACTTGATGCCGGTGCCCTTCTGGTTGATCACCGCATCGATCGCCATCGCGGTCTTGCCGGTCTGGCGGTCACCGATGATCAGCTCGCGCTGGCCACGGCCGATCGGGATCATCGAGTCGACCGACTTGTAACCGGTCTGCACCGGCTGGTCGACCGACTTGCGCCAGATCACGCCCGGAGCAACACGCTCCACCGGAGCGGTCAGGTCGGTGCCCAGCGGGCCCTTGCCGTCGATCGGTTCGCCCAGCGCGTTCACGACGCGGCCCAGCAGCTCCGGACCAACCGGCACTTCCAGGATGCGGCCGGTGGTCTTGGCGACGTCGCCTTCGCGCAGGTGCTCGTAGTCACCCAGCACCACGGCGCCGACCGAGTCGCGCTCCAGGTTCAGGGCCAGGGCGAAGGTGTTGTTCGGCAGTTCGATCATTTCGCCCTGCATCACGTCGGCCAGACCGAAGATGCGCACGATGCCGTCGGACACGCTGGTCACGGTGCCTTCGTTGCGCGATTCCGCGGCCAGCTTGACCTTCTCGATGCGGTTCTTGATCAGTTCGCTGATTTCGGAGGGGTTGAGCGTGGTTGCCATCGTCAAGTCCTAGTGCCGGCAGCGGGGCCGGACGTTAAATGAATTCAGTTAGCGAGCGCGGTCTGCAGACGGGCCAGCTTGCCCTTCAGCGAACCATCGATGACCACGTCGCCGGCGTCGATCACGGCGCCGCCGATCAGCGAGGCATCAACCGCGGTGGTCACATCGACCTCGCGGTTGAAGCGCTTGCGCAGCGCGACCTTGATCGCGTCCAGCTCACTGGCCGACAGTTCGGCGGCCGAGGTGACGGTGGCCTTGACCACGTGCTCGGCTTCGGCGCGCAGGGCGTCGAACATGCCGGAGATTTCCGGCAGCAGCGGCAGACGATGCGATTCGGCCAGGATGGCCAGGAAGCGCGAGTAGGTCTCGCCGTGCGACACCGGCGCCAGCAGGGCGACGGCGTCGTCACGACCCAGCTCCGGGTTGGCGAGCAGGGCCGCCACGCGCGGGTCGGCGGCGACGTGGGCGGAGAACGCAAGGGCATCCGACCACGGCGCGAACGCGCCTTCGTCGCGCGCGGTCGCGAACGCGGCGCGGGCGTACGGGCGGGCAAGCGTGAGGGCCTGGCTCATCCTTAGATCTCCGAGGCCAGCTCGTCGAGCAGCGCCTTGTGGGCGTTGGCGTCGATTTCGCGCTTGAGCAGCTTTTCGGCACCGGTCACGGCCAGCGCGGACACCTGCTTGCGCAGATCTTCACGGGCGCGGTTGGCGGCGGCGTCGATTTCAGCCTGGGCCAGTTCCTTCTGACGGGTGGCTTCGGTGATCGCTTCGTTACGGGCAGCATCAACGATCTGGTTGGCACGTGCGTGGGCCTGATCGATGATCTCGTTGGCCTTGGTGCGTGCTTCCTTCAGCGCTTCGTTGACCTTCTCCTGCGCCTGGGCCAGATCTTTCTGGCTGCGGTCGGCAGCAGCGAGGCCTTCAGCAATCTTCTGCTGGCGCTCTTCGATCGCGTTCATCAGCGGCGGCCAGATCTTGGTCGCGATGATCCAGATCAGACCAGCGAAGGCCAGCGCCTGCGCAAGAAGGGTGAAATTGATATTCATGGTTAGCTCGATCGCTGGTTTCGGGGTGGACGCGCCGCCGTAGCGGCGCATCCGGCCTTCATCCGAAACCGGGTGCATCAGCACCCGGTCGTCTCAAACCGCTGTATCAGCCGGCCAGAGCCTTGGTGACGGCGCCAGCGAAGGCAGCCGACAGCGGGTTGGCGAAGGCCAGCAGCAGGCCGACGGCGACCGAGATGATGAACGCGGCGTCGATCAGGCCGGCGGTGATGAACATACGGACCTGCAGGACCGGGATCAGTTCCGGCTGGCGGGCGGCCGACTCCAGGAACTTACCAGCCATGATGGCCAGACCCAGACCGGCGCCCAGCGCGGCCAGGCCGATCATGATGCCGACGGCAAGGGCGGTGGAGCTCTGAATCTGCGCGAAGTTGGTCAGGACGGCGAAGTACATGGTTATCTCCAGGAACTTAAGTTGCTAAGGGTGATGAAACGGATGAAGGTTGAAACGCGTTGAAGCTTGAAACTCAGTGAGCGTCTTCCGACAGGCTCAGGTACACGATCGACAGCATCATGAAGATGAAGGCCTGCAGCGGGATCACCAGCAGGTGGAACAGCATCCAGCCGAGGCCGAACACACCACCGGCAATGGCACCGAAGAAACCGGCACCACCCAGCACCCAGATCAGCAGGAACACGATTTCGCCGCCGAACATGTTGCCGAACAGTCGCATCGCCAGCGAGATCGGCTTGCTCAGCCACTCGACGATGTTGAGGATCAGGTTGAACGGCATCATCCACTTGCCGAACGGCGCCGTCAGGAATTCCTTGATGAAGCCACCCAGGCCCTTCGACTTCAGTGCGAAGAACAGCATCAGGAAGAACACGCTGATGGCCATGCCCAGGGTGGCATTGACGTCAGCGGTCGGGACCGGCTTCCAGTAGTGCACGCCCACCCACTCCAGCGGCTTGGCGATGAAATCGGCCGGGATCATCTTCAGCAGATTCATCAGCAGAATCCAGAAGAAGATGGTGATGGCGATCGGCGTGACCAGCTTGCTCTTGCCGTGGTAGGTGTCCTTGGCCTGGCGGTCGACGAACTCCAGGCAGATCTCGACGAAGGCCTGCCACTTGCCCGGCACGCCGGCGGTGGCCTTGCGGGTCCCCAGCCAGAACGCGACAACGATCACCAGGCCCATCAGGACCGCAGTGAGGAAGGTATCGACGTGGATATGCCAGAACATACCCTCACCCTTGCCGACCGGTGCGGTCAGGTTGTGCAGGTGATGCTGGATGTAGCTGGTAGGGGTTAGAGCCTCGCCCGCCATGTGTCCGGAACCTTCAGTTAATTGAATTCTGTCAACGCCTGGCCATGGCCAGGACCTGGAACATCAAGCCGACGGCGATACCGGCCAACAGCGCCAATGCAGGCAGCTTGAAGACCAGGAACCCCACCAGCAGGACGCCGAAAACCACCACCCACTTGGCCACGATCGCAATGATCAGGCGAGCCATCGCCGATCCTGCGGCCAGTGCCCCACCACCCAGTGCCATCCGTGCCGCCACCCAGCCACCGGCCGAAATGGCCACACCGGACGCCAGCGCGCCGAGGGCATATTTCGGACCTACCAGCAGGAAGGCCAGGGCCAGGACAGCCACTGCGGCCAGCGGGTAGACCGCGGCGCGCAGCATCAGTCGCCGACCCGCATCAACGGAGTTCAGCACAGGACGTCCCGCGTGGTTGCAAGTGGAGGGCTGAGGCGGCTACAGCAGGGGGGCCTCATCGAGCCGCCAAATTATAGCAATGGGACAATTTGCGAGACAACCGCTGCCTGTTCATCCCGGGAAGCCGCAAGTTGCGGTAACGGTTACATTTTTGCGTGCCACCCGGGGGACAATGACGTCCGTATGATGCTGCGGCGCAATATTGAACTTTGGTCGCATCCGGCGGAACTTTCGCCGAATGCGCCGGTCCGATCTTTCGACCTGCCTGCAGCAACCTCGTCGACGCTCCGCCCCGCAGGTCCCACGATGGCCCCGAAGCCCGGCTCCGGGGCCATCTTTTTGCATCGTAGCGACAGCGCTGAACCGTGCACACGCCGTGGACCATACGTTCACGGATGGTGGACGGGCCTGTCCGGCACAGTGGTCTTCATTCTGATGAACCACTGCAAGGACTCTTCGATGCGCCCTGTACCCACCCTGCTCGCCCTCTCCCTGCTCGCCGCCGGCGCCTCGTTCGCCACTGCCGCCCACGCCGCTGAAGGCGACGACCGCTTCGCCCTGCGCCTGGGTGCGATGAACATCGACTCGGACAATACTCTCCGCGGCAAGACCAACGTGGCCGGCCAGGACATCGGTTTCTCCGAGGACTTCAAGCTGGGTGGCAAGGAGTGGGAACCACGCATCGACGGCATGTTCCGCATCAGCAACCGCCAGCGCCTGCTGTTCAACTACTTCAAGTACGACAAGGACCGCCGCGAGACTCTCGGCCAGGACATTTCCTTCGGTGACGTCAACGTGCCGTCGGGCAGTTTCGTCAAGGGCGAGCTGAAGTACCAGGTCGCCAGCCTGGTCTATGACTACTCGGTGGTGGACACCGATACCTTCGACCTCGGCCTGCAGCTGGGTGCCGAGTACGCCAAGGTGAGCACCAAGGCCTACGCCGATCTGGGCACCGTCTACGAAGGCCAGTTCCTCAACGAGAAGACCGACGGCGTGGCGCCGGTGGTCGGTGCGCGGCTGAGTTTCACCCCGTCCGAGAAGTGGATGATCACGCTGCAGGGCCAGTACCTCAACACGCGCTGGGGCAGCTTTGATGACTACAAGGGCGACCTGAGCCGCGCCAACGCCATCGTCGATTACCGCTTCACGAAGAACTTCGGCGTGTTCGCCGGCTATGACTGGTTCAAGCTGGACGCGGACAAGAAGGGCAGCGACGGCACCATCGGCCTGAAGCAGGAATTCAAGGGCCCGGTGGCCGGCGTCAGCTTCGTGTTCTGACACCCGCCCCTTCCACGGCATTCTCTCTCCTGGCGCGGCCTCCGGAACATCGGGGCCGCGCTTTTTTGTTTGCACGGTCAAGCAGAAGCGGGTTGGTCGAGCGCGGGGGGAGAGGGGCTTGCGAGCGAATGTCCCCCGGCGCCGGCCTGCGGCCGTCACCTCCTCCTTTACTTCGCACGCAAGCCCCTCTCCCCCCGCGTGTCAGGCATCCGGGCGGCTTTGGCACGGGCTCTTACTATCCGCAAGCCGAGCCGCTGCGTGGGTGGCAGGCGTTTGGACAAAGTAAAGGAGGAGGCGACCGCCACAGGCGGGCGACGGGGGACATTTGTCCAAATGCCTGCCACCCGCGCTGCGGCCCGAACGCTCGCAATGAGAGTGATCGAGGCTCAACAAAAAAACCCCGGCAAATGCCGGGGCTTTTCATTTGGAACGGCGCAGGCGCCTTACTTCTTCTTCGGCATGTACAGATCGGTGATCGTGCCGTCGTAGATTTCCGAGGCCATTGCCACCGATTCGCTCAGTGTCGGGTGCGCATGGATGGTGTGGCCGATGTCTTCGGCTTCGGCACCCATCTCGATGGCCAGGCCGATCTCGGCCAGCAGGTCACCGGCATGCACGCCAACGATCGCACCACCGATGATGCGGTGGGTCTCTTCGTCGAAGATCAGCTTGGTGAAGCCCTCGGTACGGCCGATGCCGATCGCGCGGCCACTGGCGGCCCACGGGAACTTGGCCACGCCCACCTTCAGGCCCTTGGCCTTGGCTTCGGTCTCGGTCACGCCGACCCAAGCGATTTCAGGGTTGGTGTAGGCCACCGACGGAATCACGCGGGCCACCCACTCCTTCTTGTGGCCGGCAGCCACTTCGGCGGCCAGCTTGCCTTCGTGCGTGGCCTTGTGGGCCAGCATCGGGTTGCCGACGATGTCGCCGATGGCAAAGATGTGCGGCACGTTGGTGCGCATCTGGCGATCCACCGGGATGAAGCCACGCTCGGTGACCTGCACGCCGGCCTTCTCGGCATCGATCTTCCTGCCGTTCGGCGAGCGGCCCACGGCCACCAGCACGCGGTCGAAGGTGCCCTGCGCCAATGCCGGCGCCTGGCCTTCCTCGGCAGCTTCGAAGGTGACGGTGATGCCCTTGGCATCGGCGGTGACGCCCGAGGCCTTGGTCTTCAGGTGCACTTCGATGCCCTGCTTCTTCAGGCGGTCGGCCAGCGGCTTGACCAGGTCCTTGTCGGCGCCCGGCATCAGCTGGTCCATGAACTCGACCACGGTGACCTTGCTGCCCAGCGCACCGTACACGGTGGCCATTTCCAGGCCGATGATGCCGCCACCGACGACCAGCAGCGAGCCCGGCACTTCGGCCAGCTCCAGCGCGTCGGTGGAATCCATCACGCGCTTGTCGTCCCACGGGAAGTTCGGCAGCTTCACCGCCTGCGAACCGGCGGCGATGATGCACTTCTGGAAGCGCAGCAGCTGGGTGCTGCCGTCAGCTCCGGTGATTTCCAGTTCGTTGGCGGAAACGAACTTGCCGACGCCCTGCACGTTGCGGACCTTGCGCTGCTTGGCCATGCCGGCCAGGCCCTTGGTCAGCTGGTTGACGACTTTTTCCTTGTACTGGCGCAGCTTGTCCAGGGTGATGGTCGGCTTGCCGAACTCGACGCCGAAATCACCGGCGTGGGCCACTTCGTCGATCACCGCAGCAGCATGCAGCAGTGCCTTGGACGGAATGCAGCCGACATTGAGGCAGACGCCGCCGAGGCTGGCGTAGCGCTCGACCAGCACCGTATCCAGGCCGACGTCGGCGGCGCGGAACGCCGCCGTGTAGCCGCCCGGACCGGAGCCCAGCACAACCATCTCGCATTCGATGTCGGCCGGCTTGCCGCTGGACAACGCCGGCTTCGGTGCGGCAGGTTCGGCCGGGGCGCGGTGCGACGGGGTCACCGGCGGCTTGCTGGCCGGAGCAGCTGCTGCCGGAGCCGGCGCAGCGGCCTTGGCTGGGGCTTCGGCGACGCCTTCAGCGTCCAGCACCACGACCACGGCACCCTCGGACAGGGTGTCGCCCAGCTTGACCTTGATTTCCTTGACCACGCCAGCAGCCGAGGACGGCACTTCCAGAGTGGCCTTGTCCGATTCCAGGGTCACCAGACCCTGATCCTTCTTCACCGTGTCGCCAACGGCGACCAATACTTCGATCACCGGCACATCGCTGTAATCGCCGATGTCGGGAACCTTGACTTCAATCGTGGCCATGGTGGTTTTCCTCGTGCCCGCCTGGCATGGCCGGCGGACTGTCACTGCATCTGTTCACGCGGCCGCGCCAGGGGCTGCGGCCGCACGGTGGGGGCGAAACGGTGCCTTACAGCAGCACGCGGCGCATGTCGGCCAGTACCTGCGACAGGTACGTGGTGAAGCGTGCGGCCAGGGCGCCGTCGATGACGCGGTGGTCGTAGCTCAGCGACAGCGGCAGCATCAGCTTCGGCGCGAATTCCTTGCCGTTCCAGACCGGCTGGATGGAGGACTTGGACACGCCCAGGATGGCCACTTCCGGTGCATTGACGATCGGGGTGAACGCAGTGCCACCGATGCCACCCAGCGAGCTGATCGAGAAGCAGCCGCCGCTCATGTCGGCCGGGCCCAGCTTGCCGTCGCGCGCCTTCTTGGCCAGTTCGCCGGTTTCCTGCGCGATCTGCACCACACCCTTCTTGTCCACGTCGCGGATCACCGGCACGACCAGGCCGTTCGGCGTATCGGCGGCAAAGCCGATGTGGAAGTACTTCTTCAGGGTCAGGTTTTCACCGCTGGCATCGAGCGAGGCGTTGAATTCCGGGAACTTCTTCAGTGCCGCGGCACTGGCCTTGATCAGGAAGGCGAGCATGGTCAGCTTGATGCCGGCCTTCTCGTTTTCCTTGTTCAGCGCCACGCGCAGGCCTTCCAGATCGGTGATGTCAGCCTGCTCGAACTGGGTGACGTGCGGGATCATGGCCCAGTTGCGGGCCAGGTTCGCACCCGAGATCTTCTTGATGCGCGACAGCGGCTGGACTTCGGTCTCGCCGAACTTGCTGAAGTCGACCTTCGGCCACGGCAGCAGGTTCAGGCCACCACCGGCAGCGACGGCAGCACCGCCGGCAGCCGGCACGCCACCGCTGAGTGCGGCCTTGACGAACTTCTGCACGTCACCCTTGGTGATTCGGCCACCCTTCTCGGTGCCGTTGATCTGCAGCAGGTCCACGCCCAGTTCGCGGGCGAACACACGCACCGCCGGGGTGGCATACGGCACCTTGGCCGGCAGCACGCCATCGGCGTTGAACTGCACCGGCGGGCTGGACGGGGTACCGGCCGAGGCGATCTCGCGGGCCGCCAGCCTGTCCGGCTGCGCCGGCACAGCGACCGGCTCGACCTTGGTGGCGGTCTCGGCGGCAGCCGGAGCGGCGGCGGCGGCAGCCTTGGTCGGCGCCGGTGCGCCTGCGCCCTCGGCTTCGATGATGGCGACCACATTGCCCTGCGACAGATTGTCGCCAACCTTGACCTTGATCTCCTTGACCACACCGGCCACCGACGACGGCACTTCCATGGTGGCCTTGTCGCTTTCCAGCGTGACCAGGCCCTGGTCCTTCTTGACCGTGTCGCCGACGGCGACCAGCACTTCGATGACCGGGATGCCGGAGTAATCGCCGATATCCGGCACCAGCGCCTCCACCGCGCCACCGCTGGCGGCCGGGGCAGCAGCGGCCGGAGCCGGCGCGCTCTGGGTAGCGGCAGCCGGGGCAGCGGCCTTGGCCGGTGCCGGAGCAGCAGCGGCCGGCTTGGCGGCTTCGCCTTCGGCCACTTCGATCAGCGCCACGACCTTGCCTTCGGACAGGCTGTCGCCGACCTTGACCTTCAGTTCCTTGACCACGCCAGCCACCGACGACGGCACTTCCATGGTCGCCTTGTCACTTTCCAGCGTCACCAGGCCCTGGTCCTTCTTGACCGTGTCGCCGACGGCGACAAGCACCTCGATTACCGGGATATCGCTGTAGTCACCGATATCGGGGACAAGTGCTTCCTTGATTTCGGCCATGGGGATAACTCCGGCAATCTGGTGTAGGGAAACGTCTATTGTGCGGCCAGCGGGGGCCAGCGCCAACCGTTACAGGTGTTTTCAGTACTCACGCAGCCGGGACACGCTGTTGCTCATGGGTTGCGGCCGCGACCAGTCGGTAGCGTATTGTCCGGACGATGTCCGCTTCATGTCGCCAGTGCGTCGGCTACCGGCTGCCAGGCCTGGCGCAGCCGCGGCAGCGACCAGGCCGCGTTGGCCGGGCTGGTGGACGGCAGTGCCAGCAGCCTTGGCGGAGTCTCCAGGCAGGGCAGCACCCAACGCTGGAATGCCTTCAGCGAAGCGGCACCGTTGCAGCCGATCAGCTCCAGCTCAGGAAGCGAAGCGATCAATGCCGGCAGCGCATTGGGCACTTCCGTGCCACGCACGATGTCGGCATCCAGGCTGCCGCGCCGCTCGCACTGGCCGATCACATCCCACAGGCCGATACCTGCCGCCTGTAGTGCCTGCAGTCGCTGCGCATAGGGCAGACCCGCGTCGAAGCCACAGATATCGGCCAGCACAGGCCAGAAGCGATTGCGCGGATGCGCGTAGTAGCGCTGCTCCTGCAATGACGCAACGCCGGGCATCGAACCCAGCAGCAGCACCCGGCACTTCATGTTCACCTGCGCTTGCAGGCCGATGCACACCGTTGCTTCGCTCACATCTTCTCCAACTGCATGAATGTCGCCGAAGGCCGAAAAGCCCATGAAAACAGGCTTTTCGCTCCGGTCGCTGAACAAGGAAAACTATTTTTTAACGTGCGTCGGATTCGATTCATGTTGGGGCGACTACGGTGTGCTCGCCCCGCAACCGGGGGCCCAAAACAAGAAACATTAGGAGATACCCCCATGCGCTCCATCCGTATCCTGAGTCTCGCCCTGCTGACCTCCGCCGCCTTCGCGCCGGCCGCTTTCGCCCAGGACAGCAGCAGCACCGACACCGCTTCGGGCAAGCATTTTGCCGTTGTTGGCGGCATCTCGCTGCTGGAACCGAAGAACGACCCGATCACCGGCGTGAAGAAGACCGATGGTGGCCCGGCGCCGACCGTCAGCTTCAGCTACTACATCAACGACAACTGGGCCGTTGAGCTGTGGGGCGCTGCCGACAAGTTCGACAACAAGTTCAAGGGCCCGGACAACGCCCGCCTGGGCTCGGTCGAGCAGCAGCCGATCGCGCTGAGCGGCCAGTACCACTTCGGTCAGGCTGACAACGTGTTCCGCCCGTTCGTGGGCGTGGGCTACTACCAGTCGAGCTTCAGCAACGAGAAGCTGGGCAACGGCGCTGACACCGACATCCGCTTCAAGGATGCCAAGGGCGTGATCGGCACCGTCGGTGTGGACATGAACATCAACTCCACCTGGTTCGCCCGTGCTGACGCCCGCTACATGCGTTCGCGCCCGGACGTGAAGGTGGGCGGCGAGAAGATCGGCGAAGCCAAGATGGATCCGTGGACCGTCGGCTTCGGCATCGGCGCCCGCTTCTGATCCAGGCTGCACCTGCTTCACTGATGTAACGCGACGGGCCCTTCGGGGCCCGTCGTCGTTTCTGTCACCCGCGTTCCACCTGTAGAGCCGAGCCCATGCTCGGCTGCTTTTATGTAGAGTCGAGCCAAGCCCCTATCCCGAGTCGAGCGGCGGGCTCCGCGCGCATTGCGATGCGTTACGTTCAACGGCGCCCACGGTCAATGGTGGCGCGGCTCGGCTCTACATAAACAGGATGCGGAGGCACGATGCACGACGTCGACCTGCTGGTGATCGGTGGCGGCATCAACGGCGCCGGCATCGCCCGTGATGCCAGCGGCCGCGGCCTGCGCGTGCTGCTGTGCGAACAGCACGACCTGGCCGCGCATACCTCCAGTGCCAGCAGCAAACTGGTCCACGGCGGCCTGCGTTACCTGGAACAGGGCGAGCTGGGCCTGGTGCGCAAGGCGCTGGGCGAACGCGAGGTGGTACGCCGGCAGGCGCCCCATCTGGTCCATCCATTGCGCTTCGTACTGCCGTGGGAGCCCCACCTGCGCCCACGCTGGATGCTGCGCATGGGACTGTGGCTGTACGACCACCTGGGCCGGCGCAGCCCGGCATTTCCCGCCTCGCACGCCCTGGACCTTCAGCGTGATCCGCTCGGCCCTTGGCTCTCTCCGGACCTGCGGCAGGCCTTCAGCTACGCCGACGCGCAGGTGGATGACGCGCGCCTGGTGCTGCTCAACGCCCTGGACGCTGCCCAACGTGGCGCGCAGGTACATGTGCGCAGCCGCTGCATCGAGCTGCGCCCTGTACAGGGCCATTGGCAGGCCATGCTGGAATCCGCCGATGGACAGCATCATGTGACCGCGCGCGCCGTCGCCAATGCGGCCGGTCCATGGGCCGGCGGCCTGCTGGAGCAGATGGAGGCACGCAGCGGCGGCCCGTCACTGCGGCTGGTACAAGGCAGCCACATCGTGCTGCGCCGTCCCTGGCCCGGTGACAGTGCCTGCCTGCTGCAGCAGCCCGATGGCCGCGTGGTGTTCCTGCTGCCGTTCGCCCACGATCATCTGCTGGTCGGCACCACCGACACCGACTACCGCGGTGACCCGGCGCGCTGCGGCGTACTGCCCTCCGAGGTGAGCTACCTGTGCGCGGCCGCCAACCGTTATCTGCGCGAGCCGATCACTGCGCAAGACGTGGTCTGGCAGTTCGCCGGTGTGCGCCCACTACTGGCCGACCCGGACCCGCGTGCGGCAAAGCTGAGCCGAGACTACCGCCTTCAGCTGCAGTCCGACCCGGCGCCGGCGCTGCATGTGCTGGGCGGCAAGCTGACCACCTACCGGGTGCTGGCCGAAGAAGCGCTGAACCTGCTGCGGCCAGCTCTGCCACAGATGGGACCGGCCTGGACGGCAGATGGAGACCCGCTGCCGGGCAGCGACTGGGGTGACGCCGCACAGGCGCGCTCCCGCCTGCGGGCGCTGGCACCGTGGTTGCCCGAGGAAATCGCACGCCGCTGGGCCGGCGCCTACGGCAGCCGCAGCGCGGAGCTGCTGCATGGCCTGCAGGGTGTGAACGATCTTGGCGAGGACTTTGGCGGCGGCCTGCATGCGCGGGAAGTCGCCTTCCTGCGTGAGCACGAATGGGCCCTGGATGCCGAGGACGTGCTGTGGCGGCGGAGCAAGCTGGGGTTGCGGCTGGATGCGGCGCAGGTGGCGCGGCTGCAGGCGTGGATGGGGGGGCGGATCCCTTTCCCACGGAACGGGCTCTGACCCCCCGTGTTGCCACGTGTGCCAACCAGGGTTGGCAGCTACCAGGGCGGCCGCGCGCGACGCGATCGATGCATTAGGATCTCCCCATCGCTACCGGAGACGCTGCATGACGCCCCGCTACGTGCTGGCCATCGACCAGGGCACCACCAGTTCGCGCGCGATCCTGTTCGACCGTGCCGGCGACATCGTCGGCAGTGCGCAGCGCGAGTTCGCGCAGATCTTCCCGCAGCCCGGCTGGGTCGAGCATGACCCGCGCGAGATCCTCACGAGCGTCTATGCCACGCTGACCGAACTGCTCAGCCGCGGGCAGATCGACCCGCGCCATATCGCCGCGCTGGGCATCACCAACCAGCGCGAAACCACCGTGGTCTGGGACCGTGCCACCGGCCAGCCGATCCACAATGCCATCGTCTGGCAGTCGCGGCAGAGCCACGCCATCTGCGAGCGGCTGAAGTCCGACGGGCATGAAGCGCTGATCCGCGAGCGTACCGGTCTACTGATCGACGCCTATTTCTCCGCCACCAAGGTGCGTTGGATTCTTGATCACGTGGAGGGCGCGCAGCAGCGCGCCGAGCGCGGCGAACTGCTGTTCGGCACCATCGACAGCTGGCTGGTGTGGAACCTCAGCGGTGGCCAGGCGCACGTGACCGATTACAGCAATGCCGCGCGCACCCTGCTGTTCAACATCCACACGCTGGACTGGGATGACGACCTGCTGGCGCTGCTGGACATCCCGCGCGCGATGCTGCCTCAGGTGCGCGATTCCAGTTCGGTGTATGCGCACACCCGGCCGCAGTTCTTCTTCGACCACCCGATCCCGATCGCCGGCATCGCCGGTGACCAGCAGGCGGCGTTGTTCGGCCAGGCCTGCTTCCAGCCGGGCATGGTCAAGAACACCTATGGCACCGGCTGCTTCATGCTGATGCACACCGGCACGCAGGCGGTGCGTTCGCGCAACGGCCTGCTGACCACCATCGCCTGGGGCCTGGATGGCCGCGTGGAATATGCGCTGGAAGGTTCGATCTTCATCGCCGGCTCGGTGGTGCAGTGGCTGCGCGACGGCCTGCGGATGATCGAGCGCGCCAGTGACAGCCAGGCGCTGGCCGCGCAGGTGCCCGACAGCAGCGGCGTCTATCTGGTTCCCGCCTTCGTCGGCCTGGGGGCGCCGTACTGGCGCAGTGATGTGCGCGGTGCGATGTTCGGCCTGACCCGTGGCACCCGCAAGGCGCACTTCGTGCGCGCGGCGCTGGAAGCGATGGCCTACCAGACCCGCGACGTGCTCGATGCGATGCAGTCCGATGCCGGTATCGCGCTGACCGAACTGCGCGCCGATGGCGGCGCGATCGGCAACGACTTCCTGGCCGGCTTCCAGGCCGACATCCTTGGGGTGCCACTGCTGCGGCCGCGGCTGACCGAGACCACCGCACTGGGCGCGGCCTACCTGGCCGGGCTGGCGGTGGGGTTCTGGTCCAGCCGCGAGCAGATCGCCGCGCAGTGGGGCCTGGACCGGCGCTTCGAGCCACAGATGGACGAGGTCCGGCGTGAAAAACTGTATGCAGGATGGCAGCAGGCCGTTGCCGCCACCCTCGCCTTCCACGTCGACTGACTTTGTAGAGCCGAGCCATGCTCGGCTGCCGTTGGTGGGGTGCCGCAAAAAAGCAGAGCCGAGCATGGGCTCGGCTCTACAGGGACATTGGCGCCGGCAATCAGAACGCCGGCAGCACCGCGCCCTTGTACTTGGTCTCGATGAAGGCCTTCACCTGCGGGCTGGTCAGGGCCTTGGCCAGCTTCTGCACGCGGGCGTCGTCCTTGTTGTCCGGGCGCGCGACCAGGAAGTTCACGTACGGCGAGTCCTTGCTTTCGATCGCCAGTGCATCCTTGGTCGGGTTGAGGCCGGCGTCCAGCGCGTAGTTGGTGTTGATCAGGGCCAGGTCGACCTGGTCCAGCACGCGCGGCAGCATCGCCGAGTCCAGCTCGCGGAACTTCAGGTTCTTCGGATTGGCGGTGATGTCACGCAGGGTCGACAGCGCGTTGGTCGGATCCTTCAGCTCGATCACGCCGGCCTTGTGCAGCAGGATCAGCGCGCGGCTGTTGTTGCTCGGGTCGTTCGGGATCACCACGTCGGCGCCTTCGCGCAGCTCGGCCAGCGACTTGATCTTGCGCGAGTACGCACCGAACGGCTCGATGTGCACGCCGATCACCTTCACCAGATCGGTCTTGCGGTCGCGGTTGTAGGCGTCCAGGTAAGGCTCGGTCTGGAAGTAGTTGGCGTCCACCTGCTTCTGCACCAGCTGGTCGTTGGGCTGCACGTAGTCGTTGAATACGCGCACGTCCAGATCCACGCCTTCCTGCTTGAGGATCGGCTTGACCACTTCAAGGATCTCGGCATGCGGCACGGCCGTGGCGGCCACCACCAGCTTCTGCGAGGGCTCGCCGGACGTGCCGCAGGCGGTCAGGGCCAGCGCAGCGGCGAGCAGGGGCAGCAACAGGGTCTTCTTCATGGGCGGGAGGGTTCTCGGGGGGAGTGTCAGGAGTTGTCGTAGTTGCTCAGGGCGAGCTCAAGCAGCGCCTTGGCCTGCTCGCGCAGCATCACCGGTTCGACGATCTCGGCATCCGAGCCGTAGTGCAGCACGTCCATCAGCAGCTCGCGCGAGACACTGTACGGCACCTTCAGTTCATAGCGGCCGTCGGCCAGGAAGCGGCCCTGCTGCTTGGAATGCCAGTGCTCGTCGGCCACCCAGCGCGCGGCCTTGGCGCTGAACAGGATGGTCGCCCAGCCCTTCGGCGCGCCGGAGAAGATGCCGTAGCTGGCCCCCAGCTGCTCGTCCAGTTCGCTGTCGGCCACGTCGCGGGCGGTGCTGTCGATCACCCGCGCCTTGTGGATGCGATCCACGGCAAAGCTGCGCAGCGCCTCGCGGTCATGGTCCCAGGCATCCAGGTACCAGTTGTCGCGGTAGTGGGTCAGGCGCTGCGGCGAAACGGTGCGCTTGGTCGGCTCGTCGGTGGAGCGGGCGCGGTACTCGAACGCCAGCTGGCGGCGCTCCAGCACCGCCGAAGCCACGCTGCGGAAGCTGCCTTCATCGAACTTGCGGCCACGGTGCGGAATTACCCGCACGCGGTCCACCGGCCAGCTGGAAACACCAGCCTGGGCTGCCAGCAGGCTCTCGATGCGCTGCTGCAGAGGTGCCAGCACCGAGGACAGCACGCCGCCGCCGGTCCGCGCCAGCAGGTGCTGCGAGGCCAGCAGGGCATGCAGTTCCTCCGAGCTCAGCCACAGGCCGGGCAGCTCGAAGCGGTCGCTCTCGTCGGCCTGGTAACGGAAGCCGGCCTCGCCGTCGCCCTCGATCGGTGCCATCAGCGCGTCGCGCAGGAAGGCCAGATCGCGGTAGACGGTGGCACGGGAGCAACCGAGCTTGTCCTGCAGGGTCGCCACCGTCACCGGATAGCGTGCGGACTTGAGCAGACGATGCAGGGCGGTGATGCGTTCGTATCGGTCCATACCCCCGATTATGTCCGAGTCGCGGGTCTTGTGTGGGACGTTTGGGCTATCGTGGTCGCCCCCACCCCTCTGGAACACCCGATGCGCCGGTTGCCTGCCCTGTCCCTGCTGGCCTGCCTGCTGCTGGCCGCCTGTGATCGCGCCCCCGCGCCGGCCAGCACCGACGCGCCCGTGCCTGCGGCGGATCCGGCGCAGGCGGTACTGGGCGCCAGCCAGCGCTTCTCGGCCCTGCGCAGCTTCCACGCCGAACTGGAGGTGCTGGGTGCACCGCAGCCGGTGCGCAGCGCCATGGACTTCGTCGCCCCCGACCGCTTCCGGGTGCAGACCCCGGCCGGTCCGCAGACGATCATCGGCGACACCATGTTCCTGCAGGCCGACGACGCGATCCGGCAGGTGCCGACCCCACCGGGTCTGCTCGAGCAATGGCGCAACCCGCTGCCGGCCGATGCCCTGCCTGCCGATCTGCAGGCCGAAGACCTGGGCAGCCAGTCGCTGGACGGGGTCGAGACGCGTCACTACCGCCTGCGTGGCGCGCAGCCCGGCGAACGCCTGGAGTACTGGGTGGACGCGCAGGGCCTGCCGCGGCAGATCGTCCGCAGCGGCAGCAGCAATGGCCGCAGCTTCCAGCTGCGCCTGCGCTATTCGCGCTTCAACGACCCGGCATTGCGCGTCGATCTGCCCTGAATAGGCGATCGCGGCAACGTCTGCTGAAGAAACCGTTTGGATCGATTCGGACCGCCATCACGCTTCCAGTATCATCACCGGCTGTCAACCGCTTCGGAGAAGCCCCGATGTCCCTGCGCGTGTCCCTGCTGATCCCCCTGCTGCTGTGCGCACCGCTCGCGTATGCGCAGGATGCCTCCGAACTGGCGGCGATGTCCTCGCCGTGGAGCGGCAGTGGCGGCGAGCTCGGCTTCGCTTCGGCACGCGGCAACAGCAGCACCGAGAGCTTCAACGGCCGCCTGCGCCTGCGCTACACCGATGGCGACTGGGTGCACAGCATGGACCTGGCCGGCCTGCGTTCCAGCTCCAAGGTGATCGAGACCCGTGACGACGGCTCCACCAGCCGCCGCAACAACACCACCGCCAACCGCTACACCGGCAGTGCCGGCAGCGCGCTGCAGCTGGGCGAGCACCGCCAGCTGACGGCCACGGTGCGTACCGAGCGCGATGACTTCGCCACCTACGACCGCCAGAGCTCGTTCGGTCTGGGTTACGGCACCCGCCTGTGGAACACCGAGCGTTTCTCGTTCGACGCACAGATCGGCCCCGGTGTGCGCCGCACCCACAGCACCGAGGACGACCGCACCCGCACCGGCATGATCGGCCGCGGCCTGTTCGACATGAAGTACTCGCTGACCGACAACACCGACCTGGTCAACACCCTGCTGGTCGAATCGGGTTCCTACAACACCTTCGGCCAGAACGACTTCGGGGTTTCGGTGAGCATGAACGAGCATCTGGCGCTGAAGGCCGGCTGGCAGGCGCGTTACAACAGTGACGTGGCCGAGGACAAGCGCAAGACCGATACGCTGACCACGATGAACGTGGTCTACAAGTTCAAATAAGCAGAACGGGCGCCGAGGGCGCCCGTTTCGTTTTTGTAGAGTTGAGCCATGCTCGACTTGAGCGCGAAGCCCGGGATTTTCCCGGCGAAGAGCAGCCGAGCATGGCTCGGCTCTACAGACATCGGGGCTCAGGCGTTCAGCAGTTCGCCGGCGCCATCGTCCAGCAGCAGCTTCGCCACGCGCTGGCCCAGCGCTTCCGGGGCATTGGCCGGGCCCACCGCCTCGGCACGCACCGCACGGCCATCGCTGGCGCTGCCAACCAGCCCCTGCAGGTGCAGGTCGTCACCCTGCCACTGCGCGATGGCCGCAACCGGTACATGGCAACTGCCATGCAACGCACGGTTCATCGCTCGCTCGGCTTCCACGCAGGCACGCGTGGCCGTGTCATCAAGCGGGGCGAACAACGCCATCAGGCGCGCATTGCCGCCATCGCACTCCACTGCCACCGCGCCCTGCGCCGGGGCCGGCAGCCACTGCGGCGGTTGCAGGCGCGCGACGATGCGCCCGCCCAGGCCCAGACGCTCCAGGCCGGCCACGGCCAGCACGATGGCGTCGTAGCCGCCGTTGTCGAGCTTGGCCAGGCGGGTGTTGACGTTGCCGCGCAGGTCCAGCAGCTCCAGGTCCGGGCGCAGCGCGCGCAGCTGGGCCTGACGACGCAGCGACGAGGTACCGACCCGCGCGCCGATCGGCAGCGCGTCCAGCGAAGCGTACAGATTGGAGACGAAGCCATCGGCGGGATCGTGGCGGGTCAGCATTGCCGGCAACGCGAACGGCGCGTCCAGTTCCATCGGCACATCCTTCAGCGAATGCACGGCGCAGTCGGCCTCGCCACGCAGCATGGCCAGCTCCAGTTCCTTCAGGAACAGGCCCTTGCCACCAATCGCGGCCAGCGAACGGTCGAGCACCTCGTCACCGCGGGTGCTCATCGGCACCAGTTCCACATGCAGGCCGGGGTGGGCCTGGCGCAGGCGGTCGGCGACGTGTTCGCTCTGCCAGAGGGCGAGCGGGCTCTTGCGGGTGGCGATGCGGACGGTTTCCATCCGGTCATTATCGCGCCTTCGGCGCGGATACGGCCAACGGCGGAGCCCCTCGTGGCTTGAAGCAGCAGCTGGGCTTGGCCGGTCGGGGTGGGCTGCGCAGGGGTCGCTGCAAGTACGTCCATGTAAGCTCGGTCGCCGCATCCATGCGGCTCACGCCCCTGCGCAGCCCACCCCGCCCGGCCTCTGACAGTTTCCGTGTGCGTCAGCCACGGAAGATCAAAAAAAGAGCAGAAGCAAAAGCAACAGCCGGCAGCTGCCGGGGTCAGATCCCTTTTCCGCAGGAAAAGGGATCTGACCCCTCTTTCCCGCCCGATAACAACAATGCCTTTGCCGTCCGACGCAGTGGACCGCGAGAGGGTTGGGCCGGGGTGGGGTGGCGGGACCGTTGGCGCCATGGATGGCGCCATCGAGCCCCCATGGATGGGTTTACGGCGTGTCCCGCCACCCCACCCCGGCCCGACCCAGCACGTAGAAACACCGAGCCATGACCCGCTGTTGCTGTTGCTGTTGCTGTCGAAGCAGTCGCGGCCGCAGGCCGCGCGGAACACTCACAGATGCCGCAATTCCTGCTTCAACGTCGCCACGCAGCGGCGGCTGACTTCCAGCGGCTGCTTGCCATGGCGCAGCATCGCCTGCACCTGGCCGCCCGTGCCTCGACGCAGCTCCACCAGCTCATGGCGTGCCACCAGGCAGTTGCGATGGATGCGGATGAAGCGGCTGGCGAACTCCTCCTCCAGCGACTTCAGCGACTCCTCGATCAGGTCTTCGCCGCGTGCGTGGTGCACCACCACGTACTTCTCTTCGGCCTGCAGGTAGTGGATGTCGTCCAGCGGAATCAGGCGCAGGCTGCCGCGCAGGCGCGCGCACAGCATGCTGCGGGCCTGCTGCCCGCGGTGGTCCTGCGGCTGGCCGTCGCGGCCGGCCAGGAACGTGCGTGCGCGTGCGATCGCTGCAGCCAGGCGCTCGGCACGCACCGGCTTCATCAGGTAATCGATCGCTGCCGCTTCGAAGGCCGACAGTGCATGCGCGTCGTAGGCAGTGCAGAACACCACCGCCGGGCGTGGCTCGAAGCTGGCCAGGTGGCGGGCCGCTTCCAGCCCATCCAGCCCGGGCATGGCGATATCCAGCAGGACCAGGTCCGGCTGCAGCTCCGCGCACGCGTGCAGGGCCTGCTCGCCGTTGCCGGCCTCGGCCACCACATCCACGCCGTCCTGCGCGGCCAACAGGCTGCGCAGGCGCTCGCGCGCCAGCGGTTCGTCATCGGCGATGACTACCCTCACGATCGCTCCCTCACTGGATCGGCACTGTCACCTGGCAGGCATAGTAGCCCTCGCTCCAGCCAGCCGTCATCCGCGCGGCGCTGCCGAAGCGCCAGGCCAGCCGATGGCCGATGCTGTGCTGGGCATGGCCGGCACCGCGCGCCAGGGCCAGCCCGGGGGCCTGCGGATCGGGCGCCGGATTACGCACGCGGATCTGCAGCTCATTGCCCTCGCGCGCCAGCTGCAGCTCGATGGTCCCACCCTCGGGCAGCCGCGAGATGCCATGCAGCACTGCGTTCTCCACCAGCGGCTGCAGTACCAGGCGAGGCAGGGGAAGATCCCAGGGCAGTGGCTCGTCGCGTTGCCAGCTCACCTGCAGGCGCTCGCCCAGTCGAAGTGATTCGATCGACAGATAGCGCTCGGCCAGCTCGCATTCGTCACGCAGGGTGGAATCGCCCTCGCCCGCCCCCAGCGCGGCACGGAACAGATCGGACAGGTCCAGCACCGCCCGCTCGGCCACCACCGGGTCGCGATGCAGCAGGCTGGCGATCAGGTTCATGCTGTTGAACAGGAAATGCGGGCGGATCCGCGCCTGCAGCGCGTCGGCCTGTGCGCGTGCGTTGGCCTGTACCTGCGCGGCCCAGCGATCACTCACATAGAAGTAGCGCAGGGCCAACGCCGTGATCAGCGCCGTCGTCGCGGCGCTGCCCAGCGTGAAGCGCCAGAAGCTGATGCCGCGGGCGAAGTTGTCGCCAAGCACCGCGTACAGGGCATGCACGATGCCCGCGCAGACCACCGCGATCAGCGTCGCCAGTGCGATGGCCGAGACCGCCCCCAGGACCTGTGGCAACCTCGACAACGCGTTCCGCAGCAGGCACAGGCTGGCCGTTACGGCCAGCGCCAGCCACAGCGCGAAACCACTGGCCGACAGCAGTTCGCCCACGGTCCAGTGGCGGCTGCCATCCGGGGCCAGGGCCAGCACCACCACCACCAGTTCGGCCAGGCCGAGCATCGCCGCCAGCCGCGGCAGGCGGCACAGTTCCGGCATCCAGGGCGGGGCGCTGGCCGGTGACATGGCTCAGGCAGCGCCCAGGCGTTCCTGCAACCAGTCACCCAGCGCCTGGATCTCTTCGGCGCAGACCTGGTGGGCCATCGGGTAGCTGTGCCATTCCACCTCCAGGCCCAGTGCCTGCAGGGCCTGCGCGCTGTGTACGGCCACCGCCTGCGGAATCACCGGGTCGCTGCTGCCATGGGCCATGAACACCGGCACCTGCACCGCTCCGTCAACGCGCTTGGCGCTCTCGGCTTCCGGCAGGTAGGTGGACAGTGCGATCAGGCCAGCCAGTGGCGCGGTGCGTGACAGCGCGGCGGTCAGGATGATCGCGCCCCCCTGCGAGAAGCCGGCCAGGAAGATCTTCTCCGGCGCGATGCCGCGCTCGACCTCCCGCGCAATCAGCGCATCCAGCTGCACCACCGATTCCTGCACGCCGGCCATGTCGGCGCGCGAACGGAAATCCATGCCGACGATGTCGTACCAGCCACGCATCGGCACGCCGTTGTTGATCGTGATCGGCCGCACCGGTGCATGCGGGAACACGAAGCGCAGCGCCGGCCAATGCGGACGCACCAGCTCCGGCACGATCGGTGCGAAGTCGTGGCCGTCGGCGCCGAGGCCGTGCAGCCAGATCACCGACCACTGCGGCGAGGCGCCGGTTTCCTGTTCCACCGTTTGCAGCATGATGCGGCTCCTTCAAGTTCGAGCCGCATTATGCCGCTGCCGCGGGACGATCAGTACAGCGTCGGTTGTTCGGCGGCTTCCCGTCGCAGCTGCGCGGCGCGTACCAGCACCGGCGGCGGGATGTTCTCCTCGGGAATATCGAGCAGGCCGAGGCGATGCAGGAAGGCACCCGGGCCGCGCGAAGACGTCAGCGCCACCACCGGTACCGCCAGCACCATGCCGATCACCACCGGCGCCATCCACGCGGCCAGCGAGGGCGATACCGCCCAGGCCAGCACGCCCATGAAGGCACCGAACACGCCCAGGCCGCCGTAGCCGCGGATCAGCGCCAACCACGAGATGCCGCCATCGTCGCGCTGCTGTGCGTCCCAGCCGGAATCGCGGCCGGACAGCACTTCGGCCACGCCGCGCGACTGCACGTACATCACCACCGGTGCCATCAGTGCCGCCAATACGGTTTCCACCAGCATCGAGACGAACGCGCGGATCGCACCACCGCAGCCGCGGCGGTCGACCGGGTCCAGCAGCATCGCCAGGTAACCCAGCACCTTGGGCAGCAGCAGCACCGCCATGGTCGCCGCGAACAGGCGCACCACCTGCTGCTCGTCCTGGGCCCGCCAGTACACGCTCGGCGACAGGTGCAGCAGGGCGTTGAAATCGATGCCTTCCTGGAACAGCGGGATGGCGATGCCGATCAGCATCAGCATCGCCCACATCGGCGCGGTGAAGTAATGACCGATGCCGATCAGCATGTGCATGCGGCTGATCCAGTGCAGGCCGCGGCTGCCGACCACCTTGCCGTGCTGCAGGTTGCCCTGGCACCAGCGGCGGTCGCGCACCAGCAGGTCGGTCAGCGTCGGCGGACCTTCTTCATAGCTGCCCCCCAGGTACGGCACCATGTGCGCGGCCCAGCCGCCACGACGCATCAGCGCCGCTTCGACGAAGTCATGGCTGAGGACGTGGCCACCGAACGGCTTGCGCCCCGGCAGCGCCGGCAGCCCGGCCTGATCGGCAAAGGCGCGGGTGCGGATGATGGCGTTGTGGCCCCAGTAATTGCTCTCGGCACCGTGCCACCAGGCCACGCCGCGGGCGATCACCGGACCGTACACGCGGCCGCCGAACTGCTGCATGCGCGCGAACAGGGTGCGCCCACCGATCACCGACGGCAGGGTCTGGATCAAGCCGACATCGGCGTTGTGTTCCATGCCCGCGACCAGGCGCACGATGCTGTCGCCGGTCATCAGGCTGTCGGCGTCGAGGATCAGCATCTGCGGGTAGGCGCCGCCGAAGCGACGGACCCAGTCGGCGATGTTGCCGGCCTTGCGCCCGCTGTTGTCGCCACGGCGGCGGTAGAACAGCCGCGCCTGGCCATCGGGCACGCGCTCGCGCAGTTCGGCGAACACCTGCTCCTCGGCCCGTGCGATGTCTTCGCGGCGGGTATCACTGAGCACGAAGAAGTCGAACCGGTCGAGCTGGCCGGTGGCGGCCACCGACTCGTAGATCGCCTGCAGGCCGGCCAGCAGCCGGCGCGGGTCTTCGTTGTAGGTCGGCATCAGCAGCGCGGTGCGGCTGTGCACCGTCGGCAGCGGCTTGTCCGGGTCGATGCCGAGGCGGTAACCCCGGTCGAACACGGCAGTCAGGAAGCCGGCCACTGCACTGGCGAAAGACAGCGCGATCCAGGCGAACAGGCCGACAAACAGGACCAGCAGGCAGGCTTCGAGCACGCTGATGCCATTGGCCGACAGCACCCGCCACATCATCCGGGTGGCGATGGCAGTCATCGCCAGCGTGCCGCCGAAGATGTAGAACCGGCGCAGGCCGATCAGACGCGGCGAGGTGCGGTGGCGGCGAACCTTCAGTTGGCCTTCGCGCAGGGTCTGCTCGGGCATCTGCAATGGCGATTCGGCCGGCAGCAGCGTCCAGCCGGCATCACGCCGGGACGTATCTGCTTCCGCACGGATGGTCTGCACCCCCATTGCCGCCTACTCCGCGCAGTCGGCACGGCCGGCCATCCCGGCCGGGCTGCATGCACCAAGGTTCCCGGCGCGCTTTCCCGGCGCCCGCACTTGTCCTGGCTGCGTCGGCCTCACGCCACGCAGTCGCTGTCTGTCACTACCGGAACCCACACGATCTCCAACGGGGCGGAATCGAAAATGCGGCTCAGTCTAGGGCGCCGGATGTAAGCCGAGTGCGAAGGTCTACGCCGGGATTTATCCCCATTCAGCAAACAGCAGGCGAGTGCCGGGGCATGGGTACGTATGTCACTTGGTCGCCCCAGGTACTGGATCGTAACAAACGCGAACGGTTATCATTTCATTAACCAGGCAGGTCACCGTCTTCCGCACGGCCGAGACCCACCCAGCTGCGCCGGTTCGAGCCGCGCGCCCAACGACCCATGGAAGGGGGGCCTGCCTGCTTGTCTGCTTGCGCCCGTTGCTTCCATCCGGTCCCCCTCATCCGATGGAAGCCGTCATGTCCCAGCTGTTCCGTTCCCGTTCCCGTTCCGCGCGCCTGCTGCGCACCCGCCTGGCCAGTGCCCTGGCCACCGCCTGCCTGCTGGCCCTGCCCGGCCTGGCCGCCGCAGAGGCCAGCGCCGATGCCTCCACAAAGGATCTGGATACCGTGGTGGTCACCGCCTCGGGCAACCAGCAATGGATCAAGGATGCGCCGGCCAGCATCAGCGTGATCAGCCGCGAGGACATCGAGCGCCAGCCGGTGCACGACCTGGCCACCCTGCTCAGCCGCGTGCCGGGCGTGACCGGTGGCCTCAGTGCGGTCGGCGAGCAGTCCAAGATCAAGCTGCGCGGCATGCCGTCCAATTACACGCTGGTGCTGGTGGACGGCAAGCGCATGGGCAGCTCGGCCTCGACCAACTACCGCCCCGACCTCGGCCGCCAGGATCTGAACTGGATCTCGCCCGACCAGATCGAGCGCATCGAAGTGGTGCGCGGACCGATGTCGTCGCTGTACGGCTCCGACGCCATGGGCGGCGTGATCAACATCATCACCCGGCGCATCGGCGATGACTGGAGCGGCAGCGCAACGCACAGCTATACCCGCCCCGGCGATGACAAGCGCGGTGATACCCAGCAGATCGGTGCGACCTTCTCCGGCCCGCTCGGCGAGCGCTTCGGCCTGCGTATCGGTGCCAACAGCATGCGCCGCGACTCGGACCGCTCCAACGGCGGTGTCTACGGCAACGCCTACGCCGGCGAGAAGGACCGCAACGTCGACGCGCTGCTGCAGTGGAAGCTCAGCGATGCGCAGGAACTGTCGCTGGAAGCCGGCCATGGCGTGCAGCAGGCCTTCATCGATGCCTCGCTGGAGAAGCAGGACGAAGGCGCCTGGGGTGCCAGCGAACTCAAGCGCAGTTCGCTGGCGCTCAACCACGACGGCAAGTGGAGCTTCGGCAACTCGAAGATCAGTGCGTACTGGACCGAGTACAAGAACGACATCGGTGCCACAGGCCGCTCCGAAGCCACCGATACGATCATCGAGGGCAGCCTGACCACGCCCTTCACCCTGGGGGTTGAACACCAGTTCGCCGTGGGCGGCCAATGGAAGCGCCAGGAACTGACCAACACCGACACCATCGGCCGCGCGCCGATCGACTATGCCGGCAATGCCGTCAGCGGCTCCGATCTGGAAGTGGATACCTGGGCCCTGTTCGTCGAAGACGAACTGAAGCTGCACCGCACCTTGGCGCTGACCCTCGGCGCACGCCTGGATCACCATGAGAAGTTCGGCGGCCACGTCAGCCCGCGTGCCTACCTGGTCTGGCATCCGGCCGAGCAATGGACCATCCGCGGTGGCGTTTCCAAAGGCTTCCGCGCACCCAGCCTGACCGAGAATTCGGCCACCGCCGCCACCCAGTCCGGCGGCCGAGGCTGCACCTCGCTGATCCCGCTGGGCTATACCCGCGGCGGCTGCTACATGGCCGGCAACCCGGACCTGGACCCGGAAACCAGCACCAACCGCGAGATCGGCATCAGCTTCGACAACGACCTGGTCGATGCGGGCCTGACCTACTTCCATACCGACTTCAGGAACAAGATCGAGTACGCGCCCCTGGGCAACTTCAACGGCATCTGGTGGACGCGCATGAGCAACGTGCAGCGCGCACGCACCAGCGGCATGGAAGGCAACCTCAATTTCCGCTTCGGCGAGCACTGGCGCTGGCGCACCTCGGCGACCTGGATGAAGGAAGCCAAGAACCTGACCACCGGCCGCAACCTGATCGATACTCCGGAATTCTCTGGCTATTCGTCGCTGGACTGGACGCCCAGTACGGTGTTTTCCAGCAGCCTGTCGGCGCAGTACACCGGCAAGCAGACCGGCACGGCGACGACCTTCCTCAAGGCCTACACGTTGTATGACCTGACCGCGGCCTGGAACGTCAACGAGGTACTGACCCTGCGTGGCGGCGTCAGCAACCTGGCCGACAAGAAGCTGTATGCCGAAGGCTCCACCGACTACTTCGTGGCCGGGCGCAGCTACTTCATGAGCATGACCGCGCGGTTCTGACCGGCCGCGCGCGCCGCGATCGCGCTGGCAGCACGCCAGCGCGATCGGCGGTGTTGCGGATTACTCGCTTTCCAGCGCCGCCGCGGCCGCGTTCTGCGTAGCGGCCGTGCGTGCACGGTCCATCGCTACCGCCAGTTGCTGGCGTGCGAGCAGTTGTTGAGCCTGCACCACTTCAGGTGTCGGCAGGAGCACCGGTCCCGGTGCGTTTTCCGGTGTAGCAGGTGTGGTCATGCAACCTCCATGGACATCCCGCCGCCACCCGGGTTCAGCTGGGGCAGCAGCGGAACTGCGCACCCTATCCTAAAAACAAGGCGGATGGGTGACGGTGCGGCGCCCCGCCGCACCACAAGGAACAAGGCGGGCGTCACATTTTTGACGCCGAAGCTTGGATCCTGAATAGGACTTGTCCTATCATGAAAACGTTTTCCAACAGGGATGTTTCCCATGAATACCACTGACCTGTCCCAGTTCAGCCCGAAGTGGCAGTTCCGCTTCAACTTCTTCCGCCAGCACGGCGCCCCCAAGAATCCCGGCTTCAAGCAGGCCTGGAAGGCGCTGTCCTTCGGCGACCGCCTGAAGATCAACCTGAACTTCTTTGCGTTGTTCTTCGGCGCCATCTACCTGTTGATCCTGGGCATGTGGCGCAAGGCACTGGTGTTGATCGGCATCAACATCGTGCTCGCCATCATCACCATGTTCCTTCCGGACGTGGTGGGGCGCATGCTGTTCATCGCCATGAACCTGCTCGTCGCCTCCAGCACCAACTACAGCTACTACCTGGAGAAGGTGGAAGGACGCACCAGCTGGAACCCGTTTGAAGGCATGTTCTGAGCCCTCAGAACTGCGCAGGGATGCGCGGCAAGGATGCAATCGACGCCCGGCCCCCGCCGGGCGTCTTCGTTTGCGGGATCAGGCCGCGCGGCGAGCCGTGGCCACCGGCTCGGCCTGCAGGCGGAAGCGCGAGACCGCCACCGCCAGCTGCTCGGCCTGTTCTTCCATCGCACGCGCGGCGGCACTGGCTTCCTCCACCAGCGCGGCGTTCTGCTGGGTGGTCTCGTCCATCTGCACCACGGTCTGGTTGACCTGCTCGATGCCCGCCGACTGCTCGCGAGAGGCCGCCGAGATCTCGGCCATGATCTCGTTCACTCGACCGACCTGGCCAACGATTTCCTGCATGGTGCGGCCCGCGCCGTGCACCAGCTGCGCACCGGCACCGACCTGCGCCACCGAGGCGTCGATCAGCTCCTTGATCTCCTTCGCCGCACCTGCCGAGCGCTGGGCCAGCGCGCGCACTTCGCTGGCGACCACGGCGAATCCACGTCCCTGTTCGCCGGCACGCGCCGCTTCCACCGCCGCGTTCAGCGCCAGGATGTTGGTCTGGAACGCGATGCCGTCGATCACCGAAATGATCTCCGCAATGCGCTGCGACGAGGCCTCGATCTGCTCCATGGTCTGCACCACCTGGCTGACCACCTGCCCGCCTTCGCTGGCCACACCCGCTGCGGAGCCGGCCAGGGTGTTGGCCTGCAGCGCGTGGTCGGCATTCTGGCGCACCGTGGAGGTCAGCTCCTCCATCGAGGCCGCGGTCTCTTCCAGGTTCGCTGCCTGCTGCTCGGTACGGCGCGACAGGTCACTGTTGCCCGCGGCAATCTCACCCGCCGCCAGGCGGATGCTGGCCGCCGACTGCTGGATCTGGCCGACGATCTGGGTCAGCTGCTGCACGGTGCTGTTGGCATCGTCGCGCATCACCGCGAACACACCGTGGAAGTCGCCGTGCATGCGTGCGCTGAGATCGCCTGCGGCGATCGCGCGCAGCAGCGTCGACAGCTCGGCCAGGTTGTGGTCGCTGACCTGCATCATGGTGTTGAGGGTTTCCACCATGCGGCGGAAGTCGTGGTCGAAGCGCAGCGTGTCGCCGCGCACCGCGAAGTCGCCGGCGGCGGCGGCGGCGGCCAGCTGCTGGATCTGATCGTTGATCGCCGCCAGGTTGCTCTTGGTGGTGGCCATCGCAGCGGTGAACACCGCCTTCTCGCCCGGCAGCGCTTCCATGTCCACGCTCAGGTCACCCACCGCATAACGCTGCATCACGTCGACCAGACGCTGGGTGACGGCGTTGCTGGAGGCCACCAGCTGGTTGCTGTCGGCCACCATCCGGCCGTACTCGCCCGGGAACGCCGCAGCGTCCATGCGGTAGCTGATTTCGCCGGCGTCATGGCGACGCGCCATCTCCGCCTGCGCCGCCATCACCGACTGCAGCTGACCCCGCATGCCCTGCATCGCTTCCAGCAGGCGGCCCACTTCGTCGTTGCTGCGTGCCGGCAGGGTGCTGTCCAGCTTGCCTGCGGCGACGTCGCCGGCCACGCGCACGGCTTCGGCCAGTGGGCGGATCGCCAACCGGCGCAGCAGCACATAGACACCCACACTCAGCGTCAGCGCGGCTACCACGCCAACCAGCAGGGTCAGCCACAGCAGCTGGCGCGCCTCGGCCACGATCACCGCGTGTGGCATCACCACGCCCAGCGCGAAGCGCTGCGGCGCATCGCCCACGCGCAGCGGCACGTACACGCGCACGTTGCCTGCCGCATCCGGAGTGAAGGCTTCGAACCGGCGGTCGGCGGCGATGTCGGCCAGCATGCTGCGGGTCAATGCGTCGTTGCGCGGCTTGCCGATCTCGGCGGCGTTCGCCGAAGCCAGCACCACGCCGTTCGGCGAGAGCAGTTCAACGCGCCCGGCGCCCATCGGCTTCAGCGTGGCCAGGTGCTTCTGCAGCGCCGCCAGCGAGAAGTCCACGGTGAACACACCGAGGAACGTGCCGTTTTCGATGATCGGAGTGCTCAGCGTGCTCATCAGCACCTGCTGGCCGGCGATGTCGTAGGCATAAGGTTCACTGACCTTGGGCAGCTTGTCGCGGCTGGGCACCACGTACCAGTCGGCCGAGCCGTCAGCGGCTTCGGTGTAGTCGGTCATGGTCGACTGCTGTGGCTTGCCGTCATGCCAGGCCCAGTAGCTCATGTAGCGGCCACTGGCATCGTGCATCTCGGCATTGGCGAACTCGGCATCCTTGCCATCGAAGGCGTCGGCTTCCCACATGGTGCTCTTGCCCAGCCATTCTGGATGGCTGCGCAGCTGCTCGCCCAGCACGGCCGCCAGGCTGGCGCGATCAGGCGCGTCACCCCGCGCACGCTGGGCGAGCACGGCCTCGACCATGGCGTCGTTGCTTGCAAAGGCGGTGCCCAGATCCGCCGCGACCTGGCGGGCTTCGGCGGTGGCTTCGCTGGCCATGGTCTGGCGCGAGGCATCGATCAGGCTGGCGCTGGCCTGGCGGTAGATCAGGAACGCGGTCAGGCCGAAGCACAGCAGCGCGATCGCAGCGGTGCCCAGCATCAGCTTGTGGGCGATGCTGCCCGGGCGGCGGGCAGCGGCGGAACGGGGAGAAGGCATGGAAGGGTCCGCAAGGCAGTTCAGGACGACCGGCACCGCGAGGGCACCGCGCAGGTGCGCGATCCGTCGCGCAGGCCACCGGCCGCCGGGACCCGCCCGGCGCAGGAAGCGCACCGGGTTAGCGGCCGCCTGCGAACGAGGTTGAGACGCTCCGCCTGCACATTCCTGAACCTGCTCAGGGTCGGGTCAGGAACCCGCCCCGTTCCGTCCTATTCGGCAACCCGATCCTTGATCCACTGCGCCCGAGGCAGCACTTCGATGCTGCCAGCCGCGTACTGCTGCAGCACGTCGTCCGGGCCGAAGCGCGGCTGCCAGCCCAGTGTGCTGCGCATCAGTGCACTGTCGTAGACGCGGTCGATGCTCAACGGCAGCGGCCAGCCGCGGCGCTCGAACTCGGCCAGCAGCAGCGGGGCGCGGCGGGCCAGCACCCGGCGGGGCTGGGTCGCCAGTTCCAGGCAATCCTCGCGCAGGAACGGTGTCGGTGCGCAGGCAATATAGCGTGCGAAGGCAGCGCCCTCATCGTGCAGCAGCGCGGCATGTGCACTGGCCACGTCGCGCGCGTCGATGCCGCGGTGCAGGCGGAACATCGCCATCCGCTCCGGTGGCTCGGGGAAGCAGCGGGCCATGCGCAGCACGCGCACGCTGAAGCCCGGTGCCGCAGCGGCTTCGGCCAACGCCTCTGCCTGCAGCTTGCTGCGATGGTAGATCGTGCGCGGCAACGGCTCGGTATCTTCATCGATCCAGCGGCATCCGCCCGCCACTACCGCATGGCCATACAGCGCCGTGGTGCTGGTCAGCACGAAGCGGCGTGCACCGGCCTCGCGGGCAGCCTGCAACAGGTGTGCGGTCGCCTCCACATTGATCTGCTGGAATACCGCATCCGGCACCAGGCCGACATGAGGTGCGTGCAGGGCGGCGGTATGGATCACCGCATCGACCCCCTGCACCGCCCGCGTCACGGCCTGACGATCGGTGACATCGGCAATGATGCGGGTGGTGGCAAATGGGCTGCGATCCAGCCCCACCACTTCGTGGGCCGCCGCCAGCGCGCCGAAGATCGCACGCCCGATCCGCCCGGAACTGCCGGTCAACAGAATCTTCATTGAGTCCATTCACTCGAAGCGCCCGGGAACTACCGGGATGCTTCGATTCTAGGCACGCTGCATGTCGTCTGCGATAGGGCGCGGTTGCAATTGTGCGTTCATTTTGGCGATGCCGATCGGGCCAGCAGCTGCCGGGCGACGAACAGCGGATCGTCACCGCCTGCCGCATCAGGCGTGACCCCGGTACGTTCCCAGTTGGTTCCGGTACGAAGGTTGATCGGCTGCCGGTCGGGAATGCTGATCTGATAGCCCTCCGGCAGCAGCACAGGATCATCGAACATATGTGCCGCGCCGCCACTTCGACTCCCAACGACACGTGCCCGCCCCTGCGCCTGCAGCGAGTACGCGACGAATTCGGCGGCCGAGCCGGTGCGGCGGTCGATCAGCACCACCAGCGGCTTCAGGTACAGCCCCAGGCTCGCCGGTGGCAACGGTACCGGACTGCGTTGGCCACGTTGTTGCAGTGACTGCACCTGGGTGATCTCCGCCGCCAGCAGGGTCCGCACCAGCAGGTCCGCACTGCCGTCATCACCCCCCCCGTTCTGGCGCAGATCGAGCACCAGGCCATCGGTGTCGGCCAGAAGGGTGAAGGCCGCGGCCAGCTTCGGCCGGGCCAGATCGAGCGGATAGAAGGTGCTCAGGCGCAGGTAGCCGATGTTGCCTTCCAGCACCCGCACCTCGCGCACGCCCGCACCATTGCTGCGTGCATCCGCGCGCCAGGCCATCAGCCAGTCATCCAGGCCGGCGCTGGCATCCACCCGCTCGACATGGAAGTGGCCATCGAACACGTCCAGGTCCTGGTTCAGGCGTGCGCTGAACGCCTTGGGGTCCGCGCAGCTGTCCGCATAGCGCTGCTGGGCGGACCAGCCGCGCACCACCTCGGCAATGCGCGCGCCTTCGGCCACGTCCAGGTACTGCGCCTGTATCGCCTTGGCCGCCGCCTGCAGCACCGCGTCCTGGGCCGGGCAGGACGCCGCCAGCAGCGCGCCCAGCATCCACGAAACCACCATGACCGCACTCCACGTTGATGATATGTAAGTGCTTATATATCATCGCGACCATGGATCTCCAACATGCCTCCCTGGGAACGCTGCTGCGGGCCCTGCTCGACCAGCTCGACCCGGCGGTCGAGCAGGCCTACCGCGACCTGAAGCTGGACTACCGGCCGCGCTACACCCCGGTGCTGCGCACGCTGATGGCGCAGGGCCCCTGCCGCATCAAGGACCTCGCAGTGGCCTGCGGGCTCAGCCATTCGGCACTCAGCCAGACGGTTTCAGCAATGGTGCGCGACGGCTGGCTGCACGCTGCGGTCGGTGAAGACAGCCGTGAGCGCATCCTGCAGTTGAGCCCGCGCGCACTGCAGGCGCTGCCGGCGCTGCAGGCGCAGTGGCAGGCCACGGCTCGCGCGGCGCGCAGCCTCGATGCCGATCTTGGACAGTCGTTGGAGCAGGTGCTGCGCGACGCACTGCAGGCGCTTGAGCAGCGGCCGTTCGCGCAGCGACTGCGCGACACACCCCAGCGCTGAGGCGCCTACTGTTCGGCTGCCATCTCGATTTCACTGAGGAAGGTCCAGCTGCCATTGGCCAACCGCAGCTCCAGCGTGCGGCACTGCGCGGCCAGCGGCGCGGCATTGCCCAGCACGTATTCCTCTTCGGTCGAACCGCTCAGCCCGGCCTGGGTGAATGGCGCCGACAGCACGCCGATGCGGGTTGCGGCAGAGCCCGGCTCAGCGCACATCACCTCCACCGACGTCGGCGTGACGATGCCCCAGGCCGGGCGGGTCATCGTGTGCAGGCCGATCCAGTCAACCCGCCGGCGCTGGCCGAGGTCGATGGTGATGCTGACATTGCCGTGCACGCCCACCCAGCCGGCATCCATCGGGTTGCGCGGATCCCCCACCCGGCGATCGAACAGTTCATGCCCGGTGCTGTCGGGATAGTTTGCGTCCGGCGCCGTGCTGTAGCTGTAGGTGGTCTGCACCGGATCGACACTGTAGGACGCACCGAGGCCATACAACCCGCGATAGGTGTTCATCATCCGCGGCGATTCGCCATACCCCTGGCCGGGGCCGACCACCTCGGACATGTGGTACTGGTTGAGCCAGGCAACGCGCTTGCCGGCCGAACGCGCACTCCACAACTGCTGGTTGATGCGCTGCACCGACGCGGAGCGATAGGCACCGGACAGCCCGTTGCCGGTCTCCAGGAACAAGGGGCTGCCATGGTTGAACAGTTCGATGTCGGCCCACAGGCCGCTGGCACCCAGCGCCGCCGACAGCGCCTCGTAGTACGCCTCGGTGGAATGACCCGCGCGATCCCACTGGAACAATCGGGCATGCGAGGCAGCACCGATGCCGTCCTGCCAGATCTGCACGTCCACGCCGGTGGCGGTGCGGAACTGTGCAGCAGCCCGGCCCACGCTGGCCGGATCCACGCTGGATGACGCCAGGTAGGGTGCCACCATCACCGGCCGCGAGGGTGTACTGCCTTTGAGCGCCGTCACGATCGCGCGATAGAACGACGCGCGATCAATCGGCACCTGTGCCGGCTCGTCGGTGATGTACCAGCCGGCGAACGCCGGATGCGATCCGTACTGCTGGCCAAGCTGCGCCAGCGACTGCGCCGCATCCTGTGCCACGGCCGTTGCATTCTGGCCCTGCCAGAAGGTGGCGCACTGCCCCGAACTGTAGGTGGTGCCCACCACGACCTTCATGCCGCGCGCGGCTGCCGCATCGAGCACGGTGCCGAGCTTGCCGGGAAAGCCGGCAATCCATTCGAAATCCTGCACACCGCTGGCGCATCCCACGCCGGCACGGGTGGCACGCACCTGACCGAGGATGATCGTGTCGTTGCCGAGGTCCTGCAGTTCATCCAGGAACAGCGGCAATTGCGCGGCTGGCAGCTGTTCGTCGGTGGCCGAATAGCCGACGTGGACGAAGCTGCCGGACAACAGCGGGTTACCTGCATGGACGGAGCCGGCACACGCCAGCAAGGCGATCAATCCAATCCTGTTCATCTTCTACGTCCCTGTCGTGGCCAGGCGAGTGGCGTTGTCACTCATCCTATCAACAGCGGCCAGCACGCCACGATCACCTGCAGCGCTGCGCAGGCGCCGACTTCCACTGCTCCCGCAGCAATGCCCATGCAAAGTCGATTCAAGCGGTTGATTCATTCATCTGCGTGATCGAGCCTGCGCGCTCCTTCCCCTGGAGTACCTCTCATGCGCACGCCGCCCGCACCGCTCAGCCTGATGGAACGCGACCGCCGCTGGGCGCTGGCCCGCGACATCATGGCCGGTGAGTGCCTCGATGCCCTGGTTGTACATGGCGACCGGGAAGCCGCCGCGCCCGCCGGCTTCTCGCCAGACTGCTACTTCACCAATGACCGGCCCGGCTCGATCGTGGTGTTCGTCGGCGACCAGCCCCCCCCGGGTGTTCACCTTTGCCTCGCTGATGATTGCCGACCACCTGCAGGCCGGCCTGCGCGGCGATCTGCAATGGATCGCACCCGAACAGCTGTGGGTGGGCAAATCCGGGCAGGAGGTGGGCCGCTGGCTGCAGCAGTGTGGCCTGCACTCGGCACGTATCGGCGTGCTGGGGCTGGAGCCGTATCCGCCGTTCTACTTCGACGGCGCGATGCCTGCGCGCACCCTGCAGGGCATGCAGGCGGCAGTGCCGGGCGCGGAATTCGTACCGGTGTATCGTGCGTTCTTCCAGCGCGCCTCGGTCAAGAGTCAGGAGGAACTGGCGCTGATCGCGCATGCCGCCTGGATCGGTGAATCCATGAGCGAGGCGCTGCGTGCCACCGCTCGCCCCGGTGTTTCCGAAGCCGAACTGGTTGCCGCAGTGACCGCCACTTGTTTCTCGCTGGGAGGCTATACCGCCGAGGTGCTGCTCGGCTCGGGTCCCGAGTATGTAGGCTGGGGACCGCCCGCCTGGCAGTACCGTGCACAGCCGCCGCGCATTCTGCGCGATGGTGACCTGGTGTTGTCGGAGATCTTCGCACTGTACGGGCTGATGGAAACACAGCATCAGGCCGCGGTTGCCATCGGCGAGGTACACGACGACATCCATCGCGCCGCCGCTGTCGCCCGCAGCAGCTACGAAGCGGGCCTGTCTGCACTGCGCGTGGGCAATACCTTCGGCGACGTCGTCGACGCGATGGAAGCGCCCCTGCTGGAGGCGGGGGGTTGGCACGTGCATCCGTTGGTCCACAGCCTCAACCCCTATGGACCGGTTGGCTTTGGCCGTGCGCCGGGCATCGAAGCGCTGCCGGAGGCCGCGCGCTATGCGCACATCGCGCCGCTGCCGACTGTCGGGCGCGAACTGCCCCTGCAGGCCGGCATGTGCTTCGCCTTCGAACCGAACTGTGCATTCGGCCGGCACATGGCCAACATCGGCGGTACGGTCATCGTCGGCACGGATGCGGGTACCGCGCTGAATGAAAACTCGACACGGTTGATGCAGGCCGATGCCTGAGTTCATCGCCCACCTGCAGACACCGGCACGGCGGCGCGCGGCCGAGACGCGCAGCGGGCAGACCCGAGCCCGACTGCTGCACGCGGGGCTGCAGCTGTTCAGCGCGTTCGGCGTGGAGGGCGTGCGTACCCGCCAGCTGGTGGACATGGCTGGCTGCAGCCAATCGGCCATCCCATATCACTTCGGCGGCAAGCAGGAACTGTATGCCGCAGTGCTGCAGCGCTGTGCCCAATCCATTGCCGAACGACTGCCGCTGCCGGCAGCACCGCCGACTGGCGTGCGGCAGGCCGCGCAGCAGCTGCAGCAATTGATGCAGGTATTTGTCCATGCCTTGCTGTCGGCACCGGATGCGGGGCCACGCACGCTGCTGTTGGCGCGCGAACAGATCCAACCGACGGCCGCGTTCGCCAGCGCCCACCGTACGCTGTTCGAACCCCTGCACACCACGTTGGCCGCGTGCGTGGCGTGCCTGCGTGGCAGCGAACCAACCAGCGTCGAGACGCTGCTGCGTACCCACGCCCTGCTCGGGCAGGCGATCGTCTTCGCCGTCTCCCATGGCGCTCTGCAGGCCAGATTGAACCAGGGAGCACCCTTGGCAGACGTAGAGACGATCGCGGCGGTGGTCGGTGGCATGGCATTGGCTGCAGCGAAGGCAGCGCCCACCTGAATGGCTGCGTGATCGGTCCCGTGCGCAGGGCGCGTGAAAACCGTGGCGAAGATGGCGACCTGGACTTAGCGTGCGATGGCCAAGCATGGAGGCCGTCGTCTACGAAGGCGACGCCCACACCGCAGGAGATTTCACATGACTGAGCAGAACCCGCGCAGCTCCAACCGGGGCTTCGCATCAATGGACCAGGCCAAGCAGCGCGCGATCGCTGCCAAGGGCGGGCGTGCAGCACATGCGTCCGGCAACGCGCATGAATTCAGTCCGGCCGAAGCACGTGTCGCAGGCCGCAAGGGCGGCGAGGCGATCAGCCGCAACCGCCAGCACATGGCCGCGATCGGTCGTGAAGGTGGACACGCTCGCCACGCCAATGCGCGCCAGCAGCAACAGCAGCCACACGAGATCGAACGCACGGCAGAGGGCCCGCAACGCCAGCAGGGCTGACCGCTGCGCGTCAGGCCGGTGCGCGCTGGCGATACAGACCCAGCGCAGCAAGCAGGACCAGCGCACCGGCCACAGCCATCGCCCAGCCGAAACCACTGGCCATCGCACTGCGATACCACGCCAGTGTCTGCGGCGCGGCGTGCATCGAGCTTGGTTGCAGGATGAGTTCGCGCGCCTGTGCCACCAGCCCCCGCTGCCCGGCCGCCTGCGCGGAAACGGCGAAGTGCTGCACGGCGCGCTGGCCCATCAAGCTGCCCAGCAGCGCGATGCCCAGGCTCATGCCTGCCTGGCGTAACGCGTTCATCGTGGCTGAGGCGATACCCGCGCGCTCGACCGGCGCGCTGGCCATGACCGCCATGCCGGTCGCCGGCACTGCCAGCCCCATGCCAATGCCAAGCAGCACCAGCACAGCGCTGGCAAAAGCACGCGACGTAGCCGGTTCGAACGTGGCCATCGCGCACAGCGCTATCCCGGCCAGGGCGTAGCCCAGCACCAGCGCGGCATGCAGCCCGAGGTGGGCGACCAGACGACCGAACAACAGCGAGACGCCCCCCATCAACAGGAACTGCGGAGCCAGCTGGGAGCCGGCCTGCGCAGCGCTGTGGCCCTGCGCCTGCTGGAAGAACAGCGACAGGAAGAACAGGCTGGCATAGGCAGTGAAGCCCAGCACGAACGATGCCAGGTTGAACATGCCGAAGCGGCGGTCGGCAAACAGGTCCAGCGGCAGCAATGGGCGTACAACCCGGCGTTCAACGATGCCGAACAGGATCAGTCCGGCGGCTGCGACGCCCAGCGCCAGCAGGGTCACCGGCGCCAGCAGGCCATGCTCGCCGATCGCGATCAGGCCATAGCTCAGCGCACCCAGCGCGACGATGCTGAGCAGCTGCCCGGCGGGGTCCAGTGCGGCGTGCTGCGGATGCCGCCGCTCCGGAATTCCCCAGACGCCCAGCGCCAGCGCGAGCAGGCCCAACGGCAGGTTGATCAGGAAGATGCTGGGCCATCCGGCGCGCTGCACCAGCACGCCGCCCAGCAGCGGGCCAAGCACCAGGGCCAGCGCACTGAACGCGGACCAGCCACCGATCGCACGTGCACGTTGGCGCGCATCGGGAAACGCATGGCTGAGGATCGGCATTGCGGCGGGAATCAACAATGCGCCCGCGATGCCCTGCACTGCGCGCCCGGCCACCAGGGTTCCAAGATTGCCGGCACAAGCGCACAGCAGGGACCCCAGCGTGAAGGTGGCGACGCTGAGCAGCCACATCCGCCGATGACCGTAACGATCCCCAAGCGGCCCCGCCGACAGCATCAACGCCGACAACGCGATCGCGTAGGCGTTGATCACCCATTGCAGGCCGGCCATGTCGGTGTGCAACGCCTGCTGCAGGGTCGGCAGGGCGACGTTGACGATGCTGATGTCCAGCGAGGCGAGGAATGTGCCGAGGTAGGCGGCCAACACCAGGGCCGGACGTTGGAAACGCTGCATGTGTGGATCCCGGGGGAGGACGTGCGCGCATCGTAGCCACTGACTGACCGTCGGTCAATGACCGACGGTCAGTCAGTGCCGAAGGACAGCTAGAATGGCCACCGTCGCACCCGGACCTTGCCCACCATGCAGACCCCAGCTGTCGCCAGGCCTCGCACCAAGCCTGCGGAAACCCGCCAGGAAGAACTGATGGACGCCGCGCAGGCACTGTTCCTGTCAAAGGGAGTGGACGCCACCACCATCAGCGACATCGTCGCCGCGGCTGATGTGGCCAAGGGCACCTTCTATACCTACTTCGCCTCGCGCACCGAGATCCTGCAGGCGCTGGCGCAGCGCTACACGCGGCAGTTCATGGAAGCGGTCGACCAGGCCGTGCAGCAGCACCCCGTCGGCGATGGCGTAGCACGCCTGCGCGCCTGGATCCGCGCCAACATCGAACTTTACGTGCGCACCCATGCACTGCACGACGTGGTGTACGCCAACCATCATCACCACCAGCGCGGCAACGCCGAACGCAATGCAATCCAGCAGCAGCTGCTGGGCATCCTCGAAGCGGGCAACGCCGCCGGTCTGTGGCAGCTTCCGGCGCCGCAGGTTACCGCCTCGTTGATCTACGCCGGCGTGCACGGCGCTACCGACGACCTGATCGCCACACCGGCACAGGATGCCGATGCGTTCATCGAAGCCGTGCAGGCCGATTGCCTGCGCATGGTCGGCGTGCCACCGGCCGGTGCCAAGCGGCGCTGACGAACCGTCTGTCGCTCAGCTATGGGCGAGGATGTTCAACAACCGCCCGAACGGGTCACGGACGAAGAAGCGACGCACGCCCCAGGGCTCATCGGCCGGGCCATATTCCAGCGGGATGCCGGCCGCGCGCATGCGCTCCAGTACCTGCTGCAGATTGTCCACTTCGATCGACAGATCCGGCACTGCGGTGCCGGACCCCCCTTCACTGGCAAAGCTGACCTGCGCCAGCGCGCTGCCCTCGCCGCCGTGGGTGACGATCCAGCCGTGGTCCATCACCACCGGCATGCCCAGCAGCTCGCCATAGAACACTGCGGCACGCGCAGGATCAGGCGTGGCGATGTTGGCGACGACACGTTTGACGGCCATGTGCAGCGGCTCCGATGCGATTCCCCATCCTCGCCGCTGCGTGCATGGCCTGCAAGCGGGCTGCGCTGAAACAGAAGAGCCCCGTCGGTGACGGGGCTCGTCATCAGTCCTGCATTGCCACTGCTTACACAGCGCCGCAGCGATCCATGACGCAACGATCGTATTCGTACTGGCATTCCATCGCATCACCGCCACCGGACAAACAGGCCTGGTAAGCCTTCCAACAGGGAAGATCGCATGGCGGAATCGGCCCGGCCACAGCAACCGAACCGCTGCAGGCCAAGGCGAACACGGCACCTACGATCATTTTCCTGAAAGTACGCATCGACATCACTCCTTGATAAGCCTGGTGAGCCCAGGCCGGGCCACGGTAGCGGGGTTTCCCGGAGATGGAGTGAACACGCGCGTCACGAAACATTAACCTGTTCATTAAATTTTCTTCACACCACTGGGGGTGATCGGCGCGCTGCGGGGTTAACGGCCTTGTTGTCCGTCAATCAAGGAAGTTGTCCGATGAATCACCCGCTGCACGGCCGTTCGTCCCGCTCCCGTTCTCCGATGCACAGCCGCCTCGCACTGGCGGTCACCAGCACATTGCTGCTTGCCAGCACGTTGCCCGCCATGGCCAACGACTCATTCGAGGTCTGGCAACAACAGCGCCAGTTGCAGGCGGCCTGGGCGCAACCAGGCGTCGGCGCGTCCGCAGCACCGACGGCCACCACGCCAGCGGCGGCCAACACGTCCGTGCTCGGCAACCCCGGCGATGCAGCCAGTTGGCGCAGCGATGAATTCAACGCTGACTGGGGGCTGGGTGCGATGGGGGCCGATTACGCCTATGCACGTGGACTGACCGGCCAGGGCGTACGTCTTGCCCTGTTCGATTCGGGCTCGGCACTGGCCCATCAGGAATTTGCGGGGCGCAATACGTCCAGCATCACCATCGGCGCGGACTGCGCCACGCCAGGCGTGGTGGCCGGTACCGGTGCCTGCGAACAAACCCGTGGCGAGCAGCCAGGCTACAACTACTACGGCCTTGGCCCCGGCGTTCCCGCCGCACTGGCCGCACGCCTGATCGCGGCAGGCCAGCCCTATGGCTTCAGCTACGCCGACCACGGCACCCACGTGTTGGGTACCATCGGTGCCAACCGCGATGGCAAAGGCATGCATGGCGTAGCATTCGGTTCGAACCTGACCGCAGCCCGTGTGTTTGGTGATACCTACTATGAGTGGCGCCTGGATCCGGACAACTTCTATCGTCCGCGCGCGCTATATCGCACCGATCCCGATGACACCGCTACCTTGGATATGTATGCGCAGATCCAGGCGCAGGGCGTGCGCGCCATCAACCACAGCTGGGGTATCTCTACCCGCAACATGACTGCTGCCGCGCTGGATGCACAGTATGCAGCGATCGGTGACGGCTACGGCGTGTATGGCAGCATCTACGCCAACGATGGCGATGCCCCCTCCTCCACCCTCATCCAGGTGTGGTCGGCTGGTAACGGCAGTGGCGCCGTCGCCGGAATCACGGCCGCCATGCCGCGCTGGAAGCCGGAACTTGAACCGTACTGGCTGGCCGTGGCCAACGTCCGCCGGCCCAACGCTGCTGCGGGCGAAACCGACTACGTGATCGATGGCAGTTCCAGCATCTGCGGCGTTGCCGCCAACTGGTGCATCTCGGCACCCGGCACCGACATCCTGAGCACCATTGTGTCCGGTGATATCCAGGGTCGCGTCGAGAACACTTCCGCCTATGTCCGCCTGATCATCGACAGCGAGAACACCCAGTACGTCTATGGCACCAAGACGGGCACGTCGATGGCGGCGCCACACATCACCGGTGCGCTCGGCCTGCTGATGGAGCGCTTCCCCTATCTGGACAACGCCCAGGTCCGCGACGTGTTGCTGACCACCGCACGCGACCTGGGTGCAGCAGGCATCGATCCGATCTACGGCTGGGGCATGGTCGACCTGCGCAAGGCCATCGAAGGCTACGGCTCGCTGCGCGTGGATACCAACGTGGTGATGAACCAGAAGGCCGGTGGCCTGAAGGTCTGGGAAGGCGATGCCTGGGACGACTGGACCAACGACATCGGTGGCCCCGGCAAGCTGACCAAGTCCGGCATCGGCTGGCTGCGCCTGAGCGGTGACAACACTTTCAACGGCGCGGTACTGCAGGACGGTACGCTGGAATTGAATGGCGCCAACACGCTCACGTCTGCGGTCGAGGTCCAGGGTGGCCAGTTCCTGCTCAATGGCAGCCTGGTCTCCACCGCGCTGAACACCACCGGGGGCGTGAGCACGGTCAGCAGCAGCGGCCTGCTGAAGGACAGCAACCTGACCGTCAACGGTGGCGTGGTGTCCTTCAACGGCACGCAGACCGGCGGCACCACCACGGTCGGTGCCAACGGCCTGCTGAAGGGTGTCGGTACGCTCGGCAGCACCCACGTCGACGGCATCATCGCGCCCGGCAATTCGATCGGCACGCTGACCATCAACGGCAACTACGTACAGGGTGCAACCGGCGTCTATGCTGCCGAACTTGCTCCGGGCGGGCGCAGTGACCAGCTGCACGTGACCGGCACCGCCACCCTCGGCGGCACCCTGATCGCACTGCCGGAGCCGGGTACCTACTACCTCGGCGAGCAGTTCAATTTCATCCGCGCCGACGGCGGTGTCAGCGGCCAGTTCGCGAAAACCGACTTCAGCGCGTTCTCGCCGTTCCTGCAGTTCAGCCTGGCTTACGGTGCCAATGGCACCCGCATCGACGTGGCCCGTGGTGCGTCGCTCGCCAGTGCCGCCGCCACGCCGAACCAGCGTGCGGCCGCGGCGGCGGCCGATGGACTGGCAATCAACCAGGGCCTGCCCAAGCCGCTGACCCAACTGTTCCCGCAACAGGTCGGCGGCGTGCTTGATGGCCTCAGCGGTGAACTGCACGCGGCCACGTCGCTGGCCCTGGTCGAGGGCAGCCGCCATGTGCGCGACGCCGCACTGTCACGCCGTGCCGGTGCGGCCGCACCGGGATCCGATACGGGTGATGCCACCGGCGCCTGGGTGCAGGCCCTGGGCGGAAACAGCAAGCTGGATGGCAACGCCAACACCGCCCGCACGGAAGCCAACAGCAATGGCCTGCTGGTCGGCATCGACCGCGAGTTCGGTGGCTGGCAGATCGGCGTGCTGGCCGGCACCGGCCGCACCGACGTGAAGCAGCAGGAGCGTCGTGCCAAGTCGAAGATCGACAACACGCACTTCGGCGCCTACGCCAGCCACACCTGGGGCGGGTTCGGCCTGCGCGGTGGCGTGGCATGGAGCCGCAATGAAGTGAAGAGTACGCGTGATGTTGCCTTCGCCGGCTTCAGCGACAGCCTGAGCGCGCGCTACAACGCACATACACGTCAGGCCTTCATCGAAGCGGGCTACCGTTTCGGCAATACGGAAGGTGGGCTGGAGCCGTACCTGCAGGTCGCCCGCGTGGAAGTGGACCTGAAGCAGATCAACGAGCGCGGCGGCGCGGCCGCACTGCACGGCAAGGTGGACGACACCGGCACCACCATCGCCACCGCTGGCCTGCGCTTCGACAAGGGCCTGAAGGCATCGTTCCAGCAGGACAGCTGGTTGCACCTGCGTGGCGGTGTCGGCTACCGCCGTGCCTCCGGCGACCGCAGCCAGGTGGCCAACCTCGCCTTCGCCAACAGCAGCACCACGTTCGCGGTCGAGGGTGCTCCGATTGCCGACAACGCCGTCGTGGCCGAGCTGGGCCTGGCGGCGTGGCTGACCCCGCGGCAGCAGCTGGAGCTGGGCTACAGCGGTCAGTTCGGCAGTGAAAGCCGCGACCATGGCGCCACTGCACGCTGGTCCGTCCGCTTCTAAACACGTGTTCTCTTGACGGGTTGGGGCGGCCTCGCGGCCGCCCCTTTTTTTGCCCGCCATCCAGCGCTATGTGCGGTGCCGCAGCGCGGCGGTACCTGCCAGGCTGGCAAGTGGCAGCAGCAACCCGTAGGCCACCAGCGGCCACACGGTATCGCCGGGCAGCACCAGGATAACCAGCGTGCCGATGCCTGCCACGATCAGGCTCTGCACCGCGTAGTACAGGGCCACCGCCGTACCCGACGCATCGGCGAAATCACGCAACGCACCGCTTGCGGCCACCGAAACCACCATCACCAGCCCTACCGCGATGCCCCACATGGGCAGCACCACTGCGATGAACGAGGGAGGCCACGCTGCGGCCAACGCCATCAGCAGCACCCCGGCCACCATCACCCACAGGCCGCGCAGGAAGGTACCGCGCACGTTCCAGCGGGCAATGCACACGTTCGCCATCCGCGCCGTGACGATCATCACCAGCGCCACCGTGGCGAAGGCCAGGCTGAACGACAGCGGCGAATAATGCATGCGCCCGACCAGCAGCCGGGGCGCGACCGAGAAGAACACGAAGAACGTGCCCATGCCCGCGCTGAAGCCCAGCGTGTAGACCCAGAACGCCCCGCTGCCGAGGATGCGTCGTACCGACGGTCGCGACGTGTCATGGCACCGCGGGCGGGTTTCCTGCCAATGCCGTACCGCGCGCATGCCGGCGATCATGCCCAGTGCGCCGAGCAGAACGAAGATCGCGCGCCAGCCAACCGCGCCTGCCAGCAGTGCGCCGAAGATCGGCCCCAGCGCCGGCACGAAGGCCAGCATCGAGGCGAACAGCCCATACAGCGACGCACCTTCGGGCGTATCGGCATACACGTCACGGACGGTGGCAAAGGTCGCCACCAATGCCGCCGACGCCCCCACCGCCTGTACGGTTCGCCAGGCCAGGAATGCTGCGCCGCTGCTGGACATGGCCAGCGCAAACGACGAAAGCGCGAACAGCAACGCCCCCAGCAACAGGACCGGCCGCCGCCCGATGCGGTCGGACAACGGGCCGAACAGCAACTGGCCCAGGCCGAGCACCAGCAGGTAGATGCTCAACGTCAGCTGCACCACCGTCGGTGATGTCTGCAGTGCCCGCGGCATCACCGGCACCACAGGAAGATAGATATCCATGGCCAGCGAGGCCAGGAGGTCGAACGGCGCCATCAGCACAATGGCCGATGGCAGCGGGTGGGCCCAACGCGGGGCCTGTCGATTGAACATGGGGAGTCTCCGCCCAGAGTGAATCCGGCGGTGATCCATCCACTTCGCGTGCATCGCAGGGATGATCACCGCAACAACGTCTGCATCGTTGTTGCGGCTCAGCGAACTGTCTGCGGACCGTTCCCGTTGTTCATGATGTCCATCGAATGCGAATGCAGGTGGCGCAAGTGTAGCAATCGTCCACCTGCCGCGCGGCGCTCAGGCCAGGGGCAACATGTCGATGCGCCGGCACGGCGTCTCCTTCACCTGCTCGATCAGCCGTCGCACCACAGGCGAGGTCTCCGCCCGCCGGTACTGCACAGCGATGGTCGAGACGATGGTGGGGCCGGCCAGTGGCAGATAGATCATTCCGGGCAGCACCAGCGTGCGTTGCAGTACCGATGGCACGATCGCCACCGAACCAACGCCGACCGACACCTCGGCCAACACCGCCGCCAGATGCCCGGGCTGGGAACGGATACGTGGAATGAACCCGCCGCGGCGCCCGACTTCCATTGCGCCCACCGGCTGCTCCGGCATGACGAAGCTTTCCCGGGCCAATGACGCCGGCTGTACCGGCGCGCGGGCCTGCGCCAGCGGATGGGTTTCCGGCAGGGCCACGCAGAACTGGTCTTCGACCAGGGTGTGTTCGCCGAAACTGTCGGGTACATCCATCGGAGGCCGGCAGAACACCACATCCACCCGGCCTTCCTGCAGCAGCTGCGGGAGCTCGCCCATCGGCCATTCGCTTACCTGCAGTTCCACGCCCGGGTAGCGGCTGCGGAACCGGCTGAGCTGATCCTGCAACGCACCGGCATACAGCGCCGAGCCGACGTAGCCGATCTCGATCTTGCCGATCTCACCCCGCCCGGCGCGCCGGCCCAGGGTTTCGGCCTGTTCGAACCGGCGCAGCACATCGCGGGCTTCCGCCAGGAACACCTCGCCTGCGGAGGTCAGCAGCACTTCGCGCCGGCTGCGGTCGAACAGGCGCGTGCCGAGGCGACGCTCGATGTCCTGGATCTGCACGCTCAGCGTGGGAGTGGCGATCCCCAGCCGCAGGGCCGCGCGACCGAAGTGCAGTTCCTCGGCCAAGGTGACGAAGTACTCCAGGTGACGGCGTTCCATGGGCGGCATTTCGTTAGGTTCAAGCTAACGTAACCAGAAAACACCGAGAATGAAACAAACACCGATCATTGCTGGAATGGCGGTCCTCCCTTCGTGCGAGTGACCGGTGCCGCCCTCCCCTCCCTCTTCGCCTGCACGGCACACGCTGCCTGACGCGATCCTGCTGGTGACCTCGCTGGGCTGCACGATGACCGTGCTGGAGACCAATGCCGTCGCGGTCGCACTGCCCAGCATCGCGCGTGACCTTCACGCCGGATTCGCCGATATCGAGTGGGTGATCAGTGCCTACATCCTGTCCTTCACCTCACTGCTGCTGCCCGCCGGTGCTGTCGCCGACCGCTACGGCCGCCGCCGGGTGCTGCTGATCGGCATCAGCCTGTTCGCCCTCACTTCTCTGCTCTGTGCACTGGCGCCCGGTGCCACCCTGCTCTACCTGGCGCGGGCACTGCAGGGCATCGGTGCTGCTTTCCTGCTGGCGCCCTCGCTGTCGATCATCGGCCACACCTACCACCAGGGGGCCGCCAAAGACACCGCATGGGCGTTCTGGGGCACAGCCATGGGCGTGATGATGGTGCTCTCGCCACTGATCGGCGGCCTGCTGTCCGCGCTCTGGGGCTGGCGCGCGGTGTTCATTGCGATCCTGCCGTTCCTGGGCCTGCTCGGCTACGGCACGCTGCGCTGGATACCCGAGTCGTCCGACAGCGCGGTCCGCCCGCTCGACCCGCCCGGCATCATCACCTTCAGCGTTGCCATCTTCGGCATGGTGTTCTTCCTGGTCGAAGGACTGGCAAAAGGATGGTCATCGGCGCCGGCGCTGAGCGGGCTGGGCCTGGCCATCATCATGGCCGCCGCCTTCGTCATCGTTGAGCGGGCACGGTCACATCCCATGGTCGATCCCGGGCTGCTGGCCAGTCCACGTTTCGTCGGCGCACTCATTGCCATGGTCGGCTATTCGGTCAGCGCACAGGTGATGGCGTCGATGCTGCCGCAGTACCTGCAGAACGGCATCGGCCTGGGCGTACTGGCTGCGGGTGCCGGCATGCTCCCGTTCGCTGCGGCGATGCTGCTGTTTCCCAGCGTGGGCCGCCGGCTCGGTCGCCATCTGAACAGTCCGGCGGTGCTGGCGATCGGGCTGTCGATCACGGCCGCGGGCAATGCCGTGGCCGGACTGGCCGCGTGGCAGCATCTGCCGTGGCTGGCATTCGTCGCAATGGTGGTGATCGGTGCCGGCGGCGGCATCCTCAATGGCGAGACATCCAAAGCCATCATCGGCGCGGCACCGCGCGAGCGGGCTGGCATGGCCTCCGGCATCAGCGCGACCACGCGCTTTGTCGGCATCCTGCTCGGATTCACCGTGCTGTCCAGCGCCTTGAGCCTGGGCATCCGCAACGCACTGTCGGCTGTGGGTCCCGCGCGCGATGTACTGTCGATGGCCGATGCGATCGCTACCGGCACCTTCACCGGTGCGCGCAACATAGCCTTCGCACAGGCGATCTACAGCCACGGATTTGCCAGTGCACTGTGGACGTCGGCCATTGCCGCGCTGCTGGCCAGCCTTGCGGTGTTGCTGCTGGGCCGTAGTCCCGCACAGCGATGACGCTGGAGCGCGGATTACGAAGTTGGCCGGGGCAGCCACGCTGCCCCGACCGTGGCGGCCCCGGGGAGAAGGCCGCCGATGATCGTCAGGCCGCCTTCATGGCGTGCTTGCGCGCCCGCATCACGTTGTGGCATTCCTGCACTTCGGGCAGCAGCTGGGTAACTTCCTGGCGCACGGCCGGCGGCAGTTCGTTGTCCTTCAGCACGTCCTTGAACGCGCCAAGCAGCCGGTCTTCCGACTCTTCCAGCTCGGCCACGTAACCATAGTTGGTGTCGCCGAATGCAGCGCGCACCTTGCCGTAGAACTGCTGCATCGACCCGACCATGGTGCCGTGCTCGGCGGGCTTGCCGCCGCTGGCGGCGACCGAACTGCTCAACGCGGCGACGATGCGGCCCTTGACGCCGGCAATGCGGGTGAACAGGGCCGACAGTTCGGCATCCTTCACCTTGGTCGCAGCTTCTTCGTAGAACGACTTTCCGTCCCGGGCAATCTCGATCAGGTCGTTGAGGCGATGTTCGATGGTGGACTGGGTGCTCATGGAATCGCTCCTGTGTGCTCGATGGTCTATGGAGAATGACAGCGCGAGTGCGTTGCCTTCGGGATCACTGTGGAGGTTTGAATGTGCCGGTTGGGTGAGTACGAATTGATGCATGCATCACCACCCTCAACGCGTCCTGACTCCTTCATCCCATCGCATTTCCGCGTTCACGGCATCTGAGCAGAACGCCCACGATTCACCAGGGCGCGATGACGATGATCAGCGCCACCAGCAGTGCGATGGCAAGCACCAGCAACAGCACATGCCACTGCTTCCACGTGGGTTTTGGTTTACCGGGGGTATTCATCGGATGTCTCCTGGAGTCTGTCATCGGCCCGCAGCCAGACTGAAGCAGGGCACCCCCGGTGCGCGTCGCGGTTTCGTGCATGGCTTGTGCATGAACGCTGTATCCAGCGCGCGACGATAACGCGTCCATAACGTAATCGAGTTGTAAACGGAATGTTAGGTTCCTTCCGATTCCGCACAGCGGAGTTTCAGATCGGTTTCCACGCAGCTATGCGGAAACCCATTCAACTGGATTTGGAGAGAGCCAAATGCATTACAAGTACACCCTGCTTTCCCTGGCAGTGGGCACGGCCCTGGCCGCCGCCTGGTCACCGGCCGCGCATGCGCAGGATGACGACGACAAGACGCCGAAGAACCTCGATCGCATCCAGGTTACCGGCTCTGCCATCCGCAGCGTGGATATCGAAACGCAGCAGCCGATCATCGCCATCACCCGCACGATGATCGAGCAGCAGGGCTTCACCACGATCGCCGACCTGCTGCAGAACCTGACGTCTACGGGCGCGCCGGCGATCTCCCGCGCACGCGCATTGTCGTCCGGTGAAAATGTCGGCGGTTACTACGTCGACATCCGCAATCTGGGCGCCACGCGCACGCTGGTGCTGGTCAATGGCAAGCGCCTCGGTGCGACCACCAGCGGCCTGCAGGATCTCAGCCAGATTCCGATGAGCGCGGTGGAACGCATCGATGTCCTGAAGGACGGCGCCTCCTCGCTGTACGGTTCGGATGCGATCGCTGGCGTGGTCAACATCATCACCCGCAAGAACTACGAAGGGCTGGAAGTGTCCATGCAGCACGGGCAGTTCAGCCAGGGCGATGGCAAGGACAGCACGTTCTCGCTGGTGACCGGCGCCCGTGGAGAACGTGGCGGATACACCCTCGCACTGGAATACCAGAAGTCGGATCCGGTATTTGCCCGCGACCGCGAGTTCTCCCGGTACGGCGGCGCCGGCCCCAATTACCCAGGCGCGGACTGGAGCAACATCAGCCAGAACGGTTCGTGGTGCGACCCGGCGCTCTACAAGTGCAACACCGGTGACGCGGTGTTCAAGACGCTCAACCGTGGCGGCGACCCGAAGAATCCGAACGACTACCACCCGATCACGCCGGCTGAGTTCGCCAACGGCAACGACCAGATGCACCTGCAGACCGGCATCGAGCGTCGCTCGCTGTTCCTCAGCACGGACTACGCGCTGAGCGACCAGATCAAGTTCGCCGCCGACATCGGCTACAACGAGCGCACCACCGACCAGCAGATCGCGGGCTACCCGTACCAGTCGACCAAGTTCGGCACGCCCCTGGACGCAGCCAGCGTATTCAATCCGCTCGACCACGGCATCGCGTTCAATCGCCGCCTGTGGGAAGTGCCGCGCACGACCGAAAGCAAGCTGAAGTCGCTGCGCATTGCACCAAGCCTGTCCGGCTACTTCGAACTGGGCGCCAAGACGTACGACTGGGAAGTCGGTGCGCTGTTCAACCGCAATGAAGTCACAAAAACAGGCCGTGGCGACATGAGCCTGATCGCTTCCCGGCAGGCATTGGGGCCCTCCTACCTCGATGCCAACGGTGTGGCCCGGTGTGGCACGGCGGCATCGCCGGTCACGGGCTGCCTGGCCTGGAATCCTTTGCTGCCATACGGTGTCGCGGGGGCTGGCTCTCTCTCCGATCCCGAACTGCAGCGCTTCTTGTTCCCGACGTTCAACGATACCGGCATCACCAAGACCCGCAGCTATTTCGCCAATATCTCCGGGCCAGTGATCGAACTGCCTGCCGGTGACCTGTCCGTCGCTCTGGGTTACCAATACCGCAAGGAAGAAGGCCGCTTCGTGCCCGACGCCTTTGCCCAGTCGCGCCAGAGCACGGCGCTGGGCGCGTCCACCACCTCGGGTGAGTACAGCCTCAATGAGTTCTTCGCCGAAGTGAACGTGCCGGTGCTGCGTGACCTGCCGTTCGCCAAGGAACTGACCGTGAACCTGGCCACGCGCTATTCCGACTACAGCAATTTCGGCAATACCACCAATTCCAAGGCCAGCTTCGCCTGGCGCCCGATCGAGGAATTGATGATCCGCGGCACCTTCGCCGAAGGCTTCCGCGCACCGAGCATCTCCGACCTGTATGGTGGAATGGGGACCAGCTTCGAAACCTATGTCGATCCCTGCGGCACCGGCGCCACCAACAGCGTCAACGGCAACGCTGCCTGCAACGCTGCCGGCGTCCCGCTGGGCTACCAGCAGCTGAACCAGAGCCTGAAGCCCTGTGCCAGCTATCCGTGTGCCACGCCCGACGAATTCACCACCGGCTCCAACGCGAAGCTGCGACCGGAAGAGTCCAAGAGCAAGACCGTGGGCGTGGTCTGGAGCCCGCGCTGGGTCGATGGCCTGGACATCAACCTCGACTGGTACAGCTACAAGATCACCAACATGATCATCGAGGACAGCGTCGACCGCATCCTGCGTGACTGCTACGTGCTGGGCAATTCCTCGCGCTGTGGCAGCATCAAGCGCGCTGGCGATGGCCACATCACCAGCATGTTCTACGGCCTGGCCAACCTGGGCTCGATGGAAACCGAAGGCTGGGACCTGGGCATCCACTACCGCCTGCCCGAGTTCTCGTTCGGCCGCTTCACCATCGACCTGCAGAACAGCTATGTCTCCAAGTACGACGAGGAAAACCAGAACTCGGCCGGCGACACCATCATGATGGGCCGGATCGGCCGGCCGGGCATCTTCCGCCTGCGCTCGAACCTGGGTGTGAACTGGCAGCTTGGCAACTTCAGCACGCAGTACACAGTGCGCTACTACTCCGGCATGGCCGAAAGCTGCGTGCCGAACCGACCGTGCTCGCTGCCCGATCGCTACGCCTACGGAGAACCGGATGCCCTGCGCAAGGTGGGCTCCAATGCCTTCCATGACATCCAGGTCAGCTACAAGCTGCCGTGGGACGGTACCGTGGCGCTGGGTTCGAACAACGTGTTCAACCACCAGGGCCCGATCATGTTCTCCAAGCCGTCCAGCTCCTTCCCCTACTACGGCGGCTTCGATATCGGCCGCACCGTGTACGTGAAGTACTCCCAGCGCTTCTGACGGGCATGTCCGTGCTCGTGGCCGGCGGAAGGGGAGTCCGCCGGCCACGATGCACACCACCTCCACCCAATCTCCATCGTTTTTCGACGGAATCTCCAAGGTTCCCGGCAACACTTGATGTCATGACGGCTAAGGAGCAGGACCGCATGGATCGCCACGCGCCCCGACGCTGCACACCCGTCTCCAGGTTCACCACTGAGTGTGGCGATGTGGCCGGGTTCCGACCCTCCGGACGTGCCGCCGCAAGGGAAGTACGAGATGACGACGGCAGTTCGCACCGGCCTGACCGACCTGGTCGCTGACGCGCAGCGGTACCTGCGCAGGATTCTCCCCGGGCTGGCCTCGGCAGTGCATCCACTTGCTTCATTGCACGCCATTCCCCACGCAATGGCATCGCGCTACCACCTCGCCGGACTGATGCTGTACGGGGAAACCCCCGCCATGCTCGCCGTGGCCCGCGAGCCCGGCGAATCCAGCACCCGTGTGATCCAGGATGTACGCTGCCTGCGCTCTGCTGCGAATGCACTGGTGCTGTACGTCTCGCCCTATCTCACACCGACCCAGCGCCGCTTCCTGGTCGAGAACCACATCGACTTCGTCGTCCCGCACACCCAGTTGTTCGCGCCCAGCCTGGCCATTGAGTTCCGCGACGACCCTGATCATGAGAAGAAGGCCATCTCGCTGCTGCCTTCGGCGCAGGCCGTGCTGATCCACGTGCTGCTGAGCGGCCAGTCGCGCTGGTGGTCGCCGCGCGAGATCAGTGCTGCCGCCGGCTACACCTCGATGACGGCGTCGCGCCTGTCTGCCGAACTGGTTGGTCGCGGCCTGGTTGAACGCTCCACCGGTGGCCGCGAGCGCTTCCTGAAGCTGGCCGGCAACCGCGACGAGGTCTGGGCCAGGGCGCAGCCGTTCCTGCGTTCCCCCATCCTGAAGGAAGTGGATGTCTGCTGGGGCCCGACCGCCGAGGCGCTCCGCGATGCCGGGCACCCGGCGCCGACGGCGGGCCTCGATGCGCTTGCTGACACGCCACCGCCCGCGATCGGCGGCACCCGCGCGCTGCACATCGATGCGTGGCGGTTGCTGGGTGCACTTCCCATGCCCGGCCCGGACTGCGTCCAGAGCGCACGGCTGCAGATCTGGGCCTATCCGCCGGCATTCACCAGCATCGGCGATGTGGTTGACCCGCTTTCGCTGTATCTCAGCCTGCAGGGCAAACGCGGCCATGATGCAGACGCGCTGGAACAGCGGGTGGAACAGGCGCTGAGCGGGAACACATACCCCGCATGACCGAAGCCCTAGGCGGGCTGCTCGCTCGGCACCGCAGCAGCGCGCCTGGCGCTGTACTCGGCGAATACCACGCCGGACACCGCCAGCAGGCCACCGCCCAGTACCCAGCCACTGAGCGATTCGCCCAGCAGCAGCACGGCCAGCGCGGCGGTCACGATCGGCACCAGGTTGAAGAAGCCAGAGACGCGCGCAGCGCCCAGGCGTGAAAGTCCGGTCATCCAGGTCAGCGGCGCCAGGATCGAGGCACAGACCGCCGCGAAGCCGATGCAACCAACGGCGGTCAGATTGCTCACCCCGGTACCGACCAGCAACTGCAGTGGCAGCAGAATCAGCGAGGCCGCCGTGGCCTGCAGGAACAGCGACTCCAGCACCGACAGCGGAATCTTCCAGCGCTGCATCAGCACGTTGTAGGCGGCGAAGGCCAATGCGCCGATCAGCATGATCGCGTCTCCGCGGTTCAGGCCCTGCGCCGCCAACCGTGCCAGGTCGCCCTGCGATACCACCGCCACCACGCCGGCGGTGGAGATCACCGCGCCAAGAATGGAAGTACCACGCACCGGATGGCCCATGAACACGCGTGACAGCGCCAGCGCGATCAACGGAATCAGCGCCTGGATCACCCCCATGTTGGTGGCCGAGGTGAAGTGCGCCGCATAGTAGGCCAGGCACTGGTACATCACCCCACCCAGGCAGCCCAGCACCAGGAAGCGGCCGAGGTTGGCGCGCACGATCGGCAGATTGCCGCGCAGCCGCGGCAACGCGAATGGCAGCAGGACCACCGCCGCGACCAGCCAGCGGAAGAAGCCGATATCGATGGGACCGACCGAGCCCGAAGCAAGCTTGGTCACGATGGTGTTCGCGCCCCACAGCAGGCAGGCGAAGATCGGGAAGAGATAGTTCACGCGTGCAGGTGTACGTGGGGGAATGGCCAGCGTACGCTTGGCGTATATTGAGGACATCCCGAAAATGCGCCACCCCGACCCCGGCTTGCGGCAATCGATGGAGCCGATCCCCACCTTCCGCCAGCTGCCCGGCCCGATCTACTTCCGGCAGGGCGCGATGGAGCCCACGGACTGGGGCACGCACAGCCATCCGTGGGGTCAGTTCAACTTCGTCGCGCAGGGGGTGATGGAGATGAAGATCGACGGCGAGTGGATGGTGTCGCCGCCGCACTACGCGATCTGGATTCCAGCAGGAATGGCGCACTATTCACGCAATCGCTCGCAGCTGGCCTACCGCTCGGCCTATCTGTCGGCGGCGCTTTCACGCCGGCTGCCCACGCGTTGCAGTGCGCTGGAAGTCAGCCCGCTGCTGCGCGAACTGCTGCATGAACTGGCACGACAGGGCGTGACCGATCCGCAGACACCGGTCCAGCGGCGCATGGCCGCCGTGGTGATCGACCAGATCGTCAATGCCGCTGTGCTGCCCAGTTTCCTGCCGATCGCCAGCAGCGATGCCTTGAAGCAGGTGATGGCGTACATGGAGAAACACCTGTCGGCGGCCGAATCGGTTGCCGAGATCGCGCGGCGGCACCACATGAGCGTGCGCAAGCTGGAGCGCCTGGCACGCAGCGAACTGGGCATGTCGCTGGGCGACTGGCGTGGGCGGGTGAAGTTCGTGCGCGCCACCGAGGCGCTGTGTACACGCCGGCCGATCAGCCGGATCGCCGAAGAGCTGGGCTATTCCGGCGTCAGCGCCTTCGCCGAGATGTTCAAGCGGCACGCGCAGTGCACGCCGGATCAGTACAGGAAGCTGCATCGGGCGGGGTGAGCGCGGCCTAGAGAGCGACCAGCAGGTCCACAAGCAGCCCCGGCAGGAACAAGGCGGCCAGAACGCTGGCCAACAGGATCAGCAGGACCTTCGCCGTCAAGGGGCGACGGCGCGGATTGCTGAAGTACAGGTGCAGATCGCGCAGTTCATCTTCCAGCTCCTTCCGCACGCCTGCGCTCTGTGCACCGGGTTCGAGCAGCTGTCGCTCAAGCGCCTTCAGGCGCTTCATCAGTTCACGCGGCGGTGTAGCCCGCAGGATCAGCTGATTGAGCTCCTGGAGCCGGTGCGCCTGCGGCATCAGCGCTGCCACGAGATCATCCGGCGGAAGCCGTGAGACCCGTCGCTGGGCATCCGCATCCATCTCAGCCTGCAGCACATCGCGTTGCCGCTGCAGTTCGGCCAGGGAGGTGCGGCGCTGCCACATGAGGAGGCACAGGATTGATGGGTGGCGGGCAGTGTATCGCCCGGCGCCCCGGGAAGGTTGTCGATTTCCCGCCCCATCGTTCGTCGGAGAAGGAAAGGCGGGTCTTTCAGCCTGCAGGAGTGCCCCGATGTGCCCGATCCTCACCGCCTTCGCCACCTCTCCCGACCGCGGCCAGGGCCTGGCCCGTGACATGCGCGTACGCTGGGCGCTGGAGGAACTGGCCGTGCCCTATGACGTGCAGCTGCTCAGCTTTGCCGAGCTGAAGCAGCCCGTCCACCTGGCGCGCAACCCCTTCGGGCAGATCCCCACCTGGCAGGACGGCGACCAGGTCCTGTTCGAATCCGGCGCAATCGTCCTGCACCTGGCCGAACAGCATGCCGGCCTGCTCCCCGCTGATCCGGACGCACGCATGCGCGCGATCATGTGGGTTTTCGCTGCGTTGAACACGGTGGAACCGCCCATCGTCGAACGCTCGATGGCCTGGGTGCTGGAGCGCGATCAGCGCTGGTATGCACAGCGTCTTCCGATGCTTGAAGAGCGCGTGCGTACGCGGCTGTCACAGCTGTCGGCCTGGTTGGGCAGGGCGGCGTGGCTGGATGGCGACTTCAGCGTGGGCGACCTGATGATGGTCTCGGTGCTGCTGCGCCTGAAGAGCAGCGGCCTCCTCGACGAATACCCGCAGGTGGTCGCCTATGTGGGCCGTGCAACGCAACGCCCCGCCTACCAGCGTGCGTTTGCCGCGCAGCTGCAGGTGTTCCGGCAAAGCGCAGACGCGCCATCACCGACGGATGACTGAGGCAGCCGCCTTCGGCACTCGAAGGTCCCGGCCGCGCGGAAACCGGAAGGCAGCCGTGTCGTGTATACACGGGCTTCACTGCCTGTGGGCTCCGATCGCGGGGGGCGGACACCCTCAAGGACTTCACTGTGAGCACTTCCTCGCACTCGCTTGCTTTCCTGCTTGCGCGCATCCTGTTGATGGCACTGTTCCTGGTCTCCGGCCTGGGCAAGCTCGGCGACCTCAGTGGTACCCAGGGCTACATGGAAGCAATGGGAGTGCCCGGCATCCTGCTGTGGCCGACCATCGCCTTCGAGATCGGCAGCGGCCTGTGCATCCTGCTCGGCTTCCAGACCCGGCTGGTATCGATCGTCCTGGTGGGCTTCAGCCTGGTCACCGCCTTCATCTTCCACCACAACTTCGGCGACCAGACCCAGCAGATCATGTTCCTGAAGAATCTGGGCCTGGCCGGTGGCTTCCTGTTGCTGGCCTGCACTGGAGCCGGGCGCTACAGCATCGACGGCCGGGGACGCGGCGCATAGGTACCGGCCAGCAGGCTCGCCACGCTAGCGACGGAGCTCCGCCTCCGGCGCCAGCGTGTGGACCACCTTGCCCTGCGCATCGAGGAACTCGATTGCCCCGTAGCCCTCTGGCGTGACGGTCAACCGCAGTCGCGGCCGATCCGCCTTGTCATTCAGTGCAATGGCCGGCGTTCCATCGGCGCCGACCACCAGGCCGATGCGGGTCGGCGCCTGCACACCGGGAATCAACGCATTCCCGAGCGCGGGTTCGCGTATCAGCTTCGGTGCCTGGTTGATCGAGAAGCTCACTTGGCCATCGGGAGACACCCGCCATCCGATCGCATCCATCGCCGGATGATCCAGCGCCAGCACCGCCATGCCGCCGTCGACATCAGCGGTGCCGAAACCACCGCGCTCGCTGCCCTTGTCGTCGTACAGCACCATGCCGGCCACGTTGAAGGCGCGCTTGTACTGGATGCCATCGATGATCGGCGCCGGCGTCTTCCCGGACAGCGTCATGCGGATCACGCCCTGGTCATCGACGATATCGATGCGACGCGCGGTGATGCGCTCGCTGTCGGGCGTCCCGATCCGCGTCTGCGGAGCCTTGTCAACGATCAGGCGCTGCAGGGTTTCCACCGAAGGCCGCTTGGGCGCTCCGGCATCTTCGGCCGCACGCGCCGGAATGCTGTGGAATGCAATCAGCAGGACCAGCGCGCAGGCAGGGCGCATCATGCGGCCTCCAGAGCGGCGTGCACCGGGCGCCGGCAGGCCGCCTGCACCAGCATCAGCTGTGCCACCAGGATCAGCATCGCGCAGCCGGACAGCAGCCATGGGTCGATGTACCACTGCGTATTGAAGCTGAATTCGCCGGCGGAGATTCGCTTCCAGCCGTTGAAGTGCTGCATCGCCGCGACCACGAACGCGAAACCACCCATTGCGTTCGAAAGCCACGGCACGACGATGCCACCCGGCCGTGCAAACATCATCAGTAGACCCAGCACGCCGATGACGGTGCGCTGCACGCGGCAGTAAGGGCAGACATAGGCCAGCCCACTCCATTCCACCGACCAGGCCAACAGGCTGATCAGCACCGCTGCCGCCCCCGCGACGTACAGGACCCTCGGCGCGATCGCCGTGCTGCCGTTATGTGCCATGCTGTGGCTCTCTGCGGTAAGGACCCGCGCAGGGTAGCGCGGTTGGCCCTCGTACGGTTCAGCGCAGCGGATCGGCGGCCACACCCTCGCGGGTGATCTTCACCGGCAGGATGTTCCCCTGCGCATCGAATTCCAGGCGTTCTATGGCGGTCTGCCGATGGTCGCGCGTGGTGTCACCCAGCGGCCGGCGATGGTAGACGATGTACCAGCGGTCGCTATTTGGCACCTTGATCACCGAGTTGTGGCCGGCACTGGTGGCGATGGCCTCGTCCTGCTGCAGCACCTTGCCGATGCGCTTGAAGGGCCCGGTGGGTGTATCGGCGATGGCGTAGGCCACCGAGTAATCCGGGCCACCCCAACCGCCTTCGGACCACATGAAGTAGTAGCGGCCTCCGCGCCTGAACATCAGCGGGCCCTCCACGTATTCCGGCGCCGGGGTGATCTCCTTGAACAGCGAACCATCGGTCAGCGGCAGCACACCGGTGAAATCATCCTTCAGGCGCACGATGTTGGCGTGCTTCCAACCGCCGTAGATCATGTACCAGGCGCCATCGTCATCCTTGAAGACGAACTGATCGATGGGCTGCGCACCATTATGAAAAGCGCCGACCAGCGGCTTGCCCAGCAGGTCTTTGTAGGGCCCTTCCGGGCGGTCGGCCACCGCCACGCCGATGCCACCCAGCTCGCTATCGGTCTTGATGTCGTTGGCGGCGAAGAAGAAGTAGTACTTGCCGTTGTTTTCCACGACGGACGGCGCCCACATCGCGCGCTTCGCCCAGGGCACGTTCCTGGCGTTCAGGACGTCGGCATGCTTTGTCCAATGCACCAGATCAGGCGACGAGAAGGCATCGAACGTAATCTGCGCATCGTAGTCCGCCGAGGTGGTTGGAAATATCCAGTAGCGGCCTGCAAATACCGCCGCTTCCGGGTCGGCATACCACCCCTGCAGGATCGGATTACCCGAGGTGGCCGGCGGCGCGGCGTGCGCGCCCGTTGCCAGTGCCACTGCCATGCAGGCGGCCATCATCCACTTGCTCAACGCCATGCCGTGCGCTCCCGTGCTGGATGGATGGGAGCATATTAGATCGATTCAGATGCGGATTGCGAAGGCAGCCTCACCCCATGGGCGGGAATGGGACGAAGGCCTCAGGCTTTCTTGATGACGGTGCGCTTGCCGATGCTGCTGGTCTTGCCCGCTGTCGGCCTGGCCAGGCCAGGAATCAGGAAATCGGTGACCTTGTGGCCCATCGATACCTTGGCGGCCAGCCAGCGCGGCATGCGGCCACGGCCGGTCCAGGTCAGGCGCTTGTATTCCGGATCGCGGTATTTGGCCGCGACCTTGCCGGTTTTACGGCGGGCGGACTTGCGCGCAGGTGCGGCGGTTTCTGCGGCTTCATCGCCGAAGAGCTCTTCGATGGTGTAACCAGCTTCGGCGGCAGCGGCCTTCAGCAGGCGGCGCACGGCCGCGGCCGGGCGGCGGGTGGTGATGAGCGCTTTGCGCTGTTCGGCCGCAGCCACCAGTGCGCCCAGCTCCCGAAGGCTGAGCGATTCGATATCGATAGTCATGCGGGGAAAGGTCTACTGCGGCGGGCTGGGTGTCAAGTTTGGTTTATAGGTGCAGCAACTTGCCGACGGCCACCCTCTGCAGCCTGCCGGCATGAGATCGGGATAATTTGATTAGTTTCATTCTCGGCCATCCCACGGAATGACAGAATGTCATGAATCCGATCCCCCCTAAATGATGATGCGTCAAGGATTAGCCGGATTCAGGAACGTCTCGATTCATGGCGATACCACAAGGAAAGAAGGATGATCTCCGGAACGCTTACTCAAGAGCATCATCTCCACGCACTTCGCCTGCACCGGCGGAAGGCGGTAAAGGTGCTGGTAGGGGTCCTGCTGGCATGTGCGGTGATCGGCGTTGTCGCTCTTGCCACGGACCATCACTTCTCTGGCCTTATCCTGGTCTGCGGCGGCGTCGGTGGCGCGATCAGTGCGTTCGCCCAGTCCAGGCTGACCCTGCCCCGTCAGGTGGCCAAGATCCACCGTCAACAGGCGAGTCTGCACGCCCACTACACCTATAGCTGGGACGAAGAGTGGCTCAGCGTTGCGTCCGAGCATGTGCAGGCCAAACGGCGGTGGTCGGATTACGCCAAGGTGCGGGAGAACGAGGAAGTGCTGCTCCTCTGCCACTCGGACGTCATGTTCGAGGTTCTCCCGAAAGCATGGTTCAACGGCCAGGCGCAGATGGATGAATTCCGGAGATTGGCCTCGCGCGCGGCGGGCTGAGCGTATCTACCGAACGTTTGAAACATTGCAGCTCTCCAATGAACACGTCACAGTTCGTTGCGTATAACGGAGACAGCGCATGCAAGGGAAGACTCATCACCTCAGGATGGCAGCGACAGGAATCACATTGCTACTGGCCGCCTGTACCTCCGTCGGCGACATGCGACGCACTGGACACGTCGCGACATTCTCGTCCGATCAGAATCCCTTGGCTGCGGCCACTTGCGTACGCGATGCGTGGGGAGAGGTGAGCATTGGGGGATCGCACTGGCAGTACGTCATTGAGCCCCGTTCCGATGGCTACTCCGTGTCCACTTCCAACGGCGGCGTCCCGGCAGAGTTTGTTGAGATCACCCCTCAGGCTGGAGGAGGAAGCGAGATCAAGTTCTACAGCAAGTTCCTGAAGCGCCGGCAGGCACGCTACATCGAGGCCGCCACGCAATGCGGTGCCCGCACGAAGTAGATCGAGCCCGGCGAACATCCCCGATTTCATGAGTCCTGATGGAAAGCCATCTCGCCATGACCAGCGCTCACTCACTTTCTTCGTGGATGCCACTGAACATCAATAGACGCAATAACTGCTCCAAATCCAGCATCAATAACCCTTGCTAGACGCTCTTGGACTCCGCCGGAGATCAGTGTGGTGGGCCCATCAGGATTCGAACCTGAAACCAAGGGATTATGAGTCCCCTGCTCTAACCGTTGAGCTATAGGCCCTGCGCAGCGCCACAGTGTAGTGGACCGCCCCCCCGCCCGGCTACTCAGGCATCACTGCCAACGCATTGGCCACCTGCTCCAGCCGCACCTCCGCAATCTCCTCGAAGTGCTGCATCTGGCGTAGATGCGCCTGAAAGAGCGCGACGGTTCTTCGCGCCCCTTCCAGCCCCGACTGCTTACTGCCACCAAACCCATCAACCAGTTCCGAGCCAGAAAGCGTCAGCAGCGCATCGTGCGCCGGGCGAACCCAAGTCGATCCTCGCGCTCATCCTGCAGTACCTCATCCCGGTCCAGCAGCGGCGTGAAATCGTCTCGCGGGGAATCGGGCGCGTCGTTCTCTACATCGTTCATGGCGTAGCTCCAGATACAGGACTAACCAGAGCAGCAGTGCGTACATGGCGCCTACGACCTGCTGCGCGTCTGCATCGGTGCCGGTGATGTCCGGCCCGCCCACGTGATGTGTTGAGCATCTGCCCGGCCAGACTGCGGCCGCCATTGAGTGAATTCAAATGGCATATGCGACAGGCGGCAGTTCCCCGGGGCATTGCCCGGTTCTACCGAGTGGTGAATTATGGGACGAATAGTGTTACGTAATTCCGGCACTCACCGCGTCCCAATCGCCGACGGCATTCCGCAAATCATTGTTTGGAGATGAATTCCACGCGACCTTGGAGGCTCGGTCGCCGGAATAGTGTTACGTAATCAATACGAATCCCGTTACGAATCCGCCGGCCACGCCCCACCGCCACCAAAGAAAAACCCCGCCGAAGCGGGGGTTCTTCTTGACAGAACCACTTGCCGAGCATGGGCTCGGCACTACCTGGAAATCAATCGATATCCAGGAAGCTGCGCAGCTGCTCCGAGCGGCTCGGGTGACGCAGCTTGCGCAGGGCCTTCGCTTCGATCTGGCGGATGCGCTCGCGGGTCACGTCGAACTGCTTGCCGACTTCCTCAAGGGTGTGGTCGGTGTTCATGTCGATGCCGAAGCGCATGCGCAGCACCTTGGCTTCCCTCGGGGTGAGGCCGGCCAGCACGTCGCGCACGGTTTCAGACAAGTTGATGTTGGTGGTGTTCTCGATCGGGGACTCCACGTTGGTGTCCTCGATGAAGTCGCCCAGATGGGAATCCTCGTCGTCGCCGATCGGGGTTTCCATCGAGATCGGCTCCTTGGCGATCTTCATCACCTTGCGGATCTTGTCTTCCGGCATGTCCATTTCCTTGGCCAGCTCCTCCGGCGTAGCCTCGCGGCCGTACTGCTGGAGCATCTGGCGGGAAATGCGGTTCAACTTGTTGATCGTCTCGATCATGTGCACCGGAATACGGATGGTGCGCGCCTGGTCGGCAATCGAGCGGGTGATCGCCTGGCGGATCCACCAGGTGGCGTAGGTCGAGAACTTGTAACCGCGGCGGTACTCGAACTTGTCCACGGCCTTCATCAGGCCGATGTTGCCTTCCTGGATCAGGTCCAGGAACTGCAGGCCGCGGTTGGTGTACTTCTTGGCGATCGAGATCACCAGGCGCAGGTTGGCCTCGACCATTTCCTTCTTGGCCTTGCGCGCCTTGGCTTCACCGTAGGCCATGGCACGGCTGATTTCCTTCAGCTCTTCCAGGTCCAGCTGGGTCAGCTTCTCGATGTCGATCGTCGCCTGCTGTTCGGCGATGATCTGGTCCTTCACTTCGCGCAGGGCCGACGACCACTTCTGCTTGCGCTTCAGTGCGTCTTCCACCCACTCCAGGTTGGTCTGGTTGCCTTCCCAGGAACGGATGAAGTCCTTGCGCGGCATGCGTGCAGTGACGGTGGCCAGGTTCAGCACGCGGCGCTCATGGGCCTTGATCGACGCCATGGTGTCGCGCAGCTGCTTGGTCAGCACATCGGTCAGCGGCAGCGGCAGCTTCAGGGTGACGAACACCGCCGACATTTCTTCGCGCAGGCGCGGCAGGTTCTTCTTGTCGCCCTTGGTCGCGGCCTTCTTGAAGGCGTTGAAGGCATCGCTCAGCGCCTGCATGCGCGCGGCGACTTCCTCCGGATCCGGACCGGTCGGTGCGGCTTCTTCATCGCCACCGTCGACATCGTCGTCCTCGTCCTCGTCGCCTTCGGCGTCGGCATCGGCGCTGTCATCGGCAGCGGCCGCCGGCGGTGCCGGCTCTTCATCGGTCAGATCGTTGAAGCCGACGATCACTTCGGCCAGGCGCTTCTTGCCTTCCTTGTGGGCTTCGTAGTCGGTCAGCAGCGACTCGACCGAGACCGGGAACTGGCCCAGGGCCGCCTGGACCTGCGAAAGGCCTTCCTCGATGCGCTTGGCGATGGCGATTTCGCCTTCGCGGGTCAGCAGCTCGACGGTGCCCATTTCGCGCATGTACATGCGCACCGGGTCGGTGGTACGGCCACCTTCGGTGTCGAGCGCGCTCAGTGCGGCGGCGGCTTCTTCGGCCGCGGTGTCATCGACTTCGCGGTTACCGGTGTTGCCGTCGTTGAGAAGCAGGGTTTCCACATCCGGCGCAACTTCATGGACATCGATGCCCATGCCGTTGATCATGCCGATGATGTCTTCGATCTGTTCCGGGTCGACCATGTCGTCCGGCAGATGGTCATTGACTTCGGCGTAGGTCAGGTAGCCCTGTTCCAGGCCCTTGCTGATCAGTTGCTTGATTTCGGATTGGGCAGGACGTTCGTTGGCCATGTAGTGCTCGCGCCACCGGCTAGGGAGAAATAGGGAACGTAGCATTATACCAGCCCGGGGCCCGGCCTGCCGGGCGGTGGTCCCGGCGGCTTAGGGCCTGAGAAGGAAGGTCACGGGACCGTCATTGACCAGGCTGACGACCATATGGGCACCAAATCGGCCCGTTTCCACCCCTGGCGCGTGATTTTCACGACAGATCTCGACAAATCGATTGAACCCGCGTTCAGCCTCGTCCGGCGGGGCGGCGCTGGTAAAGCTGGGGCGCATGCCCGACCGGGTGTCGGCGGCGAGGGTGAACTGGCTGACCAGCAGCAGGCCGCCGGCGGTATCGCGCAGCGACCGGTTCATCTTCCCGGCCTCGTCGGCGAATACCCGGTAGCCCAGCAGGCGCTCGGCCATTCGCTGCAGCTGGGTCTCGCTGTCGCCCGGCTCCATGCCGACCAGCGCCAGCAGGCCCGGACCGATCTGGCCAACCGCTTCATCATCGACATGGACGGCGGCCTGGCTGACGCGCTGGATCAGGACGAGCATGCGGGGGCTTCCAATGAACACGGCCGGCCACGATAGCAGCGCCCTTGGCTAAACTGGCGCCGATGAATCCGCAACGCAAAGCCCGGCTGGTCTACCGCGCCACCACCCTGTTCGCCCGCCTGCCCTGGCCGCTGCTGCGGGGAGTCGCCCGTGCCCTGTCCTGGACCTGGATCAGTCTCAACGCCCGTGAGAGCCGCGTCACCCGGCGCAACCTGGAGCTGGCCTACCCGGACCTGGAGGGCGCCGCGCGCGACCGCCTGCACCGGGAGCTGCTGCGCTCCACCGCCCTGCAGGCCATCGAAACCCTGCGACTGTGGAGCCAGGCGCCGGCCGACAACCTGCGCCTGCACCTGAAGCAGCGCCACGGCGAGGCCCTGTACGACGCGGCGCTGGCCAGCGGCAAGGGCGTGATCGTGGCGGCGCCGCACTTCGGCAACTGGGAGCTGCTGAACCAGTGGCTGGCCTCGCGCGGGCAGATCGCCATCGTCTACAAGCCACCGGAAGACGAGGCCAGCGATGCCTTCCTGCAGCTGGTGCGGGGCGGCCAGAACGTACAGCAGGTGCGTGCCGAAGGCCCGGCCGTGCGCCAGCTGTTCAAGGTGCTCAAGGACGGCGGTGCCACCGGCATCCTGCCCGACCAGCAGCCCAAGGCCGGCGATGGGGTGTTCGTGCCGTTCTTCGGCGTGCAGGCGCTGACCATGACCCTGGTCAACCGGCTGGCCGAGCGTACCGGCGCCACCGTGCTGTATGGCTGGTGCGAGCGCATCGGGCCGGACATGGAGTTCGCCCTGCACATCGAACCGACCGACCCCGCCGTGGCCGACCCGGACCCGCAGGTGGCCGCTACCGCGCTCAATGCAGGCATCGAGCGCATCGCCCGCCGCGACCCTGCGCAGTACCAGTGGACCTACAAGCGCTATACGCTGCGACCATCGGGCAGTGGCGAGGAAGACCCCTACGCGACCGAGGAACACCCGCACTGACGGCCGCTGCACTCAGGCCACCGGCCCCTGCGACCGGCGGCCGCACCACGTTGAATACGACGCCGGCGCCCCCATAGAGACTGCGATGTCCGCCTCCCCCGGTCCTGCCATGCCTGCTGCTTCTTCCCTGTTCGGCGATCCGGCCGCGATCCGCTGCGAGCGCGCGGTTTCCGAACTGCGTGCCGGTCGCCCGGTGCTGCTCCACGATGGCCAGGGCCAGCGCCTGGCGGTGATCGCGCTGGACAGCGCCACGGCCAGCAGCTTCGCTGCCTTCGCCAATGCCGCCCACGAGCGGCATTACCTGTTCCTGACCGCCACCCGCGCCCGCGTGCTTGGCGTGGAGGCCCCGCAGGGTGCGCGCCTGCCGCTGGCCGGTGTTGCCTTCGACGCCCTGCCCTCGCTGGGCTATCTGCGCGAACCGGGCCCGATGCCGAACGGCTGGAGTGCCGGTGACGCCTTCGACGCAGGCGCCGTGGAACTGGCCCGCCTTGGCCTGTTGCTGCCGGCCATGGTGGCGGTGCGCCTGGACGCCGAAGACCGCACCTTCGATGGCGCGGCCGAGGTGGCCCTGTGCGACCTCGCCGAAGGCGCAGCACATGCCGCGCATGATTACGAACTGGTGGCGCGTTCACCGGTGCCGTTGCGCGATGTCGGCATGACCACGTTCGCGGTGTTCCGTGGCGGCGTCGCCCAGCGTGACCAGGTCGCGATCATCGTCGGCGAACCGGACCTGTCGGCGGTGGTACCGGTGCGCGTGCACTCCTCGTGCCTGACCGGTGACCTGTTCGGCTCGCTCAAGTGCGACTGCGGCGACCAGCTGCGGCGCGGCCTGCGCAAGCTGAAGGAACTGGGCGGCGGCGTGCTGCTGTACCTGGACCAGGAAGGCCGCGGCACCGGCATCGCCGCCAAGATGCGCGCCTACGGCTACCAGCACGACGGCCTGGACACCATCGACGCCGACGCACAGCTGGGCTTCGGTGCCGACGAGCGCCGCTACGGCAGCGCGGTGGCCATGCTGCGTGGCCTGGGCATTTCGCGCGTGGCCCTGCTCAGCAACAACCCGACCAAGGCGCAGCGCCTGCGCAATGCCGGCATCGAAGTACTGGACTGCATTCCGGTCACCGGCGAGATCACCGCCGAGAACGAACACTACCTGCGCACCAAGGCCGATCGTGCCGGCCACATGCTGGATGTGGACGCGCTGATCCAGGCTGCCCAGTAACGCAGCCGACCTGCTACCGTCTGCGCGGTGCGGCCACGGCCGCCACCGCCCGCCCTGCCACCTGACGGAGCCCGCGTGACCGACGTTCCCCTTACTGCTCCGCCCACCGATGCCTGGCAGTCGCTGCCGCGCCGCGCCTCGCGGCTGGCCGCACTGGAAGGTGCCTTCGGTGGCCTGTTTGTGCCAGGCCTGCCGCTGGCCGCTGCATGGTGGTTCTTCGATCTGCCCGGTGGCGTATGGGTCGCAGCCCTCGGGCTGCTGGTGGGGGCTGCATGTGGTGCGTGGCTCGGCCATCGCCGCCTGGTCCGCACCCGTTGGCGGCTGGACGCACAGGGCCTGGGGCTGCGCCGCGACCTCATGTGGCAGCTGGAAACGCGAATCCCCCTGTCGCGCGTGCAGCACCTGGACCTGCGCCGCGGGCCACTGGAACGCCGCGCCGGTCTGGCCACGCTGATCGTGCACACCGCCGGCACCCGCATGAGCGCGGTGACCGTGAGCGGCCTGGACGAGGCGGATGCCGAGCGCCTGCGCGACACCCTGTCCCATCAGCTCGACCAGGACGCCGACGCCCTGTGAGCCTGCCACCACCTCTGCCTGCAGCGCTGCCCGCCGGTGGCGAGGACCACCGCCTGCATCCGTGGTCATGGTTGTTCGTACTGTTGATGCAGCTGCGCCATTACTTCCTGCCGCTGGTCGCGCTGCTGGTGTTCGGCCAGCGGGGTGACCGCGACCCGATGTGGGCGCAGCTGATTCCGCTGACGGCGATTGCCGCACTGGTACTGGTCTCGGTGCTGCAGTACCTCAGCTACCGCTACCGTATCGGCAGTGATGCGATTACCGTGCGCAGCGGTCTGCTGGCGCGCAACCGGCGCGAGATTCCGTTTGCGCGCATCCACAACGTGGAGGTCCGGCAGAACCCGCTGCACCGCCTGTTCGGTGTGGCCGAGCTGCGCCTGGAATCGGCCGGCGGCGTGCGTCCAGAAGCCGAAATGCGGGTGCTGAAGCTGGACCAGGCGCTGGCGCTGGAACGACTGGTGCGCCAGCGCGGGCAGGCGCCGCAGGCCGCCGACGTTGTCGCCGCCGCCTCGATCACCGAGGCCGACACCGAACAGGTACTGCTGCGCCTGTCGAGCTGGGACGTGGTGCGCATGGGGCTGCTCTCCAACCGTGGCTGGGCGCTGGCGATCGCCGCGTTCGGTGTCCTGTTCCAGACCGTGCCGCGGCCGGTGATGGACGATGCCCTCCAGCGCGGTGGCCGCGAGGCCTTCGGCTACGCCAGCCACCTGCACCCCGGCGTGGCCGGCGCGTTCCTGCTGCTGGCTGCGGCTCTGTTGCTGGGCTGGCTGGCGCTGCGCGTGTTGTCGGTGGTGCTGACCCTGCTGCGCTACCACGGCTTCACCCTCAGCGAGCAGGATCGCCGCCTGACCGTTTCGGCTGGCCTGCTCAGCCGCACCCGCAGCAGCGTGGCGCGCCGGCGCATCCAGGCCTGGACGCTGCGCGAAGGTACGTTGCAGCGCTGGTTCGGACTGCGCCAGCTGCGCATCGACAGCGCCGCCGGTGGCCCTGCGCGCGATGAGGACCGCGCCCTGCGCGAACTGGCACCGCTGGCGTCAAGTACGCGTTGCGAGCAGCTGGTGCAGCACCTGCTGCCACAGTTGCAGTGGCCACCCGCGCAGTGGCAGTCCATTCCGCAGCGCGGCTGGTGGCGGCTGTGCCTGGGCGCGCTGCTGCTGGTGCCGCTGCTGGCTGCGGCCGCGTACTGGCGCTGGGGCCCATGGGGCCTGCTGGTGCTTGCGTGGCTGCCGGTGGCGCTGCTGGTCGCGCACCGGCAGATGGCGCGCATGGGCTGGTACCTGGACGAGCACTATGTGGCGGTGCGCGGCGGCTGGTGGAAGCGCTGGTGGCGCTGGGCCGAGCTGGACAAGGTGCAGGGCCTGCGCCTGCAGCGCTCGCCGCTGGACAGGCTGCTGGGCACCAGCAGCCTGCAGCTGGATACCGCCGGCGCGCATGGCGATGTGGCGCTGACCCTGCACCATCTGCCGCAGGCACAGGCGCAACAAGTGATGGAGCAGCTGGCCGCAGCACTCGCGCGGCGCAAGCTGCGCTGGTGACGGCGGGGCCGGATCCCGGCCGCGCATCCACGCATGGCGTGGATCTACTGTAGCGCCGAGCCCATGCTCGGCTTGACGCAGCCGAGCATGGGCTCGGCGCTACATCACCCCCGTTACCGCTGCGAGGGGCCCCAATAGCCCAGGTCCTTGCGGATCTGCAGGTCGCGCACCCAGCTGCCGAACGGCTTGCGCCGCAGCGCGCCCATTTCACCCGACAGGAAATCCTCGGTGGCCGCGATCACGCGCTCGCTGGACAGGCCATCGCGGTACGGGTGGATGGCATCGGCGTAGCGCACGATTTCCGCCTGCAGCGCCGCGTCCGGGTGCAGCGCGCGCTGCAGCATCGCCTGCAGCTGCGCAGGATCATCGAAGTCGATCATGTGCGGCTTGGGCACGCGGTTGCGGAAGGTCACCACCGGCTTGTGCTGGACAATGAACTCCGAAACGATCGACGAGGTATCCGATACCAGTACATCGGCGGCGCGCTGCGCGGCCATCACCTGCTCGGGCTCGATGAAGCGGGCATTGGCACCGGCCAGCGCGCGGTAGCGTTCGAACAGTTCCGGCGGGCACTTCGGGTGCAGGGTCAGCAGCCAGTAGTGATCACCAGCAGCGATATCGGCGGCGATCTGCGCGTGCAGGTGCGGGGCCGCGCTCAACCGTTCAGTGAAGGTCGAGCCGAACAGGATCACCGGGCGCTCGCCGGCCGGAGCACGCAACGCGGCGCTCTCGCCACCGTCATCGCGGAACAGCGGGTCCAGCTTCGGCCAGCCGGTCTCTGCCACCGCGAAATGGCCCTGCAGGGCAGCGATCTCGCGGAACGGCGCAGTGGTGGCCGGCCCCTGCGTGCAGTACAGGTCGAACATGCCGCGCACCCGGAAGTGGCCGCGCGCACTGTCCCGCTTTTCCACGTTGAAGCCATGGAACAGCTGCACCTTGGCCCCCGAAAGGAACGTCGGCACCCAGTTGGCCGCGCTGAGTACCGCCCGCGGACGCATTGCCAGGGCCTGCTTCACGCCCAGGTTGGGCACCCCCGGCAGGCTGCTGCCGGCCGCGCCATCCTCGAACCAGGCTGCTACCTCCTGCCCGGACGCGTGCAAGGCCTGCGCCAACGGGGCGAGAATAGGCAGCGCATAGCGCTCCGTCGCAAACAACAGGTACCCGGCCATCATGTCCTCCACGACCGCTCCCATCGAACGGCCTCGCATCTCGGCGTGCATTATCGCGTTCAACGAGGCCGGGCGCATCGGCGACTGCCTGGCCTCGCTGGCCTTCTGCGATGAGATTGTGGTGGTGGACTCGCAGTCCACTGACGCCACCGTAGCCATCGCCGAGGCCGCCGGTGCCCGCGTGCTGCAGCGCCGGTTCGAGGGTTTCCGCAGCCAGAAGGCGTTCTGCGTCGAGCAGGCCAGCCATGACTGGGTGCTGTGCCTGGATGCCGATGAACGGATCAGCCCGGAACTGCGCGCGGCCATCGAACAGGCCCGCGACGGCGGCTTCAGCGGCCACGCCGGCTACCGTTTCGCCCGCCTCTCGGAGTATTTCGGCAGGTTCCTGCGCCACGGCAACGCCTATCCGGACCGGGTGATGCGGCTGTTCGACCGCCGCCAGGGCGGCTGGCGCGGCAAGCGCGAGATCCACGAGGCGGCCAGCGTCGACGGCAGCGTCGGTACGCTGCGCGGCGACCTGATCCACTACCCGTACCGGTCATTGCAGCAGCAGCTGGCCAAGACCGAGAAGTATGCGCGGATGATGGCCGAGCACGAGTTCGCACGGGGCAAGCGGGCCACCCTGGGCAAGCTGGTACTTGCGCCGGCCTGGCGGTTCTGGCGCGGCTTCCTGTTCCGTGGCGGCTTCCGCGATGGCTGGCATGGCCTGGTCTACGCCTACGTACGCGCCAACTACGTGCGGCAGAAGACCATCATGCTGTGGATGCTGGGCAATGGACAGGCGGTGGCCGACCCGGCGCCTTCCGCGGACCGGCCGTGACCACGCTGTGTCACACTTCGCGGGCGTTGCCTGAAGATCCCCCATGAAAATCCTGTACACCAACTTCCACTATGGCGACGGTGGCGGCCACACCACGTACATCGTCTCGTTGGCGCGTGCGTTGCACGGCCAGCACACGCTCCATGTCGCCGCGCCGGCCGACAGCCGGCTGCTGCGGACCATGGCCGATGAAGGCCTTGCCCGCACACTGCCGATTGCGTTCGGCAGCGGCCTGCCAACGCTGCCCCGGCAGCTGGCCGAACAGCGTGCGCTGCGCAGGCTGGTGCGCGATGAAGGCATCGACCTGATCCATGTCAACGGTGCGCGCGACCACCGCTTCGTGATGCAGGGGCTGCTTGGCATGCGCCGCCCGCCGATCGTGCTGACCAAGCACAACAGCAAACCCACCGATACCTTCGGCAATGTGCTGCGCGCACGCTGGGCCACCGATCGGCTGATCGCGGTCTCGGCCGACACCAAGCGCCTGCTGGAACAGGGCCCATACCGTCGCTGCCCGATCGACGTGGTCCGCAACGGCGTGGACCTGGAGCGCTACTCGCCACAGCCGGCCGGCACCGGCAGCGCGCTGCGCCAGCAATGGACGCAGGATCCACAGGCGCTGGTGCTGGTCAGCAATGCCGGCACCGACGATTACAAGGGCTGGATCGACCTGGCCCAGGCCATCGCGCGGCTGCCCGATGCGGTACGCCCACACGTGCACATGGCCGTGGCCGGCCACCTGCCCAGCGCACAGCAGCGCGAACAGGTGCAGGCGCTGGGCGAGGTGGCCGCGCAGGTGCACTTCACTGGCCTGCTGGCCGATACCCGCGTACTGATCGCGGCCGGCGATGCTGGCTTCGTGCTGTCCCATGACGTCGAGACGATCTCCTTCGCCTGCCGCGAGATGATGGCCAGCGCCAAGCCGATGCTGGTCAGCGATTACGCGGGCCTGCCGGAAAACATCGAACAAGGCGTCGATGGCTGGGTCGTTGCCACCCGCGACATCGACGCCATCGCCGCACAGGTGCAGGCGCTGTACGCACAGCGCGATGCGCTGCCGGAACATGGCCGGGCAGCACGCCGCCATGCACAGCGGGAGTTCGGCCTGCAGACATTCGCCGACGCCACGCTGGCCAGCTACCACGCCGCCCTGGCCAGCCCCTGAGCCACGTTGCCCGAACGCTCAATCGGTGATGCCGGGCCCCTGCAGGCGGCGCTCGTGCTCGAGTTCCGCCGCCGACGGCCGGCAGGTGCCGGCGACCGCGTCGGCAGGTACCAGCCACCAGCGGCGACGATTGGAAATGCCCGCCATTTCGGCCTGCGCACGATCAATGCAGGCCTGCATCGCATCCTCGTTCACCAGCAGCCAGCGGTGCTGCGGAACCAGCCGCTGCCAGCGCACGGCTGCCTGCAGCTGTTGATGCCAACGCGCTTCGAATCCAAAGGTGGCCGCAGGACGATCGGCCATCAGCAGGTTCTGCTCTTTCCATGCCACCAGTCCCAGCTCGGCCTGCGGGCCGATGCGTGCGCTGACCTCGCGCATCAGGCCACGGGCCGAGCTGGAATCGTTCAACACCGGATAACCGACCAGGCTGTACAGCACCCAGACCCCGGCAAGGGTAGCGACCAGGGCAACGTGCCTGCGCCGGCGCCCGCACACCCACAGGCTCAAGGCCGACCAGGCCGCCATCGCCAGCGCCGCCCAGGCCAGCGCATCGGTGGCACCGGGAAGCAACCCGCGGCCATGGGTAAGACGCACTTCGAAATCCGGATCACCCAGCAGCGCCAGCGCACCGACCAGGCCCAGCGCCAGTGCCAGCAACGCGGTGAATGCGCCCAGCACACGCTGCACATCGCACCGCCTCAGCAGCCCCGGCAGCAACGGCGCCAACGCCAGGCAGAACATCGGCAATGCCGGCAGGATGTAGACGTCGCGCTTGCCGTGCGGAATGGAGAAGAACAGCACGACCAGCAGCCACCAGGCCAACGGCAGCAGGTAGCGCGCATCGCGCCGGCGCAGCCGCCGGAACCAGGCCGGAAGCGCCCACGGCAGCAGCAGGAACGCGGGGATCCACATCGACGGCATGATCGCCAGGAAGTACCACCACGGCTGGTGATGGTCCCAGGACTGCGTATAGCGCCGTGCGGTCTGCCGGAACAGGATGTCGTCCATGTAGGCGCGATACGGCTCCGAGCCGGTGGCCAGGCCGGCCAGCAGCATCGGCACCAGCCACAACGACACCGCCAGCAGGAAGGCCAGCGGTGCCAGCCAGAAGCGCAGGTCACGCACGTGCAGGCTCACCCGCGGCCAATGCAGCATGGATGCGACTGCGGCCGGCACGATCATCATCAGCGCCAGCACGCCTACGCCCTTGGTGATCACCCCGATGCCGGCGAAGAACCAGCCCATCCACCACCAGCGCCAAGCCGGGCCCAGCAGCAGATGGCGCAGCAGGCCGTAGTTGGCCAGGGTGATGAACAGCACCACCAGCGGATCGATCTGCGCCTTCTTCGCCTGGAAGGTGAAGTGCAGCGCGAACAGCAGTGCCCAACCCGCGTACAGCCCCACCTGCCGCGTCCACAGGCGGCGGCCGAGATCGACCACGCACCACAGCGTGCCCAGCGCGGCCAGCAGCGAGGGCAGCAGGAACGCCACCCGCCAGTGGCCGACCAGGCTGTACAGCGCGGCCTGCCACCACATCAGCATCGGCGGCTTGTCCGAATACAGCTCGGGGCCGCGATGCGGGAACAACCAGTAACCGCTGTCGACCATCTGCTTGGCCACCAGCGCGAAACGTGGCTCATCCGATGGCCACGGATCACGGAGGCCCAGGCCGGCCCCCAGCACCAGCAGGGCCATCACCACCAACAACCACGTCTGGCGCGACGCGTGGGTTTTCAGCATGGGACTCGAAACGGCAGCGGGGGTCAGGCTGCTTTTAACAGACGCGCGTAGAAGAAACCGTCAGCATCGTTTTCACCCGGCAGCCGCTGGCGTGCCACCCCTTCGCAATCGACGCCGAACGCGTCGCCCAGTGGCTGCGCCACGGCATCCGGATGCCACTTCAGGAACGCGCGCACCTGATCGATGTTCTCGGCGCGCAGGATCGAACAGGTGGCATACAGCAGCACGCCACCCGGGCGCAGCATCGACCAGCAGGCTTCCAGCAGGCGCGCCTGCACGCCAACCAGTGCATCGATATCTTCAGCGCGACGGTGGAACATCACATCCGGCTGGCGGCGGATCACGCCAGTCGCCGAGCACGGCGCATCCAGCAGGATCGCGTCGAACGGCACGCCATCCCACCAGGCACCGGGATCACTGGCATCGGCAGCCAGGGTCTGCGCATGTTCGCCCACGCCGGTGCGGGTGTAGGTATCGCGTGCGCGGGCCAGACGGCGCGCGTCGATATCCAGCGCCAGCAGGCGCAGGCTGGGGTCGCGCTCCAGCAGGTGCGCCGACTTGCCGCCGGGTGCCGCGCAGGCGTCCAGCACGCGGGCACCGGCCACCGGGGCCAGCGCATCGGCCGCACACTGCGCCGACAGGTCCTGCACCGAGATCGCGCCCTCGGCGAAGCCGGGCAGCTGATTCACGGCAACCGGAGAGGCCAGGCGCAACGCGTCGGCGCTGAGCGGACTGGCTTCCGCGGCGATGCCGGCTTCGGCCAGCGCTGCCAGTGCCTTTTCACGGCCGCCCTGCTGGCGGTTGGCGCGCAACCACAGTGGCGCCGGTTGCAGGCTGGCGCTGAAGATCGCGTCGGCCTGCGCCGGCCAATCGCGTTCCACCGCATCGGCCAGCCATTCCGGGAAGGCATCGCGCGCGGGCTGTTCCGGGAAACCTTCGCGCTGCGCGCGGCGCAGGATCGCATTGACCAGGCCTGCCTGGCGCTCACGGCCCAGTGCACGCGCGGCATCGACCGTGGCCGACAGCGCCGCGTGCGCCGGCAGCTCGAGCACGTCCAGCTGGGCGAACCCGACCATCAGCAGCGTGCGCAGGTCGGCATCACGCGCCGACAGCGGCTTCTGCATCCACGACTGCAGCGCCGCGTCATAGGTGCTGCGACGACGCAGGACGGCAAAACACAGGGCTTCCAGCAGCGCGCGGTCGCGGCTGTCGGCCAGCTTCGGCAGCGCCCAGGCCAGCTCGGCCTTCAGCGAACGGCCACGGGTGAACACCTGTGCCAGCACACGTGCGGCCAGCATGCGCGTGGCCGCGCCCGGCGCCGCCTTGGCGACGGAGAAATCGTTCTGCTTCGACACCGCTTATGCCCCCACGCGCAGATCGCGGCGGGCGTTGAGGTAGTCGGCCGCAGTAATCGCCTTGCCACCTTCCCGCTGCAGCACTCGCAGGCGCAGCGCGCCCTGGCCACAGGCGATGTCGATGCCATCGCGGCTGGCCGCCAGTACGGTGCCCGGTGCCTGGCCGTGGTCCGCCTCCAGCGCCACCGCACCATGGATGCGCACGCGTTCACCGGCCAGCGTCGCCTCGGCGATCGGCCACGGATTGAACGCGCGCACGGTACGCGCCAGCGCGCCGGCGTCCTGCGCCCAATCCAGCTTCGCTTCGGCCTTGTCCAGCTTGTGCGCGTAGGTCACGCCCTGCTCCGGCTGCGGCCGCGCGATCGGCTTGATGCCGGCACGCAGCAGGCCCAGGCCATCGGACAGCACCTGTGCGCCCAGCTCGGCCAGCTTGTCATGCAGCTGGCCACCGGTATCGGTGGCCGCGATCGGCAGTTCCTGGTGCAGCAGCACCGGGCCGGTATCCAGGCCGGCCTCCATCTGCATCAGGCAGACGCCGGTCTTGGCGTCGCCGGCCTGGATCGCGCGCTGGATCGGCGCGGCACCGCGCCAGCGCGGCAGCAGCGAGGCATGCACGTTCCAGCAGCCGTGGGTCGGAATGGCCAGCACCGCCTTGGGCAGGATCAGGCCATAGGCCACTACCACCATCAGATCCGGCTGCAGGTCGCGCAGCTGCTGCTGGGCGGCCGCGTCCTTCAGCGACTCGGGCTGGTAGACCGGAATGCCACGGGCCACGGCTTCCAGCTTGACCGGCGACGGCGCCAGGCCACGGCCACGGCCGGCCGGACGATCAGGCTGGGTGTAGACGGCCACGACCTCATGATGGCGCGCAGCCGCGCGCAGCGATGACACCGCGAATTCCGGCGTACCGGCAAAGACAATCCTCATGGCTACCCCACTTGCAGGATGGATTCGTGCAGGAAAGAAAACGGCGCCGTCGGCCGGCGCCGTACAGCCCGCGCGTGCCGCGCAGGCGCGGGCCACCCGAAGGGTGGCCCGGATTGGCGATCACGCCACGTGCTTGCGCTGCTTGGCCAGCTTCTTGCGCACCATCTCGCGCTTGAGCGGCGACAGATAGTCGATGAACAGCTTGCCGTCCAGGTGATCCATCTCATGCTGGATGCAGGTGGCCAGCACTTCGCCGGCTTCCATCTGCTGTTCCTGGCCGTTGCGGTCCAGGTACTTCACGGTGATGGTATCGGCACGGGTGACGTCAGCGAAGATGCCCGGAACCGACAGGCAGCCTTCCTGGTACACCCGGCCCCCGTCCTTGGCGACGATCTCCGGGTTGATGAACACATGCGGTTCATTCTTTTCTTCGCTGACGTCGATGACCATGAAGCGCTTGTGCACGTCCACCTGGGTGGCGGCCAGGCCGATGCCCGGGGCGTCGTACATGGTCAGGAACATGTTGTCGATCAGTTCCTGGAAGGCCGGCGTGGTGACTTCGGCGGCTTCGATCAACGCAGCCTTGGTACGCAGGCGCGGATCGGGGAACTCGAGAATGGGGAGAAGGGCCATGGCTGTTTCCGGATAGGGGGCCGGCACGCCGGCATACGTCGCAGATTCTAGCTCCAACGCTTGCCTTGCGCCCCGGTTTCTGGACTATAGTGCGCGAACCTGTTGGGGAATCAGGGCTTCACACCTATGTTGCTTCGTTTTCGTACGGTCGTCGCCGCGGCGATGCTGACCGTGGCTGCCTATGCTACCGCCGTGGAAGTGAATGGCGGGCACCCGGACACCTATGTGGTCCGAAAAGGGGACACGTTGTGGGATATCGCCGCACGTTTCCTGCAGAAGCCGTGGCTGTGGCCGGAGATCTGGCAGGCCAATCCGCAGATCGCCAATCCGCACCTGATCTATCCCGGTGACGTGCTCAGCCTGGCCTATCTGGACCGGGTGACCGTCGCTGCCAAGCCCGGCCCGCGCCAGGAAGCCCCGATCGATGCCATTCCGCTGGCCCAGGTCGAGCCGTTCCTGAAGCAGCTGAGCGTGGTCGACAGCATCGAGCAGCTGCCCTACGTGGCCGGCCTGGAGGAAGAACGCCTGCGCGTCACCAGCGGCAGCGCAGTGTACGTACGCCTGGCTGACGCCCAGCTGGGCCAGCGCTGGGCCGTGGTCCGCCCGACCGTGCGCTATGCCCAGCCCAAGCCGACCGAGGACCTGACCGCCAACGGCGACGTCACCCCGGGCAGCGGCAACCTGTGGCGGGCCTACAACGCCCCCAACCACCGCCGCGGCGTGCTCGGCTATGAGCTGGCCCAGGTCGCCACCGGCACCATCACCCATGTCGCCGGCGGCAAGGTCGAGGCGTCCACCCTGGTGCTGGACAAGAACGAGGGCGGCCGCGAGGTGCGTGCCGGCGACCGCCTGGTCCCGGTCGAGGCCAAGCCGTACGACCTGCAGTTCATTCCCCATGTCCCGGCCGCCGGTGTGGAGGGCGTCGACGTGCGCGTGCTGGCCGTCACCGACATGTTCACCGCCGCCGGCCCGCGCGATGTGATCGCGATCTCGGCAGGCCGCGCGCAGGGCGTGGACAACGGCACCGTGTTCTCGTTGTGGCGCCCAGGCCGCCACGTGGCGCACCGCATGAAGTACCCGACCTCGTCGCGCATGGACGATTCGCTCAGCACCGGCGCAGGCCGGGTCTCGCTGCCGGACGAATATGCCGCGCACGCCATGGTGTTCCGTACCTTCGACAACGTCAGCTACGCGCTGGTGATGCAGGGCGTGAAGCCGGTGCGCGTGGGATACAACGCACTGCACCCGGATGCGCGGTAGAGTCGACTGTTAGTCGACTGCTCTTCACCGCCCCCCGAAAGCGCCCGCGCTGCGCGCGGTAGTCGACTGACAGTCGACTCTACAGGGGCGGTCTCCGGCAAAGTCTGACAGCCACATGCGAAGGCGCCCTAGGGCGCCTTTGTTGTATGCGCTCGATAGTGGGGGGATGACCAACCCAACTGACGAGGCGCTGCTGCGCCTGTTGATGGCAGGCGGCGCGCTGGCACCACGTCGGGCCCTGCTGGAGGCCGCAGGCAATGCGGAAATCGCGATCGCGCAGGGCACCGCGAACTGGCGCGCGCACGGCTGCACGCCAGAGCAGTGCGCCGCACTGGAACGCCCGGACGCCCGTGCCTCGGCCGTGGCACGGCGCTGGCTGGAAGACGACAACCAGCACCTGCTGGCCTTCACCGATCCGGCATTCCCCCCGGCCCTGCTGGATGTTCCCAACCCACCCCTTGCGCTGTTCATCGCCGGTGACCCCAGCCTGGCCTGGCGCCCGTCGGTGGCGCTGGTCGGCAGCCGCTCGCCAACGCCGGGCGGACGCGCGCTGGCAGCCCGCTTTGCCGGCTGTTTCGTCGAAGCCGGACTGACGGTGACCAGCGGCCTGGCGGCGGGCATCGACGCCGCCGCCCACCAGGCGACACTCGACGCCGGTGGTTGCACCGTGGCGGTCATCGGCACCGGCCCGGACCGGGCCTACCCGGACAGCCACGCCCGCCTGCAGGCCCGGATCGCTACCGAAGGCGCGGTGCTCAGCGAGTACCTGCCAGGCACGCCGGCACGCCCCGGCCACTTTCCCGCCCGCAACCGGCTGGTGGCCGGGCTGGCACTGGCGACGGTGGTGGTCGAGGCCGCCCAGCGCTCCGGCGCCCTGATCACCGCACGCCTGGCCGCCGAGGCCGGCCGCGAGGTCTGCGCCCTGCCCGGCTCGGTGCTCAATCCACGCGCGGCGGGCTGCCATCGGCTGATCCGTGAGGGTGCTGCATTGATCGAGCGCCCGGAGGAGGTCCTGGAACTGCTGGCCCCCGCCCTCCGCCAGCAGCTGCCGGGCTTGCAATCACGGTTGGCCACCCCCACTGAACAGGCACCGCCGGTACTCCTGCCGGCGCGCTGGGCCGACGACCCTGACTACCAGTGCTTGTGGCGGGCCCTGGACCACAACCCAAGCAGTATGGATTCACTGATCACGCGCTGTGGATTGACGGCGCCCCAGGTGTCCTCCATGCTGCTGGCCATGGAACTGGCGGGAATCGTGGTGTGCGTACACGGCCGCTACTGTCGAACTCCCTAGTTTCTTCACCTCCACAGCGTCGCGCGACGCAGGCCGAGGGGCAATGAAAGAGAGCATCCTGGACGTACTGCTGTACCTGTTTGAACACTATTTCAGCGAAGATGCGGACCTGATCCGTGACCGCGATTCGCTCCAGAACGGCCTGATCCAGGCCGGTTTCAGCCCAACCGAGATCAACAAGGCATTCGACTGGCTCGATGCCCTGGCCGCGCAGCGGCCGAGCGTGGCCCAGGCACGGGTCGATGGCCCCGTGCGCGTCTACCACGGCCCCGAGCTGGACAAGCTGGACGTGGAATGCCGTGGTTTCCTGCTGTACCTGGAACAGCACGGCATCCTCGACGCCGACCAGCGCGAGCTGGTGCTGGACCGGGCGATGGCCCTGGACCAGGACGAACTGGACCTGGACGACCTGAAATGGGTCGTACTGATGGTGCTGTTCAACCAGCCCGGCTCCGAGGCGGCGTATGCCTGGATGGAGACGCAGATGTTCATGGACGAGCCAGAACCCCTGCACTGACCGTACACTTGGGGGCATAGCGCATTCAGGAGCGTCCCCGTGAGCGAGTGGTTCCATGCAGAAGGCAACCGGCAGCAGGGTCCGCTGCCAGCGGAACAGTTGGTCGAGTTGTTCCGCAACAACCAGATCTCCCTGGACACCCTGGTCTGGCGCGACGGCCTGCCGCAATGGCAGCCGTTGCGCACCGTGGTCGACGAACTCGGCCTGATCGTGCCGGCGCTGGACGCTGCCACGCCACCCGTGGAACCCGAGCCCGAACCGGAACCGGTGGCACCGCCTCCGCCGCAGCCGCCGGTACTGCCGCCGTCCACCCCCTACACCACCAGTGCATCGGCCACCGCCCTGCCGGCGCCGAAGAAGAAGCTGTCCGGTTGCGCACTGACCGCCATCATCGGCGGCGGCCTGCTGCTGGTGCTGGTACCGATCGTGGCCATCCTGGCCGCCATCGCGCTGCCTGCCTACAACGACTACACCGTGCGCGCCAAGGTCGCCGGCGCAGTGACCGCACTGCAGCCGTTGAAGGACCAGGTGCAGCATTTCGCCGATGACGAAGGCCGTTGCCCCGGTGCCAACGACGCCGGCTTCCCGGCCCCGGGTGACTTCGCCCATGCAGGGCTGTCGGCGGTGAACATCGGTCGCTTCAACAATGGCCACTGTGGCATCGAAGCCACCCTGGCGCTGCCCGGCAAGAGCCTCGATGGCGACCTGCTGTGGCTGGAATACGATCGCGACAGCGGCCGCTGGGAATGCAGTGGCGAAAGCAACGACAAGTACCTGCCGCCGTCGTGCCGCGGCTGAGCCACGCGCACGCCAGCACCTCCAAGGATGATTCAACAGGGAACATGCAATGACTGAGTGGTACTACGCCGAAGGACAGCAACGCCAGGGCCCGCTGCCGGTCCAGGAGATCCGCCAGCGCTTCCAGCGTGGCCAGCTCAACCTGGACACACTGGTCTGGCGCGAGGGCATGGCCCAGTGGGCTGCACTGCGCCAGGTGGTCGACGAGCTCGGCCTGCAGACGCTGGCCGATGCCAGCACGGCCACCAGCAGCGGCGGCTTCGACCTGCGTGGCGACTATGCCGCCATCGACAACGGCAGCGCCCCGCTGCCCGGCACCGGCGCACTCAGCAGCTCGCCATACAGCGCTCCAGCCGCCGCCGGCGGCGGTGGCCACGCACAGCCGGTGGTTGGCGGTGAAGTGGTCTACGCAGGCTTCTGGAAGCGCGTGGCGGCCTACATGATCGACTACTTCGTGCTGGTCATCCCCGGCAGCATCATCGGTGCCATCCTCGGTGCGATCCTCGGCGCCAGCATGGGCGCGGTGGGCAGTGGCGAATCGGCCATCGAGATCGTGGCGCAGCTGGCCAGTGCCCTGATCAACCTCTGCATCGGCATGGCCTACTACACCTGGTTCCACGCCTCGCAGGGCGGCGCCACGCTGGGCAAGATGGCGGTCGGCATCAAGGTCGTGCGTGGCAACGGCGAGCGCCTGACCAAGGCGCGCGCATTTGGCCGCTACTGGGCCATGCTGCTGAGCAGCTTCACCCTCGGCATCGGTTTCCTGATGGCGGCCTTCACCGAGCGCAAGCAGGGCCTGCACGACATGATCTGCGACACCCTGGTGGTCGACCGCTGGGCCTACACCGACCAGCCGCAGCTGCAGCGCCGCGAGCTGGGCACGGTGACCGTGCTGGTGCTCGTGCTGACCGGCCTGCTGTCGCTGGCGGGCGTGGTCCTGCTGGTGTTCGCGGTCGGCTTCATCGCCAAGATGGCCTCATGAACGGCCATCCTCACGCCTGGCTGCTTGACATGGGCTGGCCGGGCGTGATTCCTCTAATAAGGTGAAACCTGAACGCCCGGCACATTACCGGGCGTTCAGTTTATGGATTTGCCCGTGGCCGCTTCACTAATGCGGCCGTTTGCTCCACCCTAGCGGCCCCTCTCCCCCGGTCCGCCCACAGACCTTTCCTGACATGCCCAAGCACCTGCTCATCGTCGAATCGCCGGCCAAGGCCAAGACGATCAACAAATACCTCGGCAAGGACTACACGGTCCTGGCCTCGTATGGGCACGTGCGCGACCTGATCCCGAAGGAAGGCGCGGTCGACCCGGACAACGGGTTCGCCATGCACTACGACGTGATCGACAAGAACGAAAAGCATGTCGATGCGATTGCCAAGGCCGCCAAGAGCGCCGACGACATCCTGCTGGCCACCGACCCGGATCGCGAGGGTGAGGCGATCAGCTGGCACATCGCCGAGATCCTGAAGGAACGCGGGCTGGTCAAGGACAAGCCGATGCAGCGCGTGGTGTTCACCGAGATCACCCCGCGCGCCATCAAGGAAGCGATCAGCCAGCCGCGCGCGATCGCCAGCGACCTGGTCGATGCCCAGCAGGCGCGCCGCGCGCTGGACTACCTGGTCGGCTTCAACCTGTCGCCGGTGCTGTGGCGCAAGGTCCAGCGCGGCCTGTCCGCCGGCCGCGTGCAGAGCCCGGCGCTGCGCATGATCGTCGAGCGCGAGGAAGAGATCGAAGCCTTCATCGCCCGCGAATACTGGTCGATCGCCGCCGAATGCGCGCACCCGTCGCAGCACTTCAACGCCAAGCTGATCAAGCTGGACGGGCAGAAGTTCGAGCAGTTCACCATCACCGACGGCGACACCGCTGAAGCGGCGCGCATGCGCATCCAGCAGGCCGCGCAGGGCTCGCTGCATGTCACCGATGTGGCCAGCAAGGAGCGCAAGCGCCGCCCGGCGCCGCCGTTCACCACCTCCACCCTGCAGCAGGAAGCCTCACGCAAGCTCGGCTTCACCACCCGCAAGACCATGCAGGTGGCGCAGAAGCTGTATGAAGGCGTGGCGATTGGCGACGAAGGCACCGTCGGCCTGATTTCTTACATGCGTACCGACTCGGTGAACCTGTCGCAGGACGCGCTGGCCGAAATCCGCGACGTGATCGCCCGCGACTACGGCATCGCCTCGCTGCCGGACCAGCCGAACACCTACCAGACCAAGTCCAAGAACGCCCAGGAAGCGCACGAAGCGGTGCGCCCGACCTCGGCCCTGCGCACTCCGTCCCAAGTGGCGCGCTTCCTGACCGACGACGAGCGCCGCCTGTACGAGCTGATCTGGAAGCGTGCGGTGGCCTGCCAGATGATCCCGGCCACGCTCAACACCGTCAGCGTCGACCTCTCGGCCGGCAGCGAGCACGTGTTCCGTGCCAGCGGCACCACCGTGGTGGTGCCCGGCTTCCTGGCCGTGTACGAAGAAGGCAAGGACAACAAGAGCGCCGAGGACGAGGACGAAGGCCGCAAGCTGCCGGCGATGAAGCCAGGCGACCGCGTGCCGCTGGAACGCATCCAGGCCGAACAGCATTTCACCCAGCCGCCGCCGCGCTACACCGAAGCGGCGCTGGTGAAGGCGCTGGAAGAGTACGGCATCGGCCGTCCCTCGACCTACGCTTCGATCATCCAGACCCTGCTGTTCCGCAAGTACGTGGAAATGGAAGGCCGCAGCTTCCGCCCGTCCGACGTCGGCCGCGCAGTGTCCAAGTTCCTGTCCAGCCACTTCACCCGGTACGTGGACTACGACTTCACCGCCAAGCTCGAAGACGAGCTCGACGCCGTCTCGCGTGGCGAAGAAGAGTGGATCCCGCTGATGGCCCGCTTCTGGGAGCCGTTCAAGGAGCTGGTGGAAGACAAGAAGGAATCGGTCGACCGTGCCGAGGCCAGTGGCGCGCGCGAGCTCGGCACCGACCCGAAGACCGGCAAGCCGGTCAGCGTGCGCCTGGGCCGCTTCGGGCCATACGCCGCCATCGGCAGCACCGCCGAAGATGCCGAGGAGAAGCCCAAGTTCGCCTCGCTGCGCCCCGGCCAGTCGATGCACACCATCTCCCTGGAAGACGCGCTGGAGCTGTTCCTGATGCCGCGCGCGCTGGGTGAGGACAAGGGCGAGCCGGTCAGCGTCGGCATCGGCCGCTTCGGCCCGTTTGCCAAGCGCGGCAGCACCTATGCCTCGCTGAAGAAGGAAGACGACCCGTACACCATCGACCTGGCCCGCGCCGTGTTCCTGATCGAAGAGAAGGAAGAGATCGCGCGCAACCGGATCATCAAGGAGTTCGAGGGCAGCGACATCCAGGTGCTGAACGGCCGTTTCGGCCCGTACATCAGCGACGGCAAGATGAACGGCAAGATCCCCAAGGATCGCGAGCCGGCATCGCTGACCCTGGCCGAAGTGCAGCAGCTGATGGAAGAAACCGGCAAGCCGGTGCGCAAGGGCTTTGGCGCCAAGAAGGCCGCCGCGAAGAAGGCCCCGGCCAAGAAAGCAGCGGTGAAGAAGGAAGCGGCGCCAAAGAAGGCCGCTGCAAAGAAAGCGCCTGCCAAGAAGGCCCCGGCCAAGAAAGCAGTAAAGAAGGCCGCCGCCAAGAAGGCCCCGGCGAAGAAGGCCGCTGCAAAGAAGTAGATCCATGCCATGCGTGGATGAGGGGCAAGGTGTGCGGACCAGCGGTCCGCACCTACCGTCCGCGCCGACCACCCCTTCTGCACGCAGCCGGGGGATAATGAAGGCCCACGCCGGGCCGGTCGCCGCCATGAAAGAACTCACCCTGGACTCTGCTGTCGCCACGCTCCGCGCGGGCGGCGTGATCGCCTACCCGACCGAAGCGGTCTGGGGCCTGGGCTGTGATCCCTCGCACGAAGCTGCGGTGCACATGGTGCTGCGGCTGAAGCAGCGCCCGATCGAAAAAGGCATGATCCTGGTCGCGGCCGAGCTGGCGCAGCTGGAAGGCTGGGTGCGCCTGCAGGCGCTGCCCGACGCCCGCCAGCGCGCAGTACTGGCCAGCTGGCCCGGCGCCAACACCTGGATCCTGCCCGCCGGCCCGCGCGCGCAGCCCTGGGTCACCGGCGAACACAGCGGGATTGCGGTGCGCATCAGCGCACACCCGCTGGTGGCCGAACTCTGCCGCGCCTGGGGTGGCCCGCTGGTCTCCACCAGCGCCAATCTGGCCGGCGAACCACCGGCGCGCAGCCGCGAAGAGCTGGATCCCCGCCTGCTGCGCCTGCTTGACGGCATCCTTGACGGACAGACCGGTGGCCTGGCCCAACCCACCCCCATACGCGACGCGCTCAGCGGCAACGTGCTGCGCTCCTGAGCTGCCGATTGCACTGCCGCGGACAATCACGCACGCTGCCGCCATGAGCCTGCTCCGCGCCACCTTCAGCCTGTGCCTGCTGCTGCCGTGGACGTCGTCCGCCGCCGGGGCCGAGGACGTGCGGGTGTACCGCTGCGTTGCCAGCAACGGCGCCGTTGCCCTGCAGGACACGCCCTGCAACAGCGGCCGCCAGCAGGTACGCGACCTGCAGCGCCCGCGCGATCCCGCTCCACGGGTGGTACGCAGTGATGCCACGCCTCCGCCGCCCAGCGAACCCCCGGTCATCCGCGAGCGCGAAGTCCGCCACGTCTACATCCAGCCGCCGCAGCCGATGTACGAATGCGTGAGCGAGGATGGACGCCGCTATACCAGCGACAACAACGAAGGCAATCCGCGCTGGGTGCCGCTGTGGACCAGTGTCTGGCTGCCACACGGCCATCGGGGCCCGGCCTACCCGGGTCCGCGCCCGGCCATCGGCACGCCGATCGGCGAAGGCGCGGGTTATCGCCCTCCCTCGATCGGCATGGGCGTGCAGGTCCCGGCCGGCAGCGTGCTGGTTCGCGACAGCTGCCATGCGTTGCCGCCGCAGGAAGTCTGCGCGCGACTGAGTGACCGCCGCTGGGAGCTGGATCGCCGTTACAACAGCGCACTGCAGAGTGAACGCACCGCCATCAGCAACGAACAGCGCGGCATCGATGCGCGCCTGTCGCGCGATTGCGAACGCTGAGCGCAGCAGGCCGTCGCAGCCTGTACGCTGTGCGCATGAACCGAGTGATCTGGCTGCTTCTGGTGCTGCTGCCTGAAAGCGCGTTGGCCGAAGAGGGCGTGATCTACCGCTGTACCTCCAGCAGCAGTGACGTCCCTACCCTGCAGCGCACGCCGTGCCCCACCGGCAGCAAGCAGCAGGTGCTGCGCATACCCGACCCGGCCAACTCGCAGCCGGCCGCCGCTGCACCTGTGGCGGCCGAACCTGCACCCGCCCCTGTCGAAACACCCGCGCCGGTGCCGGCCGGAGCGGCCGTTGCCCCTGCGGCCCCAGCGAAACCACGACGCGCGGATGAAGGACGCACGATCATGGAAGCAGGCATGGTCGAACACGAAGGAGACGACCAGATCCTCGACAGCGCGACGCTGCGGCGCGATGCCGAAGCCCGCGCCACCGCAGGTGACGGTCCACCGAAGCCGCCGCTTCCTCCGATCTTCCAGTGCACCGACAGCCAGGGCGGCGGCTACCTGTACGAGTACGAGGCCGCGCCCGGCCGCTGCGAGCTGATGACGGTACAGGGCCTTGGTGGAGTGACGCCGGTGAATGCCGCCAGCTGTGAAGTGGTGCGCGACCACTGCGAAGCGCTTCCCGAAGCGCAGCGCTGCGGTGGTTGGCAGCAGCGATTCCGCGATGCCCGCGGCCGTGAGCGCTTTGCCGCGCCGGAGAACCGCGATACCGCGCGCGGTGAACGCAAGCGGCTGCAGGACGTGCTCGAAGCCAGCAACTGCCCGGTACCGGGGTGACAGCGGCGGCATGGCCGCACCTGCCCAAGGGGTGGATCTGTTGTAGAGCCGAGCCAGGCTCGGCTGCCGTTGGCGGAGTGCAGCCGAGCAAGGGCTCGGCTCTACAGCAGAGCGATCAGAACCCGTAGCGCAGGAATCCACCATCCACCGCGATGCACTCGCCGGTGACATAGCTGGCCGCCGGCAGGCACAGGAAGCCCACGGCTGCAGCCACTTCCTCCGGCTCGCCGATGCGGCGCATGGGGGTGCGGTTGATCACTTCCTCGTAGTAGTCCGGGTCCGCCAACGGCCCGGACGTGCGCCGCGTGCGGATGTACCACGGCGCCACCGCGTTGACCCGGATGCCATCCTCGGCCCACTCGACGGCCAGGTTGCGGGTCATCTGGTGCATCGCCGCCTTGGTCATGCCGTAGACCACGCCGCTGCGCACATGGGTCAGGCCGGACACGCTGCCGACGTTGACGATGGACGACGACGCGTGGCGGGCCAGCAACGGATGCGCGTAGCGCGACAGCTCGAATGCCGAGAACAGGTTGGTCTCGAAGATCTTCCGCCATTCATCCTCGGAATACTCCGTGGCCGCCTTGGTGACGTTGCCGCCGGCGTTGTTGACCAGGATGTGCAGGCCATCGCTGTGGTCCTCCACCCAGTCCAGGATCTGGCGGCGGTCCTCGTCGTCGGAGACATCGGCAGCCAGTGCATGCACCTGCATCTGCGGATACACGTCCAGCAGTTCGTCGCGCGCCGTCTCCAGCATGTCGATATCACGGCCGACGATCATCAGATCGGCGCCGAAGCCGGCCAGTTCATGCGCGATGGCAAGGCCGATGCCGGCGCTGGCGCCGGTGATCAGGGCGGTCTGGCCGTCCAGGCGCCACCGTTGCTGGGTCATGTGCTCTCCGGGGCCGCGCCCGCTGTGTTTCGATGCGGCAAGGATACGCGCTCACGGCCGCCCCCTGCCGAGGATGCGACACTGCCCGCACGCCCATCACGGAGTGCCGCCATGCGCATCCTGATCCTGTCCACGTCCCTGCTGGCCACCGTGCTGCTGTCCGCTTGCCAGCGCCCGCCCACGCCGAATCCGGAGAAGCCGCCGGAACCGCAGGCCATGGCCCGTGCGATCCAGCAGCCACTGGACCGCGCCAAGCGCGTGCAGAAAACCGTCGATGACGCTGCTGCGAGCGAGCGCAAGGCCGAGGCTGACGCCACGCAGTAACCCCGCGAACGAAAACGCCCGGCCAAGGCCGGGCGTTTCCAGTCGATCCACGCCATGCGTGGATGGCTTCCGGTCAGAACCCGCAGAAGCAGTACGCCAGCGCCTTCACCGGCGTGCCGTTGCCCTTCTCGCGGGCCGCGTTCTCGACAAAGCGCAGCTGCGTATCCACTTCCGGCATCGTGCGCGCCAGCACCATCCGCGCCATGCCCGAGTCGGACAGCATCCAGGCACCGGCACGGCTGCCGGCGAAACCGCTGACGAACTGCGCGAACGGCGTTGCCGCCTTCTCGATGTAGCGCACGCGATAGGCATCGGCCTTGCCCAGCTTGGCGCGGCTGGCGGCATCGGCCACGGCATCCTTCAAGCCACCGAAGGCATCGACCAGGCCACGTTCCTTTGCCTGCGCACCGCTCCACACGCGGCCACGGGCCACTTCGTCGACGGCCTCGACCGGCTTCTTGCGGGCGTCGGCGACGCGACCGGTGAAGTCGGCGTAACCCTTGTTGATCACCGACTGGATGACCTGGCCCACAGCCGGATCCATCGGGCGGGTGACATCGAACGCCCCGGCGAAACGGGTGGTGCCGACACCATCGGTGTGCACGCCGATCTTGTCCAGCGCGCGGCTGAAGTTCGGCACCATGCCGAAGATGCCGATCGAACCGGTGATGGTCGACGGATCGGCATAGATGCGATCGGCGTTCATGCTGATCCAGTAGCCACCGGAGGCGGCCAGGTCGCCCATCGACACCACCACCGGCTTGCCGGCGGCCTGCAGGGCCACCACTTCACGGCGGATCTGCTCGGAGGCGAACACTTCACCACCCGGCGAATTGACACGCAGCACCACGGACTTCACGTTCTCATCGTCACGCGCGGCACGCAGCAGCGCCGAGGTCGATTCGCCACCGATGCGGCCGGCCGGGAGATCGCCGCCGCTGATTTCGCCGGCGGCCACCACCACCGCCACCTGCGGACGGTTGTCGACCGGGTTGCGGCGCGCATCAAGCTGGCCCAGGTAGGTGCCGAAGTCGACGTTGCGGAAACCACCGTCGGCATCGTCGTCGGCCACGCCACGCTCGATCATCAGATCCTCGAATTCCTCGCGGGTCTTCAGTGAGGTCACCAGCTTCTGCTGCAGGGCGAACTTGGCCAGGTCACCACCGGCAGCGGCGATGCCTTCCGGCAGCGTGTCGATGCCGGCGGCCAGCTGTGCCGGGTCCAGGCGACGCGCCTTGGCGATGTCGCCCAGGTAGCGCTGCCACACGTCGTTCATCCAGAACAGGTCGGCTTCCTTGGAGGCCGGCGAGGCGGCGTCGAGCACGTACGGCTCGGCCGCGGACTTGTACTCGCCCACCTTGAACAGGTGCACGTCCACACCCAGCTTGTCCTGCAGGCCGGTGCGGAAATACTGGCGGTAGCGGCCCAGGCCCTCGAGCACCACCGACCCCATCGGGTCCAGGTAGACCTCGTCGGCCTGTGCGGCCAGCAGGTACTGCGACTGGCCCATGCTTTCGCTGTAAGCCACCAGCTGCTTGCCGGATGCACGCAGGTCCTGCAGCGCGGCGGCGACTTCACGCAGCGAGGCGAAGCCCGACGGCTGCAGCTTGTCCAGCTCCAGCACCACGCGCTCGATCTTCTTGTCTTCCTTGGCCGACTCGATCACCCGCAGCAGGTCGCGCAGCTGGATCTCTTCGGCACCGTTGTCGCCCACCGCCTTGGCCAGCGCACGGCTGACCGGATCAGCGCTGAACTGCTCGACCAGGCGGCCTTCCGGCGCGATCACCAGGGTGGTGCGGTCCTGCAGCGATTTGCTGGCACCGGCGCCCATGCCGGCGGCGATGACGAACATCACCAGCAGCAGGAACAGCAGGCCGAAGAACACCAGGTTGAGGATCAACCGGCGGGTGAAGTTCATGACGTCCCACAGCCCGATGAAGAAACTGGCGACGGGGTTGCGACGCGCCGGGGGCAGCGGGGGCACGGGTTGATTCATGGAACGCTCCGGATGGCTTCTTGCCGTGGTGCCAGCATAGCCGGTGCCGCGTGATGCGGCATCGGACACAAGTCAGGGGATCGCCCGCCACGGGTCATCGCGGCGGGCGGGGCAAATCAGGACAGTACGGACTGGCCGATGCGCAGGCTGCTGCGCCGCAGGCGCCAGCCCATCAGGATGGCGGCGGCGGTCAGGCCGACGATCAGGCCGATCCACATGCCCTGCGGGCCCATGCCCAGCCCCAGGCCGAGCCCGGCGCCGAGCGGCATGCCCAGGCCCCAGTACGCGAACATGGCGATGAACATCGGCACGCGGGTGTCCTTCAGGCCGCGCAGTGCGCCGGCGGACAGTACCTGGATGCCATCCGGGAACTGGAAGGTGGCCGCGTACAGCAGCAGGGTGGAGGCCAGGCCGGCCACCGCCAGGTCGTTGGTGTAGACACCGACGATGGCATCGTGGCCGAACAGCAGCACCGCCGCCGACAACGTCTGCGTGCCCATGATGATCGCGTAGCCAGCCCACGCCGCACGGCGCACGCCGAAGCCATCGCCACGGCCGACTGCATGGCCGACCCGCACGGTGGTGGCTTCGGCCACGCCCATCGGGATCATGAAGCACAGCTGCGCCACGTTGATCGCGATCTGGTGCGCGGCCGCTTCATTGGCACCGAGGCGGCCGATCAGCAGCGCGGTGACGATGAACAGGCCGCCCTCCATCAGCACGGTGATGCCGATCGGCAGGCCGGTGCGCAGCAGATCCCAGATCGCCTTCCAGCGCGGCCCTTCGAAGTGCGAGAACAGCTGCAGGTGGGCGAAGCGCTTGGTGAACCACAGGTAGGTGGCGAAGGCGATCGCCTGCAGCCACATCATCACCGCCGAGGCGATGCCCAGGCCCTCGGCACCCATTTCCGGGAAGCCCAGCTTGCCGTTGGCCAGCACGTAGCCCATCGGCGCCAGCACCAGCAGGCCGCCGAAGCCGAGCAGCATGGTCGGCAACGTCCAGTGCATGCCCTCGCTCAGATAGCGCATGCAGAAATACAGGGTCAGCGCCGGGCCGCCCCAACGCACCGCATGCAGGAACGCGGTGGCGCCCGGCACGATGTCCGGCGCGATGCCGAAGGCCGGCAGCAGCGGCGGCACCACGGTGAGGAAGGTGAACATGATCAGGCCCAGGCCCAACGCCAGCCACAGTGCCTGGCGGAACAGCGGGCCGATCTCGCGCTCGCGGCCGGCGCCATGCAGCTGCGACACCGAGGCCGTGAGCGAGATCAGGGTGCCGATCGGGATCAGCATCGGCAGCCACAACAGCGCCGTGCCGATGGTCACCGCGGCCAGGGTCGCGGTGGCGTGGTGGCCGGCAATGACGTTGTCGACGAAGGAGATCAGACCGGTGGATACATGCCCGAGCACAAGCGGCAGGGCGAGCAGACCGGTGGCGCCGACTTCCTTGCTGAAGCGCGGCGTGGAGGTTGCAGTAGACATAAGGTGCTTGACGCGAACTGCGGTTGCGCGCGAAGGGCACAGGCACCGGGTTGCGGCCGGTCATCTTACGCGTGCAGCGCGCGCATTCCCATGACATGGCGTGAATGCTGGGTTCCGGCAGGCCCCGGCATCACGCGTTGCGATCGCGTTACGAACAGGAAAGGGGACGGAGGGGATTAAGTCGTTTCCAGCCCGACTGTGCCGAACACGACTTAATCCCCTCCGTCCCCTTTGTTTACTGACCCGCCTGGCGCTTGAGCCAGGTGTCGCGCTCGGCGGCCGGCACCGCGAGGAACGCGCTGCGAACCGTGTCGCGCTCCTGCGGCGGCGTGCGCTGCGCGACCAGGGTGAGCTGGGCCAGCTGCGCCGGGCTGAGCTGGCGCAGCACGGCCAGCGCGGCCTCGCGCTGTTGCGGCGGCACGAACCCGAACAGGCCGTGCAGCTTGGGGAACTCCAGGCCCAGCTGCGGGCCCAACCGCCAGCCTTCGCGGAACGCCTGGTCCTGCGCCTGGAACTGCTGGCGCAGGCGCTGCTGCTGGTCGGCTGGCAGTGCATTGAATCGCGCAGCGGCCTGACGGATCCGCTCGCGCTCGCCCTCCGGCAGGGCGCGCCAGGCCGCGTAATCGGCCCGACGCTGGCGCTGCTGCGGGGCGTCAAGCTGGGCGAACGCGGCGGGTGTCGTGCTTGTGGTGGCCGGGGCCGTAGCCGCCGGTGAACTGCCCGGCACTGGCGGCGGCAGCGGCACGTTCAAGGTCTGCGGCGCGGCGGACAGCGACAACGGCAGGGCCAGCAGCAGGCTGGCGAGCAGGGTCTTATTCATCGGCGGCAGCGGTTTCCAGCGTGGCACTGGCCGGCTCGGGCCGGCTCGGCCTGGATTGTGATTCGTCCACCGGCAGCGGGCCGCCAGCAGCGGTCCACGCATACAGATCAGCATCGGCCACCAGCGGATAGTCGCGGTCGGCCAGCATGGTGGCGTCGTCCGTAGCCTGCGCAGGGGTCGCGTCCGGCGTGGCGTTGACCTTGCTTGGCGGCAGTGCTTCCACCGTGACGGGGCCCGCCTCACCGACCACGCCTTCCGGCAGCGGTGCGTCGCTGCCAGACGAATGGCCCTGCCAATAGCGCCAGCCCAGCGCGGCTGCCAACAGCACAACCACGGTCACCAGCAGGATCAATGGACCGCGCCAGCGCGGCTTTGCGTTCGAACGGCGGCGCTTGCCATTGGCAGCCGTGCGATCTTCACGCTGCGGCGCACGCCAGCCGGAGGTCGGGGCTTCATTGTTGGCCGCCGGCGCGGCCGGCTGCTGCAGCTGCTGCAGGCGTTTGGCGGGCAGGTCGCGGATGCGCAACTGCACCTGTTCGGCCAGCTGGCGCCAGGCCGAGGCATCGGGTTGGCCGTGCGCGTCACGCGGGCAGGCCTCGGCCAGCAGGTGCTGGTAGCCGGCTTCATCCTGGTCAAGCACGCGCATGGCGATACCTTCATCCAGGCTGCCGCCCACCCGCAGCAACAGCGCCAGGCGCGGCAACGGTCCCATCTCGCCCAGCGCGGCCAGCGGCGGTTCCCACTGGCCGCCCACCGGCTCGCGCAGCGCCTGGCGCTGGCCCAGCAGGGTCCAGAAGCGGGTCGGCCACTGCGCCATCGGCAGATCACTGGCGACCGCGGCAAAGGCACGCATCACCGCCACCAGGGTCTGCTCGGCACGCGCGGCATCGCCGCACTGCAGCTCAGCCACCACCAGGGCGCGGCGCTCGACGCCACGCAGGAACGCCGACAGCGCGCCGGCCGCGGTCGAGGAAACAGGGGCGGGCACAGCCGTCATCGGTCACTCCAAAGGTCTGGGGGAATGATAGCGGCAGGCAATCGACGCCCGTAGGACTTGCGCCCACGGATACTTCGTGCTGCAGGTTGTGCACAGCACCACGCTCCCGGCGCGGGAAACTGCGGCATGCAGCTGAATTCACTCTGTTTCAGCAATGTTTCACACTTAAGTTCTTGATTTTGAATTCTTTTTAAGTATGGCGATTTTTTGACCAACCCAAGCGTGAGCTCGTCGCCATCGGCCTCCTGCGTTCCCGTCGACCGGTAACGCACAACGTTATCCACAGAACATGTGGATAAGCCTGAATCTCCAATGGACACCGATATTTAGGTGACATTTATGATTCAACGGACGCCGCTCCGCCGTCTCCCACCCCGCCATTCGCGCGCGCATGGCCCGGTACACTGGCCCGATGCTTTCACCGATTCCGACCCTGCAGGTCGCCCTGCCCGTCCCCCTGCCCCGCCTGTTCGACTACCTGTCGCCGGAGGGCGATGGCCCCACGGTTGCGGTCGGCTGCCGCCTGAAGGTGCCGTTCGGCAACCGCGAGCTGGTCGGGGTGGTGGTGGGGCACGGCCAGACCGACGACGGCCAGGGACTGCGCCAGGCGTTGGCCTGGTGCGACCCGCAGCCGCTGCTGCAGGGAGAGCTGTGGCAGAGCCTGCAATGGCTGGCGCGTTACACCCACGCACCGCTGGGCGAAGTACTCAGCACCGCCCTGCCCGGCCCACTGCGCCATGGCGACACCCTGCCTGACACCCATCACTGGGGCTGGCAGCTGACCCCCGAAGGCCATGCCCAGCGCGGGAAGCTGCGCGCCGGCAGCCGCCCGCGACAGTTGGCAGAACTGCTGGCCGAAGCCGTCGTGGACGAGGACGTGCTGGGCGAACGCATGGAGGACTGGCGGACCGCCGCGCGCAGCCTGGCCAAGCGTGCGCTGGCCGAGCGCGTGGCGATGACGGTGGCACCGCAGCATGCGCAGCCACTGCCCGGCCCCACGCTCAACCCGGACCAGGCCGAGGCCGTGGCCGCGATCAACGCTGCCGAAGGCTTCCAACCCTTCCTGCTGGATGGCGTGACCGGCAGCGGCAAGACCGAGGTCTACCTGCAGGCCATCATCCACTGCCTGGCACAGGGCAGGCAGGCGCTGGTGCTGGTGCCGGAAATCGGCCTGACCCCGCAGACCCTGGCACGCTTCCGCGGCCGCCTCGGCATCGCCGTGCATGCACTGCATTCGGGTTTGAACGACAACGCGCGCGCGCGCGTCTGGGCTGCGGCTTCGCGTGGCGAGGCACGGGTCATCGTCGGCACCCGCTCGGCGGTGTTCACGCCATTGCCGCAGGCCGGGCTGCTGATCATCGACGAGGAACACGACGGCAGCTACAAGCAGCAGGACGGCATCCGCTATCACGCGCGCGATTTCGCTCTGGTGCGCGCCAAGGCGCTGGGCATTCCGGTGCTGCTCGGCAGTGCCACCCCTTCGCTGGAAACGCTGCACAACGCCTATGCCGGGCGCTACACCCACCTGCGCCTGAAGCAGCGTGCCGGTGATGCGCGGCCACCGCGCGTGCGCATCCTCGATGTGCGCAAGCGGCCGCTCCACGATGGCCTCTCGGCTGATGTGCTGGCCGGCATCGGCGAGCACCTGCAGCGCGGCCAGCAGGTGCTGGTGTTCAAGAACCGCCGTGGCTACGCGCCGGTACTGCTGTGCCACGACTGTGGCTGGACCGCACCGTGCAACCGCTGCGATGCACCGATGACCGTGCATGGCGGCGGCCGTCGTCTGCAGTGCCATCACTGCGGCGCGCGGCAACCGGCGCCGCTGGCATGCCCGGCCTGCGGCAGCCTGGCGCTGCAGCCGCAGGGCATCGGTACCGAACGCCTGGAAGAGCATCTCACCGCGGCCTTCGCCGACGTCCCTGTGGTGCGCATCGACCGCGGTACCACGTCGCGACGTAACGCGCTGGAACAGCAGCTGGCGAAGCTGGGCGACCAGCCCGGCATCCTGGTCGGCACGCAGATCCTGGCCAAGGGCCACGACCTGCCGAAGCTGACCCTGGTAGTGGTGGTCGGCATCGACGAGGGCCTGTTCTCGGCCGATTTCCGCGCCAGCGAGAAGCTGGCGCAGCAGCTGATCCAAGTGGCGGGCCGTGCGGGCCGTGCACGTGATCCCGGCGAAGTCTGGCTGCAGACCCATCACCCCGGGCACCCGTTGCTGGAAACCCTGGTGAGTGGTGGCTACCACCCGTTCGCGCAGGCCGAGTTGAACCAGCGACAGGCCGCCGGATTCCCGCCGTTCGCGCATCTGGCGCTGATGCGCGCCGAGGCGCAGCAGGTGGAGCATGCCAATGCATTCCTGCTGGCAGCGCGGCAGCTGCTGGGCGAGCAGAACGTGGTGGAGGCGTATGGGCCGATGCCGGCGCCGATGCCGCGGCGGGCCGGTTACCAGCGCACGCAACTGCTGCTGTCTGCCGTGCAGCGGCCGCCATTGCACGGTGTGCTCGGGCAACTGGTTCCGCAGCTGTATGCGCTGCCGGAAGCACGCAAAGTGCGCTGGTCGCTGGATGTGGATCCGACGGACCTGTATTGATCCGGTAGGTGCTGCCGAGCATGGCTCGGCACTACGGTAGAGCCGAGCCATGCTCGGCTGCTTCTCTTTCCAGGAAAAGACCCGTCCCCGCTTACGTCAGCGGCGACATCACGCCGCGCTGGTAGGCCGGCCGCTCGCGCAGGCGCGCATACCAGTCGGCCAGGTGCGGCAGTTCCGGGCGCTGGATCGGCAGTTCGAACCAGGCATAGATCAGCGAGCCCAGCGGGATGTCACCCATCGCGAATTTCTCACCCGACAGCCACGGCTGTTTGGCCAGCGTGGCATCGGCCATCGCCAGGTAGTCACCGGCACGCACGATGGCGGCATTGATGCGCGATTCGTCACGGTCGGCCGGGGCGGTGCGCATGATGCCCCAGATCAGGTCGGTGTACAGCGGCGCCATGCGCGAGGTGCTCCAGTCCATCCATTTCTCGGCCTGGGCACGCTCCATCGGGTCTTCGGCGTACAGCGTGCCCAATGCGTAGCGTGCGCTCAGGTAGCGCACGATGGCGTTCGATTCCCACAGCGGCAGGCCGTGGTCTTCGATCACCGGCACCAGGCTGTTGGGATTCATCGCCTGGTACTCCGGCGTCTGCGTGCCGCCGTGGCTGCCACCAACTTCGATGGATTCATACGGCAGGCCGATCTCCTCGGCGCACCACAGCACCTTGCGGACGTTACTGGAATTGCGGCGGCCCCAGATCTTCAACATGCGGGTTTTTCCTTGCAGGCAATGCGAGCGGCAACGATACGCCTGATCGGGTGGGGTGTGTGCGTGCCGGATGCGGGATCTTGCATCCGGCGTTGCCGGCCAGCGGCCGGCACTACCGGTTCTTCTTCGGCAGCGCGCGCACGTAGGATGACTTGCCGTCCTTCTTCAGCTCGAACAGCCCGATCGCTGCCAGCAGATCACTGAGCTTGCCGTAACCGTAGTTGCGCGGATCGAACGAAGCCTGGTTGCCGATCTGGCTGCCAACCGGCCCCAGATGCGACCAGCCATCCTCGCCCTCGGCCGAGGACACCGCGCGGCGCAGCATCTTCACCAGCCGGGTGTCGCTGCGCATTTCCGCACCGCTCTTGCGCGGCCGCGCATCGTCGTTGGCTACCGGCTCGTTCGAGGCCTGTTCGCTGGAGGCCTGTTCGGTATCCGGCACGCTGGCGTGGGTCTGGCCCAGCGCTTCCAGATAGGTGAACTTCGAGCACGCGTTGACGAACGGTTCCGGCGTTTTCTTCTCGCCAAAACCATACACCTTCACGCCATCGGTCAGCAGGCGCATCACCATCGGGGTGAAATCGGCATCGCTGGAGACGATGGCGAAACCATCGAGGTTGCGCGCGTACAGCAGATCCATGGCGTCGATCACCATCGCCATGTCCGAGGCATTCTTGCCCTTGCTGTAGGCGAACTGCTGGATCGGGCGGATCGCGTACTCGTGCAGCACCGCCTCCCAGCCCTTCAACCGCGGACTCTTCCAGTTGCCATAGGCGCGGCGCACGTTGGCCACACCGTAGCGGGCGACTTCGGCCAGGACCTCGTCGATCTTCGAGGCCGGCGCGTTGTCGGCGTCGATCAACAGGGCGATGCGCTTTTCCGGTTCGCTCATGGGCTCCTCACGGGCCGTTGCCTGAACCCGAGTATCGCCGATCCACCCGGGCGCTGACGTGACAGGCGGCCGCCGTGCGAAGATGCCAGGCGCTTCCCCCAATGCCCCCACTGGAGTGAGTCGATGAGTCGCGAGCGCGTTCCCCACCTGGTTGTTGTCGGCGGCGGTTTTGCCGGTCTCTGGGCCACCCGCGCCCTGGCCCGCGAGCGCATACGCATCACCCTGGTCGACCGCCGCAACCATCACCTCTTCCAGCCGCTGCTGTACCAGGTGGCCACCGCCGGCCTGTCCGCCCCGGATATCGCCGCACCGCTGCGCCACATCCTCGGCCACCAGCGCAATGTGGAAGTCCGCCTCGGCGAAGTGGTGGCCATCGACAAGCAGGCCCGGCAGATCCGCATGGCCGATGGCAGCACGCTGGACTACGACAGCCTGCTGCTGGCCACCGGCGCCACCCACGCCTACTTCGGCAACGACCAATGGGCCGATGATGCGCCCGGGCTGAAGACGCTGGACGATGCCATCGCGCTGCGCCGCAAGCTGCTGCTGGCCTTCGAACGCGCCGAGGCCGAACCCGACCCGGCGAAGAAGGCCGCATGGTTGAGCTTCGCCGTGGTTGGCGGTGGACCTACCGGCGTCGAACTGGCCGGCACGCTGGCCGAGATCGCGCGCCATACCCTGCGCAACGAGTTCCGCCACATCGACCCGGCCAGCGCCAAGGTGCGGCTGGTCGAAGCCGGTCCGCGCGTACTGTCCTCGTTCCCGGAAGTGCTTTCGCTGAAGGCGCGCCGGCAGCTGGAAAAGCTCGGCGTGGAAGTGCTGACCGGTACCCCGGTGAGCGACATCGACAGCCAGGGCTTCAGGCTCGGCGATCAGTTCGTGCCGGCACGCACGGTGGTGTGGGCCGCCGGTGTGGCCGCTTCACCGCTGGCGCGCACGCTGGAGGTGCCGCTGGACCGCGCCGGGCGCGTGCAGGTGCAACCCGACCTCACCCTGTCTGGCCACCCGGAACTGTTCGTGGCTGGCGATCTGGCCGTATTGAACCAGGCCAACGGCAAGCCGGTGCCTGGCGTGGCGCCCGCGGCCAAGCAGATGGGCAAGTACGTGGCCGAGGTGATCCGCGCGCGCCTGCACGGCAAGCCCGAACCCGGCCCGTTCAAGTACGCAGACTTCGGCAACCTGGCCACGATCGGCCGCATGGCTGCGATCGTGCACCTGGGCCGGCTGCAGCTGTCCGGTGTGCTGGCGTGGTGGTTCTGGCTGGCCGCGCACGTGTTCTTCCTGATCGGCTTCCGCAACCGCATCGTGGTGCTGCTGAACTGGGCCGTGGCGTACTGGAGCTACCAGCGCAGCGCGCGCATCATCTTCGGTGATGACCAGGACGACCGGCGACCGAAGCGCTAGGGCCGCACGCATGCTCCTGTAGCGCCGAGCCATGCTCGGCTGCACTTCGCGCGGTTTGCAGAAGCCGAGCATGGGCTCGGCTCTACGGCGCCTTCGGTTTCGGGTACCACAGTGCGTTGACGATTACCCAGCGCTGGTCGAAGCGCCCCATGTGGAAGTAGTCGACAAACCACGGCGTTTCCAGCCGCACCGACGCCGCGTTGCCGGTCACGTCCAGCACCGTGCAGCGGCGGTCCCATTGATCCTTCGGGGTCTTCAACGCGCCCTGCTTCGTCAGCGAGACCAGTTCTTCCTTCGACATACGGCGCAGGCCCAGGCGTTCGTCGGGCGTATCGCCGAGGACCGCGCGCTTGGCCAGGTCCGGATGCAGGGAGCGGGCGACGCGCTGCGGGTCGGCTTCCAGCTGGCCATCGACATAGTCGTGGCAGGTGGCTTCGATGGCCGCGAGGGTGGCCGGGGCGGCGGCGGGGCTTGTGGCTGCGGAAAGAGCGAACAGCAGGGCGATCGTGGACATCCGGGTCTCCAGCTCTGGGCGCGAGGCGATCATCGCACGGGCCGGGTAGCCCATCCACGCGTGGCGTGGATCTACAGGACCGGCGCCTGCAGCCAAGCCAGCTTGCGTTCGCGGGGCTGCTGCTTGAGCTGCCACTCGGCGCGGGAGGCGGCGGCCCGGTCCGGGTATTCGCGCACGGCCAGCACGCGCAGCGGCGGCCGGGCCCGGGTGTAGCGCGCGCCCTTGCCGGCCTGGTGGGCGGCGAAACGCGCCTCCACATCGGTGCTGATGCCGGCGTAATAGCTGCCATCGCGGCATTCGAGCAGGTACAGGAACCACGGGCGGAGGGACGGGGCCATGCCTGGATTATGCCGTGCTGCACTGCAGCGGATATACTGGCGCCCGAATGCAGGAGAGAGGCGCCGCGCTGGTGCCCGCCGAAGGCGCAGGCTCCCATGATCGCTCAGGCCGGTGGGCTGGAATCCCACCAACCATGCATTCGACTCGCCGAGCTGGAGAGAGGTCACCGGGCACGCCCGGGACGATCCGCCGAAGGGGCACGCGGCCCATGCCGCTGAACTCTCAGGCAAAAGGACAGCGGGAGCGGCACCGGTCATCGTCATCCCGTCATTGCGCAGGCAGTGGCGGTAGTCGCGCATGGCCGGCCCCACCGCGCCCGGAGCCTGTCCCATGCTGCTGTCCATCATCTACCTGATTGCCATTTCCGCCGAGGCCATGACCGGCGCACTGTCCGCAGGCCGCCGCCGCATGGACCTGTTCGGCGTGGTCATGATCGCCTGCGTCACCGCCCTCGGCGGCGGATCACTGCGCGACATCCTGCTCGGCCACTATCCGCTGGGCTGGGTGAAGCATCCCGAGTACCTGGGCTTCACCGTATGCGCGGCGCTGATCGCCACCTGGGTCGCACGTTGGATGCACCACTTCCGCCGCACCTTCCTGGTGCTCGACGGCCTGGGCCTGATCGCCTTCACCCTGATCGGATGCTCGATCGCGCGCGAGGCCGGCCATGCCATGCCCATCGTGCTGATTGCCGGCATGCTGACCGGCGCGTTCGGCGGCGTGCTGCGCGACATCCTCTGCAACGAGGTGCCGCTGATCTTCCAGAAAGAGCTGTACGCGATCATCGCGCTGCTGACCGGCGCGGCCTACCTGTTGCTGCTGCACTGGGGCGTGGCCGATGCCACCGCAATCCTGTGCTGCCTCGGCGGCGGCTTCGCGTTGCGCCTGCTGGCGATCCACTACCGCTGGGAAATGCCGAAGTTCGTCTATCACGACGAAGTGCATTGAACGATGGCGTGTTCGCCGGGCATGGCCCGGCGCTACCCTTCGCACCCTGCACCACCCCGGCGATGTACCTGGCGCTGTCGCTCATGCGCAGCGCCAGGCGCATCGCCGGTGCAGATGGGCCGGTCTCCAACTCCGACCGGCCCTGATCGCGGCCGCACCCCCGCAGGCGCTGGCCGCCATCCACACACGTGCCGCACTCAAGCGGCTTCGGACACCTTTACGTCGCGACGGGCACGCACGGCCGCAGCCAGTCGCTCCAGCACCGTCACCGTGGTATCCCAGTCGATGCAGCCATCGGTGATGCTCTGGCCGTAGACCAGCGGCTGGCCTTCCACCAGTTCCTGGCGGCCACCGACCAGATGGCTCTCGATCATCACGCCAACGATGCGCTGTTCGCCGTCTTCCAGCTGAACGGCGATGTCGTCGATCACCTTCGGCTGGTTCTCCGGATTCTTCAGGCTGTTGGCATGGCTGGCGTCGATCATCAGGCGCGCCGGCAGCTTGGCCTTGGCCAGCACCTGGCAGGCCTCGGCAACACTGCCTGCGTCGTAGTTCGGCTGCTTGCCGCCGCGCAGGATCACATGGCAATCCGGGTTGCCGGTGGTCGACACGATGGCGGTGCCGCCCTGCTTGGTGACCGACAGGAAGTGATGCGGATTGGACGCCGCACCCACCGCGTCAGCGGCGATCTTCACGTTGCCATCGGTGCCGTTCTTGAAACCGACCGGGCACGACAGGCCCGACGCCAGCTCGCGATGCACCTGGCTTTCGGTGGTGCGTGCGCCGATCGCGCCCCATGCCACCAGGTCGGCGATGTACTGCGGCGAGATCACGTCGAGGAACTCGACACCGGCCGGCAGGCCCAGCTTGTTGATGTCGCGCAGCAGGCCGCGTGCGATGCGCAGGCCCTTGTCGATCTTGAAGCTGCCATCCAGGTCCGGATCGTTGATCAGGCCCTTCCAGCCCACCGTGGTGCGCGGCTTCTCGAAGTACACGCGCATGACGATTTCCAGTTCGCCGGCCAGCGCGTCACGCAGCGGCTTCAGGCGCTGGGCGTACTCGATGGCGGCCTTCGGGTCGTGGATCGAGCACGGGCCGACCACCACTGCCAGGCGGTCGTCGCGGCCATGCAGGATCTGGTGCAGGGCCGCGCGCGAGGCGCTGACGGTGTCGGAGGCTTCATCGTCACAGGGCAGCATCGCCAGCAGCTGGGCAGGCGGTGTCAGCGGTTCGATGGTGCGGATACGCAGGTCGTCGGTGTGCGGGGGCATTGCGGGAGATCTCCGGAACGTTGGGGGTCCCCAGCGTGGCGGCATGAAAAAAGCCGCCAGGTTCGCTGGCGGCTTTCGGGAATGCGTCTGAAGCTTTCTTCAGGGTGAGCGCAGTCCTTCCTCCGCCAGTGGCTTCGGAAAGTAATACCAGTAAAAGCTGGTGGGGGCTGCGTTCATGGGATCTATTGATAGCACAGCTTTTGCGCAGTGCAAACTGTTTCATCCGCAACTGGGGACGCGGTTCAGCGAGGTGCGCGCCGGCCCGGCCTACGCGGCGGCAACCACGCAAAGTTGCTCATTTGCCATGCACTTCCACGTCCAGCAGCAGGCCCTCATGGATGTCGGCCCAGCGTTCCAGCACGCGATCCAGTTCCTGCCGGGCCTCGTCCAGCTGCTCGGGGTTGAGCAGGGAACGCGCGGTGTAGAGGTCGGAAACCAACCGCCGCAGGGCCGATTCCTGGATGGCCACCGACGGCCCCTCCAGCCCCGGCAACTGCAACGCCGGGCTGTCGCCAAGAGGGCCGAACAGCGTGACCTGGAGCGTGCTCTGCATGATCGACTTCCCTGCGGATGGACATGGGCAATGTCCTGTTTACCGCGTCCGGGTGACAGGCGCATGTGCCACCCATGCCGAGGACCGGGATCTGCCGGCGTCTGCCGCCCCGCTACAAGGCGGCCAGGTCGGCCAAGTGCTGGGCCATGCTGTCCATCGCGCCTACCGCATGGGTGGTGGTGAAGTACTCATGCCAGCCGGTAGCGGCAATGCCAGCCACCAGCGCATCGACCTCCTCGCGGCTCGCGCAGCGCCAGACCGCATAGAACTGTTCATCGCTGCTATGCGGTACGTCCCTGGCAATGCGGCCCATCGCCAGCGGCGTGATGCGGGCTGGATCGAACTGCTGCATGCCGGCGCCAATACGGGCGAAGAAGGCATTCCGCTGCTCGGGCGGCAGTGTGGTCCAGGCCGGCGTGGCGGTATAGAGCTCGATGAAGGTGTGCGACATGGTGGTTCTTCCTTGAGGTTGACGGGGTTGCGGGGTTGTCGGCCAGCATCCGGCACTACCGGAGCGAGCGCAGTGCGCGTTTGCGGATGTAGGCGTTGGCGTCGCTGTGGCGCTCGTGCTGCCAGCGCGTGCACAGCACGCGCAGCCACTTCGGCTGAGTCTTGCCGGCATCATTGAGCCAGTTGCCGACCGAATCCTGCACGTAGCGTTCCGGGTCGTCAGCCAGTGCTTCCAGCATCGGCAATGCATGTTCAGGGTGCTGCTTGAACAGCGCGATATGTGTGGCCCAGACACCGCGCGGACGCAGTGCTTCGCAGGCGAAGCGGCGCAGGTACGGCGAAGTTTCCTGTGTCCACGGTTGCAGGTACTCAAGCGCCTGCATCGGCGCGGCAACGATGTCCGTGCGTAGCGCCAGCCACGCCCATTCGCACACACCGAAGTGTGGATCGTCGGCCAGCGTGCGCATCTGCTGCAGCTTCTCTGCCAACGTCGCGCGGGCATCGCTGCCGATCAGGTAGCAGGCCCACCCGCGCACGGTGTCGGACGCATGGTCCTGCCATTGCACGGGATCGCCCTGCCCCGCCTCACGCAGCAGTTGCGCAGCCAAGGCCATGCGCAGTGTGATGCCCTTGCCTGAAGCATCCTGCATGCGTTGCAGCGCTTCCGGTGCAAGCGCAGGCGCTACCACCTGCAGCAGCGCGGCGAAATCCACTGCCAGGCATTCGGCCAGATGGGTGGCGGCGACGCTGCCAGTGTTGAGGGCATGCAGCCGTTCCGCCGCAATCGCCGGGCTCATGCTGCAGGCTCTCGTCCGGCATCGGTGTGCTGCCAGACCTTATGCAGCAATCGCGACAGGTGCTGCTGTTCTTCCGCGTCCAACCCGCTGAACAAGCCCCCTATCCATTGCGTGTGCTGGTTGAACAGCGTCTCGGCCAGGCACTTCCCCTGTGTGGTCAGCACGATCTGCAGGCGCCTGCCGTCTTCGGCGTCACTGCGCCGCTGCAGCAGCCCTTCGCGCTGCAGGCCATCAATCAGGCCACTGATCGTGGCGCGGGTGACACCTGCGCGCTCGGCCAGTTCATGCGGAGGCAGCGTGCCACCCGCGCCGTGCAGCAGGAAAAGCACGATGAAACGCCCTTCACTGAGCCCGTGCGGCGCCAGGCGCGTGGCGCAGTCGCGGTCGATGGCCGATGACAGCGACAGCAGCTGGAAACACAGGCGCAGCTGCGCGACGCCGGTATGGCCACGTCGTTGCGCTTCATCCAGAAGGGCACTGTGCTTGGCTTCCAGCATGGCTCTCTCCAACATGATTAGGCGCCTAATCATATTGCAAAACAAGGCTCCAACGCCAGTATCAAGGCGATATCAGGAAACCGGCCCCAGCAGCAGGCGTGCGATCAGTCCGCCGCCGTCACGCTGCAGCAGCAGAAGCTCGCCCCCATGCCGTCGTGCGACGTTGGCCGCCACCGCCAGGCCCAGGCCGGTCCCTCCCGTGGCGCGGCTGCGCGAGCTCTCGCTGCGTTGGAAGGGTTGCAGCAGGCGTGCGCGGTCGTCCTCGGCGATGCCCGGACCGCGGTCCATCACATCCAGCTGCATGCGACTGCCTTCCATGGCGATGTGCAGGTCTACGGCACCGGCGTAGCGGTCTGCGTTGTCGATGAGGTTGTCGATCGCCCGCCGCAGCAGGAGCGCGTCGCCCTGCCACGGCAAGGTGTCCGGTCCCTCGATGGAGATCTCGACGCCGCGCAGCAGGGCACCCTGCACGCATTCCTCCAGCAACGCGGCAAGGTCCAGCGGCCGTAACTGCAGTGGTTGCAGTTCGCCGCGTGCGTAGTCGAGCACCTGCTCGATCATCGTATCCATGCGTTCGATGTCGGCCACCATCCGCGCCGCCTGCGGTGGCGGTGCGAACTCCGCACGCAGACGCAGGCCGGTCAACGGCGTGCGCAGGTCGTGCGCTACTGCGGCCAGCATGCGCGTCATGTCCTGGGCCTGTTCGCGCAGGCGCACGCGCCCGGTGCTGATCGCTGCAGCCAATATCTGTACTTCGCGTGGGCCGTCGTCCGGCAATGGTGTTTCAGCCTGCAGATCCACACGCGCGCTGGCTTCGGCCAACCGTCGCAACGGGCGCCCCAAGCGGATAGATGCCCACGCCGCCAACGGCGCCAGCAGCACGGCACCGCCCAGCAGGGCAAGCACCACCTGGCGGCGCCAGGCCGCCAGGTCGCTGTGGTCGCTGCCCACCACCTGCCAGCGGCCATCAGTCTGGCGCACACCCAGTTCGAACGGCGGCCATTGCATGGCGGTCAGCACTGCTGCCTGCGCCCTCAGTACGCCGGCCCGCGCCGTGGCATCCAGCACCGCGCCGTCTTCAATGATCTGCACATCGGGCGCCTTGCCTTGTCCACTCCATACCAGCCGAACATCCTCCACCGGCAAGCCCAGCTGCAGCGCCGCCAGCTGCGTAAGCCAGTCGCTGGCGTTGCCCTGCGGCGGCGCTGCCTGCGTCGCCAGATGCAGGCCCAGCGACGCCGGCGCCTGTTCCCCTCGCAGCACCTGCACGGCCTGGTCCAACTGCATCGGTGGCGGCGCGGGCCGAGGCATCCAGCCAACCACGGCCACGCTGACCAGTGTCGCCAGCAGCAGGCTGGCCAGGGCCAGCATCGTGATCCAACGCGCGGTCGGCCACCGGCTGCTCACAGCAGCTGTACCTCGGCGTCGAAGCGATAGCCTTCGCCACGCGATGTCTGCACCAGCGATTCCGCACCGGGTGAAGCCTGCCCGAGCTTGCGGCGCAGGCGGCTGATCGCCAGGTCGACCGCGCGGTCGACGCTGTCACTGGGCTCGCCACGGCTCAGCTGCAGCAGCTGCTCGCGCCCCAGCACCCGCCCGGGGCGTTCGGCCAGCGCCAGCAACAAGCTGAATTCACCACGGCTGAGCACCAGCTCGTTGCCATCCGGGGCCAGCAGGCGACGTTGTTCCGGCAGCAACCGCCAACCAGAAAAGCGCAGTTCACTGGCGACCTGCGCGCGCAGCTTGTCCTGCCGGCGCAGCAGCGCACGTACCCGCGCCAGCAGCTCGCGCGGATCGAACGGTTTGGCCAGATAGTCGTCCGCGCCCATCTCCAGGCCGATCACCCTGTCCGGTGCGCTGCCCATCGCCGACAACATCAGGATCGGGATCGCCCGCGCCTGCAATCGGCGGCAGACCGAAAGTCCATCCTCGCCGGGCATCATCCAGTCAAGCACGATCAGGTCCGGACGTTCGACCTGCAGCAGCACATCCAGCGCCGCTGCGTCGGCAGCCACTCGCACCTGGTAGCCGTGCAGCAGCAGGCAATCGGCGATGGCATCACGGATGCTGGCGTCGTCATCGACAACGATGACACGGGCGGGAGTCGTCATGCGGGCAGTATCAGGCAGGTCTGTATCAGGACGGTATCAACGCCGATATTCCCGCGATACGCCGCTACGCGCCAATGGTCACCCATGATCACTGCGGAGACTTCCCTTGCGCCTCATCCCATTCTTCCTGCTTGCTGCCCCGCTGCCTGCGCTGGCGTCCGATCCCCCCGAACACATCCTGCCGATGTGGATGCAGGGCGGTCATCCGGCCGTGGCCGTGTCGCTGGACGGGCGTGCCGAACCGCTGCGCTTCGTGGTCGACAGCGCGGCAGGCGCCACTCTGGTCGATGACCGCGTCGTGCGACGCTATGGTCTGGAGGATGCGGATGCAGAGGTATCACAGGCCCAAGGGGCCAGTGCAGCGTCCGCGCGGCTGCAGCGCATACGCAGCACGTCCTGGCAGCTGGGCAGTTGGCAGCTGCAGGCCCAAGCCATGAAGGTCGATCTGTCGTCGTTGCCGAAGGAGGATGATCCGGCCATTGACGGCTTGATCGGCAACGATCTGACCGGACGCTGGGACACCCGTTGGGATTTCGGCCGCAATCAACTGGCGCTGTGGACACCCGGTGGATTGAACCTGGAAGGACCGGGTTGCCAGCCCAATGCGCTGCCCGGCCGCACTGACGGCCTGCGCCAGTTCGGCTTCATCACGCTTGCACTGGGCGCGCCTGCGGTGGACGCCATCGCCGTGGTCGACACCGGTGCCGCGCAGACCGTCCTCAACGCCGAAGCAGCCCGCGCACTGGGGCTGCGCACCGACGGCAGCGACGCGCGGGTGCGGGTGCGTGAAAAGGGCACCGAAGGCCTGGGCGGCGGAAAGCAGGCAACCTGGCTGTACACCCTGCCCGGCATGACCGGCGGCGGCTGGCAGCACCCGTCGATGGAGGTCCGCATCAGCGAACTGCCAGTGTTCAAGGCGATCGGCCTGGAGGGTCGGCCGGCGCTGATCCTTGGTGCGGATGCAATGCGCGGCGGCCAGGTGGACATCGGTGCCGGCGCGGCCCGGATCTGCCTGCGCCGGCCGCAGGCCAGTTGACATCTGGCAATGACGCCAGCGGCAGCCTGGCGTAGCATCGCCGTGCGCCCCACCAGGAGTTCCACGCATGTGCCGTGCCACCCTGATGTTGCTGACGCTGCTCCCGCTGGCGGTACTGGCCGCGCCGCCACCCGTGCCCTCGCCCACTCGCATCGATGCCGAAGCACAGCGGCTGATGCAGGCGGCCCACGCGCGCGGCATGGCGCTGGCGGTGATCGATGGCGGCAAGGTGGTGCACGTGGCCGCCTACGGTGAACGCAACGCCGCAGGCGAGCCGCTGCGCACCGACACCGTGATGTACGCTGCGTCACTGACCAAGATGGCGTTCGGCCACCTGGTCGCACAGCTGGCGCAGGACGCGCGGATCGATCTGGATGCGAGCATCGCTACCGCCCTGGACAAACCGCTGCCGGACTATCCACCGGAACCGAAGAAGTACGCCGACTACAGCGTGCTGGCCGGCGATGCCCGCTGGCGCCAGCTCACCCCACGCCTGCTGCTCAACCATTCCAGTGGCTTTGCCAACTTCGGCTTCCTGGAGCCCGATGGGCGCCTGAAGTTCCACTTCGATCCGGGTAGTCGATATGGGTATTCCGGTGAAGGACTGATCCTGTTGCAGTTCGTGATCGAACGCGGGCGGCTGGGCGAGGATGTGGGTGCGTTGATGCAGCAGCGCGTGTTCGATCGCTTCGGCATGGCGCGCACCAGCATGCTGTGGCGCGCGGATTTCGCCGGCAACCTGGCCGATGGCTGGACCGCCGAAGGTAATACAGAGCCGCACGATGAACGCAGCCGCGTGCGTGCGGCTGGTTCAATGGATACCACCATCGCCGACATGGCCCGTTTCGCCGCTGGCTACGTGCGCGGCGATGGATTATCGGCGGCGATGCGCAGGGAGCTGGTGCGGCCGCAGCTGCAGATCACCAGCGCCAGCCAGTTCCCCACCCTGCAGCCGGAGCTGCCGAAGGCGCAGCAGCGCAGGGACCTGGCGGCTGGCCTGGGCGTGGTGACGTTTCTCGGCCCGCAGGGCGCAGGCTTCTACAAGGGCGGCCACGACGATGCGGTGGGCAATACGCTGGTATGCATGGAGCAGCACCAGCGCTGCGTGGTGATCCTGGGCAACGATGTGCGGGCAGAGGCGGCCTTCCCGGCCCTGGTGGCGTTCGTGCTGGGCGACACCGGCGTGCCGTGGCAGTGGGAGTACGGCGCGGCGAAAGCGTTTGTCAGATGATCGAAGCGTTACCGTTGCACACAGGTCCCGCAGTCGTGCAGCATGCAGACACGGACGCAATGCAGGAGACAGGATGAATCGCCCAGAGATCGATGCCATTGCCGAAGCGGTGTTGCAGCCGGATGCACGGCGTCTGCGCATCGCTGCACGCCATCGCCAGGCTGAACATCGGCAGCGACGTCAGCGGGTGGCAGCCGGCGCCAGTCTGATCGGGATGGCGGGGGGCCTGCTGCTTGCGCCGATCACGGGGCTGCCGTGGGTACAGGGGATGATTGCTGGCGGCGCGCTGTCCCTGCTGGCGGCCCACCTGTGGCTGCAGCGGCGCGAGGGCCGCGGGTAGACTTACACCTGGGAGCGGCATCCACGCATGGCGTGGATCTACTTTGATTCCGACCGGCCACAAAAAAAACCCCGCCTTCCGGCGGGGTTTTTCATTGCGGGGTGACAGCGGGGACTTAGAAGTCCATGCCGCCCATGCCACCCATGCCGCCCATGCCACCGGCGCCACCCATGGCCGGCTCGTCCTTCTTCGGAGCTTCGGCAACCATGGCTTCGGTGGTGATCATCAGGCCAGCGATCGACGCGGCGTTCTGCAGGGCCGAACGGGTCACCTTGGTCGGGTCCAGGATGCCGAACTGCAGCATGTCGCCGAACTCGCCGGTGGCGGCGTTGTAGCCGAAGCTGCCGGTGCCTTCCTTGACCTTGTTGATGATGACCGACGGTTCTTCACCGGCGTTGGCAACGATTTCGCGCAGCGGGGCTTCCATCGCACGCAGGGCGATCTGGATGCCGTGGTTCTGGTCTTCGTTGGCACCCTTCAGGCCGGCCAGTGCGGTGACCGCACGGACCAGGGCAACACCGCCGCCCGGGACCACGCCTTCTTCAACGGCTGCACGGGTCGCGTGCAGGGCGTCGTCGACGCGATCCTTCTTTTCCTTCATTTCGATTTCGGTCGAAGCACCGACCTTGATCACGGCAACGCCGCCGGCCAGCTTGGCCACGCGTTCCTGCAGCTTCTCGCGATCGTAATCGGAGGAGGTGTCCTGGATCTGGGTCTTGATCTGGCCGACGCGTGCGTCGACGGCAGCCTTGTCACCCACGCCATCGATGATGGTGGTGTTTTCCTTGGAGACCTGCACCTTCTTGGCGCGGCCCAGGTCCTTGATGGTGGCCTTTTCCAGCGACAGGCCAACTTCTTCGGAGATCACGGTGCCGCCGGTAAGCACGGCCATGTCTTCCAGCATCGCCTTGCGACGGTCGCCGAAGCCCGGAGCCTTGACGGCCACGACCTTGACGATGCCACGGATGGTGTTGACCACCAGGGTCGCCAGCGCTTCGCCTTCGACTTCTTCGGCAACGATCAGCAGCGGCTTGCCGGCCTTGGCGACGCCTTCCAGCACCGGCAGCAGGTCACGGACGTTGGAGATCTTCTTGTCGTGCAGCAGGATGAACGGGTCATCCAGGTCAGCAGTCTGCGACTGCTGGTTGTTGATGAAGTACGGGGACAGGTAGCCGCGGTCGAACTGCATGCCCTTGACCACGTCCAGCTCGTTGTCCAGGCCCGACCCTTCTTCAACGGTGATCACGCCTTCCTTGCCGACTTCCTTCATCGCGTCAGCGATGATCTGGCCGATCGACTCGTCCGAGTTGGCCGAGATGGTGCCGACCTGGGCAATCGCCTTGTCGTCGGCGGTCGGCTTGGAGATGGTCTTCAGCTCGGCAACGGCGGCCACGACGGCCTTGTCGATACCGCGCTTGAGGTCCATCGGGTTCATGCCGGCGGCAACAGCCTTGGCACCTTCGCGGATCAGGGCCTGGGCCAGCACGGTGGCGGTGGTGGTGCCGTCGCCGGCGTCGTCGTTGGTGCGCGAAGCAACTTCCTTCACCATCTGCGCGCCCATGTTCTCGAACTTGTCAGCCAGTTCGATTTCCTTGGCGACGGAGACGCCGTCCTTGGTGATGGTCGGCGCGCCGAAGCTCTTTTCCAGCACGACGTTGCGGCCCTTCGGGCCCAGGGTGGCCTTGACGGCATTGGCGAGAACGTTGACGCCGCGCACCATGCGCGAACGGGCGTCTTCACCGAAACGAATATCCTTGGCAGCCATTGCGATTACCTCGATGTTTGCGCCGGGCCGGGCCCGGCGACGAAAAGGGATGTCTTACAGAAAAGCAGGTCGCGCCGAGGCTCAGCCGATGATGGCGAGCACGTCGTCTTCGCGCAGGACCTTGTACTCGACGCCTTCGCTCTTGTACGAGCTGCCGGCGTACTGGCCGTAGATGACCTTGTCGCCAACCTTCAGCGACGGCGCGCGCACGTTGCCGTTGTCCAGCGGCTTGCCCGGGCCGACGGCCACAACTTCACCCTTGGTGGACTTTTCCTTGGCCGAGTCGGGGATGACGATGCCACCGGCGGAGATTTCGTCGGCTTCGATCGGCTTGACCACAACGCGGTCGTGCAGCGGCTTGATGCTCATGAGAGACCTCTTAAGTTATTGATTGGTCTGAAAAAGTCCGGCGATGTTAGCAGTCACACCAGGCGAGTGCCAGCAACGCGCGTGAAAAAGCCCGACAAGTCGGGAGCACGACAGAGATGGAGACCTCCACAGGCCTTTCAAGGGCCGATCCCGAAATTTTTCTCCGGACCCGCAAACCTCCTTCCCTGCGTGGACGCCTGTATAGGGATGCAACGCGGCAAGCCAAGGGGGGAACGGGTGACATTTGGTGACCAATGTCCCACTGTCAGATATCTGACGTTCATTTACGACAAAGTGTCACTGGATCGGCCTTAGGCTCGGCCGCGCATTCCCAATCACAAGGAGTTGTCGATGCGATTGCTGTCCCCGCTTGCCGCCGCCTGCCTGCTGGCGCTGGCCGCCGCGCCGGCCCAGGCCGAGGTCTTCATCAATGAACTGCACTATGACGACAGCACCGCCGCCGGTGACGTCGGCGAAGCGATCGAGGTCGTAGCCACCGCCGGTGAGGATCTGTCCGGCTACCGCCTCTACCTCTACAACGGCAGCACTCCGTCGGCCGCCACGGTCTACGCCAACAACCCGGTTCCGGCCGGCACCGCCGCCGGTTGCGGCAGCGCCACCCTGGCCGTGGTCAGCTACCCGACCAACGGCCTCCAGAACGGCCCGAACGACGGCATCGCCCTGGTCGATGCCAGCGGCAAGGTGGTCCAGTTCCTCAGCTACGAGGGCGCCATCACCGCCTCCGGTGGCCCTGCCGCCGGCATGACCAGCCAGAACATCCCGGTGGCCGAGACCAACAGCACCGCGCCGGGCACCTCGCTGCAGCTGACCGGCAGCGGCAGCCAGTACGCCCACTTCACCTGGGCCGAATCGGCCGGGCAGACGTTTGGCAGCTGCAACAACGGCCAGACCTTCAGCGGCGGCGGCACCCCGGGCCCGAACACGCCGCCGTCGGTGTCCACCACCACCCCGGCACAGGGCAGCAGCACCTTCCCGGCCGCGGCCGATCTGGAAGTGGTGTTCAGCGAAACCGTGAACCTGGCCAGTGGCGCATTCGCGCTGAGCTGCGGCACCTCCGGCAGCGTGCCGCTGACCTTCCCGGCCAGCGGCCGCAGCGTGAAACTGTCCACCAACACCGCGCTGGTGGCCGGTGAAGCCTGCCGCTTCGATATCCGCGCCGCGCGCATCACCGACCTGCAGGGCGCGCATCCGGCGGCCGACAGCCGCATCGCGTTCACCGTGGCCAGCACCGGCGGCAACCCCGACCCGGGCAATCCGGGTGTACCGGCCGGCTATTACTCCAAGGTCAACACCAGCAGCCCCAGCCAGCTGCGCTGCTCGCTGCACGCCACCATCAAGGGCCATACCGCCTATCCGTACAGCGGCTCGGGCACCAGCACCTGGACCATCCTGGAAATCGCCGACGAGGATCCGAACAATTCCGGCAGGATCCTGGATGCGTATCGCAACCGCAGCTACGCCAAGGTGACCGACCGCGCCGGCAGCGGCAGTGGCCTGAAGTACAACCGCGAGCACACCTGGCCGAACTCGCTGGGCTTTGCCACCACCACCGGTGACAAGGGCCTGCCGTACGCGCCGTATACCGACACCCACATGCTGTACCTGACCGACGCGCAGTGGAACGCCGACCGTGGCAACAAGCCGTTCGGCAAGTGCGACGCCAACTGCGGCGAGCGCGCCACCGAGGCCAACAACGGCCAGGGCGGCGGCAGCGGCGGTTACCCGGGCAACTCCAACTGGGTACGCACGCCGGACGGCAACACCGGCACCTTCGAGGTGTGGGGCAAGCGCAAGGGCGACATGGCGCGTGCGGTGCTGTACATGGCCATCCGCTACGAGGGCGGCAAGGATGCGGCGACCGGCCAGTCCGAGCCGGACCTGGAGCTGACCGACGACCGCAGCAAGATCGTCAAGACCAGCAGTTCGCCGGCCTACATGGGCCTGCTGTCCACGCTGATCGACTGGCACTTGTCCGATCCGCCGGATGATGCCGAACGTGCGCGCAATGACGTGATCTACAGCTTCCAGGGCAACCGCAATCCGTTCATCGACCACCCCGAGTGGGCGACCCCGGGCCTGTTCACCTCGGCCAAGCCGGCTACCTGCCAGCTGGCCAACTGACCGCGCAACGCAGCGGTCCATCGCCGCCGCCGGGCCCAGACCCGGCGGCGGCCCTATACTCGACGGTCATGTCGACCGTCGATCCCGTCCTGCTGCTGTTGACCACCTGCCCGGACCGGGCCAGTGCCGAGCGCATCGCGCACGCGCTGGTCGGCGAGCGCCTGGCCGCGTGCGTGACCCGCCTCGATGGCGCGCAGTCGACCTACCGCTGGCAGGGCGAGGTGACCACCGACGCCGAGCTGCAACTGCTGGTGAAGACCACCGCAAGCCGCGTCGATGACGCGATTGCCCGGATCGTCGAACTGCATCCGTATGAACTCCCGGAGTGCATCGCGGTCGAAACCCGGGCCGGCCTGCCGGCGTATCTGGACTGGATCCGGGCACAGACCCGGGAGGACACTGATTGAAGACTCTGTTTGCGCGTGGCGCCGCCTTGTGCGCCCTGATGTGGCTCTCGCTGCCCGCCTTCGCCCTGGATGAGAAGGACCTGCTGCCGGTGGACCAGGCGTTCGCGCTGACCGCCACCGCCCCCGAGCGCGGCCAGGTGCAACTGCAGTTCAAGATCGCACCCGGCTACTACCTGTATCGCCACCGCACCAGCGTCAAGGCTGATCCGGCGTTCAACGCCGGCGCGCTGCAGATGCCCAAGGGCGACAAGCACCACGACGATTTCTTCGGCGAAGTCGAAACCTATCGCGAACGCCTGCAGGCCACCCTGCCCGGCACGCCGACCGACGCCGCCGGCACCATCAGCCTGGAAGTGCGTTACCAAGGCTGCGCCGATGCCGGTGTCTGCTACCCGCCGCAGAAGCGCGTGGTGCAGGTCACCCTGCCCGGTAGCGGCGCACAGGCCGCGGCCCCTGCCGCGCGTGCCGGTGCCGCCAGCCCGTTCAACAACCCGCTGGCCGGTGCCGGCAACAGCGGCGGCCTGCGCCTGCCGGGTGCCGCCAGCAACAGCCAGGCGCTGCCGCTTCCTTCGGAGCAGGCGTTCGGCTTCGACGCCATCGCCAGTGACGGCAACACCCTGCTGCTGCGCTTCAGCCCGGCGCCGGGCTACTACCTGTATCGCGACCGCACTTCAGTGAAGCTGGACGGCAGCACCGGCGTGCTGGCCGACAAGCTGCGCTGGCCGGCCGCACAGTCGCATCGCGACGAGCATTTCGGCGATGTCTCGGTCTACTTCAACCAGGTGGAAGTGCCGCTGCCGCTGCGCCGCGCCGTCGCCGATGCGGTCGACAGCACCCTGGTGGTGACTTTCCAGGGCTGCCAGACCGATGGCATCTGTTACCCGCCGATGACCCGCCGGGTGAAGCTGTCGATCCCGGCCGGCAAGATCAACGCCAGCACCGATCAGTCGCCGCCGCGCAACGAGGTGATCAGTCCGCTGCCTACCGCCAGCGGCGCACCACGCGAAGCCGCCAACGGCGCCCCGTTGCGCCTGCTGCCGACGGTGCCCAATACGGATGCCAGCACCCCGGCCGTTGCAGGCGCCGAAAACGGCAATGAGTTCGCTGCCGATGCGCGCGGTGACAACGCCCTGCGCACGCGCCCACCGGCGACCACGCCGAATCCGGACCGTTCGTTCGTTTGGGTGCTGCTGCTGGCCCTGGCCGGTGGCCTGGTACTGAACCTGATGCCCTGCGTGCTGCCGATCCTCTCGCTGAAGGTGCTGAGCCTGGCGCAGAGTGGCGAAAGCCCGCAGCGCGCGCGCAGCCACGCCCTCTGGTACACGTTGGGCGTACTGGTCGCGTTCGCGGTGATCGGCGCGTTGATGGTCGGCCTGCGCGCGATCGGCAACGCCGTCGGCATCGGCTTCCAGCTGCAGCACCCGGGCGTGGTGGCGGTGCTGGCCTACATCATGTTCGCGGTGGGCCTGAGCCTGTCCGGCGTATTCACCCTCGGCGGTGGTATCGGCAACCTGGGCCAGTCGCTGGCCAGCCGCAGTGGCCCGGCCGGTGACTTCTTCACCGGTGCGCTGGCCTGCGTGGTCGGCAGTGCCTGCGTCGGCCCGTTCATGGGCGGCGCGATCGCCTACGCGTTCATTGCCCCGCCGCTGAAGGCGATGACCGTGTTCCTGTTCCTCGGCCTGGGCCTGGCGCTGCCGTTCCTGCTGATCGGCTTCGTGCCGGCACTGGCGCGCCGCCTGCCCAAGCCGGGCCCGTGGATGGAGACGCTCAAGCACGTGCTGGCCTTCCCGATGTACGCCACCGCGCTGTGGCTGCTGTGGGTGCTGGGCAAGCAGCGTGGCGTGGACGGCATGGCGCTGGTGCTGGGTGGCCTGCTGCTGCTGGCCTTCGGCCTGTGGCTATTCGAGCGCAACCGCTGGACCGGCTCGCGCGCCGTCACCCTGCTGGGTGTGCTGCTGGCGATCGGCGCACTGGTTCCGGCCTGGGGCGTGACCCAGCTGGCACCGCCGGCGCGCGCCGCGCAGGCGGCCACCGACAACATGGTCGAATACTCGCCGCAACTGCTGGACCGCCTGCGTGCTGACAAGCGCGTGGTGTTCGTGAACATGACCGCGGACTGGTGCGTGAGCTGCAAGGCCAACGAGCGCGCCGTGCTGTCGCGGCCGGAGTTCAAGGAACTGCTCAAGCGCACCAACGCGGTGTACATGCGCGGGGACTACACCAACGTCGATCCGCAGATCACCACGTTCCTGGAAGAGCACAAGGCCGTGGGCGTGCCGCTGTACGTGGTGTATGGCCCCGGCGCGCCGCCGACCGTGCTGCCGACCCTGCTGACCCAGGCGGTGGTCGAGGAAGCGCTGCTGCGCACCGCACGATGAAGTGGCAACGGCCAGCGCTGCTGTGGACAGCGGTGCTGGCCGCCGGCCTTGGACTGTGGGCCGGGCATCGATTGGCACCGGCGCCGGTGACGCCTGAGGCCGTGCCGGCGGAGCCTGCCGGTGCGGCCGCGGCGCCGGTCCTGCAGGTTGGCGACAGCCTGCCCGCCTTGTCGCTGCCCGATCTTGAAGGCCGGCCGCTGGACCTGCGCCAGCACGCTGCCGGTCGCCCGCTGTTGATCAATGTCTGGGCCAGCTGGTGCGCTCCGTGCGTGGAAGAAATGCCGGAGCTTGCCCGCTTCGCCCATGCCCAGGGCGACAACGGCGTGCAGGTGCTGGGCCTGGCACTGGATACCCCGGAAGACGTGCGCGGTTTCCTGCAGCGTGTCCCGGTGGATTACCCGATCGTGATCGAGACCCCGGGGCCGCGCGATGCCAGCGTGCAGCTGGGCAATACACAGGGCCTGCTTCCCTACAGCGTGCTGTTCGATGCACAAGGGCGGCTGGTGAAGGCAAAGCTGGGACCATTCGCCCACGGCGAGATCGACAGCTGGGTGAAGTGAGGGGGGTTTTTGCAGGGCTTGCAGCCCTGCACCCGGCTCAATGCAACGCCAACAGCCAAAGCGGGCGTTCCGCGGGTTGGCGGGGCGATGTCGGAGTGCGGGGACGCTGCAAGTACGTCCCTGTAAGCTTGGCAGCCGCATCCATGCGGCTGACACCCCGCACTCCGACACCGCCCCACCTCTGACAGATCTTCGCGGCTGTTGGTAGGTGTCGACCTTGGTCGACACATCTGTCAGATATCGATATTCAGAACGGAATCAGACCCCGTGCCGACCAACGGTCGGCACCCACCAAAGCAGAACGCCGTTCCGACAGATCGCAGGAAACTGTCGAAGGCGGGGTGGGTCCGGTTGAGGGGGACGGCGCAAGTACGTCCCTGTAGCCTTGGCCACGGCATCCATGCCGCGGACACCCCCTCAACCGGACCCACCCCGCCAACCCACGGAAAGCCAGCTTTTGACGTTGACGTTGCTCCGGCTTGTAGCGGGTGCAGGGCTGCAAAGCCCTGCAACAAAACCCTCCTTGACCGTAGCCCGTCCGCCACGGAGAATTCCGCGACTAATTCTCATTTGCTGTTGCGCAGGATGCGGGCGGCAGCCTTCCTGGCCCTCCTCCTTCGATGTTCAAGAACGTCCTGTTCCAACTGCACTGGCTGCTGGGCATCACCGCCGGCGCCGTACTGGCCGTGATGGGCCTCAGCGGCGCCGTGCTGTCCTTCGAGGACGAACTGCTGCGGGCGGCCAATCCCGGTTTCGCCGAGATTGCCGAGCACCATGCCGACGGTCAGCTTCCGCTTGAACTGAGCGAGCTGGTGCCGCTGCTGCAGGCCGACAGTAATCGCCCCCTGCAGCGCCTGCGCGTGGATGCCACCGGGCTGCGGCCCTCGGTGGCACGCTTCGCCGGTGGCAAGGAACACTGGGTCTACTTCGATCCGTACAGCGGCGAGCGATTCAGCGCCCTGCGCGGGCAGGCGTTCTTCGATTTCGTCGAGGACCTGCATCGCCACCTCGCCGCCGGCGAGCGCGGCAAATGGATCACCGGCAGCTGTGCGATCGCCCTGCTGTTCTTCACCCTGTCCGGCCTCTATCTGCGCTGGCCGCGGCGCTGGTGGCACTGGCGCAGCTGGTTGGCGGTGGAATGGAAGCGCAGCGGCCGTGGCTTCCTGTGGAGCCTGCACTCGGTGGTCGGCACGTGGGTGCTGCTGATCTACCTGATGAGTGCGCTGACCGGCCTGTGGTGGTCCTTCGACTGGTATCGCAGCGCCGCCAACACCCTGCTTGGCGTCGCACCGGCCGCCAAGCACAAGATCGCCACCGGCGCCGCCCTGAACCTGGAACGCGTCGAAGCCACGCTGTACGCACTGCCCGGCGTGCGCACCGGCTACATCGACCTGCGCCTGCCGGAGAAGCCCGGGCAGGCACTGAATGTACGCGTGATGGCCGGTGATCCGTCGCAGCGCGGCGGCCAGCATGACCGCGCGCATGATCTGCTGCAGCTCGACCCAGGCACGGGTGCCACGCTCGATGCCCGCCCCTATGCACGCCAGGGCGTCGGCGCGCAGCTGGCCACCAGCGTGTTCGCGCTCCACTCGGGCAGCTACTTCGGCGTGCCCGGGCGTGTCGTGGTGATGCTCAGCAGTTTGGGCATGAGCCTGTTCTTCATCACCGGCTGGATGCTCTATCTGGACCGCCGACGCAGCCAGCGCGCTGCGCGTGGCCTGCGCCAGTCGCTGCCAGCAACGCCTGCCGATGGCGGTGGCACGCCGTGGCTGGTGGTGCATGCCAGCCAGAGCGGACTGGGCGAACAACTCGCATGGCGCGCAGCCGCGCAGCTGCAGGCATCCGGTCATGCGGTGCAGGTGCTGCCGCTGGCCCGCGTCGATGCCGTGCAGCTGGCACGCACCGCGCAGGCGCTGTTGGTACTGAGCACCTTCGGCGATGGCGAACCACCGGATGCGGCGCGAGGTGCTGCACGACGGCTGATGGCACAGACACTCGACCTGTCAGGCCTGCAGTTTGGACTGCTGGCGCTGGGTGATCGACAGTACCCGCACTACTGCGGCTTCGGCCGCCAGGTTGATGGCTGGCTGCTCGGCAACGGCGCGCGCCCGTTGTTCGACCGCATCGAAGTCGATGCCGCCTCGGTCGCGGCGCTGCGCCAATGGCAGCTGCAGCTGGGCGCGCTGACCGGCATCGCCACCGATGACAGCGTGCTGCCGGCCGCCACGCAGATGCATGACTGGCGCCTGCTCGGCCGCGACCGCCTCAATCCAGGCAGCATCGGCGGTGCGATCTGGCGCATCCGTCTTGCGGCCCCGGCCGAGGTGCAGTGGCAGGCGGGCGACATCCTGCATATCGCGCCCCGTCACAATGCGCGGCATGCCGGCGCGGTGCTGAAGGCACATGGGCTGGATCCCCTGCAGCCACTGCTGATCGACGGCCAGCCGCGCACGCTGTTGGCGCTGGCCAGCGAACGCGAACTGCCGGATGCCGATGCTGCGCTGGCGGTACAGGATCCGTGCCTGTGGCTGGCAGGGCTGCCGATGCTGCCCGGACGCGAATATTCCATCGCCTCGTGCACCGAGGATGGCGCGGTGGAACTGGTGGTGCGACTGGTGCACGACGACACGGGCCGCGCCGGGCTCGGCTCGGGCTGGCTGTCGCTGCATGCACCGATCGGTGCCAGCATCGTCGCCCGCGTGCACCGCAATCCCGGGTTCCACCGCGTCGCCGGTGCACCGATGGTGCTGATCGGCAATGGCACCGGCATCGCGGGCCTGCGCAGCCTGTTGCGCGAAGCCGCGCATGCAGGTGAGCACGGGCACTGGCTGCTGTTCGGCGAACGCCAGCGCGCGCATGACTTCCTGTTCGCCGATGAGATCGAAGCGTGGCAGGCCGATGGCCATCTCGCGCGGGTGGACCTGGCGTTCTCGCGCGATGGCGAAGGTGGTTACGTGCAGGATCACCTGCGTGCGGCGGCCGATGCCCTGCGCGACTGGATGCAGCGTGGTGCAGTCATCCACGTGTGCGGTTCGCTGCAGGGCATGGCTGAAGGCGTGGACCAGGTGCTGCGCGCTGCGCTGGGCGATGATGTTGTGGAAACGCTACTGGAGACCGGGCGCTACCGTCGCGACGTGTATTGATTCCTGCCTCCGAACGCTGGCGTGAGCCGAGCATGGGCTCGGCTCTACAGTGTTCCTGCAGCTGATGTAGAGCCGAGCCTACGCTCGGCTGATTCCCCGCCAGCCGACAAGGAACCGCAGGCTAGGCCGCCGCAGCGCGCGCCTGTGGCATCGACTGCAGCCGGAACGCGCCAACGGCTTCCGCCAGCGCATGCACCTGCGCCTGCATCTGCGCCGTCGAGGCACCGGCCTCTTCCACCAGGCTGGCATTGCGCTGGGTACTGGCTTCCATCTGCACGATGGTCTGGTTCACCTGGGCGATGCCGGCATGCTGGTCCTTCGACGCGCTGCGGATACCGGCCAGCAGATCCGCCAGTTGCTGCACGCTGCCGACAATCTCGCCCATCGTGGTGCCGGCCTGTTCGGCCTGCTGGTTGCCCTGGCCCACACGCGCCACCGAATCCTCGATCAGACCCTTGATCTGCTTGGCCGCCTCCGCGCTGCGTTGTGCCAGCAGGCGCACTTCTGCGGCCACCACGGCGAAGCTGCGGCCCTGCTCACCCGCGCGCGCGGCTTCCACCGCAGCATTCAACGCGAGGATGTTGGTCTGGAAAGCGATGCCGTCGATCAGCTGGGTGATGTCGCCGATCCGTCGCGAGGCTTCACTGATGCCCTGCATGGTCGCGACCACCTGGCCAACGGCCTCGCCACCGCGCTGGGCCACTGCCGCCGCGCCCTTGACCAGCACGTCGGCACGCCCCGCGGCATCGGCATTGCGACCGACTGTGTCGGTCAGCTCGTGCATCGACGCTGCCGTCTCTTCCAGGTTGGCCGCCTGCTGTTCGGTGCGCTGCGACAGGTCATGGTGACCGGCAACGATCTCGCCAACGCCGGTATCCAGGCTGGAGGTGGCGTGCTGGATGCGGGTGACGATGCGGCCCAGTTGCGCGACGGTGGCGTTGGCATCGTCGCGCATGCGTGCGAACACGCCCTGCAGCTCACCTTCCATGCGCACGCTGAGGTCGCCGCGGGCCAGCGCGGCCAGAAGCGCCTGCAGATCGCCGAGGTTGGTCTCGAAGGTGGTCAACAGGCGATTGATGCTGGTCGACAACGTACGCACAAAGCCCTGCTTTCCCTCCAGCGCGATGCGCCCGTGCAGGTCGCCATGTGCGGCGGCGTCGACCAGTGCGGCCACTTCGGTTTCCAACAGGGTTTCCAGCGCACGGCTGCGCCACTCCACCGCCACACCAAGGAACTGACCTTCGTCGATGATGGCGTTGGCAATCAGCTGGTAGCGCACCCCTGCATGGCCGATCTCGCGCTCCTCGCGCTGGCGCACGCCGGCCAGGCTGGCCAGTGCCGGATGCAGGCGCACCGCATCGCTCGCCACCAGATCTTCAACCCGGAGGTCAAGCTGCTCCAGCAGCGCCGGATTGGCGTAGGCGACCTGCCCTTCCGCATCAATCACCATCAGGCCGGTCTGCGCGCTGTCCAAGGCCTGGCGCACGCGGGTATTGCCGCGCGCCACGGCACGCTCGGTCTCGATGCGCGCGCGCAGGCGCTGCTGCATGTCGACCAGGCGCTGGGCCAGCTGGCCGATCTCATCGTTGGCGTTGTAGACGCGCAGGGTGGTGTCGAGGCGGTCGTCAGCGATATCGCTGGCGAAACGCAGGGTGTCCTGGATCGGCTGGCGCACCGCACGCAGCACCAGCACCAGGCTGGTGATCAGCACGCCGGCCACCAGCAGCAGGGTCAGTGCGAACAGCACGCTCATCGTGCGCGCGCCGGCCTGCTGGCGCGCCTGCGCCTTGGCCAGCGCCGCCACCTGCGCCTGCTGGAAGGCAGCCAGCGCCGGCGCTACGCCAGCAGCGGTATCCAGCAGCGACTGCGCCTCCACGTCCAAGCCGACGCGGGCGGCGGTGTAACCCAGCAGGGCGCCCTGATAGCCCTCCATCCCGCCGCGCAAGGCATCCTGCACATCGGTAGGCAGGCCGGCCAGCGCGAGATCGAACGGCAGCTTCTCCTCGCTGGCACGGTCGGCGTGGGTGGAATCACCGTCGAGCAGCAGCAGTGCCTCCTGCCTTCGCATCTTCTGCAGGGACAGCGCCAGTGGCGGCCGCTGCAGCGCGTCCACCTGTACCTGCAGGGTATCGGCGGCCTGCTGCAGCTGCGCGGCGAGGCCGGCATCACCGCGACCCATCTCGTCGACACGTTCGAACAGGGCAGCCACACCCTGCGAGAACGCGTCGGCGGCTTCGGTCAGCGCCTGCAGGGCCTTGCGCCGGCCAGTATCCATCGGCGTCGCGCGCAGCGCCTGCAGATCGACCTGCAGTGCCTTCTGCGTGGCCAGCAGCTGCGCGCGGTCGGCATCATCGAAACTGCGTGCATACTGGGTCTGCAGGCGACGCGCTTCGGCCACCCGCGTGGACAGGCTGGCGGCCAGATCGCTGCCGCGCTGGTAGCTGGCCTGGCTGCGCGCAGCCAGTGCGTTGGCATGGCCGGTCCAGGCGTAGACAGCGGCGATCGCGACCAGGCCCAGGCCACAGACCCACAGGGTCGCCTTGAGCTTGTTGGCCACGCTGAGCCGATGCGGCTGCAGCCAGCGCAGCAGGCCGGGGGACGCCGAGTGCAACGCGGCAAGGCGCGTGCGCAGGGACCGGAGGTGGGGGACAACGGCCGACATGACAGACTCCAGGCGGAAAGACGCACCTGTATCGGCCGGATTCAGGGCAACTTTAGCGCCTTCTTCGTCCGGGTCCCCCCGTCGCGGGTGGACGCGGCCTTTGTACAGGGTGCAAGCGACGGGGGCATGACACGGGCGCCGCGCTTGACCTCAACCCCGGTTGGGGGAGCACAGTGGACGTTCCTCCCCGCCCGGTGCCTCCATGACGACGCTCGATATCCCCCGCTACCTGCAACGCCTGCAGCTGGATGCGCCGCCACCGCGGACCCTGGCCGGCCTGACCCTGCTGCAGCAGCGCCACAACGCACTGCTGCCCTTCGAGACCCTCAGCTGCCTGCTGCGCGACGCGGTGCCGATCGACCTGGACAGCGTGCAACGCAAGCTGCTTGACGACCGCCGCGGTGGGTACTGCTTCGAACTCAATGGCGGCCTGCTGGCCCTGCTGCAGGCACTGGGCTTTGATGCGCAGCCGCTGAGTGCGCGCGTGCTGCTGGCAGCGCATGACGGCGAACTGACCGCGCGTACCCATCTGCTGCTGCGCGTGCATGTGGATGGGGACGACTGGCTGGTGGATGCCGGATTCGGCAGCCTGACCCCGACCGTACCGCTGCGCCTGCACGATGCGCAGCCGCAGGCCACGCCGCATGAGCGCTATCTGCTGCAGCGTCTGCCTGACGAGGGCGACTTCGTGCTGTCAGCCGAATCCAGCGACGGCTGGCGGGCGATGTACCGCTTCGATCTGCAGGCGCCTGCACCGATCGACAACGTGGTTGGCAACTGGTACGTATGCACCCACCCCGATTCCAGCTTCCCGGGCCAGCTACGCGTGTCGCTGACCGGACCGGACTGGCGCCGTACCATCGGCAGCGGCAACTACACCGAGTACCGCCCCGGGCAGGCGCCGGACAAGCGCCCGCTGCATGATGTGGGTGATGTGCGTGACGTGCTGCAGCAGCGCTTCGGCATGCAGCTGCCGGACGACCCGCGACTGGACCCGGCCATCAATGACTGGCTGCAGCGCTCGCGCGCCGCGACCTTGTAGGGCCGAGCCCATGCTCGGCTGAGCTGGAGCGGCTGGGCCAACAGCAGCCGAGCGTGGGCTCGGCTCTACAGAGCTGCGCGCGCCTGCAGCGCGATACGGTTGCCTTCGCTGTCGCGGATCTCGGCCACACGCCAGTCACCCGCATCGGCCGGGCCGAAGCGCAGCTCAGCTCCCGATTGCAGTGCACGGTCGAGGCTCGCATCCAGGTCATCGACGCCGATGTAGATGCGCGCGCCCTGCTCGGAGGGCCGGTAGTCCGCGCCGTGCACCAGCGCAATGCTGGCACCGGCGGCCTCATCGGAAAACGGCAGATAGGCCATCCGGCAGTCGTGCAGCACGATAGGTTCGTCCACCGCGACCTGCAGCCATTGCTGGTAGAACGTGATGGCCCGGTCCAGGTCACTGGTCGGGATTTCCACATGCAGGATCGGGTTCACTGGCACTCCTTGCTCGGTCCACTCAGATGATGCGCAGGGTAATCGCCTTCAGTACTGCACGGGTGCGATCGCGGGTGCCCAGCTTGTCGAGTATGGCCGACACGTAGTTCTTCACCGTGCCTTCGGCCAGGAACAGGCTGCGCGCGATCTCCTTGTTGCTGTATCCCCCGGCCAGCAGGCGCAGGATCGCCACTTCGCGTTCCCCGAAGGTATCGGTGGGCGGTGCTTCGTCGTGGAAGCGGTAACGGGCGCGCACCGGCTCGGTGCTGACCGGCAACAGCAGGGTTTCACCCGCGGCGACGCGCTCGATCGCTTCACGCAGGTCTGCGGGCACGGCGTCCTTGAGCAGGAAGCCTTGTGCGCCGGCCTCGCTGGCACGCAGCAGCAGATCACTTTCATCGAAGGTGGTCAGCAGCAGCCACGGCGTGGCATCACCGCGCGCGCGCAGCTGGCGCAGTGCCTCGATGCCGTCCATCCCGGGCATGCGGATGTCACTGAGCACCACATCCACGCGCTGGGCAGCCAACGCGTCCAGCAGCGCCTGGCCCTCTTCGGCCTCCAGCACCACGTCTACCCCCAGGCCCTGCAGCAGCGCACGCAGACCCGCACGCACCAGCGCCTGGTCATCGGCCAGGGCAACGCGGATCGCGGCGCCACTCATGCCGGCAACCATGCGGTCAGGTGCATGCCGCCCTGTGCGGTTCGCGCCAGCTCCAAACGCCCCTGTACGGCCGCCAGGCGCTCGCGCATGCCGGCGATGCCATTGCCCTCGCGGATGCGTTCGGCGCGCTGGCCGTCATCGCGGATATCGATACGCAACCGGGAATCCTCTTCACTGATCGTCAGCCAGACGGTGTCTGCATTGCCGTGGCGGGCGGCGTTGGTCAGGGCTTCCTGCACCAGCCGCAGCACGGTCTCGGCCATCAACGGGTCAGCCACGCGCACCCCGTCGCCGATCTGCAGCTGCAGCTTTGGTCGTGGGAAGGGTGCGGCCAGCGCATGCAGTGCGGTGGCCAGATCGAGGCCGCGATCATCGCGCATCGATTGCACCACCTGGCGGATGTCGGCCAGCAACTCGCCGGACAACCGTTCCACCAGCACCAGTCCCTCGCGGCCGGCCAGTGCTGGGTCAGCGGCCAGGGCGCGCAGGTTGAGCCGCATCGCGGTGAGCTTGTGCCCAGCCACATCGTGCAGTTCACGCGCCAGGCGCAGGCGCTCGGCATCGCGTGCGCTGTCGGCCAGCAGCGCGCGGGTAGCCAGCAGGTCGGCGTTGACCCGGGCCAGGTCATCGCGGGCCAGCGCCGTGCTGCGGGCATAGTGGGCGGTCAGTGCGGCGAAGGCCTGGAAGCCGCCATAGAGCAGCACGACCAGCAGCGGCTGGCTGAAGCCGCTGTGGCGCAGCGCGGCATACACCGCCAGGTTGGCCAGCAGCGCAACGCCCAGCACGAAGCGCGGCGGCCAGTGCTCGGCCAGCTGTGCGACCAGCACCACCAGCAGCACCGGAGCAGTTCCGGTACGTGGCTGCAGCGCAACCAGCGCAACCGCCAGCAGCGCCTGCAACACCGCAGCGACGGCGCGCACGCGGGATGGCATCGACGCCCACCCGTGCACCACGAACAGCAACAGGAACATGGCAAGCAGCAGCAGGCTCAGCCCGGCACCGTTGCGCTGTACAGCGAACGACAGGCCCACCGCCAGCACGGTAACCAGGCCGGCAAGGCTGAGAGGACGCAAGAGATGGCGGAACAGGCTGGGCATGGCCAGATGCTGACCGCCGCACACGCCGGCGGCAATGGGTCCAGCGCAGAAAGTGACTTCTGGCACGTCGAATCGATGACCACTGGCCCTGAACCCCGTGCACCGCGCCACCCAGACTGGCGCCACACCGCCACACACACTTCCGGAGCCACTGCCATGATCCGCACCGCCCTGCTCAGCACCGCCCTGACTGCACTGGCCCTGGCCGCCAGTGCCCACGCCGCCGACCTGGCCGTGACCGTGCACGACGTCCACGCGCAGAGCGGCACCCTGCGCGTTGCGCTGGTCGACAGCGCTGCCGCCTGGGACGGCAAGGCCAAGCCCGTGCAGGCCCAGCAGGCGGCGCCCAGCGGCGACAGCGCTCACTTCACGTTCAAGGGTATACCGGCCGGCAGCTATGCCGTGCTGCTCACCCACGACGAGAACGACAACGGCAAGCTCGACACCAACCTGGTCGGCATGCCGGTGGAAGGCTACGGCTTCAGCAACAACCCGCAGGTGATGCGCAAGCCGACCTTCGACGAAGCACGCGTCAACGTGCCAGCCGCTGGCGCCGCCATCGACATCACCCTGCGCTGATTCCGCATCCAGACCCGAGGCCACCATGGACCGTCGCCGCTTCCTTCGTACCTTGCTCAGCAGCAGTGCCTGCCTGGCCCTGGGCGCCACCGCGCTGCGCAGCGCTCCCGCCTTCGCCGGCGACCCGGCGCGGTTCGCGCAGGGTATGCAGGAACACCCATGGCTGCTCGGCTGGCGCAGCGTCGGCAGCGAAAGCCTCGGCCCGGCCACCGTGCAGCTGCAGGGAAAGCTGCCGTCAGGCCTGGCCGGTACGCTGTACCGCAACGGCCCGGCGTGGACCGAGCGCGATGGCTTCCGCTACGACCACTGGTTCGACGGCGACGGCATGGTGCATGGCTGGCGTTTCAATGGTGATGGCAGCCTGACCCATCACGGGCGCATGGTCGCCACGCCGAAATTCACCCGTGAACAGAAGGCCGGCCGCTTCCAGTATCCGGCTGCCGGCACCAGCGTTCCCGGTGCGCTGGCGGTACGCAACAACGATGATGCCAACGTGGCCAACACCTCGGTGACGATGATCAATGGCCGCCTGTTCGCGCTGTGCGAATCCGGTTCTGCGTTCGAAGTGGACCCCGATTCGCTGCAGACGCTCGGCCCGGTCACCTGGCGCCCGGACCTGGCCGCGCTGCCGTTCTCGGCGCACCCGCTGACCGATCGCGACGGCAGCCTCTGGAACTTCGGCTCGATCAGCCTGATGGGGGGCCATGGCCTGCTGGTCTGGCACATCGGTGCGGACGGCCAGCTGCGCAGCGCCAATGTGATCGAAACACCCGAGCATGGCTACCTGCATGCCTTCGCGATGACCGACCAGCACCTGGTGTTCGTCATGATGCCGTTCGATTTCACCGGCGCAGGTGGCAGCTTCTTCGAGCGCATGCAGTTCGCACCGCAGCGTCCTGTGCGTATCGCGGTGGTCGCCAAGGATGCGCCGGACAAGGCGCAATGGTTCGAGGCCCCGTTCGCGGCGATCTATCACTTCGGCGACGCGTTCACCCGCGATGGCGGCATCGTGCTGCGCGCAGTACGCCATGACGACATCAACGAGGCGCGCTCGCCGATGAAGGAAGCGATGGCCGGTGACGGTGCACATGCGGCCAACAGTGGCGCCAGCCTGGTCGAGCTGCATCTGGACCTGCGTCGTGGACAGGCCCGCTGGGAGACGTTGGGCATCAGCGCGGTGGAGTTCCCGTTGTTCGACCCGCGCTCGACGAACACACGTGGCGCACGGCTGTATGCGCCGACCATCGACGGCCCGGCCACCGCACCGTACTTCAACGCCGTGGCTGCGTTCGACATCGATCGCGGGCGCCGCCAGCGGTGGAACTACGGGCCGGACATCATGGCCGAAGAGCATGTGTTCGTACCGCGCCCCGGCAGCCGAGAAGCTGATGATGGCTGGCTGATCGGCACCCTGCTTGACCCGGTCAACAAGCGCAGTGGCCTGGCGGTGCTGGATGCGCGCCATGTGGATGACGGCCCGCTGGCACAGGCCTGGCTGCCGTATGCGGTGCCACTGGGCTTCCACGGCACTTTCGCCGCGCACGGCTGAGTCCACGCTACGCGGACACCGTTGTTGGCATGCTGGGTCTCCCCTGCCCCGTGGAGTCCTGCATGTCCTTGGCCGACCATCGAAGTACGCTGGCACCGCACGGTTTCCTGCGCGTGGCGATCAACCTGGGCAACCCGGTGCTGGCACAGGGCGATGCGCGCTCACCGCGCGGCCCCTCGCTGGAACTGGCTACCGCATTGGCGCAACGGATTGGGGTGCAGGCACGCTTCACCTGCCACGATGCCGCAGCCTCGGTGGTTGCCGCAGCGGGCGAAGACGGCTGGGACCTGGCTTTCCTGGCCATCGATCCGGCACGCACCGACCGCATCGCCTTCAGTGCCCCGTACGTGGAGATCGAAGGCACCTATCTGGTTCGCGAGGACAGCCCTGCGCGGCAGGTGGCCGACCTCGACCGCGAAGGGCTGCGCATCGCGGTAGGGCGTGGCGCGGCCTATGACCTGTTCCTGAGCCGTGAACTGCGCAACGCCACGATCGAGCGGGCGGAGACCTCGGCGGCGGCCATCACCCTGTTCGATCAGCAGCGTCTGGATGCCGCCGCCGGCGTGCGCCAGCCGCTGGTGGCCTGGGCACAGGCGCATCCCGGCCATCGCGTGCTGGCCGACCGTTTCACCGCGATCCAGCAGGCGGTGGCGGCGCTGGCCTCACGCCCGGCCGGCGCGCTGCAGGCGCTGTTCGAGGAAGTGGAAGCGATCAAGGCAGGCCCGTTGCTGGAGGAAGCGTTCGCGCGTGCCGGGCAGGCAGTCACGCTGGTGCGGTGACTGTAGAGTCGGGCCATGCTCGACTGCTTCTTCGAAAGACCAGTCGAGCATGGTTCGACTCTACAGATGCAAGATCGAGCACCGCGCCACGCTACAGATGCGCGTCTGCCATGTGCCGCACGTGCTCGGCGGCCTGCGCATGCAGCCAGTCGCGGAACGCGAGGAAGCCACGATGGCTGGCCGAGCGCTGCGGGTACACCAGCCAATGTGGCCAGTCGGTCTTCAGGCGCTGGCTGGACAGCGCGACCAACTGGCCCGAATCCAGCAGCAGCCGCGCCCGCGTCACCCGCCCGAGAGCCACGCCCACGCCATCCAGAGCGGCGCGATGGTGCGCCTCCGAATCATCCAGCACCGCCACGAAGCGCGACGGCGGACTCTGCCCGCTCAACGCGAACCAGGCGCCCCATGCCCCGTCCGGATCACCCAGCAGCGGCCACTGGGTCAACGGCACACGGTCGACGCCTCCCATGCGTTCGATCAGCGCCGGGCTCGCCATTGGCAGCAGCCATTCGTCGAACAGCGGCTCCACCACCAGACCTGGCCATTGCCCGCTGCCCAGCCGCAGCGCGGCGTCGAACTGGCGCTGCCGCTCGAAATCAATCAGGCGTTCACTCGACTGCAGGTTGATCTCGATCTGTGGGTGCTCTGCCACGAAGTGACCCAGGCGCGGCACCAGCCAGGCCGACGCCATCGACGGCACCGCGCTGATCGTCAGCACGTGCTCGGCGCGCGCGGCATAGGGTTGGAAGGCTTCGTTGATCGCATCCAGATGCGGACCCACCTGGTCGAGCAGGCGCTGGCCCTCCAGGGTGAGGGTGACGCCACGCGGTTGGCGGATCAGCAACGGCTGCCCGAGCCGTTCTTCCAGCTGCCGCATCTGGTGGCTGAGCGCGCTGACGGTCAGGTTCATCGACGCCGCCGCGCGCGACAGGTTGCCGAGCCGGGCGGCGGCCACGAAGCCTTGCAGGGCATGGAGCGGTGGGCGGGACATCAGGCTTGAATTCCTCTCAAGACACGCTTGCGGAAATGTCGCTTTTTGCCCGCCCATGCTGCCCGTATCGTGCAATCCACTCAAGTGGAGGCACGCTCATGAACATCTTCGGCGGCTTGTTGTTCCTGCACGGCCATGTGGCCAGCACCGAGCTGGCACGCCAGCTGGCCAGCCCTTCCACACCTGCCGCGCAGTGCGCGCAGCAACCGGCTGCGCCAGTTCAGCCGCCGAGAACCCGTTGAACGCTCCTCACCCTGCGTACCAGCGTTGGACGTGTTCAGGCAGCCACGGGATCGGATCGATATCCAATGCCCGACAACCGTCGAGGGTGTCACGCAGCGCGCGCTCGCCGGGGCCACTGGGCAGCCGCAGGCCTTCCTCCTCCGGAAGTTGCACCGCAGCCCAGTCGTGCAGCTGGTCCATGCGCAGGCACAGGGCGGCCCGCAGCCACGCCTTCAGTGGATAGCAGCGATAGCCTTGTTCGCCCAACGCGATAATTGCACGCGACAAGGCCTGGTTGGCACCACGTACCCATTCGGTGCGACCTCCAGCCTTGTCCTGGACCGTCATCGGCGCCGGCGCGCGGTGCGCCTTGAACGGCGAACGCAGCTGCAGCTCCAGATCTCGCGCATCGCGCTCGCTTTCCGCTTCCACCAGTGCACCGGCGTCGAGGTCGAAGAACTCGAACCAACGCCGGTGCAATGCGCTGATGCGTCCGAGCGGATCACGTGAGAAACCGATCTTCGCGTAGTCTTCCCACGCACAGGGGAAGACGTAGGCGAAGACACGACCGTCGATGCGGATATCCGACTGCATGTGCGCAGGCTGCCTCGACAACAGCCCGGGTGCAACCGGGCGTTACCGTGGACGCTGCAGCGCCTCCTGCACCGCCGCAGCCACGTCGGTGTTGTCGATGTAACTGCCGTCGTTCCAGCGCACGTGCTGACGGTAGCCGGCATCAACACCGCGCACGCGCTGGCCCAGCAGCTCCGACCCCGCACCCTTGGCCCACAACGGCACCAGTGCATTGGAATGGTTGCCGATGGGACGGAAACTGATCCCGGGCATGCGGCCGCGGCCGTTGTTGCGCACCGGCGCGAAGGCGACGTTCTGCGCATCCGGGCCCATCGGCATGCTGTTGTCGTGGTCGGTGGTGACGATCAGCAGGTTGCGCTCCCAGCCACCGTTGCGCTCGATCCAGTCGACCACCGCCGTCACCGCGTCATTGAACTCCACGGTCTCTTCGATCAACCGGCCGTACTGCGGCTGATCGCTGCACTGGCCGTAATGCCATTCGGTGCCGCAGGCGCTGGTATGCGCGGCCCAGTCGGTGGCGCCGCCTTCCACCATCAGGAACAGCCCCTTGGACGAGCGCTGCTGCGGGAACTGCAGCGCGCCGCGGGTCATGGTCGCCAGATCGGGCACGCTGTCGATCTTCCTCACTCCCGAAGGCGTGGCCGCATCCTTGCCCAGCACCTGCAGCTGGCGCGCCTGCTGCAGTGTGTTGGCCACGCGCGGTACACCGATCAGCGGCCTGTCGGCCGGCAACCGTCCCTGCGCCAGTGCGGCGAACGCTTCCTTGCTGCGGATCAGGCGCCACGGTCCCGCCGGATTGCCGGCAATGGTGCTGCCCGCTTCCAGCTGCTGCCAATCCTGCTGCGACACCCACTCCCATGGATTCGCGCAGCCCTCTGCCTTTGCGGCGTCCGTGCCTTCGTTGCAGGCGCGGCCGTCGACGCTGTAGCCCGGGCCTCCGGTGCCCATGACCAGATCCAGGTGGCCCTGCGCCAGCATCTGGTGCGCAATGGCGTGATAGCTGTTGCGCGATTCGTTCTGCGCCGCGAATGCTGCGGGTGTGGCGTGCGCGAACGGTACCGAAGTCACTACACCGGTCGCCATGCCCAGGCGCTTGGCGCGCAGCGTATTGAACTCGACCGGCTGACCATCGTTGCTGTAGTTGATGGCGTTGTTGTAGGTCTTGATGCCCGATGACAACGCGGTGCCCGCCGCCGCACTGTCGGTAGCCACCGCGGCCAGGTACTGGTAGCCGGCAAACGGCAGGTCCTGCGCAGGAACCGGCGTGTCATCCCAGGCCTTGCCCGGGTCGTAGCCAAGCGTCTGTGCGTTGTCGCGGGTCGGCTGGCTGCTGGCATTCAACGGGAAGGTGGTTACCGCCAGGCGCAGCGGGAAATCCGCATAGGGTGCGCCTTCGCGGCGGCCATACTGCCAGTAGGCCGCCGCGTCCCAGGTACCCCAGCCGGCACCGTCGTTGATCATCACGATCACATTGAGCGGACCGGCTTCGGCGGAGGAAACAGCCTCGGTGCGCAGGTTGGGCTGGCAGCCGCCAAGTGCGGCCAGCGCGAGCAGCAACGAAGAATGAAGCCAGCGGCGTGGAATGCGTGCAGTCATCGGATGTCCCGTCGGGCCATCGGCGGCCCGCAATGATGCTACGTTATATCGTTGCAATATTTCAGCTTCGTGCAGCCGCCGCACACTATCCTCCAGGGCCCCCACTGTCATCGTCGTTTCCATGCCGCTTCCTGCTCCTGCGCGTGCACCGCTGTCGTCCATCACCCTCGATGCGGCAACCTTCGCAGTGATTCACCAGCACAACGCGGACATCGCCAGGCAACCGGCCTCGCTGACCAAGCTGATGACCGCCTACGCGGCTTACGAGTGTGTCGAGGAGCGCGGGCGCTCGTGGGAGGACGAAGTCACCATCGCCGCCGACGACGTGCATGCGGTCGCCGACGATGAAACGCGCATGGGTCTGGTGCCCGGCGAAACGGTCACGCTCGCGCGCCTGCTGGAAGGCTTGATGATCGTCTCCGGCAATGACGCGGCGCTGGCGGTCGCGCGCCACCTGGACGGATCGCAGCCTGCGTTCCTGGAGCGCATGAACCGGCACGCGCGCCAGCTCGGCCTGCGCAGCACCTGGTTCGCCAGCGTCTCCGGCATCACCACGCCGCACCATGCGTCCAGCGCGCGCGACATGGCAGTGCTGGCCGCGTGCCTGTTGAACGATCATCCGCAGATCCTGGCGGTCACCGCGCAGCGCGCGTTCGCGCACGGCAGCTTCAGCCGCAACAACCAGAACGCCCTGCTTGGCGATGACGGCGTGGATGGCTTGAAGACCGGCTACACCCAGGCCGCAGGCTTCTGCCTGGCCGCCACCGCATGCCGGGTGGTACACGGGCGGGACGAGCCGATACGCCTGATCACCGTGGTATTGGGTTCTGAGAGCCGCGACGCGCGCGACGCATGGGTGCGCGATCAGCTGGCGGCAGGATTCGCCACGCTGGCCGGCAGTACCGCCGGGGCCTGACCTTCGAAGCGGCTCAGCGACGCTTGACCGTCGCCACGATCAGCCGCTGCAGCTCGGCTTCGGCGTCGGTCTTGTCCAGCGCGCCCGCGGCCACACCCTCGGACAGGGTTTCAGCCGCACCCAGGATCGCCCAGCGTCCCGCCAGCGGCACCGAGCCGTCGCTGGCGAACGGGCCCAGCCAGGCGTCGCAGTTGTCGATGAAGTCCTGCTGGTAACGCCGCCGCACCTCGTGCAGTTCCGGCGCACCCACCAGCGCGGCGAGGATGCCCTGCACTTCACTGCCCTGGCTGAGGATGCAGTCGATGTAGCCGGAGGCGATGGCTGCCGCACGGTCGGCCAGCTGCGTCCGGGCGCGGCCGATACGCTCGTGGAAGACCACCGTCTGCCGCCCGTCATAGTCATCGTAGAGCGCGGCCAGCAGGCCGTTGCGGGTCACGAAGTGATCGTAGGCCACCGGCTTGGTCACGCCCGCCGCCTCGGCCAGCCGTCCCAGCGTCAACGCGTCGGTGCCCTCTTCGCCAACCAGCGCCCAGGCCACGTCCAGCAACTGGCGGGCGCGTTGCTCGCGGGTCAATCGGCGGCGCGTGGGAGCGGCGTTGGCAGGCATCGGCGGAACACGGTGATCAACTCATCGGAGTACCGATTTTACGGCCGATTTCCATGGCGGTCTGCAGATGCGCCTGCGCGGCACCGCTGTCGGCGTCGAGCAGCAGTTCGGACGACAGCACGCGCGCGCCACAGTAGTCGAAGATGCCCATGTCGATCTGGGTCTTCATCGCCGTGCCATAGCCGCGCCGTTCGATCATTTCCGCGCCCGCACCGCCAACGCCGACCAGATGCACGCGCAGGCGCTGCAGCTTCTTCTGCACCTTGCCATCGGCACCGTCCTGGTACGCCCAGCCCTGGGTGAACACGCGATCGATCCATCCCTTCAGCAAGGCAGGGAACGACCACCAGTACAGCGGGTAGACCAGCACCAGCGTATCGATGGCGTCCAGCCGCGCATGCTCGGCCGCCACATCGGGCGGAACCGGGCCGGTCCCGCGGAACAGAGCCTGGTCATCGCGGTTGAAGCGCGGATCGAAGCCTTCGGCGACCAGGTCGGCGTGGGTTACGGTGTTGCCGGCGCCGATGGCCCGGATGGCGTCGCCGATGCGCTGGGCGATGGCATGGGTGAGCGATCCGGTTTCCGGGTGGGTGGTGACGATGAGACTGTGCATGGGTGAATCTCCAGGAATCATTACCTACCAATGGTAAGTAATGATTCCCGGATCACCAGCGCCACCGGTGGGACGCTGTTTTTGCGTTCACCGTATAGTGCGCCGCATCCCGTGGAGGTCCCCGACGATGCACCGACGCCTGCTTGCTCCCCTGCTGTTCCTGCTGCTGGCCACGATGGCGCCGACGGCCGTAGCCGGCGAGCTCACCCCATCCGAATCGGCCGCCCTGCGCCAGGACGTCCAGGGGATGCTGGCCGCGTTCGCCCGCGGCGATGCCGAGCTGATCATCGCCCGCACGCATCCCAGCCTGAAACGCTTGGCCGGCGGTGATGAGGTATACGCCCGATCAACCCGCGACACGGTCAAGGCGCTGCACGAGGCCGGCGTCACCATCATCAGCGACGAAGCTGGGGTACCGACCCGTACCTATGCCGCCGGCGACGAGGAGGTCTGCTTCGTCCCGCGCTACTCGTTGCTGCGCGTACGTGAATCCCCGATCCGCAGCACCTCGTTCATGGTCGCCGTGCGCCGCGTCGGCGCCGCGCAATGGAGCTATCTGGATGGCGCCGGGTTGCTCGACAACCCTGAGCTGCTCTGGCAACTGCTGCCAGCGCTGGAGCCTGGCGTGACGCTGCCCAAGGGTGGAGTGGAAACGCTGTAGCGCGATTGCTGGGCGTCGGTACGCTCCGGCGCATCCATCTACGCATGGCATGGATCTACCGGCTGTCCGTTAGCGGAACAACGCGTTCAACGCGGCCCCGGAAGCCGCCTGCTGCAGCCCATCGAAACGCCCCTCCTGCACGATCGGCTGTGTGGCCTGTATCAGCCCACCCCATGCCGCACGCGCAAGCGCACCGCCCAGGCTGACCCGGCGAACGCCAAGTGCTGCGATGTCCTGCAGGCTCAGCGGTGTCGGTCCACCAACCAGCAGGTTCACCGGTTTTGACCCTGCAGCGGCAACCACCGCGCTGATCTGCTCGCGCGTGCTGATGCCAGGCGCATACAGCACATCGGCACCGGCCTCGGCATAGGCCCGCAGGCGCTGCAGGGTGTCCTGCAGATCCGGCACGCCGACGAAGAAGTTCTCCGCACGCCCGACCAGCAGCACGTCACCGCCTGCGCGGTCGATGGCTGCACGGGCAGCGCGCAGGCGCTCGACCGCCTGGTCGATCGAACGCAGCGGTGCATCGGCGACGCCGCTGGCATCCTCGATCGACAACGCCGCGATGCCGGTGTCGATCGCTGCAGCCACCGCCTCCTCCACCGCCTGCGGCGTCGCGCCGAAGCCATCACCGAAGTCGGCATTCAACGGCAACGGGGTCGCCGCCGCCATCAGGCGCAGATGCGCCAGCGTGGCCGGCAACGAAACCGCGCCATCCGGCCGCCCTTCGCTCCAGGCGCAGCCAGCACTGGTGGTGGCCAACGCCAGGAAGCCTTGCCGCTGCAGGTAGCGCGCACTGCCCACGTCCCACGGGTTGGGCAGCACGAAGCACCCCTGCGCGTGCAGTTGGCGGAAAGACGCGCGCTTGTGCTGTGTGTCGGCATCGGGCGAGGCCATGGCAGGGCTCCGGGGCGGCAGACCTGCACCCTAGCCCGCCGTGCGGTCGCGCTCAATGGCATCGAAGCCGGCCATGCATGAAGTGATGCCCCCTGCTTATTGGACGCCACCGGCAGCCCTGCCCGAGCGTACGTGGTTGTCCACACCAGTGCCGCCACGGAGCCCTTCATGCCGCCTGACCCGCAGCCCCTCATCGACGCCGGCGATGATGACGCCCACTGGGCCGACCTGCTCTCGCCGGCACGGCGCCGCCTGATCGCTTCGGCGGGTCTGGCCGCCGGCGGCCTGGCCAGTGCGTCGACCGGCACCGCAGCACCGCGCGGCAACGACGCGGTGAATACCACCGAGCCTGGCCGCCCCGGCTTCCGTGTCATCGTGCCGCCAGCGCCGGAAGGGCGCAGCCCCTGGGGCCAGGCCACAGCCAGCGAACCGACCCTGCGCCCGGCCAGCGTGCGTCCCGGCGAAGCCACCCTGCCCGCGACCCCACGCGCCTACACCGACATCAAGAGCTATCACGCGCATATCTACTTCGACGAGGACAGCTTCGAGAAGGCTGCGCTACTGCGACGCTGGGCAGCCGAGCGCTTCCCGGTGGAGCTGGGCAACTGGAACCTGGAGCCACGCGGACCACACGTCACCCCGTCGTTCTATTTCGGCTTCACCAACGACCTGCTGCCGGTGCTGGTGCCCTGGCTGCAGCTCAACAGCCTGGGCCTGACCATCCTGATCCACCCCAATACCGGTGATGGCCGTGCCGACCACCTGTATTACGCGTTGTGGGTGAACCGCGCGCAGCCGGTGAACGCCTACAACTGGCCGGCACCGAAGCCGGGGGAACGGGAGCCGCTGGAGGAGGTGTTCCCGAACGTGGTGCCGACGGTGCCGCTGGAGACCTGACCCGCCTTTCCGGTGGGTGCGTAGCTTGCTGTGCACCTTGAGCCCCCTCCGGTGGGTGCGTAGCTTGCTGCGCACCTTGAGCCCCCCACCGGTGGGTGCGTAGCTTGCTGCGCACCGAACTTCCTTCTTCCACGCGTGGCGCGGCTCCCCCGGCAAGGCTCTTGCCGCCATCGTCGCCCTACGTGCACGCATCCCCCGCCCGCACGGCGTTCAGCGCGCCTTGATCCGCCGCCCCGCGTAGGGCCGCAAGCGCTTCGGCAGGTTTCAAACAAACGATTGAAACGCAGCAAACTTCGCCGAACTGGACAGCATCCGCCGGTTCCGCCAGACTGCCGCCCTTTCCTGTCTTCCGGATCCCATGGCGAAGCTGCTGGTCCTGCACGGCCCCAACCTCAACCTGCTCGGCACCCGCGAGCCGGAGGTCTACGGCCACACCACGCTGGCCGACATCGACCAGGCGCTGGCGGCCCAGGCCTCGGCCGCCGGGCACGCGATCGAGAGCCTGCAGTCCAATGCCGAGCACGTACTGGTGGACCGCGTGCAGGCCGCGCGCGACGACGGAACCGCTTTCATCCTGATCAACCCCGCCGCCTTCACCCATACCTCGGTGGCCCTGCGCGATGCGCTGGCGGCGGTGGCGGTGCCGTTCATCGAGATTCACCTGTCCAATCCGCATACCCGCGAACCGTTCCGCCAGCACAGCTACTTCAGTGACAAGGCCGTGGGCGTGGTCTGCGGCTTCGGCGCCGACAGCTACCGCTACGCGATGGACGCGGCGCTGCTGCGCGTGCAGGCGGCCCGCGCGTGAACGTGCTGCCGCGCGTGCTTGCCGGCGTTCTGGCGTGGGCCGGTCTCTGCGGCGCGGCCACGGCGTTCGACCGCAAGGACGAAGGCATCGACTGCGCACGTCCGACCACCACGATGGAGAGCGACCTGTGCGCCTCGGACGTGGCCGCAGCCGCTGATGTCGAACTCAATGCGGTGTATGCACAAGCCCGGCGCCAGCTGCGCACACCCGCCAACGGTGGCGGCTGCAGCTATTGCGGCGATGCCGAGCAGCAGCTGGTCCTGGCCCAGCGTGCCTGGATGCAGCTGCGCGACCACGACTGCAACGCCGTCTATGCCCTCAATTCCGATGGCACGGCGCGCAACGGCGCACAGATGCGCTGCCTGATCACCCTCGCGCGCGACCGCACACGGCAGCTGCGCGAGTTCTACGAACTGCTTTGACCCGAGCGCGATGCGCTTCCCACCACACTGACATCAAGAGCAAAGAGGCCACCATGGATCTCCGCAAAATCAAGAAGCTGATCGACCTGCTGGAAGAGTCGAACCTGGCTGAAATCGAAATCAAGGAAGGCGAAGAGTCGGTGCGCCTGTCGCGCGCCCCGGTGGCCGGCTATGCCGCCCCGGTCGCCGCCCCGGTGTATGCCGCTCCGGCTGCTCCGGCGCCGCAGGCGATGCCGATGCAGTCGCCGACCGAAGCTTCCACCGGCGGCACCGCCAAGCCGGGCCCGGCACTGCCGGAAGGCCACGTGCTGCGCTCGCCGATGGTCGGCACCTTCTACGCCTCGTCCGCTCCGGACAAGCCGGCCTTCGTCACCGTGGGCCAGCAGGTCAAGGAAGGCGAGACCCTGGCCATCATCGAAGCGATGAAGATGTTCAACCCGATCGAAGCCGACACGTCCGGCACCATCGTCGCCATCCTCGGCGAGAACGGCCAGCCGGTGGAATTCGACCAGCCGCTGTTCGTGATCGGCTGAGGGGCACGCCATGCTCGACAAAGTCGTCATCGCCAACCGAGGGGAAATCGCGCTGCGCATCCTGCGCGCGTGCCACACCCTCGGCATCCGCACGGTGGCCGTGCACTCCACGGTCGACCGCAACCTCAAGCACGTGGCCATGGCCGACGAGTCGGTCTGCATCGGCCCGGCGCCGTCGCCGCAGAGCTACCTCAACATCCCGGCACTGATCGCCGCAGCGGAAGTCACCGACGCCCAGGCCATCCACCCGGGCTACGGCTTCCTGTCGGAGAACGCCGACTTCGCCGAGCGGGTGGAAGAGTCCGGCTTCATCTTCATCGGCCCCAAGGCCGACACCATCCGCATGATGGGTGACAAGGTCGAAGCCATCCGCGCGATGAAGTCCGCCGGCGTGCCGTGCGTGCCCGGCTCGGGCGGCCCGCTGGGCGAGGACATCGTCGCCAACACCAAGATCGCCCGTGAGATCGGCTACCCGGTCATCATCAAGGCAGCCGGTGGCGGCGGTGGCCGCGGCATGCGCGTGGTGCACGCCGAAGCCTCGCTGAAGACCTCGATCGAAACCACCAAGAGCGAGGCCAAGGCCGCGTTCGGCAATGGCGAGGTCTACATGGAGAAGTTCCTGGAGAATCCGCGCCACGTGGAGATCCAGGTGCTGGCCGACGGCCAGGGCAACGCCATCCACCTGGGTGAGCGCGACTGCTCGATGCAGCGCCGCCACCAGAAGGTGGTGGAAGAAGCGCCGGCGCCGGGCATCACCGCCGAGCAGCGCGAGCAGATCGGCAAGGTGTGCGTGGAAGCCTGCATCCGCATTGGTTATCGCGGCGCCGGCACCTTCGAGTTCCTGTACGAGGACGGCCGCTTCTACTTCATCGAAATGAACACCCGCATCCAGGTGGAACATCCGGTTACCGAAATGGTCACCGGCATCGACCTGGTGGCCGAGCAGCTGAAGATCGCCGCCGGCCAGAAGCTGTCGATCAAGCAGAGTGACGTGGTGCTGACCGGCCATGCCATCGAATGCCGCATCAACGCCGAAGATGCAGAAACGTTCGTGCCGAGCCCGGGCACCATCACCGGCTTCCATCCGCCGGGAGGCCCCGGCGTGCGCGTGGACACCCACATCTACAGTGGCTACCGCGTGCCGTCGAACTACGACTCGATGATCGGCAAGCTGATCGTGCACGGCCCGGACCGCGAAACCGCCATTGCCCGCATGCGCGTGGCACTGAGCGAAATGGTGGTCGATGGCATCAAGACCAACGTCGCCCTGCAGCAGCGGATCATGCGCGACAAGGGCTTCCAGGCCGGTGGCCAGAACATCCACTACCTGGAAAAGCGTTTGGCCGAACGCAAGAACAAGCCGATCGCGCTGACCTGATCGGTGCCCGGTGCTGGACATGAAAAGGGCGGGGATATTCCCGCCCTTTTCGCGTTCTTGCGGTAGCGCCGGGCCATGCCCGGCGGCTTTCCATTGCGACCGTCCACCCGCCGGGCATGGCCCGGCGCTACCGGTGTGGCATCAGCGCTTGTCGGCCGCTTCGGCCGGAATCTGCGAGTTCGCCAGCGGACGCACGCCATTGGGCGAGGTCGGGTCGACGATCACCATGGTCTCGGTCGAACCATCCGGCCACACCACCTGGAAGGTGCTGCCCGCCGGCAGCGACGCGAACGGCATGCCGCTCTGCGCGCGATAGACCGCGGCCACCTGGCTGGCACCGGCACGGCGCACGTCTTCCTGCGCCTTCACCGTGGTCAGTTCCACCTTCGACAGATGCCGGTAGCGATCTTCATAGGTATCGATCATCAACAGGCCAACCGCGCCAGCCGAGTAGGCCACGAACAGGGCCACCCAGAACCAGAACTTGGCCCCGTGCAGGAATCGGCGGTAGTTCATTGCTCGTTCCTCTTTCCAACCAATCGCTTGATCCATTCCTTCATCTTCCCAGCGCCCTGCCGCGATACCGCAGCGTCATACACGAAATCCCGGAAATCCTGCGTACCATCCTGCGAACAGATCCCTCCGTTCGCACAAAAACTGTTGACCAGCACACTGTCTGCCCCACACGGTAGACCGAGTTCGCAGGCCGCAAGCCGCCAAGCGAGTTCACTGAGCTGCTCGCCCGCCACCAGGCCGTTGAGCGCACGGTCACCCGAGGCGCGCACGCCCATGCCCGGTGCGATCGCCATGAAGGCCTCCGGGTCGCGCGAGGTGCGCACCCGTTCAACCAGGTCACGGCGGTACTCGGGGCTGTCCTGCAGCGGCTCTCCCTCGGCGAACAACGCAGCCTCTGCAGCCAGATTGCCTTGCGCGGCCGCCTTGCGACGTTCGGACAGCACCAGGGCCGTGCCCAGCTTGTCGCCCGGCACGAAACCACCACAACGCTGCGCGACGCGTTCGCGCGCCTGCACCATCGCCGGCGCGGCGGTCAGGCCCAGCCCAGCCAGCACGTTGTTGTCCAGGCGGTAGCCACCCGGATCGATCGCGTACTGCGCGCAATAGTCATAGACACGGCTGAGCATCCAACGCGCCTCGTGGTTGCCTTCGTCCGCCTGCACACGCAACCGCTGTGCATAGGCATACAGGTCGGTGGCGTCTTCGATATCGGCGCGGAGATCCAGGGGCAGCCCGGACGGCAATGCATTGCCACGCTCGAAGGGTGCCAGGCGGCGCGCGAGCGCCTCCGGCATCACCGGCAGCGGCGCCGCACTGTCAGTGGCTGCCACCCCACCTGCCAGATCCGCCGACGCCAGCGAAGAGGTCGCGGCATGGCCGCTGGCCCGATAACCGGCCACGCCCAGCACGGCCACGGCCGGCAGTACGAGCAACCAGGTTTTCAGGGTCGGAGCGAAGGCCATCGGCGGCGGTAGCGATGCGGCGGACAGGAAAGCACGAAGTTTAGCAAGGCCCGACGGGCCTGTCTGAACGGGCTTCGTTCATCTCGGAGCGGCATCTCAGGCAATACGGAGACGCCCCGATGGTCTAGCATGGCCCCCTTTCCCGCGATTGCCCCCACCACCATGCCGTTCCTGGAACTGACCCTGCGCTGCACCGAAGCCACCCAGCCCCGCTATGAAAACGCGCTGGAGGACGTTGGTGCACTGGCCGTGACCCTGCTCGATGCCGAGGCCGATACCAGCAACGAACAGGCCATTCTCGAACCGGGCGTGGGCGAGACCCCGCTGTGGGACACGCTGGTGCTGAGCGCGCTGTTCCCCGCCGACAGCAACGCGCTGTTGCTGCTGGCCGCACTGGAATCCTTCGATCCGGAACTGGACTGGAGCAGCGGCAGCTTCCGCGCGGTCGAGGATGAAGACTGGGAACGCGCCTGGATCGACCAGTTCCAGCCGATGGACTTCGGCAGCCGCACCTGGATCGTGCCGTGGAACCATGAACTGCCCGATGCCGCACAGGCCGCCGATGCCGCCGTGGTGCGGCTGGACCCGGGCCTGGCGTTCGGTTCGGGCACCCACCCGACCACCGCACTGTGCCTGCGCTGGCTGGACCAGTTGGCAGTCGATGGCCTGCTGCAGGGCCAGCGCGTGCTCGACTTCGGTTGCGGCTCGGGCATCCTCGCACTGGCCGCGCTGAAGCTGGGCGCCGCTGAAGCCATCGGCGTGGACAACGATCCGCAGGCCCTGGTCGCCACCGCCGACAATGCCGAACGCAACGGCGAGCAAGTGCGCATGCACGTGTACCTGCCGCAGGACGAACCGGTCGCGACCTATCCGATCGTGGTCGCCAACATCCTCGCCTCGGCGCTGGATGCGCTGGCCGAACTGCTGGCCGCGCGCGTCGCTGCCGGTGGCCGCATCGCCCTGTCCGGCATCCTGCATGGCCAGGAAGGTGAACTGCTGCAGCGCTATGCGGCCTGGTTCGACGATCTGCAGGCCACCCAGGATGGCGACTGGATGCGCATCACCGGCGTGCGCCGCGCCTGATCGTGGTTGAATGACCGCTGGATCCGAGCCCGCGCCCTGAGCATGTCCGAGCCGAACCCACCGCGCCGTCCCCTGGCCACCTTCCTGCGCACCGCGCCGGAAGGTGAGCCCGCGCCTGCGACCGATGCGCGCACGCAGGACGAAGCCGGGCACACAGCGCCTGTGGAGCAGATGCCCGTCGAGCCCATCGACCTGGCACCCCCCTCGGCGACAGGGATGCGACACGACGATGACGTTGTCATCGTTGATGAAGCAGCGGCCATCGAACCGGCGCCGCTCGCGGTGCAGGCAGCAGCGGCCGCCAGTGATGCCCCCAGCTTCCTGGGCAGCACGCGCGCACGCACGCTGCCAGCACCCCGTTGGCACTGGCTGCTGGTCGCAGGGCTGGCATTGCTGCTGCTACTGCAGAGCGTGCTGGCCGACCGCGCGCGGCTGGCCGCCGACGCCGGCAACCGCGCGTGGCTGGGCACGCTGTGCGGCGTACTGCACTGCAGCCTGCCGGCCTGGCACGAACCCACCGCCTTCACCATGACCAGCCGCGAGATCCGGCCGCTGCCCGGGCAGGCCGGCGTGCTGCAGGTGCAGGCCAGCATCCGCAACGACGCACGTTGGGCACAGGCGTGGCCAGACCTGCGCCTGTCACTGTCCGATGCCGATGGCCGGGTGATCGGCAGCGGCGTGTTCACGCCCACGCAGTACTTGGGTGAGAACCCCGGCACAGCCCTGCTGGAACCGGGCCAGAGCGCGCGCGTCGCGTTCCGGGTACAGGAGCCTGCTGCATCCACCGTCGCATTCACCTTCGACTTCCTCTGACCGGGGTGAGGCGACCAGCCGTGGCAGGCCGGGCACGCTCGCGCTAGACTGGCCGCCACCACCTCGTCCGGCCGCGCGCTCCGCGCGCACGGGCCAACCGAATCGGGAACCCCCTTGAACGCTGTCCTTTCTCGTCCTGACAACAGTCGTGGCGCTCCCCGGCCACCGCTGCGTGAACACGTCGCCCAGTCCGTGCGCCGCTACCTGCGTGACCTTGATGGCTGCGATGCGGACGATGTCTACGAGATCGTGCTGCGCGAGATGGAGATCCCGCTGTTCGTGGAAGTGCTCAACCACTGCGAAGGCAACCAGAGCCGCGCCGCGGCGATGCTGGGCATCCATCGCGCCACCCTGCGCAAGAAGCTGAAGGAATACGGCATCAGCGCGTAAGCGCAGCCCGCCGGGCATGGCCCGGCGCTACCGATGCCCGAACCACCCGGCTCCAGTAGATCCACGCCATGCGTGGATGGAGACCCGGCGGGATCAGCCGCCCCCGCCTGCCTTCCAGTAGTACCGCACCACATGGAAGAACACCGGCGCGGCGAAACATACCGAATCCAGCCGGTCGAGCATGCCACCATGGCCCTCGATCATGTGGCCCCAGTCCTTGATGCCACGGTCACGCTTGATCGCCGACATCACCAGGCCGCCCCAGAACCCCATCAGGTTGATCAGCAGCGACAGGCCGAACGCCTGCAGCGGCGTGAACGGGGTGATCCACCACAGCGCCGCACCCAGCGCGCTGGCACTCAGCACGCCGCCCACGAAGCCCTCCACCGTCTTCGACGGCGACAGCTTCGGTGCAATCAGATGCCTGCCCAGCAGCTTGCCCCAGATGTACTGCAGCACGTCCGAGGACTGCACCACGATCACCAGGAAGGCGAACAGCAGCACGTTGCGCGACGGATCATGGCCGGGCACGTGCAGGTTCAGCAGCAGCGGCACATGCGAGATGCAGAACACGCAGATCATCAGCCCCCATTGCACCTTCGCGGTCCGCTCCAGGTAGTGCGTGGTATCACCACCGATGGTCGACAGGATCGGCAGGAACAGGAACGCATAGACCGGAATCAGCAGCGTGTACATGCCGTACCAGTCGATCCACACCAGGTAGTACTGCCACGGCAGGACGACGTAGAACGCGGCCAGCAGCGCGTAGTAGTCGCCCGAGCGGGTCGGCGCCAGGGTGATGAACTCGCGCAGCGCGAACAGCGAGATGATCGCGAACAGCACGATCACCCCGGCACGGCCGAAGAACAACGCCAGTCCGACCACGATGGCCATCACCCACCAGGCGCGGATGCGCGAGACCAGGTTGGCGATGACCGCACTAGGCTGTCCGCGCTGGCGCCAGCGCAGGGTCTCGGCCACCAGCGTGGCCAGCACCAGCACCGCGCCGACACCGGCGAACAGCAGGCCGGTCTGCTGGCCGACACTCTGCGTTGCCAGATCGCCAGATACATCCAACACGAAACTCATGCACGACCTCCATTCGGCGCCAGGTCCAGCAGCGCCTGCCGGCTGCGGGCCAGGAAGGCGGCCTTGTCCTCGTCGGCCTGCAGTCGCAGCGGCGTACCGAAGGTAGCCGTGCACAACAAGGGCAGCGGCAGGAACCGGCCCTTCGGCATCACCCGCTTCAGGTTGTCGATCCACACCGGCACGAATTCCAGCTCCGGCCGTTGCCGCGCCAGATGGTAGATGCCGCTCTTGAACGGCAGCAGCGGCTCGTCGCCGACATTGCGCGTGCCTTCCGGGAACAGGATCAGCGAACAGCCTTCATCGACCGCTTCGCGCAGCACCTGCAACGGGTCCTGCTGGCGATGCCCGGCCTCGCGCTCGACCAGCACGCCGTTGAACACCGCGTCGATCAGGTAGCGGCGCAGGCCGTCGCGCTGCCAGTACTCCGCCGCCGCCACCGGACGCACCTGGCGGCGCAGGGCCAGTGGCATCGACGACCAGATCAGCACGAAGTCACCGTGGCTGGCGTGGTTGCCGTAGTAGACGCGGTGCTCGCTGGACGGCGCGCAGCCGATCCACAGCGCGCGCGCGCCGGTCACCACATGGATCGCGCCACTGCAGGCGCGGGCAATCAGTTCGGCGAACATCCATCCCTCCCGTTCACGTCTGCGGCCACAGCACGGCCAGCAGCACCAGCACCAGCTGCACCGCCGTCAGCAGGTACTGACGCAGCAGCAGGCGGCGCATGCCGGCCCATCGCAGATCCCATCCCCGCGACGGTTCCGCGCCCGGTGTGCGGCGCAGGCCACTGTCATGCAGCAGCCGGTCGATGCGTTGCGCCGCGGCCTCATCATTCAAGCCTTCATCGCGCAGCAGCTGCAGCAGGCTGGCATCGAGTGCCACCCGCCACGCGTGATAGGCCTGGACGACGCCTGCCACCACGCTGAGCAGCATCAGTCCGGCGGCAAGCATCGCCAGCCCGGGCTCGATGCCGAGCAGCAGCAACGCCACCAGCAGCAGCCCCAGCGACAGGCCTGCCGGCCAACGCCCCTGCCGCAGCAGCAGCTGCATGGTCGAAATATCAGGCGTGGTGCTCATGCAGGGTCTCCGGCGGCAACGGTGATCGCACGCAGGTGCGCCTTGCCCAGCACGATGCCCGGACGCGCGGCACGCACGATCGCCACCGCCGCATCGGCACCCGCCGCACGACCACTGCGCAGCAGCCAGGTCGCCACGCTGGCGGCACTGCGCGAATAGCCCAGTGCACAGCACACCAGCAACGGTCCCTGCGCACGCAGGCGCTCGATGGCCTCGGCTGCCTCGCGCAGCTGCTCCGGTTCTGGCACCACCAGGTCCAGCATCGGCACGCTGGCATACCCGGCGCCCGGCGCGCGGCAGGACAGCTCGGCACAGGCATCGACCACGCCCACCAAGGGTGCCGGCAACGCCGCGCAGGGAATCCGCCCCAACCACACGCCGTCCAGCACCGGCACCGGCTGCGGCGCACGCCGCGTCCACAGCCGCGAGTTGATCCAGGCGGCGCCCACGTACGGCGCCAGCAGCCAGCGCGCCGCCATGGTCAGGCGACCATCAGCGCGCTTCTGGAACACCGCCGTACCCAACCCGGCATACGCCAGCGCCACCAGCAGCAACGACACCACCGGCCACATCAGCCACAACGCCACGCCGCGCAGCATCACCGCCGGCGCCAGCAGCAGCATCGCCCCCAGCAGGTACAGCACTGCCAATCGCCAACGTTTGGCATCACCCGCAGTACGCCAGGCGCGCAGCGGCGGCGTGCCCTGCTCCGGCCACAGCCATACGCACAGCCAGCCGGCCAGCAGCCCGGTCGGGATGTCGATGAAATGGTGCTGGAACGTGGTCAGCACCGAGACACCGATCAGCAGTGCCCACACATGCAGCACCCAACGCCACACGCCGTGCAGGTACTGCGCGAACTTCACCCACAGCACGATCAGCAGCACGATGTGCAGCGATGGCGCCTGGTTGAACGGCTTGTCGAAGCCCAGCAGCACATCGAACAGCCAACCGAACACGCCGCCGATCTCCGGCCGCTCGAAACTGAAGCGCAGCGGCCACAGCAGGAAGCAGGTGACCGCGATCAGCTGTGCACTGAACAGCCGCAGCGCATGCCGGTCCAGTTCCAGACGTTGCCGGCACAGGAAGAAGGAGACCGCGTAGAACAGGTCGATCGACCAGTACGGCACGATCGTCCACGGCACGAAGGGAATGCGCGTCTCCCAGGCGAACGCCATCACCGGCAGTTCGGGATGGCGACCAGCCATCCAGTTGGCGAAGCCGTAGCTGGCGAAGAAGAACGGACCCAGCAGGGCCAGCCACAGCAGGGCGCGCCGCCAGGGGTGCCCTTCCGCGGCCAGTGGGGTTGCGGCCAGCGTCGCCATCACGCGGTCCGGCGCGCCAGCGACACGGTGAAGATGCCGAAGTCATCGATGCGCTGCGCCACCTTCTCGAACCCGGCCAGGCGCACCAGCTCATCCATCTCCTGCTGGGTACGGCGGCGCATCACCCACGCGGCGCCGCCTCGATGGCTGGTCAGCGCGCGGGCGATGAATTCCAGCTGCGGGTGCCAGGGCTGGCCGGTGTAGGCCAGGTAGCCGCCCACCGGTACGGTTGCGGCGATGCCCTGCAGCGAGCGCAGCACGGCGTCGTTGTCGGGGAATAGTTCGTACAGGCCCGATACCACCGCCAGCGTAGGCGCCGGGTCCACCGCCGCCAGTTGCGCGGGATCGAACGCATCGCCCTGCTCGAAGTGGGCGATGTCGGCTGCACCGAGGCGCTCGATCAAGGCCTGGCCCTGGGTCACGTTCAGATCGCTGAAATCACGCAGCACGATGCGGTCGGCGCGCTGTTCGCCCTGGCCCAGCGCTTCCAGCACATAGCGGCCATGGCCGGCGGCCACGTCCAGCACGCGCACCGGCGTGCCCTGCCCGCGCAGTCGCTGCGCAGCATCGCGCAGCAGTTCCTGCAGGTGCTGGCCGCGCACACGGATGCCGCGCCAGCCGATTGCATCCAGATAGTTGCGGTCGACCATGCGGCCCAGCGGGCCCTTGCCACGCGCTTGGTCGCGATAGATGTAGTCCAGCGTGCTGCCGGAATCGAAACCGGTCTGCAGGCCCAGCGCGATGCCTTCGGACAACGTGCCACCGAAACGCAGGCCGCCACGCACCACGCGCCAGCGCAGGTCGGCCAGGCTGTTGCGTTCCGGTGGCCAGGCCAGGATCTCCGATTCCTCGAAGGTCGGACCATGCCGGTGTGCGTCACGACGCGACAACTCGCGCAGGGGTTCGGCGAAGCGCGTCTGGATGAAACTGCGGATGCGCGCCAATGCCGGCGCGCGATCACGTTCGCCCAGCGTGTCGTGGAAGAAGCCCGGCAGGTGAACGCGCTCCTTGATCGGGCTGGACAGGCGCTCGTAGAAGCGGTCCTGCGGGCCACGATGCACGACGAAGTCCGAGCCGGACACCAACAGCTGCACCGGCACGCTGATCGCCTGCGCATCGGCGACGATGCGGTCGGCCGCTTCGTACAGGCCCAGCAGCACGCGCACCGAGATCGGGCGGGTGATCAGCGGATCGGTACGATAGCTTTCCACCCGTGCCGGGTCGTGGGTCAGCCACTGCGGCTTGACGTAGCTGTTGACGAAGAAATTGCCGCGCAGCTTCTGCATCAGCGCCAACCCAGCGCGTGCGAACGGCACGTACAGCTTCACCTTGAAGGCGGGCGAAGCCATCACCAGCGCACGCAGGCGCGGCGCGTAATCGTGCACCCAGGTCGCGGCGACCACCGCCCCAACGCTCTGCGCGATCACCACGATGTCTTCCACCGCGATACCGTGCTCGGCGCCGATGTGGGCAATGAAGCTGTCCAGGTCACGCACCAGCGCCGGGAAGCCCGGTGCATCGCCACGTGCGCCCGGCGAACGGCCATTGCCGCGCGCATCCCAGGCGAAGAAGGCGGTGTCGGGCAGGTCCAGCTCATCGACCAGGTGGGTGACCCGGCCGGAGTGCTCGTGGCCGCGGTGCAGCAGCACGATGGCCTTGGTGGCCGGGGTTGCGGTGGTTCCCGCCCAGTACCGGTAGAACAGCGGTACCTGGTCGAAGCTGTGGAATTCCCGTTCCTGCGCCTGACGCATGCAATCTCCTGATTGTCTTTTTGTATCTGCTTGATTAATTCGGCGAAACCGCCGCTTCCCGCAGTCCGCGACGGACGCGGTTGATCATCGTCAGCACGCACAACACTGCCATGGCTGCAGCCACGCCGCTGACCGTCAGTGCACCGCCCCAGCCGAAGGCCAGCAGCAAGCCCAGCGCACCGATCACGAAGGCGCGGTCGCTCTTGCCCATCGGGCCGTCATAGCGGCGGCTGGCACCGACCATCAGCCCCAGCACGCCGGCGTACTCGCTCAGCGCCGCCGTCCAGGCCAGCAGCCACAGCGCCTCCGGGCGCACGCCGGGTACGCTGAGCAGGCTCAGGTACAGCGCCGCATCGGCGATCACATCGCACACTTCGTTCAGATAGGCGCCCAGCCGCGATTGCTGGCCGAATTCGCGCGCCAGCATGCCGTCCACCGCGTTGAGCGCCATGCGCAGCAGCATCCACAACGGCAGCAGCAGATACAGCAGAGGCTGGGCAGGCGCGCAGCACCACACGGCCGCGGCCACCAGCAGCGAGACCACGGCAGCGGCCACGGTCACCGTATTGGCAGTGATCCCCATGCGGAACAGACCGCGTACGGCTGGACGCAACAGGTCCTGGAAACGTCCCTTCAATGCATAGATCGACATGATCCGTACCCGCTGATCCTTGGCAGTGCGGGCACAGCCTACCCCATCGTTGGCAGATTCCGACAACCCGGCTCTGGTCCGCAGCCCAGACTCCGGATCGGGCCGGATCGGTGTGCCCGACCCGGCCTTACGCCGATTGCCACGGCAAATTACCCCTTCCAGCGCCCGCCACGGGCCCCCACCGCCTACAATATCGGCCCCGCTCCGCTGCCGATTCTGTCCCATGACTGCTGATCTGTTGCCCGTCCGCCGGGCCCTCCTCTCCGTTTCCGACAAGACCGGTCTGGTCGAGCTGGCCACTGCGCTGGCGGCACGCGGCGTGGAGCTGCTGTCCACCGGCGGCACCGCCAAGGCGATCCGCGATGCGGGCCTGGCCGTGAAGGACGTGGCCGAGGTCACCGGTTTCCCGGAAATGATGGACGGCCGCGTCAAGACCCTGCACCCGATGGTGCACGGTGGCCTGCTGGGCCGTTCGGGCCTGGATGATGCGGTGATGGCCGAGCATGGCATCGGCGCCATCGACCTGCTGGTGCTGAACCTGTATCCGTTCGAATCGGTCACCGCCAAGGCCGACTGCACCCTGGCCGACGCGGTCGAGAACATCGACATCGGCGGCCCGGCCATGCTGCGCTCGGCGGCCAAGAACTTCGCCCGCGTGGCGGTGGCCACCGATCCGTCGCAGTACGCCGAACTGCTGGCCTCGCTGGCGGCCAACGACGGCCAGCTGTCGGCCGCCACCCGCTTCGCGTTCTCGGTGGCCGCGTTCAACCGCGTCGCCCAGTACGACGCGGCGATCAGCAACTACCTGTCGGCGGTCACCGCCACCGACGCCGCCGTGCCGGCCCGTGCCGAGTACCCGGCGCAGATGAACTCCACCTTCGTCAAGGTGATGGACCTGCGCTACGGCGAGAACCCGCACCAGAGCGGTGCGTTCTACCGCGACCTGTACCCGGTGCCGGGCACCCTGGCCACGTTCCAGCAGCTGCAGGGCAAGGAACTGAGCTACAACAACCTGGCCGATGCCGATGCGGCGTGGGAGTGCGTGCGCCAGTTCGACGCGCCGGCCTGCGTCATCGTCAAGCACGCCAACCCGTGCGGCGTGGCCGTCGGTGCCGGCAACGGCGATGCCTACGAGCTGGCCTACGCCACCGACCCGACCAGCGCCTTCGGCGGCATCATCGCCTTCAACACGCCGCTGGACGCTGCCACCGCCAAGGTCATCCTGGACCGCCAGTTCGTGGAAGTGCTGATCGCCCCGGATTACGAGCCGGCCGCGCTGGAATACGCGCAGAAGAAGGCCAACGTGCGCGTGCTGCGCATCCCGCATGGTGATGGCCTGAACAACTTCGACAGCAAGCGCGTCGGCTCGGGCCTGTTGCTGCAGTCCTCGGACAACCGCAGCATGACCCGCGACGAGCTGAAGGTGGTCAGCAAGCTGGCACCGACCGACAAGCAGTTCGCCGACCTGCTGTTTGCCTGGAAGGTGGCCAAGTTCGTGAAGTCCAACGCGATCGTCTATGCGAAGGACAACCGCACCATCGGTGTCGGCGCCGGCCAGATGAGCCGCGTGTACTCGGCGCGCATCGCCGGCATCAAGGCCGCCGATGCAAACCTGGTGGTCGAGGGTTCGGTGATGGCTTCCGATGCGTTCTTCCCGTTCCGCGACGGCATCGATGCCGCTGCTGCCGCCGGCATCAAGGCGGTCGTCCAGCCGGGCGGTTCGATGCGCGATGCCGAAGTGATCGCCGCCGCCGACGAACACGGCCTGGCCATGGTGTTCACCGGCGTGCGCCACTTCCGCCACTGATACTGGAGCGACACGGATGTCCGCAGTCTCACTGAAATCGCTGGCCTTGCTCGCCCTCGCGGGCGCGGCCGCGCTGGCCGGCTGCAAGCCTGCGGCCGCCCCGGTGCCTGCGTCGTCGCCGCAGGCCGCCACGTCGGCCCCTGCCGAGCCGACGGCGCACGTGAGCCGCACCGCGCGACTGCAGGCCTTCCTGGTCCAGCGCTACGGCAAGAACGCCAGGCTCTCCGGTGAATGGCACGGCAGCTGGAACGACGACGGCGAAACCCGCCCGATGGACTGGCACGTCTGCGCCGAGCAACCGGTGGTGAGCGGTGACAGCTGGCAGCAGTTGCTGGCGGTCTGCGGTGCTTTGTCCGAAGGCGCGCACATCGACGCAGGCATGATCGACTTCTTCGTGCTGCATCCGAAGGGCGAGGGCTTCGACGTGACCAGTGAACTGACTGGCGAACGCTTTGGCAGCGGCGGCCAGCCCGGCACCGCCAGCATCATCCGCGCAGGCAGCGACTTCTATGGTTTCCGCGTCGAGGACGGCTGGTTCGGGCAGGGCTTCTCGCTGCTCTCGCAGTCGCTGATCCTGCCAGGCCCGAACGGCCTGGTGTCCAGTGGCAGCGTGCGCAGCCATATCGACAATGACGCCCAGTACGAGTGCGACAACCTGGGCGCCAGCAGCGACCCGGAGACTGTCGAGGACTGCCGTAACCGTCGCTTCAGCATCGATTTCGCCCAGCGTTTCGACGACAGCGATCGCAGCGCGCGCATCTGGCCGCTGCTGATCGAGGAAACCGGCACCACCTGCGGTGGCAAGCAGGTCCGGCAGGAACACCGCTTTACCCTGGACCCGAAGACCTGGGCCTATTCCTTCCCCGAATCACTGCGACGCGAAGGCTGCGAGTGAGCCACGCGCGCCGCCGGGGATATCGATCTTCCCTTCCCACGCAATCTGGAATCTCGTGATGAACGTACTTGTCATCGGCTCTGGCGGCCGCGAACACGCCCTGGCATGGAAGCTGGCCCAGTCCTCCCGTGTCACCGAAGTGATCGTGGCGCCCGGCAACGCCGGCACCGCCAGCGAGGACAAGTGCCGCAACGTGGCGGTGAAAGTGACCGACATCGACGGCCTGCTGGCGCTGGCCCAGGCCGAAGGCGTGGCGCTGACCGTGGTCGGCCCGGAAGTACCGCTGGTGGCCGGCGTGGTCGACCGCTTCCGCGCCGCCGGCCTGCGCATCTTCGGGCCGACTGCCGCCGCCGCGCAGCTGGAAGGCAGCAAGGCCTACGCCAAGGACTTCCTGGCCCGCCACAACATCCCCACCGCGTTCTATGCCGTGCACACCGAGGTGGATGCCGCCCTGGCCTACATCCGCGAGAAGGGCGCGCCGATCGTGGTCAAGGCCGATGGCCTGGCCGCCGGCAAGGGCGTGATCGTGGCGATGACCCTGGCCGAAGCCGAAGATGCCGTGCGTGACATGCTGTCGGGCAACGCGTTCGGCGATGCCGGTGCGCGCGTGGTGATCGAAGAGTTCCTCGATGGTGAGGAAGCCAGCTTCATTTCGATGGTGGACGGCGTGCATGCGCTGCCGATGGCCACCTCGCAGGACCACAAGCGCGTCGGCGACGGCGACACCGGCCCGAACACCGGTGGCATGGGCGCCTATTCGCCCGCGCCGGTAGTGACGCCGGAGGTGCATGCACGCGTGATGCGCGAGGTGGTGAACCCGACCGTGCAGGGCATGATTGCCGACGGTATCCCGTTCACCGGTTTCCTCTACGCGGGCCTGATGATCGACGCCAGCGGCGCGCCGAAGGTGATCGAATTCAACGTGCGCTTCGGCGACCCGGAAACCCAGCCGGTGATGTTGCGCCTGCAGTCGGATCTGGTCGAGCTGGTGGAAGCCGCCATCGATGGCCGCCTGGACCAGGTGCAGGCGCAGTGGGACGCACGCCCGTCGCTGGGCGTGGTGCTGGCCGCGAAGCCCTACCCGGAAGCGCCGATCACCGGTGACGTGATTTCCGGCCTGGACGACGTGCCGGCCAGTGCCAAGGTGTTCCATGCGGGGACTGCATTGGACGCGCAGGGCCAGGTGGTCAGCGCCGGCGGCCGCGTGCTGTGCGTGGCGGCGCTGGGTGACAGCGTGCGCGACGCGCAGGCCAACGCCTATGCCGGCGTGGCCAAGGTGACCTGGGCCAACGAATTCCACCGCAACGACATTGGTTGGCGCGCGATCGCACGCGAGGGGTGAGGCTCCCCCGCTCCCATGCATGGCGCGGATTGAATACCACGGTAAAGCAAAGGCCCGGCATTGCCGGGCCTTTGCTTTACAGGACTGCTTCGAGACCCTTCCGATCAATCAGGTTAAGCAACTTCAGTGACGGTCCGCTGGGTTTCTTTTCGCCCTGCTCCCAGCTGCGTACGGTGGAAACGCTGGTATTGAGAACCCCCGCAAAGACCGGCTGACTGAGCTGCAGTGACGTACGCAGGGCACGGATCTGGGCACTGCTGTACTCAGGGACCGGCTCAAGGCAAAGTGCTTCGTAGCTGCTCAACCGACGTTTATCGATGAAGCCATGCGCGTGCAGACTCACAGCAGCATCATGCACCGCTTCAAGAAGCGCACTTTTCGCGCGCCGTCGCTCAGGGGTCTTCGTCATGGCCGATCTCCTGTAGATCCCCGTACTCCACGGCGCGATTCAGCTGCGCCGTACTCATTCTCAGGAACTCCGATGCGTACAACTGCAGCGCATCCCGTTCCGCATTCGTGATCGCAGCACGTTCATTCTTCTCGTAGCCGAAAAGGAAGAACCAATGCCCGCCTCGCTGTGTGGCGACGATGATTCGAACGCTCCCACGCTTTCCTCGCCCCGGCAACGGAACGCGCTTCTTGAAGATTCCGCCGCCAAGATCAGCATCCACCAGACCCGCTTCCATTTCACGTACCGACCGGTACAGCGCAGCGTCGGACAGGGTGGTCCTACGCATACTGCGATTGAAACTTCGTGTGCGGAAGACGCGTGGCATGATCATACCGTGCCACTGCGTGGTACGGCGTGAACATCAGCATCCAGCACATGACCCGGTCGGCACAATCACCGCTCTGGCGTCAGAGTAGAGCCACGCCATGCGTGGCTAAGCCCCACAAACGAAAAAGGCCCGGCAGTGCCGGGCCTTTTCATTGCTTCAACGCCATCCCGCCTTACGCGGTGAACAGCGCCTTCATCTTCTTCAGCGCGTTCGCCTCGACCTGGCGGATGCGCTCAGCCGACACGCCGTACTCGTCGGCCAGTTCCTGCAGCGTCACCTTGCTGTCGGCATCCAGCCAGCGGCGGCGGATGATGTCGCGCGAACGCGCATCCAGCTCGGCCAGGCCTTCGCGCAGCAGCTGCATCTGGTTGTCTTCGCTGTCGGCACGTTCGTAGGCCATCGACGGATCTTCGTCGTTGGCAACCAGGAACGCGGCCGGCGACGGCGGCGCGTGTTCGTTGTCCTCGTCGGTCGGCGCATCGAAACCGATATCGCGACCGGACAGGCGCGATTCCATTTCCATGACCTCGCGCTCGGACACGTTCAGGTCCTTGGCGACGGCGCTGACTTCCGCCGCGTTCATCCAGCCCAGGCGCGTCTTCGACTTGCGCAGGTTGAAGAACAGCTTGCGCTGCGCCTTGGTGGTGGCGACCTTCACGATGCGCCAGTTCTTCAGGATGAACTCGTGCATCTCGGCACGGATCCAGTGCACGGCGAAGGAGACCAGGCGCACGCCCATGTCCGGGTCGAAGCGCTTGACCGCCTTCATCAGGCCGATGTTGCCTTCCTGGATCAGGTCGCCCAGTGCAAGGCCGTAGCCGTTGTAGCCGCGGGCCACGTGCACCACGAAGCGCAGGTGCGAATGCACCAGCTCGCGGGCGGCGTCCAGATCGTTGCCGTCGCGGAAGCGACGGGCCAGGTCCTGTTCGTCATCGACCGACAGCACCGGGATCTGGTGCACGGCACCGATGTAGGCGTCCAGCGAACCGAGCGCACTGGGAATCGGGAGATTGTTTGCCACAAGGGCAGTAGAGGTGTTCTGGCTCATAGGCACCCATCTTAGCAGTCCGGGATTTGGACTGCTAAAGGAGGAAAAAGTTCCAGCATCCTATTGATGCAACACTGGTCCCAAACAGAGCCCTACCGTAGCGCGATTTGATGACAGTGGCGAGCGCGCTTTTCGGGATTCACAATCCCTTGGAATTCAAGCAATTACCTGCCGGAAACCGGCCGATTCCGGTCAAGGTTAGCTGAACAGGCCGTCCCCGGACGCCCATTCAGGGCCGGAAACGTTGCCCGGCGTTCAGCCCCGGACCGGCACCGCCGCTCAGAGCGCCGAACGGGGCGGCAGCGACCAGTCGACCGGGGCCTGGCCGCGACGCTGCAGGTACTCGTTGGCCATCGAGAAATGCCGGCAACCCAGGAAGCCACGGTGGGCCGACAACGGCGACGGGTGCGGCGACTTCAGCACGCGATGGCGACGGGTATCGATGACCTTGCCCTTCTGCTGCGCATAGGCGCCCCAGAGCATGAACACCAGGCCTTCGCGCTCGCGGTTGAGCACGTCCACCACGTGGTCGGTGAAGCCCTCCCAGCCACGGCCCTGGTGCGCACCGGCCTTGCCCTCTTCCACGGTCAGCACGGCATTGAGCAGCAGCACGCCGCGCTGCGCCCACGGGATCAGGCAGCCGTGGTCCGGGCGCGGGATACCGAGATCGCTCTCGATTTCCTTGTAGATGTTCAGCAGCGACGGCGGCACCGGCACGCCCGGCGGCACCGAGAAACTCAGGCCATGCGCCTGGCCACGGCCGTGGTACGGGTCCTGGCCGAGGATCACCACCTTCACCTGCTCGAATGGCGTGGCATCGAACGCGGCGAAGATCTGCGGACCGGGCGGGAACACCGCCGCACCGTTGGCCTTGCGCTGGCGCAGGAAGCTGGACAGCTCACGCATCTGCGGCTGCATCAGGTAATCGCCGACATGCTGTTTCCAGCTCGGTTCCAGCTGGATCGTCGGGGTGGCGGCTACTTCATCCATCATCGAATCAGGGGTCCATCGTTCAATCGGGCCAGGCGCAGCTGGAACAGCACCTTGGTGACCAGCAGCCGTTCTTCAATCGGCTTGAGCACCAGGTCGTTGGCGCCGGACTGCAGCAGCCCGGTCTGGTTGTGCGGGTTGCCATCGCCGGTCATCACCAGCACCGGCAGGCGGCGCTTGCCGTAGCCGAAGTCCACGCGCACGCGCTGCACCACGTCGCGGCCGCTCAGCTCGCCCTTCAGGGTGACGTCGGTCAGCACCAGGTCGATGCGATGGCGGCTGCGGCCCAGCGACTCGGCGGTGAGCAGGGTGAACGCCTCTTCGGCGCTGACCACGTGCAGCACGTTCAACTGCTGTCGCTCAAGCATGCGCTTGGTGGCCTCGGCGACCACGCGGCTGTCCTCGATATAGAGGATGGTGGCGCCGGGAATGGTCTGCGGCTGCACATAGCCACGGACGAAGGTCGCCAGTGCCTCGTGGCCCAGCGCCTTGTCGAAATAGTCGGTGACGTACTCGGTGAAGCGGCGCTGCTCCAGGTGCTGCTGGGCATCGCCGGAGACCACGATCACCGGCACATAGGCCTGGCCCGCCGCTTCGCGCACCATCCGCGCCAGCGCCAGGCCGTCGCCATCGCGCAGGGTCAGCGAGGTCGTCACCAGGTCGACCGGGCCCTGCGCCAGCGCCTGCTGCGCGTCTTCGATGCTGTCGCAGCCGATCACCTCCACGCCCGGCAGGTCACGCTGCAGGACGTCGGCGATCAGCTTGCGGACCAGCTTCGACCCGTCGACCACCATCACCCGCGTCGCGGGCCCTTCAAGGTGCTTCAGCGCTTGCGGTTGCATGCCGGTCTCAGGTGTCGGTCGGGCGGGTCTGGCGCAGGAAATGGCCGGTCACCAGCCACGCGCCCAGCCAACCCAGCAGCAGCGTGCCGAGCAGGACCAGGCTGCCATGCAGCAGGTCCAGGCCATGCAGCACGAACGGGCTGCCGTAGCTGCGCGAGAGTTCGGCCAGCGGCACGCGCAGGGCGGCGCCGGCCGCAGCAATCAGGGCCAGCGCCACCGCGCCGGCACCCAGTCCATACCACGCGCCCAGGTACAGGAACGGGCGGCGAATGAAGCCATCACTGGCGCCGAGCAGCTGCAGCACGCCGATCTCTTCGCGACGCGCCTGGATATCCAGGCGCACGGTGTTGCCGACCACCAGCGCGGCGCCCACGCCGAGCAGTACCGACAGCACCTGCACCAGCCGTGCGCCGAACGCCAGCCAGGCATCCAGACGCTGGCGCCACAGTGCGTCGTGCTGCACCAGGTCGGCCTCGGGCAGGCTCTCCAGCGCGCGCGCCAGGCGTGCGTCGTCCTTGCCCTGGCCCGGGGTGATCACCAGCAGCGAGGGCAATGGATTGTCGTTGAGTGCGTCGATCGCCTCACCGAGGCCGGCATCGCGCAGTTCCTGCAGGCCCTGCTCGGGCGTGCGCACGTTCACTTCGGCCACGTCGTCGCGGTCGCGCAGCTGGCCGGCCAGGCGCAGTGCGCCGGGACCATCGACGTTGCCCTTCAGGAACACGTTGATGTCGCGCGACTGCTGCACGCTGCCGGCGAACTGCTTGAGGTTGTCCAGCGCGATCGACAGGCCAAGCGGCAGGGCCAGTGCCAGCGCCATGACCATCACCGTCAGCAGGGTCGCCCACGGCTTGCGGCAGGCGCGGCCAAGGCTGAACACCACGCTGTGCACGTGGTGCTGGAACCAGACGCCCACACGCGAGGGCGCGGCGGCTTCGCTGTTTTCGTTCTTCGCCATGCGTTACTCCGCCAGGTCCTGCGGCGAGATGTCATCCACCAGCCGGCCGTGGTCGAGGATCAGCACGCGCTTGCGCATGCGACGCAGCAGCGGCAGATCGTGGCTGACCACCAGCACGCTGGTGCCGCGCGAGGGCAGCTCGGCGAACAGGGCCATGATCTCCGCGGCCAGGGTCGGGTCGAGGTTGCCGGTCGGCTCATCGGCCACCAGCAGCTTGGGTTCGCCGACGATGGCGCGGGCGATGCCGACGCGCTGCTGCTCGCCGGCCGACAGCTGCGAGGGCAGCGCCTTCTCGCGATGGCCCAGGCCCATCCGCTCCAGCACCGAGCGCACGCGCTTGTTGATGTCGCCACGGCGGGTGCCGCGCAGGATCAGCGGCAACGCCACGTTCTCGGCGATCGAGCGGTCCATCAGCAGGCGATGGTCCTGGTAGACCGCACCCACCGCGCGACGGTGGCGGGGCACGTCGCCGCCACGCACCTTCAGCAGGTTGCGCTCGTCGAACACCACCGCACCGCGGCTGGGCCGCTCGTCCAGGTGGATCAACTTGAGCAGGGTGCTTTTGCCCGCACCGGAATGGCCGGTGACGAACAGCATCTCGCCCGGCGCGACCTCGAAGCTGACATCGGTCAGTGCCTCGTGGCCACCGGCGTACTGTTTGCTGACATTGTCGAAGCGCAGGACACTCATGCCCCGATTATGCAGGACCGGCGCGACGTCGTGGAGATGGTGGCGCGATTGGTGATAGCCGCGGGAGCAGCCGAGCGTAGGCTCGGCTCTACAGGGCGGCATGGGGGCTGTAGAGCCGAGCCCATGCTCGGCTCAGTGCGGACCAAGGTCCGCACCCACCATCGGCGGCTTAGTTGCCCGACAGCATCCGGCGGATCTTGCGGCCGATGCGGGTCAGGAACGAATCACCGGTATCAGCGGCGGTACGCACCGGCTTGGCCACCACCTGCACCGGGGTGACCGGGCTGGCGCCATTGCCGGCAGCGCTCTGCACGCCCTCGGCACCTTCGACCGGACGGCCGTGGCGACGACGACGGCGCTTGCGCGGCTTGTGCTCGCCGTCCACCGCACCTTCCGGTGCGCCTTCGGCGCGCGGCGGGCGCGGCGGACGCGGGGCCTGGGCAACGGCGCCTTCGGCACCGGCGGCCGGGGCGGCAGCGCCCTGTTCGCCCTCCACGCGCGGCTTGCGCGGGCCACGCGAACGGCGCTCGCCGCTGCGCTCACCGTCGCGACCACCACGGCCACCACCGCCTGAACGGCCGCCACTACGGCCACCGCCCCGACGCTCTTCCTCGGCGGCGCGGGCTTCGCGCGCTTCGCGGAAGATCTGGCCGACGCTTTCGTTGTCCTCGCCTTCCTCGCCTGCTGCGGGGGCCGGGCGTTCCGGGCGCGGCAGCGGGGTCAACAGTTCCTTGGTCACCGGCTCGGACGGAATCTTCTGCTCGATATAGGCCTCGATGTCCGGCAGGCCCATTGCATAGCGCTCACAGGCGAAGCTGATCGCGTCTCCCTCTTCACCCAGGCGCGCGGTACGACCGATGCGGTGCACGTAGTCTTCGGCATCGAACGGCAGGTCGTAGTTGTAGACGTACTTGATGCCGTCGATATGCAGGCCGCGCGCAGCCACGTCGGTGGCCACCAGGATTTCCAGCTGGCCCTTCTGGAAGCGGTTGAGCAGGCTCTCACGCTTCTTCTGCGGCACGTCGCCGGACAGCACGCCCACGCGGTAGCCGGCCTTTTCCAGCGAACGCGCGACACGCTCGACGAACACCTTGGTGTTGACGAAGACCATGGTGCGCGCGCCTTCGCTGCGCGACAGCAGGCCCAGCAGCAGTGGGATCTTCTCGTCGTCGGCCGGGAAGTAGATGCGCTGGCGCACGCGCGCGGCGGTGATGGTCTCGGCTTCGACCACCAGCTTCTGCGGCTCGTTCATGTGCTCGTAGGCCAGCTCCAGCACGCGATGGCTGAGGGTGGCACTGAACAGCAGGGTCTGGCGGGTGGTGCGCTCGGGCATGCGGCGCAGCAGGAAGCGGATGTCCTTGATGAAGCCCAGGTCGAACATGCGGTCGGCTTCGTCCAGCACGCAGATCTCGCAGGCGTGCAGCGACACCACCTTGTGCTGCTTGACGTAGTCGATCAGGCGGCCCGGGGTGGCGATGATCACGTCCACGCCCTGCTGCAGCAGTTCGCGCTGCTTGTCGTAATCCACGCCGCCGTAGACCAGCGCGAAACGCAGGCCCAGGTCGGAACCGAACTTCACTGCATCCTTGTGGATCTGGATGGCCAGTTCGCGGGTCGGGGCGAGGATCAGCGCGCGCGGATCTTCCGGCTTGCGGTCGGCCAGGGCCGGACGCGTCAGCAGGCGGTTCACGACGGCGACCAGGAAGGCCAGGGTCTTGCCGGTGCCGGTCTGGGCCTGGCCGGCAACGTCACCACCGGGCAGCGCGACGGGCAGGGTCAGCGCCTGGATCGGGGTGCAACGGGTGAATCCGGCTCCTTCAAGGCCGGCCTGCAGGGCCGGGTGCAACTCAAAGGAGGAAAAGGTCAAATCGGTCAGCGGTTTGTCGCTCATGAGTCCGTCTTGGTATGGCCGCCGGCCCGTGGGGCGGCTGGCACTTCAGCGTCTAGGGGCACCGTCGCAAACTGCGGCCCCTGCGGCGGGTTGGCAGGCTGGGACCACCCGGTCCGCGCGCCGCACAATGCCCCAGTTTAACGCACTCGGGCCAGCAAACCGGAATGACCTGTCTCATAAAGTCAAGAGACGGCGCCCTTCACCCAGCCACACCGGACTTGAACGGCCCTGCCAGGCCCGCTGGTGTCGCCCACTGCCAGCCCCATGTACAGGAAGACAGTGAAATCCGACACATACCAGGCATCGAAGCGATCACGATACGCTGGGTTCCAGCCGGCGCCTGTCCCTGCCCTGCGATAGGGGTACACTGCCGGCCGTGAGCGTCCAGGCATCCCGCCGAACGCACCGCGGCAGTGCGCCGCGAGGCAACGACGAGGGTCGCGCCACCGGGCATGGCCCAGTTCACCCACCTCCGGCATGGCCGGGTGCAATCCAAGACGAGAAACCAAGATGAGCGACAAGGTTGTACATGTCGGCGACGCCGACTTTGATAGTGCAGTGCTGAATTCCAAGGAACCGGTGCTGGTCGATTTCTGGGCCGAGTGGTGTGGCCCGTGCAAGATGATCGCCCCGGCGCTGGACGAGCTGGCCGATGCCTACCAGGGCCGCGCCAAGATCGCCAAGGTCAACGTCGACCACAACCGTGCGCTGGCCGCCAAGTACCACGTGCGTTCGATTCCGTACCTGGTCGTGTTCAAGGACGGCGAGAAGGTTGGCGAGCAGATCGGTGCGGTGGGCAAGGCCCAGCTGGCCGGCCTGCTGGACAAGGCCCTGGCCTGATTGCTGCTGTTCTCCGGCAGCCGCCGACCGCGGCTGCCGGCGGGCGCCCCGCGCCCATGATGAATGCTGTTCCCGGCAGCCCTTGCACGGCGCCGCAGGCCGATGATAGTGTCGGCATATCCGGCCGCGTTCGCGTGCCGCACCCTCTGGACGCAGTTTCCTCCAGACCCATTCCCAACGTTCGCCGCCCCAGCCGGGCGCTCGCACCTTCAAGCGAGGAATAACGCTCTTGTCCGATAACACTTCCGAAACCGGCAGCGCCGATGCGCCCGCCGAAAAGCGCGTGCGCAAGCCCCGCGTGAGCAAGGCCGCCGCCCCGGCAGCCGCCGAAACCAGCGCCGCTCCGGCGCAGCCGACCCTGCCGCTGGCCGCCGCGCCCGAGGCACCGGCTGCTGCCCCCGCACCGAGCGCGCCCGCCGCCGAGGCCCCTGCCAGCAGTGGCGGCGGCGAAGGCGGTGAGGGTCGCGAATCCGGCCAGCCGCGCCAGCAGAACCACCAGGGGGGCGGCCAGAACCAGGGCCAGAACCCGTACAACCAGAACGGCCAGCAGGGCCAGGGGCAAGGCCAGGGCAACCGCCGCGACCGCTTCCGCAACCGCCGCGACCGTGACCGCAACAACCGCTTCCGCGACGATGGCCTGCCCAACGACGGCGGCGAGCAGCAGCCGTTCGTGCCGCGCCCGCACGCCAACGTGCCCGAGGGCTTCCCGGTCTACTCGCTGAGCGACCTCAAGCGCATGCCGGCACAGAAGCTGCTGGAAATCGCCGAGCAGCTGCAGATCTCCGAAGGCGTGGCCCGCGCCCGCAAGCAGGATGTGATCTTCGCCCTGCTGAAGGTGCTGACCCGCCACGGTGACGGCGTCGCCGCCGACGGCGTGCTGGAAATCCTGCCGGACGGCTTCGGCTTCCTGCGCGCGGCCGAAGCCAGCTACCTGGCCGGCCCGGACGACACCTACATCTCGCCCAGCCAGATCCGCCGCTTCAACCTGCGCACCGGCGACCACATCTCCGGCCGCATCCGCTTCCCGAAGGACGGCGAGCGCTACTTCGCGCTGAACATCGTCGACACCATCAACGGTGAGCCGATCGAAGCGTCGAAGAACAAGGTGCTGTTCGAGAACCTGACCGCCCTGTTCCCGCGCCGCCGCTTCACCCTGGAGCGTGGCAACGGTTCGTCGGAAGACATCACCGGCCGCATCCTCGACCTGATGGCCCCGCAGGGCAAGGGCCAGCGCTCGCTCATCGTGTCGCAGCCGAAGGCCGGCAAGACCATGATGATGCAGCAGGTCGCTACTGCCATCACCACCAACCACCCGGACGTGCACCTGATCGTGCTGCTGATCGACGAGCGCCCGGAAGAAGTGACCGAAATGCAGCGCACCGTGCGCGGCGAGGTCATCAGCTCGACCTTCGACGAGCCGGCCGCGCGCCACGTGCAGGTGGCCGAAATGGTCATCGAGCGCGCCAAGCGCCTGGTCGAGCACAAGAAGGACGTGGTGATCCTGCTCGACTCGATCACCCGCCTGGCCCGTGCCTACAACAACGTGGTGCCGAGCTCAGGCAAGGTGCTGACCGGTGGCGTGGACGCCAACGCCCTGCACCGCCCGAAGCGCTTCTTCGGTGCCGCGCGTAACGTGGAAGAAGGCGGCAGCCTGACCATCATCGCCACCGCGCTGGTCGACACAGGCTCGAAGATGGACGAGGTGATCTACGAAGAGTTCAAGGGCACCGGCAACAGCGAAGTGCACCTGAGCCGCCGTATCGCTGAAAAGCGCGTGTTCCCGGCCATCGACATCAACCGTTCGGGCACCCGCCGCGAAGACCTGCTGATCGAGCCGGAACTGCTGCAGAAGATCTGGATCCTGCGCAAGCTGCTGCATCCGATGGATGAAATGGCTGCGATGGAGTTCCTGCTCGACAAGATGAAGAACACCAAGTCCAACGACGAGTTCTTCGGTTCGATGAAGCGCTGATCCACGGCGCTGCATCGGAAGAAACCTGCCGCTCGCTGCGGCAGGTTTTTTTTTGCCTGCAGGGCGACGCACTTCACTTCGCCGCCGCCCACTTTTGGCGATAATCCGCCGGCCCCTGCCCGGCCCTGACGGCCTGGCCACCGATTCCCGCTGTCGCCCCTTCCGGAGAACCGGTCGGGTCCAGCCTCCTGCCGGATCCGTCGACGCATGCGAACGCTGTCTCCCCGCCTCAACCTGGGCAAGCTGATCCTCGCCCTGGCCCTGCTCAGTGCCATCATCGCCCTGGCCAACACCCTGCTGGCCAGCTACCGGGTGCAGCGCGACCAGCTGGTCGGCAACACCCTGGAAGCCAACCGCGTCTATGCCACCAAGCTGGCCGAGACCACCCAGAACTTCCTGCTGGCCGCGCAGCAGCAGCTGGCCTATGCCGCGACCCGCCTGGGCGAGCACGACCTCGATCCGAAGCAGGCCCAGGATGAAGCCAGCCGCCTGCAACTGCAGTCCAGCAGCTTCAACTCCTCGCTGGTGGTGGACGCCGACGGCCTGGTGATCGCCACCTCGCCGCAGACCCTGCAGCTGCAGGGTGAGGTGCTGCACAGTGCCGGCAACAACGCGGCACTGGCGGCGCGCCAGCCGATGATCAGCGATCCCTACCAGTCGGCCACGGGCAAGCTGCTGGTGTCGCTGTCGCACCCGATCTTCGACCGCCAGGGTCGCTATCGCGGCTACGTAAGCGGCACCCTGTACCTGCGCCAGCGCAGCGCACTGCACACGCTGCTGGGCAAGCACTACTACCGCGACGGCTCCTACCTGTACGTGGTGGACCGCAATGGCCGCCTGCTGTACCACGCCGATGGCAAGCGGGTGGGTGACTACGTGGTCGGCAACCCGGCGGTGAAGGCCGTGGTGCGCGGGGAGCGTGGCGCACAGCAGGTACGCAACAACCGTGGTGTGTCGATGCTGGCCGGCTATGCGCCGGTGGCGGCCACTGGCTGGGGCATCATTGCCCAGCGCCCGACCGAGGCCACCCTGCAGCCGCTGTCACGGTTGATGACCGCGGTGATCTGGAATGCGATTCCGCTCGGCCTGCTGTCGCTGCTGGTTACCTGGTGGTTCGCGCGCCGCATTTCGATGCCGCTGTGGCAGCTGGCGCGCAATGTGCAGGGCGGCGAGGACACCGGCAATGCGATCAACCATGTCAGCGGCATCCGCGCCTGGTACTTCGAGGTCGCCCAGCTCAAGCAGGCCGTGCTGCACAGCTTCAATGCCCTGCAGGATCGTATCGGCACGCTCAACCGTGCCAGCCGCACCGACCCGCTGACCGGCCTGCTCAACCGCCGCGGGCTGCAGCAGGCGCTGGACGCGCTGCAGGTGCAGGGCATTCCGTTTGCGATCCTGGCGCTGGACATCGATCGCTTCAAGTCGATCAACGACAGTTACGGGCATGACGTCGGCGACAACGCCATCGTCCACATCGCCGACCAGATGCGCCGCTACTCGCGCGACAGCGACATCCTCTGCCGCGCTGGTGGCGAGGAATTCCTGCTGCTGCTGCCGGGCATCAGTACTGAATCGGCCCGTCAGGCCGGTGAACGCCTGCGCCAGCACATCGCCGACCATCCGTTCGAACCGGTCGGCAACATCACCGTATCGCTGGGCGTGGCCCACTTCCCCAGCTTCCATGTCGACGCCGAGCAGGCATTGCGGCTGGCCGACAAGGCGCTGTACATGGCCAAGGAACAGGGCCGCAACCGGGTGGTGGTCTACCCGTACGCCGACTGACGCGGAGCCGGGCTGCCCGGCTCCGCAGCGGGTCTCAGCTCTGTTGCAGCGGGGTCAGCAGGCGCAGGCCGCGCTTGGCGCCGTCCACCATGTAGACGCCGCCTTCCGGCAGCAGATCGCTGCCGGCCTGCTCGACCGGGTCGGCCTCGTGCCACGGCACGCTCTGCCGCGGCCCCGGAATGAAAGCGCGCCAGCGGCCATAGCGTTCCGCCTCTGCATTGGGATCATGGTTCAGGGCGAAGTTCACCGGGATGCGAACCGTCCAGCTGTCCCGGGTGCTGTCCTCGCCGGTGGTCGGTGGCTTGAAGGTCCAGGTGCGGGCGGTGCTGACGCTGGCTCTGGCCAGGATGTCGCGCATCTTGGCCAGGGTCCGCTCGGACGCGACCACAGCCATGTTCACCTGCTCGGCGGCCACGTCGGCCACTGTTCCGTCGCGCGCCACCTTGACCAGCAGCAGCACCTCACCCTGGCCACCGTTTCGGTAGGCCGCCTCCGGGTAGCGCGGCGGTGTCATGTGCAGCGGGGTCACCGAACCAGTGGCCTTCGGATCGTACTCGCTGAAGTCGACACTGGTCATGCTGATTTCATAACCGCCGTCGGCCGCAGCCTTGCCGCGCAGGCGAACGCGCAAAGGGGCCCTCGTGGCCACCGCCTGGCCATCACGCAGCGTGGGCTCGAAGCGCCAGCCACCGATGGTGCCTTCGACGAAGGAGGCGATGCTCGGGGCGACCATGGCTTTCTGGTCCAGCACCAGCGAACTGACCGCGCCCTCCGGCGTGACCTCGATATGACCGGACAGCACCATGCTCATTTCCGCAGTCGCACGTACAGCGCGTGCGGTCTGCGCAGTGGCGTCACCTGCAAGCAGGGGGGCGCCGGCACCGACGGCCAGCGCGAGGGCGAGAAACAGTGGAGAACGCATCATTGCCGGATCCTTGGTGATGAACAGCGAGCGTACCTCAGTCCCAATACCCATGACAGCCGGCTCAGGCCAGCCGGTGTGCACCCGCATAGGGCGGCGTATCCGGATAGTCCCCTCGTGCGAAGCGTTCCTGCAGGCCCTGCCACCAGCCCGGGTCGAACAGGTGCCGGTAGTGCTCGCGCACGGCTGCCAGCTCCGTAGCCGGCAGGCCCATGAATGGACCGAAGCGCTCGGGAAACACATCGCGCGGGCCAACATGGAACCAGGGCTCGTCGGCCATGGCCTCCTCCGGCGTACGCGGCTGCGGCCACGCACGGAACACGCAGTCGCTGACCAGGCACAGCTCGTCATAGTCGTAGAACACGGCCCGGCCGTGCCGTGATACACCGAAGTTCTTCGGCAGCATGTCACCGGGGAAGATGTTGTTGCGCGCCATGTCGGTGATCGCCTGCGCGTAGTCGAGCACCGCTGCACGTACCGCCTCCCCGCCCTGCTCGCGCAGGTACAGGTTCAATGGACGGAAACGGCGCTGCACGTAGCACAGTGCGATCTCCACCTCATCGCCATCAGCGCGTACGCTCTGCGCGCACTGCTGCAGCAGTTCGTCCAGCAGGGCCGGCGCGAAACGCGCGCGCGGAAAGCGCAGATGACGATAGGGCTGCGCATCGAGCAGGCGGCCGACACGATCGAGATTGAACACCAGCGCGTACTTCTCTTCCACCTGCTGCCGCGACATCGCCTTGGGCCACGCGAAACGGTCGCGGATCAGCTTGAACACCAGCGGATAGCTGGGCAGGGTGAACACCGCCATGACCATGCCCGGCGTGCCTTCGGCATGCACCAGCCGCTCCTGCGGGTGCTCGTTGAAGTGGCGGAAGAACGTGCGGTAGCGCTCGGTCTTGCCCTGCTTGGCACGTCCCAGCACCGTGTAGATCTCATCGATGGGCTTGCCCGGCAGCAGGCTGCGCAGGAACACCACGGCATCGCCCACCGTACCCAGATCGGCCTGGAAGTAGCTGCGCGACACGCCAAACAGATGGGCAACATCACGGCGCCGGGTCAGCACCGCATCGGCACGCAGGCCGCGCGCGTCGTTGACCAGGGCAATCACGCAGGGTGAGAAGCGGTGCTCGCCGAATACACGTCCAACCAGGTAGGCGCGGCGCTCGCGGTAGAACACGGTGTCGAGCAGTTCGATGCTGCGTACCGGCGTGTCCCCCCAATGGGCGAGGTCGTCCTGCAGGCGCACGGCGATGGCCGCCGCGCAGCGCAGCTGGTGCGCGTACGGAATGTCGAAACGATAATCGGCCAACACGCGTTGCAGGGCCTCCACCGGCCGCGTCGGCGAGACGGCATAGGTATGGCGCGCGACGGGATGGGTGATTGCATCGGAAGGCTCGACGTCGAAAGCAATGAATTCCAGCGCCGGGTCCACGCCGCGGGTAGCGAACAGGCGCCGCGACAGCGTGTTGTAGAAGGTCTTGTACAGCTCGGCGTCGATCAGGCCCTGCAACAGCGCGCTGTAGCCAGCGTGCACCTGCAGCCACAGCGCGCGCTCGCCGATCGCGTCACCGGCGAGGCGGCGCAACGCATCCATCTGCTCGGCGATGCACAGGTCGTAGAGGGCGATGCGCTCAACCGCATCCTGTCGCGCACCGGCCCAGTCGCGCTGCTCGAAGCGCTGCCGCGCCCGCGCGGTGATCGCCGCGAAGCGGGCATGGTACTGCTCGAAACCATCGCGGATGGCACCGGCGATACGCGGCGCCAGCTCGGTAGCGATGTCAGGCTTGGACATGCATGGCTCACCCGGGAAGACCGGCTTTACCATACGCTGGCGTGGGGTTGCTTGTGTAGAGCCGAGCCCATGCTCGGCTGATCCAGGCAGAAGCAGCCGAGCATGGCTCGGCTCTACAGTTGCAAAGAGCAGTCGGGCGGGCTCGACTCTACCGAAGCCAATGGCTCAGATCGCCAGTTCGGACTCCACGTCCTGCACCTTGCGCCGGGCCAGCGCCAGGTTGGACTTGGTACGGTCCAGCACGATGTAGAAGAACAAGCCCTTCTTCTTCGCCACCGGGCGCATGATGTGGTACGCCTTGCCCAGCGAGATCAGGATGTCCTCGATGCTGTCATTGAGGTTCAGCGACGTGGCGGTCTTCATCTTGGCGCGGATCACTTCGGTGTTGCCGGCGGCGGCCACTTCCATGTCCATGCCGGCACCGGCTTCGCCCAGCAGCATGCCGCTTTCGTAGTCGACCAGCGCCACTGCCTGCGCGCCGTCGATGCCCATCAGTGCGTTCAACGATTCATTCAATCCAGCCACGTCGCACCCCTTGTCGATGTTGGTTCGAGCCCCTCGTTCCCCTGCGGCCGGGCTCACGATCCGCCGAGTTCGGCCAGGATCGCCTGGCCACATTCCCTGCTCTGCCACAGCACCTGGCCGATCACGCTGCGCTGGTCGCAGGCCGCCATCAGCAGCAGTGGTGCACGTCCCTCGGCCTGGATCGCCAGCATCAGCACCTTGCCGCCGGCCGCCTCCAGCATCAGCGTCTGCAGATCCCCCAGCAGCAGTTCGCGCCCGACCGCCGCGGCCAGCGCCAGCATCGCGCTGGTCATTGCCGCCAGCCGTTCGCCGCGCCCTTCGGCACCAGCGCTGACCAGGGCAAAGCCATCGACACTGGCCAGCACTACCGTGCGCACGCCTTCCACCCGCTGCTGCAGGTCCTGCAGCAGCGGCTGCAGGCGCGCACGCTGGCCGGCATCGGGCAGCACCGCCATCTGCCCGTCAGCCATGCGCGGCCACCAGTGCGTGCGCTTCCATTTCGCTCATCAGTACATCCATCAGCAGCAATCCCTGTTCGCGGTCGCGGGCATCCACCGCCAGCAAAGGCAGCGGTTGATCATCCAGGCTGGCGCGTGCAGCCCAGTCGTCCAGCGCAGCGTGCGGCGCCTGGTCGAGATGGGTGACCGCCACCACCAGCGCCAATGACGCTGCGAACGGCTGCAGCACCTGCAGGTAGTCCTCCAGCTCGCCGGCCAACCCGGCACGGCGCGCGTCCAGCAGCAGCACCGCACCACGTGCCCCCTGCAGCAGGATCGGCCACAGGAAATCAAAGCGCTGCTGGCCGGGTGTCCCGTAGAGCCGCAGGCGTTCGCCGTTGGGCAGGTCGATGTCTGCGTAGTCCAGCGCGACGGTGGTGGAGGCCTTGTCGGCACCGAGGCGATCACTGTTGGCCACATCGGTGTCGATCACCGCACCGGCCGCGATGCTGCGCACGAGTGTCGACTTGCCGCTGCCCATGCCACCGAGCACGACCACCTTGTGCTCACGCATTGCGCTCGCTCCCACGCAGGTGGCGCCACAGGCGGGCAAGCAGGCCGTTGTCAGTGCCATTGCCGCGTAGTGCCGTCATCGGTGCCGCCGGGGCGCTCTGCAACTGTGCGTAACCGCAGAGATAGGCGGCATGGATGAAATCACGCACCGCCGCAGCCGGCAACTCGAGCAGCATCGCGCATTCTTCAACCGTGCACGCGCGCTTGAGCAGCAGCGAACACAGGCGGAAGCCATCGTGGTCGTGACCCAGCACGCGGAAATCCGGCCAGCGCAGCACCTTCACCGAGGCGCCACGCAGGCGTTCGTCCAGTGCCTGCCAATGTCGGCTGCGCTGTGCCCACTGCCACAGCAGGGGCCGCAGTGGCTGGCGCGGCCGCTCACCGGCCAGGGCCTGCAGGCGAGCCGGCGTGAGCGCATCCAGCTGCAGGCGCTCGAAGGCATCGGCCAAACGCTCCACCAGCGCGCTCGCGGGCTCCTGCAGCAGCACGGCCTGGTCATGCTCGAGGTCCATCAGCAGGACGGGGTCACCCGCGTCACTCAGCAGTGCCTGCCCCTGTCGCAGCGGCAGCCGCTCGCGCAGCAGACGGGTGATGGCATGCGCACCATCGGCCAGGCGGATCGGTGCGGGTGCGTGCATGGTCAGGGGCTCCACTGCCAACTGCATCCCGCGCAGGGCGCGGCCGATGGCACCGTCATCAAGTATGTCCTGAGGGCCATCGCCGTCGCGCAGCTGGCCCCCCAGATCCTCGATCCAGCACTGCAGTCGCGGGCGTTGCTGGCGCATGCGCAGGGCCGCGTTGCGCAGCGCCGGCGTATCGCGGATGACCAGCAGGTCGCAATCGTCCAGATCCTGGCTGCGGCGGATCTGGCCGTCCGGCAGCGCCGATGCTACGCGTAGCCGCTGCAGCAGGGCCTGCTCGCCCTGGATGTCGGTTCCCACTACCAGCACGCGTGCCATCCGTGTTCCCCGTGCGGCCACCTCCCCGGTGGCCTCGCGTCGCCAAGGCTAGGACATCGCCAGCGGCAGCCGTCGTGATCGACTGCTCAGATCGGAAGCGGTTGCAGACGGTGTCCGATCGGTTCTGCGACAGCCATCGCGGGCAAGTTTCATGCCGCTTTGACGGCATTCCGACAGCCAACGGATGTCACGGTTCTGGACGCGGGTCGAATGGGGCCGCCCAAAAAGAAACCCGCGCCGAAGCGCGGGTTCCGGGGTCACGACCGAACGGCGACGGATCAGCCGCGCAGCTGCTCCAGCGCGGCGTTGAAGGTCGCGCTCGGGCGCATCGCCTTGCTGGCCTTGGCCACGTCCGGGCGGTAGTAGCCGCCGATGTCCACGGCCTTGCCCTGCACCGCGATCAGCTCTTCAACGATTTTCTGCTCGTTGTCGGTCAGTGCCTTGGCCAGCGGAGCGAAGCGCGCCTTCAGTGCAGCATCTTCGTCCTGCGCGGCCAGGGCCTGGGCCCAGTACAGCGCGATGTAGAAGTGGCTGCCACGGTTGTCGATGCCACCCAGCTTGCGCGACGGCGACTTGTCGTTGTCCAGGAACTGGCCGTTGGCTTCGTCCAGGGCCTTGGCCAGCACACGGGCGGCAGCGTTGTCGTAGCGGTTGCCCAGGTGTTCCAGCGAGGCGGCCAGGGCCAGGAACTCACCCAGCGAATCCCAGCGCAGGTAGTCCTCTTCGACGAACTGCTGCACGTGCTTCGGCGCCGAACCACCGGCACCGGTCTCGAACAGGCCACCACCGGCCATCAGCGGCACGATCGACAGCATCTTGGCGCTGGTGCCCAGCTCCATGATCGGGAACAGGTCGGTGAGGTAGTCGCGCAGCACGTTGCCCGTCACCGAGATGGTGTCCTCGCCCTTGCGGATGCGGGCCAGCGAGAACGAGGTCGCTTCCACCGGTGGCAGAATGCGGATGTCCAGGCCGTTGGTGTCGTGGTTCTTCAGGTACTGCTCGACCTTGGCGATGACCTGCGCGTCGTGGGCGCGGGCGGCATCCAGCCAGAACACGGCCGGGGTGCTGCTCAGGCGGGCGCGCTCGACGGCCAGCTTGACCCAGTCCTGGATCGGCGCGTCCTTGGTCTGGCACATGCGCCAGATGTCACCGGCTTCCACAGCGTGCTCGAACACCACGGTGCCAGCGTCGTCGGTGACCTTGACCACGCCATCGGCGGCGATCTGGAAGGTCTTGTCGTGCGAGCCGTACTCTTCGGCCTTCTGCGCCATCAGGCCGACGTTCGGCACCGAGCCCATGGTGGCCGGGTCGAAGGCCCCGTGCGCCTTGCAGTCGTCGATGACGGCCTGGTACACGCCGGCATAGCAGCGGTCCGGAATGACGGCCTTGGTGTCCTGCAACTTGCCTTCGGCGTTCCACATCTTGCCGGAGTCGCGGATCATCGCCGGCATCGAGGCGTCGACGATCACGTCGCTCGGCACGTGCAGGTTGGTGATGCCCTTGTCCGAATTGACCATCGCCACGCCCGGACGCTGTGCGTACTCGGCAGCCAGGTCGGCTTCGATGGCGGCGCGGGTGGCTTCCGGCAGCGACGGCAGGCGCGCAGCCAGGTCACCGATGCCGTTGTTGGCATCGAAACCGGCCTGCTTCAGCACGTCGGCATGCTTGGCCAGCACGTCCTTGTAGAACTCGTTGACCGCCACGCCGAACATGATCGGGTCGGAGACCTTCATCATGGTCGCCTTCAGGTGCAGCGAGAACAGCACGCCCTGGGCCTTGGCATCGGCGATCTGCTCAGCGATGAACGCGGCCAGCGCCTTGCGGCTCATCACCGCGGCATCAACGATCTCGCCGGCCTTGACCGCGGTCTTTTCCTTCAGCACGACGGTGCTGCCGTCCTTGCCGTGGAAGGTGATCTTCAGCGCACCGGCGTTGGCCAGGGTGGCCGACTTCTCGCTGCCGTAGAAATCACCGGCGGCCATGTGCGCGACGTGCGACTTCGAATCCGACGCCCAGGCGCCCATGCGGTGCGGGTGCTTGCGCGCGTAGTTCTTCACCGACAGCGGTGCGCGGCGGTCGGAGTTGCCTTCGCGCAGCACCGGGTTCACCGCACTGCCCTTGACCTTGTCGTAGCGCGCCTTGTAGTCGCGCTGCTGGTCGTCGGCCGGGGTTTCCGGGTAATCCGGCAGCGGATAGCCCTGGTCCTGCAATTCCTTGATGGCCGCCTTCAGCTGCGGCACCGAGGCGGAGATGTTCGGCAGCTTGATGATGTTGGCGTCCGGGGTGGTCGCCAGCTGGCCCAGCTCGGCCAGGTCGTCGCTGACCTTCTGCGCGTCACTGAGCAGTTCCGGGAACAGCGACAGGATGCGGCCGGACAGCGAGATGTCACGGGTTTCCACCACGATGCCTGCGGTGGCGGTGTAGGCGCCGACGATCGGCAGCAGCGACTGGGTGGCCAGGAACGGGGCTTCGTCGGTCAGCGTGTAGAGGATCTTGGACATGGGGGACTTGGACTCTGTAGCAATGCTCAGGGGAAGGCCGGCGCCAGCGCCGGGCCACGTGCAACCGTGTCGCTTTCCCCCGTCGCCGTCAGGGTGGGCGCGCGGCGGGGAAACCCCTGCATTGTCGCGTTTTCAGCCGCGCGGGGCAAAGCCACGCCATACGCGCCGGTACTGGACCGCTGTGTTTCGTCGTTGGCTCGCTTCCGGTCTGGAAGCTGAGGCTTGATGGCTAATTCGACTTCCCGCTCGTGGAGGCACGCATGACCCACTCCGACAATCGCTGCCCCCACTCGGCACGCCTCGGACAGGTCAACGTCTGTGCGCGCCTGCTTTGCTGGAAGTTGCAGACACGGAATCCCCCAACGACGGCGGCCAGGCTGGCGAGTTCATCAGCCGTCGCTGCAGAACCTCGGATGTGCAGCGAACCGGCGCCAGATGATCCGGGTCGAACGTAGACGTCGTACCGGGTGGAAGGTCCTTCCGCCCTTGCATACCCCGACACGACATATCCGCCATCCGTGAAGCGCAGATCCGGCGTGCTTCCTGGCACAGGCTTTTCGGGGGCATCGCCCTCGTAGATCAAGGCGACTTCCCTACCATTACGCCTGATGCGGTGCAGACCAAAGTCAACAGGTGCCTCGTAGGTCACGGACATGTCTGTCGGCACCCGCACACAGGCGCCGTATAGGAAGTGGTCGCAACTGTAGCTCCAGAGATTCGCGGGTCCCATTGCGAGCGTGAGCGCAATCCAGCTGAGCATCCTATCCCCTACCTGGCCGTGTTCCGTTCAGCGTATACCGGCAGCCCCCTCCCCAAGCGGGCATCGCCAATAAAAAAGGACGCAGCCTCGCGGCTGCGTCCATCGTGAGCCCTGCCGGGAGAGAGTCGGCTGGACTTACTTGACCTCGAACTCCTGCGGCGTTCCGGCCGCCTTGCCATCGACGGTGACTTCGGCGCGGTACTTGCCGGCCGGCCAGCCCTTTGCATTCTTGAAGGTGACGTTGGTGGTTTCCGCACCGCTGGTGTTCAGCGTGGCATTCTGTTCGCCGGCCACCTGGCCGTCCTGGTAGGTCAGCTTCGCGCCAACGGTGACGTTGTTGGCGGCACCGTCGGTCTTGACCGAGACGATGATGTCGTCCTTCGGCGCGAACAGAGCCGTCGTCGCAACCGACTTGTCGGCGGCTGCGGTCTTGCCGACCGTGACCGCCGAGACGCTGACAGCAGCGGCTTCGGCCATCGGCGGCGGCGCGCCGGTCATCGGGGCCGGTGCTGCCGGTTCGGCCGGAGCAGTCGCTGCCGGAGCGGCATTGTTGTCGGTCGACTCTTCTTTCTTCTTGCAACCGACCAAGGCGACGCTGCCCAGCAGGGCGGCGATCAGGGCGGTCTGGAGCGGGGCGGTCTTGATCATTCGGGGTTCCTCCCAGGGATTGTCGGACGGCGTTCTGGCCGGCTTACTTCGGCGGCAATTTCAGGGTCTGGCCCGGGAAGATCTTGTCCGGGTCATCAAGCACATCGCGGTTGGCTTCGAAGATCTTCTTCCAGGCATTGGCGTCGCCCAGATGCTGCTTGGCGATCTTCGACAGCGAGTCACCCTTCTGCACGGTATAGGTGCCGCCGCTGACAACGTCTGCGGTGCTGTCCACCGAGGCGCTGACGCCGGAGAAGTCCGCCTTCGGCACCTGCTCGGCGGTACTGTCGACGCTGCCACTGACGCCGGAGAAATCGGCTTTCTTCTCGGTACTCATCCACAACTCCCGTCTGCATGACTACGTGGTTCGCACGGTGCCATGGAGGTTGTTAAATGGGGATGGTGCAGATGTGAAGCCGCCCCCGGGGGCGGCTGAACAATCGGGAGAGAAGGTGTCCGGTCGTGCCGGCCGCTGGCCGGCTTGCCCTGGACACCGGTTCCACGTGGTTGCCGGCCAGCGGCCGGCACGACCGGTAACCGCCTGCTGGGTTACTGCCGCAGTTCGCGGTAGGTCGCAGCCGGGGCGGCGATGCCGGGACTGGCGCGCCAGGGATTGATATCCAGGCCACCACGGCGGGTATAGCGGGCCTCCACTTCCAGCCACTGCGGCTGGCAGCGCGAAGTCACCTCGCTGAAGATCCGCTCAACGCACTGCTCGTGGAACTCGGCGTGCTCGCGGTAGCTGACCAGATAGCGCAGCAGGCCGGCACGGTCGATCTTCGGCCCGCGGTAACGCAGGCTGACCGTGGCCCAGTCCGGCTGGCCGGTGACCGGGCAGTTGGACTTCAGCAGCGACGAGACCAGGGTCTCTTCCACCACCTCACCCGCATCGGCGGCGAGGAAGTCCGCCTGCGGCGGACCGTAGCAGTCGATCTCCACGTCCAGCCCGTCGATGGATTCACCGAGCGGCGTCTCACGCAGGCCCGGCAGGCCGAACTCGACCTGGACCGGCGCACCGGCGCAGGCCGACAGGTCGGCCACCAGGCGCTCGCGCAGTGCCTCGGCGCTGTCGATGCGGGTGCTGTTGAGGGAGTTGAGGTACAGCTTGAACGACTTCGATTCGATCAACCGCGGCGAAGTGCATGGCACCTGCACGGTGGCGACGGCGACCTGCGGCTTGCCACGCGGGTCGAGCCAGCTCAGCTCGAAGGCGTGCCAGCGGTCGTGGCCGACAAACGGCAGCGCGGCGTCATCGAGGCCGATCTCGGCGCGGGCGCCGCTGCGGGGGATGGGGAACAGCAGGCCGGGATCGTACTGCGACGGGTAACTGACCTCGCGACCGAGGCTGGAATCCTGTGGGGTGTTCATGGGCGTCATTGTATCGCGCGGAGGGCGGGCCTTCGGCCGGGCCGGCCAACGGCGGAGCCCCTCCGTGGTGGTTCAGGGCAGGATCTCGGGGTCGGCCGGGAGGGTGGGTTGGCTGGGGGCCGCTGCAAGTACGTCCATGTAAGCTCGGTCGCCGCATCCATGCGGCTCACGCCCCCAGCCAACCCACCCTCCCGGCCACGGACAGTTTCCTGCGCCACCACGGGAAAGATCAGAAAATCAAGATCAAAAGCCGATCCTTCAGACGTTCATGACGTCCGCCGTGTCGACCAAGGTCGACACCTACCAAAGCAGAATGTCGTTCTGACAGCAGCAGGAAACTGTCGAAGGCGGGGTGGGTCCGGTTGAGGGGGTGTCCGCGGCATGGATGCCGCGGCCAAGCCCCCAGGGACGGGTTTACGGCGTCCCCCTCAACCGGACCCACCCCGCCATCCCGCGGAATGCACGCTTTTGACGTTGACGTTGATTTGAGCGGGTGCAGGGCTGCAAGCCCTGCCGGAAACCCTCACCCCGCCGGAGTGCCGGTACCGTGCAGGTAATCCAGGCTCACCTGCAGCAACGCGCGCAATCCCACATCCAGCGCCTTCTCATCCAGCAGGAACTTCGGCGAATGATTGGCCGGCGCCGTCGCCGGGTCGATGCCCACGCTGGTGGAGCCGACGAAGAAGAACATGCCCGGCACTTCCTTCGCGTACAGCGAGAAATCCTCCGCACCCATCTGCAGCGGCGGCTCGTACACGTTGTCCTTGCCCACCACCGCCTGCAGGCTCGGCAGCATCTTCGCGGTCAGCGCCGGGTCGTTCACCGTGGCCGGGTTGCCCTCCGATTCGTAGATGTCGGTCACCGCCTTGGCACCGTGCGCAGCCGCCGTGTGCTCGGCCACGTTGCGCAGGTCGGCGAAGATCTGCTGGCGCATGCCTTCGTCGAAGGTGCGGATGGTGCCGACCATTTCCACTTCATCGGGAATGATGTTGTAGCGGATGCCGCCGTTGATCGCGCCGAAGGTCAGCACCGCCGGTTGCTTGGACAGATTGGCGCGGCGGCTGACGATGGTCTGCGCGGTACCGACCAGATCGGCGGTGGCGACGATCGGGTCAATGCCGTTCCAGGGGGCCGAGCCATGCGTCTGGCGACCGATCACCTTGATCCCGAAGCGGTCCGACGCTGCCATCAGCGGGCCACCGCGCACGGCGATCTGCCCGGCCTGCACACTGGAGAACACGTGCAGGCCGAATACCGCCTCCGGCTTGAAGTCGGCGAACAGGCCTTCCTTCAGCATCAGTGCGGCACCGCCCTCTTCCGGCGGCGGTGCACCTTCCTCGGCCGGCTGGAAGATCAGCATCACCTGGCCCGGCAGGTCCTTCTTCATCGCCACCAATGCTTCGGCCACGCCCAGCAGGGTGGCGGTGTGCGCGTCATGGCCGCAGGCATGCATCACGCCCACGGTCTGCCCGCGGTACTGGTCGGTGGCCTTGGAGGCGAACGGCAGGCCGGTCTGTTCGGTCACCGGCAGCGCGTCCATGTCCGCGCGCAGGGCGATCTTCGGGCCCGGCTTGCCGCCTTCGATGATCGCCACCACGCCGTGGTGGGCGATGCCGGTCTTCGGCTTCAGGCCCATCGCACGCAGGCGCTTGGCGACCTCGGCCGAGGTTCGCACCTCGCGGTTGGACAGCTCCGGGTGCTGATGGAAGTCACGGCGCCATTCGACCACCTTGGCCTGCAGGCGCTGGGCGGCGGCGGTCACTTCGGGGCGTTGCCCGTCCTGGGCATGGGCAAGGACCGGCAGGGCCAGCAGCAGGGCGGACAGCAGCAGCGAACGGCGCATCGCAATCTCCACGGCAAAGGGGGTTCCAGCTGAATGTAGGGCAACGCCGCCGCCACGGGAACCTCCGCGGCCAGATCCGGTCATAGCGCCCGTCCCATCCGTCATGCAGGAAACGTGATGTGGCGCAGGTATGCTTTGCGCATTGCCAACCGGGGCCGCGCCCCGTCCAGCCCTCTTGGAGTCCTTGTAATGTCACGTGTTTGGAAGATCGTGCTGCTGGTCGTGGCGGTACTGGTGCTGGCCGTGGTCGGCCTGCGCGTACTTGGCGGGGGCAAGGACAAGGCCGGTGGCGCGGCAGCAGCTGCGCGCCAGGGCGGTGAAGACCCGGATGCCGGCCCGGTGCCGGTCACCGTGGTGGATGCGGCACGCCAGGACGTGCCGGTCTATGCCAGCGCGCTGGGCACGGTGACGGCAATGAACACCGTCACCGTCAGCCCGCAGGTGGGCGGACAGCTGATGAGCCTGAACTTCCGCGAAGGCCAGGAAGTGAAGAAGGGCGATGTGCTGGCGGTGATCGACCCGCGCACCGCCCAGGCCAGCTATGACCAGGCGGTGGCATCCAAGCGCCAGAACGAGGCGCTGCTGGCCACCGCGCGCTCCAACTACCAGCGCTCGAACGCGCCGGAGTATCGCCAGTTCGTCGCCAAGACCGATCTGGATACACAGCGAAACCAAGTGGCACAGTACGAAAGCGCAGTCGCGGCGAACGAGGCCAGCATGCGCTCGGCGCAGGTACAGCTGCAGTACACCAAGGTCACCGCGCCGATCACCGGCATCGCCGGCATCCGCGCGGTCGACGCCGGCAACGTGGTCAACGCCGGCACCGCGCTGGTCACGCTGACCCAGATCCATCCGATCCACGTGCTGTTCAACCTGCCCGAGCGCCAGCTCGGCGATGTGCGCCAGGCGCAGGCCGCCGGTGCGGTGCCGGTGGCAGCGCTGGACCGCGCCGATTCGCACGTGCTGTCCGGTGACGGCAAGCTGGACGTGGTCGACAACCTGATCAGTGCCGACAGCGGCACGTTCAAGGCACGCGCGATCTTCGACAACACCGACAACGGCCTGTGGCCGGGCCAGTTCGTCAACGTGCGCATGCAGCTGCGCACGATTGCCGGCGGCGTGGTCATTCCGACCCAGGCGGTGCTGCGCGGGCCGGATGGCGAGTACGTCTATGTCGTGCAGGGCGACAACACGGTGAAGATGCAGACCGTGCGCAGCGGCGTGGAAGTAGGCGACAGCCAGGTGCAGATCGCCGAAGGCCTGAAGGGCGGCGAGCGCGTGGTCAGCGAAGGCCAGTTCCGCCTGAAGCCGGGCAGCAAGGTCACCGCGCTGAAGCCGGGCGAGACCCCGGTCGCACCGACCGAGGCCGAACTGAAGGCGGCCGAGCAGAAGAACGGTGGCGGCAGTGGCCGTCGCGGTGGTGGCCCGCGCTGAGCGCAGGCCACAGTTCTCCCTCGCGCCGGCACACCTGCCGGCGCCGACATTGAAGTGCCAGCAAGGATCAGTCCGTGGGCTTTTCGACGATCTTCATCCGCCGCCCGATCGCCACCTCGCTGTTGATGGCGGGCCTGTTGCTGCTCGGCATCCTGGGCTACCGCAAGCTGCCGGTGTCGGCGCTGCCGGAAATCGATGCACCCAGCCTGGTGGTCACCACCCAGTACCCCGGTGCCAATGCCACCACCATGGCTTCGCTGGTCACCACCCCGCTGGAGCGCCAGTTCGGGCAGATTTCCGGGCTGGAGTTGATGACCTCGGATTCGTCGGCGGGCCTGTCGACGATCATCCTGCAGTTCTCGATGGACCGCGACATCGACATCGCCGCGCAGGACGTGCAGGCGGCGATCCGCCAGGCCACCCTGCCCTCGTCGCTGCCCTACCAGCCGGTCTACAACCGGGTGAATCCAGCCGACGCAGCCATCGTCACCCTGAAACTGACGTCTGACACGCGCCCGCTGCGCGACGTCAACAACTACGCTGACTCGATCCTCGCCCAGCGCCTGTCGCAGGTGCAGGGCGTCGGCCTGGTCTCGATCGCCGGCAACGTGCGCCCAGCCGTGCGCATCCAGGTCAATCCGGCGCAGCTGTCGAACATGGGCCTGACCCTGGAAGAGCTGCGCAGCGCGCTGACCCAGGCCAACGTCAATGCACCCAAGGGTTCACTGAACGGCAAGACCCAGTCCTACAGCATCGGTACCAACGACCAGCTCACCAGTGCCGCCGAGTACCGCGACACCATCATCAGCTACAAGAACGGCCGTCCGGTGCGTTTGTCCGACGTGGCCGAAGTGGTTGATGGCGTGGAGAACGACCAGCTGGCCGCATGGGCCGATGGCAAGCCGGCGGTGCTGCTGGAAGTGCGGCGCCAGCCCGGCGCCAACATCGTGCAGACCGTCGAGCGCATCCGCGCGATCCTGCCGCAGTTGCAGGGCGTGCTGCCAGCCGACGTGCACCTGGAGATCTTCAACGACCGTACCGAGACCATCCGCGCCTCGGTGCATGAAGTGCAGTTCACCCTGATCCTCACCATCGGCCTGGTGGTCGCAGTGATCTTCGTGTTCCTGCGCCGGCTGTGGGCCACGATCATTCCCTCGGTGGCCGTGCCACTGTCATTGGCGGGCACTTTCGCGGTGATGGCCTTCACCGGCATGTCGCTGGACAACCTCTCGCTGATGGCGCTGGTGGTGGCCACCGGCTTCGTGGTCGACGATGCGATCGTGATGATCGAGAACATCGTGCGTTACATCGAGCAGGGCAAGAGTGGCAAGGAAGCGGCCGAGATCGGTGCGCGCCAGATCGGCTTCACTGTGCTGTCGCTGACCGTGTCGCTGGTGGCAGTGTTCCTGCCGCTGCTGCTGATGCCCGGCGTCACCGGCCGCCTGTTCCATGAGTTCGCGTGGGTGCTGAGCATCGCCGTCGTGCTGTCGATGCTGATCTCGCTGACGCTGACCCCGATGATGTGCGCCTACCTGCTCAAGCCCGACGCCCTGCCCGAGGGCGAGGACGCGCATGAGCGTGCGGCGGCGGCCGGCACGCAGAACCTGTGGACGCGCACCGTCGGCCTTTACGAGCGCAGCCTGGACTGGGTGCTGGGCCACCAGCGCCTGACCCTGGCCGTGGCCGGCGGCGCACTGGTGCTGACCGTGCTGCTGTACGTGCTGATTCCCAAGGGCCTGCTGCCCGAACAGGACACCGGCCTGATCACCGGCGTGGTGCAGGCCGACCAGAACATCGCCTTCCCGCAGATGGAGCAGCGCACCAGGCAGGTCGCCGAAGCGCTGCGCCAGGATCCGGATGTGACCGGCGTGTCGGCCTTCATTGGCGCGGGCAGCATGAATCCCACGCTCAACCAGGGCCAGCTGTCGATCGTGCTGAAGGAACGCGGCGAGCGCGATGGCCTGGATGAGATCCTGCCGCGCCTGCAGAAGGCGGTGGCCGGTATTCCGGGCGTGGCGCTGTACCTGAAGCCGGTACAGGACGTAACCCTGGACACCCGCGTGGCCGCCACCGAGTACCAGTACTCGTTGTCGGACGTCGATCCGGCGACGGTGGCCACCCAGGCCACGCGCCTGACCGAAGCGCTGCGCAAGCGCCCGGAACTGGCTGACGTCGACAACAACCTGTCCAACCAGGGCCGCGCCCTCGAGCTGAACATCGACCGCGACAAGGCCAGCGTGCTGGGCGTGCCGATGCAGACCATCGACGACACGCTCTACGATGCGTTCGGCCAGCGCCAGATCTCGACCATCTTCACCGAACTCAACCAGTATCGGGTTGTACTGGAAGTGGCGCCGGAGTTCCGCACCAGCACCGCGCTGATGGAACAGCTGGCCGTTGCCTCCAATGGTGCCGGTGCGCTGACCGGCACCAATGCCACCAGCTTCGGCCAGGTCACCTCGTCGAATTCATCGACGGCTACCGGCATCGGCGCGCAGAACACCGGCATCACCGTCGGCGCCGGCAGCATCATTCCGCTCTCGGCACTGGCCGAAGGCAAGGTCAGCAGTGCGCCGCTGGTGGTCAGCCACCAGCAGCAGCTGCCAGCGGTGACGGTCTCGTTCAACGTGGCGCCGGGCTATTCGCTGTCCGACGCCGTGCGTGCGATCCAGGAGACCAAGGACAGCCTGGACATGCCGGCACACCTGCATGCCGAATTCATCGGCAAGGCCGCCGAATTCACCGGCAGCCAGACCGATGTGGTGTGGCTGCTGCTGGCCTCGCTGGTGGTGATCTACATCGTGCTGGGCGTGCTCTACGAGAGCTACATCCACCCGATCACGATCATCTCCACGCTGCCGCCGGCCGGTGTCGGCGCGCTGCTGGCGCTGATGCTGTGCGGGTTGAGCCTGTCGGTGGATGGCATCGTCGGCATCGTGCTGCTGATCGGCATCGTCAAGAAGAACGGCATCATGATGGTGGACTTCGCGATCGAGGCGCGCCGCGCCGGTGCCAATGCGCATGAAGCGATCCGCCGGGCCTGCCTGCTGCGCTTCCGTCCGATCATGATGACCACCGCCGCGGCAATGCTCGGCGCGCTGCCGCTGGCGCTGGGCACCGGCATCGGCTCGGAGCTGCGCCGCCCGCTGGGCATCGCCATCGTCGGCGGCCTGCTGCTGTCGCAGCTGGTGACCCTGTACACCACGCCGGTGATCTACCTGTACATGGAGCGCTTCTCCGAATGGCTTGCCCGCCGCCGCGAGCAGCGCGCACTGCGCGACGGATCGCTGCAGGAGCCGCAGGCATGATCCACGCCCCGCTGCCGCGGGGGGCCGCACGATGAACCTGTCCGGCCCCTTCATCCGCCGCCCGATCGGCACCGCGCTGCTGGCCATCGGCCTGTTCATGGTCGGCCTGATCTGCTACCTGCGCCTGGGCGTGTCGGCACTGCCGAACATCGAGATTCCGGTGATCTTCGTGCACGCCAGCCAATCTGGTGCCGATGCGGCAACCATGGCGTCCACGGTCACCGCGCCGCTGGAACGCCATCTCGGCCAGCTGCCGGGCATCGACCGCATGCGCTCGTCGAGCTCGGAAGGCAGCTCGTTGGTGTTCATGATCTTCCAGAGCGGCCACGACATCGATTCGGCCGCGCTGGACGTACAGACCGCGATCAACTCGGCACAGGCCGACCTGCCCTCGGGCATGGGATCGCCGATGTACCAGAAGGCGAACCCGAACGACGACCCGGTCATCGCCATCGCACTGACCTCGCAGACGCAGTCGGCCGATGAGCTGTACAACGTCGCCGACTCGCTGCTGGCGCAGCGCATCCGCCAGATCAGCGGCGTTGCCTCGGTCGACATTGCCGGTGCTTCGACGCCGGCGGTACGCGTGGACGTCAACCTGCGCCTGATGAACGCGCTGGGCCTGACTGCCGATGATCTGCGCAACGCCGTACGCGCGGCCAACGTGACCTCGCCCACCGGCTTCCTCAGCGATGGAAATACCACCACCGCGATCATCGCCAACGATTCGGTCGCGCGTGCGGCCGACTTCGCCGACCTGGTGGTGAAGACCCAGGGCGATGGCCGGGTGATCCGCCTGAAGGACATCGCCAACGTCTACGACGGCCAGCAGGATGCCTACCAGGCCGCGTGGTTCGACCACAAACCCGCCGTGGTGATGTACGTGTTCACCCGCGCCGGCGCCAACATCGTGGAAACCGTGGACCGGGTGAAGGCGCAGATTCCCGCGCTGCGCGACTACCTGCAGCCCGGCACCACGATGACGCCGTACTTCGACCGTACACCGACCATCCGCTCGTCGCTGCATGAAGTGCAGATCACCCTGCTGATCAGCCTGGCAATGGTGGTGCTGACCATGGCGCTGTTCCTGCGCCGGCTGGCGCCGACGCTGATCGCCGCCGTAACCGTGCCGCTGTCGCTGGCCGGTGCCGCGCTGGTGATGTACGTGATGGGCTTCACCCTGAACAACCTGAGCCTGCTGGCGCTGGTGATCGCGATCGGCTTCGTGGTCGACGATGCGATCGTGGTGATCGAGAACATCATGCGTCACCTCGACGAAGGCATGCCGCGGATGCAGGCGGCACTGACCGGCGCGCGCGAGATCGGCTTCACCATCGTCTCGATCACTGCCTCGCTGGTGGCGGTGTTCATTCCGCTGCTGTTCGCCAGCGGCATGATGGGCGCGTTCTTCCGCGAGTTCACCGTCACCCTGGTAGCAGCGATCGTGGTCTCGATGATCGTCTCGCTGACGCTCACCCCGGCGCTGTGCAGCCGCTTCCTCAGCGCCCACGACCGCACGGCGCCGCCGTCACGCTTCGGCCGCTGGCTGGACGCCGGCCACGAGCGCATGCTGCGCATCTACACCATGTTCCTGGACTTCTCGCTGCGCCATGCGCTGCTGCTGTCGCTGACACCGCTGCTGCTGATCGGTGCAACCATCTTCCTGTTCGGTGCAGTGAAGAAGGGCGCGTTCCCGCCGCAGGACACCGGCCTGATCTGGGGCCGCGCCAACTCCAGCGCTACGGTCTCCTTCGAGGACATGGTCAGCCGCCAGCGCCGCATCACTGACATGCTGATGGCCGACCCGGCGGTGAAGACCGTGGGCGTGCGCCTGGGCAGCGGCCGCCAGGGCTCCAGCGCACAGTTCAACGTCGAGCTGAAGTCGCGAAAGGAAGGCCGCCGCGAAACCACCGCGCATGTCCTGGCGCGTCTGAGTGCGAAGGCCGACCGCTACCCCGACCTGCAACTGCGCCTGCGCGCGATCCAGGATCTGCCCAGCAACGATGGCGGTGGCTCCAGCCAGGGCGCGCAGTACCGCATCTCGCTGCAGGGCAATGACCTGGCGTCACTGCAGGAATGGCTGCCCAAACTGCAGGCGGAGCTGAAGAAGAACCCGAAGCTGCGCGACGTCGGCACCGACGTGGACAATGCCGGCCTGCGCCAGAACATCGAGATCGACCGTGCCAAGGCAGCCCGCCTGGGTGTTTCGGTCGGCGCCATCGACGGCGCCCTGTACGGCGCGTTCGGCCAGCGCCAGATCTCGACCATCTATTCGGACATCAACCAGTACAGCGTGGTGGTCAACGCCCTGCCCTCGCAGACCGCTACGCCGGCGGCACTGGACGAGGTGCATGTGCGTGCGCGCAACGGCGACATGGTGCCGCTCACTGCGGTGGCCAAGCAGGTGCCGGGGCTGGCGCCTTCGCAGATCACCCATGAGAACCAGTACACGACGATGGACCTCAGCTACAACCTGGCGCCGAACGTGAGCATGGGCGAAGCCAAGGCGATCATCGACGCCACCGTGGCCGGCATGCGCATGCCCGGCGACATCCGCCTGGCCGATGATGCGGGGTTCGGGTTCAACTCCGATCCCAGCGACATGCTGATCCTGGTGTTTGCCGCGATCCTGACCGTGTACCTGGTGCTGGGCATGCTCTACGAGAGCCTGATCCATCCGGTCACCATCCTGTCCACGCTGCCGGCGGCGGGCGTGGGTGCGCTGCTGGCGTTGTTCGGCACCAACACCGAGCTGTCGGTGATCTCGATGATCGCGCTGGTGCTGTTGATCGGCATCGTCAAGAAGAACGCGATCATGATGATCGACTTCGCGCTGGTGGCGCAGCGCGAGCATGGACTGGCACCGCGCGAGGCGGCACGCGAGGCCAGCATCGTGCGCTTCCGCCCGATCATGATGACCACGATGGTGGCGATCCTGGCGGCGGTTCCGCTGGCGATCGGCCTGGGCGAAGGGTCCGAGCTGCGTCGTCCGCTGGGTATCGCGATGATCGGCGGCCTGCTGTTCTCGCAGAGCCTGACCCTGCTCAGTACGCCGGCGCTGTACGTGATCTTCTCCTGCCTGGCCGAGCGCTGGCGGGCACGTCGCGCACGCAGGCGCGAAGCGAAGCTGCTCAAGCGCGCGCAGCGGGCGTAGAAGGGCCCATCCACGCACGGCGTGGATCTAGTGCAACACCTGCCTCTGGTGGGTGCGGACCGTTGGTCCGCACGCCGCTTTGGATTTGACGTGCCGTAACGAAAAGAGAACAATTCTCATCCAGCCATGGTCCTGCGCCCCTTCGCGGCGCCCCGCTGCCATCTCCGGCCAGCCTGCGTGATCCCAGCCACTGCCCCTTCCCCCACCCGTGGGCGGATGGCCTGTGGCCGTCCGTCGAGGACCACCATCGATGCTGCCTTCCCGTCTCCCCCGCCTGGCCCTGCTGGCCTCCGCCCTGTCCGCCGCCTGCGCTGCCCATGCCGAAGCGCCGGCCGTCAGCCGTAACGCCATCGATCTGGATGCGGTGAAGGTCACCGCCGAACGCACCCATACCGACGCCGGCGCACTGGGCGACCGCGCCCTGCGCGACACTCCGTTTGCGATCACCGCTGTTGGCCGCGAGCAGATCGAGCAGCGCCAGGTGGTCTCGCTGGGCGAAGCCTTCCTGCTCGACCCCTCGGTCACCACCCAGGTCAGCGCCTACGCCAGCGGCTGGAGCTCGCCCATCCGCAATCGCGGTATCGAACTGAATTTCGACAGCTATCGCGTCAATGGCCTGCAGGTCTCTTCCTGGGGTACCGAATGGCCGCTGGAAGTGATGGAACAGGTCGATCTGCTGAAAGGCCCGGGCGGTTTCCTGTACGGGTTCGGTGCACCCGGCGGCATCGTCAACTACATCACCAGGAAGCCGACGGACACGCCCACCTTCTCCGCCCAGCTGGGCTGGCGTGAACAGGGCATCGTCAGCGGCGGCATCGACGTTGGCGGACGTTTCGGCAACGAGCAGATGTTCGGCTACCGTTTCAACGCCTTCCAGGAAAAGGGCGAGACCTTCAATGGTGGGCACGTCGATCGCAAGGTTGGCGCACTGTCGCTGGATGCGCGCCTGAGCGATGTACTGACCTGGACCTTCGACGGCGTGTTCCAGTCACGCGATCTGCGCGAAGAGTCGCCGCAGTACTACTTCCGTGGCCTGACATCGCTGCCGCGACCGATTGCCGGGGATACCGACAACAGCGTACCCGGCACCTACTACGACACCCGATCCAGCCTGCTGTCGACCGGCTTGAACTGGCAGATCAACAGCAACTGGAAAGCCAGCCTGAGTTACGGCGTCACCACCTCGTGGAATGACGTCAACAAGATCTTCGCCTACATCGACAATCCCAACGGCGACTACGACGTCAACGTCTACGAACTGGGTGGCAAGAGCGAGTGGAAGCTGGCCCAGGCGATGCTGCAGGGCAGCTTCCGCACCGGCCCCCTGCAGCATCAGGTGGTGGCGGGCATCAGCCACCAGACCGGGCTGGGCTGGGACCGCCCCTACGAATGGAGCCTGATCGGCCGCGCCAACCTGTACCAGCGCCACGCGATCCGCCATGACGCCGTGGGTTTACGGGTGATGACCCGCGGCGACGAGACCGTGCAGCAGGCGGTGTTCGCGAGCGATACCGTCGATCTCGGCAGCGGCTGGTCGGTCCTGGCGGGCTGGCGCTACAACGACTACGAGACCAAGGGCCGCTACCACACCTACCCGGTCACACCGACCTACGCCGTGATGTTCAAGCCCAGCGAGGCGGTCACACTCTACGCCAGCTACATCGAATCGCTGGAAGCGGGCAGCCGCGTGGGCAACAGCTACGCCAACGCCGGCGACGTGCTCGACCCGACCATCAGCAAGCAGTACGAGATCGGCGCGAAGGTCGAGGCGGCACGCTGGAATGCGAATCTGGCGGCGTTCCGGCTGGAACGTGGCGCCAACATCGACCAGCTGATCGCCGGCAGCCTGCCTCGCCTGGTGCAGGACGGCATCACGCTGTACGAAGGCATCGAAGCCAATGGCGACCTGCACGTGACAGACGCGCTGACGGTGGGGGGCGGCGTGACCTGGCTGGACCCGACCTACGACAAGTTGTCTCCGGGCAGCGCCTCGCAGGAAGGCAAGCGCACCGCAGGTGCTGCGCGCTGGAGCGGAGTACTGCATGCCACCTACCAGCTGCCATGGGTGGATGGGCTGGAGACCTACGCCGCCGTGCGCTATTACGGCGATGTCTGGTACGACGCCGACAACACCCTGAAGCTGCCCGACTACACGCTGGTCAATGCAGGCATCGGCTATCGCCTGCTCGCCTCCGGCCACCCGGTGACCGTGCGCGCCAGCGTCGAGAACCTGGCCAACCGGAAATACTGGTCCAACGCCGGCGTCGGCCTGCCGCGTACGTTCGCGGTGAGCGTGCGGTTCGACATGTAAGGCCCGGCACCGCCGGGGGTGCGGACCGTTGGTCCGCACTCCATATTTCACGCGCAGCCCGCAATAATGGTGGGAGACCCTTCCACCGAGCCTGCATGTCCGCCCGCGAATCCCGCCTCAGCCGCCTGTGGGCCCACGAAAAGGCCAGCTACGGCCTGCGCGTGTTCATCGCCCTGACCGCAGCGCTTGCCGTGTGCTGGCAACTGGATGCGCTCACCGCCCTGCCCGGCGTGTTCCTCGGCATCATCGCCAGCGCCATCGCCGAGACCGATGACAACTGGTGGGGACGTACCAAGGCGGTACTGCTGTCGCTGCTGTGCTTCTGCCTTGCCGCGGCGTCGGTGATCTGGCTGTTCCCCTGGCCATGGATCTTCATCGGGGCGCTGGCGCTGTCCACGTTCGGGCTGACCCTGCTGGGTGCGCTCGGCGAACGCTACGCGTCGATCGCCCAGGCCACGGTAACGCTGGCGATCTACACCATGATCGGCCTGGAACAACACGGTGCCAGCGACCTGCACAGCGCGCTGGACGCGGTCAGCCACCTGCTGGCCGGTGCGGTCTGGTACGGCCTGCTGTCGATCCTGTGGACCGCGCTGTTCGCCAACCGTCCGGTCCGCGAACGCGTGGCGCGCCTGTACGTTGAACTGGGCCGCTACCTGCAGTTGAAGGCAACACTGTTCGAGCCGGTGCGCGAGGCCGACCTGCAACGTCGCCAGCTCGACCTGGCCGAGCAGAACCGGCGCGTGGTCGGTGCGTTGAACGAGGCCAAGACCGCGATCCTCGCCCGCTTCGGCCGTTCCGGGCGGCCAGGCGTGAACTCCGGCCTGTACCTGCGCCTCTATTACATGGCACAGGATTTCCACGAGCGCGCCAGTTCCTCGCACTACCCGTACGGTGCGCTGGTCGATGCTTTCTTCCATAGCGATGTGCTGTACCGCTGCCAGCGCCTGCTCGACCTGCAGGGGCAGGCCTGCGCGCGGCTGGGCGAGGCGATCCGCCTGCGCCGTCCATTCGTGTATGGCGAAAGCAACCAGCAGGCCGGACGCGATCTGGCCGATGCGCTGGCCTACCTGCGCGACCAGCAGCGGCCGCAGTGGCAGCGACTGCTCGGCTCGCTCGACCTGCTCGTGCACAACCTGCGCAGCATCGAGCGCCGCCTGCTGGATGCGGAGCGTTCCGAGGCCAGCCTGGACAACGTCGATACCCGCCTGCGCGACAGCAACCCGCACACCCTTCGCGAGATGGGCGTGCGCGTGCGCCAGCAGCTCACGCCCGGTTCGGTCCTGTTCCGCCACGGCCTGCGCATGGCATTGGCACTGATCGCCGGTTTCGCAGCGATCCGCCTGTTCAATGCCCAGAACGGCTCATGGGTGCTGCTGACCATCGTGTTCGTATGCCGCCCCAACTTCGGTGCCACCCGCCAGCGCCTGGCGCAACGCATCGTCGGCACCGTGGCCGGCCTGGTGCTGACCTGGGCGCTGCTGCAGCTGTTCCCGCAGCTGCACGTGCAGCTGCTGATCGCGCTGCTGTCGGCGCTGTTGTTCTTCTTCACCCGCACCGACCGCTACCTGGTGGCATCGGCGGCGATCACGGTGATGGCCCTGACCTGCTTCAACCTGATCGGCGATGGCTTCGTGCTGATCGTGCCGCGCATGGTCGATACGCTGCTGGGCTGCGCGATTGCCGCCGCCGCCGCGTTCCTGATCCTGCCCGACTGGCAGGGCCGCCAGCTGCACCTCGTGCTGGCGCGCGTGCTGGACACCGCCGCACGCTACCTGGATTCGGTACTGGGCCAGTACCGCAGCGGCATGCGCGATGACCTGGCCTACCGCATCGCCCGCCGCGACATGCACAACGCCGATGCCGCGCTGTCCACCGCGCTGTCGAACATGCTGCGCGAACCGGGCCACGTGCGCCGCAACCTCGATGCCGGTTTCCATTTCCTGGCGTTGTCCAACATGCTGCTCGGCCATCTCTCGGCGCTGGGTGCGCACCGCGACCAGGTGGACAGTTACGCCGGTGATCCGCTGGCGCTGGCCGCCGGTGAGCGCGTGCGAAAGGCGCTGCAGCAGCTGTCCTCGGCCCTGGCCGCACGGCAGCCGGTCAGCGAGGACGACAATGACGCCGACCGCGCGGTGGCCGCCGAGCTGGAGCAGATCGGTGAGGCGATGCCGCCGAAGCTGCAGCTGATCCGCACGCAGATGGCGCTGGTGCTGCGGATGCTGCCGAAGGTGCGGGCGGCGGCGAATGAGGCGGTAACCAGCCTGACCTGATCCCTCATCGCTGGTCGGACATCCCATCCACGCGTGGCGTGGATCTACTGCACCGTGTGCAACCGTGTGTTGCGCCCGGCGATGCATCCCGATCACGTTTCCGCGCGGATACTGGGTGATCCCCTGGTCCTGGACTCCCCCATGAAGATCGAACTCGCCGGCCGCACGGCGCTGGTCACCGCCTCCACCGCCGGCATCGGCCTGGCGATCGCCCAGGGTCTTGCCACAGCGGGTGCGCGGGTCATTCTCAATGGCCGCAGCACCGACAGCGTCGAACGCGCCCGCCAGCGCCTGCTCGCCGCCGTTCCGGGTGCCGAGGTGATCGGCCTCGCCGCCGACCTCTCCGACGCCGCCGGCGTCGACACGCTGCTGGCGGGACTGCCCAAGGTCGACATCCTGGTCAACAACGCCGGCATTTTCGGCCCCGAGGACTTCTTCGAGACCGAAGACGCCACCTGGGAGCGCTACTGGCAGACCAACGTGATGTCCGGCGTGCGCCTGTCGCGTGCGTTGCTGCCGGCGATGGTGGCAGCCGGTTGGGGCCGCGTGTTGTTCATCTCCTCCGAATCGGCACGCAACATTCCGGTCGACATGATCCATTACGGGGTCAGCAAGACCGCGCAGCTGTCGCTGTCGCGCGGCCTGGCCAAGCGCGTGGCCGGCAGTGGCGTCACCGTCAACGCGGTGCTGCCCGGCCCGACCCTGTCCGACGGCTTCGCGGCGATGTTCGAAGATGAACGCCAGCGCAGTGGCAAGCCACTGGAGCAGATCGGCCGCGAGTTCGTGATGGCACACCGGCCGTCTTCGGTGATCCAGCGCACCGCCACGGTCGAGGAAGTGGCCAACATGGTGGTGTACCTGGCCTCGCCGCAGGCCTCCGCCACCTCCGGTGCGGCACTGCGCGTGGATGGCGGCGTGGTCGACGATATCGTCTGAGATCTTTCAAAGTGTGCGGACCAACGGTCCGCACCCACAGGTCCGCACCCACAGCGGATAGGCAGGAATGCTAGGCTGCGCCGGTCAAGGAGGCTCCATGTCCGGTCACAACCAGTTCGCCCTGCTGCGCCAGCGCCGTTTCCTGCCGTTCTTCGTCGTCCAGGCGCTCGGAGCGTTCAACGACAACGTGTACCGGCAGGCGATCATCAGCATGTTGCTGTTCATGGCCGTACCGGAGGAAGAACTGGGGCTGTATGCCACGCTGGCACCTGCCATCTTCATCCTGCCGTACTTCCTGTTCTCGGCACTGGCCGGGCAGATCGCCGACAAACTGGAAAAATCGCGACTGATCGTGATCACCACCACCATGGAGATCGTGATCATGTCGCTGGCGGCCACGGGCTTCCTCACCCAGAGCCTGCCGGTACTGCTGGTCGCGCTGTTCTGTACCGGCATGCAGTCAACCCTGTTCGGACCGGTGAAGTACTCGGTACTGCCCTCGGTACTCAAGCCCGAAGAGTTGACCGGTGGCAACGGTCTGGTTGAAATGGGCACCTCGATGTCGATCCTGTCCGGCATGATCGTCGGCGGCCTGGTGTTCACCGTGGCCGGCAGCCACGGCACCGTAGTGGCAGCGTGCGCGATCATCGCGCTGGCCATCTGCGGCAACATCGCCGCGCGCCTGATTCCCAAGGTCGATGCCGGCGACCCGAACCTGAAGATCAACTGGAACCCGCTGCCGGAGTCGCTTGCGGTGCTGCGCATGGCGCGCCAGCAGAAGGCGGTGCGCAATTCGATCCTGGGTGTGTCCTGGTTCTGGTTCGTCGGCACCGTGCTGACCTCGCAGCTGCCAGCCTATGCCGTGACCAACCTCGGCGGTGAGCCGACCCTGTACATCTTCGCGCTGGCCCTGTTCTCGGTCGGCACCGGCATCGGCTCGCTGCTGTGCGAGAAGCTGTCGGCACGCACGGTGGAAATCGGCCTGGTGCCGCTGGGTGCGTTCGGCATGACCGCGTTCCTGCTCGACCTGTACTTCGCCCGCAGTGGCGAAGCAACGGTGCACGGGCTGACCATCGGCACGTTCCTGCAGCAGCCGGGCAGCATCCGCATCGTCATCGACCTGATCGGCATCGGCCTGTTCACCGGCATCTTCGTGGTGCCACTGTTCGCGCTGATCCAGAGCCGCACACCGAAGGCCCAGATGTCGCGCGTGTTCGCCGCGCTGAACATCCAGAATTCCGGTTTCATCGTCGGCGCAGCCCTGCTGTCGCTGGCCGCGCACAAGCTGCTGCACTGGACCATTCCGCAGCAGTTCCTGGCGCTGGCCATCGCCAACGCGCTGGTGGCGATCTACATCTTCACCATCGTCCCCGAATTCCTGATGCGCTTCCTCAGCTGGCTGATGGTGCGCACCCTGTACCAGCTGCGCCCGCACGGCATCGAAGCGAACGTGCCCGACGAAGGCGCCGCGCTGCTGGTCTGCAACCATGTCAGCTACATGGACGCGCTGATCCTGTCGGCGACGATTCCGCGCCCGGTGCGCTTCGTCATGTACTACCGGATCTTCAACATCCCGGTGATGCGCTGGATCTTCCGCACCGCCAAGGCGATCCCGATTGCCGGCGCGCGCGAAGACCCGGCGCTGATGCAGCGCGCGTTCGATGACATAGACGCCGCGCTGGCCGAAGGCGAGCTGGTCTGCATCTTCCCCGAAGGTGCGTTGACCAAGGATGGTGCGATGGCGCCGTTCAAGTCCGGCGTCGAGAAGATCCTCGAACGGCGGCCGGTGCCGGTGGTGCCGATGGCGCTGCGCGGCATGTGGTCGAGCATGTGGAGCCGTCGCGACAGCCGCCTTGGCCGGATGCGCGTGCCACGCCGTTTCCGTGCCACCGTCGAGGTGGTGGCCGCACCGGCCGTGGATGGCCACAGCACCAGCGCACCGGTGCTGGAGGCCCAGGTGCAGGCCCTGCGTGGTGATCACGCCTGATCGGCCCCGCGACCGCCGGTAACCGTTCCCAGCGACAGTACTCTCCGATACCCCCGATAAGGACAGCCTCCGCTTCATTCCTGGGCTCGTCTGATAGCGCCTAGTCAAGGGGCGTATGCGCCAACATTTGACTGTAAACGCATACATGCAACGTCGGTTGCGGTAGATTACGCACCCACAGGGGGGAGGTCCGGCCGATACATCACGGCCGGCCACCAAGGAATGGAGTCTCGCTTTGAATCAACCGCCACCGCTCAGCCGTCCGGTCTACATCCCCAACCATCTGGTCTGGGCGATCCTGACGACGCTGTTCTGCTGCCTGCCGTTGGGCGTGGTGTCGATCGTCTATGCCTCCCAGGTCGATGGCCGCCGCGCGGCCGGCGACCTGCCGGGGGCCTACAGCGCGTCGCGCAAGGCGGGCTGGTGGGCGGTGGCTTCGGCCGTGGCCCTGCCGGTCCTGTTGCTGTTGTGGTTCGGGCTGTTCGGCGGCTTGGCCGTACTGGGCGCTCTTTCCGACCAATGATTCACCACCACCACCCATCAAGGAGCTTGAACCCATGAACACCGCTACTCCGCAGGTCCCGAACAACCTGGTCTGGGCGATCCTGACCACCCTGTTCTGCTGCCTGCCGGCCGGCATCGTGTCGATCGTCTACGCCGCCCAGGTCAACGGCAAGCTGGCCGCTGGCGACATCGCCGGCGCCCAGGATTCGGCTGCCAAGGCCAAGAAGTGGGCCATCTGGTCGGCCATCGCCTGGGTCGTCGTGGTCGTGCTGTACGTGCTGTTCTTCGTTGTGCTCGGCGGCATGGGCGCGATGAGCAACAGCGGCTACTGATACGCCTGGACGGATCCGGCGCCTGCGCCGGATCCGTTGTTGCATGTCCGCGCTTCCCATCCGTTCCCGACTCGCCCGCTGGGCACCGCTGCTGGTTTCCGCCGGCCTGGCCGTGGGTGCCACGGTGGTCCTGCGCAACGTCAATCCGTATGTCGCCGGCAATCCGTTGCCGAGCTGCCCGCTCTACGCCCTGACCGGCCTGTACTGCCCGGGCTGTGGCAGCACGCGCTGCCTGTATTCCCTGGTCCACTTCGACCTGCCCGGCGCGATGGCGATGAACCCGCTGCTGGTCATCAGCCTGCCGTTCCTGCTGCTGATGCTGCTGAACATCGCCGGCATCCGCCCGCGCGTGCTCGACCCGCTGATGCGGGTACTGGCCAATCCCGTGTTCTGGCTCTGGGTGCTGCCCGGGTATGCGCTGCTGCGCAACCTGCCGTGGGCACCGTTCACTGCACTGGCACCGGTCTAGGTTTCCAGCCAACGGCGCAGCCCCCCCGTGGTGGGCCGGTATCTGAAGGCAAAAGCGCCGGGGTTGGCCGGGCGGGTGGGCTGCGCAGGGGCCGCTGCAAGTACGTCCATGTAAGCTCGGTCGCCGCATCCATGCGGCTCACGCCCCTGCGCAGCCCACCCGCCCGGCCACGGACAGTTTCCGTGTGCGTCCACCACGGAAAAGAAAGAGAAGATCAAAAGCGGAAGCGGATCGCTTCGCTCTGCATCCACGCATGGCGTGGATCTACCGTGTCGACCAAGGTCGACACCTACCCGCAATCGCAGGTCACCCACCGCCACCGGGAAACCATCGGGGGTGGGGCGGTGTGGGGCTGCAGGACCGTTGGCGCCATGGATGGCGCCATCGAGCCCCCAGGGACGGGTTTACGGCGTGTCCTGCAGCCCCACACCGCCCCGCCCAACCCTCAGCAACCCAGAGCCGCTGTTGCTGTTGCTGTTGCTGTTGCTGTTGCTGTTGCCGTTGCTGTTGCCTCTGCAGGTGCAGGGCTGCAAGCCCTGCAAAAGCCACTACGTCACCCAGCCTGCAATCACCAGCAGGGCGAGGATCGCCAGCCACAGCAGCAGCATCCGCCACACCAGGCTCATCGCATCGCGCAGGTCCGGCAACCGCTGCCACACCGGCAACAGCCCCGCCTCGGTGTAATCGTGCGCGTCCTCGCGCAGCTCGGCGTTGACGCTGGCCCGCGCCACCGCGCCCAGGAACCCGATGTTGCCGGCCAGGCGCTCACCATGGGCCTGGCGCCAGGCCTTCCACGCCGTATCGAAGTTGCCCACCAGGGCCATCGAGAACGCCATCAACTGCGCCACCGGCCATTCGATCCAGCCCAGCAGGCGCTGCGCCAGCGCCAGCGGCTCCACCGGCACGCGGGCACGCATCGGGCTTTCCGCCATCAATGCCAGCAGGCGATAGCCCAGCGCACCGGCCGGGCCCAGCAGCAGGAACCAGAACAGCACCGCGAACCAGCGCCGCAGTGCATTGAGCACGGTCGCCTCGACCAGCGAGGGCACGTCCTCGCGCAGGCTGCCCCCGGCCGACTGCAGGTTGCGCACGGCCGCCTGTCGTGTCGCCGCGTCATCGGCATCGATGATGGCCTCGATATCGCGGTCCAGATCGCGTGGCCCCCAGCACCAGGCCAGCACGCCCACGCCCAGCAACAGCGACGGCAGACCGAACAGCACCCCGCGCAGCAACCACGCCAGCAGCACCATCAGCAGCAGCGGCGGCAGCAATGCCAGGGCCACGCCTGCCTGACCCTGCCAGGCCTTGCCGCCGCGCGCGTCCAGCCAGCCCAGCCAGCGCCGGAAGCCGTCGAAACGGCGCAGCGAGGCGGCAGCGGCCGGGGCAACATGGCCCAGGGCCAGTGCCACCAGCACGGCGGCCAGAGTGGTGAACATGGCAGGTCTCCCTACGAAACAGAACGCTCGGCGCCGCTACCTTACCTGTCGCAGCGGCGCCCTCAGCGGTGAACCGGACTGTAACCCGGGCCGTGTTCAGGTGGCGGCAATACAGCTGCCACGACCGGACCGGCAGAGGATCGGGTTCAGCCCTTCTGCTGGCGGTACCAGTGTTCGATCAGGCCGCGCGAAATCGAGATCGGCGGCGACAGGCGGATGCCCTGGCCATCGTCCTCCACATCGCGTGCCAGTGCCGCGCCCACCTCGTCGGCACTGAACCAGCGCGCGTCTTCCAGCTCGCCATCCACCGTCGGCAGGTCATCCTGCGCCTGTGCACGGAAGCCGATCATCAGCGCGCCCGGGAACGGCCACGGCTGCGAGCCGAGGTACTGGCACGCGGTCACCCGCACCTTGCTCTCCTCATGCACTTCACGCACCACGGTCTGCTCGAAGGTCTCGCCGGGTTCGACGAAGCCGGCCAGCACCGAGTAACGCCGCGGTGCCCAGTTGGACTGCCGGCCCAGCAGCAGCCGGCCCTGGTTTTCCACGGCGACGATCACGGCGGGGTCGACGCGCGGGTAGTGCTCGGTGGAACACTGCGCGCAACGACCGACGAAGCCGCCGCGGGCAAACGCCACGGCGCCGCCGCACACACCGCAGAAGCGGGTGCGCGAGTGCCAGTAGGACATGCCGCGGGCATAGCTGAAGGCGGTCGCATCGGCCATCGACCACAGCAGAGCGGCCTGGCGCAGGTCGAGGCGACGTGGTGCGGTGACGGTGACGCTGGCGGCTTCAACCGAGAACCACGCTTGTTCCCCGCGCAGGCCGAGGAAGATCGCGGAGCCGGGACCACCCCCGATGTCGGCACCGGTCAGCGCCAGCGGCTGGTCGTCATCGCCGGTGAAGGCGCTTCCGTCCTGATCGAGCACGAGAATGCGCGCGCCCGGCCACAGGCGCGCCAGTGCATCGGCATCGTCGCGCAGGGCATCGGCGCGCTCCAGCGGTTCGCCAACGAAGGCAAAACCGGAAAGCGGCGAAGAAGTATTGGGCATCCGGCAAGCGTGCCGCCAATCGATGCGGGTGGCAAGGTCGGCGCTGTGCGCAATCTGCTGTTGTGGGCTGGAGGGCACAGAGCATCCACGCATGGCGTGGATCTACGGATCCGCTCTGGCAGGTGCCCACCTTGGTTGGCACATCCTGGCCACAGGGCTCTTACATGCTGAAGCTGCTGCCGCAGCCGCAGGTGGTCTTCGCGTTCGGGTTGCGGATCACGAACTGCGCACCGGTCAGGCTCTCGGTGTAATCCACCTCGGCGCCCATCAGGTACTGCAGGCTCAGCGGGTCGACCAGCAGGGTCACCCCGCTGGTCTGTACCGCCAGGTCGTCCTCGGCACGGTTCTCGTCGAACTCGAACCCGTACTGGAAGCCCGAACAGCCACCGCCTTCGATGTACACGCGCAGGGCCAGGTCGGGGTTGCCCTCTTCCTGGATCAGGGATTTGACCTTGGCGGCCGCCGACTCGGTGAAGTTCAGCGGGCGCTCCAGCGACTGGTAATCGGGCGCGGCAACCGGGGTGGCGCCGGGCAGGGAGACTAGCGTGCTCATGCCGTCAGCATGGGGGTGCCGACGATGGCTTTCAAGCCATCGCCTCGGCCAGCTTGCGGCGTGCGGCGGTGTCACCCTTGCCACCATTGGCCTCTTCGCCTTCCGGAGCCGGCAGGGCGGCCATCGGGGCGCTGGCATGGATCAGGCGACCGTTCAGCTGGGCGCCCGCATTCATCTCCACCACCTGGTAATGGACGTTGCCATTGACCCGTGCGCTCGGGGTCAGTTCGACCTTCTCGGTGGCATGCACGTCGCCGTCCAGGCGGCCACTGATGACCACCACCTGGGCACGGATCTCGCCCTCGATCACGCCATGCTCGGCGACCGTCAGGGTCGCGCCACTGGCGCCTTCGGCGGCGATCACCTTGCCATGGATGCGGCCTTCCACATACAGGCCCCCACTGAATTCCACATCACCGCGGATCACCACCTGGTTGCCGATCAGGGCATCCACCACCAGCTGGCCTTCACGGTTGGATTTGCTGCTTCCGAACATCTGCCTACTCCCCTTTGGCGGCCGGCGCACCGGCCTGTTTCCAGTCGAATACCTGGGTGGTACCCCCCGTACCACTCCCCAATGTCACCCGCACGCGTTGCGGGGTGAAGTCAGCCGGCAGCATCACGCTGCCGGTGAGCTGCTGGAAGTACCGGAACGAGTAATCCTGTCCCGGCACCTTGCTGCGCTGGTGCAGATCATCCCAGCTGATCGTGGCCAGCTTGCCGTTCTTGACGCCTTCCACGGTGAAGCGCATCTGCCCCTGGCTGATGGCGCCACGGTTGAGGTTCTGGGTCAGCACCGCGGTGTACTGCCAGGTGCCGGCCGCTTCCGGGCTGAACTCGATCGAATGGGTGTTCAGGCCCTTGCGCTGGCTGGTGGAGCCCACCAGGCGCTCATAGAAGGCGACGTCGGCACGCAGGCCGGCGATTTCCTCATCGCGCTCGGCCAGCGAGGACTGCACCTCGGTGTTGGCGGCGCGGCTGATGCGGTCGGAGGCTTCCAGCGTGGCCTGCTTCTGGCGCAATTCGGTCAGCTGCGCCTGCAACGTCTCGGCACGCTTCTCGGCAGCCTGCAGGCGCTGGCCCTGGGCGTCGCGCGGCGTGGCCATCCAGCAGCCACCCAGCACGGCCAGTACCAGGCTGAGCAGCCAGATGCCGCCGATCACCAGCAGGCGGCGACGGTCGGCCGGTGGTTGTGGTGCGCCGGGCAGGCGGACCTGCACGCGCATGGGAGGACGGTTGGTCATGGGTGGATTCCGGGGCATCGCGAGGGCGACACCGGTACGGCCCCTGTGGCAAACGACGCGCTAGTGTATGACAGGACGGGTGGGTTTCCTGCGCAGTGGCGAGCCACGGTCTGTGGCGTTCAGGCATGCCATCGTCGATAGTGTGGTCCCCTGCACAGTTCCGTCGCCGGAGCATCGCCATGACCGAAGCCCACCTGTTCGTGATCGGCATCCTGCTGGCCTGGCTGGCCGGCATCCGCGTCTACCTCACCGTGTTCGGTGTCGGCCTGGCCGGCCTGCTCGGCTGGGTCGACCTGCCGCCGGCCCTGCAGGCCACTGAATCGTGGTGGGTGCTGGGCACCTCGGCGGCGCTGGCGGTGGCCGAATTCTTCGCCGACAAGATTCCCGGCGTCGACTCGGCGTGGGATCTGGTGCAGACCCTGGCACGTGTGCCAGCGGGGGCTTTCCTCGCCGCCGCCACGCTGTCGCCGGATGGGCAGCTGGGCACCGGTGCGCTTGCCGCCGGCGCCGGTGTGGCGCTGGCCAGTCATGGCCTGAAGGCCGGCACCCGCGCTCTGCTCAATACCTCGCCCGAGCCTGCCAGCAACTGGGTGGCCTCCGCCGCCGAGGACACCGTGGTGGTCGGTGGCCTGGCCCTGGCCCTGGCACACCCGTGGATCGCGCTGATCGTGGTGCTGGCCTGCAGCCTGGCCGGTGCGCTGCTGGTGTGGCTGGTCTGGCGCGCACTGTGGAAGGGCGTGCGCTGGCTGGCACGCGGTGCGTCGCCCGACAGTCCACGCCAGCCCGGTACCGGTTGATCGCCGGGCTTGTCGCATAATGGACGCGAACACCAGGAGCACCGATGGCCGCAAACGAATCCCCCGCGGGCGCCCGCCCGGGACGCGCTGAATCCCCTCCGGCCGATCATTGGCAACGCTGGACGGCTGAATCGGCGAGCGCCGTCGCCGCAGCGCCGGCAGCAGTTCCGCCGCTGGCAGCCTCCGACGCACCCGCATCGATCGGCAGCGCACCACCGCCGCTGCCGGGTCCGGGCATGCTGGCCGAGGCTGGCAACAACGACCAGGCACCGCCGACATCCGATTCGCCCTACCGCGTGCTGATCGTCGAGGACGACCGCGCGCAGGCCCTGTTCGCACAGAGCGTGCTGCGTGGCGCCGGCATGCAGGCCATCGTGCACAGCGATGCCGACGGTGCGCTGCAGGCGATCAAGGAGCATCGCCCCGACCTGATCCTGATGGACCTGCACCTGCCCGGCCTGGACGGCATGCGCCTGACCGCGCTGATCCGCCAGCAGCCTGGCCTGCAGTTGCTGCCGATCGTGTTCCTGAGCGGCGATCCGGACCCGGAGCGCCAGTTCGAAGTGCTCGACAGCGGCGCCGACGATTACCTGAGCAAGCCGATCCGGCCGCGCCACCTGATCGCCGCCGTGGCCAACCGCATCCGTCGCGCACGTGCGCAGGCAGCAACCCTGCCCGGTGCAACCGGCGCACCGGCCACCAGCAATCCGGAAACCGGCCTGCCGACGCGTCACCACGTGCTGCAGCAGCTCAATGCCGCCCTCGCCCATCGCGACCGGGGTGGCGTGTTCTTCGTTGAAGTGGCCAGCGCGCTGGGCCTGCGCGAACGCTATGGCTACGCCGCCTTCGAGCGCCTGATGGTGCAGGCCGGGCAGCGCCTGGCCGAGGCCGGCCATCCGCACCTGCTGGCACGCCTGAACGACAACAGCTTCCTGCTGCTGGCCCGCAATACCGATGAAGACAGCCTGGAAAGCATCGCCGCGACCCTGCGTGAGCAGCTCTCGGCGCGCGCCTTCGTGATCCGCGACGATGAATCGGTGCACCTGCGCGGCGTGGTGGGTTACGCGCCGCTGTCGCCGGGCTTCGACGATGCCAACGCTGCACTGGAAGCGGTCGAGCGCACCACCCTGCAGGCACGCCTGCTCAGCGCCGGCGTGGCGGGCCACGTGCACCGCCAGGCCGTCACCGAACAGGAACACCTGGCACTGCTGGAAGGCCAGCTGGAGCTGGCCTATCAGCCGATCGTCGCCGTCGCCGGTGGCAACACCGCGCAGTACCAGCTGCTGCTGCGCCTGCGCCAGGCCGATGGCACGGTGCTGGCGGCCGGCCAGGTGATTCCCGCCGCCGAGGCGGCAGGCCGCATCGCCGACCTCGACCAGCAGGTGATGGACCATGCGCTGGGCCTGCTGGACCTGTACCGGCACGCAACGCAGCCGCTGAACCTGTTCGTCTCGCAGTCGCTGCGCACGCTGCAGCGCGATGCCTTTGGCGACTGGCTGCTGGAATCACTGCAGCAGCGTGACCTGCCCGGCAGTGCGCTGGTGATCGACGTGCGCCTGCCCGACGCGCTGATCCACACCGTGCCGCTGCAGCAGTTCTGCCAGCGCATGGCCGGCGCCGGCGTGCGCTTCTGCCTGAGCCAGTTCGAGCCCAGCGGCGAAGCCGATGCACTGCTGACCCAGCTGCCGCTGTCGTTCGTGCGCATGGCCGCGCGCTTCTCCAGCAGCCATTCCAACCCAGCCACGCGCGAGGAACTGCGCAAGGCGATCGAACAGGCGCATGCGGCCGGGCTGCAGATCATCGGCCAGCAGATCGAAGACCCGCAGGCCGCGGCCGCGATGTGGGTCGGCGGCGTCGATTACATCCAGGGCAACATGGTGCAGTCGGCCGGCAGCGACCTGAACTTCGACTTCCACAACGCGGTGCTCTGACGTGCCGCTGTGGGGCGTGCTGCTGGTTGCCCTTGCCGCGGCCGCCATGGCGCTGCTGTTGGGCCTGCGCCTGCGCACGCGCAGCCGGGCACTGGCCCGGCTGCAGCGCGAGCACAGCGCGCTGGCCGCCGACCGCGACCAGCTGCGCCATACCACCGAACGCCAGGGCCAGCTGGAACAGCAGCTGCTGCAGGCCAAGCAGGCCGCCGAAGCGGCCGTGCTGGCCAAGGGCGAGTTCCTGGCCACGATGAGCCACGAGATCCGCACCCCGCTCAACGGCATCCTGCCGATGCTGGAGCTGATCGCGCGCGGGCCGCTGGGGGAGGACCAGCGGCAGATGCTGGCCACCGCTTCGGCCAGTTCACAGCAGCTGCTGCGCATCGTCGACGACATCCTCGACTACTCCCGGCTGGAAGCACAGGCGCTGGAACTGGAGATCACCAGCTTCAACCTGCGCGACCTGCTCGATGGCGTGGTGCAGCTGATGCAGCGCGCCGCCGACGCCAAGGGCCTGGCCCTGGGCCTGCAACTGGATCCTTCGGTGCGCCTGCCGGTGCGCGGCGACCCGGTGCGCCTGCGCCAGGTGCTGAGCAACCTGCTGGCCAACGCAATCAAGTTCACCGCCCGCGGCCAGGTGCAGCTGCGCGTGCTGCGGCTGGGCGAAGGTGCCGCGCAGCACCAGCTGCGCTTCGAGATCATCGATACCGGCATCGGCATCGACGACACACTGCAGGCACGCCTGTTCCAGTCCTTCAGCCAAGCCGACGCATCCACCACCCGCATCTACGGCGGCACCGGCCTGGGCCTGGCCATCTGCAAGCGCATCATCGACCTGATGCACGGGCAGATCGGCGTGCAGTCCACGCCTGGCCAGGGCGCTACGTTCTGGTTCGAGATCCCGCTGCTGAAGGTTCCTGGCGACCTGCCGGCGATGGCGCGCGCGCCAGCACCGCTGCTGCTGTTCAGTGCCGATGCAACGCTGCGGGCACGCATCGAGCGCATCGCGGCCCATCATGGCCTGCTGGTGCACGCCATGGCGCAGCTCGATGCCGTGGTCGAGCGCCTGCGCGCGGTGCCGAGGCCGGGGCAACCGGCGCCGGCCTGGCTGCTGGTCGATGCACGTGCGCGCCACATCGGTGAAGCGACGCTGCAACAGGCGTTGGCCGAACGTGGCGAGGACGATGCCCTGCAGGTGCTGTGGCTGCAGGACGATACCCTTCCGGCACGCCCGCGCCAGCGGCAGCTACCCTCGCATTTCGACGACGCTGCGCTGCATGCACTGCTGGCTGCACCGGTCGCGCATGCGCGCCCTGCCGCGCTGCTGGCCAACGCCGAACAGGGGCAGCCCACGCCCACGCTGCCGCCGTTGCACCTGCGCGTGCTGCTGGTGGAAGACAACACGGTCAACCGGATGGTGGCCGAGCATCTGCTGCGCGTATTCCAGTGCGAGGTGCGCAATGCCGCCGATGGCGAGCAGGCGCTGGCCGCCCTTCGCGAAGGCGGCGTGGACGTGGTGCTGATGGATTGCCAGATGCCGGTGCTGGACGGCTACGCCGCCACGCGCCACTGGCGTGCGGAAGAAGCGGAAACCGGGCGCACGCGGTTGCCGATCATCGCGATGACGGCCAACGCCATGGCCGGTGATCGCGAGCGCTGCCTGCAGGCCGGCATGGACGACTACCTGTCCAAGCCGATCGCACGTGCCACGCTGCATGCGCTGTTGCAGCGCTGGGGTGGCGGGAAGGCTGCATCACCTGGACAGCCTTCCGTAGAGCCGAGCCATGCTCGGCTGACGGCCAATTGCAGTCGCACGCCATCAGCCGAGCATGGCTCGGCTCTACAGAATCCGGAAAAGCAGGTGGCGCCAGCACCGCAACCGGTACTGGACCGCGACGTGCTGGACGAACTGCACGCGGTAATCGGCGATACCGCCCTCCAGATCGTCTCGGTGTTCCTGGAGGATGCGCCGGCGATGGTGCAGCAGCTGCAGCAGGCCGCGCAGAACGGCGACGAGCCCCGCCTGCAGGCGGTCGCGCACAGCCTGAAATCATCAAGCGCGAACGTGGGGGCCTTGTCGCTGTCGGCGGTGGCGCAGCGGATCGAACATGAGGCCCGCAGCGGCAGCCTGCAGCGCCCCGCCGTAGCGGTAGCGCTGCTGGTTGCCGAATTCGCCCGTGCGCGCGTGGCACTGACGGGCTACCTGGCACAGCATCGCGCCGGCCAGGCCGGCTGAGTCAGTCTTCCAGCTTGCTCAGCAGGTACTTCGGCTCGCCGATGCGCTCGATCAGGTCGAGCTGGGTTTCCAGCCAGTCGATGTGCTCTTCTTCCGAGTCGAGGATCTTCACGAACAGCTGGCGGCTGACGTAGTCACCCACCGAATCGGAATAGGCCACGGCCTCGCGCAGGGTGACCACGCCATCGCGTTCCAGCGACAGGTCGCACTGCAGGATCTCGGTCGGGTTCTCGCCGATGCGCAGCTTGCCCAGCGCCTGGAAGTTCGGCAGGCCTTCAAGGAACAGGATGCGGTCGGCGAGCATGTCGGCATGCTTCATCTCGTCGATCGATTCCTTGTACTCATGTTCGGCCAGTTCCTTGATGCCCCAGTTCTTCAGCATCTTGGCGTGCAGGAAGTACTGGTTGATCGCGGTCAGCTCGTTGTAGAGGACCTTGTTGAGGAATTCGATGACCTTGGTGTCGCCCTTCATGGGGATGCTCCTGCACGCTGAAAACGCAGGCACTCTAACGCCTTGCGTGCGGTCGTGAAGGAACGCGAATCGTGCGCATTGGCCTATGCGGCCACGCGTGAAGGATGCGGAAGCGCGGCGTCAACGCGCCGCGAAAGAGAAGTCAGGCGACCTGGGCCAGACCGAGGACCGGCAGCGGCAGATCGTGGGTGGCACGTGCCTTGGACAGCAGGTCGCCTGCCATGTCCAGGCAGGAACCGCAGGTCGCGCCACAACCGGTACGCATGGTCAGCTCGGCCACCGTGCTGACGCCATTGCTGGCGGCTTCGCGGATCTGGTGGTCGGTGACTCCGTTGCAGATGCAGACGTACACAGGCGTGAACCGGGCTGACAGGCCAAGAGTGGCCTGTTGGCTATTTCAATGGAAACGAGAATGGTTGTCAATCAGAGACCTGAACCATTCTCGATACGGTTCAGAGTGCGATCGAATACAACAGGGCCAGCACCGGCGTACTGAAGAACATGGTCAGCCAGTGCAGGCCACCGCCTGCCGCCCTCAGGCGCAGCAGGTAGTCCGCCAGATACAGGGCACCGGCACAGTTCACCAGGATGAGGACCATGCCCAGCCCAAGCGGGATCGTTGCGCTGCCGCCAAGCACCACCACGCCCAACGCCATCCAGGGCAGGCTGGCCAGCCGGACAACCAGGCCCTGCTGGAAATACCCGGCGGGGACGCGTTGTGACGGATCGACCCGCGGCCTGCGCGGCCTCCCCATCAAACCGCCCCCGGCTCACCCTTGGCCTTGCGCGGCCAGTAGCCACCGCGCTTGGGCGTGCGCTTGCGGGGCCTGTCGTGGCCGGCAGCGTGACCCGGCATCCAGGCCTCCGCAGCGCTCTTGGGCATGGCGGTGACGCCCTGCCCGGCCACCCCGCGCGCCAACGGCGCCAGATGTCGCAGAGCGCGCGCATAGACGCCACGCTTGAACATCACCACGTGCTCCACCGGGTACCAGAAGTCCACCCAGCGCCAGTGGTCGAACTCGGGCGAATCGGTATGGTCCAGCTGCACATGCGATTCGTCGCCGGTCAGGCGCAGCAGGAACCAGACCTGCTTCTGGCCGATGCAGACCTGCCGCTCATTGCGGCGGATGGCCCGCGCCGGCAGCTTGTAGCGCAGCCAGCCGGGCGTCGCCCCGAGCACTTCCACGTGCTCAGGCAGCAGGCCGGTCTCTTCCTGCAGTTCACGATACATGGCCTCGACAGGCGTCTCGTCGGTGTTCATGCCACCCTGCGGGAACTGCCAGCCGTCCCGGCGCACACGTCGTGCCCAGAACACCTGGCCGTCCTGCCGCATCAGCACAATGCCGACGTTCGGTCGATAGCCGTCCGGATCGATCACGATGCGGACTCCTAAGAAAATCTACTGGTCGGGACTATCCCATGCCCTCTGTCGACCCACAAGCACGACACAAAAGTGTTGACAGGGTCGATACACATCCGCAGAATAGCGGGCTCACCAAGGCTATGTAGCTCAGCCGGTTAGAGCACAGCACTCATAATGCTGGGGTCGGTGGTTCGAGTCCACCCATAGCCACCACACTGAAAATCAAGTTGTTTTTCAGTGTGAAAAGTGAGAAAATAGTTGCACGTTTTGCCCCGTCGCCAAGCGGTAAGGCACCTGACTCTGACTCAGGCATTCGGTGGTTCGAATCCATCCGGGGCAGCCAAACAAAAAAGAAAAAAGCCTGATCGAAAGATCAGGCTTTTTTCTTTTTTGTTGGGTCACGCATCCCACCTTATCCCCGCGCCTGTCGGCGCACCCCCTTGAACAACAAGGGGTTGCTCTCCAGAGAAATCCGGGATCGGATCCTTTTTCAGAGAAAAGGGCTCCACCCCCTTCTGACATGTGAAGCCACGGGTAGTACCGACCGCTGGCCGGCAACCCGGGAATGCATGACCCCGAAACGACAAAAGCCCGGCCGAAGCCGGGCTTTTGCTTTTCCATCCAGCGGGCTCCCGAAGGAGCCCAACCAGGCGCGGTAGATCAGCGCTTGGAGAACTGGGTGGCGCGGCGGGCCTTGTGCAGACCGACCTTCTTACGCTCGACTTCACGGGCGTCACGGGTCATGAAGCCGGCCTTGCGCAGCTCGGACTTCAGGGTTTCGTCGTACTCGACCAGAGCACGGGCGATGCCCAGACGGATCGCACCGGCCTGGCCGGTGGTGCCGCCGCCAGCGGCGGTGACCAGGATGTCGAAGCTTTCGGTGTTCTTGGTCAGCTCGAGCGGCTGGCGCACGATCATGCGCGCAGTCTCACGACCGAAGAACTCGTCCAGCGGACGGCCGTTGACGGTGATGTTGCCCGAACCCTTGCGCAGGAACACGCGAGCGGTGGAGGACTTGCGGCGGCCAGTGCCGTAGTTTTGAGTGATAGCCATGATTAGATATCCAGAACCTGCGGCTGCTGTGCGGCGTGCGGATGCTCAGTGCCGGCGTAGACCTTGAGCTTGCGGTACATCTGGCGACCCAGCGGGCCCTTCGGCAGCATGCCCTTCACGGCGATCTCGATCACGCGCTCCGGGTGGCGCTCCAGCGCCTGTGCCAGGGATTCGGTCTTCAGGTTGCCGATGTAACCGGTGAAACGGTGATACATCTTGTCCTGCAGCTTCTTGCCGGTGACGGCAATCTTTTCTGCATTGATGACGACCAGGTAGTCGCCGGTATCAACGTGGGGGGTGTAGACCGGCTTGTGCTTGCCGCGCAGACGGCGGGCCAGCTCGGTGGCGAGACGGCCCAGGGTCTTGCCCTCGGCGTCGACGAGGTACCAGTCGCGCTGGACGGTCTCGTTCTTGGCAGTGAAAGTGCTCATGAAGAACTCTAGGTTAGGTCGGGCTCATTGCGGCGAAAGGCTCACCGGAACTCTGCCACGCGTTGTGAAAAGGTGAAGCGTAAGAGGCGGGATTGTACGCAGGTCAGACCCCCGTTGCAAGCCGGCCCCTGACCGGGTTGGCAGGGGGACGGGGCCGGGCGAGAATCGCGGGGTCTTCCGCCCCACCGTGTACCGCCATGACCGTGCTCCGCCAGATCACCCCGCTGGACCACCTGCTGACCGAGGCGCAGCGCGCCCTGGACACGGTGTTCGGCAACCCGCCGGCGGCCCGTCCCTACCCGGCTGCGGACACCGACGAGCCGGGCATGGACAGCACTGAACGCCGCCATGCGGCCGGGCTGATGCGGATCAACCATGTCGGCGAGGTCTGCGCGCAGGGCCTGTACTTCGGCCAGGCCGCCGTGGCCCGCGACCCGGCCACGCGTGAACACCTGCTGGAAGCGGCCCAGGAAGAGACCGACCACCTGGCCTGGTGCGCCACCCGCCTGGGCGAACTGGACAGCCGTCCGAGCCTGTTCAACCCGCTCTGGTATGCCGGCAGCTACACCATCGGCACCCTGGCCGGGCTGCGTGGCGACGGCTGGAACCTGGGCTTCGTGGTCGAAACCGAGCGCCAGGTGGAAGCCCATCTGGACGAGCACCTGGTCGACCTGCCGGCCAGCGACCTGCGCAGCCGCGCGGTCATCCAGGTGATGAAGGAAGACGAGGCCCGCCATGCGGAGCACGCCGAGCAGGCCGGCGCACGCCGCCTGCCGTTCCCGATCCCGGGCGCGATGGCGCTGGCCTCCAGGGTGATGAAGACCATCGCCTACCGCATCTGAAGGGTTGTCCGCACCAACGGCGTGGGCCTACCAAGAGGTGCGGCGGGGCCTGACGGTGGGGCCCGACCGTTGGTCGGGCCATCAATCAGTTCGGCGACACCAGCTTCAGGCCGATCACACCGGCCACGATCAGGCCCACGCAGGCCAGGCGGGCCGGCGATGCGCTGTCGTTGAACAGGTAGATGCCCAGCACCGCCACGCCCATGGCGCCGATACCGGTCCAGATCGCGTAGGCCGTGCCGACCGGGATGCTCTTCATCGCCTGGCTCATCAGGTACAGGCTGATCAGCGCGGACACGACCGTGGCAGCAGTGGGAAGGGGTTTGCTGAAGCCTTCGGAGTACTTCATTCCGAGGGCGAAACCAATCTCGAACAGGCCGGCCAGCAGCAGGTAGATCCAGGGCATGGGTGGGGGCTCCTTACCTTTTTGAGAAAAACGAAACGGCCCGGTGTTTTCACACCGGGCCGTGGGTCGGTACATCACCGTGGAACCACGTCGCTTGCGCGACACCAGTTCCACGGGGCGGGTCGTCCCGCCTGGGCGGCGATGCCTGCCGGCATCGCGCATGGGGCTTACTCGGACAGGTTCCGGCCGTGGAACAGCTCTTCGATCTCGCGCTTGAGCAGCGCTTCGATCTTCATGCGTTCCTTGAACGACAGGTTCTTGGCCTTTTCCTCGAACAGGTACTGGTCCAGGTCGAAGTCCTTCAGGTGCATCTTCGTGTGGAAGATGTTTTCCTGGTAGACGTTGACGTCGAACATCTCGTAACGCGACTTGATGTTCTTGGCCAGGAAGTTCTGGATCGAGTTGATCTTGTGATCGATGTAGTGCTTCTTGCCCTTCACATCGCGGGTGAAGCCACGGACGCGGTAGTCCATGATCACGATGTCCGACTCGAGGCTTTCGATCAGGTAGTTCAACGCCTTCAACGGCGAAATGACGCCGCAGGTGGCCACGTCGATGTCGGCGCGGAAGGTGGCGATACCTTCCTGCGGGTGCGTTTCCGGATAGGTGTGCACGGTGATGTGCGACTTGTCCATGTGCGCGACCACAGCGTCGGAGATCAGCTCCTTGCCGGCCTGCTTCTTGTCGATCACCGGTTCTTCGGAGATCAGGATGGTCACCGAGGCACCCTGCGGGTCGTAGTCCTGGCGGGCCACGTTCAGGATGTTGGCGCCGATGATCTCGGCGACATCGGTCAAGATTTGAGTCAGCCTGTCGGCGTTGTACTCTTCATCGATGTATTCAATGTAACGCTGACGCTCCTCTTCGGTGCGCGCGTAACACACGTCATAGATGTTGAAGCTCAGCGCCTTGGTGAGGTTGTTGAAACCCTGCAGCCTCAGGCGAGGCAACGGCTTGACCACGGCGGTCGATTCCTGTGTAAGAAGGGAAAGGGGGAATTATGGGGCAAACTGTCCCCGGGGGGAACGTGAAGATCGCTCACATCTGGCACACTGTTTGCCCTTAACAATTGCGCTGGTTAAGCTCCGCTATCGACCCCGTGAATCCGTTCATGCGCAGAGGGAGCGCTCCTATCGTGTCAACCGTGCGCCTAGCTAGCAGTCCACTGGCCCTGGATATCGCCACAATCGATCGTTTCCTGGCGCACAGCCACAGGCGGCGATACCCCACCCGTACCGACGTCTTCCGACCCGGTGACCCGGCGGGAACCCTGTATTACGTCATCAGCGGCTCGGTTTCGATCATGGCCGAGGAAGATGACGATCGCGAGCTCGTGCTGGGCTACTTCGGTGCTGGCGAGTTCGTCGGCGAGATGGGCCTGTTCGTTGAATCGGACCGCCGCGAGGTGATCCTGCGGACCCGCACCGCCTGTGAGCTGGCCGAAATCAGCTACGAGCGCCTGCATCAGCTGTTCCTCGGCCCGCTGTCGGCCGATGCCCCGCGCCTGCTGTACGCGCTGGGCCAGCAGATCTCCAAGCGCCTGCTCGACACCAGCCGCAAGGCCAGCCGACTGGCATTCCTGGACGTCACCGACCGGATCGTGCGCACCCTGCACGACCTGGCGCAGGAACCGGAAGCAATGAGCCACCCGCAGGGCAGCCAGCTGCGCGTCTCGCGCCAGGAACTGGCGCGCCTGGTCGGCTGTTCGCGCGAAATGGCCGGCCGCGTGCTGAAGAAGTTGCAGACCGACGGCCTGCTGCATGCCCGCGGCAAGACCGTGGTGCTGTACGGCACCCGTTGACCGTTGAGCACCCGGTGGGTGCGGACCTTGGTCCGCACTCCTTCGCGCGCTAGGCTCGGGGCATGGAGCTGAGCAGCGAATTCTGGTGGTTCATCCTCATCGGCCTCGGCGCGCAGCTGGTCGACGGCGCGCTGGGCATGGCTTTCGGCCTGGTCTCATCGTCGGTGATGCTGAGCATGGGCCTGCCGCCGGCGCAGGTCAGCGCCAGCATCCACACCGCGGAAGTGTTCACCACCGGCGCCTCGGGTGTGTCGCACCTCGCCGCCGGGAATGTCGATAAACGCCTGTTCCTGCGCCTGGCCCTGCCCGGCGCGGTGGGCGGCGCGGTGGGCGCCTACGTGCTCACCCAGATCCCGGGCGAGATCATCCGGCCACTGATCTACCTGTACCTGCTGGTGCTGGCGATCATCATCCTGGCCCGCGCGGCCGGACGCTGGATGCCCAAGGGCGAAATCCGCCGGGTACCGGTGCTGGGCTTCTTCGCGGGCCTGCTCGACGCCAGCGGCGGTGGCGGCTGGGGGCCGATCGCCACGTCCACCCTGCTCGCTCGTGGTGGCCAGGCGCGCACCACCATCGGTACGGTCAATGCGGCGGAGTTCGTGGTCACGCTGACGGTGTCGGCGACCTTCCTGCTGTCGATGGGGGTGCAGCACCTGCAGATCGTCGCCGGCCTGCTGATCGGCGGCATGATGGCCGCGCCGGTGGCGGCGATCCTGGTCAAGCGGGTGAAGGAGCGCTGGGTGCTGGTGGCCGTTGGCGTGCTGGTGCTGGGCATCAGCCTGTTCCAGATCGGCCATGCGGTGTACGGGCACCTGTATCGCTGAGGCATTCCCTGTAGAGCCGGGCCATGCTCGGCTGATCGCGCACGGATACCGCAACGAAGAGCAGCCGAGCATGGCTCGGCTCTACAACAGGCTCGGATCAGGCCTTGTCGCCACCACGGTCCACGCAGCCCCAGTTGAGGATGCGGGTGCCGGCCGGCAGCACGCGGCGGAAGAAGTCCACCCTGCCCGGCTTCGGGTTCACCACCACCGGCGCCTTGGCCGCCAGCAGCAATGGCAGGTCGGCAGTGCTGTCGGAGTAGGCGATATCGATATCGCCGTAGCCGCGCTCGCGCAGCATGCGCATCTTCTCTTCGTTGTGGCAGTGGCGGGTCGGGCCGACGCCGCCCAGCCGTGGGCCAACCTCGGTGCCGATCACCGGTACGTCCTGGTGGGCGACGAAAGCCAGGATCGCCCGTGCCAGCTCTGGCGGCGCGCCGGTGGCAACCACCACGCGGTCGCCCTTGGCGCGGTGCGCGGCGAACACCTCCAGCGCCTGCGGCAGCAGCTTGGCGCGCATCTGCGCCTCATTGCGCAGCACATAGGCGTCGATGACCTTGTTGAAATCGCGCGCACGGTGCAGGCCGAAGCTGCCGATCCACACATAGACCGAAATACCGGCACGACGGGTCGGCAGCAGCGCCACCATCGGCCCGGCAATCGGCGTGACCAGCAGCGCCGCCAGCATCCGCAACGGGTTGCGCTTGATCAGCGAGGCGAACAGGTGGGTGCCCGAATCGCCGTCGTAGAGGGTGTGGTCGAAGTCGAAGACCACCAGCGGCGCATCGTCGCGTGGCGTCGGATAGTGCGTTTTCATGCCGCGAAGAATAGCTGACGCAGGCCCTCGCCCGGCTCTTCCACGCGCATGAAGGCCTCGCCGACCAGGAACGCATGGATGCCGGCATCGCGCATCAGCGCCACGTCCTGCGGGCCGAGGATGCCGCTCTCGGTCACCAGCAGGCGGTCACGCGGCACCGCCTTCTGCATGTCCAGCGTGGTCTGCAGCGACACCTCGAAGGTGCGCAGGTTGCGGTTGTTGATGCCGATCATCGGTGCCGGCACCTGCAGCGCACGCTCCAGTTCGTCGATGTCATGCACTTCCACCAGCACGTCCATGCCCAGCGACAGTGCCAGTTCGGACAGGGTGGCCAGCTGGGTGTCGTCCAGCGCGGCGACGATCAGCAGGATGCAGTCGGCGCCCAGCACGCGCGCCTCGTACACCTGGTAGGCGTCAATCACGAAGTCCTTGCGCAGCACCGGCAGCGTGCAGGCCTCGCGGGCCTGCTGCAGGTAGGCGTCGGCACCCTGGAAGAAATCCACGTCGGTCAGCACCGACAGGCAACTGGCGCCACCGAACTCGTAGCTGACGGCGATATCGGCCGGGCGGAAATCCGGGCGGATCACGCCCTTGGACGGGCTGGCCTTCTTCACCTCGGCGATGACCGCGGGGTCGCCATTGGCCACGGCCGCCTGCAGGGCGCGCACGAAGCCACGTACCGGCGGGGCGCTGGCCACGGCGGCCTGAAGCGCCTCGAGCGGGCGCTGGGCGCGGCGCTGGGCCACTTCTTCGGCCTTGCGGGCCAGGATCGTCTGCAGGATGTCGCTCATCGTCGTCGGTTCGGTGCGGGGGCGGTGAGGACGGCCATTATCGGCCATCAAAAGGGTCAGGCTGAACCGCGCGCTCAGGCAACCAGCGCGCGGGTAGTCTCCACATACTGCTGCAGGCGCTGGCGGGCGCTGCCGTTGGCGATGGCTGCACGGGCACGGGCCAGGCCATCGCCGATATCGCTGGCCACGCCGGCCACGTACAGCGCGGCGCCGGCATTCAGCGCCACGATGTCCAGTGCCGGGCCCTGCTGGTTGTCCAGCACGGCGCGCAGCATGGCAATGGACTGCTCCGGGCCATCCACGCGCAGGTTGCGACTGGCCGACATGGCGATGCCGAAGTCCTCCGGGTGGATCTCGTACTCGCGCACCTTGCCGTCGCGCAGCTCGCCCACCAGGGTGCCGGCGCCCAGCGAGATCTCGTCCATGTTGTCGCGGCCCCACACTACCATCGCGCGCTCGGCGCCCAGCTCGCGCAGCACGCGCGCCTGGATGCCCACCAGATCGGGATGGAACACGCCCATCAGCACCGACGGCGCGCTGGCCGGGTTGGTCAGCGGGCCGAGGATGTTGAAGATGGTGCGCACGCCCATCTCGCGGCGGACCGGCGCGACCACCTTCATCGACGGATGGTGGATCGGCGCGAACATGAAGCCGATGCCGGTCTGCTCGATGGCCGCGGCCACCTGGGCCGGCTGCAGCTCGATGGCCGCACCCAGTGCTTCGACCGCATCGGCGCTGCCGGACTTGGACGACACGCTGCGGTTGCCATGCTTGGCCACGCGCGCACCGGCTGCGGCCGCCACGAACATCGCGCAGGTGGAGATGTTGAAGGTATGCGAGCCATCGCCACCGGTACCGACGATGTCGACCAGGTGGGTGGTATCGGCCACCGGCACCGCCAGCGCGAATTCGCGCATGACCGTGGCCGCGGCCGCGATCTCGTCGATGGTTTCCTTCTTCACCCGCAGGCCGGTGAGGATGGCGGCGGTCATCATCGGCGAGACATCACCGCGCATGATCTGCCGCATCAGGTCGACCATTTCGTCGAAGAAGATTTCGCGGTGCTCGATGGTGCGTTGCAGGGCTTCCTGGGGGGAGAAGCTCATGGGAATGCTCCTTGGATCAGGCCACCGGGCGCTGCAGGAAATTGCGCAGCAGGGCGTGGCCATGTTCGGTGAGGATGGATTCGGGGTGGAACTGCACGCCTTCCACCGGGAACTGGCGGTGGCGCAGGCCCATGATCTCTTCGATCGAGCCGTCGTCGTTCTCGGTCCAGGCGGTCACTTCCAGCACATCGGGCAGGCTGTGCTTGTCCACCACCAGCGAGTGGTAGCGGGTGGCCTGGTAACGATCCGGCAGACCGGCGAACACGCCCTTGCCTTCATGGCGGATGGGCGAGGTCTTGCCGTGCATGATGTTGCCCGCGCGGATGACCGTGCCACCGTAGACCTGGCCGATGCCCTGGTGGCCCAGGCACACGCCGAGGATCGGCGTGGTCGGGCCCAGGCGCTGGATCAATTCCAGCGACACGCCCGCTTCGTTGGGCGTGCACGGGCCAGGCGAGATAACGATGCGCTCGGGCTTCTGCGCGGCGATCTCGTCCACGCTCATCGCATCGTTGCGCACCACCTTCACTTCGGCGCCCAGCGTCTGCAGGTACTGCACGAGGTTGTAGGTGAAGCTGTCGTAGTTGTCGATCATCCACAACATGGTCAGGTTCCGTCGCTTATCAGGAAAATGGCGTATACGTTTTCGGTGTAGGTGATGGGGCCGGCTTCAATGGACTCCGGTGCACCGGGCGCAGGTGCCGAGGCCGGTGCATAGCTGCCGGTCACCGAGATCCTGTCCAGATACTCACCATCCTCGCCCGGCTGCGGCCATTGCCCGGCCTGGATGCCGTAGGCGAAGTCCGGCGCCACGTCGGAGATGCTGTACAGGCCACGCACTTTCGTTCCATAGGCCTTGGCCAGGCCCTGCGCGGACTCGCGGGTCTTGGCCGCTGCTTCGCCCTTGAGTTCGCGTCGCAGCGCCACTTCGCCCGAGTAGGTCGGGGCCACGCTGCTGACCTGCACGTTCTCGTTGGCCTTCAGCGCACCCAGCACGTCCTGCATCGCCTTCACGCTGGCGAAGCTGGCACGCAGCTGGCGCGACACGCGGGTGCCGATGAAGACCTGCCGGTTCTGCTCATAGCGCGTCGCCGGACCGATACGCAGGTTGTCCGCGCGCACGCTGCCCTCCACCGCCTTGTGCTGCTTGAACAGCGCCAGCACGCGCGCGACGTTGTCCTGCACGCGGTGGCGCGCGGCGTCGGCATCCATGTCGGTCTCTTCGATGTTCAACTGCAGGCCGAACCGGTCCGGCATCACCACGCGGCGCGCCTCGCCCTTCACCAGCAGGTGCGGCTGCGAAGGAATGGTATTGGCCTGCGCCCACGCAGACGGGGCCATCGTGGCCAGCAATGACGACCACAGCAATGCGCTCAGCAGCTTCATGCGGTACTCCTTGTCTTGAATGGGAACAGCAGGAGGTGCCGCGGCGCAGGCCACGGCACGGAAAGGCTCACAGGCCCTTGGCGGCCTGGGCGACGGCGCGGAACAGCGCGCGGCCCTTGTTCATCGTCTCGTCCCATTCCTTGTCCGGGTCCGAGTCGTAGACGATGCCGGCGCCGGCCTGCACGTACAGGCGGCCATCCTTGATCACCGCGGTGCGGATCGCGATCGCGGTATCGGCATCGCCGTGCCAGCCGATGTAGCCGATGCTGCCGGCATAGACATTGCGCTTGATCGGTTCCAGCTCGCGGATCACCTCCAGCGCGCGGATCTTCGGCGCGCCGCTGACCGTGCCGGCCGGGAAGGTGGCGCGCAGCACATCGGCATAGCTCAGCCCCGGCTGCAGCTGCCCGGTCACTTCGCTGACGATGTGCATGACGTGGCTGTAGCGTTCGATCACGAACTGCTCGCCCACTTCCACGGTGCCGGCCTTGGACACGCGACCGGCATCGTTGCGGCCGAGGTCGATCAGCATCAGGTGCTCGGCGCGTTCCTTCGGATCGGCCAGCAGTTCGGCTTCCAGCGCCAGATCCTGCTCGACGGTGGCACCGCGCGGACGGGTACCGGCGATCGGGCGCACGGTGACTTCGCCATCCTGCAGACGCACCAGGATTTCCGGCGACGAGCCGACCACCTGCAGGTCGCCGACATCCAGGAAGTACATGTACGGCGACGGGTTCAGTGCACGCAGCGCGCGGTACACATCCACCGGGCGCGCCTTGAACGGCACGCTCAGGCGCTGGCTGAGCACCACCTGGAAGATGTCACCGGCGCGGATGTATTCCTTGCTGCGCTGGACCGCATCGACGAAGCCTTCGCGGGTAAAACCGGAGACGAAATCGGACTCGTCCAGCACATCACTGTTGAGCGGGGCGGGATAACCGGCGCCCGGTGCGCGCAGCTTGGCGGTCAGGGCATCCAGGCGGGCCTGGGCCTGCTCGAAGGCGCCCTCGACCCGGGGGTCGGCATGCACGATCAGGTACAGCCGGCCCTTGAGATTGTCGAACACCGCCAGCTCATTGGAATCCAGCAGCAGGATGTCCGGGGTGCCCAGTTCATCACGGCCGGCCGGCGGCGCCAGGCGCGGTTCGATGTAGCCGATGCATTCGAAACCGAACCAGCCGACCAGGCCACCGGTGAAGCCCGGCAGGCCGTCCAGCTTGGGCACCGAGTGAGCACTGCGCAGCGCCTCGACCTCGGCGAACGGGTCGGCCACCTTGCGGGTTTCCACCATCTGGCCGTCTTCGCGCACGGTCAGCGTATGGCCGTGGAAGGCGTACACGCGGCGCGCCGGCAGGCCGATGATCGAGTAACGACCAAAGCGCTCGCCGCCTTCGACGGATTCAAACAGGTAGGTATTGGGGCCGTCGGCGAGCTTCAGATAGACCGAAAGCGGCGTGTCCAGGTCGGACAGCACTTCACGGACGACGGGAATATGGGTGTGGCCTTCAGCGGCCTGCTGCTGAAACTGAGCGTGCGAGTTCAAGACGACTTTCCTTCCGGGACACAGCGTTATGGGGGCGGACGACGGCAACGGGCCACCATCGCCACCAACGGCGTGCGGAAGAAAGGGTATGCGGGGTCGTCAGGCTGGACACCCCTTGACTGTATCGCAGCCGGGGCGGGAGGGGAACCCCGCCGCCGCGGCGCGGTTCATTCGGCCATTAGCCCATCCGCCGGGCGTTCTCCTGGGCCTCCAGCCCCTGTTGCTGGGCCAGTCCAGCCGCCGTCGCCTGTTCGCGACCGGTGTTCAGGGCGTCAACCTGCGCCGTGCTCACGGCCAGCGGCTGGGCCATGCCGGCCGCCACGTCCACGTGCGCATGTCGGCGGTGGGCCGCCTGCAGATCCGGGGTGTCGACCGCGAATGCCCGCGTGCGGTCGTCACTGAGCAGCACATGGGAAATGGCCTGCAGCCCATCGCGCTTGGCCTGCGCAGCCAACGCCCCGGCCAGCTGGTCGCTCTGCAGGTTCGGGATGCGGCCATGTGCCACATCGAGGCCGTGCACGCCGGTCTGCGCGCCCTTGAACAGATGGAAGTCGATGTGCCCCGGATCGTTCAGCGCTGGCATCTTCGCGGCCCCCTCCTGCAGCTGCGCATGCGGCCGTCCAAGCAGCTTGCGCGCGGCCGCCTCCTGGCTCGCGATTGCCGCGTCGAGACTGGGGTTCATCGTCTCGCTCATGCCATGCCGGTCCACCGACTCCCCCATGGTCGCACTGCCGCGCCCGATCACCCACGACGTCTTGGCAAGGTTGACCAGGTTCTGCGGCAGTGCCGGCGTGGGCAGGTGCGTGGCAATGCCCTTGTTGGCCATCGCACCCAGCCCGACGGTGCCGGCCAGCACGGCCGGCGCCTGCGAGGTCAGCCCGGTGATCTGATGGCTGCTCCAGTTCATGCCCATGTGGAAAGTCGCGCCGTACACGGCATAGCCATTGCGCAGCCCATTGGCCACGCCATGCACGCCCTGCTGCAGCTGGCCGCCCAGATGATGGCCGCCGGCGCGGATGCGGCCGGCATCCGCCGCTGCTTCACGGGTGGCTTCACGGGCCTTGGTTTCGTGTTGATTGCGGGCCGCGTCACCGTGCTCGCGCATCTGCCTGGCCATGTCGTCGGCACCGAGCGCACCCAGCACGCTGGCCCCGATGTTCCAGCCGTAACTGCCCTTGGCCTGCACGCGGTGGCTGACCGATTCGACCAGACCCTGCAGCTCGCGTCCCTTGGCAATGACCGTCGCACCGCCTTCGATGCCGACCCGCATGCTCTTTCCACCGTAGTCGACCACGGTGCCGATCGCATTTCCCTGCAGGGTCGACGCACGCTCGACGGCCACGCCGGACAGGCTCATGCCCCGGCCCGCCAGCGCGCCGACCTGCTCGACATGTTCACCGGCAACCCGTCCGGCACGCATGCCACGCGCACCTGCGATCAGCACCTCGGCCAACGGGCCACCGTATTCGGCAAGCTGGCTTGGCGCTTCTCGATGGCGGCGGTCCACCACCTTTCCATTCACTTCGGTCTTGGCATCCAGCAACAGTTCCATCCTGCCCGCGGCCACCGGAACATTGCGCAATGCCTCCGCCCCGGATTTCGACGCCAGCTGGTCAACCAGCTGGGCGGTGGCCGTCTGCGCACCGGCCGGCATCATCTCCTGCAGCTTGCGGGTAACCATCTGCTGCACGCCGGGCTGGCGCAGCAGCTGGCTGGTCTCGCTGGCCAGCAGGCCAAAGCCCTGCCGGTGATGCTCGTTGAGCCGCTTCAATCCGTTCTGCACATCGTTGAGCACTTCACCCGAGGTCTGGTAGGTGTGCACCGTGTCGCGCGTGTTGAACACCGGCAATCCGTGGGATTTCGCGTAGCGATCGGCGGTGGCCGGATGCAGGCCCGCCGAATTGAAGGTGGTCGCACGTACACCGGTCACCGCCGAAGCGGCAGAGGCCATGCCGCCGCCAAGCGAATGACCGGCGAGTTCAAAGTGGGTACCGGAGGTCTTCAAGCGACTCGCCAGTGCCATGGCCCGATCGTAGTAGTCGCTCTGCATGCCCACGCCCTGGCGTCCGTTGTTGAGGAAATCCTCGCCTCCGGACTCACGCCGCCCGCCTTTCGCCCGGGGATCGATGATTTCGCCCGTTGATCCCTTGAACACCAGCACCGGCTTGGCATCATCACCGAACACCCTTTTGTCCGGAATGTAGATCTCTGCGCGGAAACCCGAGTCGTTCGGCCGCATCAGCTTCTTCAGGTCGGCTGCACCCAGGCTGATGCCCGCCGCTTTGAGCGTGTCCGGGTCGGTCACGGCACTGGCTCGCGTCCACCCGACCGGCGGTTCTCCTTTGCCCTTTGCCGAGGCATACACATCATCAGCAAGCGAACCCAGCTCGCGGGCGTGATAGGTCTCGCGCAAGCGCGCCGCTTCGGTGGCGTGTCCACCGCCCTGCAGCTGCTCGACCAGGTGCTGCTGCGCCTGGACGCTCCTGGCGCGGGCCTGCAGCAGGCGTTCCTGCTGCTCGGGATCGTGACCGCTCATGGCAGACTCCATTGCTCATCAGTGAAGACGCGGTCATCCAGGACCTGCTGGAATGACCACGGTCAACGCTATCATCCCCCGAACGCGTCCATGTCAAGGAATCACATGCACCGTCACCCTCACAGTTCCTTTACGCCATTTTCCTGCCTGGCACTGATGCTGCTGATGCTGCTGAGCGCCTGCGCGCGCACATCTTCACATGGCGCGGAGCGCTATTTCGAGGGCAAGGCCCTGGAGCTGGCCATCGCCGCCGAACAGGGTGATGCGGCGACGATTACGCGCCTGATCAAGACCGAGGGCGTGAACCCCGACAAGGAGTTCTCGAAGCAGGATGGCATTCCGCTCATCGCGTGGCCGTTGCGCGCGCAGAACCTGGAAGGCCTGCGCGCGATGCTCGAAAACGGCGCCGACCCGAATGCACGGCGTATTGAAACGCTGGACGGCGAGACGTTCCGCCACAACAACGCCATGGTCTATGCCGCGAAGATGGACGATCCGCGCTACCTGGCCCTGCTGCTGGATCATGGCGGCGACCCGGACACGCGCACCTCCAATACCGAAACGCTGCTGTTCCAGGCCTTCATTTCCGGCAACCTGTGGAAGAACATCCAGCTGCTGGTGGAGCGAGGCGCACGCGTCAACGAATCCAACATCGGCCAGGCCGATACCGTTCTCAGCTGGTACACCGGCCGTGGCGGCTTCGAGCAGGCCTACTGGCTGCTTGAACATGGTGCGGACCCCACGATTGCATCGCCGTCATCGGCGCAACCGGGCGCGCCCGATCGGATGGCCATGGTCGAAGCCATCTACTGGGAAATCACCACACCGGACCTGCTGCCCTGGCAGAAGAAGTGCCAGCAGTGGCTGATCGATCACGGCATTGCCCGGCCGCCGCTGCCGCAGTACATCCGCGAGAAGCGCGAAGCATTCGGGTTCCCGGCGAAGGAGCAGGACATACCGCCGTTGTAGGACTTCCGGTCCGGCTCAGCGCGGCTCGGACAACAGTGCACAGCCCACGGGCAGGTGCATCCGCACCCTGCCCGGCACGCACGCGATGCGGAACAGGCGCGCCTGTACCGGTTCACCGTCCAGGTTGAGCGTCAGCGGGCGCTCGGACTCCACCTGCAGCCAAGGCAGCCGCGCGCGCGTTGCCAGCTGTTCCAGTGCGGCCTGGGTGCCGGACTTCAGCATCTGGCCGAGCGTGGCGGTGACTTCCCCCTCCAGCTCCGGAAGCACCGTCACGTCCAGCTGCCCATCATCGATCAGTGCCTGCGGGCACAATTGCTGGCCTCCGCCGGCCTGGCGGCCATTGCCGATGCCGAGCGCGATGAAGTCGCCTTCCCACGTGAAATCCGGGCCGGTCAACCGTGCGGTGATCGGCTCGATGCGACCCAGCTTGGCGATGCCGGTGATCACGTAGGCCAGCCCGCCCAGCATCTTCTTCAAGCCGGCATCGGTCTCCACCGTCACCTGTGTGCCGAAACCACCGCTGGCAAGGTTGGCGCACCACCAGTGGGTGCCATCGGCGTCCACGCGCAGGAGATCAATCGCATGCGGCGTTGCCTGCCCGATCAATCCGAAGGCCTCCTTCGGCTCGGTGGGAATGCCGGCAGCCGTGGCGAAGTCGTTGGCGGTCCCCATCGGAATCAGCGCCAGTGATGGCAGCGCATCCGCCGGTTCCTCACGGTGGGCCAGGGTCTCGGCCACCGCGCTGAGCGTGCCATCGCCACCGGCGGCCACGATCACGTCCACACCATGTTCGATCGCCTCGGCCACGTAGCGCTCGGCATCACCCTCCTCCCAGGTCACCCGCACTTCCAGCTGCACACCCTGCCCGCGCCAGTGGCCGACGGCGTCGCGCAACTCATCGTTGCCAGCGGATTTGCCATTGAGGATCAGGCGCCAGCGCGGTGCGGCCATGTGGTGCTTCCAGGACGGGGGCGCACAGGCTAGCAATGCGCTGTTTGTCCGCGGTGAATGTCACGCAGATGTCATTCAGCAACCGGAGAATGGAAGGCCATAGCAGGGACGACGGATGGAGGCAGGATCAGCCTCCCACGCATGCAGCGAGGCCACGCCGGGGTTTGGCGTGGTCTTTTTTTTTGCCTTGCCGCGACGGCTCAGAGATAGGCGTCGATCGGGCTGTGCAGCAGGCAGCTGTCAAAATCATCCACGTCGCGCAGCTCTGCGGGCTCGATTCCGTGCTGCTGCAGGAGGATGGCGAGTGCCGCCATGCCATCGGCAAACCGGCGCTCGACCCGCGTCAGCGGATCCTGCATGGCCAGGTCATAGTCGAAGCCATAGGCGGTTTCGGTGAAGCGTGCGGCGTGGGTGACAAGACGCGCCTCGAAGGCACCGTAGGCATCCGGCAGGACATGCACGAACCGGCGCAGGTCGTCCTGTGCTGGGAGCTCTGCTGCCAGCGGATGCCCCTGCGCGATCCGCTCCAGGGGAGGCAGCAGCGGTGCTGGATAGCGGCGCTGCCACAGCACCAGCGCGCGCTCGACATCATAGCCGCACCGCTGCAGGTCGGCGGCGGCCTCATCCACCGGGGCGCCCGTGCGCTGCCTGTACTCGGCAATCAGCCGGCGCACGATCCAGGCATACGCCACGGCAAGATCCCCGCCCGATTCCATCAGTGCCTGCCTGCAGATACGGATGGACGCGGGCAGCTGCTGGCGAAGCAGGGTGATGCGTTGCGGCAGGGTCAGCGCATCCACTTGGCGGCTACCCGGCAAATGCCTTCAGCGCAGCGCCTTCCAGCCGGTACACCGTCCACTCGTCCTGCGGCTTGGCGCCGGCGGCGGTGTAGAACTCGATGGCCGGGGTATTCCAGTCCAGCACCGACCATTCGAAGCGGCCGCAGCCTTCGGCCACGGCCTGCCGGGCGATGTATTTCAGCAGCGCCTTGCCTGCGCCGACGCCGCGCTTTTCCTGGCTGACGTACAGGTCTTCCAGGTAGATGCCCTTGCGGCCCAGCCAGGTGGAGTAGTTGTAGAAATACACCGCATAGCCGATGGCCTCACCGTCGGCTTCGCAGATCAACGCGCGTGCGGTCGCGTCGGCGCCGAACAGGCTCTCGGCGATGCCGATCTCATCGGTCTGCACCGAATGCTCGGCCTTCTCGTAGATGGCCAGCTCACGGATGAAGTGCAGGATCAGGCCGGCATCGGCCACGGTGGCCGGACGGATGTTCAACACGGCCACCGTACCCATGGCTCAGCCCCTTGCCGCAGCAACGTTCGCGCGCATCTGCGCGATCACGTCCTGGTAGCTGGTCTTGGCGTTGAAGATGGCCGAGCCGGCGACGAAGGTGTCAGCGCCAGCGGCGGCGATCTCACCGATGTTGTCGGCCTTCACGCCACCGTCGATCTCCAGGCGGATGTCCTTGCCGCTGGCGTCGATCATCTTGCGCACCACGCGCAGCTTGTCCAGCGCCGAGGGGATGAAGGCCTGGCCACCGAAACCCGGGTTGACCGACATCAGCAGCACCAGGTCCAGGTCATCCAGCACCCAGTCGAGGATGTCCACCGGGGTGGCCGGATTGAGCACAATGCCCGGCTTGCAGCCCAGCGAGCGGATCAGCTGGATGGTGCGGTGCACGTGGCGACTGGCCTCCGGGTGGAAGCTGATGTAGGTGGCACCGGCTTCGGCGAAGTCCGGGATGATGCGGTCCACCGGCTCAACCATCAGGTGCACGTCGATCGGCGCGGTGACGCCGTGCTTGCGCAAGGCCTGGCAGACCATCGGGCCGATGGTCAGGTTCGGCACGTAGTGGTTGTCCATCACGTCGAAGTGGACCCAGTCCGCACCGGCGGCGAGGACGTTGTCGACTTCCTCGCCGAGGCGGGCGAAGTTGGCGGAGAGAATGGACGGGGCGATGAGGCAGTTGGACATGGCCGGGGCCTTCGGAACGGGGAAAGGATTCTCCCGCCCGCAGGCGGGACTGTCGGGTCAGCGCTTGCGCAGGGTCTTGATGCGGTCGTAGGCGGCGTTGATCCGCCGCGACTTCTGCTCGGCCTGCTGCTGCAGCTCGGGGGCGGCACCGCCCAGCTTGTCGGGGTGGTACTGCGAGATCAGCTTGCGATAGGCGCGCTCTACCTCGGCATCGGTGGCCTCGGAGGTCAGCCCCAGCTCCCGGTACGGGTTCTCCTTGTTCAGGCGGAACCAGTCCGAGTCGAAGGCATGGCCGATCAACAGGCCGACCACCGCGCCAAACAGCGGATTGGGCCGGAACAGCAGGGCGCCGGCGATGAATCCGAGCAGTTTTCCGTACCAGCGCATGGCGCTCCGGGGTCGACCGACGAAATGGACGCTCATTTTACGTCACAGCGGGCCCGGACGGCTTTACACTAGGCCGCCCGCTGGTCAGCGGGCCCGCCGGGTCCGTTGGGCAGCCGTATCGACAACGCCCCAGGAGTGCCCGTGCCAACCACGCTGTTGCAATCCGATCTCCCCGGCCTGCCCTTGCGCCATCGCGGCAAGGTGCGTGATGTGTTCGATATCCCGCGCGAGCGGCTGCCCGCAGGGACCCCACCGGGCGACTACCTGCTGATGGTGGCCACCGATCGCCTGTCGGCGTTCGACGTGGTCCTGCCCGACCCGATTCCGGGCAAGGGCGAGATGCTCTGCCAGGTGTCCAACTTCTGGTTTGCCAAGACCGCGCACCTGATGCCCAACCACCTGACCGGCATCGACGTGGCCAGCGTGCTGCCCGAGGGCGTGGACCCGGCCCTGTATGCAAAGCGCGCGGTGGTCACCCGCAAGCTGAAGCCGGTGCCGGTGGAAGCGATCGCCCGCGGCTACCTGATCGGCAGCGGCTGGAAGGACTACCAGCGCACCGGCAAGGTCAGCGGCATCGACCTGCCCGACGGCCTGCGCCAGGCCGAGCAGCTGCCCGAGCCGATCTTTACCCCCTCGACCAAGGCCGCCGTCGGCGACCATGACGAGAACATCGATTTCGATGCGATGGTGAAGCAGGTCGGTGCGGACCTGGCCGAGCGCGTGCGCGATGCCACCCTGCGTATCTACAAGTTCGCCGCCGACTACGCCCGCGAGCGTGGCATCATCCTGGCCGATACCAAGTTCGAGTTCGGTACCGACGCCGATGGCCGCCTGTACATCATGGACGAGATGCTGACGCCGGATTCCTCGCGTTACTGGCCGGCCGACGAGTACGAAGTGGGCACCAGCCCGCCGAGCTACGACAAGCAGTTCGTGCGCGATTACCTGGAGACGCTGGACTGGGGCAAGACCGCCCCGGGCCCGAGCATCCCGGCCGAGATCATCGAGCGCACCCGCGCCAAGTACGCCGAGGCGCTGCAGCGCCTGGCCGGGATCAGCGTCGACTGATCCGCCTGCGCCCCCGGCCCGCCGGGGGCGTTTCATTTTGGTGGTAGTGCCGGCCGCTGGCCGGCAACCTCGGCGAATCCGCAGCCAGACATGGCCTGGCTCTACTGTCGGCCCTGGCGGGAGTATGCTGGCCGCATGCAGACATCCACCGAGCTTGCGCGGCCGATCGACCGCTATTTCGCCAGCTACTCCGACGACCACCGCAATGTGATCAACCAGCGCATCCACGTGATGGCGGTACCGGCGATCCTGTGGTCGGTGGTGGCCCTGCTGTGGTGCCTGCCGCCGCTGATCACCTGGTTCCAGTACGGCATCTGGTCGGCGTTCGCGATGTTCAGCGCGTGGTGTTTCTACAACAAGCTGTCGCGCCCGCTGGGCATCGGCATGCTCATCCAGTTCTTCGTGTTCGGCTGCCTGTGCCGCCTGCTGGAGGCCGAAATCGGCCTGCAGGCCCTGCGCTGGCTGGCGGTGGGCGTGTTCGTGGTGGCCTGGATCGCGCAGTTCATCGGCCACAAGTTCGAGGGCCGCAAGCCCAGCTTCCTGACCGACCTGACCTACCTGCTGATCGGCCCGGCCTGGGTGATGGCCAAGTTCTACCGCAAGCTCGACTGGCGCTATTGAACTGCGGCCGGCCGACGGCGACCGTCGTTTCCTGAACGGGCAGATTCCGTCACCCGCACTCCACGACGGCCCTGCCAGCCTGCCCCGGTGACTCGCTCCCCACTTCCCGCCCGTCGACGGCAGCCCCTGTGCGACAGGGCCTGCGGTCTCCCTGCGTGGGCGTAGGGTGTCCTCCCAGGGCTAGCGGGGAAGAGATGCAGGAACGCGATGCTGCACCGCAGAAAAAATGAATCAGCGAACGTTACATGCAATTGATCGCTGTTCGATGGGTTTCGGCGACATTTCGCAGCCTGTTATCCTCCCTGACCTGCTCGTGAATCATGGATTCCCTGCATGCTCCCCAGCCTGCCCCTGCTGCTGGCCCTGCCGTTCCTGATGGCAGCGGCTGTTGCGGCCTTCCCCCGTAGTTCGCGCTCGACTGCTGCCTGGCTGGCGGCGCTGGCGCCGTTGGGCGGACTGGCCATCCTCGGCTGGCTGACCCCGTCCGTACTCGACGGCCAGGTGGTGCGGACGATGGTCCCTTGGCTGCCACAGATCGGCCTGGACTTCACCCTGCGCCTGGATGGGCTGGCCTGGATGTTCGCCGGGCTGGTGCTGGGCATCGGCGCGCTGGTGGTGCTGTATGCGCGCTACTACCTGAGCCAGCAGGACAACGCGCACCGCTTCTACTGTTACCTGCTGCTGTTCATGGGCGCCATGCTGGGCATGGTGCTGTCGGGCAACCTGCTGTTGCTGATGATCTTCTGGGAAATGACCAGCATCAGCTCGTTCCTGCTGATCGGCTTCTGGTCGCACCGCCAGGACGCCCGCGAAGGCGCGCGCATGGCGCTGGTGATCACCGGCGGCGGCGGCCTGGCCCTGCTCGGTGGCGTGCTGCTGATCGGCCGTATCGTCGGCAGCTTCGACCTGGACGTGGTACTGGCCGCCGGCGAGCAGATCCGCGCCAGCGCGCTGTACCCGTACGCGCTGTTCCTGGTGCTGGCCGGCATCTTCACCAAGAGCGCGCAGTTCCCGTTCCACTTCTGGCTGCCGCACGCGATGGCGGCGCCCACCCCGGTCTCGGCCTACCTGCACTCGGCCACCATGGTGAAGGCCGGTGTGTTCCTGCTGGCGCGCCTGCACCCGGCGCTGGCCGGCAGCGACCTGTTCTTCTATACGGTCAGCGGCATCGGCGCGCTGACCCTGCTGATCGGTGCCTGGAACGCGATCTTCCAGCACGACCTGAAGGGCCTGCTGGCCTATTCAACGATCTCGCACCTGGGCCTGATCACCCTGCTGTTCGGCCTGTCCACGCCGATGGCGGTGGTGGCCGGCGTGTTCCACATCCTCAACCACGCCACCTTCAAGGCCTCGCTGTTCATGGCCGCCGGCATCATCGACCACGAAACCGGCACCCGTGACATGCGCAAGCTCGGCGGCCTGCGTAAGCTGATGCCGTTCACCAGCGCGCTGGCAATCATCGCCTCGCTGGCGATGGCCGGCATCCCGCTGCTCAACGGCTTCCTGTCCAAGGAAATGCTGTTCGCCGAAGCGCTGACCGCCGGTGGCGGCCCGGGTGCGATGCGCACGGCGGTGTCGGTCGCCGCGCTGCTGGCCGGCGTACTGGGCGTGGCCTACAGCCTGCGCTTCGTGCACGACACTTTCTTCGGCCCTGGCCCGCACGACCTGGACCGCGTGCCGCATGAACCGCCGCGCTGGATGAAGGTGCCGGTGGAACTGCTGGTGGTCATCTGCGTGGCGGTAGGCATCGCCCCGGCACTGACCGTGGCGCCGGTGCTGCATGCCGCTGCGGCGTCGATCCTCGGCAACGCCATGCCCGAGTACAGCCTGGCGGTCTGGCACGGCTTCAACCTGCCGCTGGCGATGAGCGCGATCGGCGTAGTCGGTGGCGTGGCGCTGTACTTCGGCCTGCGCAAGCTGATCAACCTGCACGGCGTGGAAACCCGCACCACCGGCCGCAACGTGTTCCATGCGCAGCTGGATGCCCTTTCCGCGCTGGCCATGCGCCTGACCAATGGCATCGCCAATGGCAGCCTGCAGCGCATGCTGCTGGGCCTGGTGCTGGTGGCGATCGTGGTCGCCGCCGCGCCGTTCGTGGCCAACCCGGCCTCGCCGAACTGGACCGCGCCGCAGCCGATCCCGCTGCTGGGCTGGGTGCTGTGGCTGGTGATGATGGCCTGCGCCGTTGCCACCCTGCGCGTCTACAAGCAGCGCCTGCTCGCGGTGCTGCTGGTGGGCGGTGTCGGCCTGATGGTGGCACTGACCTTCGTGTTCCTGTCCGCACCCGATCTGGCCCTGACCCAGCTGCTGGTGGAGATGGTGACCCTGGTGCTGATGCTGCTGGGCATGAACTACCTGCCCGCGCAGTCCGGGCCGGAGCGGCCGCGCTGGCGCAAGCGCCGCGATGCGGTGATCGCGATCATCGCCGGTGCCGGGCTTGGCGCGCTGGCGTACTCCGCGATGACCCTGCCGCCCAACACCATGGCTGGCGAACTGCTCGCCCGTGCCCTGCCCGAGGCATATGGCCAGAACGTGGTCAACGTGATCCTGGTCGACTTCCGCGGCTTCGATACCTTTGGCGAGATCACCGTGTTCGGCATCGCTGCGCTGGTGGTGCACGCGCTGCTGCGGCGTACGCGGATGGCACCGGAGCAGATCATGCCCGGCCCGCCGATCAAGCTGCCGGTGCCGGCCGACCTGGCGCAGATCATGTTCCCGCTCACCCTGACCGTCTCGATCTTCCTGTTCCTGCGCGGCCACAACGCGCCGGGCGGTGGCTTCATCGCCGGCCTGGTGCTGGCGGTACCGCTGCTGATCCAGTACGTGATCCAGGGCACCGCGTCGGTGGAATCGCGCTTCGGCTTCGACTACATCCGCTGTATCGGCATGGGCCTGCTGATCGCCCTGCTCAGCGGCAGTGCCTCGATGCTGTTCGGCGTACCGTTCCTGACAAGCGGGCACCTGGACCTGCACCTGCCGCTGATCGGCGACGTGCCGCTGGCAAGCGCGATCGGTTTCGACATCGGCGTCTACCTGGTGGTGTTCGGCGGCGCCATGCTGATGCTGTCGATGATGGGCACGATCAAGCCGTCGCGTACCCGCACTGCCCGCAAGGGTGAGATCGACCTGCAACGCCGTTCGGCCCGCACCGGGGAGATGCACTGATGGAACTGGCCCTGGCTACCGCGATCGGCGTGCTGACCGCCATCGGCATCTACCTGCTGCTGCGTGCGCGCAGCTTCGATGTGATCCTCGGCATGACCTTCCTGTCCTACGCCACCAACCTGCTGATCTTTGCCGGTGGCCGCGTGGTGCTGGGCAAGGCGCCGGTGCTGCAGGAAGGTGTGGACAGCCATCTCGGCAACTACACCGACCCGTTACCGCAGGCACTGGTGCTGACCGCGATCGTGATCGCCTTCGCGATGACTGCGGTGAGCATCGTGCTGGCCATGCGCAGCCGCAGCGACAACCACAGCGACCACGTGGACGCCCACGAGCCCGACGACGACCTGCAGGATGAGCGCGTGCCGCCGCGTCAGGGCGAGGACCGCGCATGAACCACCTGGTGATCCTGCCGATCCTGATTCCCCTGCTGGGCGCTGCGCTGTCGCTGTTCGTCGAACACCGTCGCTACGGCCCGAGGGTGCAGCGCGCGGTGGCCTGGACCGCGCTGTCGGCGCAGGCCCTGGCGGTGGGCCTGCTGTTTGCCAGCACGGCCAGCGGTGACATCAACGTCTACCTGCTGGGAGACTGGCCATCGCGGCTGGGCATCGCGCTGGTGGCCGACCGGCTGTCGGCGTGGATGCTGCTGACCACCCTGCTGCTGGCCATTCCCTGCCTGCTGCATGCCTGCTCGGGCTGGGACCGCCGCGCACCGCACTTCCATGCACTTTTCCAGTTCCAGCTGGTGGGCCTCAACGGTGCGTTCCTGACCGGCGACATCTTCAACCTGTTCGTGTTCTTTGAGGTGATGCTGATCGCCTCCTACGGCCTGCTGCTCAGCGGTGGCCGCGGCCTGCGCATGCGCATCGGCCTGCACTACGTGGTGTTCAACGTCACCGCCTCGACCCTGTTCCTGATCGCGCTGGGCCTGCTGTACGCCTCGCTGGGCTCGCTGAACATGGCCGAGCTGTCGCAGCGCATCGCCGAGGTGCCAGCGGCGCAGCTGACCCTGGTGAAGGCGACGATGGGCCTGTTGCTGCTGGTGTTCTGCGCCAAGGCCGCACTGATGCCGCTGTACCTGTGGCTGCCGGAAGCCTATTCGCGCGCGCCGGCCGCTGTGGCTGCGCTGTTCGCGATCATGACCAAGGTCGGCCTGTACTCGGTGCTGCGCATCCAGATGCTGTGGTTCGGCGACGATGCCGGCGCGATGACCGGCTATGGCCGCGACTGGCTGCTGTGGGCCGGCGTGGCAACGCTGGTGCTCGGTGGCCTGGGTGCGCTGGCCGCAACCCGCCTGCGCGTGCTGATCTCCTACCTGGTGATCGTGTCGGCAGCCACGCTGTTCATCGCCTTCTCGGTAGGCACGCCGCAGGTGCTCTCGGCCGGCCTGTACTACCTGCCGCACAGCAGCTTCGTGGCCGCTGCGCTGTTCCTGATTGCCGACCTGATCCGTCGCCGACGTGGTGGCGCCAGCGACCGCAAGGAAGTGGTGGCACCGATGCCGGGCAAGGAAACCCCAGCGGTGCTGTTCCTGATCGGCGCAGTGTCGGTGGCCGGCCTGCCGCCGCTGTCCGGCTTCCTGGCCAAGGCCGCGCTGCTGGCTGGCATGCCGGCACAGTACACCGCCCCCGTCTGGACCGCGGTGCTGGTCAGCAGCCTGCTGGTGATCATGGGCCTGACCCGCGGCGGCATCCGCCTGTTCTGGCGCGTGCCACCGGTCGATCCCGAGGCACCGAAGCCGCGCAAGGCACGCCTGCGCCGGGTCGAGCTCTACGCCGCCTGCCTGCTGCTGGGTTACGGCATCGGCATGACCCTGGCCGCCGCCCCACTGATGCGCTACACCGACGCCACCGCCGCACAGCTGCTGCACCCCAGCGAGTACGTGCAGCAGCTGCGCGCGACCACGCCGGAGATCCGCCAGCCATGACCGCCCAGCGCTCCCTGTTCCGCCGCGTCATTCCCTCGCCGATGCTCAGCATCATGGTGGTGGCATTCTGGCTGCTGATGTCCGACAGCTTCACCCTCAGCCAGATCGTGCTGGGGCTGGTGCTGGGCGTGGTGGTGCCGCTGTTCGCCGCGCGCCTGGACCGCGAGTTCGCGCGCATCGGCACCCTGCGCCCGTTGCCGAAACTGCTGTGCGTGACCCTGTGGGACATCCTGATGTCCAACATCCGCGTCGCCATCCAGGTGCTCGGCCCGGAGAAGAACATCCACCCCGGTTTCATCTGGTTGCCGCTGGACATCGCCAACATCCACGGCATCGCCGCGCTGACCAGCATGATCACCCTGACCCCGGGCACGGTCTCGGCCGCGCTCAGTGACGACCGCAAGTACCTGCTGGTGCACGTGCTGCACCTGGAGGACCCGCAGGACCTGATCGATACGATCAAGCGCCGTTACGAGGCGCCGTTGATGGAGATCTTCCCATGACCGGTTTTGAAGTCATCCAGACCACGCTGGTGGTGTGCATGCACGTGGTCGGCCTGGCGATGCTGCTGGCCACCTGGCGCCTGCTGCGCGGGCCGACCGTGCCCGACCGCATCCTCGCGCTGGACACGCTGTCGGTGACCGCGATCGCCGAGCTGATGCTGTTCGGCATGTACCTCAACTCGCCGATCTACTTCGAGGCCGCGCTGATCATCGCCATGCTCGGCTTCGGCAGCACCGTGGTGCTGAGCAAGTTCGTGCTGCGCCGGGACATCGTCGAATGATCACCGCGATCCAGATCGGCCTGTCGATCCTGCTGCTGTTCGGCTGCTTCTTCATCCTGGTCGGCGCACTGGGCCTGGTGAAGCTGTCCACCTTCTTCAAGCGCCTGCACGCACCGACCAAGGCCAGCACGCTGGGCGTGGGCTGCGTGCTGGTGTGCTCGGTCTGCTACCACATCTTCCTCGGCCAGGACCCGCAGCCGCGCGAGCTGCTGATCACCGTGTTCCTGTTCATCACCGCACCGATCAGCGCACACATGATGGCCAAGGCCGCGCTGTCGCTGCTGATGGAAACCCGCCCCAGCCTGCCCGGCAACGAGCCGGCCGCTGAAGAGCAGCTGCCTCCGCCGGAACCGGTGCGGGAAGAAGAGACCACGCAGAGCCGGTAAATCCGGTAGCGGCCGACCTTGGTCGGCGCATTGTTTGCGCGAGTGCCAACCAAGGTTGGCACCCACCGGGTGATCGGTGGTGGGTGCCGACCGTTGGTCGGCACGAAATCAACCGCATCCACGCATGGCGTGGATCTACAACGCCGGTGCGCCCACCAGCAGCAGCTCCAGCACGAGCCAGCCGACGAACGCGACCAGCAGGATCACGCCTTCGCCACGGCTGATCTTCAGATCGCCACGCAGCATCGGGTACAGCACCAGCGCGAACGCCAGCAGCGCCGGCAGCTCCAGGCGCACGAACGAGGCCGGCAACGCCAGCGGCTGCAGCACTGCCATCGCACCAATCACCAGCAGCAGGTTGACCACGCTGGAACCCAGCACGTGGCCCAGCACCATGTCGCCATGCCCGCGACGCGCGGCGGCGATGGCGGTGGCCACCTCCGGCAGTGCGGTGCCGATTGCCACCGGCAGCAGGCCGACCAGCAGGGGCGTCCAGCCCAGGGCTACGCCGAAGTCCGCGGCGGCGCCCACCACCAGGCGCGCGCCCCAGTACAGGGCCAGCACGGCGATCAGCACCCGCAGCACGTTCAACGGCAGGCTGGTGCGGCTCAGTGCGGATTCGGCGATGGCCGCCTGCACCTCGGCGCTCTCGCTACGGCCACGGCGCAGCAGCAGCACCTGCACCACGATGAAGCCGGCCAGCAGTATGCCGCCCTCCCAACGTGCGAGGCCGCCATCAAGCCCGAACAGGATCAGCAGCACACCCGCCGCCAGCAGCGACCACCACAGCACCGTCTGCAGGCGTGCGCGCAGCAGCAGGGGCGCAGCCATGGCCGCCACGGCGAGGGTCAGGCCCAGGTTGACGATGCTGCTGCCCACCGCGTTGCCCAGGGCCAGCTCCGGTTGGCCCACCGCCAGCGCGCGCGCATTGACCGCCAGTTCCGGCAACGAGGTGGTTACCCCGAGCAGCAGCAGCCCGGCGGTGAACGGGCTGGCCCCGAAACGTTGGGCCAGGCCGGACACGGCCTTGACGATGGAGTCCCCGCCCAGCGCCAGCAGCAGCAGGCCGAGCAGGAACCAGGCAATGGCAATGGCGATCATCGAGCACTCCCCCCAGCAGTGGTGGCGCGATTCTACGCTTGGCCCGCACGCGCGGCTGGGCCGTGGATCAAGGATCAGCCACACCCTTCCGCATAATCGACCTGCGGGGTCTGCCCGACGCGCCAGGCACCCACCCGGCCATCGGCACCGAGCGCGAAGTCGATCACCGCCCCGCCCTCCTGCGCCGGGCGAACGCGCAGGTGCTGGGCCTTCTCGTCGTACTTGTCAGGGCCGACATCGGCCCGCTCCGGATACAGCACCTGCAGCTCACCCAGGGTCATGCCGACCTTGCCGCCGCCTGGTGCGGTGATGGCGGCGCTGCGCACGTCGTAGCGCACCAGCTTGCGGCCTTCGATCATCAGGCGCGGGTCCTCGGCATCCTGCGGGCGCAGGAAGTAACAGCCATCGTTGCCATCGTCAGCCGGCAGCGGCTTGCCGGCGGCATCGGTGCCCAGCCCCTGCAGCGGCGTGCCGAAGCCGGCGCGCACGGCGGCGATGCCGGCCCCCAGCTTCGCACCAGCGAAGCCGTCCAGGCGGGCTGGACTGTCCTTGCGGAGGTCGTTCGCCGGGCGAGCCGCCAGATCAGGATCCGTCGACTGGGCGGGGCCGGTCGCCGAGGCGGTTTCCGCCGGAGTGTCGCTGCCGCTGCCGGCCGCCCCCTGCTTGTCGGGGCCGCCACTGCAGGCGGCGAGCGAAAGGAGCAACAGACCAGCAATCGGGAGGTGCTTCATCGGTGCGGTTCCCTGGCACGAAGATGGCTGCACGCTAGCCCATCCGGTGTGCAGGCGCTGCATTGTCATCGCGGTTTCATCGCCTTCGTTCAGGCTCGGCGAGCACCGACCTGGCCGTCCCTTCCATGCAACCGCGCAAGACCGATCTCGCCCGAACCGCGCTGCAGGCCCACCGCGCGCCGCTGGACATGCGCCAGCGCCGGCTGCTGATCCTGTGCGACGGCCAGCGCACCGTTGCCGACCTGACCGGTCTGCTCGGCCAGGAAGCACCGGCGATGGTCATCCAGCTGGTACAGGCGGGGTACCTGAGCACCGGCACGGGCGCCACGACCCCGGCACCGTCGACCGCAGCCGCGGTAGCGTCGGTGCCCACAGCACCGGCAGCGGCGCCTGCTACACCCGCGATCGAACGTCGCCGCTCGCTGGTGGCCGCGCGCATCTACGTGCTGGGCATATTGGAGATGCAGCGCCACCCGCAGGCGGCAGCACTGTTCCGTGACCTGCAGCAGGCGCGTGCGGAAGAAGAGGTGCTGCAGCGGCTGCAGTCAGCGATGCAGATGCTGCCCGGGCTGACCTCGGAGGGCTATTGCCAACGCGTGCGGCAGCGCCTGCTGGAGGCGTTGCCGCTGGAGCATTGCGAGGCGTTCGCCGAAGTGGCGTAAGCGCAAGTTCCGGCGGAGAGCATCACGACCGCCTTTCGCTAGATCCACGCCATGCGTGGATGCGATCAGGATCCGTGCCGACCAAGAGCGGCACCTACCAGGAACGGCAACCGGTAGATCTACGCCATGCATGGACGCGATCAAGATCCGTGCCGACCAACGGTCGGCACCCACCAAGGCAGCGGTTGGTAGATCCGCGCCATGCGTGGATGCGATCACGATCTGTGCCGACCAAGGTCGGCATCCACCACGCTAGCGGGACGACCGGAAGTTGTTACGCAGGCCGTTCCAGCACTGCTGGTAATCGCCCTGGCGGTGGCCGGCGGCCAGCGCCTGTGCAGTCGGGCGGATCACTGCGCGGGTCTCGAACATGAAGGCCATCGTGTCCTTGATCACATCGGCCTTGGACAGATCGGCGTTGGAGGCCTTGTCGAAGGTCGGTGCATCCGGACCGTGGCCGCTCATGCAGTTGTGCAGCGAGGCACCGCCGGGCACGAAGCCTTCGGCCTTGGCATCGTAGGCGCCATGCACCAGGCCCATGAACTCGCTGGCGATGTTGCGGTGGAACCACGGCGGGCGGAACGTGTTCTGCGCCACCAGCCAACGCGGCGGGAAGATCGCGAAGTCCATGTTGCTGGTTCCCGGCGTGTCGCTGGGCGAATGCAGCACCAGGAAGATCGACGGGTCCGGGTGGTCGTAGCTGATCGATCCGATGGTGTTGAAGCGACGCAGGTCGTAGCGGTACGGCGCGTAGTTGCCGTGCCAAGCCACCACGTCCAGTGGCGAATGGTCGATCGGCGCACGCCACAGTCGGCCTTCGAACTTGGCGATCAGTTCGAAATCACCATCAATATCCTCGAACGCCGCGTGCGGGGTTTCGAAGTCCCGCGGGTTGGCCAGGCCGTTGGAACCGATCGGGCCGAGGTCGGGCAGCTTCAGCAACGCACCGTAGTTCTCGCAGATGTAGCCGCGGCTCGGGCCATCGGGCAGTTCGACGCGGAAACGCACGCCGCGCGGAATCACCGCGATCTGCTGCGGCTCGATCTCGATCACGCCCAGCTCGGTCAGCAGGCGCAGCGCGCCCAGCTGCGGCACGATCAGCAGTTCACCGTCGGCGTCGTAGAAGTAGCGGCCGACCATGTCGCGGTTGGCCGCATACAGATGGATGCCGACACCGGCATGCGCGTCGGGTGAGCCGTTGCCACCCATCGTGTACAGGCCCTCGACAAAGTCGGTCGGCAGCTCCGGCAGCGGCAGCGGGCTCCAGCGCAGCTGGTTCGGCGAGGCCGGCTGTGCGCCGAAATCACACTGCAGCTGCGACTGCGCAAATGGAGTGAACTCGCCATGGGTCACCGCCGGGCGGATCCGGTACAGCCAGCTGCGGCGATTGCTGCCGCGCGGCGCGGTGAAGGCGGTGCCGGTCAGCTGCTCGGCATACAGGCCGTGGGCCACCTTCTGCGGCGAGTTCTGCCCGACCGGCAGCGCGCCGGCGACGGCCTCGGTGGCGAATTCGTTGCCGAAGCCGGACTGGTAGCCGCGGGCGGTGATGGCGGGGGACATGGGGGCTCCTGGGTACGGCGAGACCGGAACGGAAAGCAGCCGAGCATGGCCCGGCTCTACAGATGGGCAGGCGCCGGGACTGGCCCGGCGCTACCGATGACCTTACAGCACGCCGCGGCGGATCTGGTCGCGTTCGATGCTCTCGAACAGCGCGGTGAAGTTGCCTTCGCCGAAGCCTTCGTTGCCCTTGCGCTGGATGATCTCGAAGAAGATCGGGCCGACGCAGTTCTGGGTGAAGATCTGCAGCAGCTTGCGCTGGTGGGTTTCCGGATCGGCATCGATCAGGATCTTGTTCTTGGCCAGGCGCGGCACGTCTTCACCGTGGTTCGGCACGCGCTGGTCGATCACCTCGAAGTAGGTCTCCGGCGTATCCAGGAAGTCCACGCCCTGCGCGCGCATTGCTTCGACGGTCTCGTAGATGTTCTCGGTGAAGCAGGCGATGTGCTGGATGCCCTCGCCCTTGTACGCGTCCAGGTACTCGTTGATCTGGCTCTTCGGGTCCGAAGATTCGTTCAGCGGAATGCGCACGATGCCATCGGGCGCGGTCATCGCCTTGGACACCAGGCCGGTCTTCAGGCCCTTGATGTCGAAGTAGCGGATCTCGCGGAAGTTGAACAGGCGCTCGTAGTAATCCGACCACTGCTGCATGTTGCCGAAGTACAGGTTGTGGGTAAGGTGGTCGATGAAGGTCAGGCCGAAGCCGACCGGGTGCAGGTCGGCCCCTGCGATCGGCTCGTAGTCGCCATCGTAGATGCTGCCGGCGCTGCCATAGCGGTCGACCAGGTACAGCATGCAGTCGCCGATGCCCTTGATGACCGGCGCGCTGACCGCCTTGCTGTCCGGCTTGAAGGCGATGGCTTCGGCGCCGTTGCCCAGCGCGGTCTGGTAGACCTCCTGGCCCGGCTTCTTGAAGCGGATGGCGAAGCCGCAGGCGCACGGACCGTGCTTCTCGGCGAAGTCGGCGGCGAACGAATCGGGGTCTTCATTGACCAGGAAGTTGACGTCGCCCTGACGATAGACGGTAATCGAACGCTGCTTGTGCTTGAGCACCGCGCTGAAGCCCATCTTCCGGAAGTACTCGTGCAGCTCCTGGCCACGGCCGGCCGGGGCGGCGAATTCGACGAACTCGAAGCCGTCGATGCCCATCGGGTTCTCGAAGGTGGTGACCTGCATGCCGGGGTTGGGGTGCGAGGCGGTCGGGACTGCGGTATTCATGGCGTGGCTCCGAATCGGTACCGCATCGGTACAAACCAGGTGCGGGCAGGTAGGGACCCGGCGAGAATGCAGGGTCTGGACCTACCCCTTATAGTTACACTTGAAACCACCAGCAAGGTGCACCGCAACATGAGCCCCGCCGATCCCGCCTCGACCCGCCTGCGTGCCTCGCACGTCCTGCTCGACCTGGAACAGTTCCTGCCGTACCGGCTGAGCGTGCTGTCCAACCGGGTCAGCGGCAACATCGCCAAGCTGTACGGTGATCGTTACGGTCTGGCGATTCCCGAATGGCGGGTCATCACCATCCTGGCGCTGTACCCGGGCTCCTCGGCCAGCGAGGTCTCCGACCGCACGGCGATGGACAAGGTGGCGGTCAGCCGCGCCGTGGCCCGCCTGCTGGAGCGCGGCTTCATCAAGCGCGAGACCCACGGCGACGACCGCCGCCGCTCGGTGCTGGCGCTGTCCGCAGCCGGCTTCGAGGTCTACGAGACCATCGCGCCGATGGTGATCGAGATCACCCGCAAGCTGATGTCGGTGCTGAGCGAGGAGGAGGAGCAGCTGCTGGAAAAGCTGATCCTGCGCCTGGCCGGTGACGGCCTGGAGCGGATGGGCGAAGGGGTCTGAAAGCAAAAGGGGACGGAGGGGATTAAGCCGTTTCAGGCACACGAGGGCTGATTACGGCTTAATCCCCTCCGTCCCCTTATTTCAGCTCAGATGCTTGCGGCGCGCATGGATCCACGGCACCGCCAGTGCGGCAATGGCACCGCCGGCGAAGCCGAGCGAGGCGGCAACCGTGGCCGCTTCGACCGCCCCCGGCAGCGCCAGCGCGGCAGCTACAAGCAGCAGCGACGGCAGGCCGACGAAGGTGCCCAGGAAGAAATGCCAGCGCGGCGACCAGGTGTTGAGCTGCAGCAGGCTGACCGGCTGCCAAGCATCGGATGCGGCATCTTCGGCGATCTTCGCCACGGCCTTGGCCAGATCTACTTCCGGCAGCGCGCGCCCCTGCCGTGCGGTGGCCAGCAGCTCGGCCACGGCCTCCACCGGCGGGAAGCTGGACGGCCACGCCACCGGGGCCGGCACGCCGTAGGCGGTCAGCACCGGCACGCTCAGCCACGGCGCTACCAACGGACGCATGCGACGGCGACCGTGCACGCACCAGATCTGCGACTGGCCGTGCGCGGTGACGCTGTACAGCGCCAGTTCGTTGGCCGGCGGATAGCCGAGCATGGTCACCCGTGCCGCCAGGCTGTCCTGGCCCATCGCGCGCAGGAAACCGGGGCGGCTGCGCCCTTCCTGCATCCACGCTAGGCCGAGTGCACCCACCAGATAGGCCTCGGCCACGTCCTTGCTGCCGGCGGCGGCGCGTTCGTCGCTAGCCAGGTACCAGGCCAGCGATTTCGGTTCGGACACATCGTCCAGGCCCCAACGGCTGTCGTCCCCCAGCACATGGCGCACTGGCAGGCGCGCGGGCGCGGTTTCGCCACGCTCGCCTGGCTGCAGGAACGGCAGCACGCCCTGGATGAAGGTGGACAGTTCGATCGCACGCACGCCATGGCCCTGCCATTCCGGCGGCAGCAACCCGGCCAGCTGGCCGTCGACGGCCAATGCATCGAGCCTTGATTTCTGCTCAACCAGTTTCTGCACCGCCCCCTTCAGCACCACGTTGTCGGGCAGCGCGATCTGCGGCAGGCGATGGCGCGGCGGGGCCAGTTCAACACTGTCCTCGCCGGTACCGGCGTCATCCAGCAGCGCCTCCTGCGGCGGCAGGGTCACACCCTCGCCTGCTTCGCCTTCGGCCAGAGTACTGGCAGGTTCGGGCAGTCGTTCGGCGTGGTCGCTGTGCATGGGCGTTCCGGTAGGTTGCATCGACGGGTGTCGACTGAGGTCCTTGCCGGTAACGGCGAGCGCGTTGCGATATTGAGATGCCGATTTCGGGAATGTGACCGCAACCACAGTAGATCCACGCCATGCGTGGATGCGACCCGACATCAGTGCCGACCAACGGTCGGCACCTGCCGAGCATGCCGGCCAGCAACCGGCACTACCCTATTCCGGTTTGTCAGGTGCCCACTGCTTGAGGAACGCGGTCACGCGCGCGGGCTGGAAGGTTTCGCCCTTGCGCAGTTCACCCGTCGCCTGCGATACCAGCAGGCCGCCATCGGCGTCGAGCACCAGCAGGTACGGGTAGTCGCGCTCCATCACCGGGTAGTGGGCGAAGAAGGCGGCGTTGGGTTGTTCGTCGCTGGCGTTGACCTTCACCCACACGTAGTGGGCATCGCGGAAGCGGCGCAGGTCGCCGTTGCCTTCCACCACTTCGTCCAGCGCCCGGCAGCGATCGCAGGCGGCGTTGCCGACCTCGAGCAGGATGCGCTTCTTGCCGCGCTGGGCTTCCACCTTGGCGGTGGCCAGATCGTCGGCGGGGTTGCGGGCCGGGTCGAACTGCGCGCCGAGCCCGGCGATGGCGGCAATATCCGCCGCCACCGGGGTGTTGCCCGAGGCCACCGGTTCGCTGGGGTCAGCGACCGGTGGCTCGGTGGGTCGGGTATCCAGCGGCTGCGTGGGCTCGGCGGCGGCAGGCGGTTGCGGTTGGGAACAGGCGCCGATCAGCGCCGCACAGACCACCACCACTGCTCCACCGAGCTTCATGCGCATGCCTTCTACCCTCTCATCGTTACTTGACGCCGTGCATCAGCTTGTTGATCAGCGGGGCGATCAGGAACAGCACCACGCCGGAGCCGATCAGGGCCCAGAACCCGAAGGTATACCCCTTCAGGGCCGACTCGACCGTCATGCCGCCTTCACCACTGACCACGCCGGCGAAGATGCCCGACAGGTTGTTTCCGATGCCGGTGGACAGGAACCAGCCACCCATGCCGAAGCCGACCAGGCGCACCGGGGCCAGCTTGGTCACCATCGACAGGCCGATCGGCGACAGGCACAGCTCACCCACGGACTGGATGACGTAGACCATGAACAGGGTCCAGAACGGGATCTTGCCGTCCACGACCATCTGCGACAGCGCGTACATCAGCAGGGCGAAGGCGGCGCCATTGAACAGCAGGCCCAGGCCGAACTTGCGCGGGATGGACGGATTGGCGCGGCCCATGGCCACCCAGATCCAGGCGATGATCGGGGCCAGGGTGATGATGGCCACCGAGTTGACCGACTGGAACCACGCGGTCGGGAACGTCCATTCACCGAACTGGCGGTTGACGATGTTCTCGGCCAGGAAGGTAAACGAGCTGCCGGCCTGTTCGAAGAACATCCAGAACATCACGTTGAAGGCGAAGATGATCAGCATGGCGATCACGCGGTCGCGCTGCACCTTGCCCTCGCGGATGCCCTCGACCAGCAGCAGGATGGCCAGCGCGGTGAACATCGCACCCAGGATCCAGGCCAGCGCGGTGGCGCCGGTGGCCAGCAGGAAGTACGCGACCGGGATGGCGACCACGGCACCGGCCAGCACCATGATGATGCGGCCGAAGCCTTCAGCGCCGGCCGGCGGTGCACCGATGCCCTTCAGGCCGGCGCGACCGATGTAGAACCACACCAGCGAGATCAGCATGCCCACGCCCGAAGCGATGAACACGACCTTGTAGGACGGCATGGCATCGGTACCGAAGACCTTGCGGGCCAGGTACTCGGTCAGCACCGGGGCGATCATCGCGCCAATGTTGATGCCCATGTAGAAGATGGTGAAGCCCGAATCGCGGCGCTCGTCCTTCAGGCCGTACAGCTTGCCGACCATGGTCGAGATGTTCGGCTTGAACAGGCCATTGCCGACGATGATCGTGGCCAGGCCGAGCTTGAAGATGTGCTCCTGCGGCAGCGAGATCATGAACAGGCCGGCGGCCATGATGATCGCGCCGGTCAGGATCGATCGCTGATAGCCCAGTACCCGGTCAGCCACGTAGCCACCGAAGATGGCTGCGGCATACACCAGGGCCAGGTAGGCCCCGTAGATGCGGCTGGCGTCGCCTTCACCGGCAGCGCTGCCGTTGTAGAACTGGGCAACGATGTACAGCACCAAGGCCCAGCGGATGCCATAGAACGCAAAGCGCTCCCAGAACTCGGTCATGAACAGCATCCACAACGGGCGCGGGTGGCCCAGCGTGGTCTTGAAGTCCGGCAGCGCCGGCTCTGGGGTGTTCGCAGTGGCGTTTACGCTCATGCGGGTTTCCTGGTTCGGTGGATGACGAGCACGTCCGCTGTGCAGTTGGAGCAACGCGCGAGGATCACCGACTTCTGGCGTTCACGTCAAATACACGCCGTTTGAGGCAGGTGCCAGCCTGCTCGCTGAACTTGCATCTGAAACGATCCAGCCAGTGGCCGGGATCCAAGCTGAATACGGATCAGCCCTGCGCTGACGGGGGCCCGGCCTGCAGGCTGGTGCGCACCTGGAACAGCTCGGGGAAGAAGGTCAGTTCCAGCGCCTTGGCCAGGAAGCCCACCCCGGACGAGCCGCCGGTGCCGCGCTTGAAGCCGATCACCCGCATCACGGTGCGCATGTGTCGGAATCGCCATAGCTGGAAGGCGGTCTCCAGGTCCACCAGGTCCTCGCACAGCGCGTACTCGCGCCAGTAGCGGTCGGTGTCCTGGTAGATGCGTTCGAAGACCGGCTGCAGTGCGTCGTCGGCCACATGTGGCTGGGTCCAGTCGTGGTTTTCATACACGGCCGGTACGGCGTGGCCGAAGCGGGCCAGGTACTTCAGGAACTCCTCGTACAGGCTGGGCGCCTCCAGCACGGTGCGCAGCTGCGCCTGTCCGGCCGCATCGTGCTCGAACACCTGCAGCATCTGCGCGTTCTTGTTGCCCAGCAGGAACTCGATGTAGCGGTACTGCAGCGACTGGAAACCCGACGACGGGCCCAGCACGTCGCGGAAGCCCATGTACTCGGACGGGGTCAGCGTTTCCAGCACCGACCACTGCTCGGTCAGCTGGCGCAGCACCTGCTTGCTGCGCGCCAGCACCTTGCGGCACTGCCAGACTTCATCGCGCTGCAGGAAGCCGATTGCGGCGCGCAGCTCATGGCCCAGCAGCTTCAGCCACAGCTCCGAGGTCTGGTGCTGGATGATGAAGAGCATCTCGTCATGGTGCGGCGGGTTGGACAGCGGCTGCTGCGCGCTGAGCAGCTGGTCCAGCCGCAGGTAGCCGCCGTAGGTCAGGCGCCCCTGCAGGTCGGTGTGGATGCCGGCTTCGAGATCGCGTTGGTTGTTGTCGACGGACATGGGCGGGACCAGATCGGGGGCGGCAAGGGTAGCGCGTTGCCGCCGCGCTGGCAGCCGCCGGGCCCATACCCGGGCGTGCGGTTGGCCGTGGAGCATCGGCCGATCCCGGGCCTGCGCGTGGAACCGTCCAGGCCGTTGTACTGGCGGTCAGCCAGAGGCGTATTCTGATGCTTTGCAGCAACGACTGAATACGTTGTTGTTATTGGCCCCCCACCCGCCGGCAGGGGTAAAACGGGGAATCGCCGTGTTGCGGCGCAGGAAGGCTATTCCGTACGCGTTCCTTAACATGGCGATTCATATCATTTGTAACTTCTCTGTCGAAGGTGCAGTACGCAATGACGGTTGCCGCTGAATTCAAGATCGAATACCTGCAGTACCTGGATACGGACGGCACGCTCGTCCGCGACGACCTGCCCGCGTCGCTGCGCGACCCCAAGGTCCTGGTACCGCTGTTCAAGCAGATGCTGTTCGTACGTACGTTCGACAGCAAATCCATCGCGCTGCAGCGCACCGGCAAGCTCGGCACCTATGCCGCCTGCCTGGGCCACGAGGCTGCGCACGTGGGCATCGGTGCTGCGATGCAGAAGGACGACGTGTTCGCACCTTCGTACCGCGAGTATGGCGCGATGTTCATGCGTGGCGTGCGCCCGCACGACGTGCTGATGTACTGGGGCGGCGACGAGCGCGGCAACGATTACGGCGGCAACGCGGCCAAGGACTTCCCGTTCTGCGTGCCGATCTCCACCCAGTGCCTGCACGCCGCAGGTGCCGCGCTGAAGTTCAAGCTCAACAAGGAACCGCAGATCGCGGTGGCCGTGTGCGGCGACGGCGGCAGCTCCAAGACCGACTTCTACGCGGCACTGAATTCGGCCGGCGCCTACAAGCTGCCGCTGATCCTGTGCATCGTCAACAACGGTTGGGCCATCTCGGTCCCGCGTTCGGCCCAGACCGGTGCCGAAACGCTGGCGCAGAAGGGCCTGGCCGGCGGCCTGCATTGCCTGCAGGTGGACGGCAACGACCTGATCGCGGTGCTGGCGGCGATGGAGCAGGCACGCGAGCGTGCACTGGCCGGCGACGGTGGCACCGTGCTGGAACTGATGACCTACCGCCTGTCCGACCACACCACCGCCGATGACGCGCGCCGCTACCGCGACGACGCCGAGGTGAAGGATGCCTGGCAGCGCGAGCCGATGCTGCGCCTGCGCAAGTACCTGATCAACGCCGGTGTGTGGAGCGAAGAAGAGGAAACCGCCTGGGTTGCCGAGTGCGGCACGCGCGTGGACGAGGAAGTGAACCTGTACCTCAACACGCCGGTGCAGCCGGTCGAGGCGATGTTCGACTTCCTGTATGCAGATCCGCCGCCGGACCTGCTGGCCCAGCGTGCCCAGGCGATCGCCCTGGAGAAGCGCCATGGATGAGATCAAGAACGGCGCGCCCGGCGCGCACACCAACGCCGCCGACAGCGCTGCTGTCGCGCGCGGAGAAGAGAGCATGACCACCACGCCGATCACCCTCATCGAAGCCATCACCCAGGCGCTGGCCTGGGAGCTGGAGCACGACCCGTCGGTGCTGGTGCTGGGCGAGGACGTGGGCGTCAACGGCGGCGTGTTCCGCGCCACCGCCGGCCTGCAGCAGCGCTTCGGCTCCGAACGCATCCTCGACACCCCGCTGGATGAAACCACCATCGCCGGCCTGACCATTGGCCTGGCCGCGCAGGGCATGAAGCCGGTGGCAGAAGCCCAGTTCGACGGCTTCATGTATCCGATGGTCGACCACATCGTCTGCCACGCCGCACGCCTGCGTTACCGCACCCGTGGTCGCCTGCACTGCCCGATGGTGCTGCGCGTGCCGTGGGGCGGTGGCATCCGCGCGCCGGAACACCACAGCGAAGCCAACGAGGCGATCTTCACCAACGTGCCGGGCCTGCGCGTGGTGCTGCCGTCGTCGCCGCAGCGTGCCTACGGCCTGCTGCTGGCCGCGATCCGCGAACCGGATCCGGTGATCTACATGGAGCCCAAGCGCATCTACCGCCAGTACAAGGAAGTGGTCGTCAATGACGGCGAAGCCTTGCCGCTGGACGTCTGCTTCGTGCTGCGCGACGGCACCGACGTGACCCTGGTGACCTGGGGCGCACAGGTGAAGGAAGCGCTGGAAGCGGCCGACAAGCTGGCCGGCGAAGGCATCAGTGCCGAAGTCATCGACGTGGCCACGCTGCGTCCGCTGGACTTCGCCACCATCGCCGAGTCGGTGGCCAAGACCGGCCGCTGCGTGATCGTGCAGGAGGCCCCGAAGACCGCGGGCTTCGGCGCCGAGATCGCCGCGCGCCTGGCCGAGGAATCGATCTACGACCTGCTGGCGCCGGTCGAACGCGTTACTGGCTACGACACCCACATTCCGCTGTTCCGCCTGGAAATGAAGTACCTGCCGAGCGTTGAGCGGATCGTGGCTGCAGCCAAGCGCGCGGTGGCGGCCGGCTGACATGCGGGCCCGCCTTCTGGGGGCTTACCGCAGCCAGTATCCCAATCCGCTCCGGTTCCACACCGGCCAGATCGTCGAAGTAGGTGTCCGTGACGAGGAATGGCCGGCGTTTGCCTGGGTACGCACCAACGATGGGCGCGCTGGATGGGCGCCCATCGCCTGGTTGCAGCTGCTGGACGAGGGTCGCGCCGAAGCCCTGTGCGACTACGACGCCCGCGAGCTGGATGTGGAAAGCGGCGAGATGGTGAAGCTTCATCACGAACACGGTGGGTGGTGGTGGTCCGAGCGCGCCAATGGCGCGACGGGCTGGCTGCCGGCCCGCGAACTGGAACTGCTGGAAGAGAACTGCAAATGAGCCAGACCAAGAACTTCAACCTGCCCGACCTGGGCGAAGGCCTGCCGGACGCGACCATCGTCGAGTGGTTCGTCAAGGAAGGCGATGTGATCAAGCTGGACGAGCCGCTGGTCTCGATGGAGACCGCCAAGGCCGTGGTGGAAGTGCCCTCGCCGTTCTCCGGCAAGGTGCTGAAGCTGTCCGGCGGCGCCGGCGACATCATCCCGACCGGCTCGGTGCTGGCCAGCTTCGAACTGGACCCGAACCTGCCGCAGCGTGCCGATGGCCAGGACACCGGCCACAGCCATGGTCACGCCGCACCTGCCGCTGCACCGACGCCGCCGCCGCTGCCGGCCGCTGCCGCACCGGTCGCGGTGGAAGAAGCCAAGCCCGCCGCGGCCGAGCGTGATGACGCCGGTACCGTGGTCGGCGCGATGCAGAGCTCCAATGCCGTGCACGCGGAGCAGGCGCTGGCCGTCGGTGGCGTCAAGGCCGTGCCGGCCGTGCGTGCGATGGCGCGCAAGCTGGGCGTGGACCTGAGCCGCGTGGCCGCTACCGGCACCGATGGCGCGGTGACGATGGCCGACGTCAAGCAGGCCGCCGCCAACGGCACCGCCAAGCTTGGCGCCGCTCCGGCACCGGTCGCTGCCGCGGCGTATGCAGCGCCGGCCCCGGCGCAGGTGTCTGCCCCGGTGCAGAGCGAAGCCCGCACCCCGCTGTCTGCCGCCGGCAAGCCGATGCGCACCCAGCCGCCGGGCGTGGTCGCCAAGGGCCAGCCTGAACCGCTGAAGGGCGTGCGCCGCAACATGGCCCGCGTGATGGCCGATGCACACAGCAAGGTCGTGCCGACCACGCTGAACGACGACGCCGACATCCACGCCTGGCTGCCGGGCAACGACGTCACCGCGCGCCTGGTGCGTTCGATCGTGGTCGCCGCGCAGAAGGTGCCGGCGATGAACGCCTGGTTCGACGGTGAAGCGCTGACCCGCACCCTGCACGCGCAGGTGGACATCGGCATCGCGGTGGACACCGACGACGGCCTGTTCGTGCCGGCCCTGCGCAATGCCGACATGCTCGACGCACGCGGCATCCGCGAGGGCGTCAACCGCCTGCGCGAGCAGGTGGAATCGCGTTCGATCGCTGCCTCGGAACTGAGCGGCTACACCATCTCGCTGTCCAACTTCGGCATGTTCGCCGGCCGCTATGCGACCCCGGTCGTGGTACCGCCGTGCGTGGCCATCGTCGGTGCCGGCCGTGCCCGCCACCAGATGACCCCGGTGATGGGCGGCGTGGAAGCGCACAAGGTGATCCCGTTGTCGGTCACCTTCGACCACCGCGCGGCTACGGGTGGTGAAGCCGCCCGCTTCCTGCGCGCGATGATGGACGATCTGGCGCTGGCCAGCTGATCGGCCACCTGACCGGTGGGTGCCAACCGTTGGTTGGCACATGAACTGGGAAAACGCCGGGCGCAGCCCGGCGTTTTTTGTGCCTGCTCCGTCGCGCTCCATCCACGCATGGCGTGGATCTACACAATGCGGGCGATCAATCGCGCGCGACCAAGCCCTCGGCGCGGCTGTAGACACGCAGGCGGTGGCCGTCAGGATCTGCTCCAACGAAAGTGTGGCCGAACTCCAGTGTCACCGGCGCCTGCAGGATCTGCACGCCGAGGGCGCGCCACGCATCGTGCATCTGCTGCACGGCGTCGGGGTTGGCGACCACCATCGCCAGTTCTGCGGCACCGGCCTGCGTGGACACCGGTGGTTGCACATCGTCGCGCTGCCACAGGCCGAGTGCGGCGCCATCGCCTAGCAGGAACAGGGCGAAGCCAGGAGACTGCTCGACCGGCGGTTTGCCGAGGATGCCGCTGTAGAAGGTGGCGCTGGCGGCGACGTCGCGCACGTACTGCAGCAGGGTGCTGGGCGTGAACATGGGGAAGCTCCGTTGTTGGGAGCGTTCATGGTGGTATGGGCCTGCTGACAGATTCTGTCAGCATATTCGACTGTCGGTAGAGTCGTCTGTCGGTAGAGTCGACTGTTAGTCGACTGCTCTTCCTTCAACGCGCTTGAAACCCCGCGCTGCGCGCGATAGTCGACTAACAGTCGACTCTACCCCGCCGCCCGCTTCCCGCTGTTGCTGTGGTTATGAGCGGTCCAACCAGTCCGGTGCGATGCCCTGTGCCTTCTGCCACCGCCGCAGCAGGGTGGCGCGTGGCACGAGGTAGTGATCCTCCAGCACACGCACCTGGCGGATGCGGTCCAGCCGGAAATGACGGAAATCCTCGCGGCGCTCACACCACGCCGCCAGCATCGGCACTTCATCGAAGTAGCCCAGCGCGAACGGCCAGACGGTGCGCTCGGTACGCTGGCCCTGCGCGTCCTCGTAGCCGAACTTCAGGCGCTGCTGTGAACCGACAGCCTCTCGCACGGCCTGCAGACGAGCTGGGGGAACCTTGGCCGCCGCACGCGAAGGGCCCACCCGCAGGCCACTGTCACGCAAGGCCTCGCGCCGCGCTGCGGGCAACACATGCGCGATACGCGCCAGGGCATCGCGTGCGGCTTCGGCCAACGCGGGTTCGGTACGGGCCGCAACCCAGCGCAGGCCCAGCACCAGCGCATCGATCTCGGCCGGTGGCAGGGTCATGGGAGGCAAGGTATCGCTCGGTGCCAGCAGGTAGCCGACGCCGGCCTCGCCACGCAGGTCAGCGCCCTGCTCGCGCAGGGTCTCGATATCGCGGTACAGCGTGCGCAAGCTGATGCCCAGCGCGTCGGCCAGCGCCTGCCCCGCCACCGGACGTCGATGACGGCGCAGCAGCTGCAGCAACTGGGTCAGGCGCAGCGCACGTGACATCAGCCGACCAGTGCGCTCGATGCCACCACGTGCTCGCCCGGCTGCGGGGTCAACGCGGCCTCGACCAGCGCTTTGGCAATTTCAGCGGCCGGATTGATCCGCCACGCCCGCGGCAGCACCGGCCCCAGCACGCCCAGCACCTTCAATGCGAGGCGCTCACCGCGGCGGACCTCGCTGCGCTCGCCCCCGATCAGCCCTGGGCGGACCAGGGTCAACGAGTTGAAGCCCAGCGCGCGAAGGTCGCGTTCCAGCTCGCCCTTCACCCGGCTGTAGAAGATCGACGACTGCGGGTTGGCGCCAGCCGCGGAATTCAGCACATAGGTCTGCGCACCCTGCGCCTTCGCCAAGCGGGCGAACGCCAGCGGATAGTCGTGGTCGATGCGATGGAAGGCCTCGCGGCTGCCGGCCTGGGCAATGGTGCTGCCCAGCGCGCAGATGACCGCGTCTACGCGCGCCCATTCGGGCGAGGTGGGCAACGCGTCGAAGGCCAGCACCGGGTTCTCCAGCTTCCCGTGGGTTACGCCCAACGGGCGGCGGGTGGGCGCCACCACGGCGCTGCAGCGCGGGTCGACCAGCAGCCTGGGCAGGGTCAGCCCGCCGACCAGGCCGGTCGCCCCCAGCAACATCACGCGCATCACCACCTCCGCTGCGGCATCCTGTCGCCCATCGTAGCCGTTCAAGCCATCGGCAGCCGCGCCGATATGCTGGAACCTGCCCCTGCCAGCCCCAGGATTCGCTCCATGACGGACCAGCCCGACCACCGCCCTGCCCCCGGTACCGCCCTTGGGCCGCCGGCACGCGTGCGCGCGGTGGTGGACGATGGGCTGGGCGACCGCGTGGTGCTGCAGGGCGGCGGTGGCGTGGCCCTGCAGCAGCTGTTCGCAGGCGCCGACGCGCCGGAACCGCTGCTGGCGGCGTTCGCCAACGGCATGGCCACGCTGCCTGGCGAGCTGGGCGACATGGGCGACCGCCTGCAGTCGGCGCAGGCCAGCGCCGATTGGCCGCGCTATGGGCGCGCGATGCGGCAGCTGATCGACAAGTACATCCGCACCATCGAGCAGCATTCGCCGGACGGTCAGCCGGAAAGCCTGCGCCTGTCCGAGCAGCTGCGGTTGCTGCTGGGCGGTGCGGTGGTGGCCCTGCTGCAGCACGACCCGGATCTGCGCGAACAGGCGCAGGCCCTGGCCACGCGCCTCCGCCAGTGGCAACCGGGTACCGCACTGGAGCCGATCGAACAGGGCGTGCGCGAACTCGGCCACCAGGTTGGCGTGCGCGCCGAAAGCTGGCAGGAGCAGCAGGCGCTGCTGCTGGAGCTGTTCGCGCTGTTGCTGGAGAACGTGAGCGAGCTGCTGGACGACCGCAGCTGGCTGCAGGGCCAGATCGCGGCGGTGCGCCAGTTGCTGGACGGACCGCTGGAAGCCGAAGCGGTCGAGCGCACCCGCGCCGAACTGCGCGAAGTGATCTACAAGCAGGGACTGCTGCGCCAGGGCATTGATGATTCGAAGGCGGCGATGCGCGGGTTGATGGGCGAGTTCATCGAGCGCATGGATGGCATGGCCACCAGCACCGGTGAATACCACGACCGCATCGGCAGCTACGCGCTGCAGCTGCGTGAGGCGCGCAGCATCGCCGACCTCAACCAGCTGCTGCAGGAGGTGATGCGCGATACCGGCAAGGTGCAGCAGCAGGCCGCGCAGGCCCGCGATCATCTGGCCAGCGCGCGGCAGGAAGTGGAACGCGCAGAGCAGCGCATTGCCGAGCTGGAGCAGGAACTGCGTGCTGCTGGTGACCTGGCGCGTATCGATCCGCTGACCCAGGCACTGAACCGCCGCGGCCTGGACGAACTGCTGCAGCGTGAGCTGGCGCGTGCCATGCGCAACAACTCGCCGCTGGGCGTGGCGGTGATCGATCTGGATGATTTCCACCTGACCAACGAGGCGCACGGTCACGCGGGTGGCGATGCTTTGCTGCAGCACCTGGTGGCCGTGTGCAAGCTGCTGCTGCGCGCCACCGACGGCATCGCACGGTTGGGCGGCGACGAGTTCGTTCTGGTACTGCCGGAAACCCAGGGCGCCGACAGCATGGCCACCGTGCAGCGCCTGCAACGTTCACTGGCGCACCGCGTGCTGACCGTGCAGGACCGGCGGGTGCCGGTGCATTTCAGCGCCGGGCTGGCGCAATGGCAGCCCGGTGACGATACCGAGACCCTGCTGCGCCGCGCCGATGACGCGCTGTATGCGGCCAAGCGGCAAGGCAAGAACCGGGTGCAGGCGGGCTGATGATCCAGCGTGCAGACGCTGTAGCGCCCGAGCCCATGCTCGGGCGGCGGCGCGCAGCGCCGTAGAGCAGCCGAGCGTGGGCTCGGCTCTACAGATCACTTCCCGCGCAGCTTCTGGAACCCGGTCACCGCCGCCAGCACGATGGCGCCGGCGATGATGCCGACCACCATGTTGGCCGCAGCACTGATCAGCCAGCCCCACTGCCCTTCACCGCCCAGCGCCTGCACCGCGTGGTGCAGCGCCGGCACGTTGTGCACCAGGATGCCGCCGCCGACCAGGAACATGGCGATGGTGCCAGCCACCGACAGGAACTTCATCAGCCACGGCGCCGACGCCACCAGACCGCGACCGAAAGCGGCAATGGCTCCGCCCTTGCGCGACAGGTACAGGCCGACGTCATCAAGCTTCACGATGCCCGCGACCAGCCCATAGACGAACACCGTCATCGCCAATGCAACCACGGCCAGCGTGACCACCTGGTTGGTGAACGGCGCGGTGGCCACCACGCCCAGGGTCAGCACGATGATCTCGGCCGAGAGGATGAAGTCGGTGCGGATCGCGCCCTTCACCTTGTCCTTCTCCCACGCCACCATGTCCACCTGCGTATCGGCCAGCGCCTTGCGCCGTTCGGCCTGATGCTCGGCGTCGTCCTCGGCTGAGTGCAGGAAGCGGTGCGCCAGCTTCTCCACGCCTTCGAAACAGAGGAAGGCACCACCGATCATCATCAGCGGCACGATCAGCGGCACGTTCCAGCCGCGGCTGTGCAGCCAGGCCTCCAGGGCGCTGATCGCCAGTGCTGCCGGTACCAGGATCACCTTGTTGACCAGCGAGCCCTTGGCCACCGCCCACACCACCGGCAGCTCGCGGTTGGCGTTGACCCCGGTCACCTGCTGCGCGTTCAGCGCCAGGTCGTCGCCCAGCACACCGGCGGTTTTCTTCGCCGCGACCTTGGTCAGGACCGAGACATCGTCGAGGAGGGTGGCGATATCGTCGAGCAGGGCGAACAGGCTGGCACCGGCCATGGGAAGTCCAGAGAGGGAATGAGCGGATTCTGACCGATACCGGGGCGGCTGCGGAAGCGGTCGGATTCACCGCGTGCCTACCGCCCCCCGGCGACACTGCGGAATCCGGACATTGCTGGCCAGCGGCCGGCACGACCGTCTTTGCCGCATGGGAGTTCCGCTTGAGCAATCCGCCCACCGCCAATGGCAATCCCCCGCTGGTCAAAGGCATGAACCGGCGCAGCCAGATCCTGCGCCTGTTGATGCGCTACCGCCATTCAGGCGTATTTTCCGGCATGAACCTGGATGCCGCGGGCAATCCGGCCGACGTACCGGCAGATGGCAACCCGGAACAGTTCGTCAGTGACCTGGAAGCCTTGGGGCCCACCTTCGTCAAGCTGGGCCAGATGCTCTCTACCCGCCCGGACATGGTGCCGGTGGAGTTCGCCACGGCGCTGGAGCGCATGCAGGAGAAGGTGGCCGAGATTCCGGTCGAGCGCATCCATGCCATCGTCGAGCAGGAACTGGGCGCCCCGGTGAACAAGCTGTTCGCTGCGTTCGATCCCGAGCCACTGGGCTGCGCGTCGATCGCGCAGGTGCACCGCGCGGTGCTGCACGATGGCCGCCAGGTAGCAGTGAAGGTGCAGAAGCCTGAAGTCGCCGCGCAGCTGCGCTCGGACCTGGAGGCGCTGCGCAGCTTCGCGCTGGCCGCCGACCACCTGACCCAGGTGGGCCGCCGCGTGCGCCTGCGGGATTGGCTCAACGAGTTCGCCAAGACCCTGATGCAGGAGCTGGACTACCACGCCGAGGCCGAGAACCTGGCCCGCTTCGGCCGGCACCTGAAGCCGTTCCGCCGCCTGTGGATACCGCAGCCGCTGTGGGACTACAGCAGCCAGCGCGTGCTGACCATGGAACTGGCCACCGGCGTGCGCGTGGATGCGATCCCCGATGTGCGCCGCACCGAACAATCGATGGACCCGTTGGCGGCGGCGCTGATCCGCGGCTACCTCGACCAGATCTTCGTGCACGGCGAGATCCACGCCGACCCGCACCCCGGCAACCTGCGGGTGATGCCCGATGGCCGGCTGGCGATCTTCGACCTGGGCATGGTCGCGCACATGCCGCCGCGCCTGCGCGAGCGCTTGCTGAAGATCCTGTTCGCCGCGGTCGACGGCCGTGGCGAGGAAGTGGCCGACGACCTGATCAGCATCAGCACGCGGCTGGAGGCGTTCGACGAGGAACGTTATCTGCGCGAGACCGGCCAGTTGATCGCGCGTTACGCCGCCAGCGGCACGTTCTCCGAAGGCCGCGTGGTGCTGGACATGGTGCGCATCGCCACCGCCTGCGGGCTGCGCACGCCGCCGGAACTGAGCCTGCTGGGCAAGGCACTGCTCAACCTGGAAACCGTGTGCCGGCTGCTGGCACCAGAGCTGGAAACACGTCGCATCGTCGAGCGCCAGCTGCAGCACGTGATGCGCGCACGCCTGAAGAAATCGCTGTCTGCCGCCAACCTCGCCAGCGAGGCGATGGAGCTGCAGCAGCTGCTGCGCGATGGGCCGCGCAAGCTGTCGGACATCATGGCCCTGCTGGCCGAAAACCGCCTGCAGATGAAGGTGACCGGCCTGGAAGAATCGCGGTTGATGGAGAACCTGCAGAAGATCGCCAACCGCGTCGCGGCCGGCATCATCAGCGCCGCGTTGATCATGGCCGCCGCGATGATGATGAAGATCGACACCGGCTGGCATCTGTTCGGCTACCCGCTGATTGCGCTGATTCTGTTGTTCATCGGCGTGGTGCTCGGCCTTGGCATCGTGACCAGTGCATTGCTGTTCGACCGTCGCGCACGGGCACGCGAAGAACGCGGGCATCGCTAGCGCATCAACGAAAACGCCGTATTCATGCGGTTTTTAATGCAATCCAACGTAGCCTTTCACGCTCGTTTTACCTTCTGAGCGCGATTTCGCGCGCGTCATTCCAACAAACATTTCAGTCAGGTTCGTGCATGCACTATCGAGTCATCGGCCTGTCATGTGCATGTGCTTGCGACAGCGCCGGTCGGATGGACACGCGTCGGTACGACGTCCATCAACATCCCGTCACTGCCGAAGCTGCCTATGCTCTGGATACTGTTGTTGTCGTTGTTGCTGCTGTGCTGGCTGTTCCTCGCGTCCGACAAGTGGGTGTGGTGGAAGGCCAGCGCATTCTCGCTGCTGCTGCTCATGCTCAGCGCATGGTGGCTGATCGACAAGCTGTCCGGTGATGGACTCAACGCTGCAACCCTGTACCACCTCGGCGCCGACATGGAAGGCGCCGGTGTCTCCGACTTCAAGGGCTACATCGCCGGCTTCATCGTGCTGGCGCTGGTCTCGCTGCTGCCGCTGTTCGCCACGCGGGTGAAGCGCTGGCGCCGGCCCGGCCACGGTGGCGCGTTGTTCGCCGGTTTCGCGGCCGTGTGGGTGGCCACGATCATGATCAGCCCACTGGCCCGCGACGGCCAGCGCCTCTACCAGCAGCTGCGCCCGGTCGACTTCGCGCGCATCGCCCCCGAGTACCAGGTGCCGACACAGCCACTGCAGCGCCCGCGCAACATCGTCTGGATCTACGGCGAAAGCCTGGAGCGCACCTACCTGGATGAGAACGTGTTCCCGGGCCTGATGCCCAATCTCAACCGGCTGGCCACAAAGTCGCTGGACGTGCGCGGGCTGGCCTCGGCCGAAGGCAGCGGCTGGACCATCGCCGGCCTGGTGTCGTCGATGTGCGGCGTGCCGTTGACCACCTCGCAGGGCGATGAGAACAGCATGGACCGCATGGGCAGCTTCCTGCCCAAGGCGGTATGCCTGGGCGACTACCTGAAGCAGCAGGGCTACACCAACCACTATCTGGGCGGTGCCAACGGCCAGTTCGCCGGCAAGGGCCAGTTCCTGGCCAGCCACGGTTTCGATGAAGTGCATGACCTGGCCTGGTTCAAGCAGCAGAAGAAGATCGGCCGCATCCACTACTCGGCCTGGGGCGTGCACGACGACGTGCTGCTGGACACCGCCTACCAGCGCTTCGAGCAGCTCTCGCGCGCCGGCTCGCCGTTCATGCTGACCACGCTGACCATGGATACCCATCACCCAGCCGGCCATCTGCCGGTGTCGTGCAAGGGCGAGCGCTACCAGAGCCAGTACGGCAACATCAACATGCTCAACGCGCTCAAGTGCAGTGACCGGCTGATCTCGCAGCTGGTGCAGCGCATCCAGGCCAGCCCGTACGGCAAGGACACGTTGATCGTGATCGCCTCCGATCACCTGGCGATGCCCAACGATCTGACCCACATTCTGACCCGGCAGAAACGCGAGAACCTGCTGCTGTTCCTGGGCGATGGCATTGCCCCGCAGCAGCTCAGCGCCGACGCCGGCACCACCCTGGATTCGGGTGCGACCCTGCTCAGCCTGCTGGACCCGAACCTGAAGACGATGGGCTTTGGCCGTTCGCTGATCGATACCCAGCGCGCGCCGAGCGCCAGCGTCGCCGCACGCCGCGACGGTGGCCGCGACTACCCGCAGTATCTGGCCTTCGCCCGTTCACTGTGGCTGGGTGAACCGACCCGCGAGCTGAAGATCGACGGCGACGACCAGGTGGTGGTCGGCTTGCAGCACGTGCAGCCACCGGTGCTGCTCGAGTACGACAAGGACTGGGGTTTGAAGTCCGTGTATCTGGAAAACACCTCACGCCAGTTCGATGATGCCAACCCGGACAACACCCTGGCCTATGTCGACCGTTGCACCGCGTTCGAGGACGGCTCGGCCGACGGTGACTGGTGCGCCCTGCTGGTCAACCGCGACAACGGCATCAAGCTGTACCGCGACAACGACCTGCGTGGCGGCATTGCCGTGGATGCGCCGCTGGACGCCTTCCAGGGCCCACGCCCGAGCGTGCGCCAGGCACACATGATCACCCAGAAGGGCCGCCGTACCCGCGCCGGCCAGTACATGCTGCAGCTGGTGGCGAGTACGCGCCCGGATCGTGGTTTCTGGATCGAAGCGGTGTCGTCGCAGCGCAAGGTGGTGCTGGCCCAGCAGTGGGTGCAGCCCGATGCTGACGGCAAGATCAACGTGTCGTTCGGGCTGGATCACGAAGTGGACGATCTGGAGATCCGCGCGTGGTTGAACCACGCCGAGAAGCTGGCGGTGGATACGTTCGCACTGGTGCCCTCGCGCAGCCGACCGCGGGGGTAGGGTTCTTTGCAGGGCTGCGCCCTGCACCCGCTACAAGCCGGGGCAACAGCAACGGCAACAGCGTGCATTCCGTGGTTGGGTGGGGCGGTGTCGGAGTGCGGGGACGCCGTGAATCCGTCCTTGGAGGCTTGGCAGCCGCATCCATGCGGCTGACACCCCGCACTCCGACACCGCCCCACCTCTGACAGATTCCTGCGGCTGTCGGTAGGTGTCGACCTTGGTCGACACAATCTGTCAGATATCGAAAATCAAAATGGGGTCAGATCCGTTTTCCTACGGAAAACGGATCTGACCCCAAAAGCAATTCCAACAGATCGCAGAAATCTGTCGAAGGCGGGGTGGGGCCGGTTGCGGGAGTGTCCGCGGCATGGATGCCGCGGCCAAGCCCCCAAGGATGGGTTTACGGCGTCTCCCGCAACCGGACCCACCCCGCCAATCCTCGGAATGCCAGCTTTTGCTGTTGCTCTTGCGGTTGACGTTGCTTCGGCGGGTGCAGGGCGCAGCCCTGCAGAACACCCCCTACTCCTGCGGATCGCGGGTGATGTGGATGTCGGTCGGGGTCGACAGCGGAATGTTCCGCTCGGCCAGGATCTGCAGCAGGCTGAAGTACAGATCGCTGCGGGTCGCATACACCTGCCGCGGGCTGGCTACGTACGCGAAGCTGTTGATGGTGATCTGGCCACCGGCAATGCTGTCGATGTAGACCGTCGGTGCCGGCTGATTCAGCACGTTGGTGTGCGCGGTGTACGCATCCAGCAGCGCCTGCCGCAGGTTGCCGACATCGGTGCTGGGCGGCACCGCGAACTGGATCTGGATGCGGCCCTGGTTGTTGCCCATCGTCATGTTGCGCACGGTCTTGGTGACCAGCTCGGAGTTGGGCACGATCAGCGTCGACTTGTCGCCCACCTGGATCTCGGTCGAACGCAGGCTGATGCGGCGGATGTCGCCTTCCTGATCACCCAGCTTCACCCAGTCACCGATCTTCACCGGGCGCTCGGCCAGCAGGATCAGGCCGGAGACGAAGTTCTGGGTGATCACCTGCAGGCCGAAACCAATACCCACCGACAGCGCGCTGACCAGCAGTGCCAGCTTGCTCAGCTGCAGTCCCATCGCGCTCAGGGCCCAGATCACCGCGATGATGATGCCGACGTAACGGGCGACGGTGCTGACCGAATTGCGTGCGCCCAGATCCAGTTCGGTCTTGGGCAGGTAGGTGTCGGTCAGCCAGCGCTGCACCAGCTGGGTGATCGCCAGGCCGGCCAGCAGCGCCAGTACCGCCATCACGATCCCTGCCGGTGCCAGCTTGGTACCACCGATATCGAAGCCGGTCGTGAACAGAGAAGTGAATCGATCCACCACTGCGCCGATGTTGCCGAACGGTGCCACCAGGGCAAGCAGCGTGAGCAGCACAACCACGGTACGCAGCGCCGCCGACAGCAGCACGCCGGCCTGCTCCAGGCGCGACACGCTCAGGCCGGTGCTGAGCAGGATGGTCTGGCCCACCTTGCTGTCCGCGTTGAGCATCCACGTGCTCAGGTCATCAACGAACTTGAACAGCAGGGTCGCTGCCAGCACCACGATGCTGCCGCCGATCAGCTGCTGGTTCACGAACTTGGCGAAGTTCAGGTAGCCCAGCAACGTCGCGACGATGGCGGCCACCACCGCGACGTTGCCCGCCACGCGTGCCAATACCAGCCAGCTGCTGCGGCGCACCGGCGTGGCCGCGCCCACGCCATCGGCCTGTGCCTCCAGCTTGGCCTCGGCCTCGGCGGTCTGCCGGCGATGCAGGCGTGCCAGGGTCACCAGCATGGCCATGATCAGGCCCAGGTAGGTCAGGGCAATCAGGCCATCCAGCGCCACCGTGGTGACATCGCTGGTGCGCGTGGCCTGGTCGAGGGCCATCAGCACCGTGCTCAGCCAGGCCAGCGCCGCCGCGCCCCACGCGTACTTGCGCAGCTTCAGCGCGGCGGTGTCGTCCAGGTTCAACAGCCGCCATGACGGGCGCTTGGGCACCAGCATGCAGGCGCTGAGTGCAGCGATGAAGGCGGCGCGGAAGGTGGCCGTCTCCAGGCCGTCGGCCACCACCTGCAGGCGCGGCGCGATGGCATCGATGGCGTCCAGCGCCGCCATCAGCACCACCACGGCATAGCCGGGCAGCAACGTGCCGACCAGCAACAACCACATGGCCAGGCCGGAACGGCGCAGGCGTCCATCAGGCGCACGATCGGACGCGGCGAACTGCCGCCCCAAGCGGCGCAGCCACAGCCGCAGCGGGAACATCATCACCAGCGCGGCGATCAGGCCCAGCAACGGCGTGCCCCAGCCATTGGCCCGGATGCCGGCAACGAACGTATCGCGCCCCTGCTCGGCCAACGGCGCGACGCGTGCGATATCGATGGGCAGGCGCTCGGCCACCTTGCTCCACAGTGCCGGAGACAACGGCGAGGCGACCTTCTTCCCCATGTCTTCGGCGCGCTGCGCAGTGCGCTGCTGGTCGATGTCGGCTGCCAGCTGCTGGGCACGCACGGCACTGGTCTTGGCCTGCGCCACCGATGCGGCCAGGCCGTCGCGCTGCTTGTTGATCGTGCGCCGTTGCGCCGCCAGTTCGGGCGGCTCGGTGGTGCCCTCGGCAGGCGTGCCCAGCTGCGCCAGCTGTTCGTCGAGACGGTCCAGCTGCGGCTGCAGCGACTTCTCCAGCGCCTCGGCGTCACGCCGGGCCTTCGAAGCGTCCTCGGACAGCATGGCCAATGTTTCGATGGCCGCGGCATCACCACGCTTGCGGTCGACTTCCTTCAGCTTCGCATCGATATCCGCCAGCTGCTGCTTCGGCGTGGGGTCTTCATCCTGTGCCAGCACCGGCGCGGACAGCAGGAGGGCGGTGCACAGCATCAGGACCCACCAGGGGCCCCGTGCACGGATCGATCGCAGGAAAGAAGACACGCCAGCCACACCGGTTCGCGCGGACCACCGCGCCTGCGCGCGACTATACGGCACAGGCGGTAAAGGGCGGATGGGCGACGCGCAGCAATATCAGTACTTCAGGCGCAGCTCTTCCACGGTCGGCTGCTGCAGCGCGTACCAGTCCTGGAACTCTTCCTCGGTGATCTCATCGGGCGCGTACACCGCCACCGGATGCCAGTCGTGGTCGGTCGGCAGCGGCTGGCGCGGCCCGGCACGCAGGCTGTAGGACACGCCTTCGTAGTCGACCAGATCATCGACCTGCGGCCACTGTTCGCGTGCGAACGCGGATTCACTCTTCAACAGGATCACCTGGTACATCGGCACCTCCACTTCGGTTGGATCAGGAAAACACGGCGCTGGCGGCAGCATACCGCCGCACCGGTGACAACGGGCACGCCGCAGCAGCGACGGAACGTTCTGGACACGGCCATCGCCCCGGCTTCACCCGCCCATGGCAAGGCCATCGGCATCGTGGAGGCCCCCCCTGCCACGACCGCCGATGACCGAGCACCCGCCGCTGAAGACCGTTGCCGACCTCAAGCTGCCCCGCTACCTGGGCACCTGGTACGAGATCGCACGCCTGCCAATGCGCCATGAACCGGAAGGCTGCACCGACGTGTCGGCGCACTACACCCTGCTCGACAACGGCAACGTCGGTGTCACCAACCGCTGCCGCATGGACGGCGAGATCGAAGAGGCCACCGGCGAGGCCTGCGCGATCGACAACGACAGCGCGCGCCTGGAGGTCAGTTTCCTGCCCAAGGGCCTGCGCTGGCTGCCGTTCGCCAAGGGCGACTACTGGGTGATCCAGGTCGCCCCGGACTACAGCGTCGCGCTGGTCGGCAGCCCGGACCGCAAGTACCTGTGGCTGCTGGCCCGCGAACCGCAGCTGGACGCCACCGTGCAGGACCATTATCTGGCGTCCGCGCGCCTGCAGGGCTTCGATCTGTCCGAACTGATCCAGACCCCGCATACCGGCCAGCCCACGGCCTGATCTACGGGCAATGGTGGACGCCAACCGACTCCGCCCATGACGTTATCCCCCATCGCGACATTCATCAGCAGCAGGCAAACTTCTGGTTTAACCAGTCCCCGAGAGACATGGAAGAGCAGTCATGGAATATCACCTGACAGAGGGACAGCTCAATGGCCCGGCTGAAATGTCGGCCATTGCTGATCTGTCAGCCCGCGTGGGAGTGGCACTTCCCGAGAGTTACCTTGAATTCCTTAGGGCGCACAACGGTGGCGAAGGATTTATTGGCGACAACTACATTGTCTTCTGGAAAGCGGAAGAGGTGGTCGACTTCAATCGTGAGTATGAAGTTGAATCATACGCGCCGGGCATATTCCTGTTCGCGTCGGACGGCGGCGGGGAGGGATTTGGATTCGACACACTGGACGCAGCAATGCCGGTAGTGCGGATTCCATTCATTGGCATGGAACGTCAGTACGCCCTCCCGGTAGCGCGCGACCTCCCCGACCTGTTTGCTCGACTGCTTGCAGATCAGCCTGAGGACGAGCATGAAATCAATCCGGCAGGCTGACCCATGGACCTGAAGAGTGGCTACCCGTGGTGGGCGGTTCGCAATGGCCTGATCCACGCCTTCCCGCCGCTGCAGCAGGACCTGCGCTGCGACGTGCTGGTGGTCGGCGGCGGCATCACCGGCGCGCTGATTGCCGACGAACTGTCCCGGCATGGCCACGACGTGGCGGTGATCGAGCAGCGCGACATCGGCTGGGGCAGCACGGCCGCGAGCACCGCGCTGCTGCAGTACGAGATCGATACCCATCTGCTGGAACTGGCCCAGCGCTACGGCCAGGACGCCGCCGCGCTTGCCTACCGTGCGTGTGCCGAGGCCATTCCGGCCCTGGGCGACGTGGCGCGCGGGTTGAAGGATGTGGATTTCCAGCGCATGGACAGCCTGTACCTGGCCAGCCGCCATCGCGACGTGCCGCGCCTGATGGCCGAGGGCGATGCCCGTCGCGGCATCGGCCTGGATGCCCGCTGGCTGGGCCCGGAGGCACTGCGGGAACGTTTCGACGTTGAGGCCGGCGGCGCCCTGCTGACCCGGCAGGCGGCCCGGGTTGATCCGTATCGGCTGACCTATGCGCTACTGCAGCGCCTGCGTCGGCGCGGCGGCCATGTGCATGACCGCACCGTACTGCACAGCCTCGATGCTACCGCGCGCGGGGTGGCCGCCCGTACCGAAGCCGGTGCCACCATCCGCGCACGCCACGTGGTGCTGGCCATGGGCTATGCCAACCAACGCTGGCTCAAGCAACGGGTCGCACGCAACGGCAGCAGCTACGCCTTCATCACCGATCCCATCGATGCGGACGTGCTCGGCCGGCTGCGCACCACGATGGTGTGGGAAAGCGCACGCCCCTACCTGTACCTGCGCGCCACCGGCGACCAGCGCCTGCTGGTCGGCGGGCTGGACGACGCCATCGACATCCCCGCCCGCCGCGACCGGCGCGTTCAGAGCAAGGCCGACCAGCTGATGAAGCAGCTGCTGCGCTGGTTCCCACGGCTGGACCCGGTGCCGGCGTTCTCCTGGGGCGGCACCTTCGCCGAGACCGCTGATGGCCTGCCGTTCTTCGGCCCGCACGAACAATGGGGCCCGCGGGTGCACTTCGCCATGGCCTACGGTGGCAACGGCATCACCTATTCGATGATCGGCGCGCAGCTGCTGCGGGCCCGGATCGAGCGGCGCACGCATGCGCTGGAGGGGCTGTTCGGGTTCGGCCGGTTGTAGCCTGCAGCCAGGCATGGCCTGGCTCTACCGTAAGCGGGCGCCGACAGGCATCATTCAAGCAACCCCTGCTAGCGTCGGCCTGTACCGCCGCGTGTTGCGTGGCCACCTGTCCGCTGGAGCGCCGTCATGATCCGCCCCCTGACCCTGCTGCTGTGCCTGGCCCTGCCGGGAACCGTGCTGGCCCAGTCCGCCGCAGGCGCCACCGCGCCGCAGGCGGCCGGCCTGGACCTGACGCTGCCGCAGGCGCCGATGCGCTACCTCAACGACCCGGCCCTGCAGCAGGACCCGCCGGGCACGTACTACGGCGACAAGAGCGGCCCGCGCGTGCACGACGACGCGAAGATCGCCGACGTGACCGACGACAAGGTCAAGGTGTCCGGCAGCTTCACCACCGGCATCGGCTATTCCAAGAACGGTGGCAACAGCCACTACAACGCCGCCACGCTGAACCTGAGCAAGAACTACACCACCGATGAAGGCAAGACCCACGGGGTCAACGTCAACATCCACGTGAGCGAAGGCAAGGGACCGGGCTTCTTCGGTCCGTATGGCGGCTATTACGGCCGCGGCCCGGGCTATTGGGATTACCCGCCGCCGTTTGGCTGGTAAGCCCCGACCCATCGATTAGGACATCCCTCGGCTGGTAGGTGTCGAACTTGGTCGACACGCTCTGTGTTGCACGCAATCCAGGCCGTCATCACCCGCACCTGTGAATCTAAATGCGCAGTGAGCGATAAGGGCAAGGCAGACCACCAACGCCATTAATTTGACGGCGATGGATTTGCTCTGGGTTGTATTGCAAATCTGCGCGGCTCAGGTCATCGTCACCATCAGGGGCTCGCCAGAAACTGGGCGAGGTTGGACGAAGTACCGTACAAGGAAGCACGGCTCAATGAGCATTGGACTCGGCATCGCGAGGCCGCATGTCACACGCTGGTTGTTGCGTCAGCGGCAGAAGAGCCATTCGCGCAAGAAGCATTGTCGCTTTTCGACCGGCACCGCCCCCCTCGATTTCCAGTTTGGCCGACCGCCGCCTGCGGCGTCTTCGCTGACACGATCAATACAAGCCTTCGAATGGCGGGCGATTTCCCCGCCGAAGCAGCCCGGCGTCGCACCGGCTTCTGTGGCGTGCGACAGGTTGTGTCGCATTCATCGATCAAGCTCAAGGCAACGGCGTCGCTGAACGTCGCACTATCGTCATGAGCGTCGATCAGAAAATGAGCTCCCGCAAGAAGAAGGACCCAACACGACGCAACGTCGTGCTGCTACGTCTGATTCCCCGTTACCCCGCAAGCATCTCGACGGTGCAGCTGCGTGATGCGCTGCTTCAGGAGGATCCTGACTTCGATATCAGCCCACGCTCATTGCAGCGCGACCTGGAAGGAATGCTCAATGGCCGTTTCAACCTCATGTGTTCGAAGGACCACGAGGACGCAGCCATCAGGCGGAAAAGGCCCTATCGCTGGTCATACGAGCCGCATGCGCGGGCAGGAGCTCCAGTAATGAGCTCGGCTGAAGCACTGGCCCTTTGCCTGTCCGAGAATCACCTGCGGCACGTTCTTCCCCCTGATGTCATGGCCCTTCTCGGGCCGCACTTCTCGGATGCACACTCTCGTATCAATGGCCAGATATCGGGTGGTCACGGTCGCTGGGCCCAGCGAGTACGCAGCATACCCAATGGCAAGTCGCTGCTGCCCGCGGTGGTGGATGGAACCGTCTGGAACACGGTAGCCGAGGCACTGCTGCATCAACGCCAGCTACAAGTAGATTATCTCAGTCGCACAAAAGGCGAGAGCAAACGCATGACCCTTCATCCCAAGGGTCTCGTTTCGCGCGGACCAGCAAGCTATCTGATAGCAAGCGTGTCCGGCTACCAGGATGTACGCCACTTTGCACTGCATCGCATCGCTCAGGCGTCGCTTCTGGATATTCGCTCCGATGATGATGGGTTCGAGATGGACCACTATCTGCCTGGTGCGGCGTTCACACCGCGGCAAGGCTCGGGAAACATCGAACTGATTGCCGACATCCATCCTCAGCTTGCTTGGACGCTCCGGGAAACACCACTGTGCGAAGACCAGCATCTTGAAGCGCTGGAGGCTACGGACTGGGTTCGTCTCCACGCGCACCTGCCAGACGACCAGGAGAATTTCTGGTGGCTGTACAGCCTGGGGGACAACATCCGGGTCCTTCAGCCCAGTGGGCTTCGCGAAGCCATTCTTGACCGTAACCAACGCGTCATTTCCCTTTACTGATCATTGTGCGATCCCGCACAGAGCATGCTGATTACCAAGAGAAATTCCATGGAAGATCAAACCAGAAAAGCAGTCCCGGCCGCTGTCAGCGTCTGTCCAATCTGGACGGGAGCCGCTGCCGAGAAGGTCGGCCAGATGATCCACCAGATCGATCAGAGCACCACGCTCATGCAACGAATTGCTTCGACTGCCCAGAATAAAGCGATCAAAGGCGGATTTGCGGCCGAAGCGTGGCATGCCGAAACTTTCAATCTTGATGCGATCCTTAAAGACAAGGATGTCCGTGCGTTCACCGACACGTTCAGCAACAGCCCACTGCCACGCAATCACACGACCCACGATATCGTTGTGATGAAAGGGGATGAGCAGCTGCTGGGTGCGCAGCTCAAGTACTTCAAAGATGCTGATGCAACCCAGAAAGCCTTCCGCTCAAGCAAGGACGGCATTCATCGTTACCAGGACAGCGATCTGTTCGTCGGGCCATCCGACCAGATAGAGGGTATCCGTCAGTCTGCCCAGCGCGACGTGTTGAAGAACCAGCAGACGCGTCCCGCCGTGTCCGAGGCTGCGGCCAAGGTCCGCGACAAAACTGCAGGCAGTATGGAGGTCGATGGAGCCGCCTCAACTCCACTCAGCAAACGCGATGCCGAACAGCTCGGCACCGGTAGCGCAGAGGGGAAAGCTGCTCACAAACAGATGCAGGATGGCTACCTGAACAAGGCGACGCTGCAGCAGAGCATGCGTGCCGCCGGCTCCGCCGCACTGGTTACCACGGTGATCGCCGGCAGCATCAACACCTTCCAGCACCTGCAGCACGTCCGCGACGGAAAGATCACTACCGAACAAGCCGTACACCGGATCCTGCAGAACACCGTCATCGCCGCTGGCGATGCGGCGCTCAAAGCCGGCACGGCGACCGCAAGCGTTGCACTGGCCACCCGCGCCATGCCGGCCCTGTTTGCAGGCGCAGGCTTCAACAGCGTCCTTGCCCGCGGTGGTGTCGCCGGCGCGGCAGTGTGCGCCGTCGACTTGGTCCAGTGCCTGGTGATGGTCGGGGTTGGTCGCATGACGTTTGCAGAGCTGGAGACACGGACCGGCACCAACATCCTGCAGACCAGCGCGGGCGTCCTGGGCTCCTCCATCGGCGCGACGCTGGGCATGGTGGGCGGGCCACCGGGTGCCCTTGTCGGCGGCATCATCGGCGGCATCATTGCCTCGATGGCAATGACCATCGCCGTGGACAACCACGTCGAAAAAGCATTCCGCTTGACGCTGGAAGGAACCCGCGAGGTCGTTGAGAACGGGCTGTCAATGCAGCAATCCCTTGAGCTGCTGCAGGAATCCCAACTGTTCTATGCCGATTTCCACAAGGGGCTGGTGCTCTCTGAAAAGCACTTTGCAGGGCAGATAACGACCCTGCAAGCCCAAAGTCGTCAACTTCGCGAAAAACTCAACCGTCTGTAAGGCCAGCCATGAACAGCATCATCGAAGACACATCCATGGACGTTTTCCATTCGTCGCTCGACGCGGATGAACAGCGAGCAGTCGCAGATCTTGTTGAACGTCACCGCGGCAATGCGGCCATGACCCAGCGATTGGCGCTCGACGCGTCCCGACTGCTGACCAGCAGCCAGGACCGGCTGCAGAAGCAGGCCGGGGCCGGCTTCTGCAAACGTCTGCTCGGCGCCATCAGCGGCTCGACCCGCAACAATGCGCTTGCCAACCAACATGACACGCTGAAGATCCAGAAGATTGCCTGGTATTATCTCCAACAGCTTCAGCAGCAGAACCTGATCAACGCTCAGGCCATCGCCGTCATCCGCAACAATCTCGGGACGATGAATGAGTTCATCATCGAAACCCGCTGTTTCCTCGACGAGGCAATCGACAGGATTGGCAACCGGCTTCGCCCCCTTGAAAACAATGTCCGGCTCAACAAGTGGTCGCTGAACATCGAGGCAAACAAGCGGCGCTATCGCTCACTCCCGCGCTCGCTTCTTGTAGTACAGCTCGCTTATGACTTCATGCTCAAGCACCAGGATATCGAGCTGACGCTGGAGGACATCAATCACCTGGTGGTGACGCTTGAGAATCTTGGCGTCAACTGTGATGACGAGGCCCGCCTGCTTGACTTCATCATCGACCTCATCGACCAGATGGATGTTACTGGCATCGATCTTTACCGACGCAACATCCAAATCGTCACCGAAGACATTGAGATCGAGTCCGCGTTCATCCAGTCCAATGTTTCCGGCACCGGATTCAATGCGCTCTACTATCTGTCCGACCAGCACAGCAGGATCATGGCGCTGATCAGCGACGATGAGCTGTGCAATTCAGATGCCGCGCGTGAGAAAATCATCTCCCGCATCTTTGGTGACGAGTTCGACGGCTTGGCAACGACGTACACGTTGCGTGACCTGGTCGCGGAGATCGTGGGTGGGGGCCTGCTGGCCATCGCCATTTACCGCGACATCAATGGGCTTGACGTCCAGGCCGACGTATTTCCGCCCCCTGATGAGCAGCAAGAGCAGATCTCGCTGGTTTCCCGGCTACCGGACATCAAGCAGCACAGCTTCCTTGATGCAGCCGAGGACGCAGACCAGCGGCGCACCTACATCGAGTTGCTGTCGCTCTGCCTGCCGGATGCTTCGGAGTGCGGACCACTCGGCCGCGACTTCATCAACCACCTGGCCGCCAAGGCTGATACGCCTACGGCAGTGTCGCGCTTCCTCTCGAGGGACACCCGCGGCCACATGCAGGCTGAACAGCTGGAAGAGCTGCGCGTGCTGCTGACCGATGACAATCGCGTGTACTGCTGGCTGCTGGATGCATTCTTCCTGCTCTCCATTGAAGGACGAAAAATTGAGAGTCCGCAGGTAATGCGCATCCTCGGAGTGCTCAGGCCAGCACAGTTCAAGGAGCAGCTTGCAGCCATCCAGTCGGTACTCGCGGATGAGGATCACGAACGTGTGCTGCAGGCAGGCGCGCGCCTGTCGCGGCTGACTGCTGGCTGGTCCAACGTTCTGCGCTATCGTGAATTCAGCCTCGTTGACACCTTCACTGATGCTAGGCGAGAGCTCCACGCAGCAAGCCTGGCGGCCATCAACCTCTCCGGTGACCTGAGCAAGGCCGGCATGAAGGCCATCGATTACAGCTACTTCCTTGGCGCCTCTCCCTTTGATGAGGGGATTTTCAGCAAATTCACCAAGGCGGTGGGATCTACGGCCTTCTCAGTGGGTCGAAAGTCCTGTGCCAGTACGCTGAACCAGATGCGCGGCAAGGTGGTTGATCTGCTCGCCAACCACGCCGGTGCCTTGTCTTCAGCCAATGCGCTGGTAAGTCGGTTCGGACTACCCAGATTCGACTTCGAGAACGATTCCGGATACGCGGACTTTGATCTCGACAACTCTGCAGAAAATGAGCAGTGGAGCGATCAATTCGAGCACTATCAGCGGCGTTTGGAGAAAACACTGGATAGTTTCTCGAGCGCCTGCGACGATGCCGACTGCCAGCTAGGACTGTTCGCAGAAGGAGACTTCTCCACACCTGTACTCGAACGGCGCTTGCGTGAACGGGAGCTTGCACTCCAGAAGCAGCGCGAGAAGAACCTGGCCAGCCGTTCGGCTGCGGTGGAGAAGGACGGTCAGGTGCTGCTTGTCAGCATCGATTGGGAAGATATCACCTCCCCACCCTGCGACCCGGAGCAGATCCGGGATATGAAGACCAACGGTGACCGCTGGCTGGTTGCCACGCAAGAAGGCCGCTACTACCTCAGTTGTGACCGCGTGCAGTGGGAGGAGGTGCACCCCTTTGGCGTGGAAACCACTTCGACCAAGAACATCCTCGTGGTCAGCGGCACTTGGATTCTCACCGGTTACAGCGAAGGCTTTGCATACTCGTCCGACGGCCGTCACTGGAATCGAACGTCGTATCCCGTCAACGAAGGGGATTATTCCTGTTCGCCTACAGATGACATCGTACAGTTCGAAGGCATCTGGATCTGGCGATTCCTCCGCGACTGTAGTTACAAGTACACCAAAAAGGGATTGGTGTTCGATTCAGAGGAGACCGGCAGCTATCGCGAGACGGTGCTGTTTGCCACTCAGTCGTTGGACAGCCCTTGGTCCCACTGGGAAGGCACACCCAACTTGCCGGAGGGTATGGAGGTTGACGCCCTGCGTGCACTTCCAGGCCATCATTCATTGCTGATCTTCTGCACCTACAATTGGATCTACGGCAATGACAAGAAGAAGACTGAACTCGAGCCCGCTGTAAAGTACTTCGTGCCCGGCAAAGGATGGCGCAATTGCACGTGGGAGGGACGGATGAACCAGGGTTCCGGTGTATTGGTCACGCGGATGGCCGATCATCTGCTGTGCTTTGGATCCAACGAGTTGTTCCGTGCTACCAAAGCCTACGAATGGAGCCGGGACAAGGACAGTATTTCCGTACGAGACGCCTTCCACCTGGAGAACATGAGCGTCTTCTGGCACACAAGCCACAGCAAGCTCCTGCTCAGCCAGGATGGCCGGACGTTCGCGGATCTGACCCTTGAAGACGGCTGTTGGAACTACCTGTGCGCCAACGACCAGGGACTTCTGAGCGTGTACTCACCCAATTCGCATGAGACCTGGCTGCGTACTGGACGCTGGCGCGTCCAGCCGCAGCACTGACCGACCATAAGACAAGACGCTGGCCTTCCGGCCAGCGTCAACGTCCGGACCACGTATGGGTTCCGAACGAGCGACAGGATGTGTCGCAGCGCCCCAGCAAGCTTGGTTTGTCGCTGCAATCCCGCAGCTTGGTAAGGAAACTACGTGGAAGTCCTCTCGCCGCTGTTGATCGCCTTCAATCTGCTCATCCTGCTGCCGTTGGAAGTGTATGCCCTTATCCGGGGCATCAATGTCCAGCGCTACAATCTCGGTATAGCAAAGGGCCGCCGCTACGCCGATGGATTCTGGTGGCGTCAGGCCACCGCTCTGGCCAGATCGCGCGCAGCCAAGGGTGGCAACTTCCTTGCCACGGTCATTCTCGCGTCGATGGGCTTGGCGATCTCACTGTTTTCGGGAGCCTGGCTGGACACTGCCATCTGCAGCTACGTGCTCATCAATGCGCTTGTAGCAGCGAACTTCTTTGCGGCTCAACTGCCAATCATCGAGGCTGAACGTAGGGAGGCCGGTGGCTGAAAAGGCTTGGGCCGGATATCCCTTTTCCGCCGACCAAGATTGGCATCTTCCAACGCACGCCATCCGGCCGGTAGGTGTCGACCTTGGTCGACACGCTTTGCGCTTCGCGCCGACCAAGGTCGGCGCCCACCATAGCCGGCGTCAATCCAGCCAGCCATCGCGCTCGCTGTGCAGGATGCGGCCGTCATAACCGCTCAGGCGCACGTCCACCTTCTGGTTGCGTGCATTGCGGGCCTCCAGCGACCAGGTCGCACCATCGCGTTCCAGCGAATGGATCTCGCGCAGGCCATGCGCCTGTGCCCGTGCCAGCACCTGCTCGGTGGTCAGCAGCGCGCGGCCGCTGTGCTCGTCGAAGATCTCGCCGGTCTTCGGGTCCACGTAGACCTCGCTGAAGCGGCCATCGGCGCGGCTCACGTCGGCCTCCCACAGGCCATCATCGCGTTCGATCTCGTGGATCTGGGTGTAGCCGGCCTTGCGCAGGGTCTGTTCAACCTGGGCCATGCCCAGCGGCGCGGCCTGTACGGCCGGCGCGACGGTCAGCAGGGCAACAGTGGCGAGGGTGAGCGACTTCAACATGGGGGTTCTCCTGTTCGTGTTCGTGGCCGGACCATCCCGGCAACGCCACAATGCACCCCGTGGTTAACAGCGCCTTAGCCGGCACTGTTAGCCAGCTGTTAGTCACCCCCGGCACACTCACGCCTGTTCCTACAGCCCTCCCTGCGCCCCGATGCTCTCCACCCTGCCCCTGCTGCTGGCCCTGGCCAACGCTCCTACCGCCGCCGCGCCCGTCCAGGACCCGGCGCAGCAGGTCGCGCGCCGTGCCGTGCAGCAGGGCCGCTACGTGCCATTGGAAAGCGTGGTGCGCGATGCACTCAAGCGCTTTCCGGGGCAGCTGCTGGAAGTGGAGCTGGATGACGGCGTCTACGAAGTGGAGATCCTGCGCGGCGACGGCGTGGTGGTGGAGCTGGACTATGATGCGCGCAGCGGAAAGCTGCTGAAGACGGAGCTCGACGACTGATGCGCATCCTGTTGGCCGAAGATGATGCCGCACTGGCACAGCGCCTGGTGCCCCTGCTGGAACAGGCCGGCTACGTGGTGCACGTGGTCGCCGATGGCCGTCAGGCCGAGGAGATCGGCCAGATCGAGGACCTGCAGGCGGCCATCGTTGACCTCGGCCTGCCCGGCCTGGACGGATTGAGCGTGATCGAGCGCTGGCGCGGCAATGGCCGCAGCTTTCCGGTGCTGGTGCTGACCGCACGCGGGCGCTGGCACGACAAGCTGGCCGGCTTTGATGCCGGTGCCGACGACTACCTGACCAAACCGTTCCAGGCCGACGAACTGGTGCTGCGCATGCGCGCCCTGATCCGCCGCAGCCATGGCCATGCCAGCCCGCGCCTGCACTGCGGGCCGCTGCAGCTGGACGTCAACGCCGGCCGCTTCGAACTGGACGGACAGCCGCTGGCGCTAAGCCCGCAGGAGTTCCGCCTGCTCAGTTACTTCATCCACCACAGCGGCCAGGTGATCGGCCGCGACCGCTTGGGCGAACAGGTGTTCGAGGGCGGGTTGGATCCCGACTCCAACGCGCTGGATGTGCTGCTGGGGCGCGTGCGCCGCAAGCTCGGCATCGATCTGATCCAGACCGTGCGCGGCCAGGGTTGGCGGCTGGCGGCACCGTGACGCGCCAGCCCTCGCTGCGGCGGCGGCTGCTGCTGGCCGGCGGCGTTGGCCTGCTGCTGGTCTCGCTGCTGGCCAGTGCATTGCTGGGCGAACTGTTCAAGCGCAGCGCGCGTGATCGGCTGGACCACGAACTGCAGCAGGACATGCTGACCCTGGTCGCGCAGATGGAAGTCACCCCCGACCACCAGCTGCAGCTGCGCCAGGAACCGAACGATGCGCGCTTCCAGCGCGTGTTCTCCGGTGCGTACTGGCAGATCGCCGGTGCCGATGGCCGCGTGCTGCTGCAGTCGCGTTCGCTGTGGGATGAAACGCTTCCCGCTGCGGTCACCGGTCCGGCCACGCGCAACCTGACCGGTCCGTTGCAGCAATCGCTGCGCGCACGCGTGCAGCAGGTGCGCCTGCCGCGCGCCAGTGAACCGTTCGTGGCGGTGGTTGCCACCGACCGCAGCGCGCTGGATGCCGATGTTGCCGCGTTCCGAAAGCGCACCGCCATCGCCCTGGGCGTGCTGGTCGCAGCGTGGCTGGCGGTGCTGGCCAGCCAGGTTCACTTCGGCCTGCGTCCGCTGCACCGCCTCGGTGCACAGCTGGAACGGGTGCGGCGCGGCGACGCGCAACGCATCGACACGCAGGGACTGGGGGCAGAGGTCGCGCCACTGGGCGAAGAACTCAACGCGCTGCTGGAGCACCAGCAACGCATGGTCGCGCGCGCGCGCACCAGTGCACAGGACCTGGCGCATGCATTGAAAACCCCATTGAGCGTGCTGGCCACCGAGGCTGACGGCGACGGCGCGGACTGGCGGACCACCGTGCGCGAGCAGAGCGCACGCATGCAGGCCAGTGTTGACCGTTACCTGGCGGCAGGGTTGGCCGCAGACCATCGCCAGCGCAGCGACGTTGCGACTGTCGCGCAGGCGCTATGCCGGTTGATGGCACGCGTGCATGGCGAACGCGGCATTGCGTTCACGGCCGCAGGTATCGATCCAGCGTTGCAGTTCGCCGGTGCCAGTGCAGATCTGGAAGAGATGCTGGGCAACCTGCTGGACAACGCCGGGCGGTGGGCGCGACAGCAGGTAGACATCACCGCAGACATCAGCGACGGACAGCTACGCATCGAAGTACGCGACGACGGCCCGGGCTTGGCCGCGGAGTCACTGTCACAGGTCACCCAGCGCGGTGTGCGGCTGGATGAGCGCGAGGGCAGCAGCGGGCTGGGCCTGGCAATCGTGGGCGATATCGCCGCCAGTTATGGCGGGCGCGTGGCGCTGGAGAATGCGCAGCCGGGCCTGCGCGCGACGTTGTGGTTGCCGCTGGGGTGACTCGTTAACGCGGGAACGCCATGCGGGTAGAGTCGACTGTTAGTCGACTTTCGCACGCAGCGCGAGATTTCCCAGCACCGCAGCCAAGAGCAGTCGACTAACAGTCGACTCTACCGCCTTCGCCGGGCATTTCAGTTCCCCATCAATGGTGATGCATCCACCAGCAATCAATCGCGTCCAGCACGATGTGGATGATCAAACCGATGCCGAACAACCTGGTCTTCTTCGGCACGCACAGCCCCGCGTAGACGGCGATGGCCGGGGCCGTATGCAGCGGGTGGAAACCGATGCTGCAGCGGTTGGGTGCGTAGATCGGATCGGCCAGCAGGTGGTCCAGATCGATGATCCAGCCCAGCAGCATCAGCAACCACGCCGAGGCGAAGCGCTTGCGCCAGAACAGCCATGCCAGCAGGGCTGGCACGGCGGCATGCAGGAACAGGTGGAAGATCGCGCGCGCGCTCATCGCAACGGTAGCGCCGGGCAAGCCCGGCGCTGTCCATCAGACCAGAGGTTCGTCGGACAGGTAGGTGTAACCGGTCAGGCCGGCTTCCAGTGCCTCCGACAGCTCCTGCGCGCGTTCCGGCGACAGCTGGGCCTCCGCCACGCGCTGCGCGTAGGTCGCGCGCAGCTCATCCAGGCGGTAGCCCACGTAGTCCAGCATCACGTCGGTGGTGTCGCCGCGGCGCTGCTGGGTGATGGCGTAGCCATCGGCGTCGGCCAGCACTTCCACCGCGTCGGTATCGCCGAACAGGTTGTGGATGTCGCCCAGGATTTCCTGGTAGGCGCCGACCATGAAGAAGCCGATGCGGTAGCTCTCACCCGGCTTCATCTTGTGCAGCGGCAGCGAGCTGTCCAGGCTCTCGTTCTCGACATAGGTTTCCACCATGCCGTCCGAGTCGCAGGTCATGTCAGCGATGATGCCGCGGCGGTCCGGGGTTTCGTCCAGGCGCTCGATCGGCACGATCGGGAACACCTGGTCGATCGCCCACACGTCCGGGATCGATTCGAACACGCTGAAGTTGACGAAGTACTTGTCGACCAGGCGCTCGTTCAGTTCGTCCAGCACCGGGCGATGGCTCTTCTCGTCATAGCTCAGGCGCGCACGCACGCCGTGGGCAATGGCGTAGAACAGATCGTCGATGCGCGCACGCTGCGGCAGGTCGATCTGGCCCAGCGCGTAGCTGGCCAGGCCTTCGGCATGGAAATGCTGCGCTTCCTGGAACAGCTCCACCGCCGGGCGCACGTCCAGTTCGTCGTGGATCTCGCGCAGGTGGCGGATCGCCGCCGGCTCGTCATCGTGCTGGTCCGGCACGCGGCCTTCCTGCGCCTCTTCCACTTCCGACACGTTGGCGATCAGCACAGCGTGGTGCGCGGTCATCGCGCGGCCGCACTCGGTCACGATGCGCGGCGGGGTCAGGCCGAACTCTTCGCAGGCATTGGCCAGCGGCTGCACGATGTTGCTGGCGTAGGAATGCAGGCCGTAGTTGATCGAGCAGAAGCTGCGCGAGCGGGTGCCTTCATAGTCCACGCCCAGGCCACCACCCACGTCGACGTGGGTGATCTTCGCGCCCAGGCGCGACAGCTCCACGAAGTAGCGGGTGGCTTCGCGCATGCCGTTGGCGATGTCGCGCACGTTGGAGATCTGCGAGCCCATATGGAAGTGCAGCAGGTTCAGGCAGTCGGCGTACTCGGTGTCACGCAGCGACTTCCACAGGTCCAGCAGCTGGCGCGGCGACAGGCCGAACTTGGCCTTGTCGCCACCGCTGTTCTGCCACTTGCCGGCGCCCAGCGAGGCCAGGCGCATGCGCACGCCCAGGCCCGGCTTCACGTCCAGCGCCTTGGACTCTTCCAGCACCAGCTTCAGCTCGGACGGCTTCTCGATGACGATGAAGGTCTGCAGGCCCAGCTTGCGGCCGATCAGGGCCAGGCGGATGTACTCGCGGTCCTTGTAGCCGTTGCAGACGATCAGCCCGCCCGGGCGCGACAGCGCCAGCACGGCCATCAGCTCGGGCTTGCTGCCCGCTTCCAGGCCGAAGCCCTCGCCGTGGTGGCTGGCCAGGGTGCCGGCCACGCCGCGGGTCTGGTTGACCTTGATCGGGTACACGGCGGTGTAGCCGCCGCTGTACTCCCAGTCCTGCTGGGCCTGGCCGAAGGCCGCCTGCAGCTTGCCCAGGCGCTGGCCGAGGATGTCCGGGAAGCGCACCAGCAGCGGCAGCTTGGCGCCCGCCGCGCGCGCAGCATCGACCACCTTGGGCAGCGACACCACCGGGCCGTCCGCCCCGGTCGGTCTCACCACCATGTGCCCGGCCTGATCCACGTCGAAGTAACCGTCCGCCCAATGCGGGATCGAGTAGGTCTTGCGGGCTTGGTCGAGGGACCAATCGGTCATTTCAGTCGGCCTTGTTGGCAATAAAAGGGGGGGCATGATAACGCCTATATGCCCACAGGTTCGTTATCATGCGCGCCCGCGCCCGTGACAGGTTTCAACCTGAACGGGCCGATCCGTCCGGATGTGGCATCTGTGCCACGCGGCCCCGCCCGCCAGCCCGGCTCCACCCCTCCGAACAGGACTGTTTTCCAATGACTGACAGCAACAACTGGTACATCGAACACTTCGAGCGCACCGGCTCGGCCATCGGCTACCGCATCACCGGCAAGCTGGACGAGGTGCAGTCGCCGTTCCAGAAGATCGAGATCTTCCAGACCACCGACTGGGGCAACCTGATGACCATCGACGGGGCCATCATGCTGACCAGCAAGGACAACTTCTTCTACCACGAGATGATCAGCCACCCGGTGCTGTTCACCCACGCCGCGCCCAAGCGCGTGGTGATCATCGGTGGCGGCGACTGCGGCACCCTGCGCGAAGTGCTCAAGCACACCGGCGTGGAGAGCGTGACCCAGTGCGATATCGACGAGCAGGTCACCGTGATGGCGCGCAAGCACTTCCCGGAACTGTGCGACTCCAACGACGACGCCCGCGCCGAGCTGCTGTTCGACGACGGCGTGGCCTACATGGCCAACTGCCCGGCCGGCAGCGTGGACGTGGTGATCGTGGACTCGACCGACCCGGTCGGCCCCGGCGAAGGCCTGTTCAACAAGGCCTTCTACGAGAGCTGCTTCAAGGCCCTGAAGGACGACGGCATCCTGGTGCAGCAGTCCGAGTCGCCGCTGATGCAGCTGGAGCTGATCAACGAAATGCGCACCGAGATGGGCAAGGCTGGTTTCGGCTCGTTCAAGACCCTGCCGTTCCCGCAGCCGTGCTACCCCACCGGCTGGTGGAGCGTGACCATGGCGCGCAAGGGCGACAGCAGCTTCGACTTCCGCCAGGCCGACTCGGCCGCCAAGACCTTCAACACCCTGTACTACACCGCCGCGCTGCATACCGGCGTGCTGGTGACCCCGCCGTTCGTGCAGGCGGCACTGAAGGGTTGATCCAAACAAAAACCCGCGCTGGCGACAGCGCGCGTTTTTGCTTTCTGTAGAGCCGAGCCATGCTCGGCTGCATTTCGCGCAGAAGCAGCCGAGCATGGGCTCGGCTCTACAACATCCCGCGCGCGCGACCCGGCCGCGGTTCGCTCACAGCGCCCAGATACCCGCAATCACCGCCACCACCAGGCCCCACTTGATCACCTGGTAGGCCACCACACTGCGCTCGCGCAGTGCCTTGGCCTTCAGGCGCACCTTGTAGACGCTGCCGAACGCCTTGTTGACGCCACCGGTCGGGTCACCCGGCAGGTTCGGCGAGGCACCGCCGGCCAGCAGCGTGGCCGCCACCGCACGATTGAACAGGCTCGGCAGGCCGAAGCGCAGCGGGCGGGCGATATCGCAGAACAGGATCACGCGGTCATCGGGCGTCTCGTTGTGCGCGTGGTGGATGTAGGTCTCGTCGAACATCATCCACTCGCCATCGCGCCAGCTCTTCTTGATGCCGTCCACTTCGATGTAGCAGCCGTCGTTGTTCGGCGTGGCCAGGCCCAGGTGCAGGCGCAGCGAACCGGCGAACGGATCGCGGTGCGGACGCAGTTCGCTGCCCGACGGCAGCTGCGCGAACATCGCCGCGCGCACGTCCGGCAGCGACTCCAGCAACGCCGTGGTCTTCGGGCACATCGCCTTCGCCGACGGGTGCGACGGGCCATACCACTTCAGGTAGAAGCGCTTCCAGCCACGGCGGAAGAACGAATTGAAGCCCGCATCGTTGAACGTGCTGGAGGCCGCGATCTTCTGTGCATCGCGCAGCGCCAGCGCCTCGTCGCGGATCATCTGCCAGTTCTGGCGCAGCGGCTCCAGCTGCGGGAACTCCTTGGCCGGGTCCAGGAACGGCGTGGTCGGCACCTTCGAGAACATGTACATGACCACGTTGATCGGGGCCATGAAACTGGAGTGGTCCAGCAGCTGGCGCGACCAGCGCGCGCGAACCTTGCCACGGAAGTGGATGTACAGCACGCAGGCGACGAACAGCGCTGCAATGACGATTTTGATGATCAAAACACTTTCCTCCAGCCGCAGCCGGAACGGGAAACAGGGCGATGCACGGCCAAGCGGCCAGCACCGGTGGGGACCGCGGCAGGGAACGGGGACGTGCCAGGAAGGGGCGGCCGCCGATGTCGCGAATCAACAGCTTATGGTCGGCAGGCCGTGCGTCGGGGTCAAGCCGGACGTGCGTGACGTTCAGCGGGCCGCGGATGAACGAAGCGACGCGACGCCCAACCTATTGATTCTGAAAGAACCAAAGACGAAGTGAGACGGAATTGTCCGATCGGGTGCGACGAACTGTTCCAGCCACGACCCCGACATTTCTCCGACAAATCGTGGAATAGCGAACTGGCGAGTACTAAAATTAACGAAAACTTAGTAACTCCCTGTAACACCGGTTCGCTTGACGCTTTGCGCCACCCACCGGGTCGACCGAGACCCCGACATGCATCTCCCTGCCCTGCCCCCCTCCTCCTGCGGCGAAGACGCCGCCACCCCGCTGCTGCTCAAGCGCGGCGAACGCTTCCTGGCCCCCGACGTCTATCGCACCTGCCTGGACGGGCGCGAGGCGGTCATCAAGGACTACTCCCGCTACCGCGGCACCCCCGTTTCACTGATCGCGCGGCTGATGGTGCGCCGTGAGGCCCGCATGCTGCAGCGCCTGGGCGGCTGGAAGCATGCCCCCGCGCTGCTTGGCACCCTGGGTGGCCTGGCACTGGGCATGGAGTTCATTCCCGGCCAGACCCTGAGCACCGCGCAGGCCGTGGGCAATGAAGTGTTCGAGCAGCTGCAGCACGCGCTCAGCCGTTTGCATGCCGCCGGCATCACCCACAACGACCTGCATGGCACCAACGTGGTGGTCAGCGGCGGCGTGCCGGTGCTGCTGGACTTCACCTCCGCCTGGCGCGCCCCGCGCTGGCTGCGCCGCAACCCGCTCAGCCGGCAGATGCGCCGCAGCGACATGAAGAACCTGCTGAAGATCCGCCAGCGCATGACCGGCCAGGCCCCGAGTGCCGCGCAGGCCGCACTGGTGGCCGACCCCGGCTGGGTCGCTGCCGTGCGCCAGGGCTGGAAGCGGTTCTACAAGTGGGCCAAGCGCCGGTAGGGGTCGAGCTCGCTCGACCGCTTTACCGCTCTTTGTAGAGCCGAGCCCGCGCTCGGCTGCTGTTCCTGCATCGCGCGAAATGCAGCCGAGCATAGGCTCGGCTCTACAACATCCCGCCGAACGGGTTACAACGCGTCCGCGTCCAACTCACCGGTACGAATACGCACCACACTGCCCAGGTCGTACACGAACACCTTGCCGTCGCCAATCTTGCCGGTGCCCGCCGCCTTCACGATGGCCTCAACCACGGCCTCAACCTGGTCATCGGTCACCGCCACTTCCAGCTTCACCTTCGGCAGGAAATCGACCACATACTCCGCACCACGGTACAGCTCGGTATGGCCCTTCTGGCGACCAAAGCCCTTCACTTCCGTCACCGTGATGCCGGTGACCCCACGCTCGGCCAGCGCTTCGCGCACGTCGTCGAGCTTGAACGGCTTGATCACCGCCATGACCATCTTCATCGTCTATCTCCTGTCTTCCGGCGTGGAGGATAGCGCCTGAACGCGCCCGGTGCGAAACAGCCCACGCCTGTGCGGGCGACCGGCCCAGCAGTATCCTTGTGGCCTGCACGGCCCGCCCGCACCACGGAGTACCCCCATGATCGACCTGAACCAACTGGATGACATTGCCCGTCGCTTGAGCGACCTGGTGCCGCCGGGCCTGCGCGAATCGCGCGAGGAACTGCAGGCTACCTTCAAGAGCGCGTTGCAGGCGGGTCTGGCCAAGCTGGACCTGGTCACCCGCGAGGAGTTCGAAGTGCAGCGCGCCGTGCTGCTGAAGACCCGCGAAAAGCTGGATGCGCTGGAAACGGCCGTGCGTGAGCTGGAAGGGCGCGGCACCGCAGAATGAAAAAAGAGGCGCAGTGCGCCTCCCACTACAGAGTATTTCCCGGATGGGGCCTTGCAGCAAGGCCCACCGGGCGCCCTAGACTCGCCGGCCTGTCGATCCGGCAGGACACGCAGGGGCAGTGCCGATGGCGCAGGACACCGAATGGACACCCGTTTCGCATGACACCTGCGACCAGGTCGCCGGGCCGTTCTATCACGGCACCCGCGCTGATCTGGCGGTGGGCGAGCTGCTGAGTGCGGGCTTCCGCTCCAACTATCGCGACAGCGTGGTGATGAACCACATCTACTTCACCACGATTGCCAAGGGCGCCGGGCTGGCTGCGGAGATGGCCAAGGGTGAGGGGCGGCCGCGTGTGTATGTGGTGGAGCCGACCGGGCCGTTTGAAGACGACCCGAATGTGACCAACAAGAAGTTTCCGGGGAACCCGACGCGGTCGTATCGCAGTGCGCAGCCGTTGCGGGTGGTTGGGGAGATTGTGGAGTGGGAGCTGTATGACGCGGAGTTCGTCCGGCAGTTGAAGGCGTTTGTTGCTTCGGGAAGTGGGGAGATCATCAATTGAGGGAAGGAGAGACACGTGCTTTGGCCGACGGAGGATCAACGCAGCAGATCGTCGAACGATGTCCGCTCCCGGCCAAGAGCGGACTCTCGCAGTGCCTCGAACAGACCCAACCACAAATTTTCCTGGCCTGGAACGAAGTATCGGGCCGGCACTACTTGAACATCTCCAACAGATCCTTGTCTTCATGCCGCTTCTCCCACGTGGAGAGAAAACAGAAGCTCACACCACTTCGCATGGCAGCCTTCTGGAACCCGGCCAGTTCTTCCTTCGTGACCGGGTACTCAACCGGATCAAAGTGCAGAATCCCCCACGGCTTGACGAGAGAGAACCCAGGCAGGAGTTCCGAGAAGATCGCCTTGAGCAGGGGCCGGATACTCGAAAAGTCCTTGATCGGGCCCGCGCGATTGCCAAGGGCATGACACTGACGACGGATGGTCCTGTCTCCACCCACCACGCGCGCAATGAAGTGGTCCTGGTGCACTCGAACGTAGATCAGCTGACGGCGAAAGATCCTCATCCCCTTCTCAGCCCCACACACTCAATGGTCGTCCATGTGCCTGCACGCCCGCCCATCAATACGTCGGCTCCGCCTTCAGCACGCTTGAACCCCTTCGCAGCAGATACAGCGCAACCAGGAATGGCCACAGCGAGTTGATCGACGAGAACAGGCGCTGTGTCAGCCCCCTGAACCCATCCGGATCCGCTCCCACCACGTTCAACCAGAGATAGACGATGCTCGCGATGCTCACCATAGCGGTCACGGCGTACGCCCTTCGGTTGGCAGACCACGCACTCAGTTCAATGTGCGACATCGCCGGTGCAATGATGTTTGCGATGCCAATGGTGTAGAAGCCGTGCATCGGATGGCCCATGGGCCAGAGCCCGTTGGTCAGCATGGAGATGCCAAAGATCATCCAGCAGATCGCGCCTACGGCAATCCGGCGGCCGGACTCCCGCCATACCCCGATGGAGAACGCCACGAAGCCCAGACCGGAGCCGATAGCCGCGATCCTGCCGCAGATGCTTGCAAGCGTTGGTGCCTGCAGCAGCTCGCTGGCGTGCTGTGCAAGCGGGTTGTAGCCCGGCGCGAACAGGGCGGCAACGCTGGTCCAGAACAGGAACCACGGAAGCGGGACCAGACCCGCAGACAGAAGAAGTCGATTGCGGCGTAACACGTACAGTGATCCTTGTATTGGCCTGCGCCAGTGGGTGAAATCCGTTCAAACGCTACAAGACCGTCCTGCTGCGGGCAGAGCAGCCCCGCGTGACTACAGCGGTAGTCAGATTGCGCGCGGCACTCGGTAGGTTCAATAGGCAGGAAGTCATTTAAACCATCCAGCCGGTGTCGCAGCGGTTCGGTTGCATGAGCGATCACACATGCCCGATGGGCGGGTGCTGTCGCATTTGCCGCGCCTTACATCTCTGGCAGAAGGTTCTGACGACTCCGTTCCAGAAGCGCCGCTGCGCCAAGCACGCCAAGGCTCTCGCCGCTTTCCTCGCTATGCGACAATGCCAAAAGCGTCTCGGGTTTTGGCGGCATTGCCCCCTCCCCCTTGGCATTCCCAACTACGTCAGGCAACTCTGGTATCGCCACCGAAAACGGGTGGCCGGGCCTCGAAAACCCGAGCTATTAGGATGTTGTTTGCACTTGCCAGCCGGCATCACCTTGCGTGGTGTCGGCTGGCATTCCGTCTGCCAGCTATGGCGGGCGGGGCGTGGGGGCCTTGTGCCCGCCGGTTTCTTCCTAATAGCCCGGTTTTCGAGCCACGCTCTGCCCGCCACCTTTATCGGTGGCGGCGTCCGCCTGCTTGCACGGAGCCCGCCATGACCACACCGCACTCCCCGCCCCCGCGCCCGATCCAGGAAGCGCCGTCACCCGAGCCCGCGCTGGACCCCAACAGCCTCATCGCCATCCTGCACGCCATCGGTGCGGGCGCTGCGGCCGACGGCCAGCCCTGGCCCGAGCGGCACCACCTGCGCAGCCGGCAGATGGCGTTGTCCGACGCCGACTGCGCGCTCACCGGCCAGCGCATCGTGCAGGAGATCCTGCTGGCGGCCGAGCGCACGCGCCAGAACGGCGAGCCCGAACAGTACGTGGGCGACCGGGTGATGGAGGGGCTGGTGATGGCCGATCTCGCGCTGACCGCCTTCATCCACGAGCGGATGCGACCCAAGGACTGAGCGCGCTTACGGCGCGGAGTTTTCTGCCTGTGTGCGGGGTGACGAATGAAGATGCACGGCCTTGCCGCTGCGGTGATGTGCATCGCGGTGATCGGCGCAGTATGGGCAGCATGGCCCGAGCCCGCGGGCGATCAGGTGTGGGCCTACCAGAAGCTGCAACCGGCCGATTACCGGTTGCTGCACAGTGATGCGCTGGGCTTCGTCACTGCGAAGGCGCATGAGGGCTTTGAACTGCGCACGCGCTATGCCGGGGTGACGTCCTTCGAAATCCGCTGCAAGGGCGTTCTGGTGCTGGACGTGGAGAACGCGCCCTCGCGCGTGCTGATCCGCATGCCTGCCGATGCACGGTGGCGGGCGCCGGACATCGAGCGTCTGCGCATCAGCTTCGAGCGTTGGCTGGATCTGCACCAGAGTGAGGGCCGGTTGCTGGTGGAAAGTGCTGGGCCTTCGTGGGTTGAGACGCGGTTTGGGCGCTTCAATGGGCTGGTGCTGGATGAGCAGCGGTGTCTGTTTGGGGTGCTGGGCCGCCATTGACCCCCCCCCCTAACCGGCCCATTCGCAACAAATGTCTGGAGGAAGCGGCGCCTCCTGGGACTTACCCGCGCCAAAGGCGATGGTCCTGCCATCCAGTCGCAGCCCCGATGCTTCTCGTTCGGACTTCGGTCGTCAGGCCAGCCGAGAGGTGGGTATCGACACGTTCACGCCAATCCCTGAAATCAGCGGTCGTCGCTTCCAGAAGTCTGCGAAGCAGGAGCAACAGAAAGAAGCAACGATTCGGTGCGTATGGCGCCTCGCGCTCAGACCATCCTGCCGACCGTGGACGAACTGCCGAAACACCGAGCTCCTTGTTCCATAACCTACTGTGGTGTGCAACGACGTTTCGCGCCACGCTGGTGACATGCAGCCAGTTTGCGAAGACCGGCGCGGCCAGCAGCATCTCACCCGCAACAGCCTTCTGTTCTCTGGAGTGCAGCGCTTTGTAGAAGCGAGAAAGCGAGCCGAGCGACATGACTTCTGTCGCCATCCAGATCGGTACTCTGGGGAATGCGGGTGAGGCGTACTTGTCCTTGTAGTGCCGAATAAACGCCTCCCTGGAGCGCGTCACTTCGCTTTCGACGCCGCCGAGCCAATCCGCATACTCCTGCCCGGTGAATGCCAGATTGCGCGGCTCCAAGTGGCCGAAGGCGCCATAGGCATGGGCAAAGTGGTACGTGAGCACGGTCCGCGTTGCGACCTCGATATGGCCAACGGCCTCCATTACCAGGTCTCGAAGGGCCCAATCGAATTCATAGAGACTGACCGCTTCTTCGAATGTCGCTTGAGCTCGGAAGCTGTCGCTACCGGGCACACGCTGTGTGTAGAGATAGCCCATGAGGCGGTAGTAGCCAACACGCTGCAGATAGCGTTTGGCATTGGCGGCGTCGCCGATGGCCAGCCCGCGCTGCTGGAGGAGATCCAACTGCTCCTGAATCGACAGGGGTGGTTTGCGGTAGTCAGTCATCCTGACTCCAATCAGCAGGCAAAAAAAAACCCGCCAATTTGAGCATGTCGCGAACTAGCGCGTCAGAGGCTTGGCGGGTGTGTTGGGTGAATTTTAGCGCCCCTTTTGCTCACCTTCAAGTAAATGTGTGTAGTTCCGGTGAAATGTAAATGCCTGTACGAAAAGCACTTCATAGGGAATTTTCTTGGATTTCCGCAGTCTCGCGGGCGCAGATCCAGTGAGGTGAAAGGCCGGCCCGGGCGAGCGGCAACGGCCTATTCCCCGGCGTTGTTCCACGTCATACCGGTTGAGTTCCGACACTCGATCGCGAACACCGGCCGCTACGAAGCGCGCAGGCGCACTCCAACGGTCTGCAGGAATCCCCCTAGCCGCTTCACCAGCAATTCCCGATATCCCATGCGGAACGCCTGCCGCACCATCAAGCATCCCTCTGCAGGAAGCCACACATGAGCCTCGCGCTGGTCCACAGCCGTGCACGCGCCGGGGTCGATGCCCCGCTGGTGCGGGTGGAAGTGCATCTCTCTGGCGGCCTGCCTGTCACCCAGATCGTTGGCCTCGCCGAGACCAGCGTGCGCGAATCCCGCGAGCGCGTCCGTGCCGCCCTGCTCTGCGCACGCTTCGACTTTCCGCAGCGGCGCATCACGTTGAACCTGGCGCCTGCCGACCTGCCCAAGGAAGGCGGCCGTTACGACCTCGCCATCGCGCTGGGCATTCTGGCGGCCAGTGGCCAGGTCGATCCGCAGTCGCTGCTGCAGTACGAGTTCCTGGGCGAGCTGGGCCTGACCGGCGAACTGCGGCCGGTGGCCGGTGCACTACCGGCTGCGATCGCGGCCGCTGAAGCCGGGCGCATCCTGGTGGTGCCGCCAGGGAATGCCGCAGAGGCTGCGTTGGCCGAGCACGCGGATGTGCGTGTGGCGCGCACGCTGCTGGAATGCTGCGCCGGGTTGGGCAACCCGCGCCTGTTGCCGCCCGTGGAGCGCGTGGACACGACGCCGTTGCCGCTGCCGGATCTGGCTGACGTGCGCGGGCAGGCGCATGCACGGCGCGCGTTGGAAGTGGCCGCTGCCGGTGGGCACCATCTGTTGTTGATCGGTAGTCCTGGCTGCGGCAAGACACTGTTGGCCTCGCGCCTGCCCAGCCTGTTGCCGGATACCGAAGAGACTGAGGCGCTGCAGCTTGCCGCGATTGCGTCGGTGAGTGGCGAAGGGCTGGACCCAAGACGTTGGCGGCAGCGGCCCTTTAGAGCGCCCCATCACAGCGCGAGCGCGGCGGCGCTGGTGGGTGGGGGCAACCCGCCCTGCCCCGGTGAAATATCACTGGCCCACCATGGAGTCCTCTTCCTTGATGAGCTCCCAGAATGGAACCGCAGCGCGCTGGAAACCCTGCGCGAGCCACTGGAATCCGGCCACATCCGCATCGCCCGCGCGGCGCGCAGCGTGCAGTACCCCGCGCGGTTCCAACTGGTGGCTGCGATGAATCCCTGCCCGTGCGGCTGGGCCGGTGACCGCAGCAACCGTTGCCTGTGCAGCGACGAGCGCATCAACCGCTATCGTGCGCGAGTGTCCGGCCCGCTGCTGGACCGCATCGATCTGCATATCGGCGTAACGCGAATGGACGCGGTGGAGCTGCGGGAGAGCACGCCGCTGGGTGAGCCCAGTGCTGCGGTACGTGCACGGGTGGAAGCCGCCCATGCCCGGCAGCAGGCACGTGGCGGGCTCAATGCACATCTGCCGCCGGCGGCGCTGCGGGCGTGCACGAAGCTGAGCGAGGCCGATCAGGATCTACTTGAGCAGGCGATTGAACGTCTGCAGCTTTCCGCACGGGCGATGCACCGGATTCTGCGCGTGGCGCGCACGATTGCGGATCTGGCGGGTTGCGAGGTGATCCGGACGGCGCATCTGGCTGAGGCGATTGGCTATCGGCAGCTGGATCGGGGAAAGCCCTAGAAGCACCGTCCCGAGGGGGCGTTGGTAGAGTCGACTGTTAGTCGACTCGCGCGCGACGCGCGGTCTCTTGGAGGGCCGAAGCTAAGAGCAGTCGACTAACAGTCGACTCTACCAAGAGCAGGTCATAGCGGCTCGGCACGTCGAGGACAGCCCTCGCGCCTCAGGCCGCAGTATCCACCCGCCCTCGCTTCGCCAGCAACGCCACCCGACGGCTGACCAGCGCGTGCAGCTCCGCCAGCTCCGACGCCCGGTCAGCCGTCATGTTCCCGCCAAACAGCACCCGCGACAACGCCGCCTCGTCGCTGTCGTCCGGGTGCTGCCACCGGTCCCGGTACACCTTCTGGCACACCAGCCAGGCCTGCCGCAGCCCCCCACCGGGCAACGGACGGACCACGCGCTCGTAGACGTGCCAGAACTGGTACTCGGCCTGCAGGTCGATCACAGGCGTCACGGACGGCGCCTGCCGGGGCCGTCCCGGGCTCCGGATGTCGAACAACGGTGATCGCGGGTTGTACTGAGCCATGCCGACAGCATGACCCAGCAACATTGTGGGAACCTTGCGTCGCCGCCAGAAAATCCCTGTTGATTGCGCAAGGCGTGTTTCTGGCAGGGGTCAGCTATCCACGCATGGCGTGGATCTACTCAGAAGGTCATCGAGGTACTGAACATCAGCTGCCGTGGCGCGCTGCGCTGCAGGGTCTGGTAATCCCCCGAGAACGACGAGCCGGCGATGGTGGCGGTGCCGATGTTGTGGCGGTTGAACAGGTTGCTCACGTCCAGCCGCAGCTCCAGCCCCGGCACCGCGCTATCGGCACCGAAGCGGTAGGCGGCATAGGTGTTGACCTGCCAGAACGTGGGCACGCGGATGTCGTTCTCGTAGGTGAAGGGCTGGCGCAGGTACGAGGTGCTGGTGGCACCAAAACGCCAGTCACCGAAGTGCGCGGACAGGTCGCTGACCAGCGAGATCTGCGGGTAGCCCGGCTGGGCATTGCCCTTGATCGGGTACACCGTGTCGCCCACCACGAAATCGCTGTCGTAGTACGAACGGGCTACGGCCACGCCCTGATAGAACTGCAGGTGGTCGGTCAGGTCGGCGGTGATACCGAGGTCGGCACCGATCACATGCATCTTCGGCATCAGCCGAACCGTGTTGATCTGCGCGAACTGGGTACCGATGGCTGCTGACAGCAGGCGGTTGCGGATGTCGTTGTAGAACACGTCGCCGGTGATCGTCAGCCGGTCGAAGCGATGCGACGCGCCTACGGTGAGGTTCCAGTTCTTCTCCGGGCGCAGCGTGCCGGCCACGCGGTCGAACTCTTCCTGGTCGGTGATGGTCCATGCGGAGGCGGTGTAGCCGATGTTGCCGCGCTGGGCCACGCGGTAGCCGTTCATGGTGTTGGCCAGGTCGATGAAGGCGTCGGTGGATTCGGTCGGGCTCCAGAACAGCGAGACATGTGGCAGGAAGTTGCTCTTCGCGCGCAGCGTACCATTCACCGGCCGGTCCTTGGCATCACCCAGGCCGCCACCGCGGGTGCGGAAGTCCACGGCCTTGAGGCCGACACCCAGCTTCAGCGTGTCGTTCAGCACGATGTCGTCCTGCAGGTAGAACTGGCGCGAGCGGGTCACCCAGCTCGATGCGTTGTCGGTCTTGAACGCGGGGCCGTACACGTCGAACGGGCCGGTGGCCTTCAGCGGCGGGCCCTCGCCCAGCAGTGGCTGCTGGTACCACTCGGTCTTGGCCGCGGCCTTGCTCTTCTCCTGCCAGAAACCGGCAGTGAAGGTGTGCGCGCCGGTCTCGAACTGCAGGTTGACCATGCCGCCCAGGCGGTTGAGGCGCGGCGTCTGTACCTGTTCGGAGAACGGTGCGCCGTTGGGCGACGGTACGGTCGGGTCGGTCAGCGTGGCCTGGGTGTGGCTGTTGGCGTTGTACAGCTGCACGTTGCCACTCAGCGCTGGGGTGATCTGGAAGCGATGGTTGATCGATGACACGCGGTCGCGGGTGGTCTGGCCGGTGTCGTACGGAATCAGTTCGGACAGCTCACCGCAGGTGTAGGCGCCGCAGGATTTGTCCGCGTTTTCCGGCGAGGCCACGTACCACGCCCACGCATAATCGGGATAGAAGATGTCGGCCTTCCAGCCCAGCTTGCGGATCATGTCGAAGGAGATGTTGTTGTAGCCCCAGACCTTGGCCTTGCTGTCGGACAGGAACACGGTGACATCGCCCCAGGCGACGTCCTGCTGCAGCTTCAGGTCGCCGCGCAGGAAGTTCTGCGTGCCCTCGCCCTGGTACTTGTCGGCGGACACGCGCTGCAGGTCGACCAGCACTTTCGGGCCATGCTCACCGAGCTGGCCGCTCTGCCCGGACACGGTGGTGACCAGCGTGCTGTTGCTGCCCACGCCCTGCTTCACGCGCAGGCTGGGCGTGTCCTGCAGGTCGCGCAGGCGGTATTCCAGGCTGCCGCCGTTGACGCTGCTGGAGAACACGCTGACCGGCGCACCACCGGGGCTGACTGTGATCGCGCCGATGCCATCGGGCACGCCCACGTTCACCACGCTGGTGCCGGTAAGCGAGAGGAAGCCGTTGTCGTTCAGCGGCACGCCTTCGAAGGTGATGCCCATTTCGTTCATGCGGAAGCCGCGCACGAACAGGCTGGTGGCGGAGATATCCAGGCCCAGCCCGTCGGTGGCGGTGTAGCTGGCGCCCGGTACCTGCTTCAGCATGGCCAGGCCGTTGTTGCCGGTGACCATCGCGTCGAGGTCTTCGGCCTTGATGATGTAGCGGTTGGGGCCGATCACCTGGGTCGGTGCCACGGCCGCACCGCGCGGTGTGGCGATGACCTGCAGGGCGTTGAGCGTAGTGGGCGTGTCGTGCGCGGCATCGTGCGTTTCCGCGGCGTACGCAGGTGCGGTGGTGGCCGCGATGATGGCCAGGGCGAGGCGCGTCGTGGGTGGGGTGTTCATGGGCAGATCCAGGATGTAGGGAGAGAGCGGCGCACGTGCACGGCCAGCGCGTTGCAGCACCGGTGTCGGCGCCCTGGCTGGCGATGCGATTGCGTTGGGGGTGACGGCGCAGTGCGCGCCGGTCAGTGGCAGAGGAAGACGATCCTCTGCCTCAGAATTCGATGGCGTGATTTCGACGTGCGAAATTCTTGCATCGCGCTGCCGCATTCGCCATTGCGCGGTGGTACAGCGCGAATGGCGATAGGGATGGGTGGGTTATACGTGGGTATAGCCCCGGCGTGGTCGGGGCCGACCTTGGTCGGCGCTTGCCGTCTGCGTGTGCCAACCAAGGTTGGCACCTACCGGGGCGGATGAGGTTGGCAGCTACCTGGACAGCTGACCGCGCGGTTACTGCAGGACGAAGCGCTCGATCGCCCGCGCCACACCTTCATCGGCGTTGCTGGTGGTTTCAAACCGCGCCACCGCCTTCACAGCATCAATGGCATTGCCCATCGCCACGCTGGTACCGGCGTACTGCAGCATGGTCAGGTCGTTTTCCTGGTCACCGATGGCCATCACGTTGGCGCGATCGATGCCCAGGTGCTCGGCCAGCTTCTGCAGGCTCGGGCCCTTGCCGGCGCGGCGGTCGAACACTTCCAGGAAGAACGGTGCGCTCTTCAGCACCGCGAAGCGCTCGGTCAGCTCGCTGGGCAGGCGCGCGATGGCGGCATCCAGCACGTCGGGCGCGTCGATCATCATCAGCTTGATGAAGGACATCGACGGGTCCATGTCTTCCACGCGGCGGTAGGACAGCGGCATCCGCGAAAGATGCGAGTCGGCCACGGTGTAATAGCTGATGTCCTGGTTGGGCGTGTACATGCGCTGGCTGTCCAGCGCCTGGAAGTGCACGCCCACTTCGCGGGCCACCTGCTCGCAGAACAGGAAGTCGTCGAAGCTGAGCGGATACTCGACCACGGTTTCGCGCGTGCCGATGCGTTGCACCAGGCCGCCATTGCAGGCGATGCAGTAGTCGTCGTCGCCGGTGATGCCCAGCTCGTGCAGGAACGGTGCCAGGCCGGGAACCGGGCGGCCACTGGTCAGCACGATGTGCACCCCCAGCGCGCGCGCCTGCGCGATGGCCTGCTTGGCCCGGGCGGTGAGCGTGTGGCTGGGGTCCAGCAGGGTGCCATCCATGTCGATGGCGACCAGTTCGATGGTCGATTGCCTGCGGCCCATGTCCATTGCGTTCAACTCGTGCGGGGCACGCCAGTTTACCCCCTCATGCCCGGTTCACCTCTTTTCCCACGTTGGCCGGGATACTGCGGGAGCCTGTGCGTCCCCCACCGCAGGACGGCCCGCTGACCGCCCTTCCCTGGAGAACCTTGCGACGCATGACCTACCGTGCCCCCGAAACCAACGACAGTGCTCCTCTGGCCCAGCAGATCGAGGAGATGATCGACGAGCTGCCCGGCGAGCAGGTCAGCGTCGGCACCCTGCTCAGTGCGCTGGGCGATGAAGGCCTGCTGCTGATCGTGATCCTGCTCTCGGCCATCTTCATCATTCCGGTGTCGATTCCCGGGCTGAGCACCGTATTCGGTGCCTCGATCCTGCTGATCGGCCTGAGCCGGGTGCGCAACCGCCCGCTGTGGGTGCCGCAGAAGCTGGCGCGCCGCGAGATCGCCACCGACAAGCTGAAGGCCAACCTGGGCCGTGCGCTGAAGTGGGTGCACCGCATGGAGCGGCTGTCGCGGCCGATGCGGCTGGCGGTGATGGTGCGCTCGAAGAAGATGATGCGCCTGAACAACCTGATGCTGGTGTTCGCGACCCTGCTGCTGATGGCGCCCGCCGGACCGATTCCTTTCAGCAACACGCTGCCGGCGCTGGCGCTGATGGCCTTTGCAATCGGCTTCATCCAGCGCGATGGCGCGGCGGTGGCGGCCGGTTACGGCTTCGTGGTGGCCACGGTGGTGTATTTCGGCGTGCTGCTGGGCGGCGTCGGGTTTGCTGCCGAGTCGGTGTTCAGCGGGTTCCGCAGCAGTACTGCGGAACTGTAGAGCCGAGCCCATGCTCGGCTTACGCGCGCACCGCGCGGGTTTCCGTGCACCGAACGAAGAGCAGCCGAGCATGGGCTCGGCTCTACAGAACTACTTGGCCGACACCCGCCACACCACGTCGCCCACGTCGTCGGCGACCAGCAGCGCGCCCTCTGCATCCATGGCCATCCCCACCGGCGCACCCATCAGCGTCTTCTCGTCCTTCGAGGCGAAGCCGCTGACCACGGTCTGTGGCCGCCCGGTCGGCTTGCCGTCCTTGAACGGTACGTAGACCACTTCGTACCCGCTCAGCGGCGAGCGGTCCCAGCTGCCGTGTTCACCGATGAAGGCGCCGCCGTGGTACTGCGCCGGCAGTGCCTGGCCGGTGTAGAACAGCAGGCCCAGCGGCGCCACGTGCGAGCCGATCGCGTAGTCCGGCACGATCGCCTTGGCCACCAGGTCCGGCCGCTGCGGCTGCACGCGCTCGTCCACATGCTGGCCGTAGTAACTGTAGGGCCAACCGTAGAAGCCATCCTCCTTCACCGAGGTGAGGTAGTCCGGCACCAGGTCGGCACCGATCTCATCGCGTTCGTTCGCAACAGCCCACAACTCTCCGGTGCTCGGCTCCCAGTCCAGGCCGGTCGGGTTGCGGATGCCCGAGGCGAAGATGCGGCTGCCACGGGTGGCCACGTCCACTTCCAGCACCACCGCGCGGCGGTATTCGACGGCCAGGCCATTCTCGGTGATGTTGCTGTTGGAACCCACGCCCACGTACAGCTTGCGGCCATCGCGGCTGGCCAGCAGTTCCTTGGTCCAGTGGTGGTTGATGGTGCTGGGCAGGTCGGTGAACTCGCGGCCCTTGTCGGACATGCGGGTTTCGCCGGGCACGTAGTGGTACTGCATGATGTTGCCGGTGTTGGCCACGTACAGCGTGTCACCGATGAGCTGGATGCCGAACGGCGAGTGCAGGCCCTCGATGTAGACGTGCTGGGTCCAGGTGTTCGTTCCCGGCGTGCGGCGCAGCAGGGTAACCCGGTTGCCGCCCTTGCCGGCCTTGCCCGAGCGCGCCTTCACCTTGCCGGCAATCCACTGCTTGGGCGTGGTGACCGGTTCTTCGCCGGGGCCGTTGCCTTCCACCACCAGCACATCGCCGTTGGGCAGGGTCAACAGCCGCCGCGGATGCAGCAGGTTGGCGGCGATGCGCTCGATCTTCAGGCCCTCTGCCACCGTGGGTGACTGGCCGTCGGCCCAGCCGACGCCCTTGGGCACCTGCATCGGCGGCATCAGGAAGTTCTTCGGTGCCGGCAACGGCGGCTGTGCGCCGGACTGGTCAGCGGGGTGGTATTCGGCCTTGCCCGCGCACGCCGACAGGGTGACGGCCAGTGCCAGCGCGGCCACGGTGGGCAGGATGTGCTTAACCATGACGACCTCCCTGCAGCACCGGCGGCTGCAGTGACAGCAGGATCAGGCCCAGTGCGATCAGGGCCACGGTCAGCGCCGACAGGATCGTGCCTGGCACCGCAACGGCATAGGCGTCGCGGCTGTGCACGAAGGCGTTCCAGATGGCCAGCACCACTGCGACCAGGTTGAGGAAGAAGTCGATGCGGTCGATGCGGGTGGCGGTACCGCTGCGGCGCCAGACCGCGAACAGGTTGATCAGGCGCGGAATGATGGCGATCAGCAGGCCGAAGGTGATCAGCCAGGCAGCGGCCTTGCCCCACATCACCTCGGCGCTGTTGAGATAGATCGCGTCGAAGATCAATGCGCCGACGAAGAAGCCGAAGGGTATCGGGTTCAACAGGCTGAACAGCGTGGTGCCGAGGCCGCGATGGGCCTGGGCGAGCGGATTGACCATCATCGTGCTCCGACGCGGAAGGGTGCACGGGCTGTAGTAGCACAGCCGGATGTGAGGGCGCGCGATGACACTGCTTGTGTAGAGCCGAGCCCATGCTCGGCTGCTTTACACACGGGACCGTCCGATCAGCCGAGCATGGGCTCGGCTCTACAGGAACGCGCAGTCGTCATTACCCCGCGGCATAAGCGTTTGTGACGCAATCGGCACATCTGCAGATTGGGTGTGTGAAGAGGTAGGGGGTTGTTCGTTGTGTCGCGTTTGGCTCGTTGCGATGGGGCAGATCCGCCCCGCCGTCCTGCCATGCCGATTCACAACAGAAGGATTCGTGTATGAAGCGACACACGCAACGCTCCGCGCCACCGTGCTCCGCGCGCCTGGCCCTTGCCACTGCCCTGGTGCTGGGCAGCCTGGCCGTCACCGCCCAGGCCCAGCAGGCCGATCCGCTGGCCGGGCGTCAGTGGCATCTGCTCAACACCGGGCAGGCTGTACTGGGCGATACCCTGCCGGTGGCCGGCAACGATCTCAACGTGGATGGCCTGTTCCGCAATGGCATCCGTGGCCAGGGCGTCACCATCGCCATCGTCGATGACGGCCTGCAGATCGCCCACCCGGACCTGGCTGCCAACGTCGCGGCGGTCGCGGGCAAGAATTTCGCCAACCAGAGCAACAACCCTTCACCGTCCAATCCTGACCGCGACAATCACGGCACCATGGTCGGCGGCATCGCCGGTGCGGTGGGCTCCAACAACCTGGGCGTGCGCGGCGTGGCCTCGGCGGCCACACTCAAGGGCTTCAATTTCCTGGCATCCAATGCCCAGGGCAATTCGAATTCCAACATCGAGTACTCGTGGTGGGATGGCGCCGAAGTGGCCGACGTGGGGGTCTTCAACAACAGCTGGGGCTCCAGCCCGGGCAACCCCAACCTGCCGTTGGCCTACAGCCAGAACGACATCACCGCCTATGAGCAGGCCATGTCCGGCACCCGTGGCGGGCGCGGTGGCATCTACGTGAAAGCCGCCGGCAACAACCACAACAACGGCGCACGCTCGGATGGCACCGACATCTGCTCGGCAGACACCAAGAACCGCAACACGGGCTGCATTCCGGCCGGCCGCGATCCGCGCAACAACCTGTTCAACGTGATCACTGTTGCCGCCGTGCGCGCCGATGGCGTGCGCTCCTCGTACTCGTCCACCGGCTCGGCGCTGTGGGTGTCCGGCTTCGGTGGCGAGAACGGCTGGCAGCGGCAGGTCGTGCCGGGGCAGCTGGCGATCCGCTACGATCCGGCCATCCTCACCACCGACGTCACCGGCTGCGCGCAGGGCAGCAACAAGAATACGAGCCTGCGCAACACACTGGACGGCGACCAGTCCGCCATCGACAGCACCTGCAACTACACCGGCAAGATGAACGGTACCTCGGCGGCCACGCCGATGGTGTCGGGCGTGGCGGCATTGCTGCTGGAAACCAATCCAAACCTGTCCTACCGCGATGTGAAGTACATCCTGGCCACCACGGCCACCCGCAATGACCCGAACCGGGCGGCGGTCACGCACTCCGATGGCCGCGTGCTGGTGCCGGGTTGGACGGTGAATGCCGCCGGCCGCGCCTACAGCAACTGGTACGGCTTCGGCGTGGTCAACGCCGCCCGTGCAGTAGAGGTCGCCGAGAACTTCCAGTCGCTGGGTGCATTGGTGGACAGCGGCTGGCGCAACACGACGCGCACCGTAGCCATCGGCAATACCTCGGCCACTGCTGCTCGCCTGACCTTCCAGCTGGCCAATGGCGCGCGCAACATCGAAAGCGTGCAGCTCGGCTTCCGGGTCAATCACAGCAACACCCGCCAGCTGCAGTTCGTGCTGGTCTCGCCCAGTGGCACGCGCAGCGTGGTGCAGCCGGCATTCACCGCGATCGGCTCTGGCCTCAATGGTGTCCAGCGCAACTTCACCAACTGGGACCTGCTGTCCAGCAATGCCTTCCTGGATGAGAACGCCACGGGCACCTGGACGCTGGAAGTCACCGACCTGGGGCAGGCCGCGAACGCTGCATCGCGTGGCAACCTCGAATTCTTCAAGATCCGCGTTCTGGGGCACTGATGATGAAGACGACCATTCTGTTGAGCACCCTCGCCCTCGCGGCGATGACCACCACCGCCTGGGCACAGAGTTCGGGCCAGACACCTCCGGCGAAGACCTTGTCGACCGTAGACACGCAGCAGTTGAAGGCGGAGGCCACCGGCCGTTCGTTCAATGTAGGCGGCGCGCGCTTCCAGCTGGCGCCGTCGGCAACCGTGCAGCCGGCCAGCGGCGGTCAGTTCCGGATCACCACCGGGGCTGATGCCAGCGCGGCGGCCGTCGGCACCCGCAGCAAGCGGTCCACCGATGCGTCTACCGGTGTGGCCGCACGTGCGGATGCCGGTGCCAGCAAGTTTGCGGCCGCTGTCTCCAACGATGGCGCGCCGGTAGTGGCGACCTCGCGGGTCAAGGTGTTCTTCACCGATGCGGCCTCGGCCCAGCGTGCGGCCACCGCCACCGGCGGCACCGTGGTGAAGGTATCCAAGGCCTCGGGCCGCGCGATTGTGGAGTACCCGTCGGTGAACGCGGCGCTGGATGCGACCACCAAGCTGCTGTCGACCGCCGGCATCAAGGCGGCCGAACCGGACGTGGTGCAGTGGGAAGAAACCAAGTAAGGCGTTGAGTGGTGCCCCCGGCCGGTTGGCTCTCCTGGCCGGCCGGGGGATTGGTGTGGGGGATGTGCCGACCAACGGTCGGCACCCACGTGTCGACCAAGGTCGACACCTACCGGGGCAGCGTGCGCGACGAACAGGCGGCATCAGCCGCGCATGGCCCGGGATTACCGGGCGGCGAGTGTGTCGCTGTGCTTGCGGCTGCAGCTGGCCAGTGCGTCGTTGCCGGCGGCTGGATGAGCGGGCTCCAGCAGCAGGCGCTGCACGTCGGAGAACAGCTCGTCCACCGGCATGCCATAGGGCGCGAACAGGCGCAGGCGGCCCTGGCGGTCGAACACGTAACCGCCCGCGATGTGGCTCATGGTGTAGGTCTCCGGCACCTGGCCGGGCTCTTTCTCGTAGAACGCCTTGAAGTCGCTGGCCATCGCGGCCAACTGCGCTTCGTTGCCGACCAGTGCGATCGCCTTGGGGTCGAAGGCTTCCACATAGGTGCGCGCCACCTCCGGCGTATCACGCGCCGGGTCGACGCTGACGAACACCACCTGCAGCTGGTCGGCATCCTTGCCCATCAGGTGCTTGACCTGGCTCAGCTCGACCATGGTGGTCGGGCACACATCCGGGCAGCTGGTGAAACCGAAGAACAGATAGGTCACCTGCCCCTGCAGGTCCTTCGGGCCACGCACGGTGCCGTGGCTGTCGGGCATCGACCACTGCTGGCCAAGTTCTTCGCAGGCGATGTCCTTGGAGTAGAAGTCCATGCGCGACTGCACACTGCAGCCAGCCAGCAGGCCGATGGCCAGGCCTGCCAGCAGCGGCAGGCGGAAACGGGGAGAGAACAACGAACGGACAACAGCAGCAGGACGCTTCACGGGTACCACCAACGCAGATGCGGGCGGGGTCTCGGTCAGGCCTGCCCTTGGGGGAAAAGAGGGCTGAGGTGCCGGGGTGATCGCGCGATCCGTGCCGATCCCCCCGGCCACGGTCAGTTGATCATCATGTGGTAGTGCATGCTCCAGATGATCCACACCGACAGCGCGACGATGATGAACAGGATCACCAGGGTGAACACGAAGCTGGCCAGGTTCCAGCCACCTTCGGACTTGCGGTCCATGTGCAGGAAATAGACCAGCTGTACCAGGATCTGCGCCACCGCGAAGCCGACCAGCAGGAACAGCGTGAGCGGACGCGACAGCACCGGGTTCATCACCAGCGCGAACGGCACCACGGTCAGCAGCGCGCACAGCACGAAGCCGATCAGGTAGGACTTGGTGGAGCCGTGCGCATTGCCGGCGCGCGAGGTTTCGACGTGGGCCATGTCAGAAGGCTCCGATCAGGTAGACGAAGGTGAAGACGCAGATCCACACCAGGTCCAGGAAGTGCCAGAACAGGCTCAGGCACGACACGCGGGTGATGTTGGTCGGGGTCAGGCCACGGCGGTAGACCTGGTGCATGACCACCGCCATCCAGATCAGGCCGCTGGCCACGTGCAGGCCGTGGGTGGCGACCAGCGCGAAGAACGCCGACAGGTAGGCACTGGTGCTGGGGCCTGCGCCTTCGTGGATCAGGTGCGAGAACTCATAGATCTCCATGCCGATGAACGAGGCACCGAGCACGAAGGTCACGCCCAGCCAGCGCAGCACCGCCGAGGTGTCGTGGCGGTGCATCGCCAGTACGGCCTGGCCGTAGGTGATGCTGGAGACCAGCAGCAGGAAGGTCTCGGCCATCACGAACGGCAGCGAGAACAGCTCCTTGCCGGTGGGGCCGCCGGCGTAGGCGGTGCTGAGCACCGCGTACGAGGCGAACAGCGAACCGAACAGCACCAGGTCGGACATGAGGTAGACCCACATGCCGAACACCTTCATGCCGCCCTGCTCGTGGCTGTGGTCGTGTTCGTGGTGGTCCTCGTGTGCCTGCGTGCCGGTGGCCAGCTCGGGGCGGGTCAACAGGTTCATGCGCGTACCTCCTTCAGCTTGGCAAGGTTGGCCGCTTCAGTGCGCGCCACCTCTTCGGAACTGACGTAGTAGTCCACGTCCTCGTCGTAGGACCGCACGATCAGGGTGACGATCATCGCGATGAAGCTGGCCGCGGCCATCCACCAGATGTGCCAGACCAGGGCGAAGCACAGCACCAGGATCCAGATGTTGAGGATCAGCGGCACGCCGGTGTTCTTCGGCATGTGGATCGGTGCGTACTTCTTCGGCGGCGGCGGCAGGCCGCGCTTCTTCGCTTCGTGGAAGGCGTCCAGCTCATCGGCCTTGGGCACCACCGCGAAGTTGTAGAACGGCGGCGGCGACGGCGTGGCCCATTCCAGCGTGCGCGCATTCCACGGGTCGCCGGTCAGGTCCAGGTTGCGCTTGCGGTCGCGAACGCTCACGTAGATCTGCACCAGCATCAGGATGATGCCCGCGAACACGAACAGCGCGCCGATGAAGGCGGCGATCAGGTACGGCGTCCACGCCGGGTTGTCGTACTGGTTCATGCGGCGGGTCATGCCCATGAAGCCGAGCATGTACAGCGGCATGAAGGCCAGGTAGAAGCCGATCACCCAGCAGGCGAACGACCACTTGCCCAGGCGCTCGTTGAGGGTGAAGCCGAACACCTTCGGGAACCAGTAGGCGAAGCCGGCCAGGTAGCCGAACAGCGCGCCGCCGATGATGGTGTTATGGAAGTGCGCGACCAGGAACAGGCTGTTGTGCAGCAGGAAGTCCGCGCCCGGGATGGCCAGCAGCACGCCGGTCATGCCACCGATGGTGAAGGTGACCAGGAAGGCGATGGTCCACAGCATCGGCACGCTGAACTCGACGCGGCCGCCATACATGGTGAACAGCCAGGTGAAGATCTTCACGCCGGTGGGAATGGCGATGATCATCGTCATGATGCCGAAGAAGGCATTGACGCTGGCACCGGAACCCATGGTGAAGAAGTGGTGCAGCCAGACGATGAACGACAGGATGCCGATCGCCAGCGTGGCGCCGACCATCGACTTGTAGCCGAACAGCTTCTTGCGCGCGAACGTGGCCGTAACTTCGGAGAAGATGCCGAACGCCGGCAGCACCAGGATGTACACCTCCGGATGGCCCCAGGCCCACACCAGGTTCACGTACATCATCGGGTTGCCACCCAACGTGTTGGTGTAGAAGTTGAAGTCCAGGTAGCGGTCCAGGGTGAGCGCGCCCAGCGCCACGGTCAGGATCGGGAAGGCGGCGATGATGATCACGCTGGTGACCAGCACGGTCCAGGTGAACACCGGCATCTTCATCAACGTCATGCCCGGCGCACGCATGCGCAGGATGGTGATGAACAGGTTGACGCCGGTCAGCAACGTACCGATGCCGGACGCCTGCAAGGCCCAGATGTAGTAGTCGACACCCACGCCTGGACTGAACTCGATGCCCGACAGCGGCGGATAGGCGACCCAGCCGGTCATGGCGAATTCGCCGACGCCCAGCGAGATCATCATCAGCGCTGCGCCGACCACGAAGATCCAGAAGCTGAAGGCGTTGAGGAACGGGAACGCCATGTCGCGCGCGCCGATCTGCAGCGGCACGATGATGTTCATCAGGCCGACCACGAACGGGGTGGCCACGAAGAAGATCATGATCACGCCGTGTGCGGTGAAGATCTGGTCGTAGTGCTCGGGCGGCAGGAAACCATCACTGCCTGGTCCGGCCGCGGCCAGCTGCGCGCGCATCATCAGCGCATCGGCGAAGCCGCGCACCAGCATGACCAGCGCCACCACCACGTACATGATGCCGATCTTCTTGTGGTCCACGGTGGTGAACCAGTCACGCCACAGCGGGCCCCACAGCTTGAAGTACGTCACCGCGCCGAGCAGCGCGAGGCCACCCAGCACCATGGCCGCCAATGTGACCACGACGATCGGCTCGTGCAGCGGCACGGCCTCCCACGTCAATTTACCCAACATGTTCGTTACTCCTGGGAAACCTGGGCACCGCCGGCAGCGCCCGCCGGGGTAGCAGCTGCGGTGTTCTCACCGACGCCGATGAACTGGTCGATGACCTTCTTGAACAGCAGCGGTTCAACACTGGAGAAGTGCTGCACCGGTGCGTTCTTCGACGGCGCGGCCAGCGCCTTGAACTGCGTGAAGCTGAGCGCGTCGGGCGCGCTGCGCACTTCGGCCACCCAGCGCTCGAAGTCTTCGTTGCTGCTGGCCGTGGCGATGAACTTCATGTTCGAGAAGCCATGCCCGCTGTAGTTGCCGGACATGCCACGGAACTGGCCGGGCTCGTTGGCGATCAGGTGCAGCTGCGTGCGCATGCCGGCCATCGCGTAGATCTGCCCACCCAGCTGCGGGATGAAGAAGGTATTCATCGTCGAGTTGGAGGTGATGTTGAATGCCAGCGGGCGGTTGGCCGGGAAGTTGAGCTGGTTGACCGTGGCGATGCCCAGGTCCGGGTAGACGAACACCCATTTCCAGTCGGTGGCGATCACGTCCACGTGCAGCGGCTCACCGGCCACGTCAAGCGGCTTGTAGGGGTCCAGCTCGTGGGTCGACTTCCACACGATCACCGCCAGCACCGCGATGATGATCAGCGGCACGCCCCAGACCACGATCTCCACCTTGGTGGAGTGCGACCAGTCAGGCATGTATTTCGCTTTGGTGTTGCCGGCGCGGTAGCGCCACGCGAACACGAAGGTCAGCACGATGGCCGGTATCACCACGATCAGCATCAGGCCGATGCAGATCAGGATCAGGTCGCGCTGGGCGAGCCCGACCATGCCCTTCGAATCCAGCAGCACCCAGTCACAGCCCGACAGGCCGACGCAGGCCAGGGCGACCAGCGCCAGGCGGATGCGGTTCCAGCAGATATTCATTGGAGGTCAACCCTGTTGAAGAAGCGCGCTTGACCGGCTCGCCTGCGCGCAGCGCCCGGGCGTGGAGCGGCTACACTGTGGGTACGAGGTCGCCTACAAGCAGGCGAACCACTCCAATCAAGCCCATACAAGATACAGCATTGTATGGACTTGTGCATCTGCACGTATGGAAAAATCTGACCGATGACGCCACCTGCCGCCGGCCGCCGCCTGAAACACCCCAATCGCACCTGGGTCCGCCCCTTCCGCGAGGGCGCCGGCCCGCTGTACCTGCAGATTGCCCAGCAGGTGCGCGAGGCGGTGGATGACGGCGTGCTGCGCCCGGGCGACCGCCTTCCGCCACAACGCGACCTGGCCCAGCAGGTGGGCGTGGACCTGACCACGGTCACCCGTGCCTTCGCCGAGCTGCGCCAGGCCGGCCTGCTCGACGCCCAGGGCGCGGGCGGCACCTTCATCGCACTGTCGGCCGGCAACCGCAGCACCTCGGTCGACCTGAGCATGAACATCCCGCCGCTGCTGGGCAGCGCGCCCTTTGCACAGGGCATGGAGGCCGGTTTCCAGCACGTGGGCCAGCAGCTGGGCCAGGGCGAACTGATGAGCTACCACGTCGGCGCCGGCACCCGCGAGGACCGCGCCGCCGCGGTGCAGTGGCTGGCGCCGATGCTGGGCACGGTGGGTGCCGACCAGGTAGTGATCTGCCCCGGCGCGCAGACCGCGCTGTGCGCATTGATCCTGGCCCGTACCCAGCCAGGCGAGCTGATCGCCGCCGAGCAGCTGACCTACCCGGGCCTGCTGGCGGCCGCGCGCGTGCTGCAGCGGGGCGTGGTGCCGGTGGCGATGGACGCCGAAGGCATGCTGCCCGAGGCTCTGGAAGAAGCCTGCCAGCTGCGCCGCCCGCGCCTGCTGTACCTGGTGCCGACCATCCAGAACCCCACCACGGCAACGATGTCGGCGCAGCGCCGGCAGGCCCTGCTGGATGTCGCCAAGCGCCACGATCTGACCGTGATCGAAGACGATCCCTACTGGTTGCTGGCCGGTGACGCCGCGTCGCCGCTGGCCGCCCATCGCGACGCCGGCTGCCCGGTCTACTACATCTCCACCCTGTCCAAGTGCCTGGCCCCGGGCCTGCGCACCGCTTACCTGGTGGTGCCGGCCGGCGAGCCGATGGAGCCAGTGCTGGACGCCCTGCGCGCGATCGCGCTGATGCCGACCCAGTCGATGGTGGCAGTAGCCTCGCAGTGGATCCGCAGCGGCCAGGCCCAGGACATGGTGCAGCGCTTCCGGCAGGAACTGCGCGAGCGCCAGGCCATTGCCGCGCAGTACCTGCCGTCCCGTGCCCAGGCGCATCCGGCCGGCCTGCATGTGTGGCTGCCGCTGCCGCCACGGCTTGACCAGTACCGGCTGATCCAGGCCGCGCAGGAACAGGGCCTGGGCATCGCCAGTTCCGACGCCTTCAGCGTGGAAGAACCGCCGCCGGGCAACGCCATCCGACTGTCGCTGGGCGGCGCGGTCGACCAGGGCGCGCTGGCCGGGGCGCTGGCCAAGCTGAACGAGATCCTGTCTGAAGCCCCCGAGGCCCGGCACAGCGCCATCGTCTGAGTCGTCCACGTGGCACGACATCCATACAAGATGATATTTTGTATGCAATGTATGGATGAAGGGACGTGCATCGATGCGCGCCGAGAAACTGAAGTTCCACCTGGTGATGGCCGGTTGCGGCGGCTTTGTCGTGCTGATGCTGGCCGCGCTGGCCTGGGTCTGCCTGCAGCCACAGACCGTGGACGTACAGGCCGCCGAACGCCATGCCATCGAGCAGTGCCTGCAGCGCAGCGAGGATCCGTCGCGTAGCGAGATCCAGCGTCGCGCGCAGGCCGATTCCTGCCGCGAGATGCGCAAGCAGTACGTGCACAAGTTCGGCCGGGAAGACTCCTGATGGGCGCAGCCGCGCCGCGCCGCCGCTGGCTGCTGCCGACAATGATCGCCCTCGCCTGCCTGTTCATGGCCGGCGTGGCGGCTGCGCTGTGGCAGTACTTCGGCTACAGCGCGCAGTCCACGTTCACCGAACAGGCCATTGTCTTCGACGACTCGCAGCTGCGCCTGCCGGCCGATCTGGCCGGAGATACCGGCCGCATCCGCGTGGTGCATTTCTGGGACCCGGCCTGCGGGGTGTGCAACCGCGAGACCGGTGCCCACCTGAGCTACCTGATCAGCATGTACCGCCGCGCCGGCATCGACTTCTACGCGATCCGTCGCCCTGGCACGCAGGGCGAACTGCCCGAGCCGCTGCGCAACAAGGTGATCAACCTGCCGTCCATCGACGGCATCGAGCACATCCCGGCCAGCCCTGCCGTGGCGATCTGGGACCGGCACGGCCATCTGGCCTACGCCGGCCCGTACAGCATCGGCATGGTCTGCAACTCGGCCAACAGTTTCGTCGAACCGCTGCTGGACAAGCTGGTACGTGGTGAGACCGTACGCCCGAAAGGACTGCTTGCCGTGGGCTGCTACTGCCCCTGGCAGGCCAAGCGCTGAGGACGCGCAATGACATCACTGACGCTGGCCGACGTGGCCGCCGCAAACAACAACGGCGGTCACCTGTCCGAACCGACCGATGGTTATGGACAGGCTCCCGCCGTTGGAAGCAACGATACGCCCCGACATGCTCCGTACATGCCGCGACCGGATGTCGCAGCGCGCGAGTGGGTGCAGGACGTGCTCGCGCACAGCGGTCCGATCTACCTGCGCATCGTCAATTCGCTGGAACGCACGGTGCGCCGTGGTGGTCTGGCACCGGGACAGCGCCTGCCCTCGCAGCGCGCGTTGGCGCAGCAGCTGGGCATCGACCTGACCACGGTCACCCGCGCCTTCGATGAAGCACGCAAGCGTGGCCTGATCGAAGCGCGCGGACCACAAGGCAGTTTCATCGCACCGCCCAAGGCCGGCTTCGACCAGGTGGTGGACCTGAGCATGAACGTGCCGCCGGTGCCTGATGCCGACGCGCTGGCGGAGACGCTGCGTCGCGGCGCCGCCGCCGTGCTTGCGCGCAGCAACGCACCGAACCTGATGACCTATCACCTGGGGGGCGGCAACCCCACTGATCGCCATGCCGCGGCGCGCTGGCTGCAGCCGATGCTGGGCGTCGTGGCTGACAACTGCCTGCTGCTGACCGAAGGCGCACAGGTGGCGCTGGCCGCGATCCTGGTCAGCCAGGGCCGCGATGGCGATACGATCCTCTGCGATGCGCTGGTCTACCCGGGCCTGCTGCAGGCCGCCGCCGCACTGGGCCGGCGGCTGCTGCCGGTGGACGGCGACGAACACGGCATGTGTCCTGAAGCGCTGCTGCGGCAGGCACGCGAAAGCGGCGCGCGCCTGGTCTATCTCAATCCCACCTGCCAGAACCCGACCGCGCTGACCCTGCCGCTGCAGCGGCGCGAGGCGCTGACGCGTGTACTGGAGAGCGAAGGCCTGCTGGCGATCGAGGATGATCCGTACTGGCACCTTGCCGAAGATGCACCTACACCGCTGGCGGCACTGGCACCGCGTCATGTGTTCTACGTGGCGACGCTGTCCAAGGTGATCAGCCCAGGCCTGCGCACCGCGTTCGTGCGCTGCCCGAGCGCGGCGCATGCCGAGGCGATGACGGCGGCGTTGCGGGCGACGCGACTGATGGGGCATCCGCTGGTCTCGGCGTTGGCCAGCCAACTGCTGCTGGATGGTTCGGCCCAGTCGCTGCTGGCCCAGGTGCGCACCGAGGCACGCGAGCGCACGCGCATGGCGCGCTACCTGCTGGCACCGTCGCTGCTGCAGCGCGCGGAAGGCCTGCATGCGTGGTGCCGGATACCGGCGCCGTGGACCGACGCCACGCTGGTGCGTACCGCACATCTGCAGGGGCTGGCGATTGCGCCGTCATCGGCGTTCTGCCCGCCGGGGGTCTCGCACCAGTGCGGCGTGCGGCTGTCGCTGGGGCTGGCCGCGGACCGACGGCAGCTGGAAAGTGCGCTGCGGCGGATTGACCGGTTGTTGTTGTCGGATGCGTTGCCGGCGATCGAGCGGTAGCGCCGGGCCATGCCCGGCGAATCGTAGATCCACGCCATGCGTGGACAGGATGTGCCGACCCACGGTCGGCACCCACCAGACCGAGTGCCGGCCGCTGGCCGGCGCAAGATTCCCCGGCACGGTTGGAATGTGCCAACCAAGGTTGGCACCCACCAAAGCAGGGTGATGTGCCGACCAACGGTCGGCACCCACCAGGCTGGAGAAGAGCGGTAGCGCCGGGCCCTGCCCGGCGGAAGATTTCCCGCCACGCTCGAAATGTGCCAACCAAGGTTGGCACCTACCAAAGCAGGGTCAGGCCAGGGCGGAGAGCGCCTGCACCAGCGCATCCATCTGCTGCGGCCGGGTGAACACCGACGGCGTCACCCGCACGCAGGCGCCGGAGTCCAACCCGTCGCGATGGGTGGTGAACACGCGATGCTCGTCCAGCAGGCGCTTCTGCAGCGCCATGTTGTCTGCCACGCTGGTGCGCCCACGCAGACGGAAGCTGGCCAAGGCGCTGGCCAGCGCCGGATCCGGCGAAGACAGCACTTCGATATGCGCCATCTGCCGTGCCGGCAGCGTCCAGCGCTCGCGCAGGTAGCGCAGGCGCGCCTGCTTGTTGGCCACGCCGATGCGCTGGTGCAGCGCGATCGCTTCCGGCAGTGCCAGGTAGGCGGCGAAGTTGACCGTGCCGGTGTGTACGCGGCTGCCCACGCGGCCGTCGTCGGTCTCGCCCATGTACGGGTCGAGGTCCGCAACGCGGCCCCTGCGCACGTACATCGCGCCGACGCCGACCGGCGCACCGATCCATTTGTGCAGGTTGATGCCAACGAAATCGGCCTTCAGCTGTGGCACCGCGTAGTCGATCTGGCCAAACCCATGCGCAGCATCTACGATCACATCGATACCGCGTGCGCGCGCACGCTCGGCAATCTCGGCCACCGGCAGCACCAGCCCGTGGCGATGGCTGACCTGGGTCAGCAGCACCAGCTTCAGGCGTGGCAGCCGCGCGAACGCGGCCTCGTAGGCCTGCAGGATCTGCGCGTGGTCGGGCACCGCCGGCAGCCCGATGCGCTCGACTCGCACGCCACGGCGCTGCTGCAGCCAGCGCATCGCGCCGATCATGCTGTCGTAGTCGATGTCGGCATACAGCACCTGGTCGCCGGGCTGCAGGCGGTTGTAGCCGCCAATCAACGCCAGCATCGCCTCGGTGGCGCCCCGAGTCAGTGCGATCTCATCCGCACCCACACCCAGCAGCTCGGCCACCTGCCGCTGTACTGCCAGGTACTGCGCCGGGAATTCACGGCGGCCGTACCAGGCGTTGCCACGGTTCACTTCAGCGGTGTGGCGCTGGCAACTGGCCAGCGTCTCAAGCCCCATCGCGCCCCAGTAGCCGTTCTCCAGATGGTTCACTTCGTCGGTGATGTCGAAGTGGCTGGCCACGGCGGTCCAGTAGTCTTCATCGCGGGCCAGCACGTCCGGCGCCACGGTCGTTGCGGGAATCTGCATGGGTGCAGCGTAACGCGCGGCAGCCGTGGCGGGCAGTGAAGACAGTGCAGCTGCAGCCGGCAGCAAGGTACCTGCACGCAGCAGGGAACGGCGGGCCGGGTCCATCAGAAGCTCAGCCGGTACTGCGCGTACAGATTGGCACCGTCGGTGTCGTACGGCGCGTTGCGCGAGTAGACCAGGCCGCGGCTGGCCTGGAACGTGGCCTCATCCGGGTAGCGGTCGAACACGTTGTCGGCACCCACGCGCAGCCTGTGATGTTCGTTGATGCGATAGCCAACAGCCAGGTCGAGGAAGCTCATCGCGCCGAAGCGCTGGTAGATATCGCCCACTGCATTGCCGCTGGAATCGGTCCAGGCGCCGTAGTAGCGCATGCGTGCCATCAGCGACCAGGCGCCGATGTCCCAGCTGCCGGTCAGGCTGCCCTTGTGCTCGGGCAGGCGGTCTTCGAACAGCACGCGCTGGGTCTCATTGGTTGCCACCGAGGTGCTGCCGTTGTCCACGCGGGTGCGGTTGTAGTTGTAGGCCAGGGTCAGCGTCATGCGGCCCGCGCCGAGGTCGCGCAGGTAGTTGCCGACCACGTCCACGCCGGTGGTGGTGGTATCGAAGTCGTTGGTGAAATAGTTCACCGAGGTATAGCCCAGCGGATTGGGCGTACCGGCCGGAATGGCGAAACTGGCCGACTGGCTGAAGCGGTCGGTGAGCCTGATCTGGTAGACATCCACCGAACCGGACAGGCCCAGGTCGGTGCGCCAGGTCAGGCCGAGCGAGGCGGTGCGCGATTCTTCGGGCTTCAGCGGCCTGGCACCGAGCAGCTGCGCCAGTGGATCGTTCGGCGACAGGCGGCCACTGGTGAAGATCTGCAGGGTGCGCGTGTCCAGGCCCTGGGTGGTACTGGTGGTGTTGAGCTGCGCCGGCGTCGGTGCACGGAAGCCGGTGGACACGGTACCGCGCAGGGCTACGTCCGGCGTGATCGCGAAGCGCGCCGACAGCTTGCCGTCCAGCGTGCTGCCGAAGCTGGAGAAATCCTCGTAGCGGCTGGCCGCACCGATGCTCCAGCGCTCGCCCAGCGGCACTTCCATATCCACGTAGGCCGCCTTGCTGCGCTGGCTCCACTGCCCAGCCTGGCTGGCCGAGAAGCCCGGTGCGCCATTGGAGTTGGCCTCCAGGCCTGCGGCCGCGCCCGGGCCCACCGCGTACGAGGCCGGATCACCAGCGCGCACCTGGTAGGTCTCCTGGCGGAACTCGCCACCGAAGGCGACGTTGATCGGCTTGGACAGCGCGCCCACGTCCCACTCGTAGTTGAAGTCGGCGTTGGCGTTCTTCTCGCTCTGGGTCAGGCGGCCGAGCTCGAACGCGGTCGGGCTGGCCGGACCCAGCGAAGCATTGATCGAGTTCTTCAGGCTGTAGTCGATGGCATTGCGGCCGTACGAGGCGCTGACATCCCAGCGCAGCTTGGGCGTGATCTCACCGCGCAGGCCGCCGACCAGCTGCAGATCGTTCTGGACGTTGCCGTACTGCGGGCTGAAGCCCACCGGGTACAGCGAACGCAGGTTCCAGCCCGGGAAAATGGCGGTGGTGCGGTAAGCGCCGGTGGTGGTGTCCGGGTTGCGCCAGTTGAAATCGCTGACGCCATCGCTGTGGCTGTAAAGGCCGAACGCATACAGCTCCAGCGTCTCGCTGGCGTTGGCCTTGACGTTGAAGCCGACGCGGCGGCTCTCCAGTTCCGGTTGGCCCCAGCGCTGCACCGGGTTGGGTACCTCCAGCTCCGGATGGGCCGCCTGGAAGGCGATGGCATCGGGGCGCTGGCGGGTGCGCGAGGTGGCATCGGAGTTGGACGATTCGGCGAACAGCACCAGGCTGCCATAGTCGCCCAGCGACCAGCCGGTGCGCGCACTGAAATCGCGCGAGGCACCGTCGCCCTGCGCGTACTGCGAATAGCCTGCGCTGATCTCGGTGCCCGGACCATCCTCGAGGATGATGTTGATGACACCGGCGATGGCGTCCGAGCCGTACTGCGCAGACGCACCATCACGCAGTACCTCGATGCGCTTGATTGCACTGGTCGGAATCTGCGCCAGGTCGGCGGCCTGCGCGCCACGGTTGCCGAGCAGCGCGCTGCGGTGGAAGCGACGACCGTTGACCAGCACCAGGGTCTGGTCCGGCGACAGGCCACGCAGCGTGGCCGGGCGCACGAACACCTGGCCATCGGCCATCGGCAGGCGCTGCACCACGAACGACGGCACCAGCTGCGCCAGCACGTCCTTCAGGTCGGTGGAGTCGACCGACTGGATGTCCTGCTTGGTGAACACGTCCACCGGCGCCAGGGTTTCAAACTGGGTGCGGTTGGAGGCTCGGGTACCGGTGACCAGCATCGCATCGAGCTGGGTGGGCACGGCACGGCTACCGCCTGCGGCGTCGATCGCATCGGCCTCCGCTGCGATCGCGCCTCCTGCGCTGGCCATGGAAAGGGCAAGGAGGATGGAGCGCGAGAGCTTCGAACGATGCACAGCAGGACTCCGGGAGGACGCGACAGGGCCAGCACCTGTGCGGACACAACAGGCCTGGACAAGGCGCGCAGTCTCGGCCCGATGTGTGAAGGAGGCATGACGTCAGTACGACAGCTTGATGCCGCACAGGCGCAAGAACTGCTAAGCGCCGCGCCTGCCGATCCGCTACTGTGCCGGCATTGGATTCGGGGAAAGGCAGATGAGCGCGGCGGGCAAGGCGTTGTGGTACATCGAAACCCATGCGGACCGGCCATTGGCACTGGCCGATATCGCCGCTGCGGCGGGACTGTCACCCTTCCATCTTTCACGCCTGTTCCAGGCCCGCACCGGTACCTCGGTGGTGCGCTACCTGCGGGGACGGCGCCTGACCGCCGCCGCGCAACGATTGGCCAACGGTGCGGGCGACATCCTGCAGGTCGCGCTGGGGGCCGGCTATACCACCCATGCCGCGTTCACCCGCGCCTTCAGTGAACAGTTCGGGCAGACGCCGGAGCGCGTACGCGAACAGGGCACCGATGGGCTGGCGCTGGTACAGGCGATCCGCGTGGATGATGCGCCGGCGCCCTGCGGTGAAGCGCCGCGGCTGCTCGACACGCCCGCTTTCCAGGTGGTGGGCATCGGCATGCGGCATACCCGCGACAGTGGCGGCGCGATTCCCGGCCAATGGGCGCAGCTCAACCGCGAATGGCCGACGCCCGCGCCGATCAGCTTCGGTGTGTGCTGCAACAGCGACAACGATGGCGGCTTCGATTACATCGCCGCACTGCCGGCAAGCGTGGTGCCGAGCGTGCCTGCACACTGGCAAAGTGTGCACATTCCGCCGCGTCGCTATCTGGTGGCCTGGCACGGCGCGCACATCTCGACCATCCGCTCGACCTGGTTCTGGCTGCTGGATCATTATCTTCCTGCGTCCAACCTCAGCCTTGCCGATGCACCGGATCTGGAATGCTACGACGCCCGATTCGATGAGCACACCGGCAACGGCGGCGTGGAGATCTGGCTGCCAGTCGACGAACGTCCCAACTGACAAGGAACTGAAGATGCGCATGACGGTTGCTGTGCTGGGAATGATCCTCATGGTCTCCACTGCCGTGGCCGATGCCAGCGAGACGCAGGCAGCCGGCGAGCGCCACGGCGCCACCACGGTGGCCGGCGCGGCTGTACGCGATGCGCAGCACCACGACGCGCTGCGCTACACGGTCTGGTACCCAGCGCTGGCCGGCAGCCGGGAAACCGCCCTGACCATCGGCCCGCCCGACGCGCCGCTGTTCGACGTCGGACGTGCCGCGATGGAGGCTCCCATCGCAGGTGATCGCCTGCCAACGCTGCTGCTCTCGCATGGCAACGGCGGCAGTGCGCGCATGATGGGCTGGCTGGGCACCGCACTGGCGCGGGCCGGGTATCTGGTGATCGCGGTCGATCATCCTGGCAACAACGGCATTGACACGATGACCCTGCCCGGCAGCATCCTGAGCTGGTTGCGTGCGGATGACCTGCGCGCCGCCCTGGCGGCCGTGCGGGCCGATCCAGTGCTGGGCCCGCACGTCGATCCTGAACGCCTGGGGGTTGCCGGGTTCTCGGCCGGTGGCTACACGGCGCTGCTGGCAGCCGGTGCACGACCGGACCTGCAGCGACTGCTGGCCTTCTGCACCGCACATCCGGATGACGGCGTCTGCCGGCCTCAACAGGAGGCCGCAACGCACTCAATGGAAGCGCGCGTTGCCGCTGCGGCCTCTCCAGCACTGGCGCCATGGATCTCCCAGGCCAACGACGCGCGCGCGATTCCCGGCGTGCGGGCGGCATTCCTGCTGGCTCCGGCGATCATCCAGGCCTTCGCGCCCGAGCAGCTGTCCTCGTTGCGGCTGCCCGTGTCGATCGTGCTGGGTGAGGCTGACACGGTTGCGCCGCCACAGACCAATGGCGCGGCCGCCGGGGTCCTGATTCCGGGCGCGGAACTGCAGCGCTTGGCCGATGTGGGCCACTATGATTTCCTGGCCGCGTGCACCGCGACCGGGCAGCAGCGGCTGCAGGACCTGTGCACTACGTCGGTGCCAAAGGCACAGACCCACGCGCAGGCAGTGGATGCAGCGATACGGTTCTTTGACCATTCACTGCGCTAGTGGCCGCCGGGCATGGCCTGGCGCTACAGTGGACGCGTCCACGGAGAACCGATCATGCGCCTGCTGCACCTCACTCTGCCGGTATCTGACGTGGGTGCCGTGGCCAGCTACTTCCACGATGTGCTGCAGCAGCGCGTGGTCGGCAACCATGTGCACATCGGCTGGAGCACGATCGAACTGCAGCCCGCTGAAGGACGCCCGCTCGGTGGTGTGCACCTGGCGTTCAACGTGCCGGACAACCGCTTCGGCGAGGCGATGACCTGGTTGCGCGAACGCACGCCACTGCAGCGCAATCCGGCGGGACTGGACTACTTCGCGCTGGAGAGCAGCTGGCAGTCGCAGTCGGTGTACTTCACCGGCCCCGATGGCTTGATCCTGGAACTGATCGGTCGCCGTCGCTTGTCGGCCAGTACGCATCAGGGTGCCTTCCACGGCAGCGAACTGACCTGCCTGAGCGAAGTCGGCCTGCCCAGTCACGATGTCGACGCGGTACGCGAGCAGTCCAGCCTGCGGTTCGGCCTGCAACCGATCAGCCCGCCTTCGCCGCAGTTCGCGCCGATGGGCGACGACGAGGGCCTGCTGATCGTGGTCGCTGCGGACCGGCGCTGGTTCCCCGAGCAGAAGGACCTGCCCAATGCACAGGGCCTGTTGCTGCAGGTTGGCGACGTGGCCGGCCCGGGCGTTGTGGAGGACGCTGCACTCGGCTGGCGGGTACAGGCGATCTGAGCTACCAGCTGCCGGACGCGCCGCCTCCGCCGCTGCGGCCACCGCCTCCGGACCAGCTGCTGGAGCTGCTCGACGACGAACTGCTGGATGACGAACTGGACGCGCTGCGTTCGCGGCGTGACGAAACCCGGCCACGTGCGCGCTCGCCCGGCAACATGGTGAACAACCCTACGAAGTACAGCAGCACGCCACACACACCTGACACGATCATCGCCAGCAGCCGTAGATCGTCACCTTCGGCACGATGGATCGCCAGCAACGCTCCCCCGACATAACCGAGGGTCAACAGCAACAGCACGGTCATGCGCACGACGAAGCTGCTGCGGTTCTTCTTCCAGCGTGCGCGACAGGCCTGCACCAGCAGGAACACCATCAGGGTGACAACACCCGCGGCGGCCTGCAGCAGCAGGTGCCGGGCCAGGCTCGGTGGCAGCTGGCCACGAAGCAGCGCCTGTACCAGCAAGACCATGCTGAGTACCAGCATGCCGCACAGGACGATGCGCACCCCGCGGCTGCGACGCCAGCACCAGCCGAGCAGGGCCGCCACCGGCACGCCCAGCGCCATCACGAAGCACAGGCCCGCCAGCAGGTGGCGTGGCAGCAGCAACGCCACGGACAGCGCGCCTGCGGCAACCACCGCTGTCAGCAGCATCGGACGCCCCCAGGCCGGCAAGGTCGGCCAGCTCGGCCTCGGTGCCGACGCATTGGCGGCCAGTGCCTTGCGCCGCCGCTCCCGACGGCTGCCGCTGAAATCGTCCTCGGTCTTCGCTGGCGGGAGGGGCGGCGGCGAGCGCCACAGCCCGGCCAGGAAGCCGGCCAGCAGGGTCAATGCCACCACCGAGTCTGCGCGGCGCCAGTCCGCAGGCAGCACATTGTTGGCCGACGGCGCTTCCCATGCAGGCAGGTCCTCGCCTTCGATCAGCGCCACCATGATCGTCGTGCCATCAAGCACGCCCTGGTCGAAATCACCCTCACGGAAGCGCGGCACGATCGCGTTGTCGATGATGCGAGCGGCGTACGCGTCCGGTAGCGCACCTTCCAGGCCATAGCCGGTCTGGATGCGCACGCGGCGATCCTGCACCGCCACCAGCAACAGCACACCGTCGTCGATACCGGCGCGGCCCAGCTGCCATTGATCAAACACCCGCTGGGCGTAGGCCTCGATGCCCTCGTTGCCCACGCTGGGTACCACCAGCACCTGCAGCTGCGCACCTTTCTGCACCTGCAGCTGCATCGCCTGCCTGCGCAGGGTGGCGCGGGTTTCGGCGGACAGCGCGTTGGCAGTGTCCACCACGGGATCGTCCAGCGCCGGGACCGGGATTGCCGCCAGCGCCGCCATCGGCAGCAGGCACAGCAGCAACAACAGCCACCTCATGGCTGCAGTCCGCTGTCCTGCGCGCAGCATGCTCACGTACCCTGCCCTGCCTCGATCCGCGCATGCAGCGCCTGCAACTGCGCGACCGTCTGATTGAACACCTGCAGATCGGCATCAACCAGCGCCGGCCAATCGGGAGCGTGCCCCAGCAGCTGCGCCACCTGCTCGTCCGGCGCGCGGTCGAAGCCTTCGCCAAGCACGGCAAGATAACGCTCACGGAACCCGTCGGGGTCGCGCTGGTCCTGCACATACAGCTGCACGGCCAGCAGCCCCGCATACAGGTAGTTCACCAGATAGTTCGGGTCTTCATACATCAGGCGCTTGCCGATCCAGGTGTTGCGCAGCTGCGGGTAGCGCTCCGGTTGCTGGCCGAAGCGCGCCAGCACCTGCCCGGTCAGCGCGTCCAGATCATCGGCGGTGCCCAGCGTACCGGCGGCAACGCCCTGGTAGATCGACTGCTCCAGCTGCGCTTCCTCGGAAGAGGTGAACAGCTGCAGCACCATGTCGTCCAGCAGCGACTTCAGGTAATAGGACTTTGCACGCGGGTCCTGTGCCTGCTGGTACAGCTGGTCGCGGAAGCGCAGCTCGTTGTAGATCGCGAACGCCTCGGTCAGCCACTGGCTGCCATTGCGCTGCAGCGGCGACGCATGGCCGCGCTGCATCCACTCGCCATGCACGGCATGACCCGCTTCATGCGCGATTTCGACATCGCTTTCCAGATCGCCACGGCGCAGGCCAACGAACAGCATTGCCGGCACACCGGGAGCGCTCACCGGGAACGCGTCCTGGCTGCGGTCACCGCGTTCGGTGGCCAGATCCATACGCTGGTTGGCTGGATCGAGCAGCGCGCGCAGTTCGGCGACGTACGCTGGCCCCAGATGCTGCATGGCATCGGCGGCGTTGTCGCGCAGCTGCGCCAGCGTCAGCACTGGTGGCGTGTAGCCGGCATCGGGCACGGTGGTATCCCAGATCTGCGGCGCGTCGATGCCCGATCGCGCAGCGTGGCGTAGCAGCATCTCCTGGTAGGCGCGGCGGTCCCCCGCGTGCTGCTCGATCGCCACCAGCGTTGCATTCACTACGGCGGTATCCAGACCCATGCGCTGGTAGCCGTGTGCCGGCGCCGAGCCATCGCCCTGCAGGCGTGCGGCCGCGTCATTCACCTGCACCAGCCCCAGCAGCACCGAAGCCATCGGCTCACGGCGCGAGTGCAGCCCCTGCCAGTAACCCTTCCAGCCTGCCTCGCGCAGGGCACGGTCGGGCTGCTGGGCCAGCGCCTGCTTGTCGCGCCCCGTGTCCCAGTGCCGGCCGCCGTGCTCGATCTGCGGGTACTCGGCGCTGCGCAGGATCTGCCCGCGCAGGCGCGCGAAGCTGTCCAGCGCCGGATCGGCCAGTGCCTCCACGGCCTCATCCAGCGCGGCGTTGGCCGGGGTGGCAGCTTCCTTCAGCGCGCGTGCGCGCAGGAAGCCATACGGTGCTGCCCACGCTGCATCTGCGGGTGCCTCGCGCAGTGCGGCGCGACCACTGCGGGCGATGCGGCTGCACAGCCCCGCTGCCTGCTCCATCGCCTGTGCCGGGCGAAGATCGCGTGCGTTGCGGGCGGACTGGAGGTGCAGGTAGGCGAGATGACGCAAGCACTGCGCTTCCAGGGCCTCGGCCTGCCGGAAGCGTTCCGCCGGTGCAAGGGTGGAAACCTGCTGCAGGGCCTCGACGCGCTTGCCCAGCGCGTCACGCGCGGCCTGCTCGGCGGTGGCATTGGCGAAGTAGGCGCGGTCATCGGCATGCACCGACTGTGCCTGGGCGCCGCTGAAGGGGGCTATCGCCAATATGGCGGCGACGGCGGCGGTGGTGGTTCGCTTCCTGAAAGCCTGCATCGGCGTCTCCCTGCCTGGACCAGGGATCGAGCCTAGCAGCCACTGGCCCGCCGCGCCTGTGCCGGATCAGGCTTCAGATCGACTCGTCCTCACGCTTGACCAGCGTCCAGCACGGCGTCTGCGCAAAGGTATAGGTCTGCTGGTCGCTGCTGTCCGGTATGCGGATCTGCACCTGCCGCTGTCCATCTGCCAGGGGGCTGACCTGCATTTCGCGGCCCTGCCCGGCCAACGCGGCTGGATCGGGCATCACCGGCCACTCGACATCGGCCAGCGCCAACCGGCTTTCCACCTTGCGCGGTTCCGGCTCGGCCTCCGCATCGATGTAGCTGTCCAGCAGCGGATCGGCAGTGGTCTTTTCCTGCAGCGTGATCTCGTTGCCGAAATGCTTCAGGAACGTATCGAATTCCGGGTAGGGGCATTCACTGGCTGCAGCCACAGGTGTGGGCTCGGTGGCGCTGGTCGCCGGCGCCGCTGCGGCAGTCACGGCTTCGGCCGCTGTCTGTGGTGGCTGCGGCGCCGGCGTGCAGGCAACCAGCACCGCGCCGCAGGCAAGCACCAGCAGTGCAGGAGAAGGGTATCGACGCATGGGCTCATCCTGAATCCGGTCCGGTCGCTCCATGCTACCGCGCACCCTACAATTCCGGCATTCCGCCTGTCCGAGAGTCCTCATGCATCGCCTCCTGCTCCTGATCGGCCTGCTGCTGCCCGCCCTGTGGCCGGCCGTGGCGTTGGCCGTCGATGTCCACGAAGGCGACCTGCTGTTCGTCACCGCCGGCCGCAGCGGCCTGAGCGCGGCCATCGACGATGCCACCGGCACGCAGGGCGCACCCAGCTTCGATCACGTCGCCCTGGTCGCCTCGGCGCCGAAGGGCTGGGAGGTGCTGCACGCCGACGAGAAGGGATCACGCCGGCAATCGCTGACCGAGTTCCAGCAGGACGCCCACGCCAAGCAGCGGCAGATCGTGGTCTATCGCCTGCGCGCGCCGCAGCAGGCGGCCATCAAGGATGCGGTCGCCACCGCGCGCACGATGCTGGGCAAGCCCTACAACACGTCGTATGTGTTGAACGAGGACAGCTATTACTGTTCGGACTTCATCGAGCGTGCGTTCCGTGCGCACCGCGTGTTCGCATTGCAGCCGATGAACTTCCGCAACCCGCAGACCGGGCAGATCGCCCAGCACTGGGTCGATCTTTACCGCAGCATGGGCATGGACGTGCCGCAGGATCAGCCGGGCACCAATCCGAACGACATGTCGGCGGCGCCGGTGCTGCAGCGTATCGGCGTGCTGGAATAAGCAAAGCCCCGCACGGGACGGGGCTTCGCCGATCACGTTGCACGCGCAACGCGATCATTCTTCTTCGTCGTGGCCGCCCTGCTGCTGGTTCTGGTTGCGCTTCTGCTGTTCCTGCTGCTGTTGCTGCTGCTGGTCGCGGCCACGGCCCTGCTGCTGATCCTGCTGGCTCTGCTGGCCCTGCTGCTTCTGGTTCGGGTTCTGGTTCTGCTGTGCCATGTCCGATCTCCAAAGCCACTCGCGGAATGCGGTGGACGTGGCCATCGTCTGCAGCGAATGGTTAATCACGCGTGGGTGGGCGGCTACATCTGTGTGTACGCCTGTGAATGAACGCGCAGAAGCCCTTGTGGCACAAGCGGCTGAAGGATTCATGCGGGTTCGGCATGTGCTCATGCCGTCATCGGCGTTGCACGCATTCATGGCGCTCGCAGCCGGAAACACGCGCTGAACGAGGCTGGCTTCCCGGCTCACGCAGGGAAGCCAACGCTGCATTCAGGGCATCACCGGCGGCACGTACGCCAGGGTCATCCCCAGCAGCCACAACAGGCCCAGCACCAGCGGAATGTGCACCAGCAGCTGGATGAAGGTGAAGCCGACGATGTCGCGAGCCTTCAGCCCCAGCACTCCCAGCAGCGGCAGCATCCAGAACGGATTGATCAGGTTCGGCAGCGCTTCGGCGGCGTTGTAGACCTGCACCGCCCAGCCAAGGTGCGCCTTCAGTTCGTTGGCGGCCTGCATCACGTACGGCGCCTCGATGATCCACTTGCCACCACCGGAGGGCACGAAGAAGCCCAGCACGGCCGAATAGACACCCATCACCAGCGCGAAGGTATCGGTGCTGGCCACGTGCACGAACAGGCTCGACAGCCGGTGCGCCAACGTCTGCCCATCGCCGCCAGCGGCGTGGGTGAGGATCATCGCGATGCCGCCGTACAGCGGGAACTGGATCAGCACGCCGGTGGTGCTGGGCACCGCCTTGGCCACCGCGTTGAGGAAGCTGCGCGGGCGCCAGTGCAACAGCAGGCCCAGCGAAATGAACAGGAAGTTGTAGGTGTTGAGGTTGGCGATGGCGGTGACCACCGGCTTGTTGGCGAACTCGTTGAACAGCCAACCGAACGCCAGCAGCGAGAGCAGCACGGTCAGCAGCGGGCTGTATTCCAGCCACTCGCCCGGGCGCGTGCGCTGCTGCAGTGGCTCCGGTTCGGCCTGCGCGGCACCGGGGAAGTCTTCGGCGGTGCGAGCGCTGCCTGCGGCCGGTGCGGTCAGCCAGGCGATCAGCAGCGAGACCAGGATCAGCACCGAGGTCAGCGCGATCGACTGCCACAGGAAGATGGTTTCGGTGAACGGCAGTACGCCGGTGATCTCGACCAGCCCCGGCGGCATGCTGGCCGGGTTGGCCTGCAGCTGTGCAGCCGACGAACTCAGCCCCATCGCCCACACCGCGCCCAGCCCCAGGTAGGCCGAAGCACCGGCCGCGCGGTAGTCCATGCGCAGCTCGGTACGGCGTGCCAGCGCACGCACCAGCAGGCCGCCGAACACCAGCGAGAAGCCCCAGCTGAGCAGCGAGGCGAGCATGCTGACCAGGCCCACGTACACCACCGCGCCACGACCGGTGCGCGGCACCCGGGCCAGGAAGTCGATGAAGCGCGCGACCACCGGCGCCGTCGCCACGGCGTAGCCGCCGATGACCACGAAGGCCATCTGCATGGTGAAGGGAATCAGGCTCCAGAAGCCGTCGCCGAAGGCGCTGGCGGTGGCCTGCGGGGTCGAGCCGAAGCCCATCGCCGCCAGCGCGACGATGACCACGCCCAGCACCGCGAACACGTACGCATCGGGGAACCACTTTTCCGCCCAGGCGGCCGAGCGCAGTGCTGCGCGCGCCATCCAGCCGTCCTGTACTGCTGCCGTCGAGGCCATCGCCTACCCTCCCAGGTTCGATGGCCCGATTCTGGGCGGTGGGGTGCGGGCTGTCTGCCACCTATTGGTCGTAGGTGGCGGAAGGCCCGGCGCCGTGCGCCGCCGCCCGAGCATGGGCTCGGGCGCTACGGATATCCGGTTTCGGGGGGGCCACCTGTAGAGCCGAGCCCACGCTCGGCTGCGCGTCTCAACGCAGCGCCAGGTCCACGGCGATGCCGGCAAACAGCGCGGCACCCACCCAGTTGTTGTGCAGGAATGCCTTGAAGCAGGGGCCGCGCTCGCGGTTGCGGCAGATCCAGAACTCGTACACCACCAGCACCGTGGCCACGGCCACGCCGGCCAGGTAGTACCCGCCCAGCCCGCCGCGTACGCCGACCAGCGCCATCGTGGCCAGGAACAGTGCGTACAGCACGCCCTGGATGACCAGGTCGAGATCGCCGAACAGGATCGCGGTGGAATGCGAACCCATCTTCAGGTCGTCCTCGCGGTCCACCATGGCGTACCAGGTGTCGTAGGCGGTGGACCACAGGATGTTGCCGGCATACAGCAGCCAGCCCAGCATCGGCACCTCGCCCTGCACGGCGGCGAACGCCATCGGGATGCCCCAGCCGAACGACATGCCCAGATAGACCTGCGGCAGATGGGTGTAGCGCTTCAGGTAGGGGTAGCTGGCGGCCAGGAACACGCCGATGAAGCTCAGGCCGATGGTCAGCCCGTTCATCGTCAGCACCAGGCCGAACGCAACCAGCATCAGCACCGCAAACAGCGCCAGCGCGGCACGGCCACTGATCGCACCGGTGGCCAGCGGACGCGCCTTGGTACGCTCCACATGCGGGTCGAGCCAGCGGTCGGCGTAGTCGTTGATGACGCAACCGGCCGAACGGGTCAGCCACACGCCGGCGGTGAACACGAACAACGTCCACAGCGGCGGCAGGCCGCCCGCAGCCAGCCACAACGCCCACCAGGTGGGCCACAGCAGCAGCAGCGTACCGATCGGGCGATCAGCGCGCATCAGACTCCAGTAATGCCGCCAACGCGGCGTCGCCGGCGGATGCGGCGCGGAAAGAGGGGTGTCAGCCATGGGGATAGGATACTCCTGCGCCGCAGGGTCGGCGGCGCGGGTCTGGAAAAGACAGGGCCCGATGCGCCTGCGCGCATCGGGCCCCGGTGTCCTGCCCTGCGAAAAGATCAGGCCTTTTCGTCGGACTTGTACTCGTAATAGCCGTAGCTGTAATAGCCCGTGGCACGCTTCTCGACCGCGTTGAAGATCGCACCCTTGATCTGCACGCCGTTCTGTTCGAAGCGCTGCAGCGTCAGCTCGATTTCCTTGGCCTGGTTCACGCCGAAACGGGTGACCAGCAGGCTCGAGCCGGCATGAGTGGCGACCAGCGCCGGGTCGGTCACGGCCAGGATCGGCGGCGTATCGACGATCACCAGGTCGTACTTGCCGGACATTTCCTGCAGCAGCTGCGCAAAACGCGGGTGCATCAGCAGTTCGGCGGGATTCGGCGGAATGTCACCACGCACCATGTAGTGCATGTTGTCCAGGCCGGACACCGGATGGATCACGTCTTCGACGCTGAGCTTGCCACCCAGCACATCTGACAAGCCCTTCTGGTGCGACACACCCAGGATCTTGTGCAGCGTGCCCTTGCGCATGTCGGCGTCGATGACCAGCACGCGCTGGCCTGCCTGCGCGATGACCGCGGCCAGGTTGGTGGACACGAAGGTCTTACCCACGCCCGGGCGCGGGCCCGAGATGGTCAGGATGTTGTTCTTCGCTTCCAGCATGGCGAAGTGCAGGCTGGTACGCAGGCTGCGCAGTGCCTCCACAGTCGGGTCGGCTGGTGCGGATACCGCCAGCAGGTGCTGGCGACCGTCGGCCACCACGCGCGTACCGTGCTTGCCCTTGCGCAGCTTGGGCAGGGTGTTGGACACGCTGAGCGGGATCGCGGCGTAGACCGGCAGGCCCAGGGCCTCGATGTCCGCCGGGTCTTCGATGCCCGGGTTGAGCATGCGCTGGAGGAAGACGAAGGCGACCGAGAGGAAACCGCCGAGTAGCGTGGCGATGGCGACGATCAGGGCCTTGCGGGGTGCAACCGGGTTGGCGATGTCAACGATGGCCGGATCGACGATACGCACATTGCCGACTGCGCCGGCGCGGGCCACATCGAGCTGCTGCGCCTGGTTCAACAGCGCGGTGTACAGCTCGTTGCTGACCTGCAGGTCACGGGTCAGTCGCAGCAGTTCCTGCTGGGTTTCCGGCAGGTCACCGACCTGCTTCTGGAAACCGCCCTTGCGGCTTTCCAGATCGCCGATCTGGCGCAGAAGTGCACGGTAGGCAGGATGCTCGCGCGTGAAGCTACGATCCATCTCGGCCTGCTTCAGGCGCAGCTGCTGGATGCTGGCTTCGACGGCCACTTCCTGTTCCAGCAGACCCTTGGTCTGCATGGTGATGTCAACGGCCTTCGAGCGCGACTGGTAATCGCTCATGGCGGCCTGAGCCTGTTCGACCTGGCGGCGAATGGTCGGCAGCTGATCCTTCACGAACTGCAACTGGGACGCGGCTTCGGCCGAGCTGCGATCCACGTTCTGCCGAACGTAGGCATCGGCCACGTGCTGGACGAGGGCTTCGGCACGCAGCGGATCGGCATTCTCGTAGGACAGCTGCAGGATGCCAGATTCCTTGCCCTGCTCCGTTGCCTTGATGTCTTCCTGCAGCTCTGCAACAACGTCCAAGCGGCGGAGACGGGTCACCTCGAATTGCATCCCCGGGTTGGCACGGAGCTTGTCCACCTCCAGAGTGACTCCGCGGCCCTTGGCGGGCACGCCAACCTGACCCTGCAGCAACTGGTGGCCATCCTCATCAAACAGCACGAAGTCCTTACCGCTATCGTCCACTCTCAACACCATGGTGGTGTCAACGAGCGGGAGCGGCACTTCAAGGCGATGTATGCCAAGTACGTCGCCACCCCAGCCATAGCGCGCCAGGCCAAACTTCGGCGGCGCCACCTGATCTTCGGTCTCGGGCTTGAAGCGGCGGACGAAGAAGTTGCCGAACACCGGAAGGCGCTTGGGTTCAATTGCAACTTCCAGATTCAGCTTGTCCACGGCCTCACCGATGACAGTACGCGACGTAAGCAGCGCAACTTCGGTAGTGGCTGCCGTGCTGCCGCTTCCACCCAGCGAGGCCAGATCAGCCAGCCCGGGGATGCTCGGCATCTTCGACTCCACCTGCACCATCGCCTGGGCCTGGTAAACCGGGCGTGCGAGCAGCGCATAGGCAACGCCAGCAATGAAGAACGCGGCAGTCGTTCCAACGATCCACCATTTGCGATCAATAAGCGCCCCAAGCAGCTCACGCAGATCGATTTCATCATCCTTGACCGCTCGAGAGTCCATTTGCTTCGTCATCGCTTCCACTTCAATTCGGGAACAACTGCCCAGGTAGAGGCAGGTCTTGGGAGGTTGCACAGCACCAGCAACGCAGCGTGGTGAAACGACGCGTGCTGGCGCGAAGTCGAGGCCGTCACGCCACTCGACCAGCAGTCCACAGCAGGACAAGCCTTACAGTTTAGCTCATGTACAGGCCGTGGCGGCGCTCAGCTGGAAAATGAACAGCCCTGACTTCCCAGCGCTCTGTTACGATCGCGCTCGGAAGCATTGCAAAAGTGACGCATGTCACATTTTATAATACTCCCCTCGAGCGCATGGACAATTCGATACCCAGACTTTCAACCGGCAGGATGCCACTCATGATCGATTTTTCCCCGTCTCGAACAGTGCGCGATTTCGCACGCGGACGCGGCTGCGACGTTCTCCTACCTGAATGTCGGGCCGCCAGCCTGCCATCTTCGGAGTACCCGAAGCCGCCTGTAGTAGCATCGCCCCCCCGACCAGGCGTGGGCTCGCTGCTCCCCCACCTGTACGGCAGGCGCCCTGCGTCACCCGCATTGCCAGCGGTGCCGCCGCTGATGCCCCCAGCCTCCCCAGATTGCCGCAAAAGGAATTGAGATGAAGATCGCTGTTGTTGGTACCGGTTACGTTGGCCTTTCCAACGCCGTCCTGCTCGCCCAGAACCACCAGGTCGTCGCATTGGATATCAACGCAGAGCGTGTGGCCCTTATCAATGCGCGCAAGGCCCCCATCGAAGACCGCGAAATCGAAGACTACCTGTCGAACCGACCACTGCAGCTGTCGGCGACGCTGAGTCCCGAGGAAGCCTACGCGGGCGCGAGCTTCGTGATCATTGCGACCCCTACGGACTACGACCCCCTGACCAACTACTTCAACATAAGCTCCGTGGAGTCGGTGATCCGCGACGTTTCGTCGATCAATCCCGATGCGGTGATGGTGATCAAGTCCACGCTTCCGGTGGGGTGCACCAAAGAGCTGGGCGAACGCTTCAACTCGTCAAACATCATTTTTTCGCCTGAGTTCCTGCGCGAAGGCAAGGCGCTTTACGACAACCTTCACCCCAGCCGCATCATCGTCGGCGAACGTTCCGAGCGTGCCGCGACCTTTGCCAAGCTCCTGCAGGAAGGTGCGCTGCGCGACGACGTTCCGGTCCTTTTCACCGATTCGACCGAAGCTGAAGCAATCAAGCTCTTCGCCAATACCTACCTGGCGATGCGTGTAGCCTACTTCAACGAACTGGACACTTATGCGGCCTCCCATGGGCTGGACACGCGCCAGATCATCGAAGGCGTCAGCCTGGATCCGCGCATTGGCACGCACTACAACAATCCATCCTTTGGCTACGGTGGCTATTGCCTGCCGAAGGACACAAAGCAGCTGTTGGCCAACTACAGCGATGTGCCGCAGAACCTCGTCCATGCAATTGTGGAAGCCAACCGCACGCGCAAGGATTTCATCGCCGATGAAATCATTCGCCGGGCCCCGAAGGTCGTGGGCATCTATCGCCTTGTGATGAAAGCCGGGTCCGACAACTTCCGCGCCTCGGCCATTCAGGGCGTGATGAAGCGGATCAAGGCCAAGGGAATCGAGGTCATCGTGTATGAGCCTGTGCTCAAGGAAGACCAGTTCTTCCATTCCGCCGTGGTCCATGACCTGGGCCGGTTCAAGCAGCAGGCTGACGTGATCATCGCAAACCGCCTGACCGACGAACTCCAGGATGTGAGCGCCAAGGTCTACACCCGCGATCTGTTCGGATCAAACTGAGTCGCCAGCGATGACCGACACTTCATACACATTCCCCGTGGTAACCGTCGGCGGCCTTCCCACTGCATCGGTATCACGGCAGGCGCTCGCAGACTGCATGGTCCGCGATTGCCTGCAGGCACGCAGCGAACCCGAGACCTGGACACCCCGCGTCGTGCTGTCCTCCAATGGGCAGGGCATTGCACTCGCCGGTCGGGACAGGTCGTTTGCCGCTGCGATGGCGCAGGCGGACATCATCCACGCCGATGGCATGCCCGTGGTTTTTGCCAGCCGCATGACCGCGCACCCATTGCCGGAGCGCATCGCGACGACCGATTTCTTCCATGACGCCGCTCGTGCAGCCGAAGCCCATGGGCTGAAGTTTTTCATCCTCGGCGCCAAGGATGGCCAGAACAAGGCAGCGGTGGCCGCGATCCAGAAGATGTATCCGAAAGCCGAGATCGTGGGCCGGCGTGATGGTTACTTCTCCGCTGAAGCGGATGACGAGGTCTGCGCAGAGATTCGTGCGAGCGGGGCGGACGTCCTGTGGGTCGCGCTTGGCAAGCCACGACAGGAGCACTGGGCGCTGCGTAACAAGCACAAGCTCAAGGGCGTCGGCTGGATCAAGACCTGCGGTGGCTTGTACGCATTCCTTGCAGGCGATGCACCACGCGCGCCGGAGTGGATGCAGAAGGCGGGCCTTGAGTGGCTGTTCCGGGCTGCAAAAGAGCCGAGGCGCCTTGCCTTCCGATACGTTGTGACCAATCCCTACTCCCTCTTCCGGTTGCTGACCGCAACCACCCGTGGAAGCTGAGCCCATGCCCCTTGCCGCTGCGCCCTTGCCCACCGAAGCTCCCGCGACGAAGATGACCCCGTTCAAGACCAACGTTCGCAAGCACCTCAGCCAGCAGCATGCGACGTTGCTCGCGTTCTGGACGGGGGATGGACAACGCCCCCAGGCATCCATCGAGAACCATTGCGACATGGTCTACTCGTTGTTCCTGCTGGGTGACCTGGACGATGTCAGCCCGTCGGCCGTGGACGCGTTCTGCGAGCTCGCTGCGAAGACCCGTCTGCCAGGATGGAAAACCACAGAGGTGCTCGAGGAAGGAATCTCGGTCCATAACTGTGCTTATCTGTTCGGCACCCTGAACCTGCTCGGCACGCGCTTCCCCGGGCTGTATGCCAAGGTTCTGGCGGGACGAACCTTCCATCTTCCCGAGCTTGCCGACCCGCAGACATTGCGTCCGGTGTTTTCAGCCAAATGGGCCCACCACAATTGGCGGGTAAGCCACTGGATCGGCGGCGTGCCTTCCATCCTGGTTTCTCTGGAAGCCAACGTCCCCCAGCTGCTGCCGCGTACCGGCCTGGCCGCGGGTTGTCGCGATGCCGTAGACGCCCTCATGGACCCGCGTACTGGCCTGCTCCGGGCCTACCGCAGCGACCTTCTGCAGAAACTGTTCCGCATCGCGTACGGCCTGCGTCACGCACCAGACCTGGGCGACATGGGCGGCGTCGCGCATGTTCTTTGGGTCGACCATGTAATGCGGCGCAGATACATGGCCGTGGAAGCCATCCGGGCCGAGGCATCCAGGCTGCTGCTGGGCAACAGTCCTTTCATGGAGAAGGTCCCCTACTGCTTGGACTTCGACATCATCCAGGCACTTCGCACTGCCGCCGAACAGTCGACACCCGCAACCGCGCTGGAGCGCGACCGCGCGCGTGCACTGATGCGCAGCATTGAAGCATTCTTTGAGAATCCCAGCGAAGGCTACACGCTCCACAAGATTCCGGGGGCCCTGGCAACGCATCATGAGTGTGCGCTGCTGGTCGAAACCTCAAACTCACCGGCCTCTGGCGGTGAGCCGCTTGATGTCATCAAGGCAGCGAACTGGCTCTAAGGTCGATCAAATTGGAGAGCAAAGCTGGTTCAGCGGCAGACCTCATGTCGCGTACGAAGGTTGCGGTCCTGTGGAACGCGGGCGGTCGAGCCGCGCGTGTCGCGCTGCAGATGCTTTTCATCCTTCTCATGGGCCGGGTGCTGGGCCCAACGGAATTCGGAATCGTCACGCTCGCACTGATTCCCTTCCAGATTGCCACTACGCTCGGAACACGGACATTCACGCAAGCGCTAATCCAGAATCAATCCTGGATGGATGGACTCCATCGTGAAACTGCCCGGGCAAGCGTTGTTTCAGGACTGGTCGTCTTCATCCTGATTGCTGCGTGTGGTCTCGCATTCGGGTACGCCAACCAATCGTGGGATTACTTCATCATCATCGCCGCAATGGGACTGAGCGCCCCGATTTCATCAATGGCGGTGGTTGCTCAGGCGCGCCTCAGCAAGGAGATGGAGTTCGCCAAGATCTCTTTGGCGGAGACCATCGCCAGCATCGCTGCCGTAGCGGCGGGACTGGCATATCTGTACATTTGGCGCGACGTGTACGCGGTCGCTGTTTATGCACTAACCCAACGGAGTGTTGAGACTCTCCTCATCTACATCACAGCACGGCACCGGGGCTTCCCAGCGCCGGCCGAGAAGGCCACCCTGCGAAGCACACCTGGCGACATCAAGCCGGTCGTGCGATTTACCGCGCCCCTTTTCGGAATGAACCTGCTGACGGCTGCGATCCAGTCGATCGACCAGATTTTCGTCGCACTCCTCATCGGCACGGAGGCGCTCGGTCTATACGGCATGGCAAGGCGGATTACAGAACAGCCAGCTCGCCTCATCGTACAGGCCCTTGAACGTGCACTGTTCCCCGCCGCCGTCCACTCGCTCGACAGTAGATCATCCGCGGGCCAGATCTATGAACGCGCCATCGTAACGATCTGCTTTGTCTCAGGTGCAGCGTTCTTCGTTCTTGCCGCAGTCGCCCCGACACTGGTCCCTCTTCTCTTGGGTGACCACTGGCGAACCGCCGTTCCGTTCGTCCAGGTATTCGCGATCCAATCGGCGGTGCTTCCGGTTGGAGCAGTTTTTCTATCTTTCATTACTGCAGCAGGCGCGACCGGCAAGCAGTTTGCATTCACGCTCAGTCGTTTCGCGACGCTTCTCATTTCTACGGTGTTCCTTGCATGGCTGCTCGACTGGAGTGCCATGGAGTTGGCCATTGCTACGACTGTTGCCAATCTTCTGCTTGTGTACCCCAACATGCTACTGGCGGAGAGAACGGCAGGAGTGAGTAGTCGCGCCGGCGGCATTTCCATTCTTCGAGGTCTTGCGCCAGGCGCCATTGCAGGCCTGGCCGCCTACAGTGTCAGCGGCCTTGATTTCACACCAGCTCTCCAAGTCGCTATCGCACTTACTGTCGCCCTAGCGGCACTTGTGCTGTCCGCCATGATAATTGTGAAACCGGCATATCGAAAGACCAGGAACAGAGATTGAGTCAATGACCTCCGAACACCCACTCGTAACCGTCGTGATCCCGGCTTACAACCGAGCGCATAGCATCGGGGCGGCAGTGCAGTCAGCGATCTCTCAGGATTACCCCAATTTGGAGGTCATTGTCATCGACGATGGTTCCACCGATGGTACTTCCGAAGTCGTCGCCGCTATCGCGAACCCGGCAGTGCGTTGCATCCGCCAAGCCAACTCAGGCGCAAATGTTGCTCGAAACCGTGGCATATCTGAAGCTCAGGGAGAGTACATCGCTCTGCTTGACTCCGATGACACATTCCTTCCAGGCCACATCAGCCGCTCGATCCGGCACCTCGAGAAAGACCCGGGGAGTGCGGTGTTCTCGCGAATCGTTGTTGATCGCGGCAGCGATCGGAAATTTCTGAAGCCGCCACGAGCACCTAAGGAGGGCGAACCCATTTCCGAGTACCTTTCATGCGCTGCCGGCTTCGTGCAGACAAGCACGGTAGTCGTCCGAACGGAGACCGCCCGGACGGCCAGATATCTTGAATGGCTGCCCTACGGTCAGGACGTCGACTTCGCCATCCGCGTGGAGCGTGCTGGCTACCGGTGGCATATGATCAACGATCCGGGCGCAGTCTGGAACGATGTGAAGAGTGGAAGCAGGATTTCGGCAAGGACAGATCCTGCGGTTCGGCTGCGCTGGGCGGAGGAGGCGCAGCAGCTTCTTACCAAGAAAGCGCTGAGGGGATTCAAGGGTTGGCGCGTGGCGAAGGCTTACGCCGAGCACGGCCAGACGCTGAAGGGGCTGACTCTCTGGTTAGAAGCGGCGGTGACGGGCACCTATGCACCCAAGCACGCCGCTATCGTGTTCCTCCAGGTTGCACTTGCCAACGGTTGGTATCGCAAAGTCGCGGATGTTGGTGTTGGACTTCGCTCATCGAAAAAATGAAGTAGACGCATGAAGATCCTGATATATCGCTCTCGGCTGCTCGCAGGCTCAGAGACATTCATCGCCGACCACTACGATGCCTTGGAAAGGTCAGGAATTGAGTGCTCGTTCGCCTGCGAGGAGGCTGTTGGCGATAGCATTGATCGATTCCGGCACGTAAAGAACCGCGATGCGCATGGCGGAAAGTTTGCGCGGCTGATGCAAAAGACACTCTTCAATCTGGCACCGAATTGGTCTCGGCTTGCAGCAGAAGTACGTGCACTTGCCCCTGACGTAATTCACGCGCACTTCGCTACCGATGCTGCGGAGATCCTCCCTATCGCAGAGAGGCTGGGAATTCCACTGATCGTCACTCTCCACGGATTTGACGTAACATCGAAGGCGAGCTACTTCGCAAAGAAGCTCCCCTTCAAATGGCCGTACGTGCTTCGTGCAGGCCGGCTGCGCCAAAGAGCTGCGGCATTCCTGCCGGTTTCGGACTTCCTGCGTGACACTGCAATCAGCAAAGGATATCCGACGGAACGGACACATACGCACTACCTCGGAACGGACCTGGATCGTGCACCAGCGGTCAGCTCAGAGCCGCGGAAGAACATCCTTTTTGTCGGTCGCTTGGTAGAGAAAAAGGGATGCCACTATCTCATCGCGGCATTCAGAAAGATGGTGGCCAATGGCTTTGAAGGAAAGCTTCTGATCATCGGCTCCGGCCCCCAGATGGAACCATTGATGCGCAGTTCTGAGGATCTCCAGGACCGCATTGAGTTCTTGGGAGCTCAGGATCGGGAGACCGTACTCAAGCACATGAGCTCAGCGAGCGCATTCTGCATGCCATCGATGCCAGCCAAAAGCGGGGACAATGAGGGACTGGGGATGGTATACCTCGAAGCTCAGCTTACTGGCTGCCCCGTTGTGGCATTCGATCAAGGGCCTGTCCGCGAGGCCGTCTGGGAGGGAGACTGGGATCTTCTAGCCGAACAGGGAGACATTCATTCACTGGCGGAGAAGCTTTACCTCGCTATTCGCGATGATAAAGCCTCTCATGATCTTCAAGTAATGAGGCGTGACGCGGTCATTCGAACGTTTGACCTTTCCACAAGAACCAGAGCTCTCGGACAAATTTACGCGAGCATCGGCACAGAAAAATGAAATTGAAGAACAGCCACTCACGACTATCCGCCCCAATCATTATTTTTACGATTGCCCTAGTCTACTTGTTTATCCAAGACATTCCATTTCAAGATCGTGGAACAAGAATAGACCTGGATGAGGGTGGCTCTGGGTCAATTATTCGGCAAATATTCTTCATTGCTGTTGCAGCATATTTTTTTCTGAAGGGCATTGTTTCGAGAAAGATCTCAAGACACTTCTTCCCTTGGTCGATTGTTGCACTTCTTCTGTGGTGGTCGATTACGGTCACATGGGCAACATCGCCAGAAATTTCCTTTAGGCGACTAGCCTTTAACGCGATAATTTTTATCTGGATCTATTCTGCAACAGCAGTTATCGGCCCGAAAAGATCTCTTCAAACCCTCAAAAATGTATCGTTCGCCCTAGTATTCGCAAGCCTGATTAGCGGCCTTTTGATACCTAATGCTATCCATCAAGCAGGAGAAATGGATTCCGGGCTTGTGGGTGCATGGAGAGGTGTGTTCTATCATAAAAATCAAGCAGGCCAAGTCGCCGCAATCGCATTAATACTCGGCGTCTTCTCCGCGTTTCCAGGCTTCAGCTTTAAATCGATTCGGCTACGTAAAATTTTCCTGCCATTGCTCGGCACCTTGGGCGGATTTGCATTACTCATACTATCAAACTCAAAGACATCGATTGGCATGCTTCTGCCGGCTCTGCTAATCGGGTACGTGTGCACTCATATTGCGATGTCTCGCTCACGACTACTGGGATACGCAGCCCTCATTCTGACAGGTACCGCGGCAGCATCTGCCGCTATTGCGATATTTTTCCCACAGATTTCATCAATCCTTACAACGCCTGAGTCCTTCACCGGTCGCGCGGGAATGTGGGCAATTCTAGTCACAATGATCATTGACCGACCAATTTCCGGCTTTGGTTTTGGGTCAGTTTTTCAAGCGGGCGCGGAATCGGCCATTTCCGGATATGCCAACTGGTCGTACCTAACCTTTGCTCACGGGCATAACGGCTATCTTGACCTAATCGTGGCAACCGGCTTTATTGGATTCGCACTGTTTTTGATTTCAATGTTCTTATCCCCGACACGCTGGACGCTGAGGCTGCAAGACAATGACTCGGACCTGCGAGGAGGAATGATCGGTCTTATCACCTTCATTGCTCTGCACAGCCTTCTCGAGACTACGTTCATGAATCCACAGCAACCTCTCTGTGTCGTACTGGTAATGATTGCCGCTTCGTCCTACCAAATGGCCTCTACAAGCAGGCATCAGCCTGTAGCGAGGCTAAGCCGCCGTCAGCCTGTAACGAGACCAAGCCTGTGACTAGAACACTGTACAGCCTCCAATATTTGAGGGCGACCGCCGCTGCACTTGTTGTGATACACCACGCACGGGAACAGTTTCCCGGAATAAAACAGCTATTCCAGAGTCCGTTCGGGTCCGCTGGCGTCGACGTGTTCTTCGTTATTAGTGGATTCATAATGATGTACGTTTCGCATGGTCGCAACAATGATCCACTACCCTTTTTCATCCACCGACTGGCTCGAGTCGCGCCACTCTATTGGGCATTTACCTTGCTCTTAGCAAGCCTACTCATTATTGCACCTTCCACGTTTAGATCGACCGAGTACAGTACATCAGCCCTGATTAACTCACTTGCATTCATTCCATATGAATGGGACGACGGCAGGGTCCGGCCACTACTCTCCATTGGCTGGACGCTTAACTATGAAATGTTCTTTTACGCACTTTTCTCGATTTCCCTGTTCTTTAAGGAATCAAAAAGTAGAATTGCCTTTATCTCAATCACACTATTGACCTTGATAGTCTCATCCGAGATTTTTTCATCAGGACTTGGAGAGAAATCAACCTATCTATCCCATTATGGATCGACGATTACTCTGGAATTTGTGGCCGGCATGGTTACGGCGAAGATGTTCTTAAACGGAACATTTGGCAATCGCACGCGGGGAGTGACGCTATTATCAGTTGGAATTGCCTTATTCATCCTCACAGCCATATGGATGCCTGAGGATGGTCGACTTCGATTCCTATACTTTGGTATTCCGGCTGTATTGGTCGTCCTCGGCTGCCTAGACATCGAGAGCTCATCGAAAAGAGAGAAAGGTAACAGGCTATTGTTGGCGCTGGGCGAATCCTCTTATTCTCTTTATGTCTCACACATTTTCACACTGGGCATTCTGCGCGCCTTGTTCGGCGCACTGGGTCTTAAAGTGAATGACTGGCCATCAGCTATAGGCTTCATCGCCATCGGCCTCATTGCATGCGAGCTCGTCGGATATCTTGTGTACGCACTGTTTGAGCGCCCGGTGTCCAAGGCATCCAAGAAGTTGGTTTCCAACGCCATTCTTCGGCAAGCCTAGCCTTTTACACTTAACTCCGAGGCAACCAATTGAACAGGCGAAATTTCCTCATCTCAAGTTCGCTACTGGTCCCTGCACTTTCTGCTCATGCGCTACCTTTACAGGTTGCAGGTGGCGACAGAAAATCTGGCCTGAATGATATTGCCAGGAGAAAGGGGTTGTTCTTCGGGTCTGCCGTCAACGTCAGCGAGCTGACCAATGACGCGCAAGCAAAGGCAATCATTGACGACTGTGGAATCATCACTGCTCAACGCGCGCAGAAATGGCCGATCATGTGGCAATACCAGGATCATGAGACGCCAGAGGAAGCCGATCTAGTTGCTCAATTTTCTTTCCAGCACGGCCTGCTACTTAGAGGGCACGCGCTCATCTATGATGCCTTCATGCCCGACTGGGTAAAAGCGCTTGATAAAACGGCGATGCGAAGGGCTTTTGATCGAAGGATCAGTTACGCAGCTAGCCGTTGGAAGGGTAAAGTCCATTCTTGGGACGTCGTAAATGAAGCCATTGAGCCGAACGACCATCTAGCCAATGGACTTAGAAACTCCCTGTTCATGAAGGCACTCGGCCCCTCTTACATTTCCGATGCATTCTTCAGAGCAAAGGAGTGCGATTCAAGTGCATTGCTTTGCTACAACGATTACAATCTAGATTCGACCGCAAGTTTTGCGGATAGACGTCGACGGACAGTATTGAAACTTCTGGAGTCATTGAAAAAGCGCGGCGCGCCCGTCGAGGCTCTCGGAGTTCAGTCACATCTCAAATCTCAGCTCAAGTACGATGATCGAATCTGGCGTGACTTCCTCAAGGAAGTAGCTGATATGGGTCTCAAGATCATAGTTTCAGAGCTTGACGTTAATGATCGATACTTTAGTGAGGACATTGCTAGGCGGGATGCTCAGGTTGCGAGCATGACTTCTCGATACCTCAACGTGACTCTGGATGAGCCTAAGGTCATAGGCATAGTCAGCTGGGGCCTTAATGATGGCCAATCCTGGATGGCAGCCCGTCAGCGAAAGGGCGATCCAGGATTCATTCGTGCTGACGGAGCAGTCCCGCGCCCCCACCCGCTGAGCTCTTCACTGGAGAAGAAGCCGATGTGGTATGCAATCGCTGACGCGCTCAGGGCGGCACCCGACCGGTCTTAAAGCTCAGAATGGTAGCCACGCCATGCCCGAAATGGTTACAATCACCGGCCCCTAGTGGGGAGGAAGTGACCGACGATGATTGCCATAGCGGTCAATTCAGTTTATTTCACCACAACGCGCCCGTAGCTCAGCCGGATAGAGTAGTGGCTTCCGAAGCCATTGGTCGGGGGTTCGAATCCCTCCGGGCGCGCCATCTTTCCCTGCCCTCATCAGCGCAGGAGCCCCAGCCCCACACGCACCATGGCCTGCAGCATCGGCCGTGCGACGCCGTGTCCGGCCGAAGCAGCACGCGTCGAGGGGCGCCTTCCCACCTCACTCGACGATGTCGGCGCGCCCCGGTTGCCCGAACACGGCATCGTGCCAGTAGCTCTGGCGTCGTCTGAACCAGCGTGCGAAGCGCCGCTCGTCAAACACCCGCAACTGCCGCATGTCCACCTGATAGCGATGGAACAGCGCCAGGAGCTCCGTCAGCGCCTCGTCATCCACCCGCTGGCGATCCACCAGGATATGGAGAATCCGCCCCTTCCCTGCAACGTCGACCACGCAGGGCAGCTGCTGCAGCCGCGCGAAGAAGCTCGCCTCATCCTGTCTGGAGTAGAACACCACTCTGTCGGACTGGAGTTCCACCACGTTCCTTCCTTCCACCATCGGGCCTCCTCTCCTGTCTTTCAGGGTGCTGCGGCAAACCCAAACCGCGCCCGCACCCCAGCGTCCTTCTCAACCAGATGCAGGGTGAACAACTGCGTCGCATCCCGCGACCAGCTCCCCTCCAGCCAGCGCCACGTAGCCGCATCCACCCGCGGCAGCTTCCGCTCCAGGTAGTAGACCCGGCTGCCATCACCCGAAAAGCACCCATCCAGCAGCTGCCAGCGCTCGCGATCCACCCCGGGCAGCGGCTTCCCGTCGCAGTAGACGTTGCTGTCATCAACGGCGTACAGCGGGTCCTCTGGCACCCCTTGCAGCTGGTCGCCACGCAGGCAGTGCTTCATCCGCCGGCCGCAGTACCAGCCGCCATGGTCATCGGCCCCGTAGCCGCCACCGAGATCGCGGAACGTCGTGCAATCCGCCCCGGCCAGCGCCTTCAGCGAGGTCTCGTACTCGAAGTAGACGGCATGGTTGTCCAGCCAGTAGGCGCCGCACTGCCGGAAGCTGTCGCGGTCGATGGAGGTCTGCCGGGTCCACGCGTGATAGACCGCGTGCGCATCGCGAGCGATGAAGAAGTGCGCCGGAATGAACTCGAAGCTCGCTGCATCGGCCTTGCGCAGCAGTCGGCCCTGGTGGAACACCCGGCCATCGTGGATGCGCCAGAATTCGATGCCGTAGGGGCCGACGAATCGCTGGTCAGGAAGTTCGCCGATCTTCTGCCATGGCATGGTCTGGGGCTCCGCCAGTGGTGGGGCCGCTAGTTCAATGCGGTCGGCAGGAAAAGCAGCCGAGCGTTGGCTCGGCTCTACAGGTGCCAATGCACCGATGCAGACGGCAACGCCGGGCATGCGCGGCGTTGCCGTTGATGTGCAGATCAGTACTTCCCGTCGAACGCAAAAATCGGCTTGCGCTGCTTCCACGCGCCAGCGGTGAAGTCCGGGAACTCCAGCGTCTGGAAACTATTGGCGATCGACTGCTCGCTCAGCGGCGTGATCGCACTCCAGGTCACCGCGTCGTAGATGTCGATCGGCATCGGCGCCTTGGCCTTCAGCGCTTCCACAAACGCGTGGATGACGAACCAGTCCATGCCACCGTGGCCAGCGCTGGCGGCGGTGTCGGCATTCTGCTTCCACAGCGGATGCTCGTATTCGTCCTGGTACTTCTTGAACTCTTCCCACTGGTGCGGCGGGCTGCGGCCTTCGATGTGGATCGAATGGTTCACGTCCATCCACAGGCCCTTGGTGCCCTGCACGCGGAAGCCCATCGAGTACGGGCGCGGCAACGACGTGTCGTGCTGCAGCAGGATGGTCTCGCCGTTCTCGCAGGCCAGCGTGGTGGTGACGATATCGCCGAGCTTGAACTTGACCTTGGTGCTGGGGTGGGTGGTGCCACCACTCTTGGCCACGGTGTATTCGTGCAGGCCGCGTGCCTTGGTCGCGAACGCGTTGATGTGAGTGAAGCGGTTGCCACGGTTGATGCCGGTGTACATCGCGCACGGGCCGATGCCGTGGCTGGGGTACAGCTCGCCGTTGCGCTCCACCGAATGCTCGGTGCGCCAGCGTGCTTCGCTCCAGCCCTTGGGGCCGAATTCCACGCCACTGTCATAGGGCTGGTTCGGGTCGCCGGAATTGAACTTCACGCCGCGCAGGTCATGCTGGTAACCGGCCTGCAGGTGCACCAGTTCGCCAAACAGGCCCTGGCGCACCATCTGCAGCGCGGCCATCACGTCGCGGCGGTAGCAGACATTCTCCAGCAGCATGTACGGGGTGCCGGTACTCAGCTGGGTCTTCAGCACGTCCCAGTGGTCCTGCAGGGTGATGCCGGCCACCACTTCGCAGCCCACGGCCACGCCGGCCTGCATCGCGGCAATCGCCATCGGCGCGTGGTATTCCCACGGCGTGGCGATGATCACGCCATCGATGCCCTTCTGTTCCAGCAGGCGCTTCCAGGCGTTGCTGTCACGGTCCTGGCCGTAGGTCTTCGGGGCCGGCTTGCCGGCCTTGGCCACCATGTCCATGGCGCGGCCGAGCATGATCGGCTCGATGTCGCACAGCGCGACCACCTCGACGTCGTCGCGACGCACCAGCTCCTTCAGCAGCACCAGCCCGCGCATGCCGGTACCGATCATGGCCAGGCGCACCTTGCGCCCGCGTGCCCATGCCGGGGTCTGCGGCAGCAGGCTGCTGGCGGCGACAGCGGCACTGGCCGCGATGAATTCCCTACGCTTCATGGCAAACATCTCTCCTCTTGGCAGCGAGCCGGCCGTAGCCGGCTCGCCGGGTCACGCAAACGGAATTACTTGAAACGGTAGCCGATGGTCACACTGTAACCACGGCCGAAGATGGTCGCGTAGTCACTGGAGTCACCCAGGAAGCTGTTCGGATCGTAGAACGGCAGGCGGTTGAACAGGTTCTTGACGGTGAAGCTCAGGTTCCAGGCATCATCCGGGCGCCAGGTGACGCTCATGTTGGCGGTCCACCACGACGGCGCACCGTCGCATTTGCTCTTCTGCAGGGCCAGGTAGCCGCCGGTGCAGGTCTCCTTGTTGTTGCTCACCTCATCAACCTGGTCGGTGGCCCACTTGGTGCCGCCCACGTAGTTGACGAACATGCTGGTGGTGACCTGCTTGTAGGTCCAGTCGGCATTGAGCGTGGCACGCAGGCGCGGGTTGTTGTAGTAGCCCACCACGTCGCCGTAGTACCAGCCGTTGGCTTCATCCATGTAGAAGCGGTTGCGGTTGGCGATGGTGGCAGCCAGGCCGATGTTCAGGTTGCCCCAGTCACCCAGCGAGAAGCGGCTGCGTGCATCGATGTCGAAGCCGTCGATCAGCGTCTTGCCACGGTTCTTGTACTGGCCCACCACGCTGGCCACGTTGCCGGCGGAGTAGCCCGGCAGCACCGACGGGCAGCTCACGCCACTGGCCGGGTCGGCACACATCGCCGCCAGCTGCGCCAGGTTGGCGCGGTCACTGTCGGTGATCGGCGAGCGCGACGAGGAGATGATGTCTTCCATGCGGCGGTAGTCCGGCGCGACGATTTCATTGTCGCGATAGATGAACCAGTAGTCGGCCGACACCGACAGCCAGGTCGCCGGCTCGTAGACGAAGCCGAGGGTGGCGATCTTGGCCTTCTCCGGCTTCAGGTTCTTGTTCGGCTGGGTCATGCGGGCCACGGTGCGGCTGCAATCGACGTTCAGCAGGTTCTTGCCCAGGTCGACATCGCCCGGACGCTGCGAGCGCAGCAGCAGGTTGGCGATGGCGTTGGTCTCGTTGCAGCGCAGCTCGTCGCGGTAGCCACCCAGCTGCGCGAACACGCCGCCGTTGCCGGATTCGGCCAGGCTCGGTGCACGGAAACCGGTCGAGTAGGTACCGCGCAGCATCAGCTGGTCGAACGCCTGGTACTTGAAGCCGATCTTCGGCGCGACGTTGGCGCTGAAGTTCGGGTACTTGTCCACGCGCACCGCCGCATCCAGTTCCAGCTTGTCGGTGATCGGTGCCACGGTCTCGGCAAACAGCGCGTAGGTGTTGCGCTTGCCGTCGAACCAGGAACCACCCTGCTGGGAGATCAGGCCGTTGGCTGCATCCGCGTTGCCCGGGGTGTAGAAGGTTTCGCGGCTGGCGTTGAAGCCGAACGCGGCGCGCATTTCACCGGCCGGCAGCTGGAACAGCGGGCCTTCGATCTTGCCGTCCAAGGTGTGCAGACGGGTCCACGACTGGATGTCGAAGGTCGGGAACGCTTCACGGATCAATGCGGCGTTGGCTTCGCTGATCTCACCGAACTTGTATGCCGGGTGGTCGGAGATGATCACGCGGCCGGTGGTCGGATCGACCGAGTACGGGCCGAACGCCTTCTCGAAGCCCTTGATGTTGACGTTGATCGTCTGGTACGTGGTGGAGTGGGTACCGGCGCTGGCAAACGCGGTCTCCCAGTTCCAGTCACCCCGGTTGCCACGCGCACCGGCCAGCACGCGGTAGCTCTTGTCGGTATTGCGCTGGCCGAAGTAGTTCGGGCCGGCATCCTGCAGCAGGTAGTTCAGGCCGACCACGCCGCCCATCATGGCCTTCATCTGCGGGCTGGCGTGGTTGTACTCGTTGTTCGGGCCCAGGAACGGGTACAGGAACTGGTTGACGGTGTTGCCGGTATTGCGCGAGAACCAGCTGGTCGGGTTGCCGGTGGTGGTGCCGTAGGTGCGCGGCGTACCGCCGTTGGCGCGCAGGTCGATGTCGGTGTAGGTCGCCTCGGCGAAGATCTCGGTGCTGTCACCCACCAGGAAAGTGCCGTTGAGGTAGGCGGTATTGCGCTCGGACTTGGCGCCGGCATCGATCTCGTTGTTCATCCAGGTTTCCCAGACGCAACGCGGACCGGCCGCTTCACTGGTCAGCACGTTCTTGCAGCCCGGCGCGGCTTCCTGCACGCGGCGGCCGGTGACCGGATCGAAGGCGAAGTAAGTGCCCGGATTGAATTCACCCGGCTTGCTGCCCACGCCCAGGCGCAGGTTGTTGAGGTAGTTCGGATTGTTGACGTAGTACTGGTCGGGCCGCTTATCGTAGAAATCGCTCAGCGGAATCGCGTCGCGGCGGTACATGTTGACCGCACCGTAGATGTTGAAGCGGTTCTCGGTCAGGTCACCGAAGCCGGCGGTGATGCTGGCCTGGCGCTCGCCGTAGGAGTCGATGCGCGAGGAGGTGTCGTTGGTGAAGCTGACCTCGGCGCCCTGGAAGTTGCGCTTGGTGATCACGTTGATCACGCCGGCCACCGCGTCGGTGCCGTACACCGCCGAAGCGCCGTCGGTCAGCACTTCCATGCGTTCGATGGCCGCAGCCGGGATCGCGTCGATGTTGACGAACTGGGTCTGGAAGCCGGCCGGTGCACCGTAGTACGACAGGCGACGACCATTCAGCAGCACCAGCGTTCCCTGGGCACCGAGGCCGCGCAGGTTGGCCTGCGAGGCACCGTCGGAACCGGTGAACAACGAACGCGCATCCTGCTGCGCCGGACGTGCGGCAGGCAGGTTGTCGAGCACCTGCAACAGCGTGCGCGCACCCATGTTCTGGATGTCCTGCTTGCTGATCACCTGCACCGGCGACGCGGTTTCAACGTCGGTGCGGCGGATGTTGGAGCCAGTGACCTCGATGCGGGCCAGGTCGGTGGCCTTGTCCTTGCTCTCCTGGGCGAAGGCAGGAACGGCGACCGACAGCAGCACGCCGGCAATGGCCAGCGACAGCGGAGCGATCGAACGACAGGGGGGGCGGTGGTGGCGGGCGGGCAACATCGGGGTTCTCTCCTGGCAGGGGTGCGGCGCGAATGGTGAGCGCGTGGGCGTTCGGCGGGCAAAACGCTCCCGGGCCACGGCCATGAGGGCCGTAGTCGGAATGGGCGGGGGGAGGAGCGGTGTTACGAGGGGGTCATGGGGCGACGATGCTGGCGGAGTCGCCCTCCTGGCCGATCAGCACGGCGTTGGCCCAGTTGGCACAGACCTGGGCGGGTTGGCTGCCCTGCGCACCCAGCGTGCGCAGGCTCAGGCTGGAAAGGCCACGGATGTCCAGCTCCGGCTTGACCACGCCGGGTGCCTTCACCAGGCCGCTGTCGTACAGCAGGCGGTTGTCACCCCAGACCTGGAACTGCAGGCCACCGGCGTTGCGGCAGGCGTCGTCGATGCCGAGGTCGGCACGCAGCAGGTGCCAGCCGCCCTGCAGGCGCAGGTCGATGCGGCTGTTGGCGCCGACGCCCAGGCCACGGCGGAACTGCAGGCCGTTCATGCGCATGCCGGCATCGCCACGGAACGACTGGTCGGCGCGCACCTGGCTGGCCAGCGCGGCCGGCACCGGCAGCTCGGAGAGATAGCGCTGCCGGGCCGGTCGCTCCGGTTCCTGGTGTTCGAGAATGTGGAAGGTGGACAGTGCGATCGGGCCGACGTCGCGCGGCTGGAGCGCATCAAAGGCGCGGGCACTGCCCTGTGCGGCGGTGACCATCGGGTCGGTGCTGCTGGCACCGTCGCCTTCGGGGTTCTGCACGCTCAGCACGCGGAAGCGCAGCAGGCGGCCGGCGTGGGCCGGGAAGTCGATGCGCTGCACGCCTTCCTTCAGCTGCAGGCGGCCACGGGCGATCGGCTCGCCCCACTCGCCATTGCTGTCGCCCAGGTAGACCTCGTAGTCGCGTACCTGGCCGTGCTTCCAGTTCTTGTCGTTGCGTGGCGCGATGTCGATGCCATCGATCATCTTCCGCTCGCCGAAGCCCACCACCCATTCGTGGGCACCGGTGCGCACGGCCTGGTTGCGCACACTGCGGAACCAGGTAGCCGGATCGTCGTCGAAGGCATTTTCCAGCGCATGGCCAGGCTCTTCGGCCGGGCGGTTGACCACCAGCAGGCTGTCGGCCGGCAGTTCGCGGCCGAGTACGGGTGCTGCCGGATAGGTATCGTCGGCGACCGCCGCAGCCACCGCGAAGTCCAGCTGTAGTTGCAGCGGCTGGCGGATGTCCTGGCTGGCGGTGCGCACATGCAGCGTGCCGCGTCGTTCGGCGGCATCGAAGTACCAGCCTTCAGCAGCAGCGTTGAACGCAGCGGCATCAGCCAGCGCCGGCAGCGCGCGGCCAGCGGCCTGCACCGCACGCGGCGCCTGTCGGCTGAGCACGCGCAGGCCGTAGCGGCGCTGCGGCAGCTGGCCGTTGTACTGGCCCTGCACCGGATCGATCTGTACCTGCACCGGGCCACTGCCCTGCGCCGGCGCCTGCACGCGGATCACCTGCGTGCTCGACTCGCCCTGCTGGTAGCGGCGCGTGTTGCCATCGTCTTCGTACAGCGTGTACTGCGACTCGCCCTGCGGATAGAGGTCGAACGTCACTTCATCCAGCGGCTTCTCGCCGTCGAACAGCATCGACGGGTACATCGGCAGGATCGCACCGGCACGCACGAATACCGGCAGCGTGGCCAGATCCACCTGGCGGTCGAGCTGGCGGCCGTCGGCGCCAGCCTGCACGCGGCGGCCATCCCAGTAGTCGATCCAGCCGCCGGCCGGCAGGTGAATGTCGCGGCGCCAGCCACGGCTGGCGGCCTGGCTGCGGTACACCGGCGCCACCAGCAGATCGCGGCCGAGCAGGAACTGGTACTTGTAGGTTTCATCCTGCGCATGCGGATCGCGCGGGTTGTCCCACATCAGGCCACGCACCGGCGGCGCGCCGGTCTGCGCGGCCTCGTGCACCAGGCCGTACATGTACGGGGTCAGGCGCATCTTCAACTTCAGGTAATCGCGGTTGATGCTGCGGTAGGGCTCGTCGTACCACCACGGATGCTTGCGTGCGTTCGACGACCAGCCGCTCATGCCCATCAGTACCGGCGTGAACGCCTTCCACTGCAGGTCGCGGGTGAAGGTCTCGGCGCTGCCGCCGAAGATCGCATCCACGTCGCCGCTGGCGTAGGCCATGCCGGACAGGCCCGACCCGACCAGGGTCGGCACGTGCCAGCGGATGTAATCCCAGCTGCTGCTCTGGTCGCCGGTCCACGCGACGGCGTAGCGCTGGATGCCGGCCCAGCCCATCACCGTCCACAGGAACGGGCGCGAATCGGAATTGTCGAGGATGCCGTTGAACGCCTGGCGGTTGGCGTCCATCGCGAACTGGTAGCCCTTGCCGGTCCAGGCCACGTCCAGCTTCTGCACGCGGCTGCCGGCCTTGCCCACTTCCCAGGCGATCTTGTCGACGCCGTTCTCGGTCCACAGTCCGGTGCGGAAGCCGTAGCCGGCCAGCCCCTTCACGGTTTCCGGCAACTGCTTGTAACCGCAGCCGTAGCCGTCGTTGGGCAGGATCCAGCCACCGGGCATGTCGTGGGCGCGGTACTGCTTGGCCACGCTGTCGATCACATCGGGGGTGGTGCCGGTCGGGCCGTCGCTCCAGCCTTCGGGCACGGTGCCGGGCTTCTTGCTGTTGTCGCCATCGTTGTAGCAATCGGCGTCGCCGTAGGACAGCGCCCAGCGCGCGACCATGTTCGGGCGGCCGGTCAGCTGGGTGTAGCGCTCGATCAGTTTCGGCAGGTCGGCGCCGACGAAGTAATAGGCATCGAAGCGGTCTTCGCGATGCAGCAGCGTGGCCTGGTCGCTCTGGCGCAGATCGTAGCTGCCATCGCTCCAGGTATTGCGCAGCATGCCCCAGCCACGGCTGCTCAGCAGCATCGGTGCTGGGCTGGGGCGGTCGCCCTCTTCCCAACCGCCGGAATAGGACACCTCCAGCTCGCGGCCCTTGAACTGGTAGCGGCCGTTCTGCTGGCCGCCACCGAAATAGCCTTCATCGGCCTGCGAGGACAGCACCTGCACGCTCTGCGCAGCATCCAGGTCCAGCGGCTGCAGTTCCTGCCACAGCGCGGTGGGCTGGCCGTTGTCCAGCCGTTCCAGGCGCATGCGCAGCGGCTGCCGCTGTACATGCAGCACCAGTGCATCAGTGCGCACGCGGATTTCCTGCGCGTCTTCTTCCAGCTGCGCCTGCACGTTCGCCTTGGGCTGCGGCAGCACGATCGGTGCAGCCTTGTCGCCGGCACCGGTCAGCGTGCCGTTGCGGCCAGCCTGCACGCGGATGATGTCGGTGGCCGGCAGTTCGATGCGGATGCGCGCGCCCTTGTCGGTCTGCAGGTCCCAGCCCTGCACGCCGTCGCGGCTGGCGCTGGCGGCAACCGAACGCAGGTTGCCGACCGACTCGGCCTGGGCCGGCATGGACGCCAACATCAATGCCGGCAACAGAGCCAGCATCAGCGGCGAGCGACGAACGCAGATTTCCACACGGACTCCCAACCCGTTCACCGGGCGTTTCGAAAGCGGTTGGGCCGACTCTAGGGCAGCGATTCGAAAGATGTCAACAAATTGAAAGGAAAAAGGAAGATATATTCCGTTGAAACGAAAGTTGTTGCGTCGCAATACTTTGTGTAATCGATTGCAGCTACCTGTTAAGCATTGTGCGATACGGCATTCGCCCCGTTCTTTCGTTTTCCCGAGCGCCCGGCAGCGGGAAAAGTCATCGCGTCATTTTCTTTCTTTTTACTTTCGATGTTTGACATTTCGAAAGAAAACGCAGATGGTGCGCTGGCCCAACTGGAACCTCCGAATGGACGTCACCCTGCTTTCCGATGTGTCCGCCTGGCAGCGCCTTGGCGGAGCCGATACCGCTACCGAAATCGCCCAGCAGCCAGCGCTGTGGGAAGCCCTCGCCCAGGATCTGTCGCGTGCCCGCGACCGCCTGCAGGCCTTCCTCGGCGGCAGCCTCAACGATCCCAACCAGCGCGTGCTGTTCACCGGCGCCGGCAGCTCCGGCTTCATCGCCGAGATGGTGGCCGATGCGATCAACGCGCAGTGGCCGGCCGAGGTGCGCGTGGTGCACACCACCAGCCTGCTGACCCATCCGGCGCTGTACCTGCAGCGCGACCGCCCGACCCTGCTGGTCTCGTTCGGCCGCAGCGGCTCCAGCCCGGAGAGCGTGGCGGCGGTGGACCGCGTGCGCAGCGACGTGGATGACGCGCGCTTCCTCGACATCACCTGCAACGCCGATGGCGAACTGGCCCGTCGTGGCGCCGGCCGTGCCGATACCTGCACGCTGCTGATGCCGTCGGCCAGCTGCGACCGCGCCTTCGCCATGACCAGCAGCCTGACCTGCATGCTGCTGGCCGCACTGACCGTGTTCGATCGTTCGCCGTGGGATGCGCGCGTGGCGCGCCTGAAGCAGATCGCCGCGCTGGCCCGCGAAGGCCAGGCGCAGTGGGATGCACCGGTGGCGGTGCTGGCGCAGCGCCCGTTCAACCGCATCATCTACCTCGGCAGCGGCCCGCTGGAAGCGCTGGCGCGCGAGTGCGCGCTGAAGGTGCTGGAGCTGACCGCCGGCCGCGTGCTGGCGCTGGCCAACACACCGCTGGGCTTCCGCCATGGCCCGAAGTCGACGCTGGACGGCAACACCCTGGTGGTGGTGCTGCGCAGCGTGCAGCCGCTGGCGCGCCGCTACGAACAGGACCTGCTGGAAGAACTGCGCCGCGATGGCGTGGCCGGCCAGGTACTGGCGATCGGCCCGCATTCGGACATCGGCGCCGATGACGAATACACCCTCACCGTGCCGGCACTGGACGATCCGTGGCTGGCACCGGTGTGGCTGGGCTTCGCGCAGTTGTTCGCGCTGCAGCGCTCGGCCGCGCTGGGCCTGACCCCGGACAACCCGTTCCCGGACGGCACCGTCAACCGCGTCGTCAAGGGCGTCACCATCCACCATGGCTGAGCTGATCGCCCACGCCTGCTACGGCATCGACATCGGCGGCACCAAGATCGAGCTGGTGGCGTGCGATGCGGCGATGCAGGTCACCTGGCGCCGCCGCGTGGCCACCCCACAGGGTGACTACGACGGCTTCCTGGAGGCGGTGGTGGCGCTGGTGGCCGAGGCCGATGCGGCGCTGGGCCGCGGTGATGCCGCCATCGGCATCGCCCTGCCCGGCGTGCGCGACCGCCGCAGCGGCCGCCAGCTCAGCGCGAACGTGCCGGCACTGACCGGCCACAGCGTGGCGGCGGATCTGCAGGCACGCCTGCTACGCCCGCTGCACTTCGGCAACGACCTGCAGTGCTTTGCCCTGTCTGAAGCGCACGGCGGCGCGGCTGACGGCTACCCCAGCATGTTCGGCGCCATTCTCGGCACCGGTGCCGGCGGCGGCTTCTGCCTGCACGGCCGGCTGCTGTCCGGCTTCAACGGCCTGGCCGGCGAATGGGGCCACTGGAGCGTGCCCGGCCACCTGCTGCAGCGCCATGGCCTGCCACTCATCGACTGCGCCTGCGGCCTGCAGGGCTGCGTGGAGCGCTACGTGTCCGGCAGCGGGCTGGCAATGATCGAGCGCCACCTCGGTGGCAGTGCCGCGGACGCCAGCGCCGTGATCGCCCTGGCCGAAGCCGGCGATGCACGTGCGCGCCAGGCGCTGGACATCCACCGCGATCTGCTTGGCCACAGCCTGGCCGCGCTGGTGCTGGCGCTGGACCCGCACGTGATCGTGCTCGGCGGTGGCCTCTCGCAGTACGCGCCGCTGTACCAGCAGCTGCCGGCGGCCATCGCCGCACATCTGTTCAACGGCGTGCAGGTTCCGCCGATCGTGCCGCCGCGCTTCGGTGATGCCGGTGGCGCACGTGGTGCCGCCCTGCTCGCCTGCCAACCCTCGTTTTCCTGATTGACCGGAGCCTGACCATGTCCCCGTTGCAGACCCTGCTTGCCTCCCACCGCGCCGGTGCCAACGTCGGCCTGTACAGCGTCTGCTGCAGCAACGAGCAGGTGCTGCGTGCGGCCATGCACGTGGCGCTGGCGCACGGCACCGTGCTGCTGATCGAGGCCACCTCCAACCAGGTCGACCAGTTCGGCGGCTACACCGGGATGACTCCGCCGCAGTACCGCGATTACGTCAGCACGCTGGCCGATGAAGAAGGTTTCCCGCGCGAGCGGCTGATCCTGGGTGGCGACCACCTCGGCCCGAATGCCTGGCAGAAGCGCCCGGCTGCCGAAGCGATGACCCACGCGCGCGTGCAGATCGAAGCCTACGTCGCCGCCGGTTTCCACAAGATCCACCTCGATTGCAGCATGTCCTGCGCCGATGACCCGGTGCCGCTGCCCGACGCCATCGTCGCCGCGCGCTCGGCCGAGCTGGCCGAGATCGCCGAACGCACCGCCGCCGATCATGGCCTGCCGCCGCCGGTCTACGTGATCGGTACCGAAGTGCCGATTCCCGGTGGCGAAGCCTCGCTGGCCGAAGGCCTGCAGGTGACCACGCCCGCTGCTGCCGCGCAGACCCTGGCGATTCATCAGCAGGCGTTCGATACGCCGCAGCTGCGCGATGCGTGGCAGCGCGTGATCGCCATGGTGGTGCAACCGGGCGTGGACTTCGACCACAGCAGTGTGCACGAGTACGACCCGGCCGCCGCCAGCACGCTGGCCGACTTCCTCGAACAGCAGCCGCGCATCGTGTTCGAAGCGCATTCCACCGATTACCAGCGCGAAAGCGGGCTGCACGCGCTGGTGCGCGACCACTTCGCCATCCTCAAGGTCGGCCCGGCGGCGACCTTCGCCTACCGCGAAGCGCTGTTCGCGCTGGCCGCGATCGAGGCTGAACTGTTGCCGGCCGCACTGTGCTCGCGCCTGCCGCAGGTGTTGGAAGAAGTGATGGTTGCGCAGCCGAAGTACTGGCAGTCCTACTACCAGGGCGATGAGGCAGCGCTGCGCCTGCTGCGCAGCTATTCCTTCAGCGACCGCTGCCGCTACTACTGGGGCGAGCCCGCGCTGGTGCAGGCGGTGCAGACCCTGTTCGCCAACCTGGAACAGCACGCGCCGCCGCTGGTACTGCTCAGCCAGTACCTGCCGGAGCAGTACCGCGCCGTGCGCGAGGGCACCCTGGCCAATACGCCTACCGCGCTGGCACGGCATCGCGTCGGCCTGTGCCTGGGCGAGTACGCCCGTGCGAGCAGCGCCAACCAGGCCGGAACCCGCACGCATCACGCAGACGCGGCTGCCGCCGTTGCTGCGAACGGCTAATCTCTACCTTTCCCCGCGACACCGAGAATGGCCATGCGCAACACCCGCTCCCGCCGGCAACAGATCCTGCAGCTGCTGATCGAGCACGGCTCGGTGCAGGTGGCCGATCTGGTCGAGCGCTTCGGCGTGTCGGCGGTGACCATCCGTGCCGACCTGACCCACTTCGAATCGCAAGGCCTGGCCAACCGTACCCACGGTGGCGCCACGCTGGTACGCACGCCGCCGCAGGAACAGGACATCCACGAAAAGGACGCACTGAACCTGCCGCTGAAGGAATCGATCGGCGCGTGTGCCGCGCGCCTGGTGCGGCCCGGTGACAACATCATCATCGACTCCGGCTCGACCACGATGACCCTGGCCCGCCACCTGCGTAGCCAGCGCGACGTGACGGTGATGACCAATGGGTTGAACATCGCCTGGGAACTGGCCAACGCGCCCGGCATCAACGTGCTGCTGACCGGTGGACTGCTGCGCCAGCAGTCGTTGTCGCTGCAGGGCAGCCAGGCCGAAGCCAGCCTCAACTCCTACAGCTTCGACACCCTGTTCCTGGGCGTGGACGGCCTGGACCTGCAGTTCGGCCTGACCACCCACGATGAAGCCGAAGCCCGCCTCAACCACCGCATGGTCGAGCGCGCGCGCCGCATCGTGGTACTGACCGACGCCTCCAAGTTCGGCCGCGTCAGCCTGCACCGCATCGCCCTGCTGGATCAGATCCACACCATCATCACCGATGCCGGCATCGACGACGCCTCCCGCGAGGGCCTGCAGCGGCTGGGCATCGAAGTGATCATCGCCGAGCCTGCCGCATGACCGACACCCGCTCCCTGCATGGCCGCATCCTCACGCCGCTGGGTTGGCGGCGTGGCCACGTCCACTTCGATTCGCACATCCGCCAGCTGCAGGTGGACGACCACAGCGGCGCTGACGACCTGCAGCTGCCGGTGATCCTGCCCGGCTTCATCGACCTGCACGTGCATGGTGCGGCCGGCGTCGACCTGATGCAGGGCGGCGACGTGGCCCGCACCATTGCCCGCACCCACTTGCGCTTCGGTACCACCACACTGCTGGCGACCACCATGACCGCCGGCCTGGATGAGATCGAGCACGCGCTGCACGGCGTGGCCGCAACCATCGCAGCGCCCGATGCCGATGCCGCCTGCATTGCCGGCGTACATCTGGAAGGGCCGTTCATCAGCCCGCAGCGGCTGGGCGCGCAACCCAACCGCACCATCGAGGCGACGCTGGCGCTGGTGCAGCAACTGCATGCACTTGCACCGATCCGGGTGATGACACTGGCGCCGGAAATCGGCGAGCACACCGCGCTGATTCCCGCGCTTTCGGCAATGGGCATCCGTGTGCAGCTTGGCCACAGCGCCGGCACGTACGAAGAGGGTGTTGCTGCCCTGCAGGCGGGTGCCTCCGGCTTCACTCACCTGTTCAATGGCATGTCCGGTGTCGATCACTATCGCCCGGGCATCGCCGCGGCTGCCCTGGCGCATGCACAGTACGCCGAGATCATTCCCGACCTGCAGCACATCCACCCCGGCGTGATCCGCCTGGCCACACGGGCGATTCCGCGCCTGTACGCGGTGACCGACGCCACGGCGGCCACCGGCATGCCCGATGGTGAGTACGCGCTGGGCGAACAGCGCGTGCACAAGTGTGGAGGCTGCGTGCGCCTGGCAACCGGTTCGCTGGCGGGTAGCGCACTGACCATGGACCAGGCGCTGCGCAACCTTGTGCGTGTGGGATTGGAACTGGCCGATGCCTCGCAGCGCGTGTCCACCTTCCCCGCCGATTACCTGGGCTTGAGCGATCGCGGCCGCATCGCGCCCGACGCCCGTGCCGACCTGGTGGTGCTGGACGCCGAACTGCGCCTGCAGCGGGTGGTCATTGGCGGGCGGGTGGTCGATCTGAACTGACGCACGCCATGCGGCCCGGACGCCGCGCAGGCTCCCTGTAGAGCCGAGCCATGCTCGGCTCACCGCGCGAAGCGCGGCATGGGGGACCTCGATATCGGAACGGAAAGCAGCCGAGCATGGCTCGGCTCTACAGAAAGCACTCTGCGACGAACCGCCGCCGGGCGTGGCCCGGCGCTACCACAGGAACTGCCGATGACCGCAAGCACCGCCCCGCGCTGGCCCGTACGTTACCTGCTCTTCATCGGCGGCCTCGGTGGCCTGTTGTACGGCATCGACATCGGCATCATCGCCGGTGCCCTGCCCTATCTTGAAGCGACCGCCAGCCACGCCTGGCAGCTCAGCAGCCAGCAGCTCGGCTTCGTGGTGGCAGCGGTGCTGCTGGGCAGCGTGTTGTCCTCGCTGTTCGCCGGCATGATCGCCGACCTGATTGGCCGCCGCGGCGCGATGCTGCTGGCCGGCCTGCTGTTCACCGCCTCGATTCCGATCATGGCACTGGCCTCCGGCTACACGCCGCTGCTGCTGGGACGCCTGCTGCAGGGCATCAGTGGCGGTCTGATCGGCGTCGTGATTCCGCTGTACCTGGCCGAAGTGCTCAGCCCCGAACGGCGCGGGCGCGGCGCGGCCATGTTCCAGCTGCTGCTGACCGTTGGCCTGGTGCTGGCAGCCCTGATCGGCCTGTACCACGCCCATGCCGTGGATGCCGCCGCCGAGGCCGTGCGCTCGCTGCCGGTCGCGCAGCAGGCGCAGGAACTGTTCACGGTGAAGGACCACGCCTGGCGCACCATCTTCTGGACCTGCCTGGCGCCCGGCCTGCTGTTCTGCGCCGGTATCTTCTGGCTGTCCGAATCACCACGCTGGCTGGTGCGCCGCGGCCGCATCGATGAAGCCCGCCGCAGCCTTCAGCGCGTCCTCCCCGCCGCAGACGTCGAGCCCACGCTGGCCCAGATCCAGGCGCCGGAATCGAGCAGCAGCGACGGCAAGCGCGACCCGCTGCTCAGCCGCCGCTACGTGGTGCCGTTCGTGCTCGCGTGCGTGGTGCTGGCCTGCACCCAGGCCACCGGCATCAACTCGGTGCTGGCCTACGCGGTCAACATCCTCAACCAGGCCGGCCTGTCCGGTTCGGTGGCCAACGGTGCCGACGTGGCGATCAAGCTGCTCAACGCGGTGATGACCGTGGTCGCGCTGCTGCTGGTCGACCGCAAGGGCCGCAAGTTCCTGCTGATGCTGGGCAGCGGTGGCATCTGCGTGGCCCTGCTGGCGGCGGCCACGCTGTTCTTCCAGGCCGAGCGCGGACGCGCCGATGTGCAGCCTCAGCTGCAGGCGGCGGTCAGCGGCGACGGCCTGCAGCTGGTGCTGGATGACGCGCAGTGGCAACGCCTGAGCAATGGCATCGACAGCCAGGGCCGACCGATGCAGCTGACCGTGTCGTACGCCTATGGTGATTTCACCAATGTGCGCGCCCTGCGCAGCGACAACCTGATTGATCGCGAACTGCGCATCGAGCGCACCGGCACCGTGCAGCCGGACAGCGTGATCGGTGCGTTCTTCCGCAAACTCCACCTGAATCCATTTGCCGACCCGGCCAGTGCCAGCCAGGCGCCATTGCGCATCGAGCAGGCCCGCATTGGCCCGGTGCCGCCACCGGCACACGGCTGGGCGGTGGCCACCTGCATCCTGGTGTTCGTCGCGTTCTTCGCGGTGGGCCCCGGCGTCTGCGTGTGGCTGGCACTGTCGGAGCTGATGCCGAACCGCATCCGCTCCAACGGCATGAGCATCGCGCTGCTGATCAACCAGTTCGTGTCGACCACCATCGCCGCCCTCTTCCTGCCCACGGTGGGGCACTACGGCTACGCCAGCATGTTCGTGTTCTGGGCGGCGTGCACCTTCGTGTTCTTCCTGGTGGCCGCATTCTGGCTGCCGGAGACCAAGGGCAAGTCACTGGAGGAGATCGAGGCACGGTTCGCCCGGTAGCAGTCGACCTTGGTCGACCTCCGCGCGCAACGCGTTGGTGTTGGCGCGCCCGTCACTGACCGGTGATGTGCTTCGCCAACGCCTGCGCCTCGGCGATGCTCGGCAACCCGCTCAGCATCATCGATTCACCGAACGGGCCTTTCACCGTCGCCACCATCAGCACGCGGCCGTCCACGCTGAGCGCCGCGCGCTGGCCCACCAGTGCTTCCGTACCATCGTGGATGCGCTGGTGCGCTTCGTGTCGAAACCGGATCTGCAGGCCCGGCTGCTTGGCCTCGTCCAGCACGTAGCGCACATCGGCGATGTCGGCGCTGCCAGCGATCGGCGGCTCGCGCAGGGCGAGCGTTTCGCCCTGCCACTGCGCCTGCCTGCCCTTGCCGTCCGCATCGACCGCGCTCAGGCGTACATCCACACCCGCGCGCGGCGCATGATCCTTGCCTGCCAGCGCACCGGGCGTGGCACCCGGCATGCATCCGGCCAGCACCAGCGCTGCGCCCAGCAGGAACGGAAACGCGCCCCTCACTTCAGCTTCCGCAGCTTGAAGGCCACCAGTACCTGCAGCAGCCCATACAGCAAGCTGCCGATACCGATCCACAGCGTGGTCACCGCCACGCCCGCATAGGGATTTGCGGCAAACAGCAGGCCCAGCACCACCGCCAGCACGCCACTGAGGATCAGCAGCCACTCGCCCTGGATCTGCTTGCGCACGCGGATCGCGAACACGATGCGATAGATGCCGGCCACCAGCAGCCACGCGGCCAGGAACAGCACCAGCACGCTGGCGGTGGCCAGCGGGTTGATCACCGCAAGGATGCCGAAGCCCAGCGAAGCGATGGCATACAGCGCCAACCAGCCACGCGAGGCACCACTGCCGCCGCTGACCAGTGCGAACAGGCTGATGACGCCTTCAACGATGGCCATCACGCCCAGTGTCCACGCCAGTGCCATCGCTGCGGACAGCGGCCAGCCAATGGCAACGATGCCAAAACCCAGTGCGACGAGCCCGTACAGCAGCAGGATCCACCAGCTGCGCCCAACCGCCGACAACAAGGGAGACAAGGGGGAATTCATGACCACTCCTTCGATCCGGAACCGGCCTCATCCTAGCCCCTGTGGATGAAGAGGGCGATCACGGCGCCCGCGCACAGACCCACACGCGCACCTCCCCAGCGCCGACCAGGCGCAGCGTCTCGGCGACCTCCATCACCGTGCTGCCGGTGGTCATCACGTCATCGACCATGGTCAGCCGCGTGGGCACCGGACCACGGACAGCAAACGCATCGAACAGATTTTCCCGGCGTTGTTCGGCCGTGCGCTCGGACTGCGGTGCGGTATGCCGCCGCCGGTACAGCCCCTGCCAGACCGGCATCGGCAGCAGGCGACACAGCTCTGCGGCCTGGTTGTAGCCGCGCTGGCGCAGGCGTCGCCTGTGCAGCGGCACCGGCACCAGCGGCGGACACCACCACGGCGGCGGCGCGCGCTGCATCAGCTGCGCCAGCAGGCGCCCCGCCGCCAGATCCTGATGGAACTTGTAGCGGACCAGCAACTGGTCGACCGGCGGCAGGTACAGCAGGCTCGCATGCGTGGCGGCCTGTGGCGGTACCTCCTCGCGGCAGGTGCCGCAGACGATCAATGCGGTGTCCGGCAACGGCAGCGCGCAGCGCAGGCAGGCCCGGCCGGCCCAGGGCAGTCCGGCCAGGCAGGCATCGCAGAGATCGAGTCCATCGTGGCCCGGGTCACCGCAGACCAGGCAACGGAGCGGTAGCAGCACACGAAGTGCGGCCTGCACGTGGCGGCCCACGTCGAAGAAGGCAGACATGCGCTTCAGCATGTCGCCGCCGTCAGCGCGTTGCCATCGGGGGGGCCCTCAACGACCCGTAGGCATTTTCATCTCCCACCTTTTGCCCCGATCACCTCACCGCGTCGGCGCAGGCTTCGCATCCACCCGGGTGCGATACATCATGTACGGCGTCTGCCGGCGATCAACGCCGCCATTGAATCCGGCCTGCCGATGCAGCTGGTTGGCAGTGAAGTACAGGTAGCCATCCGGCCCCATCGACAAGGTATCCGGCCACAGGATGCGCGGATCGTGCACCACGGTCGTCCAGCGCCCCTGCGCATCGCGGGCATGAATGGCGTTGTGCTCGTAGTCGCTGGCGTACAGCCGCCCGTTGGCGTCCATCTCCATGCCATCGGAGGCGCCCTTCTCGCCCAGGTCAACGACCGCAGCAGCCAGCGCCGCCTCGCTCACCTTCGGATCGCGCAACAGTGCGGTGGGCACGCTGTACAGATGGCGGCTGGACAGTGGCGTGTAGAACAGCGTACTTCCATCCGGCGAAAGCGCGATGCCATCGGCGGCAACGGTGAACGGTGCCGACGAACCGTCGGCCTTGCGCAACCGCATCTGCCGGCCCTCCACGATCGGCACGAACGCGGGATCGGCCGAGGTGGATACATGACCGATCAGACGCTTGGATGCCGCCCCCGTAGCGAGGTCGATGACGATGATGCCGCCAATGCCGCTCAGTGACGAGTCGGTCACGTAGGCCACGCCCTCGCGGCCGACACGGAAATCGAAGCGCACATCGTTGACGTAGGTACGCGCGTCGATGACGTTTGCCGGGAACACCAGGGTCTTGGCCACGGTATTGGTGGCCAGATCGATTGCCACCAGCTTGGCGCCACCGGCCTGCGGGGCAGAGAACCCGGGCGCGGCGGTGTCCAGCACCCACAACCGGCCCCGGCCATCGGCCACCACACTCTGCACGCTGATGAAGTGGGCCGCCGGATCGGGACCGTCCTTGCGGTTGATGCGCGCATCCGGATAGGGCACGGCGCGGCCATCACGCCACTCGGCCACGCTGTAGGGCACCTCATCGCCCCAGCGCGGGAAGTTGACGAAGATCCGCCCGGTCTCGGACACCGCCACGCTGGTGGGCATCGCACCTTCGAAACGCGCCACCGGCTCGATGACACCGATGCTGCGTTCGCTGGGAAGCACAGGCGTGCCTGCCAGCGCCAGCGCGGGGGAACTGGCCAGGGCCAGGACGGCAGCCGCCAGGCTGCGGATACGGCAGTTGATCATGGTTGCTCTCGATGCAGGTCCGGGTGCAGCCCCGGCGTGGGTGCATCTTCAGCGGCGCACCTGACATCGGGTAGACGGTGCAACGGGGAATCAGCTTCACTGCAGGAGTGAAGATACGAAATGATTGATCCTGATTATCCGAGCAATGGAACGTGCCTATCGGCAGATCGTGCAGACCGCTGTCGCCCCACAGTTGTGGCGCGCGCCCTACAGGAGCAGAGCAGCCCGTTTTGCCGTCCGCCAAGCCAACAGTGCGGCGACCAGCAGGACGCCGGCGCTGGCCATGAAGTTGATGGCATAGCCGAGACTGTCGAACAACAGTCCCCCCAGGGTGGAGCCCAGCGCGATCGAGCACTGCACTACCGCGACCATCAATCCGCCACCGGCCTCGGCATTGCCGGTGAAGGTCCGCGCGACCCAGCTCCACCAGCCCACCGGCGCCGCGGTGGCGAGGAAGCCCCAGATGGCAAGCAGCGTCACCACCGGCCATGCGCATGCGCCCAGTGGCACCAGCGCTACAGCCACAGCTGCCATCAGTACGGGGATTGCGATCAGGGTCCTGTACAGACCACGCGCGAGAAAGACACCAATGACGAGCGTCCCGACAACGCCGCTCGCGCCAATGGCAAGCAGCATCAACGGCAATGCGGTGCTGCCAGCATGGGTCACGGCTTCCAGGAACGGCCGGATATAAGTGAACAGTGCGAACTGCCCCATGAAGAATGCGCCGCAGGCCCCCATGCCGAGGAGCACGACGCGGTGCTTGAGCAAGCCCAGCACACTGTCGGTCGCGGCGACGGGCGATGCCGGCATGCGGGGCAGGCTCAGCCATTGCCACACCAGTGCGACGGCCGCTATGGGCAACAGGCACAGGAAGGCACCCCGCCAACCGATCACACCGCCCAGCCAGCTCCCCAGCGGCGCGGCAATCACCGTTGCCAATGCGTTGCCCCCGTTGAAGATCGCCAGTGCGCGTGGCACCTGTGCCGCAGGTACCAGTCGCATGGCGGTGGCGGCGGACATCGACCAGAAGCCACCGATGACGATGCCGATCAGCGCGCGGCCCGCCATGTACATCGCATAGCCGTTGGCCCATGCCACCACCGCGCCGGAGACCGCCATCAGCGAGGTCAACGAAAGCAGTAGTGTCCTGCGGTCCACGCGAGCCGCCACGCGGCTGATCGACAGGCTGGTCAGCACCGCGAACACACCTGAGATGGCGATGCCGTAGCCGGCCATGCCTTCGCTTACGCGCAGATCGGCGGCCATGAGCGTGAGCAGGCTGACTGGCATGAACTCCGAAGCGATGAGAGCGAACACGCATAGCGTCATCGCCAGCACACCGCCCCAATGCGCACGCGCAGGAGTGCTTTCCGCCGTTGCGTTGGATGCGATCGCAGCACTCATCTCAGCGTTCTTCCAGGTTCTGCCTGAAGAAGCTGCCCAGCTTCGCAAACGGAATCAGATCGGTGCGGTCGTACAGATCCACGTGGCCGGCTCCCGGCACGATATACAACTCCTTGGGTTGACCCGCCAGTCGGTAGGCGTCTTCGCTGAATTCCCGGGAGTGCGCTTCGCTGCCGGCGATGAACAACATGGGACGTGGCGAGATCGTTTCGATGTCGTTGAACGGATAGAAATTCATGAAGCGTACTTCGCTGGTCAGCATGCGGTTCTGGGTCTGTTCCAGCGTGTAGCCCCTGGGAAGGGCGGCGCCGCGCGTGGTGCGATAGAAATCCCAGAATTCACGGGTGACCGGGTCTGCATCGGGCGGTAGCGTGGCCGGCAGATAATCGAGGAATATGCCCTTGCCACTATCGAACTCGGTGTAGCGCTGCTCGGCGGCTTTTTCGAGCAGTGCCTTGCGCTGGTCTGCGCTCTGCGAATGCTTCAGGCCATTGCGTGTAACCGCGCCCATGTCGTACATGCTGACGGTGGCGATGGCCTTCAGCCGTGGGTCCAGCTTGGCGGCGGCGATGGAAAAGCTGCCGCTGCCGCAGATACCGAGCACGCCGATGCGCTCCCGGTCGATGAACTCGCGCGTCCCCAGGTAGTCGACCGAAGCGCTGAAGGCTTCCACATAGATCTCCGGGGCCACCAGATTGCGCGGCTCACCCTGGCTTTCGCCCCAGAACGGCAGGTCGATCGCCAGCGTCACAAAGCCCTGCTCGGCCAGCTTCTGCGCGTACAGCTGCGCGCTCTGCTCTTTCACCGCGCCCATTGGGTGGCCGACGATGATCGCCGGGGCGTGCTCATTCCCGCGCCGGGTTTTCGGGCGGTACAACGTACCCACTATGCTCATCTGGTACTGGTTGCGGAACGTCACACGCTCGCCGGATACATCGACGCTTCTGTAGAAGTTGTCCGCGCCCGCCGGCGTTACCGCAACAGGAACATCGGCGGCCATCACGGTCAACGGGGCGAATGCACTGGTGATCAACGCCAGCAGCAGGGGGGGGCGCTTCATGGTCGTGGCCTTGGAGGAGGATGCAGGGCGCCACGATAGGCGGGCGGGCATGCCGTGATAATCCACCTGCCGATTGATGGATTACTGAACTGTGCTCACAAGTCCGTGCTAGGGTTCGGCCATGCCTCCGAACGATGCAGCGCCATGGCCTTCGTGAAATCCAATGATCTCCAGGCTTTCCTGGTTGTCGCGCAGGAACAGAGCTTTACCAAGGCAGCTGCGCGCCTCGGCGTCACTCCTTCGGCGTTGAGCCATTCGATGCGCCTGCTGGAAGAGCGACTGGGCATCCGCCTGTTGGCCCGCACCACCCGCAATGTGTCGCCCACCCAGGCCGGTGAGCGTTTGATGCACTCCATCGGCCCTCACTTCGCGGCCATCGGCGCCAGCATCGAGGCACTGGGCGAACTGCGCGACACCCCGACCGGAACACTGCGGATTTCCTGTACCGACGATTCGATCGAGATGATCATCCGCCCGCGTCTCGCTGGCTTCCTGGCCGCGTACCCGGACATCACGCTGGAGTTCTACGTGGACTACGGGTTCACCAACGTGGTCGAGCAGCGTTTCGACGCCGGCATCCGCCTGGGTGAGGCGCTGAGCAAGGACATGATCGCAGTTCGTGTCGGTCCGGACTGGAGGCTGGTCGTAGTGGCCTCACCTGCATACTTCGACGCGCACCCGAAGCCGAAGAAGCCGGCCGACATCACCCGCCACCGCTGCATCAACATCCGCCACCGTCCCAACGGATCGATCTACGCCTGGGAATTCGAGGACAAGGGCAAGGAGTTCAGCGTGCGCGGGGAGGGACCGCTGGTGTTCAACAGCATGACTCACGTCATCAACGCCGCGCTTGACGGTCTGGGGCTGGCCTATGTTCCCGAACCACTGGTCACCGAGCATCTGGCGGCTGGGCGCTTGGTGGCCGTGCTGGACAAATGGTGCGTGCCCTTCGCCGGTTACCACCTGTACTACCCGAACCGACGCCAGCCATCGCCCGCGTTCTCGGCACTGGTGGCCTGGCTGCGGCAGCGCACATGAGCCTGCCTCAGGTCCGCGCTCCAGGATCGGTGCCCCCCGCGACGTCTGGCGCACGGGGCACCATCAACAACTCCGCCAACCCACGGTAGATCGGCACCCGGCAGACCAGCCCGGACACGCCACGCGCGATCAGCACCGTGGCCAGGATCGGCAGCAGCAGATCACCACTGTCGGTCAGCTCCAGCGAGATCACCGCGGAGGTCAGTGGCGCCTGAGTGACGCCGGTGAGGTACGCACACATGCCCAGCAGCACGAACGCGCGCGGGTCCACGCCCGGCATCAGCACCGCCAGGTTGTGGCCCAGTCCCGCGCCGACCGCCAGCGCCGGCGAGAACAGGCCGCCGGGAATACCGGCCACGTACGATGCGAGGTTGGCCAGCAGCTTCATCAACCCGAACTCGTGGCCGACCATCGCCTGCCCCTGCACCAGGCTGCGCGCCTGCTCGTAGCCGGTGCCGAACGCGCCTTCACCGAAGACCAGGGCGAGCAGTACCACCACCAGGCCGCAGCCTGCGGCCAACAGAACCGGATGCCGCTGCCGCAGTTGCCCGAGCCAGCGCGGGCGGCCCGCCGCACTGGCCAGCACCGCACGCGCGAACAGGCCTCCCAGCAGGCCCGCCACCACGCCGCACAGCAGGATTGCCAGCCAGCCCTGGCCGAGCGGCAGGCGTGCGCTCACATGGCCGAAGTAGGTGTAGTTGCCCAACAGGCCCAGCGACACCACGCCACCGACGATCACCGCGGTCAGCAGGGTGCCTGAGAAGCGATGCTCGAAACGACCGCTGAGCTCCTCGATGGCGAAGACGATGCCGGCCAGCGGCGTGTTGAACGCCGCCGCGATACCCGCCGCACCACCGGCCAGCAGGAAGTGCGAGAGCTCGCGGGGATCCTTGAAGCCGAACCAGCGGCCGAACAGGTACATCAGGCTGGCGCCCACATGCACCGTGGGACCTTCGCGCCCGACCGACGCGCCACCAAGCAGCGACAACGACGTCAGCAACAGCTTGCCCGCCGAGACTGCTGGCGAAAGATTGGATCTGCGGAACGAGTCGTCCGGCTTGTCCAGTGCGGCGATGACCTGCGGAATGCCGCTGCCACGGGTGGGCTTCAGCACGCCGGAGGTCAACCAGGCCAGCAGCGCGAAGATGCCGGGCGTGAGCAGCAGGGCCCACCACGGCGAGAGCGAGGTGATGCGCTGGAACAGATGGAAGGCCGCGTCGCTGGCCTTGGCGAACAGGATGGCCACCAGCGCCACGGCCACAGCGCCACCCCAGAGCGCGGCACGGCGGCGCCAGGCTTCGCTGAGAACCAGCGCGGTGATGCGGCCGCGGAGGCGATGGAGATCGGTCATGGGAAAGAGTCTGCGCGCCAGCGCTTCCGTTGGGCAGCGGCCACTTTGGCCGCAGCCCTTGCAGGATGCGGTGAAATGCGGCGTTTCCGCCAGGCTTGATGGGAGCGGCCAACCGTAAACCACAATAACAACATTGAGGTTGACAGCGTTCATCAACCCACCCACACTGCCGCCCTCGCTCCACTCGTACCCAAGGTCCCGCCATGGCTGCTGCCATCCGCCACGACTGGCAACACGACGAACTGCAGGCGCTGTTCGATCTGCCGTTCCCCGAGCTGCTGTTCCGCGCCGCAGCGGTCCATCGCGAGCACTTCGACCCGTCGCAGGTGCAGGTGTCCACGCTGCTGTCGGTGAAGACCGGCGGCTGCCCGGAAGACTGCGCGTACTGCCCGCAGGCGCAGCGCTACAGCACCGGGGTGAACGCGCAGAAGCTGATGGAGACCGACGCGGTGCTGGCCAAGGCACGCCAGGCCAAGGCCGCCGGTGCATCGCGCTTCTGCATGGGTGCCGCATGGCGTTCGCCGAAGGATCGAGACATTCCGAAGGTCGCGGCGATGATCGCCGGGGTGAAGGCACTGGGTCTGGAGACCTGCGCCACGCTGGGCATGCTCAGCGGCGAGCAGGCGCGTGCGCTGAAGGACGCCGGCCTGGACTACTACAACCACAACCTCGACACCGCGCCGGACTACTACGATTCGATCATCCACACGCGCCAGTACCAGGACCGCCTGGATACGCTGGAACACGTGCGCGATGCCGGCCTGAAGACCTGCTGCGGCGGCATCGTCGGCATGGGCGAGACGCGCGCGCAGCGCGTCGGCCTGCTGCTGGCGCTGGCCACGCTGCCGGCGCATCCGGATTCGGTGCCGATCAACAAGCTGGTGCAGGTGGCGGGTACGCCGCTGCATGGCAGCGCCGAACTGGACCCATTCGAGTTCGTGCGCATGATCGCGGTGGCCCGCATCGCCATGCCGCGCTCGATGGTGCGGCTGTCGGCCGGGCGCGAGGCGATGAGTGACGAACTGCAGGCGCTGTGTTTCCTGGCCGGCGCCAACTCCATCTTCTACGGCGACAAGCTGCTGACCACCGGCAACCCGGAAAGCGAGCGCGACCTGGCCCTGTTCGCTCGGCTGGGGTTGCAGCCGATGGCGGTGCAGGTGGATGCCGAAGGCCACGACCACGGCGGTACCGTGCACGCCGATATCAGTGCCGATACGCCCGGCTGTGGCTGCGCTCACGCGGCCTGAGACGGGCCGCAAGCAGGCGCCGCGGCAACGCGCTACCCTAGCCGCCCCGTCGACGCATTCAGCCACCATGGCCCGCCCCGACCTGACCGCCCGCCTCCACGCCCAGCGCGCTCTGCGCGATGCCCAAGGCCGTCGCCGCCCGCGACGCACGGTCACCCGTCGTGATGGCGTGCGCCTGGAAGTGGACGGCCAGTGGCTGACCGGCTTCTGCAGCAACGACTACCTGGGCCTGGCCCAGCAGTTCAGCGTGGTCAACGCGCTTCAGGATGCCGCCGCACGCGAAGGCGCTGGCGCCGGTGCCTCGCACCTGGTCTGCGGCCATCATGCCTTGCATGAGGCGCTGGAACGCGAGGTGGCCGAGTGGCTTGGCTATCCACGTGCGCTGCTGTTCGGCAGTGGCTTCGCCGCCAATCTGGCGGTGCAGCAGGCACTGCTGAGCGAAGAGAACGACGTGTGCGTGCAGGACAAGCTCAACCACGCCAGCCTGCTCGATGCGACCCGGTTGGCCGGTGCACGTCTGCGCCGCTATCCGCACCTGGATCCGGAAGGCGCAATGCGTCAGCTCAAGCACGCGCCCGATGGCGCGGCCATGCTGGCCACCGATGGTGTCTTCAGCATGGATGGCGACATCGCACCGCTGCGTGCATTGTCGCTTGTGGCACGCCTGCAGCAGGCGCTGTTCTATGTGGATGATGCGCACGGTGTCGGCGTGGTCGGTGATGGCCGTGGTGCCGTGGCCGCCGCCGGGCTGGGCGTGGACGACGTACCGCTGCAGCTGGTCACACTGGGCAAGGCACTGGGCGGTTCCGGTGCGCTGGTGCTGGGCCGCGACGACCTGATCGAGCATCTGGCCGAAACCGCGCGCCCGTACATCTACACCACCGCCGTGCCACCGGCGATGGCCGCTGCTGCGCTTGAAGCAGTGCGCCTGGCGCGCCGCGACCACTGGCGTCGCACAAAGCTGACCGACCTGATCGCGCTGTTCCGCACTGAAGCGCGTCGCCATGGCCTGGACCTGATGGCTTCGGAAACACCGATCCAGCCGCTGCTGTTCGGCGATGACCGCACCGCCGTGGCGATGTCCACGGCGCTGGAACAGGCCGGCTGGCTGGTCGGTGCAATCCGCCCGCCGACGGTGCCGGAAGGCAAGGCACGCCTGCGCGTGACACTGTCCGCGCTGCATACGCCGGAACAGGTGCGTGGCCTGGTGGAGGCCATCGCCAGCGCGCGCGATCGCGTGACCCTGGCCGTGCGTGAAGCCGCGCCACCGCCGCTGCCCGCTTTTGCCTGAGTTCCGTGTCGTTGCCCATGCATATTGACGTCACCGGCCGTGGGCCGGACCTGGTACTGATCCACGGCTGGGCCCTGCAGGGCGGTGTATTCGCGCCGCTGGTGCAGCGCCTGGCAGACCAGTTCACCCTGCACCTGGTCGACCTGCCCGGCCATGGCCACAGCCGCGACGACACCACGCCGCTGCGCCTGCCGTTCGTGGTCAGTGCCATTGCCGCGGCCACACCGCCGGCGGTGTGGTGCGGCTGGTCGCTGGGTGGCCTGTTCGCATTGCACGCGGCGGCTACGCTGCCGAAGGTCCGCGGCCTCGCGATGATCGCCGCCACGCCGCGCTTCGTGCGTGGCGAGGATTGGCCGCACGCGGTCGAACCGGCAGTATTCGAGCAGTTCGGGCGTGAGCTGGCGACCGACTTCGGCGGCACGCTGGAACGCTTCCTCGCGCTGGACGTGATGGGCTCGGCGCATGCCCGCGAGGAACCGCGCACCCTGCGCCAGCGCCTGGTCGAGCGCGGTGCGCCCACCGAACGCGCCCTGCTGGAAGGCCTGCGCCTGCTGGAGAGCACCGACCTGCGCGGGGCACTGCCGACGCTGGGCAAGCCCAGCCTGTGGATCGCCGGCCAGCGCGACCGCCTGGTGTCACCGGTCGCCATGGAGGCCGCTGCGGCGCTGGCCCCGGGTGCGCAGGCGCTGACCATCGCCCACGGCGGCCATGCGCCCTTCCTCGGCCATGCCGACGAAGTGGCTGCCGCCCTGCAACACTTCGTTGCCGGCCTGTCACCGGCCGATGGCGGACAATGAGCCCCCTCCGAATTCCGCAGGATTGACGCATGGATCTGGGTATCAACGGCCGCTGGGCACTGGTCTGCGGCGCAAGCAAGGGGCTGGGCCTGGGCTGCGCGCGTGCGCTCATACGCGAGGGCGTGAACGTGGTGATCGTGGCGCGTGGCGAGGCTGCACTGAAGGTCGCCGCCGACGAACTGCGTGCACTGCCCGGTGCCGGTGAGGTGCGCGCCGTCGCCGCCGACGTCACCACCGAGGCCGGCCGCACTGCGGCGCTGGCCGCCTGCCCGCAGGTGGACATCCTGGTCAACAATGCCGGTGGTCCGCCGCCCGGTGATTTCCGCAATTTCGAACGCGACGACTGGATTGCCGCGCTGGACGCCAACATGCTGGCGCCGATCGCGCTGATCCGCGCCACCGTCGACGCGATGATCGAGCGCGGCTTCGGCCGCATCGTCAACATCACCTCGTCGGCGGTGAAAGCCCCGATCGACATCCTGGCGTTGTCCAACGGCGCGCGCAGTGGCCTGACCGGTTTCGTCGCCGGCCTGGCCCGCCGCACGGTGGCCCACAACGTCACCATCAACAACCTGCTGCCCGGCCAGTTCGACACCGACCGCCTGCGCGCCAACTTCGCCCACAGTGCGGGCAAGGACGGCGATGCCGGCGAAGTCGCCGAACGCCGCCGCCAGCAGATTCCCGCCGGCCGCTTCGGCACGCCTGACGAATTCGGCGCCGCCTGCGCCTTCCTGTGCAGTGCACAGGCCAGTTACCTCACCGGACAGAACCTGCTGATCGACGGCGGCGCCTACCCCGGTACGTTCTAAGAGACTTTCGCAATGCCGTCCCACTTCGATGCCCGCCATGTCCGCCGCGCGTTCGCGCGTGCCGCCAGCAGCTATGACGCCGCCGCCGCCCTGCAGCGCGAGGTGCAGTCGCGGCTGATCGAATCGCTGGACTACCTGGAGGCACGCAAGCCCGAGGTGGTGCTGGACATCGGTGCCGGCACCGGCCACGCCAGCGCGTTGATGAAGAAGCGCTGGCCGAAGGCGCAGGTGATCGCGCTGGACGTGGCGCTGCCGATGCTGGACCAGGCCAAGCGCCAGGCCGGCTGGTGGAAGCCGTTCCAGCGCCTGTGCGGCGACGCCGCCGCATTGCCGTTGGCGGACAACAGCGTGGATGTGATCTTCAGCAACCTGTGCCTGCAGTGGGTGGACGACCTGCCGGCGGTGTTCGCAGGCTTCCGTCGCGTGCTCAAGCCCGGTGGCCTGCTGCTGTGTTCCACCTTCGGCCCGGAAACCCTGATCGAACTCAACGAAGCCTTCGCGGCCGCCGATGACCGCCCGCACGTGAGCCGCTTCGCGCAGATCGCCCAGTTCGGCGATGCGTTGATGATGGCGGGCTTCCGCGACCCGGTGCTGGACCGCGATCTGTTCACCCTGACCTACGACGACCTGCCCTCGTTGATGCGCGAACTGCGCGCGATGGGCGCGACCAACGCGCGGGTGGACCGCCGCCACACACTGACCGGGCGTAGCCGTTTCGCGGCGGCGGCAGCGGCGTATGAACCGATGCGGGGCGCCGACGGCAAGCTGCCCAGCAGCTGGGAAGTGATCTATGCCCATGCCTGGGCACCGGACCCCGGCGCACCAATCCGCGAAGGCGGGCATGACGTGGCCTCGGTGCCGGTGTCGGCGATTCCGATCCGGCGCAAGCAGACCTGATCGAGCGACCGCAGGTCATGCGCCAACCACGGTCGGCGACTACCGATTCATGCACGGAACCCGCTCCGGTAGGTGCCGACCTTGGTCGGCACAGTGCCGGCGGCATCGCGATCTGACAGATTGTGCCGACCAAGGTCGGCACCCACCCAATGCAGGCTTCCGCCTCAGGTATTGGCCGGCGAACTCAGCGGCGGGCGCACCAGGTCGCGGTGGAAGAAGTAGATCTCCTGCACCAGGAAACGCCAGCTGGTGTGGAAGCTGCGGAAGCGCGTGCTGGGCGTGGACGAGGCCAGCGCATCGATGCCCAGTGCCTTGCTCAGTCGCAGCGCGCGCGCCATGTGCAGCGGGTCGCTGACGATGATCACCCGGTGCAGGTCGCGCTGGTCCATCAGTCGCTTGGCTTCGACCAGGTTCTGCACGGTGTTGCGCGAAGCGGTCTCGATCAGGATCGCATCGTCCGGCACGCCATGCTTGAGCGCGTAGCGGCGCGCCACCTGCGATTCGGAGAAGCGCGCACCGGTGCCGCCATAGCCGCCGGTGAAGATCAGCAGCGGCGCGTACTGGGCCTCGTACAGGTCCAGTCCATGCCGGATACGTTCTTCGAACACCGGCGATGGCTTGGCGTCATAGGCGGCCGCACCCAGCACGATGATGGCATCGGCCTTGGCGGCCTGGTCGCGCTCGCCGACCCAGACGATCCAGGCAGTCACACCCAGCAGCCAGATCACCAGCAGGACAAACAGCCGCCACAGCCAGCCCAGCAGGCCGGTGCGAGGCCGATGGCGGTCGCGGCTCATGGCGCCCCCCAGCGCAACGCGGGCAGGTCGACGTTGCCGCCGGACAGCACCAGGCCCACGCGCAGGCCGGCAAAACGTTGCGGCTGTGCCAGCACCGCGGCCAGTACGGTGGCCGAGGATGGCTCGACCACCTGCTTGAGCACCTCCCACAGCAGGCGCATTGCGGCCATGGTCGCAGTGTCATCGACCACGATCACCTCGGCACCGGCCGCGCGCAGCAGTTCGAAATTCGGCGCGCCGATCAGGGTACGCAGTCCATCGCAGATCGTGTCCGGGGTGAACGCGCCCTGGCGCACGCCAGCGGCCAGCGAGCGCGCGGTGTCATCGGCACCGGCCGGCTCGGCCAGCACCAGCCGCGTGTGCGGACTGGCGTGCTGCAGGGCCAGCGCGGTACCGCTGGCCAGGCCACCGCCGCCCACCGGCACCACCAGCACATCGAACGGACCGTCGCTGTGCAGCAGTTCCAAGGCCGCCGTGCCCTGCCCGGCCATCACCGCCGGGTCCGCATACGGATGGACCAGGGTCGCGCCGGTATCGGCCTGCACCCTGGCGCAGGTGGCCTCACGGTCGGCGATGGTCGGCGGGCAGCGCCAGAGCGTGGCGCCGTGGCGGGCGATGTTGGCCAGCTTGGCCGCCACCGCCCCTTCCGGCACCACCACATGGCAGGGAATGCCACGGGTGCGCGCGGCCAGGGCCAGCGCGGCACCGTGGTTGCCGGAGGAATGGGTCACCACACCGGCACTGGCGCGATCGGCATCGAGCGACCACACCGCATTGCAGGCACCACGGAACTTGAATGCGCCACCGCGCTGCAGGTGCTCGGCCTTGAACGCCAGCTGCGCGCCGGCCAGCGCATCGAGCGTGCGCGAGCGCAGCACCGGCGTCACGCTGGCGTGCGGGGCGATCCTCGCCGCAGCAAGCAGGACGTCATCGGCGCGGGGCAACAGTGAATCGCTCATGACGCAAGATTAACGTATGGCTTCGCGCTGGCGACCGGGACACAGGTCATGCCAGCATGCAGCCCTACGCCTCCATTCATCCTGGCCGGCGGAATTAAGGGCCGATTCAATGCTGGCGCCCGAAGCTGACTGCACACCCGTCCTCTGGGGGGACCCACCATGAAAATGCGCCTGATGCTTGCCGGTGGCCTGCTGCTGGCCCTGACCGGCTGCACCACCTACGACTATGTCGGCGGCGGCCGCAGCGGCAGCTACTACCACGGTGCGCCGTCGGTGGAGTACCGCTACCCAGCCGGCTATCCCTACAACTACGGCCCCTACTACGGTGGCTATGGCGGCTACTACGGCGGCTACGGCAATCCGTATTACTCGCGCCCGATCTACCGCCCGCCGCACAACCATCGCCCGCCGCCGCGCCCGGGCAATGGTGGCGAGCACCGTCCGCCGCCGTCGCGACCGTCGTACAACGGTGGTTCGCCGTGGCGGAACATGGACTCGATGCGCCGTCCGCCGCAGTCGAACGCGCAGCCGTCGGCGCCCCCGCCGCAGGCCCGTCCGGCACCGGCACCGAGTGCGCCGAGGATGAACGGTTCCCCCTGGCGCAACATGGATCGTGCGACGCAGCGCACAGTTGAGCGCTGAACCGTCTTGCATTTCACACGGTCTAAGCCGCAATCTACGCGGACAGTGACGGCCCGCGTCACAAAGTGACAAAAACGACACGGGCCGCCGCAAAAAGCTCTACGTCGATATCCGACAGGAACATCTGGATCCCCCCTGTTCCGGCCCTGTCGGATGTCGGCACCTCTGAAGGCAGACGGCCCCGCAATGCGGGGCCGTCTGTTTTGTCGGGTCGCCGACCGGCGAAGGCCCCAGCTTCAGTAGATCCATGCCATGCGTGGATGGCGCCTTCCCGACAGCCCAAAAAAACAGGGCCGGACAGTCCCCCGACTGCCGGCCCTCTGCTCCCCCACCGTGCGCCTGTACCGGCCCCTGTTCCAATTCCGGTCACGGGCGCCTACGGCGCCAGCCACGGTGGGTGCTATTGGGTTATCTGCAAAAATCCTGCCAACTTTAGGGCTGATTTCGACGCCGGCCAGTGGACGCCGACGCCCCGGCCCCGAATGGCGCTAAAATCGCCACCCCGGCGCCGCCCCAGCCGCGCCCGCCCCCAGCTGAACAACCCCCATGAACCCGTCCTTCCATCGTTACGACGTCATCGTCATCGGCGGTGGCCACGCCGGCACCGAAGCCGCGCTGGCCGCGGCCCGCACCGGCGTGCGCACCCTGCTGCTGACCCACAACATCGAAACGGTGGGCGCGATGAGCTGCAACCCGGCCATCGGCGGCATCGGCAAGGGCCACCTGGTCAAGGAAATCGATGCCCTCGGCGGTGCGATGGCGCATGCCGCCGACCGCGCCGGCATCCAGTGGCGCACGCTCAATGCCTCCAAGGGCCCGGCCGTGCGCGCCACCCGCTGCCAGGCCGACCGCAACCTGTACCGCATGGCGATCCGCGCCATCGTTGAAGGCCAGGCCAACCTGACCGTGTTCCAGGCCGCCGTCGATGACCTGGTCATCGAAGGCGACGCCGTGCGCGGGGTCATCACCCAGACCGGCCTGCGCTTCGACGCGGAAGCCGTGGTGCTGACCGCCGGCACCTTCCTGGCCGGCAAGATCCATGTCGGCCCGACCCAGTATGCCGCCGGCCGCATGGGCGACCCGCCGGCCACCACGCTGGCCGCGCGCCTGCGCGAGCGCCCGTTCCAGGTCGACCGCCTGAAGACCGGCACGCCGCCGCGCATCGATGGCCGCTCGCTGGACTACAGCGTGATGGACGAGCAGCCGGGCGACACGCCGCGCCCGGTGATGTCCTTCCTCGGCTCGGTGGACGAGCATCCGCAGCAGGTCAGCTGCTGGATCACCCACACCACCGAACAGACCCACCAGATCATCCGCGACGCGCTGCACCGCTCGCCGCTGTACAGCGGCCAGATCGAGGGCATCGGCCCGCGCTACTGCCCGTCCATCGAAGACAAGGTGGTGCGCTTCGCCGAGAAGGCCAGCCACCAGATCTTCGTCGAGCCGGAAGGCCTGGGCATCGTCGAGATCTATCCCAACGGTATTTCCACCTCGCTGCCGTTCGACGTGCAGCTGGAGATGGTGCGCAGCATCCGCGGTTTCGCCAACGCGCACATCACCCGCCCCGGTTATGCCATCGAATACGACTTCTTCGATCCGCGCGGGCTGAAGGCCTCGCTGGAAACCAAGCTGGTCAACGGCCTGTTCTTCGCCGGCCAGATCAACGGCACCACCGGCTATGAAGAAGCCGCCGCGCAGGGCCTGCTGGCCGGCCTCAACGCTGCACGCCAGGTGCGCGGGCTGGACGGTTGGTGCCCGCGTCGCGACGAGGCGTACCTGGGCGTGCTGGTGGATGACCTGATCACCCACGGCACCAACGAGCCGTACCGCATGTTCACCAGCCGCGCCGAGTACCGCCTGCAGTTGCGCGAGGACAATGCCGACCAGCGCCTGACCCCGGCCGGCCGCGAAATGGGCCTGGTGGATGACCGCCGCTGGAACGCGTTCGAGACCAAGCAGGCCGCCGTCGCCGCCGAGCGCGCACGCCTGGGTGCACTGTGGGCAACCCCGGCCAATGCGCTGGGCCGCGAAGTGCAGGACACGCTGGGCGTGGCGGTCAGCCGCGAAACCAACGTGCTGGACCTGATCAAGCGCCCGGAGCTGGACTACGCGCAGCTGATGCAGGTGCCGTCGCTGGGCCCGGCGGTAGCCGACGCCAAAGTGGCCGAACAGGTGGGGATCGGCGTGAAGTACGCCGGCTACCTGGACCGCCAGCGCGAGGAAATCGAGCGCCAGCAGCGGCACGAAGCCACGCCGATCGCTGAAGCCTTCGATTACGCGACGGTGCGCGGGCTGTCGGCCGAAGCCCTGCAGAAACTGGAGCGCGTACGCCCGCAGACCATCGGCCAGGCGCAGCGTATTCCGGGCATGACGCCGGCAGCGATCTCACTGCTGCTGGTGCATCTGGAGCGCGCACGCCGGGGCCGCGTGGCGTAACGCGGGACCGTCCGCTTCTGGTGGGTGCCGACCTTGGTCGGCACATGAATCTGCCCTGGTGGGTGCCGACCTTGGTCGGCACGGAAGCATGGAGTGTCGCGATCTGATGATTCGTGCCGACCAAGGTCGGCACCTACCAGAGCAGATCGCGTTACCGTGCGTCGGCGCCGCCGCCCAGCACCTTGAACAAGGTCACCCGGTTGCCCGCTTCCTGCTGCTGCAGCGCGATCAGGTCCTGCTGCGCGGCATACAGGCTGCGCTGTGCATCCAGCGACTGCAGGTAGCCATCCAGCCCGGTGCGGTAACGCGCGTCGGCCAGCGTGTAGCTGCGCTGGCTGGCGGCCACCAGCGCGCGCTGCGCGTCCATCTGTGCGGTCAGGTGGTCACGCGTGGCCAGCGCATCGGCCACTTCACTGAAGGCCTGCTGGATCGCCTTCTCGTACTGCGCGATGCCGATGTCCTTGCCGATCTTCGAGGCATCCAGCGACGCCTTCAGTGCGCCGGCATGGAAGATCGGAGTAGTGATACTGGGCGCGAACGACCAGCCACGGGTACCAGCCGAGAACAGCGTCGACAACGCGGTGGAGCTGTGGCCGTAGTTGGCAGTCAATGTCAGCGTCGGGAAGAACGCGGCGCGCGCGGCGCCTATATCGGCATTGGCCGCCTGCAGCGCGTGTTCGGCGGACAACACGTCCGGGCGCTGCAGCAGCACGCTTGAGGGCAGGTCGGCCGGCAACGGCGCCAGTGCCACGCTGCCCTCCAGCGCCTGCGCGGTCGGCAGCAGGGCCGGATCCAGCGGCGCCCCCACCAACAGCTGCAATGCATCGCGATCCTGCGCCTGCTGCGTCTGCAGCTTGGCCAGCGCGCCGCGCGCGGCTTCCACGCTGGTCTGCACCTGCGACAGGTCCAGCCCCGAGGCCAGCCCCTGCGCATGGCGGGCCTCGGTGCGCTGCAGGGTCTGCTGCTGGCTGTCCAGGGTCTGTTGCGTGAATGCCAGCGACTGCCCATCGGCCGCCAGCGCCAGCCACGCCGTCGCCACTTCGGCGACCAGGCTGGTGCGCGCCGCACGCTGGTTCTCGGCACTGGCCAACCAGTTCTGCAGGGCCTCGTTCTTCAGGCTGCGGATGCGCCCGAACAGGTCCAGCTCCCAGCTGCTGATGCCGACCTGCACCGCGTCGGATTCGGTCACCTGGGTGGCACCGGTTTCACTGTTCGCATCGCTGACCCGCGAACGGGTGACGCTGCCGCTGGCATCCACCGGCGGCAGCAGCGCCGCACGCTGGATGCGGTACTGCGCGCGTTCCTTCTCCACCTGCAGCACCGCTACGCGCAGGTCGCGGTTGTTCTGCAGCGCCAGCGCGATCACCTGCTGCAGGCGCGGTTCGAGGAACACCTCACGCCATGCCGGCATCGCCAGCGCAGGATCAGCCTCGCCAGTGGCGGCATTGCCGAACTGCACCGGCACCGGCGCCTCGGGGCGCTGGTAACGCGGCGCCATGCTCACGCAGCCACCGAGCACAGCGGTCATCGTCGCGGCCGCCAGGACGCGCAGCAGCATCGGCTTCATGGACTTGCCTCCTGGGCAGTGGCGTGAGTCGCTGCGCGCCCCGGGAACAGGCGGCGCACCAGCAGGTAGAACAACGGCACGAAGAACATGCCCAGCACCATCGAGGCAACCGTGCCGCCGGCCACGCCGGTACCCAGCGAACGGCGCGCGGCCGAACCGGCGCCGGTGGCGAACACCAGCGGCAGCACGCCCATCAGGAAGGCCAGCGAGGTCATCACGATCGGCCGCAACCGCAGGTAGACCGCCTGCAGGATCGCCTCGCGGGTGCTCTTGCCCTGCTGTTCGAGGATGCGCGCGAACTCGACGATCAGGATGCCGTTCTTGGCCGCCAGGCCAATCGTGGTCAACAGGCCGACCTGGAAGTACACGTCGTTGTTGAGGCCGCGCTGGTTCATCATCAGCACCGCACCGAACACGCCTACCGGCACCGCCAGCATCACCGCGAACGGCACCGCCCAGCTTTCATACAGCGCGGCCAGGCACAGGAACACGAACAGCAGCGAGATGGCGTACAGCATCGGCGCCTGGTTGCCCGACAGCTGTTCCTGGTAGGCCATGTCCGACCACGCGTGGCTGAAGCCTTCCGGCAGCGTATCGGCCAGGCGCGCGATCTCGGCCATCGCCTCGCCGGAGCTGACGCCTGGCGCCGGCTGGCCGGTGATCTCCATCGCCGAGATGCCGTTGTAGCGCTGCAGCGCGGCCGGTGCGCTGGACCAGTGCGCGCTGACCAGCGATGACAGCGGCACCATCTGCCCAGCCTGGTTGCGCACGCTCCAGCGCTCGATGTCCTGCGGCTGCATGCGCGCTTCGGCCGTGCCTTGGATGAACACCTTCTTGATGCGGCCCTTGTAGATGAAGTTGTTGACGAAGTCGCCGCCCAGCGCCGCGTTCAAGGTGTCATTGATGTCCTGCGGATTCACGCCCATCGCCTGCGCCTTGGCGTCGTCCACCTTCACCGCATACACCGGTGCATCTTCCAGGCTGGCATAGCGCACGTTGACCAGCTTCGGATCCTTGGCAGCTTCCTTCAGCAGGGTGTTGCGCGCGGCCACGGCGGCGGCATGGCCGGCACCGCCTTCGTCCTGCAGTTCCAGGGTGAATCCGCCCGCATCACCCAGGCCGAGGATGGCCGGCGGCGAGGTGATGAACACCTGCGCATCGGGCACGCTGGCCATGGCCTTGGTCAACCGCGCGGCGATGGTATCGGCGTCATCCTTGCGGTCATCCCAGTCCTTCAGGCGGATGAAGGCCTGGCCGACGTTCTGGCCACTGCCGGTCACGCTGAAACCGGCGGTGGCCTGGATCGACAGCACGCTGTCGTCTTTTACTGCGGCGGCACTGAGGCGATCCATCACAGCACGGGTCTGTTCCAGCGTGGCGCCGGCCGGCAGCTTCACCAGCGCGTTGAGCATGCCCTGGTCCTCGTCGGGCAGGAACGCGCCGGGCAGGTGCCACAGCAGCAGGCCGGTGACCACGCTCAGCACCAGGTAGAACACTACGCCGAGCGTGCGCCGACCGAGGAAGCCATCCACCCGACGACGCAGGCCGTTGGAGGTGCGCTCGAAACGGTGGTTGAACCAGATGAAGAACTTGCCCAGCAGGCTCGGTTCGCCGCCGTGGCCGCCGTGCGGATGGCCGCCCTTGGGAATCTGGTGCAGGATGCTGCCGCACAGCGCCGGGGTGATGGTCATCGCCACCAGCACCGACAGGATCATCGCTGCCGCAATCGTCACCGAGAACTGGCGGTAGATCACGCCGGTGACACCGCTGAAGAACGCCATCGGCAGGAACACTGCGGTCAGCACCAGCACGATACCGACCAGCGCGCCGGTGATCTGGCCCATCGCCTTCAGCGTCGCCGGCTTCGGCGCCAGCCCTTCGAAGGTCATCACCCGTTCCACGTTCTCCACCACCACGATGGCATCGTCCACCAGCAGGCCGATGGCCAATACCAGCGCGAACATGGTCAGCGTGTTGATCGAACAACCGAACGCGGCCAGCACGCCGAACGTGCCCAGCAGCACCACCGGCACCGCGATGGTCGGGATCAGGGTGGCGCGCCAGTTCTGCAGGAACAGGTACATCACCAGCACCACCAGGATGATCGCCTCGATCAGGGTGATCACCACTTCCTTCAGCGAGATGGTCACGAACGGCGTGGTGGTGAACGCCACGTGGGCGGTGTAGCCATGCGGCCAGTACTTCTGCAGCTGTTGAAGCCGTGCATCGATGGCCTTTGACACGGCGATGGCGTTGGCACCGGCATTGAGTTCGATACCCAGCGACGCAGACGGCTTGCCGTTGAAGGTGCTGATGCTGTCGTAGCTCTCCGGCCCCAGGCCGATCTTCGCCACGTCGCCCAGGTGCACCACGCTGCCGTTGGCGTCGGCCTTCAGCACCACCTGCGCGAACTGTTCGGGCGTGTGCAGGCGGCTGCGCGCGGTCACCGTGGCGTCGAGCTGCTGGCCCTTCAGCGCCGGCTGGCCGCCGAGTTCACCGGCCGAGACGTCGGTGTTCTGCGCCTGCAGCGCGGTCTCGATGTCCGACGGCATCAGCGCGTACTGGCGCATCTTCTCCGGGTCCAGCCAGATGCGCATGGCGTACTCCTGGCCGATCGGCTGGATGTTGCCGACACCGCTGACGCGGCTGATCTGGTCATCGATGCGCGCTTCCATGAAGTTGGCGACATCGAAGTTGTCCATGCTGCCGTCTTCGCTGGTGAACGACAGCACCTCGAAGATCGAACCACTGGACTTGGTGATGGTCAGGCCGTTCTGCTGCACCGCCTGCGGCAGCGTGGCCATGGCCGCCTGCAGCTGGTTCTGCACCTGCACCTGCGCGGTGTCCGGATTGGTGCCGGTGGCGAACACCAGGTTGACCTGCGCCGAGCCGTCGGAGGCACTGGTCGAGGTCATGTACATCAGGTGATCGAGGCTCTGCTGCGACTGCTCGATGACCTGGGTGACCGCATTTTCCACGGTCTGCGACGAGGCACCGGTGTAGGTGGCACGGATGGTGATGGTGGGCGGGGCGATCTGCGGGTAGCGGTCCACCGGCAGGATCAGGATCGCAAGCAGGCCGAGCAGGCTGACCGCAATGGCGATCACCCAGGCGAAGATCGGCCGGTCGATGAAGAAACGAACCATGCGCGGCAGGCCTCAGTGCGACTTTTCGTCGGTGTTGCCGTTCGGGTCGATCGCCGGCATCGCCGCCAGCTGCGCCGTGGTGGCCGCCACCGCCTTCACCTGCTGGCCCAGTGATACCGCACTGCCGTTGCTGACGATCACCCGTTCGCCGGTCTTGAGACCATCGGTGATCTGCCACTGGTTGCCGACCACCTGGCCGGTGCTGACCCGGCGCTCGACCACATGATCCTTGGCGTCGAGCAGGCGCAGCAGCGGCTCGCCGCGTTCGTTGCGCGTCACCGCCTTCTGCGGCACCAGCAGCGCGCGCGCGTCGGTGGCCATCGGCAGCACCGCCTTCAGGTACATGCCGGGCAGCAACAGGCCGTCCGGGTTCGGAATGACCGCGCGCAGCACCACATTGCCGGTACCCGGATCGACCGCGCTGCCGATGAACTCCAGCGTGCCTTCGTGCGCATAGGTGCTGCCGTCCTCCAGCAGCACCTTCACCTGTGCCTTGCCATCGATGGCCTTCACCAGGCCGGCATCGAGCTGCTTGCGCAGCGCCAGCATCTGCGTGCTGGACTGGGTGACATCCAGGTACACCGGGTCCAGCCGCTGGATGGTGGTCAGCGCGGCGTCCTGCCCGGCCGCGACCAGCGCACCAGCGGTCACGCTGGAGGTGCCGATGCGACCGTCGATGGGCGCGGTCACCCGGGTGTAGTCGAGATTGATGCGGGCGGCCTGCAATGCAGCGCGCGCGGCAATCACGTTGGCCTGCGCCTGCTTCAGCGCCGAGGTGGCGTCGTCGGCATCCTGCTTGCTGGCCGCATCCATGCTCACCAGCGCGCGGGTGCGCTCGGCCTTCGGCTGTGCCGACAACACGGTGGCCTCGGCCTGCGCCAGCTGCCCGCGGGCGGTATCGAAGGCCGCCTGGTATGGCGCCGGATCGACCTGGTACAGCAGCTGCCCCGCCTTGACCTGCTGGCCTTCGGTGAACAACCGCTGGCGGATCAGGCCGCCGATCTGCGGCCGTACCTCGGAGATCTCGAACGGCACGGCGCGGCCGGGCAGCGTCTGCTGTAGTGCCAGCGGCTGCGCGCTGGCCGTGATGACGCCCACTTCGGGCATGGCCGGTGCTTCAGTCCTGCCCGCCGAACAGGCCGCCAGGGCCAACAGCAGGGGCAGCAGCAGGGGACGCGGGGAACAGGACAGCGGGCACAGGAGTGACATGGGGGGCGTGGGGGCCTTGCGTTGACCCGTGCACGCTGCCGTGGAACTGTGCAGAGAATATGGAGATTGTGCGACCGGCTCAGCTGGCGCTTGCTTTCGGCGCCGCATGCGCCGCTAATGGCCTCCGCGATGGCGAAGATTCGACTCAAATTCGGCCTGACCGCGAAGACCTTCCTCGCGATCTTCACCGCCTGCCTGCTGGTGCTGGCAGTGAACGGTATTGCCAGCCGCGTGGCCTTCCAGACCGGCTTCCTGGACTACCTCAACGACCAGGGCGACCTGCGCATGCAGCGGCTGATGCCCCACCTGCAACGCGAGTACCGCGAGCACGGTGGCTGGGGACATCTGCATGGTGATGGCGACCGCTGGGCGCGGTTGCTGCGCCCGGATCTGGCCCATCGGCACGAAGGACCGGTGCCGCCGCTGTCCGACCAGACCGGCGTGCCGTCGCGTCTGGGCCTGTTCGATGCGCAGCACCACTTCGTGGCCGGCAACCCCGACGCCACCAGCGATGACGAGCCGCATGCGGTGCAGGTGGACGGGCAGACCGTAGGTTGGCTGGGCATGGTGCCGTTCCAGACCGTCATCGCCACCAACGACCTGAATTTCTACAACACCCAGGTGCGCGCCTGGTGGGTGATCGGCATCGCCCTACTGCTGGTGACGGTACTGCTGGCCTGGCTGGTATCGCAGGCGCTGCGCCAGCGCCTGGCCAAGCTGGCCGCGGCCACGCACCGGCTGGCGGCCGGTGACTACGCTACCCGCATCGAGCGCACCAGCGACGATGAGCTGGACGCACTGGTCAACGACTTCAACCGGATGGCGCAGGCGCTGGACGATACCGAGCGCAACCGCCGCGCCTTCATCGCCGACATCTCGCACGAGCTGCGTACGCCGCTGGCGGTGGTGCGCGCCGAACTGGAGGCGATCGAAGATGGCATCCGTCCGCTGGATCGCGCCAACCTGGTGGGCCTGCAGGGCGAGATCCGCCAGCTGGGCAAGCTGATCGACGACCTGCACGACCTGTCGATGACCCAGTCCGGTGGCCTGGCTTACCGCTTCGCACCGCTGGACCTGGTGGCGCTGCTGCGCAGCGAGCTCAACGGCATGCGCGTGCGCTTCGCCAATGCAGGCCTGGCGCTGGAAGAAGACCTGCCGGCCACACCGTTGCAGGTGTCCGGTGACGAACGACGCCTGCAGCAGGTGCTGGCCAACCTGCTGGAAAACGCGCTGCGCTACACCCACGCCGGGGGCCGCGTGCACGTGCAGGCCGCGCGCGTGCCCGCCGGCGTGCAGCTGATCGTGGAAGACACCGCGCCGGGCGTGCCGGCCGACAAATGCGGACTGCTGTTCGAACGCTTCTACCGGGTGGAAAGTTCGCGCAACCGCGCCAGCGGCGGCAGTGGCCTGGGCCTGGCCATCAGCCACAACATCATCCTCGCCCACCACGGCCACATCCACGCCGAGCCCTCGCCACTGGGCGGGCTGCGCGTGGTCATCACCCTGCCGGAGCGTGCATGAGCATGTCGCCCGCTACGTCCGCGAAGATCCTGATCGTCGAGGACGAGCCACGCCTGGCCTCGGTGCTGCGCGACTACCTGGCCGCCGCCGGCATGGCCAGTGAGTGGGTGGATGACGGTGGCCAGGTGATCGACGCGTTCGCGCGCTACCAGCCCGATCTGGTGCTGCTGGACCTGATGCTGCCGCAGCGCGACGGCGTGGACCTGTGCCGCGAACTGCGCGCCAGCAGCAATGTGCCGGTCATCATGGTCACCGCGCGGGTGGAAGAGATCGATCGCCTGCTGGGCCTGGAGATCGGCGCCGACGACTACATCTGCAAGCCGTTCAGCCCGCGCGAAGTGGTCGCGCGGGTAATGGCGGTGCTGCGCCGCTATCGCCCGGACCCGGGTGCACGCGCCAACAGCGGGCTGCACATCGACGAACCCACCGCGCGTGCCACCTGGAACGGCAAGGGCCTGGACCTGACCCCGGTGGAATACCGCCTGCTGCGCACGCTGCTGGCCACGCCGGGGCGGATCTGGGCACGCGATGAACTGCTCGACCGCTTGTACCTGGACCATCGCGTGGTGGTCGACCGCACCGTCGACAGCCATGTGCGCAACCTGCGCCGCAAGCTGGCCGACGCCGGCATGGAAGGCGAGCCGATCCGTTCGGTGTATGGCATGGGCTACAGCTACGAACCCTGAGCTCCCTGTAGAGCCGAGCCCATGCTCGGCTGTGCTGGGAGCCGAGCATGGGCTCGGCTCTACAACGCACCACGCAGGTATCATCGTCGCGAACGCCCTGATTTCCGGAGACTTCGATGAACCCGCTGCGCCCCTTCCGCGACAAGATGCCCGTCCTCGGCGAGCGCGTGTACATCGACCCGGCCTGCACCGTCATCGGTGACGTGGAGCTGGCCGACGACGTGTCGGTGTGGCCGGGCACGGTCATCCGCGGCGATGTCAACTACGTGCGCATCGGTGCGCGCACCAACGTGCAGGACGGCACCATCATCCATGTCAGCCACCACAGCCCGTACAACAAGGCCGGCTACCCGACCCTGATCGGCGAAGGCGTGACCGTCGGCCACGGCTGCATCATCCACGCCTGCACGATCGGCGATTACAGCCTGATCGGCATGGGCGCCTGCATCCTCGACGGCGCCCGCGTGGAGCGCCATGGCTTCGTCGGCGCCGGTGCGGTGGTCGGCCCGGGCAAGGTGGTGGGCGAAGGCGAGCTGTGGGTCGGCAACCCCGCCCGGCCGGCACGCACGCTGAGTGACAAGGAGATCGAGGCGCTGCATTACTCGGCCGACCACTACGTGCGGCTGAAGGACGAATACCGGGGCTGAGCCCCGACGCTGCCATGCGGCTCTGCTAAAGTCTGGGCCCGACCAGGACCTGTCGAGACCCCCATGCCTGTGGCTGCCTGCCGGAGAGGACTCCGGCGCCCACAACGAAGGCCATCGCGCTGATGGCCGCACCGATGCTCGATACCTACCGCGAGGTGGTGACGCCAGAGGGTGTGCCGCTGCAGTTGCCTGCCGCCGGCCCGGTACCGCGGGCGATGGCCTGGCTGGTCGATCTCGGCGTGCGCATCGCGGCACTGGTGCTGGTGTCCATTCCGCTGGCGCTGCTGGACAAGTTCGGCTCCGGCCTCTACCTGGTGCTGATGTTCCTGGTCTACTGGGCCTACCCGATCGTCTGCGAAGCAGTGTGGGGACGCACCCTGGGCAAGCGTGCGCTGGGGCTGCGCGTGCTGTCCCGCGATGGCGCGCCGGTAGGCTGGATGGCGGCGATCACCCGCAACCTGCTGCGCACGGTGGACATGCTGCCCTTCGGCTATGCGCTGGGCCTGATCAGCAGCCTGTTCGATCCGCATGGCCGCCGCCTGGGCGACCTGGTGGCCGGCACCGTGGTGGTGCATGCACCCGCGCTGTATCTGCCACCGCCGCCGACCATCGACAGCGTGCTGGCCCCGCCGCAGCCCCTGCGACCAGAGGAACAGGCCGCGCTGATGGCCTTCGCCGAGCGCGCGCCACGCTTGTCGGCGGCGCGCCAGCAGGAGCTGGCCGGTATTGCCGAGCCACTGACCGGCACCCACGGCCAGGTCGGCGTTCTGCGCCTGTATGCGATGGCCAACTGGCTGCTGGGGCGGCGATGAAACAGGAGCAGTTCGTCGCCCGCTACCAGCAGGAATGGCAGGACCTGGAGCAGTGGCTGCTGCTGCGTGCCGGCGCCTCACGCCGCACGCGCCGCAAGGCCAGCGGCCTGGCACTGGACGACACTACCTTCCCGCAGCGCTACCGGCGGCTGTGCCAGCAGCTGGCGCTGGCCCGCGAGCGCGGCTACAGCCCGCAGCTGGTGCAGCGCCTGCAGCAGCTGATGCAGCAGGGCCACAGCGTGCTGTACCGCACGCCGCCGACACGTTGGCGGGGTGCCCTGGAGTTCCTGGTGGCCGACTTCCCGCTGCTGGTGCGCAGCCAGGCGCGCAGCATGTGGGTAGCGCTGGCGATGTTCGCGCTGCCGGCGGTGGCCTGCTTCGTGCTGGTGCAGGTCTATCCGGACCTGATCCACATGCTGATGGACAACCGCCAGATCGCAGAGATGGAGCGCATGTACGATCCCGCCGCCGAGCGCCTGGGGCGTGACAGCGGCACCGACTGGATGATGTTCGGCCACTACATCATGAACAACATCAGCATCGCCCTGCGCACCTTCGCCAGCGGACTGCTGGCCGGGCTGGGCACGCTGCTGGTGCTGCTGTTCAACGGCGTGATCATCGGTTCAGTGGCAGGCCACCTGCAGCACATCGGCCATGGCGACCCGTTCTGGCGCTTCGTGGTCGGCCACGGCGCCTTCGAGCTGACTGCGATCGTGATCGCTGGCGGTGCCGGCCTGCAGCTGGGCATGAAGCTGCTGGCGCCGGGCCGGCGCAGCCGCCTGGATGCACTGGTCGACGGCGGCCGCATCGGCGCGCGGCTGTGCCTCGGCGTCGCCTTCATGCTGTTGGTGGCCGCCTTCATCGAAGCCTTCTGGTCATCGATCGCCGAAGTACCTGCATGGGGCAAGTTCAGCGTGGCCGGTGTGTTGTGGGCCGGCGTGCTGCTGTGGCTGTGGCGCGGCGGACGTGGAGCTGGCCATGCGCATTGACCACCTGGACGTGGCGCTGCGTGCCCGCAGTGGCTGGGAAGCGATGGAGCTGGGCACCGCGCTGTCCCGCCGTCACGCGCGCGCGCTGTGGGGCAGCTGGCTGCTGGCCAGTGCACCGCTGTTCGTGATCTTCAACGCGCTGGGCTGGTGGCTGGATGCCTTCGGCTGGGCCTGGCTGGCGATGTGGTGGTGCAAACCGCTGTTCGAACGTGCGCCGCTGTATGTGCTGTCGCGCGGCATCTTCGGTGAACCAGTCGGCACGCTGGCCGCGCTGCGTGCGCAACGTCACTGGGGCAACAGCGGCTTCTGGGGCTACCTGGGTTGGCGTCGTTTCAGCGTGCTGCGCAGCCTGTGCCTGCCGGTGAACCTGCTGGAAGGCAACACACCGGGCCAGCGCGGCCCACGTCGTCGTGCAGTGGCAGCCGGCGCAGCGGGCGCGGCACTGGTACTGACCGTGACCTGCATGGCGTTCGAAGCCGTGCTGGTGTCCGGCGCGATCGGTGCGGTGTTCATGTTCATGCCACTGGAGCTGATGTCCGAATCATGGCGCGCCGCATGGGACATGATCGGCCAGGACACACCCGCATGGGCACGGCTGGGCTTCAACCTGGCGTGCTGGCTGGCCTCGGTGCTGATCGGCCCGTTCTTCGTCGGTGCGGGCTTTGGCCTGTACTTGAACCGGCGCACGCAGATGGAAGCCTGGGATGTGGAGATCGCCCTGCGCCGCCTGCGCGAGCGGCTGCTGCCGGCGGCATCGACGCTGGCCCTGCTGCTGTGCCTGGCACTGCCGCTGGTCTCCGCACCGGTGCATGCGCAGGACACAGACGCCGAGCCCGAACGCGCCATGGGCAAGCCCAACGACCGTGGCATCGACGCCGAGGAAGGCGACGAAGCACCGACCATCGACCCGGCCAACACCCCGGCAATGATCTTCGGCGGTACGCCGGTGGATACCGCCGGCTTCCGTCAGGCAGTGAACCGCGCCTATGAAGACCCGCTGCAGCGCCCGACCCGCCAGGTCACCCGCTGGAAGCCGATCGAACAGGCCGCGGAAGAGAAGAAGGAAGACAAGCAGCTGCGGAGTGACACCAACAGCAACGGTGAACGCAAAGCGCGCAAGGACGGCATCGCCTGGCTGGCGCGGCTGGCCGAATGGGGCCTGTGGGGGCTGCTCGGCGTCCTGCTGCTGGTGCTGCTGCTGACCGCACGGCTGTGGCTGCCGTGGCTGCGGGGCAGTGGCCGACGCAAGGCCGAGGCCGCACCGCCGGTGGTGGAGGAACAGGTGGAGTTGCCGGTGGTGCTGCCGCCGGACGTGGCCACCCAGGCCGGCCTGCTCTGGGACCAGGGCCGGCCGCGGCAGGCGCTGGCCCTTCTGTACCGCGCCAGCGTGCGCACGGTGGGCGAGCGCAGCGGTATCGCGCTTCCACCCGGTGCCACCGAAGCGCAATGCCTGCGCGCGTCGCGGCGCATGCCCGAGGCCAGCGACCGTGACCTGTTCGCGCGCATCGTGCGCATGTGGCAGTACGCCGCCTACGGTGGCCGCCTGCCCAGCCGCGCCGATTTCGATGCATTGGCCGATACGCTGCGCCAGCAGTACCGGTGGCAGGCATGAGCCCGCGCCTGTTCTGGTCGCTGCTGCTCGGTGCATTGGTGCTGTTCGGTGTACCGCTGACGATCCTTTACCTGCGCACGCATGAGCGGGTGACCGAGACCGTGCAGCTGCCGCCGCAGGGCGAAGCTGGCTACAACCCGCTGTACGTGCTCGGCCAGGCCCTGCGCGCCGACGGCATTGACGTGCACTCGCGGCCACGGCTGGAACTGCGGCAAATGACGCTGGGGCCGCACGACACGGTGGTGCTGCTGCAGGACAGCAGCGAACTGCCGCCGCCCGTCGCCAGCGCGCTGCTGGACTGGGTCGATGGGGGCGGCCACCTGCTGGTGCGGACGCCGCCACCGGCCGAGGACGATGCCGGCAGCACGCAGGGGCCCCTGCTGGATCAGCTGGGCGTGGACAGCCTGTTCCAGCGCAGCGACTGCCAGCCGTTCCATGTCGACGACGATCCTGGTCACGTTGAGTTCTGTGGAGGCCGCCGCTTCACCCTGGGTTTTGCCGCCAGTGCACAGGCCGAACGTCGCTGGGGCACGGATCGCGACCTGGTGTTTGCGCGCCTGCGCCATGGCCAGGGCAAGGTGAGCGTGCTGGCCGACATGGAGTTCATGCGCAGCGAGGTGGACTCACCGGCAGCGCGCCTGGCATCGGCAGGGGGCAAGGCCAGCGACGGCCTGCACGACGCGTCGCACCGCGACCTGACCCGCTATCTGCTCGATCCGAACTACGGCAAGGGTGCGGTCTGGCTGATCTACGCCAGCCGCCCGCCGTCGCTGTGGTCGCGCATGTTCTACCAGGGCTGGCCACTGTGGGCGCCACTGCTGCTGGCCCTGCTGGGCTGGTTGTGGGGCCGCTCGCAGCGCTTCGGCAGCCTGCTGCCGTCACCGGTACTGGAACGCCGTTCGCTGCTGGAACACGTGCGTGCCAGTGGTGAACTGCTGCTGCGTTTCGGCCACGGTACGCGCCTGTACGAGGCCGTACTCGCCCTGTTCCTGCACCGCCTGCGCCTGCGCGCACCGGTTGCGGCCGCACTGGATGGTGCGCCACGCGATCAGGCCATCGCCGAGCTGCTGAAGTGGCCTCAAGGCCGCGTTGCCAGCGCGCTCACGCCCCCTCCGCCGCACGATTCCTCCGCCCTGCGCGAGCGCATCCGCTTGCTGCTCCAGATGAGATCCCTGCTATGACCGAAGTCCCCGAGCTGCCGGCGGCCGCCAACGCCCGCCTGATCGAACGCGTCGATGCCATCCGCACCGCCGTCGGACACGCCTTCATCGGCCAGGCCGATGTGCTGGACCAGATTCTGGTGGCCCTGCTGGCCGGCGGCCACGTGCTGATCGAAGGCGTGCCCGGGCTGGGCAAGACGCTGCTGGTGCGCGCGCTGGCCCAGGCCCTGGAGCTGGACTACGGTCGCGTGCAGTTCACCCCCGACCTGATGCCCAGCGATGTCAGCGGCCACGCGGTGTACGACCCGAAGAGCGAGAGCTTCAAGATCCGCCGCGGCCCGGTGTTCACCAATCTGCTGCTGGCCGATGAGATCAACCGTGCACCGGCCAAGACCCAGTCGGCGCTGCTGGAAGTGATGCAGGAAGGCCAAGTGACCATCGAGGGCAAGGCCTTCACCCTGGCACCGCCTTTCATGGCGCTGGCCACGCAGAACCCGCTGGAGCAGGAAGGCACCTACCCGCTGCCGGAAGCACAGCTGGACCGTTTCCTGCTGAAGGTGCTGATCGATTACCCGCAGCTGGAGGACGAGAAGCGCATGGTGACCGCGATCACCAGTGGTCGTGCCGCCAGCGATTTCGACCTGAGCCAGGTGCCGCGCGTGCTCGGTGCCGGTGAGCTGCTGGAGCTGCAGCGCGCCACCGCGGCGATCACCGTCGATGACGAAGTGATCGACTACGCGGTACGCATCGTTGCCGCCACCCGGCAGTGGCCGGGCATCGCGGTCGGTGCCGGTCCGCGCGGCAGCATCGCGCTGGTGCGTGCCTCGCGCGCGCAGGCGGTGCTGGCCGGCCGCGACTTCGTCACGCCGGACGACGTGCGCGACATTGCGCGCCCGGCGCTGCGCCACCGCATCGCGCTGGCCCCGGAACTGCAGATCGAAGGCCAGGACGCCGACGACGTGCTGGGCGCGCTGCTGGCCAAGGTGGAAGCACCGCGCCGATGAGGCCGGCCCCGCTGCTGCTGGCGCTGCTGCTGGCCTGGGCCGCCTTGGGTGGCCTGGTGCTGGGCGGGTTGCTGCCGCGCTGGAGCTGGGCGCTGGCGGCACTGGCGATTGCCGTGCCGGCGTTGATGGATCTGTGGCGGCAGTCGCGGCGTCCGTCGCCGCAGGTGCAACGCGAACTGCCCGAAGCGCTGGCACTGGGCGTGCGCCGCGAGGCCGCGCTGCGGCTGCAGGCAGACACGTCGATGACGGTGCAGGTGTTCGACCTGGTGCCGGGCGGCTGGCCGCTGGAATCGCTGCCGCAGCGCGTGCGCCTGCAGGCCGGCAGCGCCTCCACCCTGCACTATCACCTGCACCCGCTGCAGCGTGGGCACTTCCGCTTTGAAGGCGTGCACCTACGCATGCGCTCGCCGTGGCGCCTGTGGTGGCAGCAACGCACGCTGCCTCCCGCGCTGGACGTGCGGGTCTATCCGAACTTCGTGCCGCTCACCCGCTTCGCATTGTTCAGTGCCGACCAGGCCTCGCGGCTGGTCGGTGCGCACGTGAAGCGCCGCCGCGGTGAAGGCACCGACTTCCACCAGATGCGCGAGTACCGCATCGGCGACAGCCTGCGCCAGCTCGACTGGAAGGCCACCGCGCGTGCACGCAAGCTGATCTCGCGCGAGTACCAGGACGAGAAGAACCAGCAGCTGCTGCTGATGCTCGACAGTGGCCGGCGCATGCTGGCCAGCGAAGGCGGGCTCTCGCATTTCGACCACGCCTTGAACGCTTCGCTGGTGGTGGCGTACCTGGCGCTGCGCCAGGGTGACGCCGCCGGCCTGTTCGCTGCCGGTGGTGAACGCCGCTGGGTGGCACCGCAGCGTGGCATGGGCACGGTCGAGCACCTGCTGCGTGCCAGCTACGACCTGCAGCCGCGCGCGGTGGCCACCGACTACCTGGCTGCGGCCACCGAGGTATCGCTGCGCCAGCGCCGGCGCGCGCTGGTGATGCTGGTCAGCAACGTGCGCGACGAGGACATCGAAGACCTGCTGGCGGCAGTGCGCCTGCTGCAGCGGCGCCACCTGGTATGCGTGGCCAGCCTGCGCGAGCGCGAGCTGGACGGCGTGCTGGACAGCGAAGTGCAGACACTGGAAGACGCCACCCAGGCCGGTGCCGCCGCACTCTACCTGCAGCAGCGCGCGAAGGCGCACGAGGCACTGCGCAGCGAGAAGGTGATGGTGCTGGACGTGACCGCCGATGCCCTGCCCGCAGCGCTGGTGGAGCGCTACCTGGCAGTGAAGCGCGAAGGATTGCTCTGATACCAACGATCGCGCTGGTGGGTGCCAACCTTGGTTGGCACGAAACCCACAGCGCCGGCCAGCGGCCGGCACTACCCCTGCAGCAATCGCCGCTGCAACCGCTCCACCGCATGCTGCAGCAACACCCGGTTGCGGGCCAGCTTCATCCACTGCGGCAGGCGCGAGAACATGGATCGGTGATGGCCGCGGCTTTCCCGCAACGTCGCGCTCGCATACTCGTGCAGTGCCTGCAGATGTTCAGTGTTATAGGCCCAGAGCAGGCCCGCGCGGGTCGGTTCGACCAGGCGCAGCGGCAATCCGAAGTGCGGATCGGCAGGCTCGGCGTCACGCAACGGACGCACCACGACCGAAACATCGGTACTGCGATCACATTGCGCACATCGAGCAGCGAAGGACGCCGGTGCAGGCACGCCAGCGGGAACCCGGCGGCGCACATGCAGCCACTGATGCCCACAGAATCCACAAGGTTGGCGGCCCAGGATGTAGACCGCACCGACCCAGTCACCACTGTCCAGCGCTGAACTGCAGCCTGTGCAGCGGAATCGCGCCGTCCACCGGTAGGGTTTCCAGCTGGCGATCACCCAACCGGGGGTGTCGCAGCGATGGCAACGCACAGCGACGCGGTCCGCGAAGGCCTGCAGGCTGCGCCCGTCATCGAAATGCCGGCCCGGCACGGGCGTGGGACGCCCATGCCGGCCAGGCCAACGCCGCACCGTCATCAGACGTAGATCCGCGTCGGCGCCTCATCAACGATTGCGTGCGGCACGAAGCGCGCACTGTCGCGGGTGATCGCGCTGTCGTCCTCGCGGATACCGATGCCGCAGGCGTGGTCACCGATCACCCAGCTGCCGATCAGCGGGTAGCCGCCTTCGAAGCGGGTCAGCGGATGCGCGCGCTGGATGATCGCCGGGCCGTCGTAGGGACCGTCGCTGCGCTGGGTGCTGCCATCGGCCAGGTGCATCTCGATGTTCGCGCCTTCGCGCGAGAACAGCGGCTTGCGCACCCAGCCCGAGGCCAGTGCACTGCCGTCATCGAAATGCGCTTCCAGCAGATTCGGATGGCCCACGTTGCGTTGCCACAACAGCGGCAGGATGCCCTTGTTGCTCAATACTGCCTTCCAGGCCGGTTCCAGCAGCTGCACGCCCGAACCGGGCAGCGCGCGACCGAATTCCTCGGCCATCAGGTCTTCCAGCGGGTACAGCTTGAACAGCGTGCCGATCACCGAATCGTCCAGCGCGGTGAAGCGGCCGTCCTCGGACAGACCGATGTCCTCGACGGCGATGGCCTGGCCATGCAGGCCGGCCTGCGAAGCGCAGTCGCGCAGGTACTCGACCGTGCCACGGTCTTCCTCCGAACTGCCCACCGCGCTGAAGTACAGCGGCGGCGGCAGCTGTGAAGCCAGTTCGCCGAAACGCTCGACCAGCGCCTCGTGGATCGCATTGAACTGGTCGGCGTGCTGCGGCAGGCGACCGGCGTTGCGCTGGTCTTCCAGCCACTGCCACTGGAAGAAGCTGGCCTCGAACAGCGAGGTCGGCGTGTCGTAGTTCAGTTCGTACAGCTTGGCCGGGCCGGTACCGTCGTAGGCCAGGTCCAGGCGCCCGTACAGGTGTGGCTGGCGCTGGCGCCAGCTGTCGGCGATCCAGTCGCGGTAGTGCGACGGAATCGCCAGCTGGTCCATCAACCGTTCACTGGCGATGACATCGCCCACCAGGTCCAGCGCCATCTGGTGCAGCTCGGCGCTGGGGTCTTCGATGTCCTGTTCGATCTGGCGCAGGGTGAAGGCGTAGTACGCGCTTTCATCCCAGTACGGCTGGCCGTCGATGGTGTGGAAGCGGAAACCCGCCTCTTCCGCGCGTACCCGCCACTGGGCACGCTCGGCAATCCGGATGCGCTGCATGGGTCGATCAGCCGCCGTAGCTGCCGCTGGTGCTGCGGCGTGCGCTGGTGTTGCCGAAGCCACCACGGCTGGCAGTGACCGCACGGTTCGGCTCGCTGGTGACCGGCGCCAGGCCAGCCTTGCCGGCACCGATGCCGCTGGCGGTGTTGAGGCCACCGGTGCCGCCCGGTGCCGGGCGCGCCCAGCCAGCGTTCTTGTCCTGGTAAGCCGGTGCCGACGCCGGCGCCTGCGGGGCGAGGCCGCCGCGGTTGCTCAGCATCTGCGACATGAAGAAGCCCATCATCATCGGGCCGATGAACGAGGTACCCGCCGAAGTGTGCTGCTGCACGCACTGCTCCGGCTTGTAGTCCTTCTCGCAGGCTTCCTTGCTGGCGTACTTCGGCGCCGCATCGGCGGCCTGCTTCTGCGCTTCGGCGAAGGCATTGCGGCACGACGACGGATCGCCGGTGGCCTCGGTGCAGGCTTCCACCGAGGTGTACAGGCCTTCCTGCACCTTCACCTCCGGCTCCTTCTGGCAGGCGGTGAACAGCAGCGGCGCGGCGCTCATCAGCAGCAGCGCGGTGGTGCGGGAACGTTTCATGGCCTCATGCCCTGTCGACGGATCAATGCCCCAATGATGCCAAATCCGGGCCAGCAACCGGAATCGGCAAAGTGGGAAAGATGAACGGCCTTTCATTTTCGTCGTTCCCCATCGTCCACGCATGGCGTGGATCCATCGTGTCGACCAAGGTCGACACCTACCAAGAGCAACGCAGAGCGCCGGCCCCGACAGATCGCGGGAAACTGTCGAAGGCGGGGTGGGTCCGCTGGCGGGGGTGTCCGCGGCATGGATGCCGCGGCCAAGCCCCCAAGGAAGGGTTTACGGCGTCCCCCGCCAGCGGACCCACCCCGCCTCCCGCAGGAAGCCCGCTGTTGCTTCGGCTGTTGCTTCGGCTGTTGCTTCGGCGGGTGCTTCGGCGGGTGCCGGGCGCAGCCCGGCCGGACCACCTCCGGTGGTTGCAGCAGCAACCGAAAAAATTGGCCATGATCGGCTGACTCCCACGTCGTACGGCCCGCCCGTTCCGCCAGCCATGCCCGAATACCGTTCCCGCACCTCCACCGCCGGCCGCAACATGGCCGGCGCCCGCGCCCTGTGGCGTGCCACCGGCATGAAGGACGGCGACTTCCACAAGCCGATCATCGCCATCGCCAACTCCTTCACCCAGTTCGTGCCCGGCCACGTGCACCTGAAGGACCTCGGCCAGCTGGTCGCGCGCGAGATCGAACAGGTCGGCGGCGTCGCCAAGGAATTCAACACCATCGCCGTGGACGACGGCATCGCGATGGGTCACGACGGCATGCTGTATTCGCTGCCCAGCCGCGAGATCATCGCCGACGCCGTGGAGTACATGGTCAACGCGCATTGCGCCGACGCACTGGTGTGCATCAGCAACTGCGACAAGATCACCCCCGGCATGCTGATGGCCGCGCTGCGCCTGAACATCCCGGTGGTGTTCGTGTCCGGCGGGCCGATGGAAGCGGGCAAGACCAAGCTGTCCGAGCACAAGCTGGACCTGGTCGATGCGATGGTGGTGGCCGCCGATGACAGCGCCTCCGACGAGAAGGTCGCGGCGTTCGAGCGCAGCGCCTGCCCCACCTGTGGTTCGTGCTCGGGCATGTTCACCGCCAACTCGATGAACTGCCTGACCGAAGCGCTGGGCCTGTCGCTGCCCGGCAACGGCACCACGCTGGCCACCCACGCCGACCGCGAGGCGCTGTTCCGCCGTGCCGGCCGCCTGATCGTCGAACTCTGCCATCGCTGGTATGGCGGCGAAGACCCGAGCGCGCTGCCGCGCGGCATCGCCACCCAGGCCGCGTTCGCCAATGCAATGACCCTGGATATCGCCATGGGCGGTTCCACCAACACCATCCTGCACCTGCTGGCCGCCGCGCAGGAAGCGGAGGTCGACTTCGACCTGACCCATATCGACGCGCTGTCGCGGCGCGTACCGCAGCTGTGCAAGGTGGCGCCGAATACGCCGAAGTACCACATCGAGGACGTGCATCGCGCCGGCGGCGTGTTCGGCATCCTGGGTGAGCTGGACCGCGCCGGCCTGCTCGAAACCACGGTGCCGACCGTACACAGCGCCAGCCTGGCCGAAGCGCTGGAACGCTGGGACGTGGTGCGCAGTGACAACGACACTCTGCACACCTTCTTCAAGGCAGGCCCGGCCGGCATTCCCACCCAGGAGGCCTTCAGCCAGGCCACGCGCTGGCCGACGCTGGACATCGACCGCGCTGAAGGCTGCATCCGCTCGCTGCAGCACGCGTACTCACTGGAAGGCGGCCTCGCCGTGCTGCGCGGCAACCTGGCCGTGGATGGCTGCGTGGTGAAGACCGCCGGCGTGGACGAGTCGATCCACGTGTTCGAAGGCCCTGCGCGCGTCTATGAAAGCCAGGACGCGGCCGTCGCCGGCATCCTCGCGGACGAAGTGCAACCCGGCGAGGTGGTGGTGATCCGCTACGAAGGCCCGAAGGGTGGCCCGGGCATGCAGGAAATGCTGTACCCGACCAGCTATCTGAAGTCGAAGGGGCTGGGCAAACAGTGCGCGCTGCTCACGGATGGCCGCTTCTCCGGCGGCACCTCGGGCCTGTCGATCGGCCACGTCTCGCCGGAAGCGGCCAGCGGCGGCGCGATCGGCCTGGTGGAAGATGGCGACCGCATCCGCATCGACATTCCGGCCCGCCGCATTGATCTGCTGCTGGATGAGGCCACCCTGGCGCAACGCCGCGCCGACGCCGATGCCCGCGGCTGGAAGCCGCGTGCGGCGCGCCCGCGCAAGGTCACCAGCGCCCTGAAGGCCTACGCCCTGCTTGCCACCAGCGCAGACAAGGGCGCCGTGCGCAACGCCGCGCTTCTGGGCGATTGACCGCCATACGGTAGTGCCGGCCGCTGGCCGGCATCTGTACTGCGACGCCCCACATCAATGAGGTTGCCGGCCAGCGGCCGGCGCTCCCCATCCTGATCCGTTATGGTGGTCCAGGAAGTCACCAACACGGAGGTTGAGATGATGTTGCTTTCCTTTGCGCTGGCCGCTGCCATGGGTGCAGCAGCCGAACCGCCAAAAGCACCCGACTGCAGCTACGACCGTGCAGCGATGCTGGCGATGGAACCTGGCCGGTTCGATCAGGACCTGGCAGGTGGCTGGCGCCCGTTGGCCGACCGTGGCTGTACCCGCGAAGCGGCCGACCTGCTGTCCGCCTACGGCGCACTGCCCAAGGCAGAAGGCAATGTCATCATCACGTGGCACGAGGGCCAGCTGCGCGCGGAGCTGGGGCAGACCGCGCAGGCGATTGCGCTGATGGAACGCAGCCACAAGCCAGTAAACGGGAGCGACCCGGGTTACTGGAATGCCTACGTGGACGGCATGGTCGCGTTCCTGCGCCAGGACCGCAGCGCCCTGGAGAAGGCTCGTGCGAGGCTGGTCGCGATACCGACGCCCACCGCGATGGCGGAGAACATCAAGGACGGCCGCTACCACTTCACCACCGAGGGCGGGCAGCAGGTGCAGATGCCGTGGCCGCCGAACCTGGACGTGCTTGATGGACTGCTGCGCTGCTTCGGCAAACCCTACGTGAAGGCCTATGGGCCAGGCTGCCGGAAGCCGGAAGGCCGTTGAGGCCCTCCGCCGGGCATGGCCCGGCGCTACCAGCACCCGTCAACCAATCACGCGCTTGAACGGCGGCAGGGCGTCGATGATGCGCTTGCCGTAGCGGCGGGTCAGCAGCCGCGAATCAAGAATGACCACGCGGCCGGTGTCGGTGGAGGTGCGGATCAGGCGGCCGGCGAACTGGGTCAACGTGCGCAGCGCATGCGGAATGGCGATCAGGTTGAACGCATTGAGCCCGCGCCCTTCAAACCATTCGCTGAGCGTGGCGGTCTGCGGATCGGTCGGCACCGCGAACGGCACCTGGGTGATCACCACCGTGGTGCAGGCTTCACCGGGCAGGTCGAGGCCTTCGCCGAACGAATTCAGCCCGAACAGCACCGAGCCCTCACCCGCCGCGACACGGCGCAGGTGCTCGTCGATCAGGCGGGTCTTGGACATCTCGCCCTGCACCAGCACCTGCTTGCGGCGCGCGGCCGACATCAGGCCAGCCACCTTCTCCATCTTCCAGCGCGAGGTGAACAGCACCATCGAGCCCTTGGCCCAATCCAGCTCGGTGTCGAGGTAGCGTGCCACTTCGCGCGGATGGCCTTCGCGGTCATCCGGCGTGACCGGGAACTTCGGCACGATCAGCTCGGCCTGGTTGGGCAGGTCGAACGGCGACGACAGCGAAACCATCTCGGCCTCTTCGGGAATGCCGTTGTCGATCGCCAGCGATTGGAAATCGCCACCGCCGGTCAGCGTCGCCGAGGTCATCACCACCGAATCCACTTCATCCCACAGCAGCTTGCGCAGCACGTGCGCGGCCGACACCGGCGAGCCGTGCAGCACCAGGTCGCCGTCGCGGGTGGCGGTGACCCAGCGCGCCATCGGCGGCGCGCCGTCCTTGTCCTCGCGGCGCCAGGCCTGCCACAGGTTGTACTGCTGCTCGATCATTTCCAGCGCCATGCCCAGGTTGCGCTGCAGGCGCTCGCGCGCGGCATCGTCCGGCTTGCCCTTGGCGACCTGCGCGGTGGCGGCATGCGCCCAGTTGTAGAGGCTGCGGGTATCGTCAGCCAGCGCCTCGATCGGCTCGCGCCAGGCCTCGGGCAGTCGCCCATTGGCCGCGCGCCACATCGGCTCTTCGTCCGCCGGCGCCGGCATCCACACGCGCTCGATATGATCGCGGAACGCGCGCAACTGCTTGGCCACGTTGCTGGCCACTTCGATCGCTTCGTTCGGCAGCAGGTTGCCGAGGCGCTCCTTGTCGACCGCGCGGTAGGCACCGGCGATCAGGATCTGCAGGCGGCCGGTGCGCTTGGCCATTTCATCCAGCGCCAGGCTGGCCGCGCCCTGGTCGATCGCCACGTTGCCGATGTGATGGCCTTCGTCCAGCACCAGCAGCATGTCCGACGGCGGTGCGATCAACGGCTGGCCGTTGTCGCTGTCGCCGATCGACAGTGCCGACAGCAGCAGCGCGTGGTTGGTAACGACGATCTGCGCATCACGCACGGTGTTGCGCGAACGCAGCACCGCACACTGCGCCGAATAGGCACAGCGGCGCCCGGCGCAGCCCGAGGCCGGCGTGGTGATGCGGCTGCGCAGGCCGGGGCTGATGGTCTCCGGTGCGTTGTCGATGTCGCCATCCCAGCTGCCGCTGGTGAAGGCGTCGGTCAGGCGCTTGGCGATGTCCATTTCGATCGGCGCCAGCGGCCGATCGAACAGCGGCGCGTCATCCTCGAACATGCCGCCCTGCGAGCCCTCGCCCTGCGCCTCGGCGGCATTGCGCGTGCACAGGTAGCGGGTGCGGCCCTTGGCCAGCGCCACGGTCGCTTCCAGGCCGGTGGCTTTGAGAAAATTCGGGATATCGCGCTCGACCAGCTGCGACTGCAGCGCCACGGTGCCGGTGCTGATCACCAGCTTCTTCTTGGTGGCCAGCGCGATCGGTACGCCTGCGGTGAGGTAGCCCAGGCTCTTGCCGACACCGGTGGGCGCCTCGACCACGCCGACGCCACCGCTTTTCGACAGCGCGCGCGACACCACGCCGATCATCTGGCTCTGCGAGCGGCGGGTGGAGAAGCCGGGGGTATTGGCCTGTAGCGTGGTGTACGCCTTGCGGATCGCGTCCTTCAAGGCGTCATCAAGCGTGCGCGGAGCGGCGACGGTTTCGGTCACGCCGGGAAGTACCGTGGCTGGATCAGGCCGGTCATTGTCGCATGGCCGGCCACGTTCACCGCCGCTGGCACCCTGAACGGGCCAGCGACGACGCCTGGCGGCGGTCACGGTCCGGTGGCCGGACCGCTCAGGGGCCAGATACGCCGGGCATGGCCCGGCGCGACCGGTCAGGCCGCCGGGATCGTACGGCTACGCAGCAGGCGCACCAGTGCCCACACCAGCAGCACCACGCCGATGGCCTCGACCATCGCCAACGCGAAATGCAGCACGCCGAGGATGGCACCCATGCCCGAGATGGCGCTGAAGTTGCCACTGCTGACCAGCCACATGGGCAGGATGCCCGCCGCCAGGCCACCCAGGCTGGACAGCAGCAACAGCCCCAGGCCGACCAGGGCGCCGGTGCGGGTGGCATCGCGCGGTGCGCCGATCACCCAGACCAGGCCGATGCACAGCGCGATCAGTACCGGCAGGCGCACGCCGACCATGCTCAGCACGGTCACCATCAACGTTGTGCTGTCCATCGATCAGTCCTCGCCGGCCAGCACGGCCGAGCCCTGGCGCAGCGACTGGTAGACCTCGTCGGTCTGCGGGCGCACGCCATGCCACTGCAGGAAGCTCTCGGCTGCCTGTTCGACCAGCATGCCCAGGCCATCCACGGTATTGCGGCAGTTCGCCGCACGCGCCCAGGCCAGGAAGGCGATGGCGGCCTCGCCGTAGTTCAGGTCGACGGCGGTGGTCATCGAATTGACCAGCGCCAGCGGCAGCTTGAACTCGACGTCGCGGTCGCGGCCGGCCGAGGTGGCATTGACGATCAGTTCGAAGTCGCCCAGATCACGCAGGTCTTCCCAGTAGCGGCTGATCGCGCGGCCCGGTTCGCCCATCGCGTCGATCAGTTCATCGGCGCGTTCCGGCGTGCGGTTGACCACCACCAGCTCGGTGATGCCGGCATCGAGGAAGGCCGGGGCGACGCTGCGCGCGGAGCCACCGGCACCGATCAGCAGCATGCGGCGGCCACGCAGGTCCAGGCCATGACGGTCGGTCAGGTCACGCACCAGGCCGATGCCATCGGTGGTGTCGCCATGCCAGCGGTCGCCCTTGCGCAGCAGCGTGTTCACCGAGCCGGCGCGGCGCGCACGTGCGGTCAGGGTGGAGCACACCGAGAACGCAGCCTCCTTGTGCGGCGAGGTGACGTTGGCGCCGACACCGCCTTCGGCGGCGAAGGCTTCCAGGCCGGCCAGGAACGCATCCGGCGCCAGGTCGATCGCGCGGTAATCCACCGCGATGCCTTCCTGGCGACCGAACGTCGCGTGGATCTGCGGCGACTTCGAGTGGGCAACGGGGTGTCCGAAGACGGCGTAACGGTCGGTCATGGAATCCTCAAGCTGGCTAGACTGATGCTCTTTCGTGCACGGACCCGGATGATGCGCATCACCCCGCCCCTGCTGGTGCTTGCCGCCAGTCTACTCTCTGCCCCCGTGGCGAGGGCGTTGAACGAGTACGGCATCGAAGGCATGGGCGTGGTCTCCACCCGTGCCGACGAGGGCCGCGCCACGATCAGCGCCGATGGCCAGCGCATCGTGTTCGCACGCCGCGGCGAGGCGGGCTGGGGCCTGTGGCAGGCGCGCGTGGTCGAGGGCCGCTGGCAGCAGGCGCAGGCGCTGCCGGTGGGCGTGGCCGGCGAGGCCCGCGATCCCTACTTCAGCCGTGATGGCCGCTGGCTGCTGTTCGCGGCCGGCCGCGAGGGCGCGCTGGCGCTGTACCGGGCCACGGTGGAAGCCGACGGCCAGCTCGGGAAGGCGCAGCCCTTGGCGGGCGATGGCGGGCGCCGGGAAGAGCGCGGGCCGGCCCTGAGCGCGGATGGCCAGCGGCTGTTGTTTGCTCGCCAGCAGGGCGGTGGCACCGGCTGGGACCTGTTCGTCGCGACGTTGGATGCGCAGGGCCTGCGTGGTCCGGCCACCGCACTGACCGCATTGAACAGCGCCGCCGACGAGACCGACGGTGACTGGCTGGGCCATGACGGCGCCGTGGTGTTCAGTCGTGGCAGCGGCGCGACCGCGCAGGTGTGGAGCAGCGGCTGTGCGTGGGCCGGCGCGGCGCTGCAGCCATTGGGGTTGTCATTCAACCAGGCCGGCGGCTGGACCGGCGCGCCGGTGATCGACAACGCCAAGCCGGGCGAGATGATGGTTGCCAGCAGTGCGGCGAAGGCACCACGTGCCGGTGGCGTGGATGTGTACCGGTTGGCGGTGCCGAAGGTGGCGGCGGTTGCGGGGTGCGTGCCTGCCGCCCGGTAGATGCCAACCTTGGTTGGCATGCGGGAAAGTGCCAACCAAGGTTGGCACTTTCCCGTCAGCGCGCCAACACCTTCGCGCGCTGCTGCTCGTACTCGACTTCGCTCAACTGGCCGTTGTCCTTGCGCTGGTTCAGCGCGGCCAGCTCGGCCTGCACGCTCTCCGGCAGGGCCTGCTCACGGGCCACGTGGCGGGCGGCGGAGAGCTGCTCCGGCGGGCGTTTGCCGGCCCGCCAGGCGGCGATGAAGACACCGACGATGATGGCGCCGAACACCAGCGTACCGATGCCCCAGATCAGCCATTGCATCCATCCCAGTTCGGGTCCCATCGCGCAGTCCTCCGTCTATCGTGGCGCTATTGTCAGCGCTCGCGCAGCCATCGCGCCACCTGCGGCGCGAAATAGGTCAGCACGCCGTCGGCACCGGCCCGCTTGAAGCCCAGCAGCGACTCCAGCACGCAGGCGCGCTCGTCCAGCCAGCCGTTGGCGAAGGCGGCCTTCATCATCGCGTACTCGCCACTCACCTGATAGGCGAAGGTCGGCACGCCGAACGTCTCCTTCACCCGGCGCACCAGGTCCAGGTACGGCATGCCCGGCTTGACCATCACCATGTCGGCACCCTCTTCCAGGTCCAGCGCGATCTCGCGCAGGGCCTCGTCGCCGTTGGCCGGGTCCATCTGGTAGGTCTTCTTGTCGGCCTTGCCGAGGCTGGCCGCGCTGCCCACTGCATCACGGAACGGACCGTAGAACGCCGAGGCGTACTTGGCCGAGTACGCCATGATGCGCACGTTGATGTGGTTGCCGGCATCCAGCGCACGGCGGATCGCGCCGATGCGGCCGTCCATCATGTCCGACGGCGAGACGATGTCCACACCGGCCTCGGCATGCGACACCGACTGCTTGACCAGCGCTTCAACCGTGATGTCGTTCAGCACATAGCCCTTGTCATCGATGATGCCGTCCTGGCCGTGGGTGGTGTATGGGTCCAGCGCCACGTCGGTCATCACCCCCAGCTCCGGGAAGCGCGACTTCAGCGCGCGGATCGCACGCTGCGCCAGGCCGTCCTCGGCCCACGCCGCCGATGCATCCAGCGACTTCAGCGACGGGTCGATCACCGGGAACAGGTCGATCACCGGAATGCCCAGCTCCAGCGCTTCTTCGGCCACCTTCAGCAGTTCTTCGATCGACAGCCGCTCCACGCCCGGCATCGACGGCACCGCGGTGCGGCCGGCCAGTTCGTGCACGAACACCGGGTAGATCAGGTCGTCGGTGGTCAGCGTGTTCTCGCGCATCAGGCGGCGCGAGAACTCGTCATGGCGCATGCGGCGCGGGCGGTAAAGCGGGTGGGACATGGCAGGCTCCGAGGAGTGGCTATTGCAACAGGTAACCCTGCGGCAGCAGGGGTTCGGGCAATGGGCGTTCGCCGAGCGCGTCGAGCTGGTCGATCTCGATGGTGCGCACCAGCGCGTCCAGCGGCAGGTCGTTCGGCTCCAGGCCGAACGGGTCTTCCATTTCTTCGCCCAGCTGGTCCAGGCCGAAGAAGGCATAGGCCAGCACCGCCGACAGCACCGGCGTGCCCCAGCCCAGCGAACTGGCCAGGCCGAACGGCAGCAGCACGCAGAACATCCACGCGCAGCGGTGCAGCAGCAGGGTGTAGGCGAACGGCAGCGGGGTGGTGAGGATGCGCTCGCAGCCGGCCTGGATCGACGACATCGCGTGCAGGCGCTCTTCCAGCTGGGTGTAGAGGATCGGGTCGAGGTCACCGGCGCGCAGGGCCTGGGCCAGCTCGGCCGCGATCATCGACAGCAGCGCGTCGGGCACGTTCTCACGCTGCCCGAGTTGTTCGCGCTGGCGCTTGTCCAGCCACGGCAGGGCCATCAGCGCCACGATGCGCCCGCGCAGGCGACCGGCCAATGCATGGGCGAAGGCGGTGGTGAGGTAGGCGATGCGGCGGCGACGGCCGGTGTCATCGGCCAGCAGCAGGTTCACCTGGCGGGCCAGCGAGCGCGATTCGTAGACCAGCTGGCCCCACAGCTTGCGGCCTTCCCACCAGCGCTCGTAGCAGGCGCTGTTGCGGAAGCTGAGGAAGATCGACAGCACCAGGCCAAGCAGGGTGAACGGCGTGACCGACACGCGTTCGATGCCGGTGGGCGGCGCCAGCTCGGCCACCGCGGCCACGGCGATGGACAGGATCAGGATGGCCAGCACCTTGGGCGCGATCGCTTTGACGATCGAACCGCGCAGGATGTACAGCAGTTGCCAGCCGTGGGGACGGGGTCGGATGATCATGGGGCAGCCGCGCCGGGCGCGGATTCACAGGCACGCGTGGGGCTCGCGCAGCCATTCATTGTACGCCCCTGCCCGGCCACCGGCCGTGCGCCTGCGACGCCCTGTCGCACCCGGGCGCGGGCTCAGATCACGCCGCCACCCAGGCCGAGGCGGAGGATGCCCACCACCACCACGATGCCGTTCAGGACCAGGCCGGCCCAGGCCCGGCCACGCTTGCTCGGGTGGGTGAACAGGATGCCCAGCGCTGCGATGACCGCGCCCACCGCAGCGAACGGGATCAGGAACCAGTTGCCCCAGCCGAGCAGTGGAATCAGCGCCAGGATCATCCACAACAGCGCCAGTACGCCCCACAACAGACTGATCACACCCATGCCGCTCTCCCGCAGTTGGTTCCTGCCCCAACCATAGACGTTCCCGCTGCCGCCGCCTACTGCCATTGGCGGGGCTGTCACCCGCACCGTGCTAGCGTGCTGCCGTGCGTGCCCTGGCCCGGGTGTTGGCGCCGATTCAGAGTGGCCCGCCGATGATCGCAACCAGTCCTACAGGGGTCGTGCCATGAACATCCGTTGGGCCGCGTTGGCGGCCATCCTGCTGGTCGCCGCTGGCTGTGCCAGCACCTCCAAGGTGATGCTGGGCCGCGCCCGCGCACCGATCGATCCGGCGCTGGTGCAGATCTACTCGACGCCACCGGCCGGTTCCCAGGAAATCGCCCAGCTGGAATCGGCGTCCGCCGTCGGCTTCGGCACCCAGGGCCAGACCGATGCCGCTGTGGCACGCCTGAAGCGTGAGGCCGCCGCGCTCGGCGCCAATGGCGTGGTGCTGATGGGCGTGGGCAGCAGCGGCTCGCCGGTGGGCATGTCGGTGGGCGCCGGCACGTTCGGTTCGCACGTCGGTGGCGGCGTCGGCATCGGTATTCCGACGACGCAGAAGCGCGCCGCCGGCGTCGCCATCTGGGTGCCGAATCCGGCACCGCCAGCGCGGTTGCCGACACAGGTGATCACCCCGCAGCGGTGACGCGGCAGCGTCACCGCGGGCAGTGCCGGCCAGCGGCCGGCACTACCCGTAATGCTCAGCGCTTGTACTTCGGCACGAACACCTTGTTCACCGCATCGGCGAGCTGGTCCGGCGGCAGCAGGCCCTGGTCGAGCAGGAAGTTGTTGAACGCCAGGCGGTCAAACTTCGCGCCCAGTGCCAGCTCGGTCTGCATGCGCAGCTCCAGGATGCGGGTGTAGCCGTAGAAGTAGCTGCCGGCCTGGCCCGGCATGCGCACCATGTAGCGGTCCAGCTCCTGGGTGGCCATCGCCTTGGACAGGCCGACCTGCTCCATCAGCACGCGCTCGCCGTTGGCGCGATCGGTCAGGCCGAGGTTGAGCATCGGGTCCAGCATCGCGCGCGCGGCACGCAGCAGGCGGAACTGCAGGGCGATCATCTGACCGTCCAGCGGTTCGTAGGGCACCATCTCGGCCTCGGCATACAGTGCCCAGCCTTCCACGTTCACCGAATTGAACGCGAACATGGTGCGTGCCAGCGACACGCCACGCTCGACCATCGCGGTGAACTGCAGCTCGTGACCGGGGCGGCCTTCATGCGCGCTCAGCGTCCATGCCGCCGCACCGAAGTTGAAGTCGTCGTACTGCGCGCCCGGGCCCGCTGCCGGGTTGCCCAGCGGCAGCACGAAGGTGCCCTGCTGCCCGGTGTTGTTGACCAGCGGTGCCGGCAGGAAGTGCGGCGCCGGGCTGGCCGCGCTCTCGGCGGCCGAACCCAGGCGCATCTGCATGGCACGCTTGGGTACGTCGACGATGGCGTGTTCACGGATCAGCGGGTCGATCGCATCGATCACCTTGCGATAGTGGCCTTCCAGATGGTCGTCGGCGATCTTGTCGGCCTTCAGTGCGCGGATCACCGCCACCGGGTCGCTCGGGTCGGCCACCTTCAGGCCCTTGTCCTTCGCCACCAGCGGCGCCAGCTGCTGCATCGCCGAGCGGGTTTCCATGAATTCCAGCTGCGCGCGCTGCATCAGCAGCTTCGGGTCGATATCGATACCGACCTGCTTGAGCTGGTAGGCGTACAACGGTGCCGGCAGGCGCGCGTCGGTACGCGCCTTCGGCAGCACCTCCTTGCGGGTCCAGGCGGCGTAGTCCTTCATCTGCCCGGCCAGCGCCTTCATCGCTTCATCGGCGCCGGCAATCTGGTACTTCTTCAGCAGCGACTCGATGCCGGTGATGTAGGTCTCGACGTTGTCCAGCGACTGCTGCACTTCGATCTTGGTCGGCTGCAGCAGGCTGCTGTCCTTCAGGCGTTCTTCGTAGCGCTGGCGGGCCAGCGTGGTGAACGCGGTGCCGCCCGGCTGCAGGCCGGCATAGGCCTTGAGGCGGTCAAGCGCCTTGGCCCGGCGCTCGGCCGGCACCTGATCGGACAGCAGCAGGTTGAGGCCGCTGAACACGGTCTGCGGCGCATCACTCCACGGCAGCAGGTATTTCTCGTTGAGCTCGCTGCCTTCGATGTTCTGGCTGGCGGCGTGGATCATGATCTCCAGGTCCTGGCGGACGTTGGGATCCTTCTCGGTGGCCAGCGTTGCCTTGAGTTCATCGCGGGCTTTGGCCATCGCGGCGCGATAGCGCTTGCCGTTGTCCGGGCCAAGGTCTGCGACCTTGTCGTCGTAGCCGGGAACGCCGAAGAAGCCGGTTTCCTCCGGCTGGAACGGGCCTTGTGCATCAAGCAGGATCTGCGCCAGTGCATTGCTGCGGGCAACCCAGGCCGGGCTGGCCGGAGGAGTGGCCTTGGCAGCCGGCGCGGCCAGGGCCGGCGGTGCGGACAGCAACGGGGCGGCGGTCAGGGCCAGGGCAACGGCCAATGCAATCGGCTTCATGGTGCACTCCAGGACAGGGTTGCCCGCACCCTACGCGCTCACGGCGATGGCGACAATCGGCTGGAGGTCATGGGGGAAGGGGGGCGCAGGATGCATGTGCTTCGTCGGTGATCCGACCATCTGCAGAATTCACAGCCTCTCCAACGGGGTAACAGCCTGCCTGGCACCCCGATCTTCCGTCTTATGGCCAAGGATAGACGTCGGCAATCATCTGGCGGGTTTCGTTCAAGACCCTGACATTGTGGTGGGTCTTTTCCGTGCCGGCAGGCAATCCGTTGTGACTGAGGTCAGGCGAAGACCACAGATTCACTCGGTGACATGGCACGCCAGAGCACTCGTAGGACATCACAGTCCTCCAGCGATCAGGCACATTCTCCGGCGCCTGATAGCCATGCCCGTAAGCAAATCGCGGCGGACTGATCGATGCATTTGCAGGCTCATGATCGGCGCCGAACAGGTGTCCAATTTCGTGGGCGAGGCTGCTGGTACTGGCCCCCAAGGCAGTTCCGCTCTACAACCGCGAAGGCCGTTTCCTTCGTGGCCAGCAGCCGTTGCGCCTGTCCGCAGGACGACAGTGACGACCCTGTGTCGATAATCATCAGCACGATGTCCGCCTTGGCAACATCGCGGACCTGATGCATGAAGCCCAGTGCACCCTTTCTTCCGGCCATGAGATCATCCAGCGTCTGGGTCACACCGGTTTCCGCGTACCGGTGCCTCTCGTGGAAGCCTGCGCAGATCCTTGCGGATCAGCACGCTGCCTTGGAGTTCGTACCGGAAGCTGCCGATGTTGAAGATGGCCTGCAATCGCCCGTCAGAAGCCTCGGAAACACGCACCGTCCCTTCCACATCTGTACACGGCGAGGAGGACGATGCGGTTGTGCCAGCCCAACGGAGCCGGCTGGGCATGGTTCCGGATGATGTTCCGCCATTCTGGACGGCCAGAACGTGGACCGGATCCGGCGCGTCACCTGCAGGGTAGCCTACGCGTTCCAGCCGTACTGTCACGTCGAAAAGATCGACTTCGATCGAATCGCCGGAAAGGGCATCTGGATGAACGTCAACGCGACGCACCCAGTCGACGATGCTGCCCTCGTACTGCCTGCGCAGCTCTGGTCCAGGATCCCACCCCCCAGCAGGTATCTGGACGAACCGGGTACCGGTCTTCGCAACTGACGGAAAGATGCCGAGCAGAACCAGCACCAGACAGAAAAGCGCACGTTTCATGATCCACCCGCAATGTCGCCGCCACATGGCACGATGAAAGCTACGTGTTGACTTCACTTCAGCAGGAGGCTCCCATCACATAGACTATGGGCGGCGTGGGATTTGGGCTGCACACGACAAATTTTCGCCACGATTCTCCAGATTATGGTGCGCTGCCCTTCCCTGAGTTTCCGTCCGGATACCTCAGCGATCTCCAGCCAGATGGCAATCCCGACACCTATCCGTTCGCACGCATCTGCTCTTCCTGTGCCGCATCAGACTGCGCTTCACAGTCGCCGATTCTTCACTGCGCCTCACGGCGGTGGCGACAATCGGTAGGAAGTCGTGGCGGAATTGATAGGCGACCGGGCCCAGAGGAGACCTGCCAGTCGACCCACGCGCGCAACGCGGGGCCTTCAGGCGCCTTGTGAAGAGCAATCGGCCAATAGGCGGCATTACCAGCCGCCTTTACCCGGCCGCGCGACCTGAGGTCACAACGCCTCGGTCAGCGGGCATTCGCCGCGATCACGGCAGGCCTGCAACTCGCACTCTCCCGCAGCCTCGTCGTCATCCAGCGCGGTCAGATCGAAGGTCTGCTTGTCTTCGGCCAGTACATACATCACCGGGTAATCCCAGACTTCATCGCGACGGCTGCCCTGCACGAACAACCGCCCGTGCGCATGCGGTCCTTCCAGCGCAACGGTCAGGCCGACATCGCGCTGGCCGTTGATCGCGGTCTGCATGCTGCCCAGCGGCATCGATTCGATATGCAGCGGCTCGCCGAAGGCTTCCACCAGTTCGATGCTGCAGCCCGCGCGACGCAGCGCTTCGCGCATCGGCGGGCTCTCGCGTGCCGCCTCGCTCCAGCGCAGCACGCTCCAGGTCACCACGCCACCTGCGCCGCCCAGCACCAGCACCACCGTCAGCGGCATTGCCCAGCGCCAATGGCGGCACCACCAACCGGCGGACGTCTGTCGATGGGCGGGAATCGGTGGTGGCAGGGTCATCGGCGGGCTCCTTCCCGGCTGCGGATCAGGGCTTCAGGCAACGTCCCAGGAAGGCTTCGGCCACGCGGTAGCGATGCAGGGCATCGGCGCCGGACAGGCCATGCTTGGCACCCGGGTAGGTCATCAGCTCGAACGGCTGTGCACGCTTCTGCAACGCGCTCATCAGGCTGGTCGAATTGGTGAACAGCACGTTGTCGTCAGCCATGCCGTGGATCAGCAGCAGCGGCGAGCGCAGGCCGTCGATATGGGTCAGCACGCGCGCTTCGCGGTAACCCGCTTCATTGCGCGCCGGCAGATCCATGTAGCGTTCGGTGTAATGGCTGTCATACAGGCCCCAGTCGGTCACCGGCGCACCGGCCACGCCACAGGCGTACTGGTTCGAGGCCTTGGCCAGCAGCATCAGGGTCATGTAGCCACCGTTGGACCAGCCCTGCACGCCGATGCGCGCCGGGTCCACCCACGGTTGCTGCTTCAGCCAGGTCACGCCGCGCAGCTGGTCGGTCACTTCCACCGTGCCCTGCTTGCCATACAGCGCACCACCGAAGTCACGGCCACGTCGCGGGGTGCCACGGTTGTCCAGCGAGAACACCACGTAGCCCTGCTGGGCCAGATACTGGTTGAACAGGTGGTCGCCACGGCCGGGCCAGCTGTCGGTGACGGTCTGGCTGGCCGGGCCGCCGTAGACGTACACCGCCACCGGGTAGCGCTTGGACGGATCGAAGCCGGCCGGCTTGATCAGGCTGTAGTTCAGCGGGGTCTTGCCATCGGCAGCCGTCAACGTGCCGAACTCGACCGGGCGCTGCGCATCGCGGTAGCGCGCATACGGGTGCTTGGGATCGGCCAGGTCGTTCTCCACCAGCGTAGCGATCTTCTCGCCGTTGGCGCGGAACAGTTCAATCTGCGGCGGCGTAGTGCTGTTGGACCAGCTGTCAACGTAGACGCTGGCATTGCGGGCGAACGTGGCGCTGTGCATGCCCGGTGCCTTCGACAGGCGCTGCGGCTCGCCGCCCTGCAGCGACACCGCGTAGATCTGGCTTTCGCGCGAGGTCTCGATGCCGGCACGGAAGTAGGCCTTGCCGGCCTTTTCATCGACCGCCAGCAGTTCGTCCACCGGCCAGTTGCCGTGGGTCAGCGCGGTGGCCTTGCCCTTGCCGTCGATGCGGTACAGGTGCTGGAAACCACTGCGCTCGGACGACCACAGCACGCTGCCGTCGTCGAGGAAGCGCAGGCTGTTGTGCAGCGGCACCCAGGTCGGGCTGGTCTCGTGGGCGAGCACGCGCTGGCGGTTGGAATCGAGCGCCACTTCCACCAGGTCCAGCTGCCTCTGGTCACGCGACTGGCGCTGGAAGCTCAGGTGCCGCGCATCGCGCCAATCGACGCGGGCCAGGTAGATGTCCTGCTCCTTGCCCAGGTCGACCCAGCGCGGCTGCGCGTCGGCGGCCGGTGCGATCACGCCCAGCTGCACGCGCACGTTGGCATCGCCGGCGGCCGGATAACGCTGCTCGATCACGTCGGTGCGGTCGGCGTAGACCTCGTAGCGCTTCTGCACCGGCACCGGTGCCTCGTCGATGCGGGCAAAGGCAATGGCCGAATCATCCGGCGCCCACCAGTAACCCGTGTGGCGGTCCATCTCCTCATCGGCGACGAACTCGGCCACGCCGTTGCCGATGGTGGTGCTGCCATCACGGGTCAGCTGCAGCTGCTTGCCACTGGCCAGGTCGATCACCCACAGGTTGCGGCCGCGGATGAAGCTGACGAAGCCGCCCTCGGGCGACAGCTTGGCGTCGGTGGCGAAGCCTTCACCGTGGGTCAGCTGGCGTACCGCGGCCTGGCCCTGCTGCTTGAGGTCGTACAGGTACAGCTCGCCGCCCAACGGGAACAGCAGGCGCTGCGCGTCCGGCGACCACTGGTAATCGACGATGCCGGTCATCGCGGCGATGCGCTGGCGTTCGCGGCGTGCCTTTTCCTCATCGCTGAGGGTTTCGGTGCCGGGCAGCACCACCTTGGAATCGACCAGCAGCCGGGTCTGGCCGCTGCTGATGTCGTAGGTCCACAGGTCCAGCTGGTTGCGGTCGCTGTCCTTGCCGCGCAGGAAACTGACCTGCGAACCGTCCGGCGCCACCTTCGGCTTCATCAGGGTCGGGCCGGACAACGGCAACGGGCCGGTGATGGCTTCCAGGGTCAGCTTTTCAGCGTGGGCGGCGGTTGTGGTGGCGAGCATGAGGGCGAGCGAAGCGAACAGGTGGCGCATGGAGGATCCCGGCAAACGGCAGGTCCACCCCGGCTCGGAGCACGGGGCGGTCGTTCCCCATCCTAACCAAGCCCGTGCAGGAAGGCAGCATGACCTTTTGCCCATAAGGAATGCTGACGAGTGCCGACCAACGGCCGGCACCCACCGTCCTGGGTCAACGCTGGCCGAACAGGTGCTTGCGCTCTTCGTCGCTGAGCGGCTTGCCGGCGTTGGGGTTCACCTGCTGGCGCAGGGCATAGGCGCGCTGGGTGGCCGGGCGTGCGGCGATGGCGTCGTGCCAGCGCTTGAGGTTCGGGAACGCGGCGAAATCCACCGGCAGCTTGTCGTAGGCGCCGATCCACGGATAGCTGGCCATGTCGGCGATGCTGTACGCGTCGCCGGCAAGGAAGGCGTGCTGGGCCAGGCGCTTGTCCATCACCCCGTGCAGTCGGCGCACCTCGTTGTCGTAGCGCTCGATGGCATACGGGATCTTGTCCGGCGCATACACGTTGAAGTGGCCCATCTGGCCGCTCATCGGGCCCAGGCCGGCCATCTGCCAGAACAGCCATTCCAGGGTGGTGACGCGGCCGCGCGGGTCGCTGGGCAGGAACTGGCCGGTCTTTTCGGCCAGGTACAGCAGGATCGCGCCGGACTCGAACACGCTCAGCGGGGCGCCGCCATCGGCCGGGGCGTGGTCGACAATCGCCGGCATCTTGTTGTTCGGCGAGATCGCGAGGAATTCCGGCTTGAACTGGTCGCCCGAGCCGATGTTGACCGGGTGGATGCGGTACTCCAGGCCGGCTTCTTCCAGCAGCAGGGTCACTTTGTGGCCGTTCGGGGTGGGCCAGTAATACAGGTCGATCATGGCGGCGGCTCGGGGTGCGGAAAGGAACCTGAAGTCTAGTGCGTGAGTTGGGTTGGCACCGTCATGGCGGGCCGGTAACCTCGCGGCTCCCCCGAAACGCACTGTCCTGCATGAGCCACAGTCCTCGCCCCCTGTCCCCGTTGTCCTCGCTGATCTTCGCCTCGCGCTGGCTGCAGCTGCCGCTGTACCTGGGCCTGATCCTTGCCCAGTGCGTCTACGTGTTCCTGTTCGGCAAGGAACTCTGGCACCTGCTATCCCACTCGGTCTCGATGGGCGAACAGCAGATCATGCTGATCGTGCTGGGCCTGATCGACGTGGTGATGATCTCCAACCTGCTGGTGATGGTGATCGTCGGCGGCTACGAGACCTTCGTCTCGCGCCTGCGCCTGGAAGGCCACCCGGACCAGCCGGAATGGCTGAGCCACGTCAACGCCAGCGTGCTGAAAGTGAAGCTGGCGATGGCGATCATCGGCATCTCCTCGATCCACCTGCTGAAGACCTTCATCGCCACCAGCGCGCTGAAGGGACTGCCGCTGTGCAAACCGGAACAATGGGCCGCTGCAGTGTCGTCGGCTTCGACCAGCTTCTACAACGCTGGCGTCGATACCTGCACGACCATGACCCAGGAAGGCGTGCTGTGGCAGACCATCATCCACTGCGTGTTCATCCTGTCGGCGATCGGCATCGCCTGGACCGACAAGCTGATGTCCAACAGCCACAGCAAGTCCCACGACAAGTCGCACGACCACTGAGGTCGTTGCCAGCAGCGGCATGACGCCGTTGCCCGTCCCGGCCACCACCCCTTGTACGCGGCGGTGGCCGGGATGCTAGATTGCACCCTCGCCGTTGCCGGCGGTGGCGTCGGGAAACGTCACCCTGCCGCGCCCGGACCCCAGGTCCCGGCCATGCGTATCAATGATTTACGTCACGTCGTCTTCTAGAGGGGAGCAGGATGTCGCACGTCTCAACGATCACCGCCGCGCGCCGGTGGCTGCCGGTTGCCCTGGCACTGGCACTGGCCGCCTGCTCGGGCAAGGAAGAATCCGCAGCGCCTGCTGCCGCCACGGCGCCTGCCGCTGCTGCACCCGCCGCACCGGTGGTCGCTGCCAAGGTGCAGTCGATGGGTACCGAGCAGCTGCGTGAGTCGGCCAGCCAGGCGTTGCGCGAGAACCGCATGTATGCACCGGCCGGCGACAACGCCATCGAGTACTACCTCGCCCTGCGTGACAAGACGCCGGACGACGCCTCGGTGAAGAGCGCGCTGACCGATCTGCTGCCCTACACCCTGATCGCCGCCGAGCAGCACCTGGGCCGCGAGGACTACACCGAGGCGCAGCGCCTGGTGGCACTGATCGAGAAGGTGGATGCCTCCGCCCCCGCACTTCCGCGCCTGAAGGAAGGCCTGGCCAAGGGCGTGGAAAACGCCGCCAAGCGCACCGAGACCGAAGCCGAGAAGGCAAAGAAGGACGCCGAGGACCGCAGCAAGCAGCAGATCGAACAGCAGCGCCTGGCCGAACAGCGCACCAAGGAAGCCGACGCGGCCAAGCAGATCGCCGCGCAGCAGGATGCCGCACGCCGCGACAACGAGCGCCAGGAGGCCGAGCGCCAGGCCGCGGCCCGTCGCGATGCCGAACAGAAGCAGCAGCAGGCCGCCGCCCAGCAGGCCAGCGCCGCGCGCCAGGCAGCCGCCGCCGCAGCTCCCACCCTGCGCCCGGTCAGTACGCCAGCGCCGCGCTATCCGGCCGAAGCCCTGCGTTCGGGAACGTCGGGGGAAGTACTGGTGGAGATCACCGTGGGCACCGACGGCTCAGTGGTCAGCGCCCGCGTGCTGCGCGCAACGTCCGGACGGACCTTCGACCGCGAAGCCCTGAACGCGGTCAAGCGCTGGCGCTTCGAGCCGGTCAACGCGCCGGTCACCACCCGCCGCACCCTGGTGTTCGCGCCGGGCGGCTGACCGCAGAAAAGGGGACGGACGGGATCAAGTCGTTTCTGCCGCCTCCATGACGCCAAGGCCCGGTCCGTCCGGGCCTTGTCCGTTTCAGGCCGCGCCATCAATCAGGTGCTGCAGGGCAGGATCGCGCGCGACCAGCACCTGGAACAGACCCAGCGCATGCAGGCCAGGCAGCAACGCACGCAGGTCAGCTTCGGCAGTGGCGCGGAAGGCGGGATCGCTGGACGGATCCTGCCAGTCACGAACGCTGGCCAGGAAAGCACCTACGCTGCCCTTGCGCACGGTGACGCCGTTCACCTGCACGTCGTTCTGATGGTCGGGAAGAATGTCCTGTGGCTGCATGGGGAAGCGCTCCGTTGAAGTAGGCTCCAGTGTCGGGACGCGGACGCGACGTTTCTGCCGTATAACTGCCAATTGATATGGCAGATCAGACAACCACCGGATTACTCGACCCCACGTTGGCCGATACCGCCGACGGACCGGTGGTGCTGGCGGCCGGGCTGCACCAACGCGGTATGCGTCGCACAGCGCGCCACCGGCATGCCCGTGGGCAGCTGCTGGGTGCACACCAAGGGCTGCTGCGGATCGCCGCCGACGACCTGCACTGGCTGCTGCCCGCAGGTCACGTCGCCTGGATACCGCCCTTGCTGCCCCACGCGCTGCTGAGCGCAGACGGGTTCGATGGCTGGAGCCTGTACTTCAACGCCGAGGCCTGCCTGGGCCTGCCCGCCACACCGCGCATTTTCCAGCCCAATGCACTGCTGCGGGCGGCGACAACACGTGCGCTGCGATGGCCCCACCAGCCACTGGATGCTGCGCAGGCACGACTGGCCGGTGTGATCGCCGATGAGATCGCCGCCAGCACGCCTCTGCCGCTTGCCCTGCCACAACCGCGTGACCGGCGACTGCAGAAGATCGCCGCCGCACTGGCGCGCGCACCCGAAGACGGCCGCAGCATTGAGGACTGGGCCGCCAGCAGCGGCCTGTCCGGCCGCAGCCTTGCCCGCCGTTGGCAGGCCGAAACAGGTATGACCTTGAGCCAGTGGCGGCAGCGCCTGCGCGTGCTGCTGTCGCTGCCACGCCTGCTGGCGGGCGAACCGGTGATCGGTGTTGCGCTGTCGATGGGCTACGACACGCCCAGTGCGTTCATCGCCGTGTTCAAGCGCGAGATGGGCGTGACGCCTGCTCGGTACGGGGAGGACTGACGTATCCAGCACTCCCTCTATCCTTCCTTGCGACCTAAGCTGCTTGCTGATTTCAGGAGCGCAACAGATGAAGTACGACGACGCCAGCTGGCATTCCGGGGGTGACTTCCCTTCGGATCTTCCTGCAGAGGCCGGTGCCACTCACATCGGTATGTACCTGGCATGGCTGCTGCTACAGGGCATGGCAAGCGAAGAGCTCGCCGAGGACGCAGAAGAAGACCTGCAGGCGCTGCTGGAACGCAGAACGACGCCAGGCCTGTTCCTGCTGGAGTGCAGCGACGGCAAATTCGTCGACGATCTGATCAGTGATGAAGCCAACACGTTCACCGCTGCGTACTACGACCTCGAGAATGGCCAGTACCTGGACGACTATGAGGGACAGCTGGGCGCCAATGTCCCGGATCTGTACCACGTCGCCGATACCTGGGAGAACTTCGATCGACTGGCACCGGTGATTGCCCAGCGTTTCGCCATTTGGCAGGCAACGCAGTCCTGAAATCAACGAGGCCCGGAATGACCGGGCCTCGTTTCAGATCCGCCGGGCATGGCCCGGCGCTACCACCCGCACTTAGCCGGAGATCGCCAGACGCTCATTGTGGTAACGCCGCACCGCGGCGAACCACAGCAGTGCGGCCAGGCCGAGGCTGGCGCCCAGGTAGATGGCCCAGACCGCCGGCGTGATCGTCTCGTGGCGGATCACCTTCAGCAGCATCTGGTTCTGCGACAGGAACGGCACGGCGTACTGCCACAGCTCGCTCTTCAGCGGGTAGGCCACCAGCGCGTAGCCGGGCATCATCGGCAGCAGCATCAGCCAGGTCATGTGGCTCTGCGCCTCCTTCATGCTCTTGGCCGCGGCCGACAGGAAGGTCAACAGCGAGGTGCCGATCATCAGCATCGGCAACATCACCAGCAGCATCTGCAGCATCGAACCGACATTCATGTTGAACTGGCGGCCGATGTTACCGGGCGCGATCTGTGCGCTCACCTTGAACGCGACCAGGGTCAGCAGCAGCGACACGAACCCGACCACGCAGGCGGCGGCGATCTTGCCGCTGACGATCGCGCTGCGCGAACCCGGCGTGGCCAGCAGCGGCTCCAGCGACTGCCGCTCGCGCTCACCAGCGGTAGCGTCCATCACCAGGTAGGCGCCACCGATGAACGAGGTGAGCGTGAGCAGCACCGGCAGCAGCATCGACAGGATCATGCCGCGCTTGGCTTCGGCACTGGCCAGGTCCTGGCGCGCCACGTCCAGCGGCCGCGCGACCTGTGCGTCGATGCCACGCGCCATCAGGCGCAGCGCACCGACCTGGCCATTGTAGGTCGCCAGTGCCGCCTCCAGCCGCGCGCTGGGCACTTCTGCGGCGCGACGGGTACTGTCCTTGATCACCTCCACCAGCGCCGGCTTGCCATCGGCCCAGTCCTTGCCGAAGTCATCGCTGATGCGCAGTGCCACGTCGATCTGCTGGCTGCGGATGGCCTCGGCCAGGTCCTTCGGTGCCGGTGCGGTGTTCAGTCCCTGCGCGGCAAGGAAACGCACCAGATTAGGGGCGTTGTCCGCACCGATGGTCGGAATCTGCAGCGGTTGTTCAATCTGGGTGCGTACCCGGCTCTCGGCCAGCTTGCCCATGCCCAGCAGCAGCACCGGGTACAGCAGCGGCCCGAACAGCAGGGTCAGCAGCAGCGTGCGGCGATCACGGGAAAGATCGCGCAGTTCCTTGCGCATCACCGTCATCAGGGTCGACATCATGCTCATGCGTGCAGGCCCTCTTCGCTGCCGATCAGTTTCACGAACGCATCTTCCAGGTTGGATTCGCCGGCCTGCGCGCGCAGTTCATCGGCGCTGCCGGCAGCCATCACCGTGCCCTTGGCAATGATCACGATGTGATCGCACAGCGCGGCCACCTCCTGCATGATGTGGCTGGACAGGATCACGCAGCGGCCCTCTTCGCGCAGACCCAGCAGGAAGCGGCGCAGTGCGCGCGTGGTCATCACGTCCAGGCCATTGGTCGGCTCATCGAGAATGACGTTGCGTGGGTCGTGCACCAGCGCGCGGGCAATCGCGGTCTTGGTGCGCTGGCCCTGCGAGAAGCCATCGGTCTGGCGGTCGAGGATGTCACCCATGTCCAGCGCGTGCGACAGCACCTCGATGCGCTCGCGGATGCGCTCGGCCGAGAGACCATGCAGTTCGCCGAAGTAGGCGATGTTCTCGCGCGCGGTCAGGCGCTTGTAGACACCGCGCGCGTCGGGCAGCACGCCAAGGTGGCGGCGTACGTCCACCGGATTGCGCGCAGCATCGACACCATCGACGCTGATGCTGCCCTGGTCGGGGGTCATCAGCGTGTACAGCATGCGCATGGTGGTGGTCTTGCCGGCACCATTGGGGCCGAGCAGGCCGGTGATGCGGCCATCCTCGGCGCGGAAGCCGACGTTGGAGACCGCCTGGATGCGGCCCGTGCGGGTGTCGAAAGCCTTGTGCAGGTTGTCGGCGACGATCATGGTTCCCATCCGTTGAACGAGGTGAACGCCGGCACGTAGCTCAGCGTGTCCAGGCAGCCGGCATCCAGCGCCTTGGCATCGGTCTTGTCGATGAACTGGCCGAGCAGGCGCGGCATGCAGCCGGCGGTCAGCGTGCCGTGGCCCTGGCCACGGGCGACCAGCGCACGGCCATTGGGCAGGCCCTTGAGCACCTGCTCGGCATAGCGCGGCGGCGTCACCGGGTCCAGCTCACCGGACAGCAGCAGCGCCGGTACGTCACTGCGCAGCGGCACGGCATTGGCTGCCGGTGCCGGCCGGTGCGGCCATACCGGGCAGGCGGCGAAGAAGGCACTGGCCACGTCGTTGCCGAACAGGCGCTCGGGATCCTCGGCCGGTGCGTGGTAGCGCGGCGCATCTTCGCTGCAGATCACCGACCACTGCATGCCACGATTGATCTGGAAATCCATGCTGCGGTTCGCACCGCGTGCCAGCGACGCCAGCGGTGCGTAGCGGCCGTGCGCGGCTTCATCAAGAACCAGCGGCAGCAGCGAGGAATACTGCGGCACATAGGAGAAGGCGAACGCCAGCCCGATCACGCTGTCCGGACTCAGTACATCCTGCCGGGTCTGGTTGGTGCCGGGGTCGCGATACTCCACCGAGACCGGCGCACGGCGCAGGGTCTCGACCACGCTGCGCAGCTGCGCGCGGGTGTCGGTCGGGAAGCGCTTGCTGCAGGCGGCATCCTTGCGGCACTGCGCCGACTGCAGGGCGATCGCATCCTCAAACGTCGTGGCGAAATCGCCGCCCACCACCAGTTCATTCGGCACCACGCCATCGATGACGATGCTGCGCGTGTGCTGTGGATAGGCACCGGCATAGCGCTGGGCCACGCGGGTACCGTAGGAGCCACCGACCAGGTTGATGCGCTCGACGCCCAGCGCCTGACGCACCGCATCCAGATCAGCAATCGCCTCGGTGGTGGTGTAGAAGCGCGCATCGGCGCGCCCCTGCAGCGAAGCGGCGCAGCGCTCGGCGTAGTCGCGCAGCGACGCTTCAGTGGGTGCGGCATCCTCGTCCATGGCCAGTTCCTTGCCATCCGCGTCACGGCAGTTGAGCGGGTTGGAGCCGCCGGTACCGCGCTGGTCGACGAGGAAGATGTCGCGCTGCTTGCGCACCTGGCGCAGCGCGGTATCGACAATGACGGCCACCTCGCTGGCGGCCTGGCCAGGACCACCGGCCAGGAAGAACACCGGATCGGGCTGGCTGCTGCCGCCATCGCCCGATTCCAGCCAGGCGATGCGCAGGCCGATGCGTCGGCCATCAGGCCGGGCCCGGTCCTCCGGCACCTGCAGGGTGGCGCACTGCGCTTCCACGTTGGCGCTGGCGCCTTCGGTGGACAGCGTGCAGGGCTGGAAATCGATGCTGCCGAAGCGGCGGCTGGGTGCATCGCTGGCGCCTTCGGCGCCAGGTGACGGTGACTGGCTGCAACCGGCAAGCATCAGGCTGGCCAACGCTGCGGCCAGCGCGAGGTGGTGTCTTTGCATCGTGCTCGTTTCCCCTGGAGGACGTTCCTGGCAACCACGACGGGCTGCCGCGGAAGATGTGACTCAACTTACACGGGCACGGCGTCGTCGGCGATGGGCAGACGCGAAATCTCCGCCGGCGTGGCGCAGGCCAGGCGATCGCGGCCCGCGGCCTTGGCCCGGTACAGCGCCGCGTCTGCCGCTGCCAGCAGCGTGGACAGGTCGCCGTGGCCGTCGTCCATGGCCAGGCCGATGCTGGCGGTGACCGTCACCGGCCCGGTGGTCAGCCGCGCCGGCGTCTGCTGCAGAGCGGTACGGAACGCCGCAGCCCACGCCATCGCGTCGTCCTGCGTGCTACCGGCCAGCACCAGCACGAACTCCTCGCCCCCGTAGCGGCCCAGCAGCGTGTCGTGGCCCTGCAAACCGTGCTGCAGCAGCGCAGCGAAGTGGCGCAGTACCTGGTCTCCGGCCAGATGGCCCCAGCGGTCGTTGATCTGCTTGAAGTGATCGACGTCGACCAGCAACAGGGCCAGTGGCCGGCCCTGCCGACGCAGCCGCTGCAACTGTGCCTGGCCATCGGCCAGCACCGCGCTGCGGTTGAGCAGCCCGGTCAGCCCATCGGTGCGCGCCGCACGCCGCAGATCGACCAGCATGCGCTCGACCAGCAGCAGCACCATCGCAAAGCACCGCGCCAGTTCCAGCATCACCCCGGCAAGGTAGGTGACGAACATCGGTGTACCGGTGCGCATGATGTCCTCGCCGGCATCGGGTGCCACCGGCAGGAACAGGCGCACCGCGTACAGGGCCGCCTCGGCCAGGAACACCGCCGCCGCCAGGCGGCAGCTGGTGCGCTGTAGCACGGGGGCATGCCGCAGCAGCAACCACGCGATCCAGCCATCGACCAGCAGCGTGAACACACTGAACACCTGCAGGCGCACCCGCAGGTCCGGCCACAGCACCAGGAAGGCGAAGATGCAGGCCATGAAGGCGGCCGCCATCAACAATGGACGCCACAGCGGCAGCGGCTGTTCCAGATGCAGCGCCACGCCGCGCAGCATCAGCACCGCGCAGCCGGCCATCGCCGCATTTCCGGCCAGTATGGCCGGCGCCAATGGCAGGTAGGGTCGCAGCGCCAGCAGGGTCACACCCAGGGTAAGCAGCCACAGGCTGGCGGTCCACAGGCGCAGCACCGGCTGCCCGCGCAGCACCACCAGCAGCAATGAGAACCCCACGGCAATGCCGATGCAGAGCAGGAAGCCAAGCACGGTAATGGTCGGGAAATCCAGGGACATGCGGCGCTCATCGGCCGGGGCGGCGCGCGCATCTTAGCGCCTTGTGGTGCCATCCCCCCGGCGCTTCCCGCCCCGATGCCGATGCGGGGTCTGAAAACGGCGAGCACGGCGGCCGGCGCATGCGCAGAATCCGCGGAAATCCAAGGAGACGCTCATGCATGCGTGGTACCTCGGTGGCATCGACCACCGCCCGTTCCTGCACCTGTTCGAGAAGAGCGACACCGCGCTGGCTGCGCTGGGCATCCAGCGTCGCTGGGCCGGTGAAACAGGAGGACACCCCTGCCGGATCAGCCTGAGCGATCCACCCGGTGGCAGCGAGCTGCTGCTGTTGTCCCATGTGCACCTGCCCCTGCACTCGCCCTATCACGCCTCGGGCCCGATCTTCGTGCAGCGTGGCGTGACCCGCTGCGTGCTGCCGCCGGGTGAAGTACCGCCGTATGTACAACGCAGGATGATCTCGTTGCGCGCCTATGACCAGGCTGCATGGATGCTGGCCGCAGAGATCAGCGCGGGCACGGACGTCTCCGCTCGGCTGGACGCGCTGTTTGCCGATCCTGCCGTGGCCTTCGTGCAGCTGCACAACGCGGCCCACGGCTGCTTCTCATGCCAGGCGGATCGCGTGGGTATGACGCCGACGTAGCACGATCTCCACGACGTGATCGTTGCCACGCCGAAGACGTGATCGCCAGCGCATCCGTTCAGTCCCGCGTGAAGCCTGCGGGAAGGGCTTCACACCCACAGTCACGGATCGGCATTTCCATGGTTCCGCACCCTGCGCTGCGACTCGATACTCGCCGTGGTGCCGCCGAAAGTCCGCCGTGCAGCGCAGCTCCTGCGGTCACCGCTCTCATTCGACGACCACAAGGAAGCGCCATGTCATTCCGATCCACACCGCTGTTGCTGGCCACTTCACTGGCCGCCGCTGGACTGCTGCTGACCGGCGATACATTTGCCCATGGCACCATGACCACGCCGATCAGCCGCGTCTATGCCTGCTTCCAGGGCAATCCCGAGAACCCGACCAACCCGGCCTGTGCCGCGGCCAAGGCCATCGGCGGCTCACAGGCGTTCTACGACTGGAACGGCATCAACCAGGCCAACGCCAACGGCAACCACCAGGCCGTGGTGCCCGACGGCAAGCTGTGCAGCGGCAACAATCCCACCTTCCGCGGCCTGGACGTGAACCGCAGCGACTGGCAGACCACGCCCATCCACGCCGATGCCAATGGCAAGTTCACCTTCGTGTTCAAGGCGACCGCGCCACATGCCACGCGTGACTGGCGCTTCTACGTCACCCGCGAAGGCTGGCAGCCGGGCAGCCCGCTGGGCTGGGCCGATCTGCAGGAGTTCTGCACCCTGGGCAATACGCCGCTCTCCGCCGATGGCACCTACAAGCTGCAGTGCACGCTGCCGCAGCGCACCGGCCAGCATGTGATCTACAACACCTGGCAGCGCTCGGATTCGACCGAAGCGTTCTACACCTGCATGGACGTGCGCTTTGAAGGCGGTGGTGGTACGACACCGGCACCGCAATGGCAGGATGCTGGCCCGGTCACCGCACGCGGCGAGCTGCCGGTGGGAACGACGCTCGCACTGCGCGTATTCAACGCCAACGGCAACGATGTCGAACGTGTGGAAACGACCTTGGGCAGCGGCCAGACGTCTGCCACGCAATGGCCATTGATTCTGGCGCGCAAGGTCAATGGCAGTGCACAGCATGCGCGTGTGGGCGTGCTTGCCAATGGCGTGATCACGCCGTCGGCGTCGGCCACCGACAATCGCGTGTACCTGAAGGACGGCAACCGCTTCCAGCTCGATACCAGGGTGCCGGACCCGGGTACGCCGTCGCCGGGCGGTGATTTCGACCACGTGTACCCGGCGGGCATCGGCAGCTATGTACCGGGCCAGACGGTGGTGAAGAGCAGCGACGGCAAGCTGTATGCCTGCCGTCCGTTCCCGGAAGGCGCGTGGTGCAACGTCAACGCCGAGGCGTACCGGCCGGGCGTGGGTGCGGCTTGGCGCGATGCGTGGATCGCGTACTGACGCAGGCGACCGGGGGCGGCGTGATGCCGCCTCCGGTTCAGGGAATGCCGGCCAGCGGCCGGCACGCCCCGCCTACTTGCTGCTGACGTACTTCTCGCGGCGGATCTGCGGGTTGCCCAGGCCGGCGGCCTTCAGCAGCTCGGCGCAGGCATCGACCATGTCCGGGTTGCCGCACAGGTAGGCGATGTCGGTGGCCGGGTCCGGCGTGAAGGCGGCCAACGCCTGCTGCACGTAGCCATGCTGCACGTCCTGGTGAGCATCGGCCGGCAGTTCCCGCGACAGGCACGGAACATAACGGAAGTTCGGGTGCTTTTCGGCGAAGCTGTAGAAGTCTTCGCTGTACAGCAGCTCACCCGGGCTGCGCGCGCCCTGCAGCAGCACGATCTGCACGCCCCGTTCGGCCATCGCCGTTTCCAGCAGCGGCAGCATCGAGCGATACGGGGTAACGCCGGTACCGGTCGCGATCAGCAGGTAGCGGGCGTTGTGGTCGCCGGGGTTCAGGCAGAACCGGCCATAGGGACCGGACGCACTGATCTGGCCGCCCTGCTCCAGCGCCTCGAACAGGGCCGTGGCGGCGCCACCGGGCACGAAACTGACCGCGATATCCACCGCCTCGCCCGGGCCCAGCGCGTGGTCGTGGATGGTCGCCAGCGAGTAGCTGCGCTTGGTTTCGGTGCCGTCGGCGTAGCTGAAATGGACCTGGATGAACTGGCCGGGCTGGAAATCCAGCGGCTGTCCATCGTCACGCACGAACTGGTAGTGGCCGACGGTCGGGGCCAGCATGCGGCAGCCGACCAGCTTGAGGGGGAATTGAACAGGCACGACTTTTCGGGACAGTGTGTAGCCGGGGCAAGCCCTCGGGGTCTTCTATAATAGCCCCTCCCCGCCCCTCTCCAGCGCCAGCCCATGGGCGCGAAGGCTTCGAGCTTGGCATCCCAGAACGATATGGCGCCCGCCCTGCGCGTGCGCGACCTGCGCAAGACCTACGACAATGGCACCCAGGCCCTGAAGGGGGTTTCCCTGGAAGTGGCCCCGGGCGATTTCTTCGCCCTGCTCGGCCCCAACGGCGCCGGCAAGTCGACCCTGATCGGCATCATCAGCTCCCTGGTCAACCTCAGCGAGGGCCAGGTGGAAGTGTTCGGCAGCGACCTGGTGCGCAACCGCAGCGCCACCATGCGCCTGATCGGGCTGGTGCCGCAGGAAATCAACTTCAACCTGTTCGAGAAGCCCTTCGACATCCTGGTGAACTACGCCGGCTTCTACGGCGTGCCGCGCGAGGAAGCGGAACAGCGCGCCGAAGAGGAGCTGAAGCGCGCGCACCTGTGGGAAAAGGCCCAGGTGATGAGCCGCACGCTGTCCGGCGGCATGAAGCGCCGGCTGATGATCGCCCGCGCGATGATGACCCGCCCGCGCCTGCTGATCCTGGACGAACCGACCGCCGGCGTGGACATCGAGATCCGCCGCGACATGTGGCGCGTGCTGAAGGAGATCAATGCCGCCGGCACCACGATCATCCTCACCACGCACTACCTGGAAGAGGCCGAGTACCTGTGCCGGCACCTGGCGATCATCAACCACGGCCAGATCGTCGAGCAGGGCCCGATGCGCGCCCTGCTGGCCAAGCTGGACGTGGAAGGCTTCCTGCTGGACATCGACGGTGAGCTGCCGGCGCAGCTGCCGGTGATCGAAGGCGCGACGCTGACCGCGCCGGACCCGCACACGCTGGACATCGACATGCCACGCGCAATGGACCTCAACCGCGTGTTCGCCACGCTCAACGAGGCCGGCATCCGCGTGCGTTCGATGCGTACCAAGAGCAACCGCCTGGAGGAGCTGTTCGTGCGCCTCACCGGCAACCTGGAGAAGCCTGCATGAGCACCACCGAGCTGACCGACGGCCAGCGCAACCGCGTCGCACTGATGACCATCGTGCGCCGCGAAGTCGCCCGCATCATGCGCATCTGGGGCCAGACCCTGGTGCCGCCGGCGATCACCATGACCCTGTACTTCCTGATCTTCGGCAACCTGATCGGGTCGCGCGTGGGTGACATGGGTGGCTACACCTACATGCAGTTCATCGTGCCGGGCCTGGTGATGATGAGCGTGATCCAGAACAGCTACGGCAACATCAGCTCCTCGTTCTTCGGCGCCAAGTTCGGTCGTCACGTGGAAGAACTGCTGGTCAGCCCGATGCCGAACTGGGTGATCCTGTGGGGCTACGTGGCCGGCGCGGTGCTGCGCGGCCTGATGGTGGGCGTGATCGTGCTGATCATCGCGATGTTCTTCACCCCGGTGCGCATCCCGCACCCGCTGGTGATGCTGACCACGGTGATCCTGGGCGCGACGATCTTCTCGCTGGCCGGCTTCATCAACGCGGTGTATGCGAAGAAATTCGACGACGTGGCGATCGTGCCGACCTTCATCCTGACCCCGCTGACCTACCTGGGTGGCGTGTTCTATTCGGTGAAGCTGCTGCCGGGCTGGGCCGAAGCAGCCACGCATGCGAACCCGATCTTCTACATGGTCAATGCGTTCCGCTATGGCCTGCTGGGCAGCAGCGATGTGCCGCTGCCGGTGGCCTACGGCCTGATGATCGGTTTCGTGGTGGTGCTGACGGCGCTGGCGCTGTGGCTGCTGCGCCGTGGCGTGGGCATGCGCAGCTGAGTTTTGCGTGCAGGGCCTGCGGCCCTGCACCCGCCGAATCAACGTCAACTTCTACGGCAACATCAAAAGCTGGCATTCCGTGGGTTGGCGGGGTGGGTCCGGTTGCGGGGGACGCCGTAAACCCATCCCTGGGGGCTTGGCCGCGGCATCCATGCCGCGGACACCCCCGCAATCGGACCCACCCCGCCTTGGACAGATTGCCGCTGCTGTGGGTAGGTGTCGACCTTGGTCGACACGATGGATCCACGCCATGCGTGGATGAAGCGTTCCAAGCCGATGCTCGGCGCTTTTCGTCTGGGATTGCGGCTAGGCTGTGGCGATGAAGATCACTTCCATTCCGTTGGACAAGGCCGTGTCGGACGGCCCCATCGATGCCTTCAGCCATGTGGTGCTGGGCGATTCGCCCACCCTGGATGAGGTACTGGATTGCCTGGCGTCGCTGCACGTGGCCAATCCCCGCCATCGCTATCTGTGCACGCTCGACGATGTCGGTCAGTGCCGTTACACCAGCATGCACGCGTCCGACGACGCGCGCATCGCACTGTACGAGGACGAAGACCCGGCGACCCCCGAAGATGCGTTGGCGGCACGCGAGCGGTTGCTGGCGCATGTCATCGCGCAGCTGGAGCACTCCTTCCATCGGCTGGAATGGACCACCCTGCCGGGTACCTTGCTGTGCAATGACGCAGACATCGAGACGCTGGTCACGGCCAATGCCGCACCCGACCTCATCGTCGACGAAGCGGTCTGCGTACAGCAGGTGCCGGTGGACCGCGATGACCTGCTGATCGCCGCCCTGCCCAACGGCTACTTCAGCGCGGACTGGGACATCTTCCAGAACCACGCCCTGATACGGCACCTGCAGGAGCGCTACGACTACCGCCTGTTCGGACTCGGCGCATCGTGGCTCGGCTTCCAGCGTAACCGGGCGCCACCGCCAGCAGAGGCAAACGCGTTGGTCGCTGACCTGCAGCGTGTCTACGCTGCCGGAACACACGAAACCTGGTCACAACTGGCTGCAACGCTGGCCACCCGAACCACGCTTCTATTGGGATACACCGAAGACTTCAGCCAACAGCTGTCCTGAGCAGAGCCGCCGAGCGTGGGTCATGCGGGCCGTCCTGACCGGTATCCTTCGGACCGTCGGATGCGACGTTGGCAGAGGCGCGTACTTCTTCCACCACGAGGGGCACCGCCGTTGGCCGCAATCTCCGGCACAATCGGACTCATGATTCCCCCAGAACACGGTGAACCTGCAATGCGCATCCTGATCCTTGGCGCCGGCGGTACCGGCGGTTACTTCGGTGGTCGCCTGGCTCAGGCCGGCGTGGACGTGACCTTCCTCGTACGCCCCGCGCGCGCCGCACAGCTGGACCGCGATGGCCTGGTCATCCGCAGCCCACTCGGCGATGCCAGCTTCCCGGTGCAGCACGTCACCGCCGATGCGCTGCCCGCATTGGCCGCGCGAAAGCCGTTCGATCTGGTCATCCTCAGCTGCAAGGCCTACGACCTGGACAGCTCGATCGACGCCATTGCTCCGGCCGTGGGCGCGAACACCACCGTGCTGCCGATCCTCAACGGCCTGCACCACTACAACGCGCTGGACCTGCGCTTCGGCCGCGACGCCGTGCTCGGCGGCCTGTGCTTCATCAGCGCCACCAAGGCCCCGGACGGCGCCGTGCTGCATCTGGGCAAGCCGGCCAAGCTCACCTTCGGCGAGCGCGATGGCGGCGCGATCTCCGCACGCGTGCGCGCCTTCGCCGCTGCCTGCGCACAGGCCAACCTCGACCACCTGGCCAGCGAGCGCATCGGCCAGGAGCAATGGATCAAGTACACCTTCCTGACCGCGCTGGCCGCAGCCACCTGCCTGCTGCGTGCGGACATCGGCACCATTGTCGCCACCGATGATGGCCAGGCCATCGTGCGCGGCCTGTATGACGAATGCCTGGCCGTGGCCGAAGCCGCTGGTGAACCGATTCCCGACGCCGCGCAGGACACCGCGCGCGGCACCTTGACCCAGGCCGGATCTGCGCTGAAGGCGTCGATGCTGCGCGATCTGGAAGCCGGTCAGCAGGTGGAAGCCGAGCAGATCGTCGGCGACATGCTGGCGCGTGCGCGCAAGGCCGACCAGGAAGGCCTGTTGCTGCAGGTCGCCTACAGCAGCCTGCAGGCCTACCAGGCCCAGCGCGTCGCGTGAGCCTCCCGTTGCAGGCCAGTGCGCTGCCTACGCGGGTGCTGATCCTTGGCATGGGCTGGAGTGGGTGCGTGCTGGCTGCGCAGCTGCAGGCGCGGGGCGTGCAGGTTGCGGGGACGGTGCGCGACCCCTCGTCGGCACCGGACGATGGCCGGCTGCGGCATCAGCTGCGCGCCGACGCGCCACCGTCGTCAGCCCTGCTCGAGGAGATCGCACACGCCGAGGCCGTGCTGTGCAGCGTGCCGCCAGATGCCGAGGGCGACCCGGCACTGCGCCTGCTGCTGCCGGCACTGCAGGCCAGCCCGGCACTGCGCTGGGTGGGCTACCTGTCGTCCACGTCGGTGTATGCCGACCGGGCCGGCGGTTGGGTTGACGAGCGCAGCGCAGCCGATGCCACTGAAGCAGCCGGCGTGCAGCGCCTGCGTGCCGAAGTGCAATGGCGTGCACTTGCAGAAGAACGTGGCATCGCCTCGGCGGTGTTCCGCCTGCCTGGCCTGTACGGGCCCGGACGCAACGCAGTGCTGCAGTTGGCCGAGGGCCGTGCCCGCCATGTGATTCGGCCGGGCTTGGTGTTCAATCGCCTGCACGTAGAGGATCTTGCGGCAGTGATCATCGCGGCGATGAAGCGACCGACACACCAGGGCCTGTACCTGCCCAGCGACGACGAACCGGCACCACCACAGGATGTGCTGGCCTTCGCCGCGCAGCTGGGCGGGTTTGCGATGCCGCCGGCCGTGGCCTGGGACGATCCAGCGCTGAGCCCGACGCTGCAGCGCTTCTACCAGAGCAACAAGCGCATCGACAGCCGTGGCACGCGTGCGGCGCTGGGGTGGGCACCACGGTTTCCGACGTATCGGGAAGGACTGCAGGCGCTGGCCGCTTCGCTCGCCGGGCATGGCCCGGCGCTACCGGACAGCGCTTTGTAGAGCCGAGCCCATGCTCGGCTGCTCTTTGCGTCTTTCGCGCTGCGCGCGATAAGCCGAGCATGGGCTCGGCTCTACGGATCAACCCGCGTCGGGCAGCCGGAAGAAAGTGCGCGTGGCCGCCGTGGCATTGGCCGCCGTCACCGCCACGTCCTCGCCACGGTCGCGCGCCAGCTCTTCCACGATGTGCGAGAGGAACATCGGCTCGTTGCGGCGATCCTTCGGCATCGGCTTCAGCGTGCGCGGCAGCAGGTACGGTGCATCGGTCTCGATCATCAGGCGGTTGGCCGGGATGTTCTTCACCAGTTCGCGCAGGTGCGCGCCGCGGCGCTCGTCACACAGCCAGCCGGTGATGCCGATGTACCAGTCCTGGTCCAGGTAATCGAACAGCTCATCGCGTTCGCCGGTGAAGCAATGCACCACCGCCGGGCCGATGCGGCCCTCGAAGTTCTTCATCTGTGCCATGAAATCGGCATGCGCGTCGCGCTGGTGCAGGAACAGCGGCTTTCCATTCTCAGCGGCCAGCTGCAGCTGGCGCTCGAAGGCACGGTGCTGGGCCGGGCGCGGCGAGAAGTCACGGAAGTAGTCCAGCCCGCACTCACCCACCGCCACCACTTCCGGGTGGGCGTGCAGCGCGCGCATCTCGGCATCGCATTCGTCGGTGTATTCCACCGCATGATGCGGGTGCACGCCGGCGGTGGCATACAGGAAGCCCGGATGCTGCTGCGCCAGCTGCAGGGCCAGCGGTGAGTGCTCGCGGCTAGCACCGGTGATGACCATCTGCACCACGCCGGCCTGGCGCGCGCGGTCCAGCACGGCGTCACGGTCGCGGTCGAAGGAATCGTGGGTCAGGTTGGCGCCGATATCGATCAGGTGCATGGTCATCGCGGGGGAAAAGTGCCCGCGCATTGTACCTGCGCCCGCCGTGGCCCCTTATCCTTTGCACATGAACGCCCCGCTCTTCCCGATTTCCCCGCTGCTGCCACAGATCCAGCAGCACCTGGCCGCGCAGCCGCGGCTGGTGCTGGAAGCCCCACCTGGCGCCGGCAAGACCACCCAGGTGCCGCTGGCGCTGCTGGATGCGCCGTGGCTGCAGGGCCGGAAGATCATCCTGCTGGAGCCGCGCCGGGTGGCCGCACGCAGCGCCGCGCTGTTCATGGCGCGGCAGCTCGGTGAAGAGGTCGGCGGTACGGTCGGCTACCGCATCCGCTTCGAGAACAAGATCTCGGCGCGCACACGCATTGAAGTCGTCACCGAAGGCATCCTGACCCGCATGCTGCAGGACGACCCGATGCTGGAAGAAGTCGGCGCGATCCTGTTCGACGAGTTCCACGAGCGCCATCTCAGTGGCGATCTGGGCCTGGCGCTGGCACTGGACGTTCAGGCCCAGCTGCGCGATGACCTGCGTCTGGTGGTGATGTCGGCAACACTGGATGGCGAGCGCCTGGCACGCTTCCTCGACGCGCCGCGGCTGAGCAGCGAGGGCCGCAGCTACCCGGTCGCGATCAGCCATTTCCCGGCGCGCCGCGATGAGGCGCTGGAACTGCAGGTGCGCCGCTCGGTGCAGCAGGCCTTGGCCGAACACCCCGGTGACCTGCTGGTGTTCCTGCCCGGCCAGCGCGAAATCGCGCGCGTGCAGGCCGGGCTGCAGGAATCGCTGGACGGCAACGTCGAAGTGCTGGCCCTGCACGGTGAACTGCCGGTGGAGCAGCAGGCGCGCGTGCTGCAGGTGGCCAGCGATGGTCGCCGCCGCGTGGTGCTGGCCACCAATGTCGCCGAATCCTCGGTGACCCTGCCCGGCGTGCGCGTGGTGATCGACAGCGGCCAGGCGCGCGAGCCGCGCTACGACCCCAACAGCGGCTTCACCCGGCTGGACGTGGTGGCCATCGCGCAGGCGTCGGCCGACCAGCGCGCGGGCCGCGCCGGTCGCGTGGCCGAGGGCGTGGCCTGGCGGCTGTGGCCGCAGTCGCAGCGGCTGGAGCCGCAGCGCCGCGCCGAGATCGACCAGGTGGAACTGGCCGGACTGGCGCTGGAACTGGCGGCCTGGGGCAGCAGCGACCTGCGCTTCCTAGACCCGCCACCGGCCGGCCCGATGGGCGCGGCACGCGAACTGCTGCAGCGATTGGGCGCGCTGTCCAGCAGTGGCGCGATCACCGCACTTGGCCGGCGCGTGCTGGCGTTGGGCACGCATCCGCGGATGGCGGCGATGTTGCTGGCGGCGTCCGATGCACGTGCGCAGGCGCTCGCCGCTGATCTGGCCGCCCTGCTGGAGGCGCGCGACCCATTGCGCCAGGGCGGTGACGCGCTGGCGGCACGCTGGCGCGCACTGGCCGCGTTCCGCAATGGCCGCGCACCGGGTGACGCCAACCGCAGCGGTCTGGCCGCCATCGATGCGGCCGCCAAGCAGTGGCGACGTCGCCTGCGCTGTGATGCCGCGCCGCCCGCCAGCATCGAGGCCCACGAACTGGGTGACCTGCTCGCACATGCCTTCCCCGACCGGATCGGTTTCCAGCATCCCAGCGATCCATTGCGCTACCTGCTGGCCAATGGTCGCAGCGCGCGCCTGCACGAACTGAGCGACCTGCGTGGCGAACCGTGGCTGGTGGCCAGCGAGCTTCGCTTCGAGGCACGCGATGCGCTGCTGCTGCGTGCCGCACCGGTGGACGAAGGCCAGCTGCGCAAGGCGTGGCCGGAGCGCTTCGTCACCGAAGATGTGGTCCGCTGGGACAGCGAGCGCCGCGCCCTGGTGGCCCTGCGCGAGACCCGTTTCGACCGCATCGTACTGGACAGCCGCTCGGCCGGCCGGGTCGATCCGCAGCACGCCGCGCAGGCGCTGACCGACGCGGTGGCCGAGCTCGGCCTGCAGGCGCTGCCATGGACCGAAGGCCTGCGCCAGTGGCAGGCACGGGTGGAATCACTGCGGCGCTGGATGCCGGAGTTGGATCTGCCCGACTGCAGCGACGCGGCCCTGCTGGCCAACCGTGCGCAGTGGCTGCAGCCCGCGTTCGCCGGCAAGAGCCGTCTGGATGCGCTGGACGAGTCCAGCTTCGGCGAGGCGCTGAAGTCGCCGCTGGAGTGGTCACAGCGGCAGCTGGTCGAACGCCATGCACCGACCCGCATCACCGTGCCGTCCGGACTGGAGCGGCCGATCACCTACGAGTTGGACAGCGAAAGTGGCGAGCCGTTGCCACCGGTGCTGGCGGTGAAGCTGCAGGAACTGTTCGGCCTGGCTGATACGCCGCGCATCGCCGATGGGCGCGTGCCGCTGACCCTGCACCTGCTGTCGCCCGGTGGCCGGCCGCTGCAGGTCACCCAGGACCTGCGCAACTTCTGGGAAAACACCTACGCCGAAGTGAAAAAGGAGATGAAGGGCCGCTACCCGCGCCATCCGTGGCCGGATGACCCGTGGACGGCCACGGCCACGCACCGGGCCAAGCCACGCGGGACCTGACCGGCCCTGCCGGCACGACCGGTTGCGGACCCTGCCTGATCCTGAATGGCTGCGGTAAAGTCACGCCACGTGCGGCCTCGACTGACATACCGTTTACGGGCAACACGCGACACTGGACTTCGACCCGAGGCAAAGGACCCCCGCATGAGCAAGCTGACCGTAATCACCGACCGCGCTCTGGAGCGCGCCCTGGAGCTGGCCCACACCGCCGGCGATGGCCTGAAGAGCGCCGGTGGCAGCCTGCGCAATGCGGACTGGATCAAGACCGGCGCCGCCATCGGCGCAGTGAAGACCGGCGGCAAGGCCGCGACCAAGTTCGTGCGCCGCAATCCGGCAGTAGCCGTGGCCGCAGCTGCGGTCGGTGTGGGCCTGCTCGGCTATGCGCTGTACCGCAAGCAGCAGAAGAAGAAGGCCGCCAATGGCCACGTGGTGAATGGGCAGGCGCAGCGCATCAATGCGCGTGACCGCCGCAACGACACCGTGGTGGATGAGCACAGCGATATCGGCAGCGACGCCTGAGATCGTCGGCCGCTGCCAGGGCCGGGGTCCTTCCGCAGGAAGGGCTCCGGCCTTTTCATTTCAACCGATCTGCCGCCACTGGCCCGGCTGCAGGTCGTCCAGCCGGTAGGGTCCCATCGACACGCGGACCAGCCGCAGCGTCGGCAGGTTCACCGCCGCGGTCATCCGCCGCACCTGGCGGTTGCGGCCCTCGCGGATCGTGATCGCCAGCCAGGCATCGGGCACGGTCTTGCGGAAGCGTACCGGCGGATCCCGCGTCCACAGCGACGGCGCCGGATCGAGGCGCTCGATCTTCGCCGGCAGGGTCGGCCCGTCGTTCAGCTCAACGCCGTCGCGCAGCCGCTGCAGCTGCTCGTCGCTGGGGGTGCCTTCCACCTGCACCCAGTAGGTCTTGTCGGCCTTGTGTCTGGGGTCGGTCAGCTTGTGCGCCAGCGTACCGTTGTCGGTCAGCAGCAGCAGGCCCTCGCTGTCATGGTCGAGCCGGCCGGCGGCGTACACACGCGGCGGCAGGCCAAACCCGGCCAGGGTCGGCCGCGGCGGCACGCTGCGGTCGGTGAACTGGCAGAGCACGTTGAAGGGCTTGTTGAAGGCAATCAGCATTGCGGGCACGGCGGGTGGCAGATGGCGCATTGTCCCACGCCGCGCTGCTCGCTCGCCGGGCACCGCTTTGGCCGAGGCTACGGCGGGCTCAGCCGAAGACCTTCCACTCCAGCAGGAACGAGCCCAGCACCAGTGCGATGCCGCACGCCGCGATGACATTGGCCCGGCGCCGCAGGCGGACCGGTGGCGGATTCATGGCACGCGCGCGTTCCTCCAGCAGCGCACCGGCGAACAGCACGGCAAACCCCACCGTCGCCACCAGGTCGTAGGCATGGCCACCGTAGAACACGAAATCAATCAGCCGCGCCAGCACCAGCACGGCCACGGCGATGTAGAACACTTTCTTCAACAGTCCACTCCATGGATGGTAGCGCCGGGCCATGCCCGGCGGATGCACATTGCGTCGATTGCCACGCCGCTGCGCTCGCCGGGCGTGGCCCGGCCCTGCCGATTTACGGCTTGATGAAGCGCAGGGTCATGCGATCGCTCTCGCCGATCGCCTGGTACTTCGCATCGTCGGCCTTGTCGTGCTGGTTGGTCGGCGGCAGCGTCCACACGCCGTTCGGGTGGTCCTTGGTGTCGCGCGGGTTGGCGTTGACCTCGCTGCGCGCATCCAGCTTGAAACCAGCCGCCTCGGCCATCGCGATCACCTGCTGCTGGCCGACATAGCCGGTGTCATCGTCGTCGGCTACATCGGCCTTGGCGCGATGCTCGACCACGCCCAGCACGCCGCCCGGCTTGAGCACGTTGAAGAAGCCCTGGAACATGCCCTGCGCCTGGCCGGCCTTGCGCCAGTTGTGCACGTTGCGGAAGGTCAGCACCACGTCGGCTGAATTGGCCGGGCCGAACACCGGCTTGGCCGGATCGTAGGCGACCACGGCAGTCTTGCCGAACTGCGCCGGTGCGCCGGCGTACTTCTTTTCCAGGCTGTCGCGGCTGCGCTGCTGGTAGTCACGGCCGCGGCCTTCGGGCACGGCCATCGGGTCGACCACGGCGGCGACGTAATGACCCCTGTCATGCAGCAGCGGCGCCAGGATCTCCGAGTACCAGCCGTTGCCGGGGGTGATCTCGATGACGGTCTTTTCCGGAGCCACCCTGAAGAACGACAGCGTCTGCGCCGGATGACGGAAGCCATCGCGCTTGACGTTGTTGGCATCGCGGGTGGGCGCCTTCACCGCCGCGTCGATGGCCGGCGAGACCTCGATCTTTGCCGGCGCGACCGTGGCCGGTGCGGCGAACGCGGGAACAGCAGCAAGCAGGGCCGAAGCAAGCAGCAGTCGGCAACCACGCAGGGACGAAGCAGGCATCATCGGGACGACTCCAGCGGAAGATGCGGCGAGACTAGCAGTCACAGCGTCCCAGGTGTTCACAAAACGTTAGCTGCGTGCGCGCCGCGGAACACTGTTTTGTGGTCGTCGCCGCAGCACGGTCACACATCGCGTTCTATTCTGGAGCACTTCCCCCAAGGAGTCCGTGCCCATGACGGCAACCCGCGAACTGGGCCGTTCCGGCCTGCATGTACGTCCGCTCGCCTTCGGTGGCAACGTGTTCGGCTGGAGCGCCGATGAAAAGGCCAGCTTCGCCCTGCTCGATGCCTTCGTCGACGCCGGTTTCAATCTGGTCGACACCGCCGATGTGTACTCGGCCTGGGTGCCCGGCAATGCCGGCGGCGAATCGGAGACGCTGATCGGCAAATGGTTCGCGCGCAGCGGCAAGCGCGACAAGGTGGTGCTGGCGACCAAGGTGGCCAAGTGGGCCGAACGCCCCGGCCTGACCCCGGACAACATCAATGCGGCGGTCGAGGATTCGTTGCGCCGCCTGCAGACCGACGTGATCGACCTGTACCAGGCGCACGAGGACGATGAGTCGACGCCACTGGAGGCGACGCTTGCGGCATTCGGCCGCCTGATCGAGGCCGGCAAGGTGCGTGCGATCGGCGCCTCCAACTACAGCGCCACGCGCCTGGCCGACGCGCTGAAGGTCTCCACCGACTACAAGCTGCCGCGTTACGAAACCCTGCAGCCGGAGTACAACCTGTATGACCGCGCCGGCTACGAAAAGGAACTGGAACCGCTGGTGCAGCGCGAACAGATCGGCGTGATCGGCTACTACGCGCTGGCCAGTGGCTTCCTCAGCGGCAAGTACCGCACGCCGGCCGATGCAGCCAAGAGCCCGGCGCGTGGAGAGACCGTGGTGAAGCGCTATCTGAACCCGCGTGGCCTGCGCATCCTGCAGGCGCTGGATGACGTGGCCAGCAAGCACGGCGCCAGCGCTGCGCAGATCGCGCTGGCGTGGCAGATCGCGCGGCCGTCGATCACTGCGCCGATCGTCAGCGCCACCACCGTCGAACAGCTGCACGATCTGCTGGCAGCGGCCAACCTGTCGTTGAGCGTGCAGGACGTCGCGCAGCTGGATGCCGCCAGCGCGGAAGCCTGAGTTGTAGTGCCGGCCGCTGGCCGGCATTGCACAACAGCGAAGAAAATAATTGAACAAAATAGTTGCGCGCGACTAAATCGTGGTTTATCGTGCGCACCTCGTTTCAACGACCACTGGAAAACTCCCTTGAACGCGCATTCCGTCGCCACCGCCAAACTACTGCCATGCCTGCGCATGGACGTGCTGGCGCGCGCGTTCGGCAAGGAAGACCAGCTGACAACGGCCTGATACCCGCCCTGCGGAGATCGGCCACCCCGATCTCCGAGGCCTGACGACGCCCTCGGAACGCAAGTCCCGGGGGCGTTTTCGTTTGCGTCGGCACAAGGACCCGCGATGCCAGAACTGCACCCCGCGCGGCAACCCGCCGCTCACTGACCCAGGTTTTTCCTGCCCCACCGGGGGAGTTTCTCCGCGTGCATGGCAACGCCTGGACATTATCTGCATCGCACCCAAACATTATCGTTCGCCGATAATGTCGGTGGCCTGCACCCTCGACTACCAACGGTCCCGTTTCCACCACGGGCTGGTGCGCGCGGCGTTGCCGTGGCGTATGCCGGAGGTCGCGGACATGCCATCGCCTGGATCGCCTGCTGGAGGCAGGCACCGGTTCGCCGGTACGCGGTTCGATTCCGCGCGGTCCCCAACTGGATAGCTCAGCTTGGTCAGAGCAACGGATCCGTAATCCGTCTGTCGTGGGTTCGATTCCCACTCCAACCACATGACCTGTCACGTCATGACTTGAAGCAACACCCGGGGCGCAAGCCCCAGCGGCCATCGTCGCCGTCCATCGTCATTGCCTTCGGGCAGGAACGTGGAAGGCAACGGACCGCACGCCGGGCCTCGGCCTGTCACCACTACCTGCCCCACTCTGCTCCGGTGCTGTCTGCCGGCAGCGATGGCCGCAAGGGTGATGACGCACCGAAGGCTCCGCGCGCGGACCGTCCGCCGATGGCCGCCCTCTTCCGCCGCCTGCACGTGGTGTGCAGGCGGCCTCGCCACGACCTGATCGACCCGGGCCATGGTGATTCATCCGCATCGGGTCGAACCACCAGAGCCATACAAGGAGAGACTCCCATGTTCTGGACCATCAAGGTCGTGATCGGCGACGGCGAGCGCGGCCTGGTGTATCGCAACCGTCGTTTCCAGCAGATCCTGCTGCCGGGCGTGCACCGCCTGTCGCCGTTCGGCGGCCGGCCGCACGTGGACATCCACAACGCATCGAAGGGCGCGGCCTACACCGGCAGCGACCAGGACAGCCTGATCGAAGCGCTGGGCGCACAGCTGGATACGCACTTCGTACTGGCCAACGTCGGCGCCGGCGAGGTCGGCCTGTTGCTGCGCAACGGCCGCATCGACGAGGTCCTGCCGCCGGGCAGCCGCCGTCTGTACTGGCGCGGTTCGGTCGACACCCAGGTCCGCGTGAAGGCGCTGGGTGACGAGCCGCGCATCCCGCTGGACGTGCAGCAGCGCCTGGGGCAGTTGGGCGTGCTGCCGCGTGTCGCGGTGATCAGCACCGTGCCGAGCGAGTCGGTCGGCCTGCTGTTCATCGATGGCACGCTGCGGCAGACGCTGGATGCCGGTCTGCACGCGTTCTGGAACTTCAACGGCAACGTGTCGGTGGAGCGTGTGGAACTGCGTGCACGTTCACTGGACGTGTCCGGCCAGGAGCTGCTCAGCCGCGACAAGGTGACCCTGCGGGTGAACCTGGCCGCGACCGTGCAGGTGGTCGACCCGGTGCGTGCACACCGCACGCTCAGCAATGCCGATGAGTTCATCTATCGGCAGCTGCAGTTCGGCCTGCGCCAGGCGATCGCCGCACGCAGCCTGGACGAGCTGCTCGGTGACAAGGCGGCGCTGGACGGCGAGATCGCTGCCCATGTGCAGGCGGCGATCGAGGGCCATGGCGTGCGGCTGCTCGGCGTGGGCATCAAGGACGTGATCCTGCCGGGCGAGATGAAGGAGATCCTCAACGGCGTGGTGCTGGCCGAGAAGCAGGCCCAGGCCAGCGTGATCCGCCGCCGCGAGGAGGCCAACGCCACGCGTTCGCAGCTCAACACCGCAAAGCTGATCGAGGACAACCCGGTGCTGATGCGCTTGAAGGAGCTGGAGGCGCTGGAGAAGGTCACCGAGAAGATCGACAAGCTCACCGTGTTCGGCGGCCTGGATGGCGTGCTGAAGCAGCTGGTGACGATCAGGTAGGGGGTCGCGGCGGCGCAGGGACGCGCCGCCGGCCCATCAAGGACATTCAACAAGACAATGGACACGCAACAGAACTATCAATGGCTGCACGCCGAGGGCACCACGCCGATCAAGGGCTGGGTCAACGGTGTACCGCTGGAGGCACAGGCCCACGAGCAGCTGCGCAACATCGCCGCGATCCCGTTCGTCGGGCCGTGGGTGGCGGTGATGCCGGACGTGCACCTGGGCAAGGGCGCGACCGTGGGCTCGGTGATTCCGACCCGTGGCGCGATCATTCCGGCCGCGGTCGGCGTCGACATCGGCTGCGGCATGGCGGCGGTGCGTACCACGCTGCGCGCCAACGACCTGCCCGATGACCTGCGGCAACTGCGCAACAGCATCGAGCGCAGCATCCCGGTCGGCAACGGGCGCGGCGGCGAGCATCACCGCATGCCCGACAGCATCCACACCCGGTTGGTGCAGTCCGGGCTGGCCGACGGCCTGGAGAAGATCAAGGACAAGCACCGCAGGATCCGCACCGATAAGCTGGACCGCCAGCTGGGTACGCTGGGCGGCGGCAACCACTTCATCGAACTGTGCCTGGACGAGACGGATACGGTGTGGGTGATGCTGCACAGCGGCTCGCGCGGCACCGGCAACCTGATCGGCACCTACTTCATCGAGAAGGCGCGCGAGGAGCTGGCACGGCGCGTGCTGGGCTTCCACCTGCCGGACAAGGACCTGGCGTTCTTCATGGAAGGCGAGCCGCTGTTCGATGACTACGTTGAAGCGGTGTCGTGGGCGCAGGACTACGCGCGGCAGAACCGCGAGGCGATGATGTCGCGCGTGCTGGCCGAGATGCGCCACCGCTTGCCGAAGTTCCAGCTGGCGGCGATGGCGGTGAACTGCCACCACAACTACGTGCAGAAGGAAACGCATCACGGCCAGGAGCTGCTGGTGACACGCAAGGGCGCCGTCAGCGCGCGCGAGGGCGAACTGGGCATCATTCCCGGCAGCATGGGCACGCGCAGCTACATCGTGCGCGGCAAGGGCAGCGCGGACAGCTTCCACAGCTGCAGCCACGGTGCCGGCCGGGCGATGAGCCGTGGCACGGCGCGCCAGCAGATCACGCTGGCCCAGCACCGCGAGGCCACCGCACACGTTGAGTGCCGCAAGGACAGCGGCGTGCTGGACGAGTCACCGGCGGCGTACAAGTCGATCGATGATGTCATGGCCGCCCAGCTGGACCTGGTGGACGTGGTGCACACACTGCGGCAGGTGCTGTGCGTGAAAGGGTAATGGAACGGTGCCGGCCAAGGCCGGCACCCACCGGAACACGTTCAGCGCGCCACGCTGTCTTCAGTCACCAGCGCGTGGTGCACGCCGATGCCCGCACGCACGCCCTCGGCAGCAGCCAGGGTGATGTTGCCAACTGTGGTTGCATCGCCGGCGGCGTACACGTTCGGCAGCGAGGTCTGCTTCATCGCATCGACCTCGATCAGCACGCCCAGCGGGCTTTCCACCAGGGTGCAGCCCAGCTGCTGCACCAGCGGCGTCGCCATCGTCTGCGTGGCCGGCACGAACAGCGCGCGTTGCGCGATGCGGCGGCCATCAGCCAACTCCACTTCCAGCCAGGTCGGCTGGTCGCCCTGCACGCCCACCACCGGCGCGGTCTCGATCTGCACGCCGCGCTGCTGCATGGCGGCCCGCTCCTCCTCGGTGATCGGCAGGCCCTGGCTGAAGAAGGTGACATTTCCCCAATCGGCGAACAGCGGCGCCTTGCTGGCGGACATCGGGTGCCCACCAAGCAGACCGATTGCGCCACCACCCACTTCATAGCCATGGCAGTACGGGCAATGCAGCACGGTGCTGCCCCAGCGCTCGGCCAGGCCCGGCAACGCCGGCAACTGGTCGGCAATACCGCTGGCCAGCAGCAGCTTGCGCGCGGCCAGGACCTGGCCATCGGCGGTACGCACTTCCACGCCTTCGGCGCGGGCGGTGGCCTGCACGGCTTCGGCATGCACCCAACGCACTGTGGGGTAGTCCAGCAGCTGCTGTCGCGCGGTCTTCAGCAGCTCGGCGCCACTGGTGCCATCCATCCCCAGCACGCCATGCGAATGGCTGGCGAAGCGGTTGCGCGGCAATCCGGCGTCGATGACCGTGACCGGGCGGCGGGCGCGGGCGAGGATCAGGCCGGCGGCAATGCCGGCATAGCTGCCGCCAACGATGAGCACATCAGGATTCATGATGACCTTCCAGGGAACGGTGATGGGCGAGATGGCGGGCGAAGTCGGCGCCGAGCTGGTCCAGCGTGGTCGCCTGCAGCCGCTGTTCGAGAAGGCGCTGTGCTTCGCGCGCCCCTTCAAGCAGGGCGCTGTTGACCAGCTGCTGGATAGGGCAGCCGCCGCCGGAATCGCGGGCGCCGACCTGCACCAGCGGTGGTGCGCCCACGGCCAGATAGATGTCATGCAGGGTGATCGTTGCGGGATCGCGTGCCAGCAGGCTGCCACCGCCGTGGCCACGGGTGCTGCGCACCAGGCCGGCCTTGTGCAGCTGTGCCAGCAGGCGACGGATCACCACCGGATGCGTCGGCAGGCACGACGCCAGCTGCTCGGACGTACGCGGGGCAGCGTGGCCCACCAGATGTGCCATCACGTGCAAGGCGTCGGAAAGCGGGCTTGCTGATTTCATGTAACAACAATAGTTACATTTAAACCATCTGTCGAGAGTCCGTATTCGTTCCATATGGACACATTTGTCCTATGAAACATCTCCTTCACATCGCTAAACGGAACGCGAATGTGATCGTTGTCGCACTTCAGACGTGCAGGGCACGGGTCGATACCGCATTGCCCCTTCCCGAGAGTCCCTTCCATGAAAGCGTCTGTCCGTGCTCCGCGCCTGCAGTCCAAGCTGCTCGGCGCGGTTTCTGTTGGTCTGGCCGTGGTCCTGCTGTGCGCACTGGCGGGCCTGGCCTCCGCTTGGTTGAAGCTGTCCACCGAAGTTCCACCCGAAGTCGCGCACAGCCGCGATGCAGAACGCCTGCAACGCGAGTTCCGCGGCCAGGTGCAGGAATGGAAGAACGTATTGCTGCGCGGCCGCGACGATGCGCTGCGCCAGCGCCATCTGGATGCCTTCGACAGCGAGGGCCGCCTGGTCGAGCAGCTGGCCAAGGGCCTGCTGGCCAGCCCGGACGCGCGCACGCGTGAACTGGCGCAGGCCTTCATCGGCCTGCACGCGCAGCTGCAGAAGGACTATCACGCCGCCCTGCAGGCATTTGCGGAGGCCGGCTACGATCCCGCTGCCGGCGACAACCTCGTGCACGGCAAGGATCGCCCGGTGGCGAGCGCACTGGATACGTTGAGCGCGCACGCCACACAGGTGGCAGAAGCGGCGGTGGCCGCGCGTTCCCAGCAGGCGCGGCAGACGTTGTTGGTGTGCGCGGCGTTGACCGTGCTGGCCGCCGTGCTGTTGCTGATGGGCCTGGCGTGGTGGCTGCGGCGTGCCGTGGTGCAGCCGGTACTGGCGGTGGAAGCCGCTGCACGTGCAGTGGCTGCCGGCGACCTGCAACACGTGGTGCAGGTGCGCAGCCGCGACGAGATCGGCCGCCTCGCGCAGGCCATGCAGGCGGTGCAGTCCACGCTGCGCGGCGTGCTGGATGCACAGGCCACGATGGCGCAGGCGCATGAGGCCGGCACCATCAGCCACCGCATGGACGCCAGCGCCTTCCCCGGCGCGTTCGGCACCATGGTGGCCGACAGCAACACGCTGGTGGATGCGCACATCCAGGTGAAGATGCGCGCGATCGCGATCATGGGGCGTTACGCCGTCGGCGACCTCAGCCAGGACATGGAACGCCTGCCCGGCGAAAAGGCCGTGATCACCAACGCGTTGGATACCGCCAAGGCCAATCTCGGCATGATCAACGGCGAGATCCGCCGCCTGGCCGAAGCCGCCGCCGCCGGCGACTTCAGCCAGCGTGGCGACAGCGCGCGCTTCGAGCATGACTTCCGCGTGATGGTCGACGGCCTGAACCGCCTGATGCAGGCCACCGAGCTGAACCTGGGCGAGGTTTCCAGCATGCTGCGCGCGATTGCCGACGGCCGCCTCGGCGCGCGCATGCACGGTGATTTCCAGGGCGTGTTCGCGCGCATCGCCGGTGACGCCAACACCACCGCCGCGCAGCTGGCGACCATCGTCACCGACATCAAGCACGCCTCCGGCAACATCCACACCGCCGCCGCGGAGATCGCCGCCGGCAACAATGACCTGTCGCGCCGCACCGAGCAGCAGGCGGCCAACCTGGAGGAGACGGCGGCATCGATGGAGGAGCTGACCTCCACCGTGCGCCAGAACGCCGAACATGCGCGCCAGGCCAACCAGCTCGCGATCGGCGCGCACGCGGTCGCCTCGCAGGGCGGCAGCGTGGTCGGCCAGGTGGTGGCGACGATGGGCGCGATCGAAACCTCGTCACGGCAGATCGCCGAGATCATCAGCGTGATCGATGGCATCGCCTTCCAGACCAACATCCTGGCATTGAACGCTGCGGTGGAAGCCGCGCGTGCCGGCGAGCAGGGCCGTGGCTTCGCGGTGGTTGCCAGCGAGGTCCGCACGCTGGCGCAGCGTTCGGCGGCGGCGGCGAAGGAGATCAAGTCGCTGATCGAAGCCTCGGTGGAACAGGTGGGGCACGGTGCACAGCGCGTGCGTGAGGCCGGTGACACCATGGCCGAGATCGTGGCCTCGGTGCAGCGCGTGACCGACATCATGGCCGAGATTTCCGCCGCCTCGCAGGAACAGAGCGCGGGCATCGAGCAGGTCAGCCAGACCGTGATCCAGATGGACGGCACCACCCAGCAGAACGCTGCGCTGGTGGAGGAAGCCAGCGCCGCGGCACGCAGCCTGGAACAGCAGGCGAACCGGTTGATCGAGGCGGTGGATGTGTTCGATCTGTCGACCACGGCGGATGCGAAGGGCGGGTTGGCGCGCGCAGCCTGATTGGTCCGGTTGCCGGCCAGCGTCAGATGGGTAGCGCCCGACCGTTGGTCGGGCGATGGCAGGTGCAGTGCGGACCAACGGTCCGCACCCACCCGAATCCGATCAGCGCAGGTAACCGCTCTGCGCCATTGCTTCACCCAGGTAATCCAGGAACGAGCTGATCCGCGCCGACACCGCCGTGTTGCGGTAGTACACCGCGTGGATCGGCTGGTACACATCCAGCGTCTGCGCCGCCAGCACCGGCACCAGGGTGCCAGCAGCGCGGTCGCTATCGGTGACGAAGTCGGACAGGCAGGTGATGCCGACACCTTCCACCGCCAGACGGCGCAGTGTCTCGCCACTGGACACGGCGATGTCCGGCCGCACCAGCAGCAGCCCATCCGACTCTCCGGGCAACGGCCAGCGGTTGAGTGACTCCGGCTCGTTGAAGCTGAGCAGTGTGTGCTGGCCCAGTGCGGCGACGCTGGCCGGTTCGCCGTGTGCAGCCAGGTAGGCCGGGCTTGCCACCAGCCGCAGCTGGCACCGCCCCAGCGGCCGCGCATGCAACGTGGAGTCGGCCAGTGGCCCGATCCGGATCGCCAGATCGGTGCGCCGCTCCAGCAGGTCGATGTAGCGGTCGGAGCTGTTCAACTCCAGCTGCACTTCCGGGTAGCGCGCACGATAGCCGCTCACCAGCGGCGCGATCACGTGCAGCACGAACGGCATCGCCGCATCCACGCGCAGGCGCCCTGCCGGGCGCTCGCGGCGTACCGCCATCTGTTCCTCGGCCGATTCCACCGCATCGATGATCGCCCGTGCATGGCGCAGGAACGCCTCGCCCTCGGCAGTCAGGTGCAGGCGGCGGGTGGTGCGGGTCAGCAGGGTGATCCCCAGCTTGTCCTCCAGCCGCCCCAGCGCACGGCTCACGCCCGAGGGCGTCTGCCCCAGCTGCTCGGCAGCGGCACTGATCGACCCGCTGTCGATCACCGCGAGGAAGGCCTGCATTTCATCGAGAGTGGTCTTCATCCCGCCATTATTGACTGAGCGGCAATAGTGATTGGCGTGAAGACTGGTTTTTCGGCAAAGGTGCACCGCGCACACTGCGCGCCTTCCTTCCCTCCGGAGCCGGCCATGATTCGTGGCATTCCCCTCGCCCTGCTGGCGTTGACCCTCGGTGCCTTCGCCATCGGCACCACCGAGTTCGTCATCGTCGGCCTGATTCCCACCATTGCCGCCGATCTGCAGGTCAGCCTGCCCTCCGCAGGCCTGCTGGTCTCGCTGTATGCCCTCGGGGTGGCCATCGGTGCGCCGGTGCTGACCGCGCTCACCGGCCGCGTGCCGCGCAAGTCGCTGCTGGTAGCCCTGATGGTGCTGTTCACCCTCGGCAACGTCATCGCCTTCCTGGCGCCGGGCTATACCTCGCTGATCATCGCCCGCATCCTCACCGGCCTGGCCCACGGCGTGTTCTTCTCGATCGGTTCGATCATCGCCACTGCGGTGGTGCCGAAGGAGAAGGCCGCCAGTGCCATCGCCATCATGTTCACCGGCCTGACCGTGGCGCTGGTGACCGGTGTGCCGCTGGGCACCTTCATCGGCCAGCACCTGGGCTGGCGCGCCACCTTCCTGGCCGTGGCCGGGCTCGGCGTGATCGCACTGCTGGGCGCGCTGCTGTTCGTGCCGCGCAGCGTGCCGCAGAGCGCCCCGTCCAGCTTCCGCCAGCAGATGGCGGTGCTGGCCCAGCCGCGCCTGCTGCTCGTCTATGCGATGACCACGCTGGGTTATGGCGGCACCTTCCTGGCCTTCACCTACCTGGCGCCGATCCTGCAGGACGTCACCGGTTTCTCGGCCAATGCGGTCAGCCTGGTGCTGCTGGTGTACGGCGTGTCAGTGGCGATCGGCAACCTGTGGGGCGGGCGCATGGCGGACCGCATGGGCCCGGTGCCCGCGCTGAAGCGCATCTTCGCGCTGCTGGCCATCGTGCTGTTCGCGCTCACCTTCACCGCCTGGAACGCCTGGCTGATGCTGCTGACCGTGCTGGCGCTGGGCGCCGTGGCCTTCGGCAACGTGCCCGGCCTGCAGGTCTATGTGGTCAAGCAGGCGCAGCGCTATGCACCGCAGGCCACCGACGTGGCCTCGGGCCTGAACATCGCCGCCTTCAACATCGGCATCGCACTGGGCGCTTCGCTGGGTGGCCTGGTGGTGGAGCACGTCGGCCTGATGCACACGCCGTGGCTCGGCGCGCTGGTGGTACTGGGCGCCTATGCGCTGACCGTGCTCAGCGGGCGCCTGGACCGTCGTGATGGCATCGATGATCGTGCCGACGGCATCGCCGTGGCCGCGCATTGAGACAGGTCATGCCGTGCCGGCACCCTGCCGGTACGGTGGTGCAATGCACCGTTGCCGGCACGTATGCGGCCACTGGCCTACCCTTTGCCGGATATTCGCATCCCTCCCCTCTGCTGGAGCTCCCCATGACTGTCCCCGCCTTCGGTCTCGGCACCTTCCGCCTCAAAGACCAGACCGTGATCGACTCCGTGCGCAACGCGCTGGATGTCGGCTACCGCGCCATCGATACCGCACAGATCTACGGCAATGAAGCCGAGGTCGGCCAGGCCATTGCCGACTCCGGTGTGCCGCGCGATGAGATCTACCTGACCACCAAGGTCTGGATCACCGAGTTCAAGCGCGAAGCGCTGCTGGCCAGCCTGCGCACCAGCCTGGAGAAGCTGCGCACCGACCATGTCGACCTGGCACTGATCCACTGGCCGTCGCCGAACGACAAGGTCGACGTGCCGATGGAGGAGTACCTGACCGCACTGGCCGAGGCCAAGGCACAGGGCCTGACGAAGGCGATCGGCATCTCCAACTTCACCATCGCACAGACCCGCAAGGCGATCGAGATCCTCGGCGCCGATGCGATCACCACCAACCAGATCGAGATCCATCCGTACCTGCAGAACCGCCTGCTGGTGACGTTCCTGCAGGACAACGGCATCCACATTACCGCCTACATGAGCCTGGCCTATGGCGAGGTGATCAAGGACCCGGTGATCCAGGCCATTGCCGGCCGTCACCAGGCCACGCCCGCGCAGATCGCACTGGCCTGGGCACTGCAGCAGGGTTACTCGGTCATTCCGTCTTCGACCAAGCGCGGGAACCTGTCGGGCAACCTGGAAGCGGCCGCGATCCGCCTCACCGACGAAGACATGGCGCAGATCGCCAAGCTGGATCGTGGGCACCGCCTGGCCAACCCGGAAGGCATTGCGCCGGCCTGGGATTGAGGCCCCGTTGTTGTAGAGCCGAGCCCACGCTCGGCTGCCGTCTCCCTGGAGCTGAGCATGGCTCGGCTCTACAGACTGGATCCCCGGGGCGCCACCTCGTGCAGCATCCGCAGCACCTCGTGCACATCCAACGGTTTGCACAGGAAGCCGGCGGCGCCCATTGAACGCGCCCTCTCGATGACCTGCAGACGCGTGTCCGCGCTCATCACCAGGATGGGCGGACCGTCCGTTCTGGAGCCGACCGCTTCAAGCACGTCCCAACCGCTGCAACCCGGCATATGAAGGTCCAGCAGCACCACGTCCGGCGCAAGCGACGCCACCGCAGCCTGCGCATCGCGCCCGTCGTGCCGGCAACTCAGTCGATGACCTGCACATTCCATCAGCCGCTCGACCACCTGCCGGTTGGTTTCCACATCCTCGAACAGCAGGCAATGCAGGGATCGTACCGACGCCGCATGTGCCTTGAACACCGCCTCAAGCGAAGGTGATGCTGCCTCGCCGATCACGGCAGGAGCGGTGAAGCACCACTGGAACGAGGCGCCACCCAACGTGCTGCGGCCCACCTCGATCGTCGCGCCCATGGCATCGGAAATCAGTCGCACGATGTAGAGCCCAAGCCCAACCCCCTGCTCGCAACGGGCATCACCCTCGCTCACCTGGACGAAGGGGGAGAAGATCGCCTCCTGGTCGCTCTCGTCGATACCGCACCCGGAGTCGGAAACGGTCACCCGCACCTGCCATTGCTCACCGATGCGGGAGGCGTCAATGGACACGCGGGTCTCGCCCCCCACCGGGCTGAACTTGATCCCGTTGCAGACAAGATTGCTGATCACCTGTTCGACCCGGCCTGCGTCAACCAGCATCCACACTGCGGGATCGCAGTCCTCCACCGTCAGCAGTACACCTTTCTCCGCAGCAGCCGGTGCGCAGCTTTCCTGCATCGCATCGAGCGCGGACGCCAATGAACAGGGTTGAGGACGAAGCCGCAGCGTTCCACCCTCGATGCTGGCCACATCGAGGACATCATCAATGCGATGCCGCAGCGCTCTTGCCTGCCGGGCCACCATCGCAAACGAACTGCGCTGCGCCGGCGTCGCGGCGTCCATGTCCAGCAACTGGATGCCATTGATGATGGCGTTCAACGGCGTCCTCAGCTCATGGCTCATCGTTCCGATGAACCGCCCCTGGGCCTCGCGCGACGCGACGGCACGGAGCGCAATATCGCGCATGGCCGCAACCATGGAGGCAACCACGGCCGGCAGCAGGATCGTCAGCGCCAGGGCATAGGCCAGGTAGGCAGGTCGCGAGATCCAATAGCCCTCCGGCGCGGCCCACAGCAGGCCCAGCGCCGTTGCGGCGATGGTCGGTGCGATCGCCCTCCGCCCGTAGGCAGCCGTCGCGGCGATCACCAGGAAGGGCAGCGTTGCATTGAGCGTCATCAGAAGAATGAAGGCTGCATCGACCTGCACCGTCACCATCACCAGGCTGAGGAGCAGGCCCACCGCGTCGCGCCATGCCACACCGCGATCCTTATGGAGGTTCACCCATGCGGCCCATGCCACGGACGCAACAAGCAGCGCAATCGACGCAGGCAGCACCTTCGCCGCCTCGTTGGCCAGCACGGGTTGTGGTCCATCCATCCAGAGCCAGCACCACAGCACGGTCAGTGCCTGCAATACCACTCTGGACAGGCTGGCACGCGGCTCCTGCAGCCAGGACAGCAACAGCGCAAGTCGTTTCATTTCCAGTGAGCGGGCCGCCTGAAGCAGTGCGTCGGGGCCAGGATCGAGCAGAGCAGAGGGTGCATGGGGCATGGCCGGACTCCTTCACCTGTGAGAAACGATGGAACGTTGCAGAAGGCGCTGCGCCGCTACCGCCAAGGCTTGGGAGCGGCGTCGTATGTGGTCTGCCGCCGCGCCCGATCGAAGGCACTCACCCAGGTCGTCGCACGCGCTGGCGATCAGCCTGCTGCCCAGCGCCGACGTGATGCTCTTGAGCGCGTGCAGGCGCGCCAGTTCTGCATCCAGATCGCTGCTGGGCGTACTCGCAGACTCCACCCTCCACCGTGCTATCGCTTCGTCCAACGCAGCAACAAAGGACGGCAGCTCGCATGGTGACACCGCGGCAATCACCTTCAGCATTGAATGCTCGCCAAGCTCAGGGCGATCGGCGCCTGCCGCCTGCGTTCCCGCCATGCCACGTCGATCGATTGCGTGCATCTGTCTCCGCCATATGTCGCATGCGACCTGTTCGTGCATGTCGCTCCCGGCCAAATACGATTTCGTGCAGGGCCATTCGCGACAACGCATCTTCCCGATTCGCTACTGCATCCGCTCATGAATGAGAGCGAACAAACCCGGAAACCGCTCGGAAAACACGTATCCCAGCCCTAATCCAAGCAATACGCCGCCGAGAATGACGCCCGCTCTTGCGGAGGGTGACAGTCGCTTCAGATCCATGGCATCCAGCATCCACACAACGAAGGCCCCGCGCCATCGGAATTCATTCAAACTTTCCTGAGGTGCACTGTGCTGGCGTTTACCCTTCTTCTTCTGCTGGCATGTGCTGCACTGATCGCCACACGCCGATTCCGCACCGCGGCACTCCTGTCGGTGCTGCCCCTGATGGCCTTGTCCAGCGCAACGGGCCCGATAACGCAATGGATGCTCGACCGGGCCCAGGCCAGCGCTGCATTCACGACACCTGCAGATCGGCCGAAGACAACGATCGTGCTGCTGGGCGGTGGCATCGAGCACCATGCCGAGGGCTCCAGCCCGGGTCTGGTGGGGTACAGCCGATTGCTGGTTACGGCGCAGCGCTATCTGCTCTGCCAGCAGAAGCACGAGACCTGCAGGGTGATCGTGAGCGGAGGTGCCTCACGAAACCGTAAGACCAGCGAGGCCAACGTCTACGCGCGCGAGCTGGCCCGTCTGGGTGTGCCGATGGATCGCATCGAGCAGGAGGATGCCAGCGCCAACACCTGGGAGAACGCCCGGAACAGCAGCGCGATGCTCCGCCACGATCCATCGCGCGTGGTAATCGTGACCTCGGGTCTTCACCTCAGGCGAAGCCTGCTCTATTTCCAGCATTTCGGCGTGATTGCCGAAGGCCTGCCCAGCGACCGGCTACGCGCTACGCCCGGATGGCTCCCCTCGGCCTTCAACCTGCTGCTGGCTGAGGTGATGTTGCACGAACGTATCGGCGTGCTTCGTTACCACGCCTACAACAGACTGGGGTGGAACGAACCACCGATGCCACCGATCCCCTTCAATCCACAGACAGCCACCCACGCATCGCCGCACTGACCTCGTCCGGCTTTTCCATCGGGGCCAGGTGCCCGCAATCGGGCACCACCACCAGCTGCGAGTGCGGCACCAGGTCGTGCATTTCCTCGCTCACTGCCAGCGGCGTGATGCGGTCGTTGGCCCCGCAGACGATCAACAGCGGATCTTGGTAACCCGCCAGCACGTCATGGCCATCGCGACGTTCCAGCGCACTCTGGCGCAGGAAAACTTCCGCCCCGAGGCGCGCTGTCATGTCGCGCACACGCTGCACCAGCACGTAGTCGTCCAGCCGCGAGGCGTCGATGTAGCTACGCATCAGCACATCGCCGAAACCATGGAACTTGCCGGGCAGTCGTACGCTGGCGCGCTGGCTGCGGCGCTGTTCGGCACGTTCCGGTGAATCGGCGTGGATCGAGGTATCGATCAGCGCCAGCTGCAGCACGCGTTCCGGCGCGATACGCAGGATCTGCTGGGCCACGAAGCCACCCAGCGAGAAACCGGCCAGGGCGAAGCTCTCCGGTGCCTGTGCCAGCACATCCTCGGCCACTGCCTGCAGGGTCTCACCACGGGTCTGGTCACCTACGGTGCAATCGGCAATGTCGGCCAGGTCGGCCAACTGCGCGCGCCACAGCTCGGCATCGTTGAGCAGGCCGGGCAGCAGCAACAGGGGGATACGGTCGGTCATGGGGATATTGTCGCGCCGGCGGGGTGACGGCACCATGCCGCAACGGGTGATTGCACTGTAGAGTCGAGCAAGCTCGACTCTACGACACGGACGCGACCATGGCAGACCCCTACAACAGCAGCCCCACGTCCCCGCCCGCGCTGCGTTTCGACGATGCGCTGGTCACCACCGCCTTCGAGCTGCCCGGCCATCGCGTGGTGCGCAACCTCGGCGTGGTACGCGGCATCACCGTGCGCTCGCGCTCGATCGTCGGCAATTTCCTCGGCGGCATCCAGACCCTGTTCGGCGGCAACATCACCATCTACACCGAACTGTGCGAACAGGCCCGCGAGGAAACCTACCGCGACATGGTCAAGCACGCGCGGCAGCTGGGCGCCAACGCGATCATCGGCATGCGCTACGACGCCACCGATGTGATGACCGGGCTGACCGAGGTGCTGTGCTATGGCACGGCAGTGGTGGTGGAGCCGGTGCTTTGATACTGTAGAGCCGAGTCCATGCTCGGCTCAGGCGCGCCCGTGCGATGCAAGGCAGCCGAGCGTGGGCTCGGCTCTACAACGGGGTTTCGGGCACCTCAACCTGCTGCACCGGCAGGGTCACCATCATCACCGTCGGGTCGTCCGGGTCGAGTTTCGTCTTGAACCCCAGGCTCTGGCACATCGCCAGCATGGTGCTGTTCTCGCGCAGCACCTGGCCTTCCACCATGTCCAGGCCCAGCCACTTGGCGTACTCGATCATGATCGCCATCAGCCGCCAGCCGATGCCGTGGCCCTTCAGGTCCGAGCGGATCAGGATGCCGTACTCGCCGCGGTGGTAATCGGCATCGGCGTGCAGGCGTACCGCACCGAGCATTTCGCCACTGCGCGGTTCGATCGCCACCAGCGCGATCGAGCGTGCGTAATCGAGCTGGGTCAGGCGCGCGATGAATTCGTGGCTGAAGTGCTTCACCGACTGGAAGAAACGCAGCCGCAGGTCCTCGTCGCTGACACGGGCGAAGAACGCACGGAACAGCGCGTCGTCTTCCGGACGCACCGGACGCACGAAGGCGCGGCCGCCATCGGACAGTTCGATGGTGCGCTCCCACTCCTTCGGGTACGGGAACACCGAGAAGCGCGGATGACCGCGGCCCTTGTGCAGAATGCGCGACGGCGCCACCGCCACGCGTGCGTCGAGGGCAAGAATGCCCTTGCTGTCGACCAGCAGCGGGTTGATGTCCAGCGTACGCACTTCGGGAATGTCCGCGGCCAGCTGTGCCAGCTTGACCAGCGCCAGCGCCAGTGCGCGCTCGTCGGCGGCGGGCACATCGCCATAGGCCTTGAGGATGCGCGAGGCACGGGTCTGGCCAATCAGCTCGTGGGCCAGGCGTAGATCCAGCGGAGGCAGCGCCAGCGCCTTGTCGTTGATCACTTCGACCGCGGTGCCGCCGCGGCCGACCACGATCACCGGGCCGAACGTCGCGTCATCGGCAATACCGACAATGATCTCGCGTGCCTTCGGGCGGACGATGGTCGGCTGTACCAGCAGGCCATCGATGCGGGCATCCGGCCGCAGCTGGCGTGCGCGCGACAGGATCGCGTTGGCCGCGCTCTGCACCGCCGGCAACGTGGACAGGTTCAGGCGCACGCCGTCCACTTCCGACTTGTGCGGGATGTCCGGTGACAGGATCTTCAGTGCGACCGTGGCACCGCGCTCGAGCAGCGGCTGCGCCAGGTCCATCGCCTCGTGCGCATCGCGCGCATGCATCACCGGTGCGGACGGAATGCCGTAGGCCTTGAGCAGTTCATGGGTGGCCAGCGGGTCCAGCCACTGCTGGCCGTTGGCCAGCGCGGCATCGACCAGCGCGCGTGCGGCCGCTGCATCGACACTGAAGTCCTGCGGCAGGCTGGGTGGCGTTTCCATCAGGGCGTTCTGCGCTTCACGGTAACGCACCAGATGCTGGAAGCCGCGTACTGCCTCCGCCTCGGTCGGATAGGTCGGCACCCGCGCCGCGTTGAGCGTGGCGGTGGCCTGGTCATCGTTGCCCAGCCACACCGCGAACACCGGCTTGTCGCGATGATGGCGCGGACGCAGGCCGAGCGTGCGGGTGAGCGCCTGCGCAGCGTCTGCGGACGAGGTGAATGCGGTGGGCACGTTGACCACCATCACCGCGTCGTTCTCGTTGTCGGCCAGCAGCGCTTCGATGGCCGCGGCATAGCGGTCACCATCGGCGTCGACCACGATGTCGACCGGATTGCTGCGCGACCAGCCCTGCGGCAGCACGGCGTCCAGCTTTTCGACCGTGGTGTCGGACAGGTTGGCCAGGGTGCCACGCAATGCGATCAGCTGGTCCACGGCGAGGCGACCGACGCCGCCGCCGTTGCTGAGAATCGCCAGGCGACGGCCCGGGAAGGTGCCCAACCGCCCCAGGGATTCGGCAGCAGTGAACAGTTCGTCCAGCGCGCCCACGCGCAGCAGGCCGGCACGGTTGAACGCGGCGCCGTACACGTCGTCGGCGCGGGCCAGTGCCTGCACATGGGTATCGCGGCTGCCCGACTGCACGCGCTCGGCGCGGCCGGACTTCACCACCACCACCGGCTTGGCGCGGGCGGCGGCACGCGCAGCCGACATGAACTTGCGCGCGTCCTTGATCTGCTCGACATAGAGCAGGATGGCGCGGGTGCGGTAGTCGGTGGCGAAGTAGTCGAGCAGGTCGCCGAAGTCGACGTCCATCGTGTCGCCCAGCGAGACCACCGCGGAGAAGCCGACCGAGCGCGCTACGCCCCACTCCACCAGCGCGGCGGCGATGGCCGAGGATTCGGAGATCAACGCAAGATCACCGGCCTGCGGGAAGTGCGCGGCGATGCTGGCGTTGAGTCGCGCGTGCGGCGCGATCACGCCCAGGCAGTGCGGCCCGAGGATGCGCAGGCCATGCTTGCGCGCCACCGCCTCTACCTGTGCGGACAACGAACCCGGGCCTTCGCCCAGGTGCGCGGTGAGGATGATCGCCGCCTGCACGCCGCGCTCGGCGGCGGTACGCACCACCTGCGGCACGATCGCCGCCGGTGCGGTGATGACCACCAGGTCCGGTACCCAGTCCAGATCCTTCAAGCGCTTGACCGTGCGGATGCCATCGATCTCGGCATGCCGCGGGTTGATCCACGCCACCTTGCCGGGGAAGCCGGTGCCGCGCAGATTGCGCATCACCGCGCGGCCGGCCGAACGCTCACGCGGGCTGCCGCCGATCACCGCGACCGACTGCGGACGGAACACAGACTGCAGGTGGTAGGTGCTCATGCGCCTACGGTAACCAAATTCCAGAGCGATGGGGTCAGATCCCCTTCCTCGGGAAAGGGATCTGACCCCCGAGTGACCGTGGCGCGTGCCCACCAAGGTGGGCACCTACCAGAGCAGTTACAGCAGAGTGCCGTGCAGGATCATCGCGGCGATGCTGAAGTAGATCACCAGCCCGGTCACGTCCACCAGGGTGGCGACGAACGGGGCAGAGGCGCTGGCGGGGTCGAAGCCGAGGCGCTTGAGGATGAAGGGCAGCATCGAGCCGGACAGCGAACCGAAGGTGACGATGCCCACCAGAGCGGCACCGATGGTGATCGCCAGCAGGATCCAGTGCTCGCCGTAGTCATGCAGGCCGCCCAGCTGCCAGATCACGATGCGCACGATCGCCAGGCAGCCGAGGATGGCACCCAGCACCATGCCGGTCGGGATCTCGCGGATGGCCACCTTCCACCAGTCGCGCAGGCGCAGTTCACGCAGCGCCAGGCTGCGGATCAGCAGCGAGGTGGCCTGCGAACCGGAATTGCCGCCCGAACTCATGATCAGTGGGATGAACAGGGTCAGCACCACCGCGCGCGCCAGTTCGTCCTCGTAGTGCTGCATCGCGCTGGCGGTCAGCATCTCGCCCAGAAACAGCACGCTCAGCCATCCGGCGCGCTTGCGCAGCATCTCGAAGAAGCCGATCTGCATGTACGGCTTGTCCAGCGCTTCCATGCCACCGAACTTGTGCGCGTCTTCGGTGGATTCCTCGATCAGTGCATCGAGCACGTCGTCCACGGTGACGATGCCGAGCATCTGCAGCTGCGCATCGACCACCGGAATCGCCAGCAGGTCGTGGCGGCGGATCAGCCGCGCCACTTCTTCCTGGTCCATCAGCGCATCCACCGTCACCGGCGGATTGACCTGGGCCACGTCCAGGATCGACTCCTCCGGCAGGCCGGTGATCAGCCGGCGCATGGTCACCACCTGCTGCAGCTGCTGGCTGGCCGGGTCGAGCACGTAGATGGCGTACACGGTCTCGCGGGTGCGCTCGACCTGGCGGATGTGCTGCAGGGTCTGCGCCACGGTCCAGCTGGCGGGTACCGCCACGTACTCGGTGGTCATCAGCGCGCCGGCGGTGTTGGGCGGGTAGCTGAGCAGCTTCTGGATGGCCTGGCGGGCGTCGGTGCCCAGCAGCGGGATCAGCCGCGCGCGTTCTTCCTCGTCCAGCTCGTGGACGATGTCGGTGGCACGGTCATCGGCCATCAGCCCAAGCAGGGCGGCGGCGCGGGCCGGCGGCAGCGCGGCCACCAGTTCGCCGCTGCGGTGCAGTTCCGGTGCCTCCAGCATCTTCACCGCACGCGGCAACGGCAGCGCGGCCAGCGTTTCCGCAGCGCGCACGAGTTCCAGCGTGTTGAGGAATTCCACCGCATCGGCGGTGTTGTAGTTCGCCAATGGCGCGGCCAGTGCGGCGGCATCGGCCACCGGGCGCAGCAATTGCTTCTGGTTCATCGGGTTTGCCTTGTGGGGGTGCGACCTCGCGCAACGCCAACGCAGGCAAACCGTCCCGATGTCAGGCGGTGGCCATCGCTGGCGTCGAACGAGGTCGACTTCTACTGTCGCTGGACATGGGTTGGGGACTCCGGGATGCGTGTGCGGGCGGACGCGCCGCCAGCGGCGGGCAGTCTGGACCCGTGGGCCATGCAGGTCAACCCGGCCGCTGTGCGCAGGGCGCCTGCCCGGCAGGTTGTTCTCGTGCATACACAGGCCGGCGCGCATAATGACGCGGTGGTACTCGCCACCCCTTCCCCCACCCGAATGGACGCACAGCGGGCTCCGCCGATGACCAGGTATTCCCATGCATAGCGGTGGTCTGGAACTGGCCCTGGTGCTGCTGCTGGCGGCGGTCATCGCCGTGCCGGTGTTCAAGAAATTCGGCTTCGGCGCGGTGCTGGGCTACCTGGCCGCCGGTGTGGTGCTGGGCCCGGACGGGCTTGGCTTCGTGCAGGACGCGGACCGCATCCTCGGTGCCGCCGAGATCGGCGTGGTGATGCTGCTGTTCGTGATCGGCCTGGAGCTGTCGCCGGCACGCCTGAAGGTGATGCGGCGCTCGGTGTTCGGCGCCGGCGCGGCACAGGTGGCGCTGTCCGGGCTGGTGCTGGGCGGCCTGCTGCTGCTTGACCATTTCCAATGGAAAAGCGCGCTGGTGGTGGGCGTGGCGCTGGCGTTGTCATCCACCGCGGTGGGCCTGCAGCTGCTGTCCGAGCACAAGGCGATCAACAGCGACCATGGCCGGCTCGGGTTCGCCATCCTGCTGTTCCAGGACCTGATCGCGATTCCGCTGCTGGCGGCCATCCCGCTGCTGGGCGGGGTGAAGAACGAGACCCTTCGCTGGGAAGACGCTGCCGTGGCTCTCGGGGCGCTGGCCGTGGTGATCCTGTGCGGGCGACCGGTGCTGCGCAAGGTGTTCAGCATCATCGCGCGCACCCGCAGCCCGGAAGTATTCACCGCCACTGCACTGCTGGTGGTGCTGGGGACCGCCTGGTTCATGCAGGAAGCCGGCCTCAGCCCCAGCCTGGGCGCGTTCCTGGCCGGCGTGCTGCTGTCCGATTCGGAGTTCCGGCACGAGTTGGAAGCGCAGATCGAGCCGTTCAAGGGGCTGCTGCTGGGCCTGTTCTTCATCGCGGTGGGGATGGGCATCGATCTGGACCGCATCGCGGCCGAGCCGTGGCTGATCGCTGCCGGCGTGGCGATCCTGCTGGTGGTCAAGTTCAGCCTGCTCTACGTGATCGGGCGTATCGCCAAACTCAGTTCGCGACAGTCGCTGCTGCTGGGCAGCGTGCTGTGGCTGGGCGGCGAGTTCGCCTTCGTGGTGTTCAACGAAGCGCAGCGCGCACACCTGCTGGGCAACGCCAACCATGACCGGCTGGTGGCCATCGTCGGCCTGTCGATGGCGATCACGCCACTGCTGATGATTGCGCTGCTCAAGCTGCTCGGCCAGGAGAAGGCCGCACCGCGTCAGGCCGCCGAGGCCGACAAGGTGGCGCCGGACAATCGGCCCAAGGTGCTGATCGCTGGCATGGGCCGTTTCGGCCAGGTGATCGCGCGCCTGCTGACCGCGCAGAAGGTGCCGTTCGTGGCGCTGGAAGCGAACCCGGACACAGTGGCCGACCTGCGCCGCTTCGGCAACCAGCTGTACTACGGCGACCCGACCCGGCCGGAGATGCTGCGTGCGGCGGGCGGCGAACACATCGATGTGTTCGTGATCACCGTGGACGACCCGGAGACCAACCTGCGCGCGGTGCGTATGGTGCGCCGGCTGTACCCGGACGCGACGGTGCTGGCGCGTGCACGCAACCGCCAGCATGCGTGGCGCCTGATGGACATGTCGGCCGAGCCGTTCCGCGAAGTGTTCGGCACCAGCCTGGAGATGAGCGGCCGCGTGCTGACCGCGCTGGGCGTGGCACCGGACGTTGCCGAACGCCATGTGCAGCGCTTCCGCGAGCACGACGAACAGCTGCTGCGCGACCAGTATCTGGTGTACGACGACGAGGCGGCGGTGATCCAGACCTCGCGCGATGCACGCAACGACCTGATGCATCTGTTCGAGGCCGACGCGGAAAGCGACGGCAAGTAGGCGTGCCGACCAACGGTCGGCACCCACCACAGATTGCGGTTGCCGGCCAGCGGCCGGCACGACCCTTTTCCAGGAATCAGCCGTTGTCGCGCAGGAACCGCGCCATCGACGAAACGCCCGGCACGCGCGGTTCGAACTCACCGGCCACGTCTATGAAGCCACGCATCACCGCGATCTCGCGCGGGCTGCGGTTGAGGCTGTCGCGCACTTCCGGATCGGCACCGGCACGCAGCAGGCGCTGCACCAGCAGCGGCAGGCCATGCAGCGCGGCCAGGTGCAGCGGGCCGAAACCGCGCGGATCGCGCACGTCCAGGCTGACGTCCTCATCCAGCAGGCGCTCCACCGCCGCCATCACCACCTGCTCGTCGCAGGCGGTACCCGGCTCGGCACGCGCGCCCAGCAACAGCAGCAGCGGCGTCACCGAACCGGCAGCGGCCTGGTCCGGTTCGGCACCGGCCAGCAGCAGGGTGTCGAGCAGGGCCAGCAGGCGCGAGCGGTCGCGGGCACTGAAACCGTACAGCGCGGCGCAGTGCAGCGGGCCCAGCTGTTGCGCATCACCGGCATGCACGTCGGCACCGGCAGTGAGCAGGCGCGCGACGATGTCCGGCAGGCCCAGCGCCGAGGCCAGCATCAGCACGGTCACGCCGCCCGGCAGGCGGTGTTCCAGCTTGGCGCCGGCGTCGAGCAGGGCCGAGACGATATCCACCTGGCGCATGCTGACCGCCGCCGACAGCGGCGTGGCACCACTGGCCGCAGCGTGCTGCGGATCGGCGCCACGCGCCAGCAGCAGGTCGGTCACCGCCAGATGGCCACCACCGGCGGCGCGCAGCAGCGCGGTGCAACCCTGCGCATCGACCGCGTCGACGGCGAAGCCCAGATCGATCAGGCGGCGCACCGCATCCACGTCACCAGCCATCGCGGCGGCCGGCAGATCGGCCTCGCGCAGGGTGCGGCGCGGCAACGGCCATACCCGCCAGTCCAGCCAGTCGGCCAGATCGCGGCGACCAATCGACAGCGCCACGCCCAGCGGCGTCTGGCCGTCGGCGGCACGGGCTTCCGGCGAGGCACCGTGCTGCACCAGCAGCTTCAGCGCGCCTTCGCGGGCCAATGCGGTGGCCAGATGCAATGCGGTCATGCCATGGCTGTCGCGCGCTTCGCGATCGACACCGGCCTTGAGCAGGGCCTGCTGCAGGCGCAGCCAGCCCAGGCGCACCGCCAGCGACAGCGGCGGATCACCGGCCGGCGAGGCGGCGAACGGATCGGCGCCACGTTCCAGCAGTTCCAGTGCCAGCTGTTCCAGGCCACGGGCGGCCTGGTCGTGCTGCGCACACGCGGCGAGGAAGCGTGCCAGGCCACCGCGTCCGGCCGGCGACAGGCCACGCTGCAGCATGACCTGCAGCGCCGGCACCGCGTCGATGCCGCGCGACAACAGCGCGAACATCGGCGTGTCGGAACAGGCGTCACGCACGTAGGGATCGGCACCGTGGGCCAGCAGCCAATCGACCGCACGCGGCTCCAGCGCCAGTTCCGGATCGAGCAGCAGGCCACCCAGTTCTTCCGGCTGGCACAGCTTGGCCAGCGCGGCCATGCCTTCGGTGTTGCCGAAGCCCAGCGCTTCACGCAGCAGGGTCAACGGCGGACGGTCCGGCAGCAGGCCACTGGCACTGGCGGCTTCGCCGCGCTCGGCCAGGCCATCACTGACCGCGGCCGGCAACGGATAGGACGGGTCCAGCAGGGCCACGATCGCCCAGCGGCCGGCTTCGGCAGCGTAGTCCACCGCACGGCGACCGAGCGGATCGGCGGTATCGGCGGCGATGCCCAGTTCGACCAGGCGCTTGATCAGCAGCGGTGAGACATCCTCGGCCATCGCCGCCAGCTGCACCGCGTTGCGGCCTTCGCCGTCCACCGCGACCAGGTCCGGCTTGTGCGGCAGCAGATGCTCGACCACGGCGGCACGACCGGCACGGGCCGCTTCCAGCCATGGCGTACGGCCCAGCGCATCGCGCGCTTCCAGATTGGCACCGGCGCCGAGCAGCACGCCGATGATCTCCACGTGGCCGGCCAGCGCCGCCTCATGCAATGCACTGCGGCGCTGGCGATCGCGGGCGTCGGCGCGCGCCTTGTGCTTGAGCAGCAGCTGCACCCCGGCCGGATCGTCATCTTCGGTGGCAGCGGCGGCCAGCAGCACCGGCGTGCCCTCGGCCGGTTCGCTGCGCGCACCGCGTTCGAGCAGGAAGCGGGCCAGGCGCCAGTTGCCGACCTGGCAGGCCACCGCCAGCGGCGACCAGCCCTCGTTGTTCAACGCATCGACTTCGGCGGCGGCATCGCGCAGCAGCGCGGCCACGCCCGGGTCGGAACTGCGCGCGGCATGGTGCAGCGGGGTGTTGCCATCGCTGTCGATGGCACGCGAGTCGGCGCCATTGGCGAGCAGGGTCATCACCGCTTCGGGGCGGCCGTGCCAGCTGTCGCGGGTGGCGGCCAGCAGCGGGGTCATGCCCCGGTGCGGCGCATTCACATCGACGCCGCGGGCGATCAGTTCGCGCAGCAGGCGCAGGTCCGGCAGCACCGCCGCCAGCACCGCCAGGCTGCGCTGGTCGCGCCAGTTCGGGTCCGGCAGCGCATACGGATCGGCACCGGCCTGCAGCAGCTGCAGGCCCCGGTCGATGCGGCCATGGCGGGCGGCTTCATACAGTGCCGGGGTCAGTTCCTGCGGTGCCATCGCCTCCAGCGGCGCGGTTTCGGCCGCGGTGGCGAACATCGGTTCGTGCTCGTTGCTGGCGGTGGCCAACGGGCTCGCGCGCAGCGACACCAGCGGTGCCGGCGCGACCCGCTGCAGCAGCAGGTGCAGCACTGGAGACAACAGCATCACCGCCAGTGCGGCAGGCCAGCGTGCGCTTTCCGGCAGCAGGCCCGGCCAGGCCGGCAGCACCACCAGCGCGGCCAGCGCGATCACCAGCGCGGCCACGCCGAGGCCACGCCAGGCGGTCAGGTCGCGCCCGGCCAGCGCCTGCCAGTGCTGGGCCAGGCTGCCATCGAGGCGTTCGACATCGTTCCACAGCGGCCAGGTGCGCCAGGCCGCCAGCAGGCCGGCACTGACCAGCACGCTCAGGCCCAGCACCGCCGCAAGGCTGCCGCTGTCACGCAGTGCGGCCAGCGGCCAGGCCAGCAGCAGCGCCAGCAACAACGGCGCTGCCGTCCACAACGCCAGCAGCGCCGGCAGGTCCTGGCGCGCGACCACCTTCAGCGGCAGCAGCGCGCGGCTGCGCCGCCACCACGAGACACCCAGCGCGAACGCAGGCTGCGCCAGGGCGGCAAGGATGGCACCCGGAACGCCGCCCACGGCGGCGCCCAGCGCCAGTACGGCACCCACGGCGAAGGCGATCGACAGGGCGCGCGGACGGGACGTGTCAGTCATAGTGGCGCGGCATCAGGCTGGCCACCGACGGCGGCACCTGCAGGTAGAACCCGCGCTCGCTCATTTCGCTGCGGACCTTTTCCGGATCGGCCTGGGCCAGGCGGCGCTGGGCATCCAGGGCCACGTCCAGGACGAAGGCGAGCGTCCCCAGCGAGGTGAGCAGCGGCGCAGGCAGCGCGCTGAAATCATCGCGACGGGGAACGTAGACGTAGGTGTCCGGCTTGAGTTGGCTTTTATAGACGTAGGCGTGCATGTCCGCGGGACGATAACCCGGGAAGAGCCATGATTGTGTCGGAAAGCCGACACCGGGGAAAGCCGTCAGCCGACGATGACGGCGTGATCGACGGCGTTTCCCCGGCGGGGTTCAGCAATGTGGCGGCGGCGTTCAGCCACGGCCGCCACCACGCAGGCGCTTACTTGACCTTGGCGTAGGTACCCTTCAGCGCGACGCCGGCGAGGATCGCACCGGCGTAGCATTCGTAGTTGGTGCTGCTCTTGAACTCGTTCTTCTTGTAGTAGCTGACGATGTCGACCACGGCGTTGGCGCCGCGCGACTTGGCGCCGTCCTGCAGCGCGCGCAGCGCCGACAGTGCGACCCAGCGGCAGGCCTCGGCATCGCTCTTGTTGGCGGCGTTGGTCTTCTTGTTGGTCACGTCTTCGCCCAGGCGCTGCTGCACGCTGACCGGCTGGCCGGCCAGGTAGAAGCGGACGCTGCCGTCGATGCCGGCGTCCTTGGCAGCCTGCGAACTGACCAGTTCCTGCAGGGACTGCTCCACGCGGGTATCGCGGGCAGAAGCGGTGGAGGCCAGGGCCAGCAGTGCGGTGGCCGTGGCGATCATCAGGGTGCGGCGCATCGGAACATCTCCTTGTCGAGGGTGCGGGTAGGTTGCGGGAACAACGGCGGTGGGGCGGTGGATCACTCGCGCCAGCGGCGGAACACCAGCGAGGTGTTGATGCCGCCGAAGGCGAAGTTGTTGCTCATCACGTACTCGGCCTGCAGTTCGCGGCCTTGGCCGGTGATGAAGTCGAGCTGGCCACAGCGCGGGTCGACCTCGGCCAGGTTCAGGGTCGGCGCGAACCAGCCAGCACGCATCATCTCGATGCTCATCCAGGCCTCGAACGCACCACAGGCGCCGAGCATGTGGCCGACATAGCTCTTCAGCGAGCTGATCGGCATGCGGCTGCCGAACACCTGCGCGGTGGCCTGGGTCTCGGCGATGTCGCCGTGATCGGTGGCGGTGCCGTGGGCGTTGACGTAGTCGATCTGCGCCGGCTCCAGGCCCGCATCCTCCAGCGCCAGGCGCATGGCCTGGGCCATGGTGTCGGCGCTGGGCTGGGTGACGTGCTGGCCGTCGCTGTTGGTGCCGTAGCCGACCACCTCGGCAAGAATGGTGGCACCGCGCGCCTGCGCGTGCTCCAGGTCTTCCAGGATCAGCGTACAGGCACCCTCGCCCAGCACCAGGCCATCACGGCCAGCATCGAACGGGCGCGGCGTGGTCTGCGGCGCATCGTTGCGCACGCTGGTGGCGAACAGGGTGTCGAATACCGCCGCAGCGGTGGCATCGAGCTGCTCGGCACCGCCGGCCACCATCACCGTCTGCTTGCCGCTGCGGATCGCTTCATAGGCCGCGCCCACGCCCTGGCTGCCCGAGGTGCAGGCGCTGGAGGTGGTGTAGACGCGCCCGGACAAACCGAAGAACACGCCGATGTTGACCGGCGCGGTGTGGCTCATCATCTTCAGGTAGGTGGTGGCACTGATGCCTTCGGTGGTGAATTCGTTGAGCATGCGCCCGAATTCGCCGGTGGCCTCATGGCTGCCCGAGGACGAGCCGTAGGCCACGCCGGTACGGCCGCTGCGCAGTACCGGATGCTCGTGCAGGCCGGCTTCGCGCAGCGCCACCTCGGTGGCGCGCACCGACATGACCGCGACCTTGCCCATCGAGCGGGTGGTCTTGCGGTTGTAGTTCGGCGGCAGCTCGAAGTCCTGCGCCGGCGCGGCCAGCTTGGTGTTCAGGCCGGCATAGACATCCCATTCGGGCATCGTGCGCACGGCATTGCGGCAGCTGCGCAGATGCGCTTCGATGGTGGGCCAGTCGTGGCCAAGCGGACTGATGGCCGCAGCACCGGTAACCACCACGCGACGATCGGCGGCCATCAGAGCATGCCCCCGTTCACCGAGATCACCTGGCGGGTGATGTAGCCGGCCGGCTCGGACAGCAGGAACGCCACCGTCGCCGCCACTTCGTCGGGGCGGCCGACACGGCCAGCGGGAATCAGCTTGAGCGCGTGTTCGATCACTTCATCGTTGAGCATTTCGGTCTCGATCAGGCCCGGAGCCACGCAGTTGACGGTGATCTGGCGGCTGGCCAGTTCGAGCGCCAGGGCCTTGGTGGCACCGATGATGCCGGCCTTGGCGGCACTGTAGTTGACCTGGCCGCGGTTGCCGGCCAGTCCGGACACCGACGACAGGGTGACGATGCGGCCGGGCTTGCGCCGCCGCACCATCGGCATGATCAGCGGATGCAGCACGTTGTAGAAGCCATCCAGGTTGGTGTGGATGACCTGGTCCCAATCCTCGGCCGACAGTGCCGGGAAAGCACCATCACGGGCGATGCCGGCGTTGCAGACCACGCCGTAGTACGCGCCATGCGCCTCGACATCGGCCTCCAGCGCGGCGCGTGCGGCCTCGCGGTCAGCCACGTCGAACGCCAGCACGCGGGCCTGCTGGCCCAGTGCATGGATCTCGGCCACCACGGCCTGTGCCTCTTCCAGGCGGCTGCGGCAATGCACCACCACGTCGAAGCCATCACGCGCGATGCGCAGCGCGATGGCCCGGCCGATGCCCCGGCTGGCGCCGGTCACCAGCACGCTTCGATTCCCTGTCATGCCTGTCCACTCTCCAGATAGGCCATCGCGTCGGCCGGTTCGAACACCGACACGTTGGCTGTCGCCCATTCGTCCTCACCTGCCAGGATGCGGCAGGCGAACATCCCCAATCCATTGTCACCCAACAGCTCGCAGCGCGCCTGTACGCGCAGCCGCGAACCGGCGGGGAAGCTGCTGCGCGCGCTGCTGTAGCGGCGGCTGCCGAGCAGGAAGCCCAGCTGCGGCGGCTTGCCGGCCGCCCGCGCGCGGCAGCCGGCCCAGGCCGCGATGGCCTGCGCCATGTATTCGATGCCGACCCACGCCGGCACTTCGCCGTTCTCCACGAACAGGCCGGCCTCGGGCACCACCAGTTCGGCCTCGAGGGTGTCCTGGTCCCAATGCGTGATGCGCTGCAGCAGGCACATGTCCTGGCGGTGCGGCACCACCTCTTCGATTGCATACAGCGTGTTCATCGACGCTCCAGTGCCAGCACGGCGTTGCTGCCGCCGAAAGCGAACGAATTGCTCAGCACCCGTCGCGGCGGCTGCGCCAGGCGGGTGGCCGGTGCGACCAGCGGCAACACCGGCAGCGCTGGGTCGGCCACGCCGTCCCACCAGTGCGGCGGCAGCTGCTGCTGCGGGTTCTCGGCCAGCAGGATCCAGCACAGCGCGGCCTCGATCGCGCCCGAGGCACCCAGCGTGTGCCCGGTCAGCGGCTTGGTCGAACTGGCTGGCACGCTGTTGCCCAGCACCTGCGAGACCGCCAGGCTTTCCATCGCATCGTTGTGGCCGGTGGCGGTGCCATGCAGGTTCACGTAATCCACTTCGTCGGCGCCCCAGCCTGCGCGCAGCAGTGCCTGCTGCAGCGCGTCGATGGCACCCAGCCCCTGCGGGTCGGGAGCGGACATGTGGTGCGCGTCGGCCGATTCGCCCCACCCCGCCAGGCACACCGGGCCGGGCTCGCGGGTGAGCAGGAACAGCGCGGCGCCTTCGCCGATGTTGATGCCGGCGCGGTGCTGCGAGAACGGGTTGCAGCGTGCCGCCGACACCGATTCCAGCGCGCTGAAGCCAGCCACGGTGAAGCGGCACAGCGAATCGGCGCCACCGGCGATCACCGCATCGACGATGCCGGCGCGCAGCATGCGCGCGGCTGACATCAGTGCCTTGGCACTGGACGAACACGCCGTGGACAGGGTCCACGCCGGTCCCTGTGCGCCGCTGCGCTGGCGGACGAACTGCGCAGCGGTGCCCATTTCCTGCTGGGCGTAATCGAAGCCCTGCGGCCACTGGCCCTGTTCGGCGTGGCTGCGCAGGGCCTGCTCGGATTCACCGATGCCCGAGGTGCTGGTGCCCAGCACCACCGCCACGCGCTCGGCACCATGGCGGGCAATCGCCGCGGCCACCGCCGGTGCGATCTGCGCCAGCGCCACGTCCAGCAGGGCGTTGTTGCGCCCGCGCAGGGCCACCGGCAGGTCTTCCAGCGCCGGCAGCGGCGTGCGGACCTCTCCCAGCGCCAGGGTGCGCCCCGGCAGCAGGCTGTCGTTGTCGCTGAGCCCGCCCGGCACATCGGCGAACATCGCCGACGCGACCGCAGTGCGGCCATCGCCGAGCGCGCAGACCACGCCCAGGTCGTTCAGGTAGATCGGTGCACTCATCGGTCCTGTCCGGCCATATCGATCGATTCGATGCGCAGCGCATAGCCTTCGGCACGGTTGTCCAGCTGCACGCTGCCATCGTCCAGGCGCTGCAGCAGCAGCCACACCGTGCCATCGCGCGACAGGCTGCGCTGCTGGCCGTCGTCGCTGACCTGCCAGTCGGCCGGCAGCGCGGCGGCGATGGCCGCGGTCGGCCACAGCGCGAACTGCAGGTCATCCAGCACACGCTCGGCACGTACCTGCGGCGGCAGCCACGGCGCACGCTGCTGGGTCAGCTGCTGGCCGTCCCACTGCAGGCGCACGCCGGTCTGGCCCATCGCCTGCACCGCCAGCTGCACCTGCTGCGCGTCGGCCTCCAGCAGCGCGTCGAGGTCGCGCTCATGGCTGCCGAAGCGGAAATGCAGCTGCTGCTGCAGGGCCAGCGGCGCCGGCAGGCTGGCCGGCGACAGGCGCAGCGGCGGCAGTTCCACCTGTGGCTTGGGCATGCGCCCGGCACAGGCGGCCAGCAGCAGGCACAGCAGCAGGGCCGCAGTACGGAAGATCAGGCGCTGCACAGTTCCTCCAGCACGCGCATGCGACGGCCGCTTTCGTCGGCCACATACGGGTTGTTGGTGTCCCAGGCGTAGCCGGCCAGGATGGAGCTGATCATGTCGCGCACTTCGGGCTGCTGCTGCGGGTGGTAGATGATCTTCTGGAAGCCGCCTTCGTACCAGCTTTCGACGAAGCGGCGGAAGGTCTTCACGCCGGCGCGCAGCGGGATCGAGAATTCAGCTTCCCAGTCGACGGTTTCACCGGCATAGCGGCGCGCCAGGCATTCGCTGGCCAGCTGCGCGGACTTGAAGGCAATGGTCACACCGGACGAGAACACCGGGTCGAGGAACTCGCCGGCGTTGCCCAGCAGGGCATAGCCGGGCCCCCACAGCGAACGGACGTTGGCCGAGTAGCCGGTGATGCGGCGCACCGGCAGCACCGCCCATTCGGCGTTGGCCAGCAGGCGGGTCAGGTTGGGGTCCTCGCCGACGATGGCCTGCAGCTTCTGCAGGTCGTCACCCTCGTAGCGCTCGAAGAACGACGGCTCGGCGACCACGCCCAGCGAGCAGCAGCCGTTGGAGAACGGGATCGTCCAGTACCAGACGTCGACGTGCTCGGGGTGGGTGGTGATCAGGATCTTGTTGCGATCGAAGTCCGCTTCGGCCGGAATGTTGTCGCGCACGTGGCAGAAGATCGCGCCGCGCACCGGGAAGTTGGATGGCGATTCCAGCTGCAGCAGGCGCGGCAGCAGGCGTGCGAAGCCGGAGGCATCGAGGATGAAGTCGGCTTCGATGCGGTATTCGCTGCCATCCGGGCGGCGCACGTTCACCGTGGGCTGTTCACCGGGTTCGACCGACAGCACTTCATCACCAAAACGCAGCGTGGTGCCCATGCGCTCGGCACCGCGTGCCAGCACGTTGTCGAAGTCGGCGCGCTGCACCTGGTAGGTGGTGCCCCAGCCTGGCGAGAACTTCTTCCGGAAGTCGAAGGCGGTACGCGCTTCGCCGTGCACGAAAGCGGCGCCGTTCTTGTACTGGAAGCCGGCCTCGACCACATCCTGCAGCAGCCCGGCGGCTTCAATGTATTCCATGCTCTGGGGCAGCAGGCTTTCGCCGATGGAGAAGCGCGGGAACTGCTGACGCTCCAGCATCAGCACCTGGCGGCCCTGCTGGCGCAGCATCGCCGCAGCCACGGAGCCGGCCGGGCCGGCACCGATGATCAGGATCTCAGTACGTTCGACAGCATCCACAGCAGTATTCATCGGTGCGTCCTTGTTGCTCGATCAGGTGGAAAGAAGGAAGTCGGAAGACACGTTCAGGCTGGCGGCAGCTCATGCGGCGGCGGCCGGAACAACGGCGAGATCAACCAGACCAGGCCGATGCCGAACAGCAGGGTCAGGCCGAACGCGCGCAGCGCCGGGGTCTGCGACAGGCCCAGCAGACCGAACGACAGCCAGGTACTGGCCGCACCCACGCACACCGCCAGCCAGGCGCTGGCATCGCCACGGTGCTCGATCAGGAAGATGCCGTAGTCGATGCCCATGCCCAGCAGCAGCATCAACGCCAGCACGTTGAACAGCTGCAGCGGCTGGCCGAACAGGCCCAGCAGGCCCAGGGTCAGCGCGCCGGCGATCAGGGTCGGGGCGAACACGCGCCAGGCCTGGCGGCGGTAGCGCAGCCACAGCGCACCGAACACCAGTGCAATGCCGACCAGCAGCAGCCCACCCATCAGCTTGCGATAGTGGCCGAGCAGCTGCGAGAAATCGGCGGTGCGGTCGACCCAGCGCACGCCCGGCAGGCCCTCGGCCGCGCCACGCAGGGTCGTCAGTGCATCGGCGCGTGACAGGTCATCGACCATCACCACGCTGATCATCTGCCCACCCACCGCACCCACCCAAAGATGGCGGAACGGCTGCGACGCCGGCGAAGCGAGGAAGGCCTCGGCGGTAAGCGGTGCAGCCGCGAACTGCGGTCGCTGCAGCGGTTCACCCACGGCCTCGGACACGGCCGACAGCACGCCGGGTTCCACCTTCGCGGTAAGCGCGGCATCGGCTTGCTGGCGCGCCGGCGACGGCAGCCAATCGCTGATCGCGCGATAGCCACCAATGCGCTTGTCGTTGGCCAGTACACGCAGGCGCTCGGTCAATGCTTCCTCGCGCTGCAGCAGCTGCGCGGCATCCGCGCCCTGCACCAGGTAGAACTGCGCCGGGCTGGGCATGCCCAGCAGCTGGCTCAGGCGGATCTGCTGCGCCATCAACGCTGGCGGTGATGACTGCAGGCTGCGCAGGTCGTCGTTGCTCTGCAGGCGTGCGATGCCGATTGCAGACAGTGCCAGCGTGATCACCACGAACATCGTCACCGCGCGACGGCCATGCAGGCGCGGGAAGCGCTCCAGCGTGTTGCCCAGCCACTGCGAGAAGCGGGTCTGGCGGATCTCGCCACCATCCAGCCACGGGAACCAGAAGATCACCGTGAGGAACGCAGCGGCCAGGCCCACCACCGAGAACAGCGCCATCTGGCGCAGGCCGGGGAACGGCGCCAGGCCCAACGCGAGGTAGGCCAGCGCACTGGTCAGCAGGGCCAGCCACAGGCCCGGCAGCAGATGCCGCAGCAGCTTCCAGCGGCGATCGGCCGGTTCAGCCTGGCGCGAGGCGAACCAGTGAATGCCGTAATCCTCGGCCACACCCACCAGCGACGCACCAAATACCAGGGTCAGCACGTGTACCTTGCCGAACACCAGCACGGTCACCGCCAGCGCCACACCACAACCGATCAGCAGCGAGGCGGCGACCAGCAGGATCGGCCGCAGCGAGCGGAATGCCAGCCACACCAGCAGCAGCACCGCCGCCAGCGAACCCCAACCGATGGTGTTGATTTCCTGATTGGCCTGCACCGCGGCGGCCTCGGCATGCAGCGGCACGCCGGCATGCAGGATTTCCAGCTCCGGCGCTGCGGTCTTGGCCGCCTTTCCGGCCCGCTCCAGCAGGCCATCAAGATGGCGCTCGCCATCGAGCTGGAACGCCGAACCCGGCGTATCGAACTGCAGCGCCGCCCAATGCTTGCCTTCTGCTTCCAGCAGGCCATCATCGCCCAACCGCAGGCCCGAACCCTGCGCCTGCTGCTGCCACCACTGCGGCCACAGCGACAGCGGGTCCTGTCGCCAGCCGGTCAGGCGCGGCGCGCCCATCGGGCCGTACAGTGCAGCCAGCGCCTGCTCGGCCAACGCGCCCGGTTCACTGCCCTGCAGCTGCTCGCGCTGGGCCGGGGTCAGCAGGCGGTCGCGGTACGGCGCGTAGAACGCGCGCGCCTCATCGAACCAGCCTTCGATCGAACCACTGGGCACCAACAAGGCGTGGTCGGCGTCCTTGGCCATGGCCGCCGCAAAGGCCGCCTGCGCGCGCTTGGCGGCCGCGCTGTCCTTGCTGCCGAGCAGCACCACGACCTGCCGCGAACTGCCATCGGCGATGCGCCGGGTGACGTCGCTCAACAGGCGGTCATGCGCATCCTGCGGCAGCAACGCGAGGATGTCGGTGTCGATCCGCGATTGCTGGCTCCACAAATGCCACTGCTGTGCGCCCAGCGCCAGCAGCAGCACCAGCCAGGCGATGCCCAGCCAGTGCCACCAGCGCCGCAGGCGGTCCGGTGCGTTGGATGCCACGGCCTCACTCAAAACGGCGGGCCTCGTCGGCGTTGAGCGTGGCCGGCGTCTCGCTCAACGCGCTGAACTGGATCTGCGTGCGGTCCTTGTTGGCCTCGACGATCTCGACCTGGCGCACGTAGCGATCGCCCTGCAGGGTCAGCGATTCGAAAGCCTTGGCCAGCATCGCCGACTTCGGCGTCAGGCGCAGCCGCCAGCCCTGTCCTTCACGGCTGGCCGCCACGTTGAACTGGCTGGACAGCGCCTGCACGTCGCCACTCATCAGCGCGAACATGATGGCGTTGACCGAACGCATCGCTGGCTGCTGCCGCGCATCGAGCTCAACGCGGGTGCTGCCATCGCGCTGGCGGCTGAGGATGCGGTCGGCGGTGACCACCACCTCGGAGGGGAACGGCTTGAGCGTGGTCCAGATCACGCCGTGCTGGCGTGCGACCACGAACCGGCCCTGCGAACGCAGCGGGTTCTTGAAGCCGCTGACCTGCTTTTCCTGGCTGAACTGGCCACGCAGCACCTCCGGCCGCGCCACCGCCTGGGTAATCGCATCGACAGCGGGGTCGGCAGCCTGCACCCGCGGTGCGGCCACCAGCAGCAGCGTGCACAGCAGCACGCTCGAAAGACGGGCAAGCATGGTCACGGCGCAGGCACTCCCAGGCGTTCCCACAGTACCGGCGGGCACTGGTACAGCATTTCCCTGCTGGTCGCGTCCACCGCGACCTGGATGGTCATCGCGCGGGTCAGCACCTGGCCGCTTTCCGCATCGAGGATCTCGTACTCGATCTTCAGCCGGTTCTCCCATTCCACGATGCGCGCGATCACGCGCAGGGCCTGGTTGAACAGCAGCGGGCGCACATATTTCACCCGTGCATCGACCACCGGCCACAGGTAGCCCGATTCGAGCATCTGCGGGTAGTCGTAGTCGTAGCGCCCGAGCAACGCGCAGCGCGCGATCTCGAAGTACTTGAAGTAGTTTCCATGCCAGACCACGTTCATCGGGTCGCAGTCATGGAAGGCGGGGGTCAACGCAATCTCGCCAACCCGTTCAATGGCCTCATTCACCGGCATACAGCTCCCAACGTTGCGCGCGGATCTCCACCAGCAGTTCCCGCAGTTCGCGATCCAGCGCGCGGTCTTCTTCAACCAGGGCGATGCGCTGCCCCAGGTCGGCGTACATGTCGGCCAGACTGCCATGCAGCTGCGCGTTCAGGCCAACCCGTTCGCGCAGCGCCAGGCCCTGGCGGGCGGCGATCAGCATCGCCGCCACCACCTGTTCGGTCAGTTCGATCACCCGCAGGCAGTCGCGCGCGGCGATGGTGCCCATGCTGACCTTGTCCTGGTTGTGGCATTCGGTGGAACGCGAGAACACGCTGGCCGGCATGGTCTGCTTCAGCGCTTCGGCGGTCCACGCCGAAACGCTGATCTGCAGCGCCTTCAGGCCATGGTTGATGGCCGCGCGCGGGCCGGTGGCCGCCGACAGGTTGGCCGGCAGGCCATGGTTGTAGCGGGCATCGACCACCAGTGCCAGCTGCCGGTCGAGCAGATCGGCAACATTGGCCACGGTGTTCTTCAGGGTGTCCATCGCCAGCGCGATGTGGCCGCCGTAGAAGTGGCCGCCATGCAGGATGCGCTCGCCGTCGGCGTCGATCAGCGGGTTGTCGTTGGCACTGTTCAGTTCGGTTTCGATCAGCTGGCGCAGGAACGGCAGGCTGTCTTCCAGCACGCCGATCACATGCGGCGCGCAGCGCAGCGAATAGCGGTCCTGCAGGCGCTGCTCATTGCGCGGCGGGCGCTCGCTGTGCAGGTCGCTGCGCAAGCGCGCGGCGATGCGGCCCTGGCCCGGGTGCGGCTTGGCCGCGAACAGGGTCTCGTCGAAGTGGTGCGCGTTGCCGTCGCTGGCCAGCACGTTGAACGCGGTCAGGCGCGTGGCCATGCGGGCCAGGTAATCGGCGCGCTGCCAGGCCAGGCAGGCCAGGCCGGTCATCACCGCGGTGCCGTTCATGATCGCCAGGCCTTCCTTCGGCCGCAGCTTCAGCGGGGTCATGCCGATCTTCGCCAGCACCTCGGCCGCCGGCTGCACGCGGCCGTCGAACAGTACCTCGCGCTCGCCGCACAGCACCGCCGCCACGTAGGACAGCGGGGTCAGGTCGCCACTGGCACCGACCGAGCCTTCGGCCGGAATCATCGGCAGCACGTCGTGCTGCAGCAGCGTGGCCAGGCCTTCCAGCAGCGGCACGCTGACACCGGACATGCCGCGCACCAGCGACGCCAGGCGCGCAGCCAACACCGCACGGGTCTCGACCGGGTCCAGGTAACGACCCAGGCCACAACCATGGTAGGTGTAGAGGTGGTGCGGCAGCTCGGCCACCAGCGCCGGCGGGATGTTCACCGTGCACGAGTCGCCATAGCCGGTGGTCACACCGTAGATCACGCCGTCCTCGCGCAGCAGGCGGTCGAGGAAGTCGGCACCACGCTGGATGTGCGCACGGAATGCCGGCGCGTCGCTCAGTGCGGCCTCGCACTGGCGCTGGGCCAGGGCAACCACGTCTTCGATGGTCAACGGTGCATCGCCAAAGCGGCACACGGGTACGGCGTCAGTCGTCATGCGGAGCCTGATCCCAGAAGGGGAAGAAATTGAACCAGTCCAACGGGGACTGGATGAGCTGGAGTTCCAGCCAGCGCGCGAAGCGCTGTGCCTGTTCGGCCAGCGCGGCGTCGCGCGAGCCACGCGGCAGCACGATGCGTTCGGCGAACTGTTCAAACGCCACGCGATAGCCCTCGCCCTGGTGCAGGCAGGCCATGGTGTAGACCGGGCAGCCCAGCGCGGCGGCGAGCACGTAGGCGCCGATCGGGAACGGCGCCCGGTGGCCGAGAAAATCGGCGGTGACGCTGCGACCGCCCTGCACCGGCGTGCGGTCGCCGACGATGGCGACAAAGCCACCGGCGGCCACGCGCTCGGCCAGCATCACCGCCGTGGCCGGGCCCATCTCGGTGACCTGCACCAGTTCCACCGCCGCCAGCGGGTCCAAGCGCTGCAGCAGGCGGTTGAAGCGCTGCGCATGCGCGGTGTGCACCAGCACGGTGATGCGGAACCCCGGCACCTGTTCGGCCAGCACCTGGCACAGTTCCAGGCAGCCGATGTGCGCGGTAAGGATCAGCCCACCTTCGCGGCGCGCGATCTTCTCCAGCACCAGGTCACGATGCAGGTGGATGCGTTCGGCCGGATAGCGCCCGCCCAGGCCGAGGATCTTGTCCAGCATCGTGTCGGCGAAGGCGAAGAAATGGCGCAGGCTGTCACGCCGCGTTGGCGTGCGGCCGAGCACGCCGCTGTGCGCCTGCAGCCGCTGCAGGTACTGCATCGAGGCCTGGCGCCCTACACGGTTGCCCAGCCAGTGGCAGGCCACCACTGGCCACACGCACAGGCGGAACGGCCAGCGCCCGAACCAGCGGTGCACCCAGCACAGGAACAGCACGCCGGCCACCGACGTTGATTCGCCGATGTCGGCCCAGTGCGGGGCACCCTGCGCGGTCGCCATCTCAGTGCTGCCCCCGCAGGCGGCGCCACAGCAGGCGTGGTGCGCGCCAGAGCATGCCGAAGAACAGGCGGGTATGCATGCGGCTGATGCGCACGTTGTCGCGCCACACATCGAAGTGCGACACGCCATCGGCGGGATAGGTCACGCGCGTGGCCAGGTGCTCGACCGGCAGCTGCCGCCAGTACAGGCGCACCATCACCTCGGTATCGAAATCCATGCGGCGGCCGATGGTCTCTTCATCGATCAGGCGCAGCACCGCCGGCAGCGGATACACGCGGAAGCCGCACATGGTGTCGCGCAGGTGCAGCGAAAGCGTGTTGATCCAGACCCAGATGTGGGTCGCGTAGCGCCCGTACAGGCGCGCCTTCGGAACACTGGCGTCGTAGGCCGGAATGCCGCAGATCACCGCCTCGGGATGGGCGCGCGCCGCTTCGAAGAAGCGTGGCAGGTCAGCGGTGTCGTGCTGGCCATCGGCATCGATCTGCAGCACGTGGCTGTAGCCACGCGCACCGGCTTCGGCGAAACCGGCCAGCATTGCCCCGCCCTTGCCCTGGTTGATGTCCAGGCGCAGCAGGTCGACGCCCTGGCGCTGTGCCAGCGAGCGCAGTGCATTCGCGCACGCCTCATGCGAGCCATCATCGACCAGCAGGCACGGCAGGCCGGCGGCCTGCACGCCGTCGACCACCGCCGCGATGGCGTGCTCGTGGTCGTAGACGGGGATCACCACCAGTGGCGCGAACGCGGCACTGGCAACGGCCGGATCAGTCCGCATCGGCGAAGACCACCTTGCCGCTGGCATGCACACCGTGGCTGGAGGTGTAGCGGAAGGCCAGCACGTTGCGTGCGGCATCCCAGTCCAGCTGCAGGGTCAGCTCATCGCCCGGGCGGGCCACATGCTGGAACTTCACCGCATCCATGCGCAGGAACGCTGCCGGCATCGCGAACATCTGGCGGCCAAAACGCACTGCCCAGTCCAGCTGCGCCACGCCGGGCAGGATCGCCGCCTGCGGGAAGTGGCCCTGGAACGGCCGCAGCGCCGGGTCGAGGGTCATGCGCAGGGTGGCGCTGGCGGCGTCGCGGCGGTCCCAGACCGGCACCGGCATCAGTGGCTGGAACAGCGCTGCCAGCGCCGCCTGGGTGACCTTGCCCTGTGCGTTGATCGGCAGCGTCGGCACCAGCCGCCAGCGGCGCGGCCGGGTGACCGCGTCATGTGCCTGTGCCAGGCGCGCGCCCAGGCGCTGGCCCAGCGCGCGGCGCGCGGCGTCACCGCCCTCCAGCAGCGCCAGGTCGGCCGGCACCACCACGGCCGCCAGCTGCTCGCGCTGGCCGGGCAGGACCAGCACGCGCACGTCGTCCACTTCGGCGTCTTCGCGCAGCGCGCGTTCGAGCGCATCCAGCGAAACGCGGCGCTCTTCGATCTTGACGATGCGGTCGGCACGGCCCAGCAGGCGGAAGCGGCCGTCGGCCAAGGCTTCCACGCGGTCCTGGGTGCGCCACCAGTCGAGGGTTTCCAGATGCGCCGAGGCGACGGCCAGGCAGCCATCCTCGATGCGCCACTGCACGCCCGGCAGCGGCTGCCACGGCGGCAGGTCGGCGTCCCAGCGGCGCCAGGCGATACCACCGGTCTCGCTGCTGCCATAGACCTCGGTCGGCGCCACGCCCAGCCACTGCCGCACCTGCCGCGCCGCGTCTTCCGGCAGCGGGCCACCGGAGGAGAACACTGCACGCAGGCGGCCATGCAGGCTGGCCCAGTCGAGTTGCTCGGGCAGGCGCTTGAGGTGAGCCGGGGTCGCCACCAGCACCGTGTCGGCACCGGCCAGCGCGCCCACCAGGTCTTCATGGAAGAACCGGCGTGGATGGATCAGGCGGCCGGCGGCCAGTGGCCACAGCACGCGGAACAGCAGGCCGTAGATGTGCTGGTGGGACACCGTGCCATGTACCTGCACGCCTTCCAGCTGCGCGCCGAACGCGGCCTGCAGCGCATCCACCTCGCGCGCCAGCTGGTCCATGCGCTTGCTGATCGCGCTCGGCTGGCCGGTGCTGCCGGAGGTGAACACGCACAGTTCGCAGGCGCGCTCGTCCAGCGCCTGCAGTTCGTCGTCCAGCGCGGCGTCCAGCGCCGCCAGCGGGCGGTAATCGGCGGACACGTCGCCTGCGAAACCGCTCACCTGCGGCTGCAGCGCCTGCAGCGTGGCCGGCAGGTTGTCGGCGGCCAGGAACACCCGCTTGCCGGCATGCCAGGCGCCGAACAGCGCCGCAGCAAAGGCCACGGCATCGTCGAAATACAGGGCCCAGTCACGGCCTTCGGCGGCCGCAAAAGCCGCGCGCCAGGCCAGCACGCGCTGGCGGAAGCGAGCGTGGTCGATCACCTCGCCATCGCAGACGCCAACATTGCGCTGCGGGCGCGCCTCCAGCAGCAGCCGGTCCAGGGCAATCCACTCAGCCATGCGCGTGCGCCGCCTTCACCCGCCGCCGCACCAGCCACTCACCTGCGAACAACACGCCCATCATCACGTACGCCAACAATCCGTTGTAGAGCATCCAGACCCGGTCCGACGCGTACAGCGCGGTCAGCAGGGCCAGGCTGCCGTTGAGAACGAAGAAGCCACACCACACCTGGGTGACGCGGCGGGTATAGGCCACTGCGAACGCTGGCAGGTCCGGTTCCTGCAGCCGTGCCAGGCGTTCCACCAGCGGCGGGCCGAAACGCAGGCTGGTGCCAAACACCGCCAGCATCACTGCATTGACCAGCGCGGGGTACAGCTTCAGCGGCAGGGCCTGGTTGAGTACCGTGGCCAGCACCGCCAGCAGGCCGGTGCCCGCGGCCGCGGCCCACCACAGCGGCTGGCGCGTACTCAGCGCGCGCAGCAGGGCCAGGGTGAACAGCAGCAGCGACAGCCAGCGTGGCTCGAAACGGCCCATCGCCAGGTACACCAGTACCGGGTAGGCCAGCGAGATCGCAGCCACCACGACCGTGCGTGCGCGTGCCATGGTGGAGCCGTCGGCGCTGCGGTCAGGCTGCTGCCTGGTCCGGCAGCAGCCTGTGCACCACATCAACGATGTCCTGCACGGTACGCACGGCCTTGAACGCTTCCGGCTGCAGATTGCGGCCGAGCAGCGGCTTGAGCTGCACGATCAGGTCCACCGCATCGATGCTGTCGATGTCCAGGTCGTCGTACAGGCGGGCCTCGGGCGTGATCCGGGCGGTTTCGATCTCGAAGCTGTCGGTCAGGATGCTGACGATGCGTTCGAACAGTTCATTCTTGGTCATGGCAGGTCCTGGCACCGTTACGACTGGCGGGCGGCGACGAACTCGCCGAGCGCGCGCACGCTGGAGAAATGGCGACGGGTTTCTTCCGAATCGGCCGAGAGGCTCACACCGTACTTCTTCTGCAGCGCCAGGCCCAGCTCCAGCGCGTCGATCGAATCCAGGCCAAGGCCCTCGACGAACAGCGGCGCGGTCGGATCGATGTCCTCCGGCGTGATGTCCTCCAGCGAAAGGGAGGAAATGATCAATTCCTTGATCTCGTGCTCAAGTGCTTGCACGGTTCGGATCTCCAGACAGGTCGAAATAACGAGAAAGGTGCTCGGTGACGCGACGGGCTGCCAAGGCATCCCCCCTTGGCGAGTCGTCTTCGGCCAGAAATGGCGCGATCGGGATATCTTCGCCGATCTGCAGCCGAACGTGAAAGCGACGTGAGGGGACACGATACCACTTCTGCCCCTTGGTCAGCGTTGGCGGGCTGCAGGTGATCCGCACCGGGGTGATGTCCAGGCGGCCGCGCACGGCGATGTTGGCCGCGCCCCGCTGCAGCCGCGGCGGCTGTCCGGGCACGCTGCGGGTGCCCTCCGGGAAGATGACCAGGGTGCCTCCAGCGCGCACTGCGGCCACACAGTCATCGACCAGGCCGGCACCATCGTCATTGGCGATGTAGCCGGCGGCCCGTACCGGACCGCGCATGAACGGGTTGCAGGCCACGGCCCGCTTGACCACGCAGTCGGCGTTGGGAAGCAGCGAGATCAGGCAGACCACGTCGATCAGGGTCGGGTGGTTGGCCAGCACCAGCAGGCCGTCGCGCTGCAGGCGCTCACCGCCCTCGATCTCGTAGGTCATCACCCCCAGCCCGCGCATCAGCCGCAGGTGGCTGGCGAACGCGACCTGGACCACGCGCCGGGCGCGGCGGCGGCGCGCCACCGGGTCACGCATCAGCAGCAGTACCGGCATCACCAGAACGCCGAGCAGCAGCCCGCCCAGGCCAAACGCGACGAAGCTGAGGCCGGTGCCAAACACACGCCAGGCATGGTCGAGGCGGCGCAGCAGCTCAGCCACGGCGGCTCCAGCACCAGCGCTGGCCGTGGGCCACGTGTTCCAGTGCCGGCGCGCCGGACAACAGGAACCGGTGCAGGTCCAGCGCATGCGGCAGCAGGCCGGGCGCAGTGCTGGCCTGGCCGTCGGCCGGCTGCCACTGCAGCGACAGCGTCGGCCGGCCCTCTGCCGGAGCGGTCAAACGCCAGCACCACGCAAAGAACGGATCGGGTTCGTCGGCGAACGTCGCGTAAATTTCAGGAAGTGGCGACTCGTAGACCACTACCCGTACCTCGCGGGCGCCATCGGCCAGCAGGCCGACGGCCTCCAGGCACGCCGTCTCCACCGTGGCCTGGCCCGCCGCCAGCGCCAGGTAGTTGCCGCGGTGACCGCGGGCGATCGAATACAGCGCGGCGATCGCGTTGTGCACGGACAGGCCGAATCCGGTCGGCGACAACGGCTGGTCGCCGACCAGCGCGCCCAGCAGGTCCATCGAACGGGCCACGTCGCCGTGGCGGCTGGCGAACACCAGCGGGACGTCACTGTCGGCGCCCTGCCCGTCCTCGCACCAGCACGCGGCCTGGATCGCCATACGACCCAGCCGCTCGATGCGACGGCGCTGCATCGCCGGCACTTCGGCCAGCGCCGGCGTGTCCCCGCCATGCGGCAGGTACGGCGTATCGGCCCAGCCCAGCCACTGGCTGCGCTCACTCAGGCCGGGCGCCCAGGCGGCCCAGTCGACGATGGAAAATTCGATCATTTGGCGATGGTGCTTCAACGGGAGAACGATAGGCACGAGCCATTACGGCGACGCGCGGCGGCCCCCCGTTCCTGCAGCCGTGCGTCCGTCCAGGACGTCGCCGGCTGCCCCCCTGGCCGCCGGAAAGGAGCGCACGCTAGCACGTCCCGCGCGGGGTGTGCAGGTTTCACATTCCCCAACACGGGGCCCGGCAAGCGCAGGCCCCGTCTTCAATCGATCAGTGGTAACCGGTGTCGGCGTGCACCTTGCCGCGGAATACCCGGTACGACCATGCCGTGTAGCCGAGGATGACCGGCAGCAGAATGACCAGCCCGACCAGGGTGAAGCCCAGCGAGGAGGCCGGCGCGGCGGCCTGCCACAGCGTCATCGACGGCGGCAGAAGGTAGGGCCACATGCCCAGCACCAGGCCGAGGAAGCCGAGCACGAACAGGGCCAGGCTGAGCAGGAACGGCGGCAGGTCACGGCGCGGGTGGGTGGCACTGCGCCACAGCGCGGCAGCCACCGCCAGGGTCAGCAAAGGCACCGGCGACAGCCACCAGAAGTTGCCGTCGCTGAACCAGCGATCCATCAACCGCGAATCGAGGAACGGCAGCCAGCTGCTGACCAGGCCCATCGCCGCGATCACCGCCACCACCAGCGGCCGGGTCATCTGCCGCGCCAGCGCCTGCACGCGCCCTTCGGTCTTCAGGATCAGCCAGGTGCTGCCCAGCAGCGCGTAGCCGGCGACCAGCGCAGCGCCGGTCAGCATCGCGAACGGGCTGAACCAGGCGAACGGCCCGCCCTGATAGACACCGTCCACCAGCGGGATGCCCTGCACCAGGGTGCCGAGGATCACGCCCTGGGCGAAGGTCGCCAGCAGCGAACCGAGGCCGAACGCCACGCTCCACAGCCGGCGCGAACGATGCGCCTTGAAGCGGAACTCGAACGCCACGCCGCGGAACACCAGCGCCACCACCAGCAGCAGCACCGGCAGGTACAGCGCCGACAGCAGCACCGCATACGCCTTCGGGAACGCCGCCAGCAGGCCGGCGCCACCGAGCACCAGCCAGGTCTCGTTGCCGTCCCAGATCGGCGCGGCAGTGTTCATCATCAGGTCCAACTGTTCCTCGTCTTCGGCGAACGGGGCGAGGATGCCGATGCCGAGCACGAAGCCGTCCAGCACCACGTACATCAGCACGCCGAAGCCGATCACCGCGAACCATGCCACCGGCAGCCAGGTCATCAGGTCCATGTCAGCGTTCCTCCAGCGGTTCGTCGGCGGCCGACAGCGGGCGTGCCGGGGTATGGCTGCCGTGGTCCAGCGACGGCCCCTCGGCGTACGGCTGCGGCCCATGGCGCAGGATCTTCACCAGGTACCAGATGCCCCAGCCAAACACGAAGGCATAGCCAACAACGTAGACGCCCAGCGACAGCGCGGTCATCCACGCGCTCTGCGGGCCCACTGCATCAGCGGTGCGCAGCACGCCATACACCACCCACGGCTGGCGCCCCATCTCGGTAACGAACCAACCCGACAGCAGCGCGATGAAGCCACTGGGCAGCATCCAGTTCCAGCCGCGCAGCAGCCACGGCGAATCCAGCAGCTTCTTCCGCCACAACTGGAAGGCCGACACCCAGGCCAGCAACAGCATCAGCGTGCCCAGCCCGACCATGATGCGGAAGGCGAAGAACACCGGCGTCACCGGAGGCCGCTCGCTGGCGGGTACCGAGGTGAGAGGATCGAAGGTGCCGTCCAGGCTGTGGGTGAGGATCACGCTGCCCAGCTTCGGGATGGTCACTTCGAAATCGTTGCGCTCTTCCTTCTCGTTCGGCAGCGCGAAGACCACCAGCGGCACGCCCTCGCCTTCCTTGGTTTCATGCCAGTGCGCTTCCATCGCCGCGATCTTCATCGGCTGATGCTTGAGCGTGTTCAGGCCATGCATGTCGCCGACGAAGATCTGCACCGGCACGGTCAGTGCTGCGAACCCCACCGCCGCGATCAGCATGCGTCGGCCCGCTTCCACGTGCGTTCCCTTTCGCAGGTACCACGCACCCACGCCACCGATCACGAAACAGGTGGTGATGAACGAGCCCAGCGCCATGTGCGCCAGGCGATAGGGGAACGAGGGGTTGAACACCACTTGCCACCAATCGACTGGATGCACGATGCCGTTGACCATCTCGTAGCCGGCCGGTGTATGCAGCCAGCTGTTGGACGACAGGATCCAGAACGTGGAGAACAGCGTGCCCAGCGCGACCATGCAGGTGGACAGGAAATGCAGGCGCGGCGAGACCCGGCCCCAGCCGAACATCATCACGCCGAGGAAGCTGGCTTCCAGGAAGAACGCGGTCAGCACCTCGTAGGTCAGCAGCGGGCCGATGACCGTGCCAGCTACCTCGCTCAGCCGCGGCCAGTTGGTACCGAACTGGAAGGCCATGACGATGCCGCTGACCACGCCCATGCCGAACGACACCGCGAAGATCTTCTGCCAGAAGAAATACAGCTCGCGCCACACGGGCAACTTCGTGCGCAGCCAGCGCCATTCGATGAAGGCCAGCCAGCTGGCCGTACCGATGGTGAAGGCGGGGAACAGCACGTGGAAACTGATGACGAATCCGAACTGGATCCGGGACAACAACAACGCGTCCAAGGGACGCCTCCTGCCAGCTGCCGGTGGGATACCGCACCACTTTAGGGGGATATTGTTAAAGCGGGATGCGACCGGGTGACGCGCTGCTTCACTTTGTCGCAGGTGGAGCTGGGCTCACGGGCGAACGAATCAGAACGGCTTCAACAACGCCAATGGCTCCTCCCGCACCGTTCGCCATGCACGGGGCAGCAGGGCAGCAAGACTCGCCACCATCACCAACATGAACGCCATCAACCCTGTCAGCCACGACGATATCGAGCTTCGGTCCTCGGGCGACCAGAACAGGTACAGCGAACACGCGCCCAGCACGGCGCCAGAAATGGTGAAAATGCTGACTTCGAAGATGATCTCCGTGAAGATCACCGATGCGCGCGCACCCAACGTTCGACGGATACCGATGGAGCGCCGCCTACGCTCCAGCCATGCGCCTACCACGCCGGACACGCCGGCCATCAGCACACCCAGGACCACCGCTGCCATGAAAGCGAGCATGGCCGTCGTGAAGCGGTCTGCACGAAGGTAGGCATCGCGATATCCGGCCAACGTGTCAACGCCTGTCGGATTCACGACGCGATAGGGCTGCCGCAGCGCCTCAACGGTGCGGTCAAGCAACACGCGATCCACCTCCGCGTGGGATCCGATCAGGTAATAGCGGCTCGCACCGGTTGGAAAACCGGGAAACAGCGCCCACTGCGAGTCCCGATCGTTTCCACTTGGCGCAGGCCCGACGATGGACGAGAACACACCCACGATCACCCTGCTGCTTCCCGGCCCGAAGTACAGCTGACGACCCACGGCGCTCTCCGAGCCAAACAGATGGACGGCCAATGCCTCGCTGATCAGCACGACCGGCGCGCCGTCGGTCGCCTCATGGTCTGCCGGCAAACGCCCCTTCACCACCTGTGCCCCCAGCATCGTCAACAGGCCTGGGCTGGCGGTTATCACGGGAATGCGATCACAGCCTGCCACGTCGCTGCTGCCAGCCGCCATGGCGTGTGCCATGGCTGCATCACTGGTGCATGCACCGTAATGATGAGCCCTGCCTCCGAACGGAACCGAATCGCTGGCGACCGCCTGCCGGACGCCAGGGAGCTGGATGGCGGAGAGGTCCGATCGCACCAACGAAGGCGCCACCCTCTCTTCGATATCGGAGACCCGGATGACACCGATCGCCTGTGCTCCCTCGATGCCCCGCGTGTTCAATCGTGAGAAACCATCTGCGGCAGACTGCAGGGCAAAGGCGCAGGCCAGGCTGGCCAGTGCGGCCTGTACAAACAGCAGCGACGCGCGGCCCAGGTGGTTGCGGACTTCCTGCATTGAATCCAGCATTTCACGCCGCTCCCTTTGCAAACAACCGCGACAGCGATCCGCTCCGGCAGACTTCCAGCGCGGGGATGAACGCGCACAACAGCGCTGTCGCGAACCCAACCCCGGCTGCCATCAGTACGGACGCGGGGTCCAGCGTAGTGATGGCCGACGGAAGCACCTCCCCTGTCGCCACCAGCCGCATGCCCACCGCATACGCAATGGCCGCCAATGCAGCACTGGCCAATCCCGACGATGCGCATTCCCACATGAGCTGGGCAAAAACATCCCCCCGCCGGGCACCCAGCGCGCGACGTATCGCAAGCTCGCGACGGCGCGCGCCCAGGCTGAATCCCAGCAGCGCGGCTGCATTGACGATGCAGACCACCAGCAGAAGCAGTGCCAGATGAAGCTGGGTCCGGGTGCGCTCAGGGACCAGGCCCTGTCGGTCCAGCCACGCCATCAGCGGCCAGAGCCCGACCTGATCGCTATCCGGGTCAACCTGCAGATCCCGGGCTTGCGCGTACGCGTTCAGCATCGCGCGGTATCCAGACACGTCATCCACTGTCGGTAGCCATGCCCACAGTTGCAGCCAGGACGCCTGCGGGCCAGCAAGTTCCACTCCCTCCCCACCGCCCCAGACCGCCACGCCGTCGACCACGGTCAATCCGTCCGCAATGGCAGTTTCAACCGGTAGATAGATCTGATCGGGTTCCACGAAAGGACGACGGGTCACGTCTCCCTGGAACATCGGCACCGGATGCCAGTCCTCCGCCACGCCGACAACCGTGTATGTGCGCCCGCTCAGCTCCAGCGGATGACCGATGCATCCGGCCGGGCACTCGACCGCTGCGAGTGCCCGTGACAGCACAGCGATCCGACTTCCAGCCTGCCCTTCCTCCGCCGTCCACGATCGCCCTTGCACCAGAGTGATCCCGAGCACGCCGAACACTCCTGACGTTGCGTATCTGGCACGCAGCCGGGCGCTTGATTGCCCGGGTTTCAGCAGGGTCACGGCACCACCGGCCATGGCCGCCTGATTCCAGGCATACCCTTGGTCCAGCAGGGCTTTGGCATCAGGCCAGGTCAACCCCTGCCCAGGATCAGGTGCCGCCGCGTGCTGTGCTCCCGGGCGCACGTCCAGGTGTGGACGGAAGAGCGACCCGCTGCGTCCCGGGACCGGATCGGAGGATGCCTGCAGCACAATGGACAGCATCACCATGGCGGTTCCCACTCCCGCACCGAGCATGAGAGCGACGGCAATGTGCGTCCGTAGGCGTTGCCGAAAGCGCTTAAGCGACAGAGAAACGTAATAGAAGATCACACACCCTCCATGGAGTTGACCCTGTGCCTAGACAGACGCGATCGGCATCCCACGCAGAAGCAGATCCCTGCTTCTCACTGGATCGCCAAGGGTGGCCAGATACGGGCTGAATGCACGGGCAGCACAGACTTGTCGATCTTCGACATGACGCATCTCCGTTGAAGTTGATGGAACGCGAACAGGTCCAAGCCTCCCCGGCTATGACCTGCGTCAGCGATTGCCGACGACCGAGAGTTCCCCAGGACGCACATGAACCTCAATAGCGGAATGGAACTCTGCAACTATCCTCAAGATGGTTGAGAGCTCAGAATCATTGTCGGCAACATCAGCCTACGATTGGCGGCGCGATCACGACTCGTCATGGCGCTAATCACCACATATTGATGAAGCTCGCGAGTTTCACGAGTCCTCATTCCAGGTCATTGGGCCTGCAGACCACGCAGAATGCGTCTAACGCATCACCACGTCCTGTCAGCGCCAGAAGTACCAGACAGCCCCTGCCACCAACGCCCCCAGCAACACCACCTGCACCACCACATAGCCCACGCCACTGTCGCGCGACTCAGCGGCGATGCGCTTCTGCAGCGCCTCGCTCACATCCGGTGTCTGTTCCTGCTGCGCCTGCTCACGCAACGCCTGCGCCAGCGCGCGCTCTTCCGCATCGCGAGGGTCGGTCGGTGGATTCACAGCAGTTCTCCGGCGGTGGCATGCCGCGTCAGTTCCTGCTTCAGGACCTGGCGCGCACGGTGAAGGTGGCTCTTGATGGTACCGCGTGCCAGTCCAGTCACCTGCTCGATCTCGGCCAGATCGAAATCCTCCAGGTAATGCAGGCCGACGATCAGCCGCTGCGGTGCACTCAGCCGTTCCAGCGCCGCGCCAAGATGGCGACCAGCCTGCAGCGCCTCGCTCAGTTCAGCCGGCCCCGGCCCTTCATCGCCAATACCCAGTTCCTCGGGTACTTCCACCGCCACCATCCATTGCGCCTCCAGCCGTCGCCGGCGCAGGTGTTGCAATGCCGTGGTGTAAGCCACCCGTGAAACCCAGGTGCGCAGCGAGGATTCAAAGCGGAACCGGTGCAGCTGGCGGAACACGGCCAGGAAGGTTTCCTGCAGCAGGTCGGCCACCTGATCACGGTCGCCCACCATGCGCCCGATCACATGCGCGCAGGTGCGCTGGTGGGTCTCCACCAGCTTCGCGAAGGCCGCCTGCGAGCCGTCGATGATGGCCCGCACCAAGGCTTGGTCCGCATCCAGCGGTTCGATGGGTGCCGCCGTCGCCGCCGTATCGTGGCGGCGATGGCCCCGCAGTGCCGACAATGCTTCGCCGAGCAGGCTCATCTATGGAGCGCCCCCTGTGCCCATGGCATGGGCCGGCTCAGCCCTTGCGTGCGGCAGGACGGGTGAAGTGCCAGGCCAGCAGCTGGCCGAGGCCGGCACTGCCGACCATCGCGGCGGCGGCGCCGAAGGTCAGTTCGCGTGCACCGATCGCCTCCAGCAGGCCCATTGCCACGGCCAGGCTGACCAGGCTGATGCCCCAGCGCAGCGCGCCCTGGCGGCGGCGTTCTTCTTCCAGTACCGCCAGCGAGCGGATCACTTCCTCCGGCACGTGCGGAGCCACCAGCTTGCTGCGGGCGCGGGCATCGGCAATGGCATGGATCGCGTAGGCGATGCAGATGAAGAGGGTGATCGGGATCAGTTCCTGCATGGTCGGGCTCCTGTTCGGTGGATGATGCGGGTTCAGGAGAATGGATGCGCGACCACGGCAACCGGTTGCACCACTTTGCCAATCCCGCTGCCATGACCTGTGGCCCCTGCCCCGGGCCGGGGCGGCTGGTACCCTTGGCCGGTTTCCTCTTCTGGTGCCGTCCGCCCATGTCCCGAGTGCTGCCCCTGTCCCTCCTGCTGTCGGCCGTGCTGGCCGCACCGGCTGCGCATGCCGCGCATGCCGCGCCGACGCCGATCACCATCGAACAGGCCATGGCCGACCCGGACTGGATCGGTCCGCCGGTCGAGAAGGCCTGGTGGTCGTGGAACAGCCAGCAGGTGGAATACCAGCTCAAGCGTAGCGGCAGCCCGGTGCGCGATACCTTCCGCCAGCCGCTGGCCGGTGGCGTGGCCGCGCAGGTCGCCGATGACCAGCGCGGCACCCTGGACGTGGCCGAGCCGGTCTACGACCGCAGCCGCAGCCGCAGCGCCTTCGTGCGCAATGGCGACGTGTTCGTGCGCGACCTGCGCAGCGGCGCGCTGACCCAGCTGACCCGCAGTAACGAGCGCGCGGGCAACGTGAACTTCGCCGCCGACAACGGCGTGATCTGGCGCGTCGGCCAGAACTGGTTCCACTGGACCGCCGCCAGCGGCGTGCAGCAGGTGGCCAGCCTGAAGGCCGAGAAGGATCCGCGCACGGCACCGAAGGCCGACGTGCTGCGCGACCAGCAGCTGCGCACGCTGGAAACCCTGCGCCGCGACCGTGACCAGCGCGAAGCACTGAAGGACCAGGACCAGCGCTGGCGCCAGGCCGACCCGACCCGCGCGCCGGGCCCGGTGTACCTGGGCGCCGACGTGGAGATCGCCGACAGCGTGCTGTCGCCGGACCTGACCCACCTGATCGTGGTGACCAAGCCGAAGGACTTCGATGACGGCCGTGGCGGCAAGATGCCGCTGTACGTGACCGAATCGGGCTACGAGGAAACCGAAGACACCCGCACCCGCGTCGGCCGCAACGGCTTCGAACCGCATACCCTGTGGTACGTGGACGTGCGCACCGGCAAGGCCGAGAAGGTTCCGCTGGCTGGCCTGCCGGGCATCAGCACCGATCCGCTGGCCGAGCTGCGCCGCAAGGCCGGCAAGGACGCGCTGAAGGGCGAGCGCAGCCTGCAGGTGATGAGCGACTTCATGGGCGGTGGCATCCGCTGGAGCGCCGACGGCCAGCAAGCTGCGGTGATGCTGCGTGCCAACGACAACAAGGACCGCTGGATCATCAGCGTCAACGCTGCCGACGGCCGCGTGCAGAACCGCCACCGCCTGACCGACAACGCCTGGATCAACTGGGGCTTCAACGATTTCGGCTGGATGGCCGATGGCCGCACGCTGTGGCTGCTGTCGGAGGAATCGGGCTTCTCGCACCTGTACACCCAGGCCGGTACCGCAAAGCCGCAGGCGCTGACCAGCGGCAAGTGGGAAACCTCGGCGCCGGTGCCGTCGGCCGATGGCAAGGGCTTCTACTTCCTGTGCAACCAGCAGGCGCCACATGACTACGAAGTCTGCGCGGTCGACACCGGCAGCCGCCAGGTGCGCGAGCTGACCAGCCTCAACGGCGTGGAAGACTTCTCGCTGTCGCCGGACGGCCAGCAGCTGCTGGTGCGCTACTCCGGCGCCTACCTGCCGCCGCAGCTGGCCGTGCTGCCCAGTGCCGGTGGCCAGACACGCGTGCTGACCGACACCCGCACCGCCGACTACAAGGCGCGCCAGTGGATCCAGCCGAAGCTGGTGGCAGTGCCGTCCAAGCACGGTGCCGGCGTGGTCTGGGCCAAGTACTACGAACCGGAAAACAAGGAACCGGGGAAGAAGTACCCGATCGTGATGTTCGTGCACGGCGCCGGCTACCTGCAGAACGTGCACCAGCGCTACCCGGCCTACTTCCGCGAGCAGATGTTCCACAACCTGCTGGTGCAGAAGGGCTACATCGTGCTGGACATGGATTACCGCGGCAGCGAGGGCTACGGCCGCGACTGGCGCACGGCGATCTACCGCAACATGGGCCACCCGGAACTGGAAGACTACAAGGACGGCCTGGACTGGCTGGTCGACACCCAGCAGGGTGACCGCGACCACGCCGGCATCTACGGTGGTTCCTATGGCGGCTTCATGACCTTCATGGCGCTGTTCCGCTCGCCGGGCACCTTCAAGGCCGGCGCCGCGCTGCGCCCGGTGGTGGACTGGCACCAGTACAACCACGGCTACACCAGCAACATCCTCAACACCCCGGACATCGATCCGGAGGCGTACCGCGTGTCCTCGCCGATCGAGTACGCGCAGAACCTGCAGGACAACCTGCTGATCGCCCACGGCATGATGGATGACAACGTGTTCTTCCAGGACTCGGTGAACCTGACCCAGCGCCTGATCGAACTGCACAAGGACAACTGGTCGATCGCACCGTACCCGCTGGAACGCCACGGCTACACCCGTGCCGATTCCTGGCTGGACCAGTACAAGCGCATCCTTAAGCTGTTCGAGCAGAACCTGAAGTGAGCAACGCCGCGGCCACGATCCACATCGTGGCCGCGGTCATCCTGGATGACCGCGGCCAGGCGCTGGTGGTGCGCAAGCAGGGCGCCAGCCGCTTCATCCAGCCGGGCGGCAAGCCCGAACCCGGCGAGGCGCCTCTGCAGGCGCTGGCCCGCGAGCTGGACGAGGAGCTGGGCGTGCAGTTGCGTACGGCTTCAGCGGCTGCGCTGGGCACGTTCGAGGACTGGGCGGTGAATGAGCCTGGCCAGCGCGTACAGGCACAGGCCTGGTGGGTGCAGGTGCACGGCACGCCGCAGGCGCGCGCCGAGATCGCCGAACTGGCCTGGGTGCCGCTGCAACCACCGCATGGCCTGCCCTTGGCACCCTTGAGCGAACACCATATCCTGCCGGCGGTCGCCACCCGGGTGACGGCCCGCTGACCGCGCGGGCACCGATTGCAAGGACACCGGATGTCAATGTCGATCCCGCCGATTCCTTCGCTGGTCCAGCCGGCCTATCACGCCTGGGTGCGCCCGATCGCACAGGCCTCGTTCTGGCTGTCACTGCTGCTCACGGTCTACTTCGTGATGCAGGGACTACTGCTGTGGCCGCTGCACAACCTTCCGATCTGGCATCTGGTTGAGAGGGAAGTGCAAGACCAGCACCTGCACAGCCTGATCTGGCTTTTGGCGCATCCGGTGGCCGCGTCGTTGATCGTCGCGCTGCTGTGCCTGGCCTCGACCCTGGCCAGCTGGGGCCTGCTGCGCGAGCGCAGCTGGGGCCTGTGGAGCTTTGTGGTGATCCTGCTGCTGAGCGCAGTGACCAACTTTGCGATCGCCGGCTGGTTGGATGTGTTCATGCGTGACGTCATCCCGTTTCTCTCCGACGACGCCCTCCTGCAGCAGGAACTCCATCTGAAACGCTGGTTGATCACGCTGACCGTGGTGGCCATGTCATTTGTGTTCCTCGGCCTGCAGGGCTGGCTGGCCTGGCGCCTGCTGCGGCCGGACATCCGCTCACGTTTCCACTGAGCCCCCCTTTTCCGCACGACAAGGACCGTCGCATGCGCTTGCAGGCTCTTCTCCCCGCACTGCTGCTGTTCGCCGCGCTGCCAGCCGGCGCCGACGCGTTGCAGTGTGGCGAATACCGCAGCGCCGATGGCGGCATGGCGCTGGTGTTCACCACCCCCAGCAGCGGCTACCACCACGCTGACGGCAGCGAGCCGCAGCCGCTGTGGGTTGATCGCAGTGCGGCGCAGACGCGCCTGGTCATGCTCGACGATGGCGTGGCGGAGCCGATCCGGATCAGTGCCGATGGCCAGCGCATCGAGGACGACGGGGTGGTGACCTACACGCTGCGCCAGTCCCGTGCCTGCACCGTCGAGCCCAGCACGATGGACGGCAGCTGTCGCGCCGCCGGCAGCCACTGCATTGCGCAGCTGCCCACGGCCTCTCCCGGCCAGGCCCAGCGCGCGTGCGGCGAAGGCGTTGGCGCGGGCTGCTCGGCGCTGTTGCGACAACTGCGCGATGGCAACGCCGCAGCCGCTGGTGACACCGGCGCCGCCCTCTTCGAGCGCCCGTCCGCCTGCCGCGAACACACGCCCGAGCATGACCCGCAGGCCTGCGAGGCGCTGACCGGTGATGCGCTGGCCACCGCGATGCAGCGGGTGGGTGAACGCCTGCAACAGGAAGACGAAGACGCACTGGATTCACCGCTTCCGGCCGCTGCACGCGATCGTCTGCAGCAGCTGTGTCTGCAGCACCGCAGTGGTCGCTTCTGCGTCGAAGTGGCCGAACAGCAGTTGATCGCGCTGGAACCCGCGTGGGCGGTGCAGGCCCTGCAGGTGGTCTGCGATGCAGGCCGCATCAGTGCCTGCGAACGCATCGCACCGCTGCGCGATCTCGGCGCGGACCTGCGCCTCGTCCCGGCCCAGCAGGTGCCGTGCGGCCGCTATCAGGCCGACAGTGGCGTGATCGACAGGCTCGACTTCGGCGATGGCGCGCGTGGCCGTCTGCATGACGGCGCGATCCACCTGCAGCAGAACGGCGAAAACCTTGTGCTGCGTCAGCTCGGCAATGGCGACCTGCTTGGTATGGATGCGCAGACGGGATATCAGCGTTACCAGCCGGTGCCCGGCACGGCACAATGCACGCCCCCGCGCGAGGGCCGTGGTTCGCCGTAGCGCTTGGAGTTTTCCGTTCGATCGTCAAGGAGACGACATGCATTCACCCGCACCGCGCCGCCGCTGGCTGGCCTGGGCACTGCTGCTGGCCGCGCCGATGGCCGCCGCACAGTCACCGCAATGCGGCATGTTCAAGGCCGACGAAGGCAGCGGTACGCTGCGCATCAGCTCGCCAAACCGCGGCGAGCAGAAACACTTCGGCAGTGCGCCCTCTCCGGTCGCGTTCCAGCAGATCGACGGAAAGCTGCAACTGGTGAACCTGGAGTACGGCCTGCCCAGCGCGCTGCAGGTGCGCGATCGTGGCCGGACGGTCGAGGTGGATGGCACGGTCTACATCCTGCAGGCCCCTGCACAGTGCGCCGCAGCCGCCGCGCCGGCTGAAGGCAGCTGCCTGGCCGATGCGGCGGCGTGCCTGGACAACCGTCGCGAAGCCACCCCGACCGCGCTGGAATCAGGGTGCCGGGAAGGCGTGCCCGGCATGTGCCTGCAACTGGCTGATCGTTGGCACGAGGAGGCCAAACCCACGGTCGCGGCCGATCCTGCCCTGGCAAAGGCAGCGCTCGACGCCGCCCTGTCCGGCATCAAGCTCCCCGCCGCCTGTGACGACGGTGGCTTCGAACAGGGAACCGCGGCGTGTGCCGCCGCACTCGAGGCCGACCCCGCAGTGCAGGAGCAGCTGGTCAAGGCGGCGATGACGGCAGCCATGACCGAAGCCATGGTGACGATGACGGCGCCGACCGTGCCGGTGATCATTCCGGCCGAGCGGCGGCAACAGTTGTTGCGGCTGTGCCGCGAGGTATCCCATGGCGGCTTCTGCACCCGCGTGGCTGAACTTTCCTGGGAAGCAGGAGACCACTTGCAGGCGGTGCAGGCCCTGGCTGCGGCCTGCACACCCGGCAACGATACCGCCACCTGCGAGCGCCTGCCGGCGTTGCAGGCGGTGGGTGCATCGTTGCAGCCGCAGCCGGCAACGGTCCTGCCCTGCGGCAGTTACCGGTCCGACGGCGGCCTGATGGACACGCTGGATTTCGGCGATGCCGGCCTGGTCGGTGTGGGCTGGAGCAGCCATCTTCGCGCGCGCGTCGAAGCGGGCGACATCCGCATCCACCACGACCGGGACGGCGACTTCGTGCTGCGCCCGCTGCCCGGCGGGCAGCTGCTGGGCCTGGATAACTGGACCCGCTTCCAGGTGTTCGTCCCCACCGGGGAGGGCCCGACCCGGTGCAGTGCGCCGAAGCAGTTCAGGGTGCTGCCACTGCCACAGGATTGCCCGCTGGCACTGACCAACGAGGACGGTGCCGACGCCTGCTGCGCGCAGGGCAAGCTGCAGGGCTGCAACATTCTCGGCAACCGTCTTGCGCTGTCCGGGCACTGGCTGCAGGCCGTCGAGCACTACACCACGGTCTGCCGTGCCGGTGTCCGCGAGGGTTGCGAGAATCTGGTCACCGCACAAGGCAACGGTGCGGAGGTGGACGCGCGTCGAATCCTGGAACAGCTGTGCAAGGCCGACCGCAGCGGCCTGCATGTGGCCTGCGACGTGCTCGAAACGCAGAACTGGGAGCTGATCACGCTGGGCGGTGCCCTGCAGAAGGCGGTTGACGAGGCGGCGGTGGACGACACTCCGGTACCGCGCAACCCCAACCGCAAGCGCTGAGCCGGTCAGGGCCTGTCCGCAGCTTCGGGCGGGCCCTGCGGTAAAGTACGCGCCATGAACGAATTCGAGCGCGTGCGCGCCTACCTCACCGACCTGCAGGACCGCATCTGTGCGGCGATCGAGGCCGTCGATGGCCAGGCCCGCTTCCAGGAAGACCTGTGGCAGCGGGCCGAGGGCGGTGGCGGGCGCACCCGTGTGCTGCGTGACGGTGCGGTGTTCGAGCAGGCCGGCATCGGCTTCTCCGACGTGGCCGGCAGCCGCCTGCCGCCATCGGCCTCGGCCAACCGCCCGGAACTGGCCGGCGCCTCCTGGCGCGCCACCGGCGTGTCGCTGGTGTTCCACCCGCTCAACCCCTACGTGCCGACCACCCACGCGAATGTGCGCTTCTTCCAGGCGCAACGCGACGGTGAAGTGGTGGCCAGCTGGTTCGGCGGCGGCTTCGACCTGACGCCGTTCTATCCGTTCGACGAAGACGTGCAGCACTGGCACCGGGTCGCACGCGACCTGTGTGCGCCGTTCGGCGAGGAACGCTATGCCGCGCACAAGCGCTGGTGCGACGAGTATTTCTTCCTGCGCCACCGCAATGAAACGCGTGGCGTTGGCGGCCTGTTCTTCGACGACCTGCACGGCGACTTCGAGCGCGATTTCGATTACCTGCGTGCGGTCGGCGATGGCTTCCTTCAGGCCTACCTGCCGATCGTGCAGCAGCGCAAGGACACCGCGCATGGCGAACGCGAGCGCGAGTTCCAGCTGTACCGTCGCGGCCGCTATGTGGAATTCAACCTGGTCTATGACCGCGGCACGCTGTTCGGTCTGCAGAGCGGTGGCCGCAGCGAGAGCATCCTGATGAGCCTGCCGCCGCGGGTGCGCTGGGAATACGGCTTCAGCCCGGAGGCCGGCAGCGCCGAGGCGCGCCTGGCCGACTACCTGGTGCCGCGCGACTGGCTCTGATCTTCCGGCGCCACGCCTGACGCGTGGCGCCTTCCCCGCCTGCGGTGCGCCCCGCACCGGACAGGCCCTGCCCCACTTCTTTCAAGGATGACCCCATGCCTGCTGCTGTTTCCCTTCGCCCCCGCGCTGCGGGCTGGCGCTCCCTGCTGTTGCTTGCATTGGCCTCGGCCAGCCTGCCGGCCGCCGCGCAGTCGATGGCCTGCGGCACATACAAGGACAGCAGCGGCAACACCACGCTGACCCTCGAGAGCGAAGGCCACGGCTTCCTGTCCGGCCCCTACCAGGCCACCGAGGAGCTGCGCATCGCCCGCCAGGAGGACGTGCTGGGTACCGGCAACCTGTCCACGGGCCAGCTGGAAAATTGGTACTTCTCGGACAACGACCGCACGATCAGCACGCCCTATCGCGAGTTCACCCGTGAGCACGCCGCCGCCTGCAAGACGATGCCGGAGCCCATCGAAGACGGTTGCGTGATGAACACCTCCGAGTGCCTGGAGGCGCTGCCGGAGGCCGCACCCGTGAAACTGCACGCTTGGTGTGCCGAGGGCGTGGGCGCAGCCTGCATGCGGTTGCTGGAGACCTACCAGCAGCGGGCCAAGGACGCAGCCCCCGCGCCTGCACGAGCCGAGCCGCCGAAACCGGAGATCTGCAAGGAGGATTCCGCATCCTTCAACGCCGAGGGCTGCCGGGCGATCGCCGAGGTGATCGGGCTGGAGATGATCGGCAAGTCCCTGCTCGGGCTGCAGCATGCGGTCGACCCTGCGTTGCCGTCGGCGCAGCTCGATGAGCTGGCCGCACTGTGCCGGCAGCAGCACGGCGAGACCTTCTGCGCCGACGTTGCCGAGGTGCTGTGGAGTGGTGGACGCCTTTCACAGGCCCACGAAGCACTGCAGCTGTCGTGCGCGCAGCGCGCGGACGGCGTGGCCTGCGGCCGCGCCAAGGCACTTGCCAGCCTGGCCACCGCACCAGCCGCTGCACTGGCCCCGGTGCCGGCCACCGCACTGCCCTGTGGCAGCTTTGAAGCCGAATACGGCGTGCTCTCGCAGCTGCGCTTCCTCGATGGCGGCCTGGTTGAGGCCGAGGGTCGCGACCAGCGCATGCGCGCGCGCCTGCATGACGGCCGCATTTTCATCCGTCGCGATGTCGGCAGCGACTTCGTACTGCAGCCGCTGAAGAACGGAAACCTGGCCAGCGTCGACGGCGGCAACCGCTTCGCCTATTACGAGCGCAAGCCGACCACAGGCAGCGCCAGCTGCAAGCCGCCTGTGGCCTTCGTGGAAATTCCGCTGCCGCTGGATTGCCCGACCCTGGCACGCAAGGACGGCGCAAAGGCCTGCTGCACCGATGGCAAGCTGCTCGGCTGCAAGGTGGCCGGCGAAGCGCTGTTCGAGTCCGAAAAATGGGCCGCGTCGCTGCCCTACTTCGAGACGCTGTGCGGCGCGGGCGTGCGCGAAGGGTGCCTGGCATTGGCAGCGGTGTATTCGCACACCGCAGACCCGAAGATCCCGCAAGCCATGGCTGCGATCTGCGCGAAGGATGGCAAAGGCACGCACGTGGCCTGTGATGTGGACGCCACCCGCAACTGGCCGGCACTGAAGGCCGAAGCCGCGCCCTGAGGCTCATGCACCTGTAGAGCCGAGCCCATGCTCGGCTCCGGACGCAAGGCAGCCGAGCATGGGCTCGGCTCTACAAGGTCAGGTGCTCTTCCTCGGAATGATGGTGATGTGCCCGTTGATCTCCAGCAGGGCCAGCTCGACATCCTTCACGCCCAGGCCGCCCTGCTGGCGCATGGCGGCCTCGAAATCGGCACGCGTGACCTGCTCGCGACGCAGAACGGCGTCGAACAGGCGCCCATCACGCGCGATCACCACGGGTTCTCCTTCAACCAGGCGCTCGATCCGCCGGCTGCGGGTACTCACCCAGCCTACCCCATAGTTGAGCAGGATCAGGGTTGCGGCCAGCAGCAGGCCACCGCCCAGCGAGGTATCGGTGCCCAGCAGCGCGTTCTGCACCGCATTGCCCAGCAGCACGATCAACAGCACGTCGAACGGCGTGATCTGCCCTAGAGCCCGCTTGCCGCCAAGCCGGACCATGCCCAGCACCACGACATAGACCACCACCGCGCGCAGGATGAACTCCCACCACGGCATTGCCAGTGCGAACAGGTCGGGCATTGCGGGTTCCCCTGCTGGACAGTGGCCCAGCCTAGCACCTGGGGTCAGATCCCTTTGCCCGGTGGGCAAAGGCGACCCCATCTGCGATTCCGGCGGCACAAATAAAAAGCCCCGCTGACCAGGGGGAGGTCAACGGGGCCGGGGAACGGGCACTTGGGGAGGAGTCCCCGTTCCGAGATCTGCTCCAGGGGATGGGAGAGATCCACAACAGGCGTTGCGCCTGTCGAGAGTTATAGAAGCACTCCGAACACTAACGGTTCGTGAAGGGGCCCAATTTAATGAACCTCGATCAGGGCAACATTCATGATCGAGTCAGAAACCTCTGACGAATGAACGAATTCACGTCGTTTTCGGCCTGAAACACCCTAGTGTGCTTCGTCCCAGTTGTTGCCGATGCCGGTATCGACCACCAGCGGCACGCGCAGTTTGGCCGCTTGCGACATGCGCTCCACCACCTGCAAACGCAAGTCTTCAACGAAACTACTTTCGGTTTCGAAGACCAGTTCATCGTGCACCTGCAGGATCATCCGTGCCGGTGCGCGGCTGTCACGCAGCCACCGGTCCACGTCCACCATCGCGCGCTTGATGATGTCGGCGGCGGTGCCCTGCATCGGCGCGTTGATCGCAGCACGCTCGGCACCGGCGCGCAGGCCCTGGTTACGTGCATGAATGTCGTTCAGGTACAGGCGGCGGCCGAACAGGGTCTCCACATAGCCCTGGTCACGGGCCTGCTGGCGCATCCGCTCCATGAAGTCACGCACGCCCGGGTAGCGGCTGAAGTACAGCGCCACGTAGTCCTGCGCCTGGCCGCGGTCGATGCCCAGGTTGCGGGCCAGGCCGAAGGCGCTCATGCCGTACATCAAGCCGAAGTTGATCGCCTTGGCAGCGCGGCGCTCGTTCGGGGTCACCTCTTCCAGCGTACGCCCGAACACCTCGGCGGCGGTGGCACGGTGCACGTCGGCGCCCTGCTCGAAGGCACGCACCAGACCCGGGTCCTCGGACAGGTGGGCCATGATCCGCAGCTCGATCTGCGAGTAGTCGGCGGCCAGCAGCTGGAAGCCCGCCGGGGCGATGAACGCGCGGCGGATGCGGCGGCCATCTTCGGTGCGGATCGGGATGTTCTGCAGGTTGGGGTCCGACGAGGACAGGCGGCCGGTGGCGGCGCCGGACTGGTGGTAGCTGGTATGCACGCGGCCGGTGTCCGGGTTGACCATCTCCGGCAGCTTGTCGGTGTAGGTGCTGCGCAGCTTGGCCAGCCCGCGGTACTCCAGGATCACGCGTGGCAGCTCGTGCTGGTCGGCAATCGCCTCCAGTGCCTCTTCATTGGTGCTGGGCTGGCCTTTCGGGGTCTTCACCACCGCCGGCAGCTTCAGCTCGTCGAACAGCACCGCCTGCAGCTGCTTGGGCGAATCCAGGTTGAAGCTGCGCCCAGCCAGTTCGGTGGCCTTCTGCTGCGCCGCCAGCATGCGCGAGGACAGGTCCTGGCTCTGCCGGCGCAGTTCGTCGGTGTCGACCCGCACGCCGTTGGCTTCGATGCTGGTCAGCACCGGCACCAGCGGCATCTCGATGTCGCGGTACACGCTGTCCAGTGCCGGTTCGGCCAGCAGCTGCGGCTGCAGCGCGCGGTGCAGGCGCAAGGTGATGTCGGCGTCCTCGGCCGCATAGCGGCTGGCTTCGTCGATGCCCACCTGCGAGAACGGAATCTGCTTGGCGCCCTTGCCGGCCACGTCCTCGAACTTGATGGTGTTGTAGCCCAGATAGCGCAGGGCCAGCGAATCCATGTCGTGGCGGGTGGCGGTGGAATTGAGCACGAAGCTCTCGAGCATGGTGTCGTCGTGGTAGCCCTGCACGTCCACGCCGTGACGGCGCAGCACGTGCAGGTCGTACTTGCCGTGCTGGCCCAGCTTCTTCTTCGCCGGGTCCTGCAGCATCGGGCGCAGCGCATCCAGCACCTGCTGCATCGGCAGCTGGGCCGGCGCACCCGGGTAATCGTGGCCGACCGGAATGTAGGCGGCCTTGCCCGGCTCGACCGCCAGACTGACGCCGACCAGGCGCGCACGCATCGCGTCCAGCGCATCGGTTTCGGTATCGAAGCTGATCAGGTCCGCCTGCTGCAGGCGCTCGACCCAGGCCTGCAGCTGCTCGGCGGTCAGCACGGTCTCGTATTCACCTGGCGCGGCCAGCGCCGGATCCAGCGTGCCCGCTGCCGGTGCCTCGGCGCTGCCGCGGGCAAAGCCTGCTGCCGTACCGCGCAGGCTCGGCGTTGCTTCGCTGGCGGCCGTCGGCGCCGGCAGCGGTGCACCCAGCTCCTTCAGCGCCTGGGTGAAGCCGTAGCGCGCATACAGCTCGGTCAACTCCGGCACGTCCTGCTCGCGCAGGGCCAGCATGGTCGGGCTGGCGTCCAGCTCCACGTCGGTGCGGATGGTCACCAGCTCGCGGTTCAGCGGCAGCCGCTCCAGCGCCGCCCGCAGGTTCTCGCCGATCTTGCCCTTCATGGTCGGCGCGGCCGCCATCACCCCATCCAGGTGCTGATACTCGGCCAGCCACTTGGCGGCGGTCTTCGGCCCGCACTTCTCTACGCCCGGCACGTTGTCGACGGTATCGCCCATCAGCGCCAGCAGGTCGATGATCTGGTCGGCGCGCACGCCGAACTTCTCCATCACCGCCGCGTCCGAATCCATGCGGCTGCCGGTCATGGTGTTGACCAGCTCGATGCCCGGGCGCACCAGCTGGGCGAAGTCCTTGTCGCCGGTGGAGATGGTCACCTTCAGGTCCTGCGCCACGCCCTGCAGGGCCAGCGTGCCGATCACATCGTCGGCTTCCACGCCGGGGATGCGCAGGATGCTGATGCCCAGCGCCTCGACGATGCGGCACATCGGCTCGACCTGGCTGCGCAGCTCATCGGGCATCGGCGGGCGGTTGGCCTTGTACTGGTCGTACAGGTCATCGCGGAAGGTCTTGCCGGGCGCATCGACCACGAACGCCACGTAGGCTGGGCGCTCCTTCAGTGTCGAGCGCAGCATGTTGACCACGCCGAACAGCGCACCGGTGGGTTCGCCCTGTGCATTGGACAGGGGCGGCAGCGCGTGGAACGCGCGGTACAGGTAACTGGACCCGTCGATCAGGACTAATCTGCTCATGGGTCGATTCTACGCGCCCGTGCCTGCATCGCGGCGACACGGCAGGCGCCCGGCGATGGGGCATAATCAAGGCTCTTTCCAGGCAAAGGCCCCCGCCGATGAAGACCCTGATGCTGGCTTCCCTGCTCCTGCTCGCTGGCTGCGCCAGCATGGGTGGCGCAGGCGCTCCCCCGGTGGACGTCAAGGGCGCGGACGTGTCCAAGCGCACCATGGACAACGGCGATGTCATCGAGGAATACCGCGTGTCCGGCCAGCTGCGCATGGTCAAGGTGACTCCGTCGCGCGGTGCTCCGTTCTACATGTACGACAAGAACGGCGACGGCCGTTTCGACAACGACAAGGATGGCGTGTCGCCGGTGTACTGGAAGCTGTACAGCTGGTGAGGTGCCCGGGGTCGGATCCCTGCGATCCAGTGGATCCACGCCATGCGTGGATTCACCCCCGGCCCCACAAAAAACAACGCCGGCGCGCATCCTGCGGCCGGCGTCGGGTCCCCTCCCCGGGAACGCTTGAATCAGCGGATGACCAGCACCGGCAACGTGCTGCGTGCCAGCACCTCAGCGGTCTGGCTGCCCAGCAGCACGCGGGTCACGCCACGGCGGCCATGCGAGGTCATCACGATCAAATCACTGTTGCGCTCGCCCGCCGTCTCGATGATGCCGTCGGCCGCGTAGCGGTCCAGCACATGCACCGGATTGGCGGTAATGCCCTGCTCGGCGGCCTTGGCCAGCGCCGGCTGCAGCACCTTCTGCGCGCCTTCCTCGCGGTCGGCCTTGTACTCCGGGCTGTTCATGTAGCCCACGCTCCAGCCCATGGCGTCGTACATGCCGACGGCCCACGGCTCGGACACAGTCACGATATCGACCTCGGCATTGAGGTCCTTGGCCAGCTCCAGGCCCTTGGCCAGGCCCTTGTCGGCCAGCTCGGACCCGTCGGTGGCAATCAGGATGCGCTTGTACATGGTGGGGCTCCGTGGCGATCTGCCAGATGGGAACGACACCATTACACACCGGATGTGCAGGCTGCGCCTTGAGCAGGATCAATCCGGCGCCGCGCAGCGGCGTGTGCGCACCGCCGGCTTGCACGCACCGGTCGGGCGGCGCATGCTCGGCGGGCGGCGCACTGCCGCGCCCAAGGACGACCGACATGCAGGACAACAAGCCGCCCGTCTGGAGTTCCCAGAAATCCATCATGGTCGCCGCGATCATCACCTTGGCGGTGCTGTTCGGCGGCTACCAGATCAGCAAGGACATGGCGCTGCGCGACAACGCCCTTCAGGCAGCGGGCGAGTAACCTGCTTCTGTAGAGCCGAGCCCATGCTCGGCTCTACATCAGGCCCGCCTTCAGGCGATCTGCACCACGCGTGCGTTCTGGCACAGCGGATAGCTGGCCACGAATTCGGCAATCGCATCACGCATCGCCTCGAACGATTCGCCATACATGTACAGCGCGGTTTCGGTCGGGCCCTGCCACCAGCTGCAGATCTCGCCCAGGCCGTCGATGTTCTCCGACAGTTGTTCGAACACGTGGTTGGAATCGCACTGTTCGTAGACTTCGTCTGGCAGGTTCAGGCCATCCAGGTAGATGCCGAGGCCCTCGGTCACGCCGAAGCTGCGATCAGCCTCGCCAGCCCCCTGCAGCTGCGAACCCTTCGGCGCGCCCAGCTGTTCCAGCAGGTCGATCAGCTTCGGCACGCCATCCGCACCGACCAGTGCCACTTCGATGTCGCCGTATTCGACCTCACCCAGATCCGACATCGCGGTGCCGCCGCCGGTGAGCTCGCCCACCTGGGCCGCCTGCAGCAGCGCGTCGAGCGGATCTTCGAACAGCTCGTGGCGATGCTCGGGCTGCAGCCGGGCGTTCAACTTCACGGTGACGTGCAGCGTGGGTTCGGTCATGGGGGCGTTCCTGGAAGAAGTGCCGCCTATTGTAGAGCCAGGCCCATGCTCGGCTGCTTTTCGCGCCAGAAGCAGCCGAGCATGGGCTCGGCTCTACAACAGCCCGTCAGCGCAGGAACGGCGTCACCTTGCGCTTCAGCAACTCCACCAGCACCGGGGCCATGTACTCGTAGTCATCGGGAATATCCAGGCAGATCACCCGCTTGCCGTTCATCCACGCCTTGTAGCGGCTGGACAGCCGGTTGCGGTGGGCGCGTTCCATCACGAACACCAGGTCGGCCCACTGCAGCAGCTCGGGGCTGAGCACTTCCTCGGCGTCGGCCAGCAGCCCGGCCGAGGCGGTCTCGATGCCCGGCCAATCGGCGAATACCTGCTCGGCCGTCGGGCTGCGCAGGCGGTTCTGGCTGCAGAGGAAGAGCACGTTGCGGGTCATGCGTACTCACCTTGGTAGAGCCGAGCGATGCTCGGCTGGTTTTCTCCGCCAAAAGCAGCCGAGCATGGGCTCGGCTCTACAGGAATTCCTGCCCCCCCGACGGTGATCAGATCACCGTCAGGTTGGCGTAGGCCATCACCAGCCACTTGCTGCCGGCGTCGGCGAACTCGACCTGCACGCGGGCGTGAGCGCCGTTGCCTTCGTAGTCGGTCACCATGCCTTCGCCGAACTTGGGATGGGTGACCAGCGCGCCGAGCTTGATCGGCGGTGCTTCGATCGAGGCATGGCCCATCACCCGGCTGGCGCCCATCGAGGCCGGCCGCGAGACCTGCACCTTCGGGCGCACCTCGTGCAGCAGCTCGCGCGGAATCTCGCGCAGGAAGCGCGACGGCAGGCTGTAGTTGTCCTGGCCGTGGATGCGACGCGATTCGGCATAGCTCAGCACCAGCTTCTGGCGCGCGCGGGTGATGCCGACGTAGGCCAGGCGGCGCTCTTCCTCCAGCCGCCCGCTTTCTTCCAGCGAACGTGCGCTGGGGAACAGGCCGTCTTCCATGCCCGCCAGGAACACCAGCGGGAATTCCAGGCCCTTGGCCGAGTGCAGGGTCATCAACTGCACACCGTCCTCGCCGGCCTGCGCCTGGCCTTCGCCGGCCTCCAGCGCGGCATAGGCCAGGAACGCGACCAGCTCGTCCATGTCCTCGCCCACTTCCTCGACGTCGTCGGCGCGGCGCACGAAGCGCGACGCCACCGAGACCAGTTCGTCGAGGTTGTCGGTACGCGATTCCGAATCCAGCGAATTGCGGCTTTCCTTGCTCCAGTGCTCGCGCAGCTGCGAGCGGGCCAGCACGTGGTCCACCCGCTCGGCCAGGGTCATGTGCAGGGTCTGCGCCTGCAGCTCGTTGACCAGCCCCAGGAAGCCGGCCAGCGCATTGCGCGCACGTGCGGCCAGCGCGCTGCCCTGAGTGACCAGCATGGTCGCTTCCCACAGCGAGATGCCCTGCGCACGCGCTTCGCGGCGCACTTCGTCCAGTGTGCGGTCGCCGATGCCCCGGGTGGGCGTGTTGACAGCGCGCTCGAACGCCGCGTCATCGTTGCGGTTGGACAGCAGGCGCAGGTAAGCCAGCGCATCCTTGATTTCGGCACGCTCGAAGAAGCGCATGCCGCCATACACCCGGTACGGCACCTGTTCACTCAGCAGCGCTTCTTCCAGGGCGCGCGACTGCGCGTTGCTGCGGTAGAGCACGGCCACTTCGGTGTAACTGCCACCGTCGCGCACCCATTGGCGGGCACGCTCAACGATGTAGCGCGCCTCGTCCATCTCGTTGTACGCCGCGTACAGATCGATCGGCTCGCCGTCACCGCTGTCGGTCCACAGCTGCTTGCCGATGCGGTCGGGATTGTGCGCGATCACCGCGTTGGCGGCACCGAGGATGTTGGCGGTGGAGCGGTAGTTCTGCTCCAGGCGGATGGTCTGCGCACCCGGGAAGTCGCGCAGGAAGCCCTGCACGTTCTCGACCTTGGCACCGCGCCAGCCATAGATGGCCTGGTCATCGTCGCCGACCACGAACACGTGGCCGGAATCGCCGGCCAGCACGCGCACGAAGGCGTACTGGATGGCGTTGGTGTCCTGGAACTCGTCCACCAGGATCTCGCGGAAGCGGGCGCGGTAATGCGACAGCAGCGCGGGGTTGTCGCGCAGCAGTTCGTGCGCACGCAGCAGCAGCTCGGCGAAGTCGACCAGGCCGGCGCGGTCGCAGCGCGCCTGGTATTCGATGTAGGCCTGGCGCATGGTTTCCAGCCACGCATCGTGCGGCTCGGGCTGGATGTGCTGCGGGCGGCGGCCTTCGTCCTTCTGTGCGTTGATCCACCACGCGATCTGCTTGGCCGGGTACTTGCCGTCGTCCAGTTCCAGCGCCTGCACCACGCGCTTGACCAGCCGCAGCTGGTCGTCCGAGTCCATCACCTGGAAGCCTTCGGGCAGCTTGGCGTCCTGCCAGTGCAGGCGCAGCAGGCGGTTGGCCAGGCCGTGGAAGGTGCCGATCCACATGCCACGACTGCCGTTGGGCAGCTGGGCATCGATGCGGTGGCGCATTTCGCCGGCCGCCTTGTTGGTGAAGGTCACCGCGAAAATGCCGTGGGTCGGCACGCCATTGACTTCATGCAGCCAGGCGATGCGGTGGGTGAGTACGCGGGTCTTGCCGGAACCGGCACCGGCCAGCACCAGGTGGTGGCCGGGAGGAGCGGAGACGGCTTCGCGCTGGGCCGGGTTCAGGCCATCAAGCAGGTGGGAGACATCCATGCCCCCCATTTTACGGCATCGCCGTCGCGGCTCCTGCGACCACCTGGGTGGCCAGTGCCTGGGCCTGCTGGCGCAGTTCAGGCACCGCCAGGCTTTCCCACAGGTTGCCGATGCGCAGGCTGCCGAGCACACCCAGCCGTGCCTGCGGCTGGCCACCGGCAGCACGCAGGCGGTCGCCCGGCACGGTGCTGTCCAGGCCCAGCCCATGCGGACCCGGACGGGCCAGTCCATCGGCCTGCAGCTGCTGCAGCAACGGATTGCGCAACGCGTTGGCGCGGGTCTCCACGCCGGTGGCGTTGATCACCCCGCCAATCATCGTCCACTGCTGTTCATTGCCGGTGGCATCGCGGCCAGACAACCGCAGGGCATCGCCTTCGCGGCAGACGCGCTGCAGGCGCGACCGATGGATGCGCAGTTGGCCACTGTCCTGCAGAGACTGCAGCTGCGCATCCACCTCTTCGGCGATGCGGTGGCGATGTACGTCCCAGTAGCGCACCACATGGCGCAGGAAGCGGCGCTGGTCGGCCTCGTCGAGGCTGCACCACAGCGCCTGCCCGTGCGGACGGATGCGGTCCATCACGCCCTGCCACGGCAGGCCATCGGCCTGCGCTTGGCGGGCGAAGCCACGCAGCGCACGCAGGCGCTGGCGCAGGTTCATCGGCAGCAGCGTGGCCGGGTCGAACGTGGGCAGGCCGCCGTGTGCGTGCGGCAGCGGCAGCAGGCCGTGACGCGAGATCACATGCAGCGGGCCGGTGTGACCGGCAGCAACCAGCGCCAGCACGGTGTCGGCCATGCTCAGGCCGGAGCCGACAATGGCCACGGCCTGTTCGCCGGCCAGGGTACGCACACCGTCGTAGTCCCAGGCCTCGATCACATCATCGGCAGGCAGCGCGTCGGCACCGGCCACGGGCAACGGGCGCATGCTGTTGCCGGTGGCCAGCACCGCCTGCGCAGCATGCAGCGTGCTGCCATCGCCGAGTGTCAGCTGGTAGCCATGGTCATCCGGCTGCAGGCCCAGTACCGGCTGCGCGATCACCTGCAGCTGTGCGGGGCTGGCGGCCACGGCCTCCTGCAGGCGCTGCTGCAGGTAGGCAGCAAAGTAATGGCGACACACGTAACGCTCGCCCAGCACCTCGCGCGCCTCGCCCGGGTAGGCGTTGGCAGCCACCAGATAGTCGAGGAAATCGCCGGGCTGGTCGGCAAACGCACTCATCTTTGCCGCCGGTACGTTCAGCAGGTGCTCCGGCCATGGCGTGGCATAGGCGATACCCTGGGCCAGCTGCGAGGCGGGTTCGAAGATGGCCAGCGCCAGCGGCGCGTGGGCCTGGCGCAGTACCTGGATCGCCACCAGCACCCCGGCTGCACCACCACCGATGATCGCCAGGTCCAGTTCGCCATTACGCGGTGAATCAGTCATGTGCCGATTGTAGGCCATCGGCGATGACAGGCCGGATTGCCGGAATGGGCGGCCGGCATTGCCTTACATCAACGCATCGGCCAAGCGTGCGATGCCCTCGCGGCTGCGCCGCCAGGCAGGACGCTTGCGCCATTGCTGCAGATCCAGCTGCCGCGATTCACGCAGGTAGCCGTCCTCGATCCCGCACAACTGCTTCACCAGCGCGTGGTCGTAGCAGATCAGGCCGATCTCGGCATTCAGCGCGAACGAACGGATATCCATGTTGATCGAGCCGAGTACGGCGATGTCCTCGTCCACGCTCATGTGCTTGGCGTGCAGGAACTGCGGTTCGTACAGCGCGATGCGCACGCCACAACGCAGCAGCTCGTCGTAGTAGGCCTCCTGCGCCCACGAGGTCAGCCGCTGGTTGTTGCTGGCCGACAGGATCAGCTGCACCTGCACGCCGGACAATGCGGCGATACGCAGCGCGCTCAACGTGGCCTCGTCGGGCACGAAATATGGGGTCACCATCACCAGCCGGCGCCGCGCCAGATGAATCAGCGCCGCAACCGCATCGCGCGCGTTGCTGTACGGGTAGGCCGGGCCGCTGGGCAGCAGCTGGGTGGCGATGTCGTCGCCGCATTCGGGAACATCGGTGATCACATCCAGGCGCTGGCCGGTCTCCATGTACCAGTCGCTGGCGAACACCGCTTCCAGATGCGCCACCGCCGGGCCGCGCACGCGCGCCACCAGCTCGCGGTTCGGGTGGCCAGGCACGAACTGCGGGCCGGCCAGATTCTGCGAACCGACATAGGCCACTTCGTTGTCGATCACCGCGATCTTGCGGTGGTTGCGCAGGTCCATGCGGCCGCTGCGGCGCCAGCGCAGGCCACCGGGCAGCATCGCACGCACTTCGATATCGCGAGCTTCCAGGCGTTTGCGATAGGCGCGCAGGCCACGCTTGGCACCCACCGCGTCGAGCAGCACACGGCACTGCACGCCCCGTGCAGCCGCACGCTGCAGTGCCTCGACGATAGCCTCGCCCACCGCGTCGTCGAACATCAGGTAGTACAGCAGGTGCACCCGGTCTTCGGCCTGGTCGATGTCGGCGATCAGCGTGTGCAGCGATTCGTCGTAGTCGGTCAGCAGATCGACGGCGTTGCCGTGCACCGGCATGAAGTCGCCCTGGCGCTGCACCAGCGGCACGATCTCGGCGCTGGCGGTGTCCGGCTGCGGGGTCCAGTGCAGGCGATGCTGCAGCGCCTGTTCCTCGCGGATGACCTGCGAGGCCTCGGCCTGGCGGCGGATGCGCTCACGCGAAAGCCACGGGTGGCCGAACAGCAGGTACAGCGGCAGGCCCAGCAGCGGCACGAAGCCGACCAGCAGCAGCCAGCTGCGCGCCGCACCCGGCGTGGTGCGGGTGGGAATCCAGCACAGCGCGACCAGCCGGATCAGCCAGTCGATCAGCAGCAGATACGAACCCAGCAACCACTCGAACAGCATCGCGTCGCCCGTCGGGAGGTGATGGGCCATTCTGCCCAGCAGGGTGTGTAGAGTCGAGCCGCGCTCGACTGCTTTGAACCAGCGTGTTGACCAAGGTCGACACCTACCAGGCGCGGGGACAGTGCGCCGGCCAAGGTTGGCGGCCGCCGGGTATGGGAACAGCGTGCCGACCAACGGTCGGCACCCACCATGGGAACACCGGGCGTGGATACCGGGCATGAAAAAACCCGCCACAAGGGCGGGCTTCTTCGCGGGGATCAGCAATCCTTGCGGATTACTTGATCTTGCCTTCCTTGTACAGGACGTGCTTGCGCACGACCGGATCGTACTTCAGGAATTCCATCTTCCCCGGGGTGTTCTTCTTGTTCTTGTCGGTCGTGTAGAAGTGGCCGGTACCGGCCGAGGAAATCATACGGACCTTATCGCGCTTGCCTGCCATGATGCTTTACTCCTCAGACCTTTTCGCCGCGCGCACGCAGCTCAGCCAGAACGGAATCAATGCCGTTCTTGTCGATGGTGCGCAGTGCATGCGCGGAAACACGAAGCTTGACCCAGCGGTTCTCGCTGGCCACCCAGAAACGGCGCTCGTGCAGATTCGGCAGGAAACGACGACGGGTCTTGTTGTTGGCGTGCGAGACGTTGTTACCCGTCTGCACTCGCTTGCCGGAAACCTGGCATACGCGGGACATTGCGCACCTCGATAGTAGTAGTTGTCAGCCCGTAGCCCGGGAGACGGCGGCCTCGATGGTTGCCCACCACACGTCAAGAGAATCAAAGGGTTACGCTGGCGTTGGGCGGCCGGGGACGTGCTCCCGGAGGCGCCGCCCGGTAGAAAACCGGACACAGCGAGCCGCGCATTATGCACGGGTTCAAGCACTTGCGCAAGTTACCCACAGGCCGGGGCTGAACACGACGGCCCCCTGTAGAGCCGGGCCGGCTTAACGCAGGTGCGGAATCACCTGGGCCAGCAGATGGGCGTCCTTCAGTGCGCCATGCAGGCCACGCGTCCCTGGAATGCGCAGGCGCTGCAGCACGTCGTCCAGCTTGTTGCCCTGACCGGGCCAGCGCCCCCGCGCCAGCTTCAGGCTGCAGGTGATGCGGCAATGCTGGGCCAGCATGCCGGGGATGCCAGCCAGGCGCAGCTCGTTGTCCAGGAAGCCCACGTCGAAGGTGGCGTTGTGCGCGACCATCTCGCTGCCGCGCAGGAAGTCCAGCAGTTCGGCGGCCTTGCTGGAAAACAGTGGCTTGCCCACCAGCATCGCATCGCTGATGCCATGCACGCGCTGTGCGCCCCAATCGACCCTGCGCTGCGGCTGCAGGTAGGTGTGGAACTGGCGGCCGGTGAGCTGGCCATCGATCAGTTCGACGGCACCGATTTCGATCACCCGGTGCCCCAGGCGGTGGGAGATGCCGGTGGTTTCGGTATCCAGTGCGACGATGCGACTCATGCGTGAGGCTGTTTCCTGTTGCGTGCTGTGGTGATTTTCGCACGCCCGGTGTGTGTCACCCCAACGCTTCCACCACCCAATCGATGAACACCCGCAGCCGCTGGCTCATGTGCCGGTTCGGCGGGAACATCACGTGCATCGGCATCGGTGGCAGCTGCCAGTCCTGCAGCAGCGGCAGCAGCTCGCCACGCGCCACGTGCGGCGCGGCCATGTAGCTGGGCAACGCGACCACGCCAAGCCCCGCCAACGCAGCGGCCAGATAGGCATTGCCGTCATCGAAGCCAACCGTATAGCGGCCCTGCACTTCTACGCGCTCCTCGCCGCGCTGCGCGCTGAACACTCTCGCCCGGCCACTACGCGGGCTGAGGAAGCCGACCATGTGATGATCAGGCCCTTCCAGCGCGCGCGGGTCGGTCGGCAGGCCGAAGCGCTGCACATAGCCTGGACTGGCGTGGAAGCCGATCGGCAGTGCAGCCAACGGCCGCGCCACCAGCGCCGGGTCGGCCGGCGTGCCACCACGGATCACGCAGTCGACGTTGTCGGCAATGACATCGACTTCGCGGTCACTGACGCCGATATCCAGCTTGATCTCCGGGTAGCGCGCCTGGAACTCCGGCAGCGCCGGTACCAGCCGCAGCCGTGCGTAGGGCCCAGGCACATCCACGCGCAGGCGCCCGCGCGGCTGGGTAGCCGCGTCGCCCAGCCCGCCTTCGACCTCGTCCAGTTCGGCCAGCAGGCGGGCGATGCGCGGGTAGTAGGCCGCACCGTCGGCGGTGACGCTGACCCGGCGGGTGGTGCGGTTGAGCAGACGCAGCCGCAGGTGCGCCTCCAGCTGCTGCACCAGCTGGGTAACCGTGGTGCGGCTGATCCGCAGGGTGTGCGCGGCGCGGGTGAAGCTGCCGGTTTCCACTACCCGGGCAAAGGCCCGCATCGCCTCGAAACGGTCCATGGCCGGCCGTGATTATTTGGGATTGGCAATCAATCTAAGCCGATCATCGCGGTTTATCCAGACAGCGCTCGCGAGGAGGATGGCGTTCTCTCCCACGGGATCTTCCCCATGTCACAGCGTGATGTCGTTTTCCCCGCCGGGCGCCAGGCCCTGTACGAGCGCAACCGCTACTCGCCGGCGATCCGGTCCGATGGCTTCCTGTTCGTTTCCGGCCAGGTCGGCAGCCGCGAGGACGGTTCGCCCGAGCCGGACTTCGAAACCCAGGTGCGCCGCGCCTTCGAGAATCTCAATGCGGTGTTGGCTGCTGCGGGCTGCACGTTCGATGACGTGATCGACGTGACCGTGTTCCTGGTCGATCCGGAAACCAACTTCGAGAAGGCCTGGGCGATCGTGCCCGAGTACTGGGGCGAGGCGCCGCACCCGACCCTGACCGGTATCGGCGTGACCTGGCTGTATGGGTTCCAGTTCGAGATCAAGGTGATCGCGAAGCTGCCGTGACCGAGCCCATGCTCGGCTGGTCGTGCGAAAGCAGCCGAGCGTAGGCTCGGCTCTACAGACGCGCAGCCCGGTGTCCGACCCCACGGGCCGAAAAGCGTGTCGACCAAGGTCGGCACACACCAGGGCAGGTTGCCCCCGGGCCGTCCAGCTGAACGGGAGATTCCGACGTATTCCCGAAGCGGCCATTGATATTGTATCCGGCGAAAACCGCTTGCTAGCCTCCCCTTCATGCGCTGGATCACCCGCCACCTCCGTTCGACCCTGCTGATGCTGCTGATGGCGGCATTCGTGGTCGTGCCGGTGGCCGATGCCCTGGCGTGCACGGTGGAACCGCATGCCAGCACGGTGCATGTGGAATCCGCACCGGATGCCGATGGCGATACCGACGGCAAGCATGTCGGTGCCTGTGGCCACAACCACTGCCACCACTCCAACCTGAGCCTGCCGGCGCACACGATCGCCGCCTTCGGGGCGCCACTGCCGGCGCGCTGGATGAGTGCGGGCGATGCGGCGGCCTATACGGTCGCCCAGGATGAATTGACGCGTCCACCCCGGGCGTGAGTTGAGCGCGTCCCGCGATTGCGGGCTCCCGTTTCACTCACAACCGGAATCCCCCTATGTCGATCCTGACACCTCGGTCGCCGCGTGCGGCCGGGCTGGTCGTCGCCGTGTTGCTGGGCCTGGCCCCGGCGGCATCGGTGATGGCGCAAGCCGCCCCCTCCTACGACACCCTGCTTGAACGCCTGGACCAGCTGCCCGGCACTCGTGTGGGCACGGCACTGGCCGAGGCCGCCGATGCGCGCGCCGACCAGGCCCGTGCGCTACCCAATCCCTCCCTTTCCTGGTCGGCCGAAAACGCCTGGGGCTCCGGCACCTACCGCGGCATGGGCAAGGCCGACACCGTACTCACCCTGTCCCAGCCGCTGGAGGTCTGGGGCCAGCGTGGCGCGCGCGTTCGTGCCGCCCGTGCCGAGGCCCAGGCGGCCAACCTGCGTGGCGCGCAGAGTCGCAGCGACGTGGCCAGCCAGCTGGCGGTGGTCTATGCACAGGCGGAAAGTGCACTGCGCCGCTACACCCTGGCCGAGGAAGCACTGTCACTGACCCGCGATGACGCCAACGCCGTCAACGCCATGGTCAAGCAGGGCCGCGAACCACAGCTGCGCGCGGTGCAAGCGCAGAGCGAAGTAGCCAATGCCATGGCGTCGCTGGATGAAGCACAGGCGTTCCGCGATGCCGCGCTGGCCCGCCTGGCCGGCACCGCGCTGCTGGATGCGCCGGTGCAGTCGATCGACAACAGCCTGCTCGACCGCGCACCGCCGCTGCCGCGCGGTGCCACCGATACCGCACTGGCAGTGCGCATTGCCGAAGCCGAAGCCGATGCGGCGGGCAAGCTGGTCGACGTGGAGCGCAAGCGCGCCCTGCCCGACCTCAGCGTCACCGCCGCACAGACCCGCTTCCGCGAAGGCGGCGAGCGTGCCTACAACCTCGGGCTCAGCCTCAGCATCCCGCTGTTCGACCGTAACCGCGGTGGCATCCGCGCCGCCAATGCCGACCAGCGCGCGGCCGAGGCACGCCTGGACCAGCAGCGCCGCGACAGCGAGGCCGCACGCCTGTCCGCCGTGGCCGGGCTGAAGGCGGCCGGCAGCCGCACCCGTGCCGCCGATGAAAGCGTGGTCGCCGCCGAAGAGGCCTACCGCCTTGCACGCATCGGCTTCGACGCCGGACGCATCTCGCAGCTGGAACTGCGCAGCACGCGCAGCGCCCTCATCGCCGCCCGCGGCGCCGCCGTGGATGCGCGCCTGTCGCGCGTCGGCGCGGAAATCGATCTTGCCCGCCTTGAAGGGCGCGCACCTTTTGTGGAGGCCCCATGACTCTCTCCCGTACCTTCCCGCTGATCGGCGGCGTGCTGCTGACCGTGCTGCTGGCCGGCTGCGCAGGCAATGCGCAGACACCTGCAAATGAAGACCCCGCCGCGGCCAAGGCGGGCACCGACGATGGCCATGGCCACGCGACCGACAGCAAGGAAGCCAAGGCGGAAGCCGCCAAGGCGCCGGCTGACGCCGATGAAGGCGTGGTGCCGCTGACCCCGGAGCAGATCAAGGCGTCCGGTATCGAGGTGGTCGCCATCGGCCGCGGTGGCGGTGGCTCGACGCGCCTGTCCGGCCGCGTCGAGCCGTCGGTGGGCGCACGTGCCTCGGTGGCGTCGACCGTGACCGGCCGCGTCGAACGCGTGCTGGTCGCACCGGGCACCGCAGTGAAGCAGAACCAGGCCCTGGCCATCGTGGTCAGTGGCGAAGCGGCGGTGTTCCGTGCCAATGCGCTGGCCGCCTCGGCCGAAGCCGAGGCTGCGCGCCTGGCCTATGGCCGCGACAAGGCGCTGGTCGACCAGGGCGTGGTCGCCCGCCAGGAAATGGAAGCCTCGCGCGCACGCTCGCTCGCGGCACAGGCCCAGGCCGCCGCCGCGCAAGCGCAGGCCGCCGCCAACGGTGCGCCCGATGCCAGTGGCCGCGTGCGCATCACCAGCCCGGTGGCCGGCATCGTCGGCAACGTGCAGGTCACCCCGGGTGGTGTGGTCGCTGCCGGCAGCGCAGTCGCCGATGTCGCCGACCCGTCGATGAACGAGCTGGTGTTCACCGCACCGCCGGCGCTGGCCGCGCAGGTCACGCCGGGCATGAAGCTGGAAGTGAGTGTGCCGGGGGGCAGCTTCACCGCCACCGTCACCGGCTCGGCCGCCGATGTCCGCCAGCAGGGCGGCGTCGCGGTGATCCGCGCCACGCCGGTGGATGCGTCGCTGCCGCCGGCCGGTTCGCCGGTGTCGGCCGTGGTGGTCACCGAAGGTCAGGACGGCTCGCTCAGCGTGCCCGCCGATGCGGTGCAGAACGTCGATGGCAGCAGTGTGGTGTTCGTCGCCGTCGAAGGCGGCTTCAAGGCGCAGCCGGTACTGGCCGGGCGTCGCGCCGGCGACCGTATCGAGATCCTCGGGGGCCTGACCGGCAACGAACGCATCGTCGGTGCCAACGCCTTCCTGCTCAAGGCCGAACTGGCCAAGGGCGAAGCCGAGCACGGCCACTGAGGAGGCGACCATGTTCAAGCTGATCATTGAAACAGCGGTGCGCCACCGCTGGCTGGTGGTGTTCATGGCCGCGCTGATCGCTGCGGTGGGCCTGTTCCAGCTGGGCAAGCTGCCGATCGACGCGGTGCCGGACATCACCAACCGCCAGGTGCAGATCAACACGGTGGCGCCGGCGCTGACCCCGGAGCAGATCGAGCGGCAGGTGACCTACCCGCTGGAAACCGCGCTGGCCGGCATTCCCGGCCTGACCACCACGCGTTCGCTGTCGCGCAATGGCTTCTCGCAGGTCACCGCGATCTTCACCGATGCCACGGACATCTACTTCGCCCGCCAGCAGGTAGCCGAGCGCATGCGCGAAGCGTCGGAAGACCTGCCCGATGGTGCATCACCGATGCTGTCGCCGGTCACCACCGGCCTCGGTGAAGTGCTGATGTGGACGGTGGACTTCACCACGTTCGACCCAGCCAAGCTGGCCAAGCCCGGTGAAGCCGGCTGGCAGGCCGGTGAGGTCTACCGCACACCGGAAGGCAACCTGCTGCGCACGCCGGAGGAACGCGCGACCTACCTGCGCACCGTGCAGGACTGGATCATCGCGCCGCAGATGCGTTCCAGTCCGGGGCTGGCCGGCGTCGATACGGTTGGCGGCTACGTCAAGGAATATGGCGTGCATCCGGACAGCGCCCGGCTCGCCGCGCATGGCCTCGGCCTGGCCGACCTGGTCACTGCCCTGCAGCGTTCCAACGTGCAGGCCGGTGCCGGTTTCGTGCAGCGCGCCGGCGAAGGACTGGTGGTGCGTGCCGATGGCCTGGCGCTGACCACCGACGACCTGGCGCAGGCGCCGGTGGCCACCCGCAATGGCGTGGTGGTGCGCGTGGCCGATGTGGCCGACGTCGACCTGAGCCGCGCGCCGCGCCTGGGTGCGGCCAGCCGCAATGGCCATGAAGCCGTGCTGGGTACCGCGCTGATGATCGCCGGTGGCAACAGCCGCACCGTGGCGCAGGCAGCTGCGGCGCGCCTGGAACAGGTGAACAAATCGCTGCCGGCCGACATCGTGGCGGCACCGGTGCTGGACCGCAGCGTGCTGGTCAATTCCACCATCAAGACCGTGGCCAGGAACCTCACCGAGGGCGCACTGCTGGTGGTGGTGGTGCTGTTCCTGCTGCTGGGCAACCTGCGTGCGGCGACGATCACCGCGCTGGTGATCCCGCTGTCGTTCCTGTTCGCAGTGATCGGCATGAACCGCTTCGGCATCAGCGGCAACCTGATGAGCCTGGGTGCGCTGGACTTCGGCATCCTGGTGGACGGTGCGGTGATCGTGGTCGAGTCGACCCTGCTGATGCTGGGCCAGCGCCGCGCCGAACTGGGCCGTGCGCTGACCGCGATGGAACGCCTGCGCGTGGCCGCCGATTCGGCGCTGAAGATGGCGCGCCCGGCGGCGTTCGGCCAGCTGATCATCCTGCTGGTGTTCGCGCCGATCCTCACCCTGGAAGGCGTGGAGGGCAAGACGTTCCACCCGATGGCGGCGACCTTCATGCTGGCCCTGGTCGGTGCCTTCCTCTTCTCTTTCACCTTCGTGCCGGCGATGGCCGCACTGCTGGTGCGCGAGCCGAAGCTGAAGGACGGCGAGGCACACAGCGATGATGGCGAGCACGAAACCAGGCTGATCCGTGTACTGCGTGCGCGCATCGAGCCGGTGATCCGCAAGGCCGTGGCGCATCCGCGCACGGTGGTGGCCGGTGCGGTGATGATGGTGGTGGTGGGCATCGGCTCGTTCTCGCTGCTGGGCCGTGAGTTCATGCCGACGCTGGACGAAGGCAACGTGGCGATGCAGGCCCTGCGCGTGCCATCGACGTCGCTGGAGCAGTCACTGGCCATGCAACTGGCGTTGGAGAAGGTGATTGCCAAGCAGCCGGAAGTGGAGACGGTGTTCTCGCGTACCGGTACCGCCGAGGCGGCGATCGATCCGATGCCGACCAATATCTCCGACAGCGTGATCGTGCTGAAGCCGCGCGAGGACTGGCCCGATCCGAAGCTGGACAAGGAAGCACTGGTGGCACGCTTCGAGAAACTGGCCGGGCAGCAGCTGGGCAACAGCTTCGAGTTCAGCCAGCCGATCGAACTGCGCTTCAACGAGCTGATCTCCGGCGTGCGTACCGACCTGGCGGTGATGATCTTCGGCGATGACTTCAGCCAGCTGCAGAAGGTGGCCGACCAGGTGGCGCTGAAGCTGCGTGCGGTGAACGGCGCGGCCGACGTGCGGGTGGAACAGATCTCCGGCCTGCCTACGCTCAACGTGGCGATCGACCACGTGGCGGCGGCTCAGTACGGCCTGACCGCTGCGGACGTGAGTGATGCACTGTCCACCGGCATTGGCGGCACTGCGGCCGGCAAGATCTTCGAAGGTGATCGCCGCTTCAACGTAGTGGTGCGGCTGGACGATGCCTCGCGCAACGATCCGGACCAGCTGGCCTCGCTGCCGATCGCCACGCCGTCAGGGCTGGTGATTCCGCTGTCGTCGGTGGCGCGCATCACGGTGAGCGAAGGGCCGAACCAGATCAGCCGCAACAATGGCAGCCGCCGCGTGGTGGTGCAGGCCAATGTGCGTGGCCGCGACCTGGGCGGCTTCGTCGGCGAGGCACAGGCCGCAGTGGCCGACGTGGCACTGCCGCCGGGTGCCTACCTGACCTGGGGCGGTCAGTTCGAGAACCTGCAGCGCGCGGAGAAGCGGCTGGCGACGGTGGTACCGGTGGTGTTCCTGCTGATCGGCAGTCTGCTGTTCATGGCGCTGCGCAGCGGCAAGGAAGCCATTCTGGTGTTCAGCTGCGTGCCGTTGGCGCTGGTCGGCGGCATCCTCGCGCTGCTGCTGCGTGGCATGCCGTTCTCGGTATCGGCGGCGGTTGGCTTCATCGCCGTCTCCGGCGTGGCGACCTTGAACGGCCTGGTGTTGATGCAGGCGATCCGCGAACGCCTGGATGCCGGCGACCTGCCGCTGCAGGCGGCGATCAACGGTGCCTCCAGCCGCATCCGCGCGGTGTTGACCACGGCGCTGGTGGCGATCGTCGGCTTCATTCCGATGGCGATTGCCAGTGGTTCCGGCGCGGAGGTGCAGAAGCCGCTGGCGACGGTGGTGATCGGTGGCCTGATCACCGCCACCGTGCTGACCCTGCTGGTGCTGCCGACGTTTGCCGCGCGCGTGGCCAAGCCGCGGGCGGTGGGGTGAGGTGAGAGGGGGTCGGAGCCCCGCCCTTCGGGCGGGGCTCCGACCCGATCACACGACGGTCAGGCCTTCTTGCGTTCGGCGATGTAGGCCTGGATCTGCTGTTCCAGCACCGGCAGCGGCACCGAGCCCTGCTTGAGCAGGGTGTCGTGGAAGCCCTTGATGTCGAACTTGTCGCCCAGCTCCTTCTCGGCCTGCGCACGCAGGCGCACGATGGCGATCTCGCCCAGCTTGTAGCTCAGCGCCTGGCCCGGCCAGGAAATGTAGCGGTCCACTTCGGTGGTCACTTCATGCTCGCTCAGCGCGGTGTGGTCACGCAGGTAGGCCAACGCCTGCTCGCGGGTCCAGCCCTTGCTGTGCACGCCGGTGTCGATCACCAGGCGCGCAGCACGCCACATCTCGTAGGTCAGACGGCCGAAATCCTCGTACGGGGTTTCATAGATGCCCATTTCCACGCCCAGCTTCTCGCAGTACAGCGCCCAGCCTTCGCCATAGGCGGAGATGTAGGCGTTGCGGCGGAACTCGGGCAGGTTCTTCTGCTCGGCGGCGATGGCGCCCTGCAACGCGTGGCCCGGATCGGACTCATGCAGGGTCAGTGCCGGCAGGTTGTACAGCGGGCGCGACGGCAGGTTGTAGGTGTTGAGCCAGTAGGTGCCCATGCCACCGCGGCCGGCGGTCCAGAACGGCGCAATGTCCGGCGGCACCGGCACGATGGTGAAGCGGGCGCGCGGCAGCGTCATGTACTTGCCAAGCTGGCCATCGGCGCGCTTGGAGATCCACGCGGCACGCGACAGCAGCTCTTCCGGCGTCTTGGCGTAGAACTGCGGGTCGGTACGCAGGAAGGTCAGGAATTCGGCGAAGCTGCCCTTGAACTTCACCTGCTTGATGATGTCGTTCATTTCCTTCTGGATGCGTGCGACTTCATCCAGGCCGATGCGGTGGATCTCGTCCGGCGACAGGTCCAGCGTGGTGTATTCGTGGATCTGCTGCTTGTAGTACGCCTTGCCGTCGGGCATCGCTTCGGCGGCCAGGGTGGTGCGCGCCTGCGGCACGTACTCGTTGACGAAGAAGGTGCGCAGCTGCTGGAACGCGGGCACCACCTTGCCACTGATCGCTTCACGCGCCTGCGCCTGCAGCCTGGCCTGTTCGGCCGCCGGAACGGTGTTGGGCAGCTTCTTGAACGGCGCGTACAGCGGCGATTCGGTCGGGTCCTTCAATTCGGCGACGGTGGCGATGGAGACCTCGCGGCCATCGAGCACCGCACGCGGCACGCTGAAGCCGCGCTTCAGGCCGGCGCGCATGTTGTCGGTCTGCTGGCCGAAGTAGCGCGGCACATCGTTCAGCCGTGCGATGTAGTTCTGGTAGTCCTGCACGGTCTTCATCTCGCGCCGGGCCATGAAGGACAGGTTGGACCAGAACGAGGAGTCGGCGTTGAACGGCATCTCGTAGCCACGCAGGCGCGTCTCTTCGGCCAGGTTGAACACCTGGTCGTGGTAGATCGCGTAGTTGACCTGGTTGTCGGGCGACAGGGTCTTCGGATCGATCTTCTTCAGCGCGGCGAGGGTCTCGTCCCACACCTTCAGGCGCGCCTGCTGCGCGGCCGGGCCGACGTCGGGCATGCGGGTGGCGTTGGCCGGAGCGTCTTCGTCCTCGCTGGCCTCGCCGCCGCCATCCTGCCGCCATTTCCATTCCTTCTCGTACAGCGCGCGGAAGGCAGCGTCGGCGGGCGATTCGGCGGCCACGCTGGCCGGCGCGGCGGTGGCGGGCGGCGCGGCCAGGGCCACGGCAGGGGCGGACAGGGCGATCAGCAGGGCAACGGCAAGACGGGTTTTCACGAGCACAGGTTCCCGGGAAGGCAGACCTCGATCATGGCACCGCTCACCGTCCGTGGCATGGGACGAAGGTCCTGCCTGCGCCGCAGAACGGGGCCCGGTAGCGGCCAACCTGGGTTGGCCCCCCAAACCCAGCGCCGACCAAGGTCGGCATCTACCGGAGACCTAGTGGCTGGCCCTGTCCCGCTTCCAGCCCCGGTGCTTGATGTCCAGCTGCAGGCTGTACAGCGCGGTGAACGCCGGGAACAGGTTCTGCAGCACGCCCACCGAGTCCTGCTTGGCCGAGAACAGGAAGTAGCTCAGCGTCATCAGGCTGCCGACCACGCTCATGTACCAGAACAGCCGCGGGATCACCGGCTTGCCCGCACGCTTGGACGCGATGAACTGGACCAGCCAGCGGCCACCGAACATCAGCGCGCCGGTATAGCCGATCAGCTTCCAGCCGGTCACATGCAGGCCAGTCCAGTACAGCCAGGTCAGCGGCTGGTCGAGCCAGTGAAGTTCCAGCCCCATCACCGCTCTTCCACCGCAGTGCGCTTGCTGCGGGTGATCAGCCAGGCCACGCCGCGCAGATCACGAATGCCGACCAGCGCGCGGCCCAGATTGTTGTACTTGGACACGCCGGCGGTACGGTGGCGGTGGTTGACCGGCACGCTGGTGGTCTTCCAGCCGGCACGCTGCATCAGCGCCGGCAGGTAGCGGTGCATGTGGTCGAAGTACGGCAGGTCGAGGAACGCGCTGCGTTCGAACAGCTTGATGCCGCAGCCGGTGTCGGGCGTGTCGTCGCGCAGCATGCGCGCGCGGATGGCGTTGGCCCAGCGGCTGGCCCAGCGCTTGCTGCCGCTGTCCTGGCGGTTGACGCGCCAGCCGGCGAACAGCTTCACCTGTGCCTCGGCGGCATCGCGCGCGGCCAGCAGCCTGGGAATATCGGCCGGATCGTTCTGGCCGTCACCATCGAGGGTAGCGATCCAGGGCGCCCGTGCGTGCTTGACGCCGGTGCGCACGGCGGTGCTCTGCCCGCTCTGGTTCACGTGGTGCAGCACCCGCAGTTCCGGCGTGGTCGCCTTCAGGCCCTGCAGCACAGACAGGGTGTCATCGCGCGAGTGATCGTCGATGTAGACGATCTCGAACGGCAGCCGCCCGCGCAGTGCAGCGGTGATTTCGGCAACCAGCGGGGCGACATTGTCGCGCTCGTTGAATACCGGGACGACAACGGAAAGCTCGGGTTGGCTCATAAGGCACTCGGCCAAAGGGGGACAAAGACCGCGCATTCTCCGAAGCCGAGGTTATCCGAAGATGAATCCGGCTGTGTGAGGATCCCTCCTCAGGCGCGATCGCCAAAATACTCGCGGCACCACTGCACGACGGGGGGCAACCCTTCTTCGATCGGGGTCACCGCATCGAAGCCGAATGCGTCATGGGCGCGCCGGGTGTCGGCCATCGTGCGTACCATGTCGCCGGGCTGCATGGGCTTGTAGACCTTCTGCGCGGGGCGGCCGGCCGCCTGCTCGATCACGCTGATGAAGCGCTCCAGCTCGACCGGCGTATGGTTGCCGAGGTTGAACACCCGGTGCGGTACCGGACCATCGGCCGGATGCGCGAGCGCGCCGAGAATACCCGACACGATGTCGGAGACATGTGTGAAATCGCGCTGCATGCGGCCTTCGTTGAACACGTCGATCGGCCGCCCCGCCAGCACCGCGCGCGAGAACAGCAGCGGCGCCATGTCCGGCCGGCCCCACGGGCCATACACGGTGAAGAAGCGCAGGCCGGTGGCATGCAGGCCGTAAAGCTGCGCGTAGGTGTAGGCCATCAGCTCGTTGGCCGCCTTGGTCGCCGCGTACAGCGAGCGCGGCTGGTCCACGCGCTGGTCCTCGGAGAACGGCGGCGTGGCCGAATCGCCGTAGACCGAACTGCTGGAGGCATAGACCAGGTGTTGCACGCCACGGTGGCGACACAGCTCGAGCATGTTGACGAAGCCGACCAGGTTGCTGTCGACGTAGGCATGCGGGTTTTCCAGCGAATAGCGCACGCCGGCCTGCGCGGCCAGATGGATCACCGCGGCCGGCTTCACTTCGTCGAACAGTGCCGCCAAGCCCTGCTGGTCGGTCAGGTCCAGGGTGCGCAGGTCCAGCGCCGGGCACAGCGCTGCCACACGGTCGCGCTTGATCTGCGGGTCGTAGTAGTCGTTGAAGTTGTCCAGGCCGACCACCGGCTGGCCCGCCTCCAGCAGCGCGCGGGCGGTGTAGGCACCGATGAAGCCGGCAGCGCCGGTGAGCAGGATGGTCATGGCAGTTGCCTGGAAATCAATGAGTACAGGTGCAGAGGATACGCTGCGGGCTCAGAACAGCCCGAAACGCTTCTTGGCCACATTGGCGCGGCCGGGTTCGATCACGTCCTGGATCTTCTTCGCATCGAAGCGGTCGAGCAGCGCCTCGGCGCCCTTCTTCAGCTTCAGATCCATCTCTTCCGGATACAGCGGAACCAGGGCCATGAAGCTGATGGTCTTGCCGTCGTCCAGTTCCAGCGTGGCGAAGTCCTCCGGGGTCGTCACCGGCGGCAGCACGATGGCGCCGTCGAAGCCCACGCCCGGCGCGTAGGGCTCGCTGGGATGGCCGTTGGGAATGGTGTGGCCGAAGCCCAGCCAGGTGTCGTACTCGTGCGGCAGCCGTGCCATGCCCTTCAGCAGGCGCACCGGCCAGTAATTGCGTTCGTCCTCGAAGGCATCATGCGAGATCGGCCAGTCAGCCGGCAGGGTCACCATCAGTTCCATGTAGCGGGGCACGTCCGCGTCCACCTCGGCGGGCACGGTCATCGGCAGGTCGCTCATGCCGGAGGTGACCAGTCGCAGGTACGGACACTGGTCAGTGGCCGGTACCACGTGCACGTCGATGTGCACCAGGTCGGAGATGATCTCGTGGAAGACACCGGACACCGGACCCAGATGGCGCTCGATGTGCGCGCCGATCGCCTCGATGTGTTCTTCGCCCTGTGGCGGGGTGAAGTCCTTCTGGCGGCTGTGCACCATGATCGGGCTGCCGCCCGGGCTGACGTCGTCGAATGTGTTGCTCATGTCCTGCTCCCTGGATGAGGCCACGGACCGGAGAGCGATGCATCCCCCGGCGCGCGCGGCGGTGCGTTCCCTGTCACCTGCAGGACGCGGCAGGAACAGGCCGCATCCCCTGGCGCTGCGCCGGGCTCAGCCCTGGCGCGTACGCAGCTTTTCCAGCACGCCGTCCAGGGTATCCAGGTCGGTGTAGTGGATGATCAGCTTGCCCTTGCCACCCCGGCCGTGGCTGATCGCCACCTTGGCGCCCAGCGTTTCGGACAGTTCGGTTTCCAGCGAGGCGATGTCGGCCTGCTGCACCTTCGGCGTGGCGACCGGGCGATTGCTCGGCACCTTGCCGGCGGCGAAGGCCTGCGCACGGCGCTCGACCTCGCGCACCGACCAGCCTTCATCGGCCGCTTCCTGCGCCAGCTTGCCGGCCAGCTCGGGGGCCAGGGTCAGCAGCGCGCGGGCGTGGCCCATTTCCAGGCGGCGGGTTTCCAGCAGCAGGCGGATCGCCACCGGCAGCTCCAGCAGGCGCAACAGATTGGACACCGCCGCGCGCGAGCGGCCGACGGCCTCGGCGGCCTCGGCATGGGTCAGGGTGAATTCGCTGATCAGGCGCTGCAGCGCCTCGGCTTCTTCCAGCGGGTTGAGGTCTTCGCGCTGGATGTTCTCGATCAGCGCCATCGCAATGACGGTGCGGTCTTCCAGCTCGCGCACCACCACCGGCACTTCGTCCAGGCCGGCCAGCTGCGATGCGCGCCAGCGGCGCTCACCGGCGACGATTTCGTAGTTGCCGGCGGGCAGCTGGCGCACCAGGATCGGCTGGATCACGCCCTGCGACTTGATCGAGTCGGCCAGCTCGGACAGCTTGCCCTCGTCCATCTCGCGGCGCGGCTGGTACTTGCCCGGCTGCAACTGGCCCACGGCCAGCTTGCGCAGCACTTCACCCGGCAGCGGCTCGATCACCGCGGTGGTGGCCTGCACCTGACTGACCGCGCCTTTCGGGCCCAGCAGCGCATCCAGGCCACGGCCGAGGCCTCGCTTCTTGGCTGCCGGCTTGCTGCTGGTCATCAGACGGTCTCCACGGCCTTGGTGGCCTTGTTGCGTTCGTTGTTGCGGCGGATGATCTCGCCGGCCAGGCCCAGGTAGGCCACGCCACCGCGCGAGGCGCGGTCGTAGCCGACGATGCTCTGGCCATGGCTGGGCGCCTCGGCCAGGCGCACGTTGCGCGGCACGATGGTGCGGAACACGCGGTCGCCGAAGTGCTCGGTGAGCTCGGCCGAGACCGCGTTGGCCAGATTGTTGCGCACGTCGAACATGGTGCGCAGCACGCCTTCGATCTCCAGCGCCGGGTTAAGGTTGGCACGCAGCGCATCGATGGTTTCCACCAGCGCGCTCAGGCCTTCCAGCGCGTAGTACTCACACTGCATCGGCACGATCACCGAATCGGCGGCGGCCAGCGCGTTGAGCGTCAGCAGCGACAGCGCCGGCGGGCAGTCGATCAGGATGTAGTCGTACTCGTCGCGGATTGGTGCCAGCGCGCGCTTCAGCCGCTGCTCGCGCTCGCTCTGCGCCATCAGCTGGATCTCGGCGGCGGTCAGGTCGATGTTGCCGGGCAGCAGGTCGTAGCCTTCGGCGGTCTGCACGCGCACGTCGGCGGCGCTGGACTCGCCCAGCAGCAGATCGTAGGTGGAAGCGGCCAGCTCACGCTTGTCCACGCCACTGCCCATGGTCGCGTTGCCCTGCGAATCCAGGTCGACCAACAGCACGCGCTTGGGTGCGTTGGCCAGGGAAGCGGCCAGGTTGACGGCGGTCGTGGTCTTGCCGACGCCACCCTTCTGGTTGGCGATGGCGATGATGCGGGCCATGCGGGTGTGCCTCGTCGACGTGTACTGGGACCGGTCATTATGCGTACAACCGGCCCCTTGCGGAAATCGTGAATCGCCAACCCGTTGTTCCACAAAGGGCTGGCGGCGGGAATCAGGGACCTGTAACAGTGACCAGGTGGCGTTCGCCGGCCAGGCCGGGCACGCTCAGCGGGGTCACCTCACGCACCTTCCAGCCAGCCGGCAGGTCCGCGATCTCCTCATGCGGGTAGACGCCCTTCATGGCCAGCAGTACGCCGCCGGGGCGCAGCAGGTGGCCACCAACGCGGACGATGCCGGCCAGGGTGTCCATCGCGCGCGCGGTCAGCTGGTCGTAGCGGCCGGCCTCGTCCAGCGCCTCGGCGCGCGATTCGGCCACGCGGGCATTGTCCAGACCCAGCTGGCGCACGGCCTCGCGCATGAAGCGCGCCTTCTTGCCGTTGCTCTCGACCAGGGTGACCTGCAGGCCCGGGCAGGCGATCGCCAGCGGGATGCCGGGCAGCCCGGGGCCGGTGCCGAGATCAGCCAGGCTGCCATCGGCCACGAACGGCTGCATTGCCAGCGAGTCGAGCAGGTGGCGCGTGACCATCTCCTGCGGGTCGCGGATGGCGGTGAGGTTGTAGGTGCCGTTCCAGCGGTGCAGCAGGGCCAGGTAGCGCAGCAGCGGCGGCGCCAGCGCGGCGTCCAGGCCCATGCTGGCCAGGCCCTGTTCCAGCGTGGCAGCCACGCTGGCGGGAAGTGGGTGTTCGCTCATGCCGGCATTATCGCCGGTTTTGCGCGCTGATTCCCCGCTTCAGTGCGGATACCAGGCCAACGCCGCACAGAACTGGCCGCTGGCCTGCCATTCGTGCAGGTGCCAGCGCGCGGCCTCGCCCAGTTCCGGGTCGCACCAGCGCAGGTGCAGGGCACCATCGGCCCCCGGCGCCAGCTGCAGGCGGTGCAGGCCGAACGAGATGCCCTGGCCGTGCGCCTTCAGGATGGCTTCCTTGGCGCACCACACGCGGAAGAACCAGTGCTCGCGGCCGGCCTGGTCCAGACTTTCCAGCCAGGCCACCTCCTCGGGGTGGAAGAAGCGCTGCACGATCTCCAGCAGGCGGGCCCGCGGCCGCAGCAGTTCCAGATCCACACCCAGCCGCACGCCTTCGCCCAGCGCCACCAGCAGCACCTCGCCACTGTGGCTCCAGCCGGTGCCGTAGTGGGCCAGCGCGCCGCTCAGTTCCGGCCGGCCCTTGTCATCGCGGACCAGCGGCAGCGTCTCCGGGTCGGCACCCAATGCCTGTGCCAGCACCTGCCGCGCCTGCGGTTCACCGCGCTGGCCCGGCACGTGCGGACGCCGCCAGACCGTCACCGGACCGAAGCGCCACGGGCCGTCGAGGGTGGCTGGCAGGCTCATCCGCACGCGCCCATCACGGAATTCCACGACGGGTTCACGGCCGTGCGCGTCAACTGGTCACAGTTCCCCACCGGAGGTTCGATCATGGGCATCATCATCTGGCTGATCGTCGGCGGCATCGTAGGCTGGCTGGCCAGCATCATCATGAAGCGCGATGCCCAGCAGGGCATCATCCTCAACATCGTGGTCGGCATCGTCGGCGCGCTGATTTCCGGCTGGCTGTTCGGCGGCGGCATCAACGAAGCGATCACCATCCGCACCTTCCTGTTCTCGCTGATCGGCGCGGTGATCCTGCTGGCGATCGTCAACCTGTTCACCCGCAAGAGCATACGGTGATCTGAGGGGTAGCGCCGGGCCATGCCCGGCGTCACCCTGCCGCCGCTGCGCTCGCCGGGCATTGCCCGGCGCTACCTCAACTCAACCCAACTGTACCCACGCCGGCGCATGGTCGCTCGGACGTTCCCAGGTGCGCGGCTCGCGGTCGATGCCCGAAGCCACCGCACCGCTCTTCAGCGCATCGGAGACCAGGGTCAGGTCGATGCGCAGGCCCAGGTTGCGACGGAAACCAGCGGCGCGGTAATCCCACCAGCTGAAGGTACCCGCCTCGTCGTTGTGCAGGCGGAAGCCGTCGTGCAGGCCCAGCTGCAGCAGCTTGTTCAATGCGCCGCGCTCGGCGGTGGAGGTCAGGATGTGGTTGTCGTTCCACACCTCCGGGTCGTGCACGTCGCGCGCGTCCGGGGCGATGTTGAAGTCGCCCATCACGATCAGCTTCGGGTGGCGCTGCAGCTCTTCGGCGATCCAGGCATGGACCGCTTCCAGCCAGCGCAGCTTGTAGTCGTACTTGTCGGTACCGATGTCCTGGCCGTTGACCACGTACAGGTTGATCACGCGCAGGTCGCCGAAGGTACCGGCGATGACGCGCTTCTGCTCGTCCTCGAAACCGGGAATGCCGATCTGCACGTCCTGCGCCGGCTCACGCGACAGCAGCGCCACGCCGTTGTAGGTCTTCTGGCCGGCGAACACGCTGCGGTAACCCGCGGCGATCAGCGCCGAATCGGGGAACTTGTGGTCCTCCAGCTTGGTTTCCTGGATACCGACGATGTCCGGGCCGAAATCCTTGAGCCACTGCTCCAGGTGCGGCAGGCGGACATTGAGCGAATTGACGTTCCACGAGGCGATCTTCATGGGCGCATTCTACCCGGGTAGGCCTGGGTTGCCTTGTAGAGCCGAGCCCACGCTCGGCTGCGTCTGCCTGGACCAGCCAAGGGCAGCCGAGCGTGGGCTCGGCTCTACAGAAGAATCGGGCGCTGATTCCGTAGAGCAACGCCATGCGGGGCTTCACCGCAGCAACAGCCTCAACAACCCCGCAATCTTCGAGTACGGCGGGCGCAGCCGGTCACTGGTCGCCCAGCGCGCCTGCCACAGCACGGGCAGGCGCTTGCTCATCGCGTCGAACCCGGCCCGGCCGTGGTATGCACCCATGCCGCTGGCGCCAACCCCGCCAAACGGCAGCCCATCAGCGGCGAAGTGCAGCAGGGTGTCATTCACGGTCACCCCGCCCGCCACCACCTGGCCGAGGATATGCTCCACCGTCGCCGTGTCGTGGCTGAAGGGATACAGCGCCAGCGGCCGGTCACGCGACAGCACGTCGGCCAATGCGGCATCCAGATCCGGATAGGCGCGCACCGGCAGGATCGGCCCGAAGATCTCCTCGCGCATCAGCTCCAGGTCATCCGGCGGGTCCAGCACCACGGTCGGCACCAGCAGGCGCTCGCGGTCGGCGCGCGCCTCATCCACCTGCGCCAGCGGGATGACCGGCACGCCGCGTTCGCGCGCCTGCGCCAAGTAGCCCTGCAGGCGCTGGTACTGGCCCTCGTTGATGATGCGCGTGTAGTCGTCGGCATTGCTGAAGTCGCCATAGCGCTCGCGCACCTGCTGCTGCAGCGCCTGTACGAACTCACGCTGGCGGACCGTATCGATCAGCACATAATCCGGCGCGATGCAGGTCTGGCCCGCGTTGAACCACTTGCCGGTGGCCAGCCGCGCGGCGGCTTTGTCCAGCGGGAAATCGCGACAGACGATGGCCGGCGACTTGCCGCCCAGCTCCAGCGTGACCGGCACCAGATGCTCGGCGGCGGCGGCCATCACCTTGCGGCCCACGGCGGTCGAGCCGGTGAACAGCAGATGGTCCAACGGCAGCGACGACACCGCTGCGGCCACGTCCGCCCCGCCCTGCACCACCGCCACCCGATCGGGCGGGAATACACTGGCCAGCAGATCGGCCAGGAACGCGCTGGTACGCGGCGTATGTTCCGAAGGCTTGAGCAGCACATGGTTGCCTGCGGCGATGGCGGTAGCCAACGGCACCAGTGCCAGCGTGACCGGGTAGTTCCAGGGCGAGATCACCCCGACCACACCCAACGGCGTCGGTCGCAGCTGCGCGCGCGCCGGCCACAGCTTCCAGCCGGCCGATGCGTGCTGCGGCTTCGACCAGCGCCGCAGGTGGCGGCGCAGGTGGTCGATGGCCGACAGCACGCTCATGCCATCGGCCAGCTTCGATTCAACGTGGGCGCGGTGGCCGAAGTCTTCGGCGATGGCCTGGGCCATTTCATCCAGGCGTGGCTTCAGCGCCTCGCGCAGGCGGCGCAGGTCGGCCTCGCGCTGGTCGAGCGTGGGGCGCTGCGACTGCCAGGCGCTGCGCAGGGTGTGCAGGAGGGCGGGGAGCTCGGCCGGCGGAATGGTGGTCATGCCGCGACTATACGGCGTGCGGCACGTCTCGATGGGCACGAGATGGCGTGTGGCTTCGGATGCTTGTCAACCGCGATGATGGCATTGAACGCTGCCTGTTCGCTTCTGCGGAATTTTGTGCCGCGCGTAGCGCGGTCGCCGAGCATCGCTCGGCGCTACAGGGAAACGAAAAGGCCGTGGTCTGCACCACGGCCCCTGAAACCCGGTGGGTGCCGACCGTTGGTCGGCACGCCGGTTATTGGGTGATATCCACGTCCTTGGTTTCGCGCAGGAACAGGCCGCCGATCACCACCGACATCAGCGCGATGATGATGGGGTACCACAGGCCGTAGTACAGGTTGCCGGTACCGGCCACCAGCGCGAACGAGATCGCCGGCAGGAAGCCACCGAACCAGCCGTTGCCGATGTGGTACGGCAGCGACATCGAGGTGTAGCGGATGCGGGTCGGGAACAGTTCCACCAGGTAGGCAGCGATCGGGCCGTAGACCATGGTCACGTACAGCACCAGCAGCCACAGCATGAACACCGTGCCGGCAATGTTGATGCGTGCACCATCGGCCTTGGCCGGGTAGCCGGCGGTGGTCAGGGCGGTCTTCAGTTCCGCACCGAACGCATCGGCCTTGGCCTTGCCGTCTTCCTTGGTCAGGCCGGCGGCCTCATACGAGGTGACGCTGGCGCTGCCCACGTTCACCATCGCCAGCGAACCGGCGGCGGCGGGCTGCACGTCGTACGGCACACCTGCCTTGGTCAGCGCGGCGGTGGCCACGTCGCAGGAGCTGGTGAACTTGCGCAGGCCCACCGGATCGAACTGGAACGAGCAGGTAGCCGGATCGGCCACGACCAGGGCCGGCGAGCTGCTGCGGGCTTCTTCGATGGCCGGGTTGGCGAAGTGGGTCAGGCCCTTGAAGATCGGGATGTAGGTGACGGCGGCCAGCAGGCAGCCGGCCAGGATGATCTTCTTGCGGCCGATACGGTCGGACAGCCAGCCGAAGAAGATGAAGAACGGTACGCCCAACGCCAGCGCGGCCGCGATCAGCAGGTAGGAGGTGGTGGCATCGACCTTCAGCATGCTGCTGAGGAAGAACAGCGCGTAGAACTGGCCGCCATACCAGACCACCGCCTGACCCGCCGCCGCACCGAGCAGGACCAGCAGCATCAGCTTCAGGTTGCCGCCCTTCAGGCTGTCACGGAACGGGGTCTTGGAACCCTTGCCCTCGGACTTCATCTGCTGGAACAGCGGCGACTCGCTCAGCTGCAGGCGGATCCACACTGAGACACCCAGCAGCAGGATCGAGACCAGGAACGGAATGCGCCAGCCCCAGGCTTCGAAGGCTTCATTGCCCAGGAAGTAACGGCAGGCCAGGATGATCAGCAGCGACATGAACAGGCCGAGCGTGGCCGTGCACTGGATGAAGCTGGTGTACAGGCCACGTTTGTCGTCCGGCGCGTGCTCGGCCACGTAGGTGGCGGCACCGCCGTACTCGCCGCCCATCGCCAGGCCCTGGGCCAGGCGCAGGATGATCAGGATCACCGGCGCGGCGAAACCGATCGAGGCGTAGTTGGGCAGCACGCCGACCAGGAAGGTCGAGATGCCCATGATCAGAATGGTGACCAGGAAGGTGTACTTGCGGCCGATGCGGTCGCCGAGGCTGCCGAAGAAGGCCGCGCCGAACGGACGCACGAAGAAGCCGGCGGCAAACGCCAACAGGGCGAAGATCATGCCTGTGGTTTCATTGACGCCACTGAAGAACTGCTTGGCGATGATGGCCGCGAGCGAGCCGTACAGGAAGAAGTCGTACCACTCGAACACCGTGCCGAGGCTCGAGGCGAAGATGACCTTCTTGTGACCCTTGGTCAGGGTGCCCGCTTTGTGTGCGGTACTGGGTGTGCTGGACATGGGGCGTTTTCCCTCGGTAGATGCCGACCTTGGTCGGTACTCAATTCGGTAGGTACCGGCCGCGGGCCGGCACGCAATCTCTATAGGTGCCGACCTTGGTCGGCACTCCTCTAGAAGCTGTACTTGGTGGTGAACTGCAATCGGGTGATGTCACCCTTGTTGCCGTTCTCCACTTCGCGACGGCCGTACATCAGCTCCGCACCGATATCGACCTTAGGCAGCGGCGAATAGAAGATGTTGCCGCGGATGCTCTGCACGCTCTTGGTTACCAGCGGGCCGAGGATGCTGTCGTTGTCGTAGTCGCTGCGCGCGTAGATCAGGTTGGTGCGCAACTTCGGCGAGAACGCATGCCGCCAGCCCACGTAGCCGGCAAGCACGCCGGTCGGGTTGAGTTCGTCGCGGGCCACGTCATAGGCACTGTCGGCGGTAATGCCCAGGCCGATGTAGCGGGCGATGCCTTCGCCGCCGGTCAGCTGGTAGTGCAGCGAATCGCTGTCACCCATCACCCATTTGCCGCCCAGGGTCAGGCCGCCAGCCACCTTGTCGGCCTTGGCGCCGGTGGCCTGGTTGTCGACCTTCAGCTGACGGACGATGCCGCCGACACCGAAGGTGCCCCAATCACCCTTCCAGCCATAGCGCATGGTCAGATCGGGCAGGCTGCCACGGTCGGAGTTGGCGCTGGCGTTGGTCCATGCCCCGGTGACCGGGTTGCGGGTACCGGTGAGGGTGGTGGTTTCCGGGTTTTCCAGCGCGACGCTGAAGCCACCCTGGGTGTAACGCACCTGGGCCTGGCGCACGAAGATCACGCCATCGGTGGGGCCGACGAAGTCGACCGCCTCGGGCAGTGCGGCCGCGTCCATGAAGTTGGACCAGGTCTGGCCGGCCATCCAGTTGTTCCAGTACATGTAGGCGTGGCGCAGGGTCACACCGTAGGTATTGGTGGCGGTCTGGTTGCCCAGTGAATTGCCGAAGAAGTCCATCTCGAAGAACGCACCGGCCTTGTTGCCCGATTCGCTCACGTTGTCGATGCCCAGGTTGAAGCGCGAGAACTTGGCGTGGGCATTGAAGTCGGTGCCCGAACGCTTGCCGCTGCCGCCAGCGCCTTCCACCGGGGTCTGGCCCGGCAGGTACAGCGAGCGGCCGGTGGCGTCGTCGGCCAGCTGGCCATCGCTGGTCTGGGTGGCCAGGAAGTCGGCCTTGATGAAGCCGCCGATCTTGACCGTGGTGCCCGGCGCCGCGCCCGGGGTGATGGTGGTGACCTGGATGGGCTGCTTGCCGGCCGGCACCTGTGCGACCGGCTTCTGCTCGGCCTGCACCGTGCGGACTTCGGTTACGGCCTGCTGGGTCTGGCTGATCTGGGTCTGTTGTTGTTGCTGCGAAGACAGCAGCAGCTGGACCTGGCGTTCCAGTTCGGCAACGCGTGCTTCCAGTGCCTTCTCTTTGGCGGTCTCTGCGAACGCCATGCCCGGTGCGACCAGGGCGACCAACAGGCAGGCCGCCAAAGGTGTGCGCACGGCTTTCAACGTACGGTGGCTCATGTTGCCCTCTCTCCCAAGTGGCAAGGTGATGCCGCGCGTGGGGCACGGTCGAGCCGAGACTGCGGGGCGATTATGTATAGCGGCTATTCGCCATTGGTCGAACCCGGCCCTGCTGGGCGCTCACTTTCGACCATGGTCTAACCAGAGTGGTGACGCGACCGGGGGTGGATGGGGCAAACTGAGGGGGATCGGTCGCTGCGATGCTGCGACCGCACACACAAAGTCAACGTGCAAGTGAGGGTGCCATGGCTGATATCTACCCCGTCGATCCGCAGTTCGCCGCCAAGGCACGCATCGACAAGACGTCGTACGAACAGCAGTACCAGGCTTCGGTGACCGACCCGGATGGTTTCTGGGGCAAGGCGGCAGGGCGCCTGCAGTGGATGCGCAAGCCGACGAAGATCAGGAACGTCAGCTACGACCTGTCCGACTTCCACATCAAGTGGTTCGAAGATGGCGAACTCAATGCCAGCGTGAACTGCCTGGATCGCCAGCTGGAAACGCGCGGCGACAAGACCGCCCTGCTGTTCGAGCCGGACGGCCCGGATGCACCGGCCCAGCACGTCACGTATCGCGAGCTGTACGAGCGCACCTGCCGCCTCGGCAACGCGCTGCGCAACCTCGGCGTCAAGAAGGGCGACCGGGTCACCATCTACCTGCCGATGATCGTCGACGCCGCGGTGGCCATGCTGGCCTGCGCCCGCATCGGTGCGATCCACTCGGTGGTGTTCGGTGGCTTCGCGCCGAACTCGATTGCCGACCGCGTCAGTGACTGCCAGAGCAAGCTGATCATCACCGCCGACGAGGGCCTGCGCGGTGGCCGCAGGATTCCGCTGAAGGCCAACGTCGATGCCGCGCTGAAGCTGCCGGGCACGAACACGGTTGAAACCGTACTGGTGGTGCGCCACACCGGCGGCGCGGTGGACATGCAGGCCCCGCGCGACCGCTGGTTCCACGATGTGGTGGACAGCCAGCCGGCCACCTGCGAACCGGAACGCATGAACGCGGAAGACCCGCTGTTCATCCTCTACACCTCCGGTTCCACCGGCAAGCCGAAGGGCGTGCTGCACACCACCGGCGGTTACCTGCTGTACGCGGCCTACACCCATGAAGCGGTGTTCGACCTGCGCGAGGACGACATCTACTGGTGCACCGCCGACGTCGGCTGGGTCACCGGCCACAGCTACATCGTGTACGGTCCGCTGGCCAACGGCGCGACCTCGCTGATGTTCGAAGGCGTGCCGAACTACCCGGATACCTCCCGCTTCTGGAACGTCATCGACAAGCACAAGGTGAGCATCTTCTACACCGCCCCGACCGCCATCCGTGCACTGATGCGCGAAGGCGAGGAACCGGTGAAGAAGACCTCGCGCGCGTCGCTGCGCCTGCTCGGCAGCGTGGGCGAGCCGATCAACCCGGAGGCCTGGCGCTGGTACTACGAGGTGGTCGGCGACAGCCGCTGCCCGATCGTCGATACCTGGTGGCAGACCGAGACCGGCGGCATCCTGATCTCGCCGCTGGCCGGTGCGATGGATCTGAAGCCGGGTTCGGCCACCCTGCCCTTCTTCGGCGTGCAGCCGGCGCTGGTCAATGCCGATGGCGAGATCCAGGACGGCCCGACCGAGGGCAACCTGATCATCCGTGACTCCTGGCCGGGCCAGATGCGCACGGTGTACGGCGACCACCAGCGTTTCATCGATACGTATTTCCGCACCTACCCGGGCAGCTACTTCACCGGTGACGGGTGCCGCCGCGACGAAGACGGCTATTACTGGATCACCGGCCGCGTTGACGACGTGATCAATGTGTCCGGCCACCGCATCGGCACCGCCGAAGTGGAAAGCGCGCTGGTCTCGCACCCGAAGGTGGCCGAAGCGGCCGTGGTCGGCTTCCCGCACGACGTGAAGGGCCAGGGCATCTATGCCTACGTGACCCTGGTGGCCGAAGAAGCGCCGAGCGACGAACTGCAGAAGGAACTGGTCGCGTGGGTACGCAAGGAAATCGGCCCGATCGCCACGCCGGACCACCTTCAGTGGGCGCCGGGCCTGCCGAAGACCCGCTCGGGCAAGATCATGCGCCGCATCCTGCGCAAGATCGCCGAGAACGCGCCGGACCAGCTCGGCGACACCTCGACCCTGGCCGATCCATCGGTGGTGGCGTCGCTGGTGGACGAGCGCAAGGTGCGCTGATGGCGTGACTGCAGGCGCAGGACGCGCCAGGGACGTGGCCGGGAGGAGGGACCCGGCCGCGTCCGACCCGTCCTGCACCTGCCATCACGTCGCTCTTTTTCCTGATCGATAAGCTCGACCCATGACCACCCTCCTGATTGCCGATGACCACCCGCTGTTCCGCGAAGCCCTGCGTGGGGCCGTGCAGCGGGTCATCCCGGGCGTACAACTGTTCGAGGCCGACAGCGTGGAAGCACTGTACGCGCTGGCCGATCAGCACAACGACGCCGACCTGGTCCTGATGGACCTCAACATGCCGGGTGCGCAGGGCTTCAACGCACTCGTGCACATGCGCTCACTGCATCCGCAGCTGCCGGTGGTGGTGGTGTCCGCGCGCGAAGAAGCCACGGTGATGCGTCGCGCGCTCGACCACGGTGCGCTCGGCTTCATTCCCAAATCGGCCGACTCGGACACCATCGGCCATGCACTCGGCACCATCCTCGATGGCGAGACCTGGGCACCGCCGGAGGCGCACAACGTGCCGCCCACCGGCAGCGAAGAACGCGAAGTCGGCCAGCGCCTGCGCGAGCTGACCCCGCAGCAGTTCCGCGTCCTGCAGATGCTCGGCGCCGGCCGCTTGAACAAGCAGATCGCCTACGACCTCAACGTCTCCGAAGCAACGATCAAGGCCCACGTCACCGCCATCCTGCGCAAGCTCGGCGTGACCAACCGCACCCAGGCCGTGCTGATGGCCGGCAAGCTGGCCATCGACGACGACGCCATCGTGCTGCCGCCGGAAGAAGATTGATTGTGACCGACTATGGAGCCGAGCATGGGCTCGGCTCTACAGACGTCATGATGCCCCTGTAGAGCCGAGCCCACGCTCGGCTGCTCTTTGCCTCAATACCAATCACTCCTCAAGCGGCCATCGACTCCACCCATAGGGGTATTCCCCGATGCGCGTGGCCAGCCCAGCACGCACCGGATTGGCCGCGATATACACCGCCTGCGTGTGCAGGCATTCATCGCTGCGCAGCGCGTGGTCGTAGTATCCCGGCTGCCAGATCGGCGCGTTGGCATCAGCGCGCCTGCCGATGGAACGCCCGCTCCGTGATTTGAGGATCTGCATGCAGCCGGCAAGCGTGCCGGTACGGAGTTCGAACAGCCAATGCAGATGATCCGGCATCACCACCCAGGCGAGGGAGGAGGTCCGCCCCGTTCGCTCTACGGTGCGCAGTGCTTCGATCAGCAGATCGACGTTGGCCTTGTCGTCGAACCAAGGACGGCGTGCGCGTGTCACAGCCGTGATCGCGTAGACATTGCCGGTCTGCGACCAGCGACCAAAGCGGAGTGCGGGACTGGCCACGCGAAGAGGCTATGGCACGCATGACAGCCCTTCCATCAGTGCAACACCGCAATGCTTGTCAGCCAACACCCTGAGGTAGAGCCGAGCCCATGCTCGGCTGGCGCGCGAAGCAGCCGAGCATGGGCTCGGCTCTACAGGAACAGGCGTTACCCCACGCCGTGCAGGTGTTCGTACAGGATCGTCGCGCCGATGATCACCAGGATCACGCCACCGATGATCTCGGCGCGCTTGCCGACCATGCTGCCCAGCACGCGGCCGAGCATGATGCCGACGGTGACCATGGTCAGCGTGCACAGGCCGATGACTGCGGCCATCACACCGATATGCACGTCCATGAAAGCCAGGCCGATACCCACCGCCATCGCATCGATGCTGGTGGCGAAACCGGTCAGCGCCAGCTTCCAGAAGCCGTGGTGCTGCGAAGGATCTTCGTCTTCCTCGGCGCTGTCCGGACGCAGGCCGTTGTAGATCATGTGGATGCCCAGCGCACCGAGCAGGCCGAAGGCGATCCAGTGGTCGAACGCTTCCACGTACTGCAGGGCGGCACGGCCGAGCAACCAGCCGATGATCGGTGTGATCGCCTCGATGACGCCGAAGATGATGCCGGCGCGCAGCGCATCGCGGAACACCGGCTTGCGCATGGCCGCACCCTTGCCGATCGCCGCGGCGAAGGCATCGGTGGACATGGCAAAGCCGATCAGGAGGATCGAAATGGGGGACATTGGCGGCTGCTGAGGTCGGGCAAGGACGGACGCACGGCTCGCGCTCGCGCCCAACCTGACGTTGCGCGCGCGGGCCGCTGGTCTCGCCAACCATCATGGTTGTCCACGCCACGGCGCACTGGCCGAGTGTGTTGACGTGGACGATTCCTGCGAAGGAATCCGGCTACTCCCCAAGGGGACGCGCAGCTTAGCACCGAGATTCGCGCATGGCGCATCTGCGGCGAAACGCGCAGGCAGGGCTGGTTTGTATAGCGATGGCTATATCAGCCCCGCACTGCGTGCCGGAGCCGAGCGTAGGCTCGGCTCTACAGTTGCCCGTCAGGCATCGTTGTTGCCGGCATCGCGCAGCGCGCCCAGGAAGGCGCGCAGCGAGGCCGGCTTGATCGGCTTGGTCAGCACGCGGTAGCCGCGTTCGCGCGCCATCCGCTTCAACTCGTCGCGACCATCGGCGGTCAGCAGCGCGCCGGGCAACGGGTAGCCCGCAGCCTCGCGAAGTGCCACCAGCGCATCCAGGCCATCCATGCGGTCGTGCAGGTGGTAGTCCACCAGCATCACCTGCGGGCGCTCGGCGATCTTCTCCAGCGCCTGGTCGACGGTGGCGGCAGTGATCACCTGCACCTGCCAACGGCCAAGCAATGCACGCATGCCGTCGAGGATCTCCTCATCGTTGTCCACGCACAGCACGCGCAGGCCGGCCAGCGAATCGCTGCGCACCGGTGCGGCCACCGCCTGTACCGGCGTGGCCAGCTCGGCGTAGCCCGGCAACGGCGCCACACGCGGCAGGATGATCGAGAACATCGAGCCGCTGCCGACGCGGCTGCGCGCATTGAGGCGATGGTCAAGCAGGCGCGAGATGCGCTGGCAGATCGACAGGCCCAGCCCCAGACCCTGCTCGCCCCAGTCGAACGGCTGCTGGTAACGGTGGAACTCATCGAAGATCTGCCGCATGTGGTGCTCGGGAATGCCGGGACCGGTATCCCATACCTGCAGCTCCACTTCGTCGCCACGATGGCGCACCGCCAGCACGATGCGCCCCTGGCGGGTGTAGCGCAACGCGTTGGCCAGGAAATTCTGCAGCACGCGGCGCAGCAGGCGGCGATCACTGCGTACCCACGCCGGGCGCGCGAACAGGTCCAGGCGCAGGCCACGACCGGCGGCGACTGGCGTGTACTGCGCCGCCAGTTCGCGCATCAACGCACTCACGTCGAACTCGCCGATCACCGGGTGCAGGCCACCGGCATCCAGCCGCGACACGTCCAGCAGGCCATCCAGCAGCTCTTCGGCCGCGCGCAGCGACGCATCCACGCGTTCGGCCAGGTGCTTCTGCTCATCGCTCACGTGGTCGCTGTCACGCAACGCCGAAGCGAACAGGCGCGCGGCGTTCAGTGGCTGCAGCACGTCATGGCTGATCGCTGCCAGGAAACGCGTCTTCGACTGCTGCGCGACCTCGGCCTCGTGCGAGCGCTCGGCCACGCGCTGTTCCAGCGTCTCGTTGGCTTCCAGCAGTGCTTTTTCCGCGTGCTTGTAGTCGGTGATGTCGTTGTAGCTGGTCACGTAGCCGCCGCCGGGCAGCGCCTGCCCACGCATCTCGATCACCTTGCCGTCGCTGCGGGTGCGCTCGAACACGTGCGGTGAACCGGCGCGCATGTAGCCGATGCGGCGGTTGATCTGCACTTCGATATCGCCCTCGCCCAGTTCGCCGCGCTCGGCGTTGTAACGGATCAGGTCGGCCACCGGGCGGCCCACGTAGAGCATCCCGTCGGGGTAGCCGAACATGTCCTGGTACCGGCGGTTCCATGCGGTCAGGCGCATGTCCGGATCGACCACGCTGACCCCGGCGCTGATGTTCTCCAGCGTGGTCGACAGGATCTCGCGGTTGAAGCGCAGCTCCTGCCCGGCTTCGTCCAGCACTGCCACCACTTCGCCCAGGTCCATGCCCGAGCCACGCAGCAGGCTGGTCAGCAGCAGGCGTGCGGATGCCGCGCCGATCGACGCGGCCAGCAGGCGTTCGGTGAACTGCACCCACGGCCGGTCTGCAGGCGCGGAGGATTGCAGTTCACGGCCCAGCGACTGCGCCTGCTCGAAGAACGAACGCCGCGCATGACGTTCGCCGACCACGCGCGAGGCCAGTGCCAGCAGATCGCCCACATGCACGTGGCCGGGCCAGCCACCGGCCACCGACGGGCGCTCGGCATAGGGGTCGAGGAACGGCGCGGCGCGCAGCCGCTCGTCCACACCGGGGCGCCAGCGCGCGGACACCAGCATCATCGTCGCCGCGTTGACCAGCAGCGACCAGAACGTGCCGTGGGTCAGCGGATCCCAGCCGGTCATGCCGAACAGCTGCTGCGGACGCAGCCACTCGATGCCGAACGGACCGTGCTGCACCCAGGCGGCATCAACCCAGCCGGCCATGGTCATCGCCGGCAGCAGCAGCGTGTACAGCCATGTCGCGAAGCCGAGCAGCATGCCCATCTCGACGCCACGCCGGCTGGCGCCACGCCAGTACAGGCCGCCGATCAGGCCCGGTGCGAACTGCGCCACTGCAGCGAACGCCATCAGGCCGTACGACGCCAGCGTGCTGTCGTTGCTGCTGGTGCGGTAGTAGCTGTAGGCCATCAGCGCCAGCAGCAGGATCGCCAGGCGGCGGATCCACAGCACGCGCGAGGCGACGTCGGCGGCTTCCTGATGGTCGCCACTGCGGCGCAGCAGCACCGGCATCACCAGGTCGTTGCTGACCATGGTGGCCAGCGCGATGGACGACACGATGACCATGCCGGTGGCCGCCGAGAAGCCGCCCACATAGGCGATCAGCGCCAGCGCATTGCGGCCTTCGGCCAGCGGCAGGGCCAGCACCATCGAATCGTCGGCGACGCTGCCGCCGGTGCCGAACAGGGTCACGCCGGCGGTGGCGATTGGCAGCACCATGCCCGAGATCAGCACAAGATAGCCACCGAACATCCAGCGCGCGCGGCGCACATCGCGCACGTCACCACATTCGACCACGGCCACGTGGAACTGGCGCGGCAGGCAGATGATGGCCAGGAAACTCAGCAGCGTCTGCGAGATGAATCCCACCGGCGGCAGGCCGGTGAACAGTGTATGCACCGACTCGACCACCGCGTCGGTGCGGTTGCTCAGCCACAGGTAGGCGAACACGCCCACCGCCACCATCGCCAGCAGCTTGATCACCGATTCGAAGGCGATCGCCAGCATCATGCCGTGGTGGTGCTCGGTGGCATCGACCTGGCGGGTGCCGAACAGGGTGGCGAACAACGCCATCAGCAGCGCCACGTACAGCGCCGGATCGGTGAAGAAGCCGGTCGGGCCGGTGTTGCCGGTCAGTACCTGCAGGCTCATCGCCACTGCTTTGTACTGCAGCGCCAGGTACGGAATGATGCCGATCAGCGCGATGATCGCCACCAACGCCGCCAGCCGCCGCGAACGGCCGAAGCGCGAGGAGATGAAATCGGCGATGGAAACCACGTTCTGGCTGCGCGCGATCAGCGCCAGGCGCTCGATGATGCGCCAGCCGAACAGCAGCAGCAGCAGCGGGCCGATGTAGATGGGCAGGTAGCCCACGCCGTTGCGCACGGCGGTGCCGACCGCGCCGTAGAAGGTCCACGACGAGCAGTACACGGCCAGCGCCAGGCTGTAGACCACCGGCCGCAGCCACGGCCGGTCGGGATACATCGGTCGACGGTCACCCCACCACGCCACGCCGAACAGCAGCGCAGCATAGGCAACCGAGACCAGCAGCAGGATCCAGCTGGAGACCACGCGTGCGTTTCCGTCGGAAGAACCCGCAGTGTAGGCCAGGCGTGGCCGGTGGTGCGGGCTCGTTGGGGCAACCACCCCCACCAGGGTGGGGGCCTACGCGGTGCGGGCCACGACCGTTGGTCGTGGCCGGCTTCTTACTGGGCCGGCACGCCCATTTCCTTCAGCAGCTCGGGCGCCGGGTAGACCTTGGCCAGCAGCCAGCGCAGGTAGCGCATGTCTACGTGCACGGCGCGCTTGTAGCGCGGATCGAACCACCAGCTGGCGCTGACCGACTCCCAGTTGCTGTCGAAATTCAGGCCGATCAGTTCGCCCTTGGCGTTGAGCACCGGCGAGCCGGAGTTGCCGCCGGTGGTATCCAGGTTGGTCAGGAAATTGACCGTCTGGGTCTTCAGCGCCGGGTCGGCGGTGCTGCCGAAGTCGCCCTTGGCGATCGCCGCCAGCAGCGGCTTGGGTGCGTCGAACGGATAGGCGTTGGTGTTCTTCTCGACAATGCCGGCCACGGTGGTCACCGGCGAATAGGTCACGCCATCACGCGGGTGCAGCGCCTCGACCTTGCCGTAGCTGATGCGCAGGGTGCGGTTGGCGTCCGGGTACACCGCACGGCCCTGCTTGGCACGCCAGGCGAACAGCGCCTGCATGTACGCCGGGCGCAGGCGCAGCTGCTCGCCTTCGCGGGTCTTGCTCTCGTTCTCGATGCGCAGCTGCGCGGCCACCAGCGGGCCGGCCACGGCGATCAGCGGATCGGCGGCAAGTGCCTTGCCCTCGCGTGCGGCAGTGAAGCGCGACAGGCGCTGCGCCTCGTCACCCAGCTGGGTGCCGGCATAGAGGGTGTCCAGCGCCTTGGCCAGCTGCTCCGGGGTACGGCCGAAGGCCGCGTCGAACTCGGCCACGCGCTGCGCGTCCGGCAGCTGCTGGTAGCGGGTCAGCAGGGTGGTCAGCAGGGCCTTCTCGACCTCCGGTGCGTAGCGGCGCTGGACCTGCTTGAGCACGCCTTCGATCATCGCCTGGTCGCGCTGCTGGTAACCGCTCTCGCGCTGCGCGTCCGGCTTGGCCGATTCGATGCGCAGGCGCTCCAGCAGCAGTGCCGAGCGCAGCAACTGGCTCTGCGCAGCCATCTGATCCAGCAGCAGGTCACGCTCGCCCACCGCCGCACCCTGCGACAGGTTGGCCAGCAGCGCCTTGATGTCGCCCTGGTACTTGCGGTCGGTGGCAGCCAGCATCGCCGTCTCGTCGGCGGCACGCTGGGCCTTGGCGTCGCTGCGCAGCAGGCCTTCCAACTCACCGGCGGCGCGCTTGCGGTTGTTCTTCAGCGACTGCAGCTGCGAGGCATAACGGGTACGCGCCTGCGCGTCCTTGGCGGTGGCGGCCTCGATGGTGTCGATCATCTGCTGGAACACCGACACGCGGCGCGGCAGCACGGTATCGATCTGGCCGGCGAATTCGGCGGCGGTGCGGTGGCGATAGGTAATGCCCGGGTAACCGGCCAGCATCGCGTAATCGCCTTCCTTCGGGCCTTCCACCGACATCTGCAGGTGTGCCGGTGCCTGGTAGGGCACGTTGTCCTTGCTGTAGGCGGCCGGCTTGCCGTCCTTGCCCACATAGGCGCGCAGCAGGGTGAAGTCGCCGGTGTGGCGCGGCCACATGAAGTTGTCGATCTCGTCGCCATAGTTGCCGATCGCGCGCGGCGGCGCGTAGACCAGGCGCACGTCGCTCAGTTCCAGCTGGGCGATGCGGTAGAAGTCGGTGCCGTAGTACATGTTGGCCACCGAGCAGCGCACGCTGCCGTCCTTCTCGCACTCGGCCACGATCTGCTTGCTGGCCGCATCGACGGCGTCGAAGTAGGCGCGACCGGTCTTGCCACGCGCCTGCGCCAGCACCTGGTCGGTCACCTTGTCGAAGCCGACGGTGACCAGCACGCGGAAGTCCGGGTTGGCCGGACGCTCGTCGGCACGGTCCTTGGCGATGAAGCCACCGTTGATCAGGTCGTGCTCGGGCGAGCTGTTGTACTGGATCACGCCCATCGCCACGTGGTGGTTGGTCAGCAGCAGGCCGTCGGCGGACACGAACGAACCGGTGCCGCCACCGGCACGCACCACCGCGCTCAGCGGCGGCGCAGTGACGTTGGCCAGGTCGGCCGGATTGCCCTTGAAACCGGCTGCCTGCAGCGGCTTGGCCAGTTCCGGCAGCTGGGTCGGCATCCACATGCCTTCGTCGGCGTGGGCACCTGCGGCGAGGGTCAGGCCCAGGGCCAGGGCGGTGGGAAGGGCTTTGCGTGGTGACATGAGGCAATCCGGTACGACAGAACAGCCCGGGACCATAGCCGCTGGGGCCGGATGGGGCAACGGCCGATGGTTGGGGGCACCGATGCTGGCTAGAATCAGGCACGGATACCAGGGAAGGACCGATGATCGCAGGAATCGATCTGGGCACCACGCATTCGACAGGGCGATCTGCCGCCGAGGCGCTTGCCGACCGCATCGTCCGCAACGGTCAGCAACGCGATCCGGCAGACTTCGCAGCCTGGCTGCAGCAGTCCCCGGAACTGCAGCCCCCTGCGGATGCTGGCGCGGTGAACCTGGCAACCTGGCAACGGCTGATGAAGGGCACTACGCCGTTCCCGCAAGCGAACTTCGAGCAGCTGGCCGACCGCTTCCAGTGGTATGACCGGGACAGTATCCGCGAGTGCTACGACATGGCCGCCCTCGGCCACAGCATGCACCTGTGCTGGTTGCTGGTGCCAGGCAACGAGACCGCGCTCGCCCGTTACATGCATCTCGAGAATGCGCCGGTTTCGGTGGTGCAGGCCCGCACCCGTGTCGCCCGGCTCAGTGGCCCCTGGCACCCACTGCGCGCACACATCCAGGCGCTGTCCGCGCGCACGCGGCACGAAATGCGTGAAACGCTGCATTACCTTGTCGGCGTGCCTGTGATGGCGCACGTGGCGCTCCCACCGCCATTGCAGCGCAGGCAGGTCATGTTCTGGGCGGCCGCATGCGAGGCCCTGCACCATTCCGTGCCGTCACGCAGACGCTTCACGCGGCGAACGGTCACTTTGGCACTGCTTCTGACGTGCGCCCTGCTGGCCACCATCGCAATCCTCCGCGGGGTATTTTCCAGCTCCCCCGGCAATGCAGACAGTGATCGTTCAAGCCTGCAGCCCCCACACGAGGCAAACCCATGAGCAACTGGATGGACCTGCTGGAGCGCGCCAAATCCACCGACCCGCAGCCTTTCGCGGTGTACCTGCAGGGCCTGCGCAGCCAGTGGTCCCTGGACGAGCGCGCTGAAGCCAGTGCCAGGGTGCTGCAGGCGCTGCGCGCGCGGCAGGCCCCCATGAACCTGTCCGAAGCCGCGGCGCTTTACCAGGCCTTCGGCTGGGACGACGCGGGCTGCGGCCTGGCACCAGGCGAACTGCGCGAGCTGGCCGAACACGCCTGGCAGGACTGGCTGCAACTGCCCGCGCAGACCGATCTGCTGGCCCAGCAGATGGGGCGCGTGGCGGGCGCTGGACCAGCCACGATGACGCTGCCAGCCGCCTTCAGCAGCTGCGCGAACCGCGTTCGCACCTGCGCAACCTGATGTCCGCGCTGCCGCTGCGCGTGCCGCGCCAGGCCGCAGCGTTGATGGACGTATTGGGCTGCCAGGAGGACCGTCCTCTGCCGCCCGGCATCGATGCGGGCCAAGCCCGTTTCTGGGCCGGCGCCAGCGATGTCACCCGCCTCACCGCGGCACAGTTGTCATTGCTGCGTGCACTGCTGGCAAGCGTGGCGCTGACGTTGATGGCCTTCATCGCGTTGGCCACCACCCAGATCGCCAGCACGCTGCTGCCCTACCAGTCGGAAGAGCAGCGCAGGGCGATCGTGCTGGGCACGGCAGCGCTGGCGCCACTGCTCGGCACGCTGCTGGCCATTGGCCTGCGTCATCTGTTCGTCTGGCAGAGCGCCCCTGAAGACCCGTCCGTGCCGCCTTCCCGGCTGCGTTGGCTGACCCTGCCGGTCGCCTGCGCAGCCATCGCAGCGGTCGGTGCCGCCGTCTACCTGTGGGTGCCCTCGCCTTCGCTGTGGTTGGCACCGCTGTGCTGGCTGCTGGCCTGGACCGTGCTGGCCACGGCATGGATCCGCTACCAGCTGCGCCGGGGCAAGCCCGCCCGCATGGAATTGCCAGTGTCATTCCTGGTGATGCTGTCCGTGCTCAGCGTGCTGCCGGCGCTGCTGGGTGCGCTGCTGCTGTGGAGCATGGACCTGTCCGGGCACCGCCAGCGGCTGCGCCGCAGCTGAAGAAGCCGGGGGTCGGACCCTCTCAACGAAAGGGCACCGCCCCCGACCCGGTCATTTCTCCCGCCGCCAGTTGATCGACCCACGGTTTTCCACCGTGCTCGATTCCACTTCCACGTCGAAGCCGCGACGCAGCAGGTACTTCAGCGTGATCACCGAACCGGCACCGACCAGCGACACGCCGTAGCCGACGTACAGCTTGGGCGAGATGTACTTGCCGACACCGATCACCGAGCCGCCCAGCGCGCGCGACTGGCTCACACCGGCGTCGTCCAGGCCCAGCTTGGCGCCCAGCTGCGAAGCCAGCAGGCCGCTGCCGGCCGAGAGCGCCGCGGAAGCCGCGTTGACCTGCTGGGTCTGGTCGCTGCTGGCACCAGTCAGGCTGCGGCCCAGCACCAGGTAGGCCAGTGCTTCGGACTGCGACATCGCCGGCTCGGACCACACGTCCGCACGCGGCTGCTGCGCACGCCCGGTCACGTCGATGCCGGCGGTGACATCACCGATCCGGCGCTCGGCACGGATGTTGATGCGCGGGTCGGACACCGCGTTGTAGTTCCAGGTGAGGTTGCCACGGGTGATGGTCAGGTCCTGACCGTACGCCTTGTAGCGGCCACTGACTTCCAGCCCGCCATTGGCGGTCATTTCGCGGCCAGGCTTGGCCCAGACCTGCATCTTGCCGGTCAGCGCACCCTTCAGGCCGAAGCCGGTCATCTTCACCTTGTCGCCAAGGCTGACGGTCAGGTCCATGTCCAGCGGCGAGGTGCGCGACTCCTCCGGATCGGCCGGGTCCAGCACCACCACGTCTTCGGACACCGAGGTGCCACGGTCCAGGCGTTCGAGATCGATGTCGGCCTCGGGCACGTGCACGGTGCCACGCAGCTCCATCGCCGCCTTGGCCAGGGTGAAGTCCAGGTTGGGATTGGCGACGATGCGCAGCTCGCTGGTGTTGGACAGCAGCACGTTTTCGCCGTGGATCTTCAGCTGCAGCGGCTGTGCATCGCCAAACCAGGACAGGCCACCATCCACGTACAGCGTGCCCTGACCAGAGTTGGCCTGCGCGGTGATCTTGGCCGAACCGTCGGGCTGCGCCACGAAGCTGCCCTTGCCCTGGTCGAAGGTCAGGCCCAGCGCGGGGAATTCACCCTTGAAGTTGCTCAGCTGCGCGTCGCCACCCAGCGACGGCTGGCCACGCGTACCACGCAGGCTGACGTGGCCCTCGATCAGGCCGGTCGGTCGCACGATGTCCGGCGAGAACAGCTCCAGCCAGTACAGCCGCGACATATTGAGGTAGAGCTCGCCGTTCAGCGGTGCACTGGCTTCCCAGCCGGTCTGCATCCTGGCATCGACGAAGCCGTTGCCCTGGAAGCCCATGCCCAGATAGCCCTTGATGCTGGCCGGAGTCATGTCGAGCTTGAGCGAGAACTGGTCATAGCGCACCAGCTCGCCGCGGGTGGTGTCCCCCACGGTGTTGCGGTTCTCACCCAGGCGCACGCCGCCTTCCTTCGAGCGCACTTCCACATGGCCTTCCCATGCATTGCCGCGCGGGCGGATCTGCGCGTCCAGGCTGACATCGCCACGCAGGTAGATGCGACGGCCGGACTGCGGTGGCAACCACGGCTGCACCAGCGCAAGCGGCAGTGCATCACTGCGCACCACCAGGCCCTCGCGCGGCCAGTTGGCCTGTGCGCACAGCGTGCCGCTGCTGGTCGCGGCCAGGCAGGCTTCGCCCAGGGTGTAGGTGCTGCCGTTGATCGCGAACGCCGCCGGTGCACGCAGCGACCAGGCATCGCCCTTCACCGGTGCGATGCGCAGCGCGGCCAGCTCGCCACGCCACTGCGCGCCCTGCTGGCGGACGCTGCCCTGCAGCTCGATCGCGCCCATCTCGTTGCGGGTCTGCGCGGCCAGGCGCAGGTTGGAGACACTGCCCTGCGCATCCACGTTCAAGCGTTCCAGCAGCATGCCGGCATTGACCTGCTGGCCCTGGATCGCCAGCGTGCCGCTGTCGCCGCGCCACGGCAGGTGGCCCTTGATGCTCACGCTCTCGGCGCCGTAGCCGTCCCAGTTGAGGTTGTTGCCGACCAGGTCGGCGGTGATGTCCGGCGCATCGCGCGGGCCCTTCACCTGTACCTGGCCACGCAGGCCGCCATCGGCGCCCGGCAGCAGATCGCTCAGCTGCAGTGGCTCAAAGCGTGCATCGATGTCGAGGCGATCACCGACCTTGCCCGACGCGGTCACCCGGCTGCTGCCCAGCGACAGCTTCAGGTCACCCTGGCCCTGCGCGCCCTGCAGCGCGAACTTGCCCTGCGCGTCGAGGTTGCGCTGGCGCAACACGCCCTTCAACGACGGCAGATCGACCGTGGCTTCCAGCGTGCCGGCGGTACCCGGCGGTGCGTTTGCCGGCGGCGGCAGCTGGCGGCCCTTGGAGGCCAGGTTGCCGGACAGGCGGCCATTCCAGCCCGGCACGAAATAGCCGGGGTCGAAATCCTTCAGCGTGGCCTTGGCATCCCAGTCCAGCTGCGGTGCCCACGCCACCTGGCCTTCCACCTGCAGCTGGCCACCCGGCGTCTGCGCCTGCAGCTGGTGGATCGACGCGGCCTGATCGTTGCCGCGCACGTCGAAGTGCAGCTGCGCCTTCTGCGCGTCGCGCTCGACCTCGGCGCGGCCGATCGCCGCCCAGGCCTTCAGGGTACCGGCCAGACCGAAGCGTGCTTCCTTCAGGGTGACCGGCACCGGTGCGCTGCCGGCGGTGTTCGGATCGGGCGCCGGTACGTAGGTCAGATCATGGGCGACCACCGAGAAGTTGAGCTTCTGCTGGTCTTCCTGGCTGAAATCGGCGGTGCCTTCCAGGCGCACCTCACCGCCAAGCCCCTTCACCAGCAGCGGTGAGACCTTCAGCACCTGGTCCTTCAGCGACACCACCGACGGTGCCAGTTCCAGTGCCTGATCGCCCTGCTTCACCTTGCCACGCAGGTTGGCGTTGCCGCCCTTGCCGGCAGCGGTGAAGTCCAGTGCCAGTGGTGCGATCGCCGAGCTGGCCAGTGCCGGCGACAGCAGCGCCAGATCCAGCTCGTCGCTGCGGATGCTGGCGCTCCAGCTCGGATCGGTGCGGCCATCGAACACCAGCATCGCGTGCAGCGGCTTCGGCGCGCGCCCAGCTACGGCCACCTCCATGTGCGACAGGTCGCCACGGGCGACCAGGCCGACGGTGGCGGCCGTGCGGCCACGCGGCGCCGGCAGCACGGCGGTGACGGTCACGTCGGTGTCGTAGTCCTTGGCCGGGATATAGCGGCCCTGGGCAGTGAAATTGCCCATGTCGCTGTCCACCACCAGTTTGTGCGCCTGGAACTCGCCGTTGGCGATCTCGATGCCACCACGCACGCGGCTGATGTCGATCACCGGCTCGTTGGCCTGGCTGATGCGGAAGCCATCGATGGCGATGGCATCGGCCTGGATCGCCAACGGCATCTCGATCTGCGGCAGCGAATCCGGCCACGACGGCAGCTTGAACGGCTCGTCACTCTTGGCCAGGTTCAGCGTCGCGTTGGTCAGCTCCAGCTTGTCCAGCAGCAGCTTGCGGCCCAGCAGCGGACGCAGGTCCGGCTCCAGGTGCGCGCGCTCGGCGTGGAAATGGATGTCGTCGTAGCGGAAGTCGACGTTGTACAGGGTCAGCGGGCCGGCCACCGGGCCGTCTACCTTGTCCCAGGTGAAGCTGGCGCCCACCGGCAGCCGCGCCACCACCTGTGCCAGCAGCACGTCACGGCCGGCTACGGTCTGCAGCAGCCAGTAGACCGCCAGCAGGGCCAGCAGTACCAGGCCCAGCACGCCCACACCCGACCAGGCCCAGAAGCGGCGGCGGCGGTAGAAGCGCACGCGCGGCGGCGTGGTCGGGTTCGGAGTGGGTGCGGGCGTACTCACAGGTCCGCTCCGATGTTGAGGTACAGCTGGAACTGCGAATCGGGGTTGTTCAAGCCATGCGCGATATCCACGCGCACCGGGCCCACCGGCGATTTCCAGCGCACGCCGAAGCCGACGCCGGTGTGCAGATCAATGGTGTTGTCGAAGGCGCTGCCGGTATCGACGAACACCGCCGCACCCCAGGGGCCACCATTGAAATAGTGCTCGTACTCGGCCGAGCCGATCACCAGGTTCTTGGCACCCAGCGCGTATTTGTCCGGTGCAGGGGTCCGCGGGCCCACCTCGCGGTAGGCATAGCCGCGGATGCTGCGGTCACCACCGGCGAAGTAGCGCAGGCTCGGCGGCATCGCCACCAGATCGCTGGTCCAGGTGGTGCCACCCTCGCCGCGCAGGATCAGGCGGTTGCTTTCGCCCACCGGGATGTACCAGCGCAGCACGGCGTTGGCCTGCACGAAGCTGGTGTCCGAGCCGGCACCTTCAACGCCGGCACGCATGGTCGCGGTACCGCTGATGCCCTTGCGCGGGAACAGTTCGTCATCGACGTTGACGTAGTCAGCGACCAGCTGCGGGTAGACCAGCGTCGAGGTGTTGTAGACCGCGTCGGTGAATTCGGTGCCGGAGGCATAGCGCCAGCGCTCGCGCAGCGCGTTGATCGAGGCGATCGCGGTCCAGTGTTCGTTGATCTCGCCGCTGCGGCTGGCGATCAGCTTGAAGTTGCGCAGGTCGATGTAGTCGGTCTGCTCGTCGTAGGCGCTGGCAGCGAAGGTGTACCAGCCATCAAGCCAGTTGAAGGCCGGAATGCGGTAGCTGGTGACCAGGCTCTTGCGCTTCTGCGCATAGTCCAGCTGCGTGTTCATCTTGTGGCCGCGGTTGTTCAGCCACCGCCGTTCGATGCCACCGCGCACACCCGGGCCACTCTCGCTGCCGTAGCTCAGACCCGCGGTGTAGATGGTGCGCTTGGCACGGGTCAGCTTCACATCCACTGGCACTTCGCCATTCGCATCGGCCTGGTCGGGCCGCGGCTGGATGTCGATCACGCTGAAATAGTCCAGCTTGGTCAGCGACTCGCGCAGCCGGTCCAGCTTGCCCTCATGGAAATAGCTGCCCTGGTCCCAGTACACCAGCGGGTCGAACAGCTTGTCGACGAAGTAATCCTGCTCGAAACGCACCGGCCCCATGTTGTAGCGGCGACCGCTGTCCCAGGTCAGGTCGATGTCGGCGGCGTTGTCGGCACGGGTGATCTGCACCTGGCGCTGGGTGTAGTCGGCATCGAAATAACCACGCTCCGCCAGGCGACGGGTGACGGTGATCTTGCTGGCTTCGTACTGCGTGTGCTCGAAACGCTGGCCCTTGCGCGGCTTGAACGCGGCCAGGTCGTCCTGCAGGTACTGGTCGTACATCGCCGGTCCGGTGATGTCGATGTGCTCGCGGCGGACGGTCACCGGGGTGCCCTTGTCGACATGGATCAGCACGCGCACGTGCTCGTCCTCGCGCGGCGCCTCGACCTTGATCACCGGGTTGTAGTACCCGAACGGTTCCAGTGCCTGGCGGGTCTGCCGCTCGGCCTGCGACAGCAGGTACTCCAGGCGCGATTCGCCCTGTTCCTTGCCGATCGTGTCGTACAGCGACAGCGATTCCTGGATGTTCTCGATGATTGCGGCGTCGTCGCCCTTGTCCAATCCCTTGATGTCCACCTTGTCGATGGTGCCGCGCGCGTGGACCACAGAGGTGGCGGCCAGCGACAGGACCATCAGCGGCAGGGCGTATTTCTTTGGCTGCATGCGGCACAGCATACCGACCGAAGGTGACGATGCGAAATGCATCACGTCATTGGGGATCGGTTGTTAAGTGGCGGTCAAAATACGCGCCTTTGTGGCGATCATCGTGATCGCAGGCGAGGATGCCGGCATCGTGCGCGATGCCGGCAATGACCCCGATGGACATCCACCGGCACTACCGGTGGGTGCCAAGCATGCTTGGCACTACATCTCAGCTCGACAGATGCTCGATTGCCGCGACCTTGCCCAGGCGCTCGCCCAGCATCGTCAGCAGCGCCAGGCGGTTGCCACGCAGCGCCGGATCTTCCGCGTTGACCATCACGCCATCGAAGAACGCGTCGACCTGCGGGCGCAGGCGCGCCAGGCGCGCCAGCACGGCCACGTAATCCTTCTGGTGGAGGCTGGCGCCGGTGTCGTCGATGGCGGCGGTGACCGCTTCGGCCAGCGCGCGCTCGGCGTCTTCCTGCAGCAGCGCCGGGTCGATCTGGCTGGGAATCTCGCCTTCGGCCTTGCGCAGGATGTTGCGGATGCGCTTGTTGGCCGCGGCCAGCGCTTCGGCTTCCGGCAGCGCGGCGAAGGTGCCGATCGCATCCAGGCGGCGGTCAAAGTCATACAGCGAGGCGGGCTTCAGCTCGGCCACGGCGTTGAAGTGCGTGGCCGGCACGCCCTTGTCAGCGTAGTAGCCCTTCAGGCGGTCAAGGATGAAGTCGTACAGTTCGCCGATGTCGGCCTGCACGTTGCGCGCGGCCAGGCCGGCGTTGGCACTGGCCAGCAGCGCGCGCAGGTCCAGCTCGAAGCCGCTTTCGATGATCGTGCGGGCCAGGCCCAGCGCGTTGCGGCGCAGGGCGAACGGGTCCTTGTTGCCGGTCGGCTTCAGGCCTGCGGCGAAACCACCGGCCAGGGTGTCCACGCGTTCAGCAATCGCCAGCACCTTGCCCAGCGGCGACAGCGCGATGTCGTCACCGCCGAAGCGCGGCTGGTAGGCCTCGTCGATGGCCAGCGCCACCTCGGCCGATTCACCGCCGGCCACGGCGTAGTGGCGGCCGGCGATGCCCTGCAGTTCCGGGAATTCGTTGACCATGCGCGACTGCAGGTCGTTCTTGGCCAGCTGCGCGGCGCGCCTGGCCTGCGCGGCGTCAGCACCGACCTGCGGCGCGATCACTTCGGCCAGGGCGGCCACGCGCGCCACCTTGTCGGCCACGCTGCCCAGCTTGGCCTGGTAGGTCACCGTCTTCAGGCCGTCGCCCATCGATACCAGGCCCTGCTTCAGGTCCTCGTCGAAGAAGAACTTGGCATCGGCGAAACGCGGACGGATCACGCGCTCGTAGCCCTTGGCCACTTCGGCCACGTCCCTCGATTCGATGTTGGCGATGCCGATGAACTTCTCGGTCAGCGTGCCGCTGTCATCCAGCACCGGGAAGAACTTCTGGTTGATCTCCATCGTCTCGATCAGCGCTTCCTGCGGCACCGCCAGGAACGCGCGCTCGAAGCTGCACAGCACCGCCGACGGCCACTCGACCAGGTTCACCACCTGCTCCAGGTTGTCGTCGGTGATGCGGGCGCTGCCACCGGCCTTGGCCGCAGCGGCCTCGACCTCGGCGACGATGCGCGCACGGCGCTCGCTCGGATCGACCAGCACGAACGCAGCGCGCAGGGCTTCAACGTAGTCCTGCGGCTGCGCCAGCGACACGGTCTGGTCGTGGTGGAAGCGGTGGCCACGGCTGACGCGGCCAGCCTGCAGGCCGAACAGTTCGGCCTCGACCACGTTGGCGCCGTGCAACAGCACCAGCCAGTGCGCCGGGCGCGCGAAGCCCCAGGCGTGGTCGCCCCAGCGCATCGGCTTGGGAATCGGCATTGCCGCGATTGCCTCGCGCAGGATCTCCGGCAGCAGGCTGGCAGTGCTCGCGCCCGGGGTCACCGCGCGGTGCACGAAGCGCTCACCCTTGTTGTCGGTGGTCTTTTCCAGCGCGGTCCAGTCGTTCCCGGCCTTGGCGGCGAAACCCTGCAGGGCCTTGGTCGGCTGGCCTTCGGCGTCCAGCGCGATGTTCAGGTACGGGCCCAGCACTTCGCTGTGCTGCTCAGGCTGTTCCAGGCCGACGCCCGGCAGCAGCACGGCCAGTCGGCGCGGGGTCGACAGCGGGCGCGCATCGCCCAGTTCCAGCGCGACGCCGCGCTTGCGCAGGCCTTCGACGACTCCGTCGAAGAACGCCTGGGCCAGGCCCGGAAGCGCCTTGACCGGCAACTCCTCGGTGCCCAGTTCGATCAGCAGGGGGGACAATTGGCTCATCGGTTCGATCCTGTGATGGGGGCGCAGCGCGCAACGCGTCCGGCGCCCCGGAAGTTGAGAGAGGGAGGGAGCGGCCGTCAGGCCTTCTTCGCGCCCGGGAAGCCCAGCTTCTCGCGCTGCTCGTAGTACGCCTTGGCCACCGCCTGGGCCAGCGCGCGCACGCGCAGGATGTAGCGCTGGCGCTCGGTCACGCTGATCGCACGGCGTGCATCGAGCAGGTTGAAGGTATGGCTGGCCTTCATCACCTGCTCATAGGCCGGCAGCGGCAGGTTCACTTCCACCAGCTTCTGCGCTTCGCGCTCGCAGGCGTCGAAGCGGTGGAACAGTTCTTCCACGTCGGCGTATTCGAAGTTGTAGGTGCTCTGCTCCACCTCGTTCTGGTGGTAGACGTCGCCGTAGGTCACCGGCTGGCCGTCCGGGCCGTAGGTCCAGACCAGGTCGTAGACGTTGTCGCAGTTCTGCAGGTACATGCACAGGCGCTCGAGACCGTAGGTGATCTCGCCCAGCACCGGGCGGCACTCCAGGCCACCGGCCTGCTGGAAGTAGGTGAACTGGGTCACCTCCATGCCGTTGAGCCAGACTTCCCAGCCCAAGCCCCAGGCACCCAGCGTCGGCGATTCCCAGTTGTCCTCGACGAAGCGCAGGTCGTGCACCAGCGGATCGATGCCCAGTGCCTTCAGCGAATCCAGGTACAGCTGCTGGATGTTGTCCGGCGCCGGCTTCATCGCCACCTGGTACTGGTAGTAGCGCTGCAGGCGGTTCGGGTTCTCGCCGTAGCGGCCATCGGTCGGGCGGCGCGACGGCTGCACGTAAGCCGCGTTCCAGCTTTCCGGCCCGATCGCACGCAGGAAGGTGGCCGGGTGGAAGGTACCGGCACCCACCTCCAGGTCGAGCGGCTGGATGAGCACGCAGCCCTGCTGGGCCCAGAACTGGTTCAGGGTCTGGATCAGGCCCTGGAAGGTGATCGGAACGGTCGGGGTCGCGGACATGCGTACGAGTCTTGGCCGGCAAGGGGGTGCGCTAGTATAACGGCCGACCTGCGGGGCATTCCGTACCCGGGAGGAGCAGGCAGATGGAACATCGGCTGCCGGCAGGCACGCCCGGCGAGGCGGGCGGCGTCACGCTGCCCTGGGGGCGGCTGCATTTCGAGCAGATTGCCGCAGCCCTGATTGCCGATGACCTGGTGGCCGAGCAGGACCGCGAGCGCATGCGGTTTTCCGCACAGGGCGCGCGCAACGCCAGCGAAGTGCACCCGCTGGTACTGCTGTCCAACCTCAAGCTGGCCGCCACCGGCGGCGGCGAACTGACCCTGGAACGCCTCACCGAGTGGCTGGCGCAGCGCACCGGCAGCCGCTACCTGCGCATCGATCCAACCCGGGTCGACGTCGCTGCGGTGACCGCGCTGGTGTCGCACGCCTACGCGCGCCGCCACCGTTTCCTGCCGTTGGCGGTGGATGCCGAGCGCGTGCTGGTGGCCACCAGCGAGCCGCTGGTGCAGGAATGGCGCCGCGACCTGCAGCACCTGACCCGCCGCCGCATCGAACTGGCGGTGGTCAATCCGCTGGACCTGCACCGCTACACCATGGAGTTCTACGGGGTGACCCGCTCGGTGCGCGGCGCCCGTGGCGACGTGCGCGGCGAGGCCAACACCACCCTGCCCAGCTTCGAGCAGCTGGTGGAGCTGGGCCGCACCGGCGACGTCAATGCCGACGACCAGCACATCGTGCACATCGTCGACTGGCTGCTGCAGTACGCCTACGAACAGCGCGCCTCGGACATCCACCTGGAGCCACGCCGCGAGATGGGGCGCATGCGCTTCCGCATCGACGGCGTGCTGCACAAGGTGTTCGAGGTACCGCCGGCAGTGATGACCGCCGTGGTCAGCCGCATCAAGGTGCTCGGCCGCATGGACCTGGCCGAGCGCCGGCGCCCGCAGGACGGCCGCATCAAGACCCGCTCGCCGGGCGGCCGCGAGGTCGAGATGCGCCTGTCGACCATGCCCACCGCCTTCGGCGAGAAGTGCGTGATGCGCATCTTCGACCCCGATGCCGCCTTCAAGAGCATCGACCAGCTCGGTTTCAGCCCGCAGGAGGCCGCCGGCTGGAATGCGCTGGTCGAGCGCCCGCACGGCATCGTGCTGGTGACCGGCCCGACCGGCTCGGGCAAGACCACCACCCTGTATTCCACGCTGAAGCGGCTGGCGACGCCGGACGTGAACGTCTGCACAGTAGAGGACCCGATCGAGATGATCGCGCCCGAATTCAACCAGATGCAGGTGCAGACCAACATCGATCTGGACTTCGCCAGCGGCGTGCGCACCCTGCTGCGGCAGGACCCGGACATCATCATGATCGGCGAGATCCGCGACCTGGAAACGGCGCAGATGGCGGTGCAGGCCTCGCTGACCGGCCATCTGGTGCTGTCCACCCTGCATACCAACGACGCGCCCTCGGCGGTCACCCGCCTGCTCGACCTGGGCGTGCCGCACTACCTGCTGGCCAGCACCCTCAACGGCATCCTCGCCCAGCGCCTGGTGCGCACGCTGTGCCCGCACTGCAAGCAGCCGCACAGCCTCGGCGCCGCCGACTGGGCGGTGCTGGCTGATAGCCATGCTGCATATCCAGATGCCGCCACGCCCTGTCGGCCGGTCGGTTGCCTGGAGTGCCGGCGCACCGGATTCCTTGGCCGCATCGGGCTGTATGAGTTGCTGCCATTGGGCTCGCGGCTGCGCGGGCAGATCCGTGCCGACATGGATCTGGCCGGTTTCAGCCGGGCCGCACGGGCTGAAGGGCTGCGAACCCTGCGCCAGGCCGGGCTTGAAAAGGTGGCGCAGGGGCTGACTACAATCGAGGAAGTCCTGTCAGTCCTGCCGCCCCCGGATGAACCCAGCCCCGTTCCTGATCCTTGAAACCGGCCGCCCGGTACCGTCGCTGCGACGCTACGGGCGCTTTCCGCACTGGATCCGGGTCGCCGCCGGGCTGGAAGAACACGAGACGGTGGTGGTCGATGTCGAACACGGTGGCGCTCTGCCCGACCCACATGCGTTCGCTGGCGTGCTGGTGACCGGCTCGGCCGCCTTCGTCACCGACCACGCCGAATGGAGTGAGCGCAGCGCCGCATGGCTGCGCCAGACCGCCCACGACGATCTGCCGGTGTTCGGCATCTGCTACGGCCACCAGCTGCTGGCACACGCGCTGGGTGGCGAGGTGGCCTACAACCCGGCCGGGCGGGAATCGGGCACGATCGAGCTGGAACTGCAGCCGCAGGCGGCGCAGGACCCGCTGTTCCAGGGCCTGCCGCAGCATTTCGCCGCCCATGCCACCCATCTGCAGACCGTGCTGCGCGCACCTGATGGCGCCGAAGTGCTGGCACGCTCACCACTGGACGGCTGCCATGCCTTCCGCTGGGGCCGCCAGGCCTGGGGCGTGCAGTTCCATCCGGAATTCGCCACCCACCACATGCGCGGCTACGTGCGCGCCCGTGCCGACTGCATCGGTCGCCACGGCGGTTGTGCCCGCAGCATCGAGCGTGCGGTCAGCGCCGCGCCGCTGGCCCGCCAGCTGTTGCGCCGCTTCGTCCGCCAGGCGCGGCTGTCTTCAGCCCAGCCGGCGGCAAAACAGGGATAATCGGCGGCACGGGCAGCCGCCCGGCCCCTCCTGTCCTTCCCGGATGTCCATGAAAGAGATTCGCAAGCTGCCGGCTTCGGCGGGCGCCCAGTGGTTGCTGGATACGTTCTCGCTGTACCGGCGTGCGCCGCTGCAGCTGGCCCGGATCGGCCTGACCTGGCTGCTGGTGAGCTGGGTGGTGACCTTGCTGTCGACGCTGATTCCCGGCGCCGCCGGCATGGCCGTACAGCTGATGACCCTGGCCATCTCGCCGATCATGTTCGGCGGCATGCTGTATGCCGTGGGCGAGATCGACGAAGGCCGCCCGGGCCTGGCCTCGCACCTGCTGCAGCCGATCCGCGACCACCGCGTCAGCCACCTGCTGGTGCCGCTGGCGATCCAGGTGCTGGCGGTGCTGCTGCTGGGCGCGCTGCTGTTCCTGATGATCGGCCGCGAGGGCTTCACCGCCTTCAGCGAGGTCATGACCAAGATGGAAGAGATCAGCCGCAGTGGCCAGCAGATCAAGCCGGACGATGCAGCGGCGCTGGTCGCCAACCTGCCGGCCAAGCGCATCGCGCTGTGGATGCTGCTGGTGTTCCTGAGCGCGGTGGCGCTGTCGCTGGCGATGTTCACCCAGCCGGCGCTGGTCGTGTTCGACAAGCAGAGCGGCATGCATGCGCTGCGCCTGAGCCTGCAGGGCTGCATCGAGAACATCGGCGCGATGTTCGTGTTCGCCGCACTCGGCCTGATCGCCGCGTTCTGCATGTACATCCTGTTCGTGATCGTGATCCAGATCGCGATGCTGATCGGTGGCCCGCTGGCCGCGGCCTTCATCGCCCAGCTGGTGCTGACCACGGTGCTGATGCCGCTGTATGTCGGCGCGGTCTACGCCGCGTGGAAGCAGATGTTCGTGCACCGCGGCAGCCGCGCGGCGCCGCCGATTCCGACCACGCCGACCTCGAGCGACGTGTTCCACGCCTGACCGGCCCCACCGGTAGCGCCGGGCCATGCCCGGCGGTGGCATCACATCGAACCCGGCACGCCGGGCATGGCCCGGCGCTACCGCATCAGGCGGCGGGTTTCTTCACTACCGACGACGGCACCAGCCAGCGTGCGGCGTGGATGCCCAGCTCGTACAGCAGGCACATCGGGATCGCCAGCATCAGCTGCGACACCACGTCCGGCGGGGTCAGCACCGCCGCCACCACGAAGATGCCAACGATCGCGTAACCGCGGCCTTCCTTGAACTGCTGCGGCGTCACCCAGCCGAGCAGCACCAGGATCACCATCGCCACCGGCAGTTCGAAACTGCCGCCGAAAGCGAAGAAGATCGCCAGCACGAAATCCAGGTAGGCATTCGCATCCGGAGTGATCGCAATCACGTCCGGGCTGAAGGTGGTCAGAAAATGGAACACCGCCGGCAGCACCAGGAAGTAGGCGAAGGCGCAGCCGGTGTAGAACAGCAGTACCGACGACACCAGCAACGGCACCGCCAGGCGCTTCTCACGCGCATACAGGCCCGGGGCAACGAACGCCCACAGCTGGTACAGCAGCCAAGGCACCGCCACGAACAGGGCCACGAAGAAGGTCAGCTTCAACGGTGCGAAGAAGGCACCGGCCGGGTTGGTGGCGATCATCGTCTGCCCGTTCGGCAGCTGCGACACCAGCGGTTCGGCCAGCGCGTTGTACAGCTTCTGGGTAAACGGCAGCAGGGCCAGCAGCACCACGCCCAGGCCCAGCAATGCGCGCACCAGGCGGCCGCGCAGTTCCACCAGATGTTCGACCAGCGAGCTTTCGCCGAAATCCTGTTCACTCATGGCTGGCGCTCCGTGCTCTGCGGCGGCGGCGCACCGGCTTCAGGGGGTGTCGCCGGCGTCGGCTCGGGAGCAACGCTCTCCTGTGCCGGCGCATCGGCATCGGGCGCAGCGCTCATATGCGGCGGCAGATCCGCAGGCGCCGGTGCGCGAACCTCCTGCGCCAGCGTATCGCCCTGCTGCTGGGCCTCCTGCGCTTCGCGACGGATCGCTTCACCGCTGGCGCGCAGCTGGTTCTCGGTGTCCTGCATGCCCTGGCGCACGTCCTGCATCTGCCGCTTGATGTCCTCGGCCTGCAGTTCGCGCTCCAGTTCCTGTTTCACCGAATCCCACTGATTGCGGGCACGACGCACCCACAGGCCGGCGAAGCGGGCCGCCTTGGGCAGGCGCTCGGGACCGAGCACCACCAGGGCGACCACTGCAATCACCAGCAGTTCGCTGAAGCCGATATCGAACACCGCAACCGCTCCGGATCAGCGAGCGTTACGGTCGTGCTCGTCCTGCGCAGTGCGCGAGGCGTCCTGGCTGCGCGACTCATCGCCCAGCTGCGCGTTCGGCTTGTCTTCGTCGCGCATGCCCTTCTTGAATTCCTTGACCGCCGAACCGAGATCCTTGGCGCCGCTGGTCAGGCGCTTGGTGCCGAACACCAGCAGGACGATGGCCAGCACGACCAACCAATGCCAGATGCTGAAACTGCCCATAAAGACGCTCGTTACGTTAGTGATCAGGCTGTCGAGCATAGCGCACCGGGTGTTAGCCGGCGCGCGTGACGAAAGTCAGTTTCCGCCCAGCGTTTCCGTGCGGATTTCGCCGTCGTTGACCGGCTGGAAACCCTGCTGCTGCGGCGGCGGGTTCTGCGGCACGTTCTGCAGCGGCGCGGTGGTGGCCTCGGCTGGGGCGGCCGGCGCTGCCTGAACAGGCGCGGGAGCAACCGCCGGGGCCGCTGCCGGACGCGGGGCGCTGCCGCCGTTGCCGCTGCGGTTGTTGCGCGCGGCGTAGGTGGCCTCTTCCAGGCGATCGCGGAAGGCGACCACATCCATCGACGGCGAACCGGCGGCGCGGCCTTCGAAGATCATGCGCGGTGTGGTGTTGCTGCCGTATGCATCCAGATTGGCGGCATCATCGATCTGCAGCACCGCACCATCCAGCGCGACACCGGCGAACAGGCCGCGTGCGCGCGACCAGGACCAGATCTCGGCCTTCAGCTGGCCGTCGGTGGCAGCGGCGGCATTGCGGCCGACCGGGCCGGCGGCGACACCGGCATCGGCGCCCAGCGTGAACTTGCCGTTGACCAGATTGTCCAGGCTGCGGTCGTTGCGGAACACCAGCACCACATCGGAGGACTGCACACCGGCCTGGAAGCCGATGCTGCCGCCAGTGAGCTTCACGAACACCGGATTGGACCAGGCGCCATTGGGCATGCGCACCGACATCAGGCCGTGGCCACGGCGACCGCCAATGACCAGACCGGCCTTGATCGTGTCGGGAATGACGATGACCGCGCGGCCTTCGTCGAGCAATTTGTCCGGAATGCCCTGTTCAGGGATTTCCTGGATTTCAGCCAGCACGCGCACGGCATTGCGGGCACGCTGGTCTTCCTGCGGTCCGGCCATGGCCTGGCTGGACAGCAGGCTGGCGGCGATCAGCAGGGCTTGGATCGGGCGACGCATGGCAGGCTCCAGAAGTCAGTCCATAGGAAGATATAGCAAGTGACTGAAATTAGTAGTGTTGTCATGAATCTCCAATGAGCGTTCCCTGCTCACATTGACGCGCGCTATCCCTGCAATCCGAACCCTGCATCCCGGCACGGCGCCGGATCGGCGACAATACCGCCCATGCTCGACGCACCCGATACCGCCGTGCTGGCGGTCAACCTAGGCACGCCCGAGACGCCGACGGCCCCCGCCGTACGCCGTTACCTGGCTGAATTCCTGTCCGACCCCCGCGTGGTCTCGATCCCGGCACTGCTGTGGCAGCCGCTGCTGCGCGGGTTGATCCTGCCGCTGCGCAGCGGCCGTTCGGCGGCCAAGTACGCCCAGGTCTGGCTGCCCGACGGCTCACCGTTGATGGTGCACACCCGGCAGCTGGCGCAGGCGATGCAGGCCCTGCTGCCGACCCTGAAGGTTCGCCATGCGATGCGCTATGGCGAACCCGCCCTGGCCAGCGAGCTCGACCGCCTCGCCGCCGAAGGCGCGCGTCGCATCGTGGTGCTGCCGTTGTACCCGCAGTACTCCACCACCACCACCGCCTCGGTCGAAGACCGCGTCGATGCGTGGCAGCGCCGCAACCCGGGCGTAACCGTCAGCCTGGTGCGCGACTACTCGGTCGATCCGGGCTGGGTCGAGGCCGTGGCCGGCTCGATCCGCCGCTACTGGGAACAGCACGGTCGCGGCCAGAAGCTGATGTTCTCCTTCCACGGCATCCCGCAGCGCCTGGCCGATGCAGGCGATCCGTATCCGCAGCGCTGCGAGGCCAGTGCGCAGGCCATCGCCAAGGCGTTGGAACTGGGCAGGGACGAGTGGCAGATGGGTTACCAGTCGCGGTTTGGCCGCGAGCGCTGGCTGCAGCCCTATGCCGAACCCAGCCTGTGGGCGCTGGCCGAATCCGGCGTGAAGCAGATCGACGTTGTCTGCCCGGGCTTTGCCACCGATTGCCTTGAAACGCTGGAGGAAGTGGCGCTGGGGTTCACCGAGACGCTGGCCGAGCGCGGCGCGACGATGCGCTACATCCCGTGCCTCAACGCCGATCCGGAACACGCTCGCGCCCTGGCGCGGTTGGCCGTGGCCTCGCTGGCATGAGTCTGCAGCCGTTTGAACTGGAGGTCGGTGGCGCGCGCGTCGCCGGCCTGCGCAACCACGGCGACGGCCCGCGCGTGTTGGCCCTGCATGGCTGGCTCGACAACGCGGCCAGCTTCGTGCCGCTGGCGCCGCATCTGTCGTCGCTGCAATTGGTAGCGATCGACCTGCCCGGTCACGGCCACAGCGCGCATCTGCCGGCGGGTGCCAGCTACACCACGGCCGCCGCGATCTGCCACGTACTCGATGTCGCCGATGCACTGGGCTGGGACCGCTTCAACCTGCTCGGCCATTCGATGGGCGCCGGCATCGCCAGCCTCACCGCCTCGGTCAGTGATAGGGTCGAACGGCTGGTGGCGATCGAAGCACTCGGCGGCCTGCGTGGTCCCGAGGAAGAAACCGCCAACCGCCTGCGCGAGCATGTGAATGCCACGCGTGGGCTGGCGCGAAAGCAGTTGCGCGTGTTTCCCGACCTCGCCGCGCCGATCCGCGCGCGGATGATGACCAACCAGCTCAGCGAACGCTGTGCACGGCTGCTGGTCGAGCGCGGCGTGGAGCCTGTCGAAGGCGGCTACCGCTGGTGCAGCGACCCGCGCCTGATGCTGCCCACTGCGATCCGCCTCAGCGAAGGCCAGATCGACAACCTGCTGCAGGCCATTGCCTGCCCGACGCAGGTGATCTACGCCACGCCGGCACAGTCCTACTATCCCGAGCCGATGCGCAGTGATCGCCTGCAGCACCTGCGCAATGGCCGTCTGGCGGTGTTTGCCGGCAACCATCACCTGCACATGGAAGATCCGGAACAGATCGCAGATGTGATCCTGCACTTCTTCAACAACGACAACGGCGGCTGAGCGCAGGCACCGGCGCGCTTCACTCTGCGCGTCTGCGGCCGATACATCAGTTGCGGGCCCTTGCGTCCGCAGCACGCAGGTCCGGTCGGGCCTGCGGCGTGTGTCTGGTTCTGCAAGGAAGTCCGCATGCCCGCTCCATTGCACCGCCACCCACAGGATGTGGTCACGGTGTCCCGTCTCCGCGTCGCTGATCGCGTCGCATTCCCCGAATTCCCGGCTCGCGCCCTGGTCACGCACTCCTGCGTGCGCCGCGGCGTGGCCGTTGTCGTTTGCTGATCCAGGAGTCGCCGATGTCCGTTGCATCCTCCCGTCCCCCCGATACCGCCCGACTGCCGCATCTGCAGCAGCTCGCCCGCCGCGCTGACCGCCGCCTGCTGATCGGCAGCGCGGTCCTGGCCCTGGCTGGCCTGGTGCTGGCCCTGCGTGGTCCGCAGCTGCAGGCCGCCGCGTTGGTGGCCGTCGCCGTGCTGCCAGCCGCGTGGTTCGGCGGACCGCAGGCGGGCCGGGCCGTCGCCCGCAACGGCTTGGCATTGCTGTTGTCGCTGCAGCTGGCCGTGTTGTGCGCGATCGCCGGCCTGTCACCGGCGTTGCCGATTGCCCTCCTGCTGGGCGTGCTGCTGGGCCACCGCGATCGCCTTCCGGTGTGGCTGGCCGGTGGCGTCGGCACGCTCGCGCTGCTGGCACCGCTGCAGGCGGGCGCTGCCGCGTGGCCAACGCTGCTGCAGGCCGGCATGTTCGCGGGCCTGACCTTGTTCCTCGGCCAGGTCGCACTGCGCCTTCGGCAGCAGACCGAGGCCCTTGGCCATGGCCCGCATCGGCTTGCCGCGCTGGCACGTGACATCGCCACCGGTGCCGATCTTGGTGCACATGCCGACACCAGCGCCTATGCACCGGGTTCACTCGCCCACGCCCTGGCCGACACCGCACGCCACGTGCAGGCACAGCGTGGACGCGAGGCGGCGGCCCATGCCGAGAACGCGCAGATCCGCCAGGCGCTGGATGCCTCGCGGACCGCGATGATGATCGCTGACAACGACCACGTGATCCGCTATGTGAACCGCTCGGTGGTAGCCCTGCTGCGCAACCAGCAGGCGACGCTGCGACAGGCCTTCCCCGATTTCGATGCCGAACGCCTGGTCGGCAGCAGCATCCATCGTTTCCATGCCAACCCGGAGCGTATCCGCGCCATCCTCAACGGCCTGCAGGTCACGCACAACGGCAAGGTGCAGATCGGACCGGTGCACTTCGCCCAGGTGGTCACCCCGGTGTTCGACGCGCAGGGCATGCGCCTGGGCTTCGCCGTGGAGTGGCATGACCGCACCCATGAGCTCGCGCTGGAGAACGCCGTGGCCGGCATCGTTGCAGCGGCAGCGGCCGGTGACCTCGACCAGCGCCTGCAGGCCACTGAAGGTGCCAGCTTCCTCGATGGCCTGACCGGTGGCATCAACCAGCTGCTCGATACGCTCGGCAGCACCGTCAACGAAGTGCGGCAGATGCTCTCGGCATTGGCCAACGGTGATCTGGATCGGCGCATGCACGGCGAGTATCACGGCGCTTTCGCTGCGATCCAGCGCGATGCCAATGCCACGGCCGGGCAGTTGGCACGCATGGTCGGTCGCATCCAGGAATGTGCGGCGTCGATCAGTACCGCCGCCAGCGAGATTGCCGCCGGCAACGGCGCATTGTCCGAGCGCAGTGAGCGCCAGGCCGCGCACCTGCAGGAGACTGCAGCATCGATGGAGGAACTCACCGCCACCGTGCGCCAGAACGCCGCCCATGCGCGTGAGGCCAGTGCGTTGGCCGCCTCCACGCAGAGCGCTGCCAGTGACGGCAACACGGCCATGCAGCGGGTGGTGGATACCATGCAGGCCATCGAAGGTGCCTCGAAGCGGATCGGCGACATCACCGGCGTCATCGACGGCATTGCCTTCCAGACCAATATCCTGGCGTTGAACGCAGCGGTGGAGGCGGCACGCGCCGGCGAGCAGGGCCGAGGCTTTGCCGTGGTGGCCAGCGAGGTGCGCGTGCTGGCACAGCGTTCGGCGGCGGCCGCACAGGAGATCAAGAAGCTGATCGACGAAGCAGGCCGGCAGGTGGGCGAAGGTGCCCAGCTGGTGGCCGACGCCGGCCAACGCATGCAGGGCATTGTGGGCGGCGTGGAGGATGTCAGCCACCTGATGCGCGAGATTTCCGCAGCGTCGCAGGAGCAGTCGATCGGTATCGAGCAGATCAACCAGACCGTGGTGCAGATGGATCAGGCCACGCAGCAGAACGCGGCGCTGGTGGAAGAAGCCACCGCTGCCGCACGTGAGCTGCAGTCGCAGGCGGGGACGCTGACTGAGGCGGTCTCGGTGTTCCGCCAGCAGGAAGCACATGAGGAGGCTCTGGTCGCCTGATCCCGTTTTTCAGGTGATCCCGATGAAGACGGCGCCCGCGGGGCGCCGTTTTTTTGCGTGTTGTGCGTGATGGGTCACGCCGGTAGCGGCCCGCACTGGTTGGCGCCGTGGTTTCTCGCGGAGAGCATCCACGCGCGGCGTGGACCTATTCGGCAAACGATTGCGGCGCGGGCCTGCTGTGGGTTAGTTGGCAACCTTGGTTGGCGCCTGGGTTCCTCGCGGAGAGCATCCACGCATGGCGTGGATCTACCGCTGATCCCTCTGCCATCGGTAGTCGCCAACCTTGGTTGGCGCCGCCGCTCGCGGCGGTTCCATCAACGCGTCTGCCGGCCAGTGGCCGTGGTTACCCGGTATTTCCTGCGCTCAAAGAAAAACCCCGCTGCGCAAGCAGCGGGGTTTTGGGTGTAAACCCTGGCGATGACCTACTCTCGCATGGCTTGAGCCACACTACCATCGGCGCAGCTGCGTTTCACTTCCGAGTTCGGGATGGGATCGGGTGGTTCCACAGCGC